>NZ_JBFQGI010000009.1:0-332345 GCF_040932295.1 Streptomyces sp. C36 | reverse complement strand
AGCTGTCCCCTCCACAAGTTATTGGCCAGCCAAGCAATCGGGCCGAGAGCCACTGTAGCTCATTACTTGGCCAGCCAACATAATGGTGGGGAACCATTCCCCGGCGAAGGAAGCACCTCATGCCCGGCCCCACCCCGCAGAGCGGCACAGCCGCCTCCCCCGCCCCCTCCGCACGCCCCGCGTGCGGAGGTCAGGTCAGCCACGCCCTCGCCCGCGTCGCCCGGTCCCACCGCACCACGGCCGGGCACCTGCTGCGGCGCCTCGGGCTCTACCCGGGGCAGGAGCTGCTGATGATGCGTCTGTGGGAGGCCGGCCCGCAGCGCCAGTCCGAACTGATCAAACTGATGGAGCTCGACCCCTCCACCGTGACCCGCATGGTCCAGCGGCTGGAGCAGGCCGGGCTGATCAGCCGCTGCGCCCACCCCGGGGACCGCCGGGCCGTCCTCATCGAGACCACCCCGGCGGGCGAGGCGCTGCGCGAGGAGGTGGAGCAGGTGTGGCGGGACCTCGAGGAGCGTACGGTCGCGGGCCTCACCGAGGCCGACCGCGCCGAGCTTTCCCGGCTGCTGTCCCTCCTGGAACGCAACCTCGCCACCGGCTGAGCCCGTTGCGCCCGCCCCGCGCGAACCCGCGCGGGGCCGCCGGGCGCTGGGGGATCCCGGGCATGCGAAAGCCCCCGTCGGATACTCCCGACGGGGGCTTTCATGTGCGGTGGACCTGAGGGGATTCGAACCCCTGACCCCCTCGATGCGAACGAGGTGCGCTACCGGACTGCGCCACAGGCCCTTGCAACGAGTGGAACTCTAGCACTTCCATCCGGGTGCCCGGAAATCCGCTCCCCCGCGACTCCCCGCTGGTCAACGCCGGGGCCGGTCGCCGGGGATCACTCGTTGGCGGCGCGGGGGCGGTCGTCGTCGGCGTACTGGTCGAAGAGCGGCGTGCGGCCGCGCTCGCGGCGGGGGCGGCGGGAGCGGGCGGGGCGGCGCTCGTCGGCGGCGGGCTTGCGGTCGGAGGACGGCTCCACGGTGCTGGAGCGGGCGGAGCTCCAGGCGTCCGCGCCGGCGCCGGTGGCGCGCGGGGCGACCGGCGCCGAGACGTACGTGGGCAGCGGCACGGGCACGGGCTCCCAGCCCTCGCCGGTGCCCCGGTCGCGCTGCTGGTCGACCCACTCGGCGTGGTCGGTCTGCTCGACCAGCGCACGGCGGCCCGCGCTGTGGGCGGACATCGCCGGCGGCGCGGGGGCCTGATGGTGGACAACGGTGTCAGCGGCGGCCGGGTCGCTCTCGGGCGCCGCCGCGTGAGGGCGGGCACGGCCCTCACGCAGCCGTTGGGCGGCCTGTTCGGCGCGGCGCTGGTCCATGGTGAAGGCGAACCGGCGGCGCTCCTGGAGCCTCAGATAGACGATGTACGCGCTGAGCAGCGCCGCGGGCCCCGCCGGGGCCCACAGGAACGCCAGCCCGCCGACGCCCGCGACGACCGCGCCGAGGGTGAAGGCGAGGAAGAGCAGCACCGTGGTGCGGCGGCGCCGGGCGAGGACCTTGGAGCGGCGGGCCCGCTCGGCGGCGCTCTGGGCCGCGCCCTGGGCGGCGGCGCTCTGGGTGGCCGGGCTCGCGGGGGCGGCCGGCCGGTCCGGCTCCGCGCCGGACGCGGGCGCGCCGAAGGACCGGACGGCGACCGGGTCGGTCGCGGCGTCCGGCTCGGGCGCGCCGGGCTCGGACCCCGTGGGGTCCGCCGGCGCCGGGGCGTCGCCGGAGGCGCGCCCCTCGAGGTCCTTGGCGTAACGGCGCTCCATGCCCGCCCGTCCGGACAGAAGCCGGATGGCCGTGCTGAAGCGTTCCGTCGGACGGGCTTCATTGAGCTCGTCCTGCCTACGGAGCCACATCGGCACCAAGTAGGCGGCCCAGGCCCCGACGATGACTGCGTAGATCAGGCCGCTGCTGCTCACCCTTCACACGGTAGAGGGGGACGCGCGGGGGATTCCGCCAATTGGCGCGGTGTGTCGCACGATCCGGCTGATATCTCGAACTTTTTTTGTGATTGTTGAGACCGGAACCCAACGAATACCGTCAATTGACAGTCGATTTCGAACGTTTATTTTATTTCCGGGGAGCGCCGGTGCCACCTGGCCACCAGCCCCTCCGGGACCTCGTCGGCGGTCAGCGCGTAGACCAGGTGGTCGCGCCAGGCGCCGTCGATGTGGAGATACCCCGGGCGCAGCCCCTCCTCACGGAATCCGAGTTTCTCCACCACCCGGCGGCTGGGCAGGTTCTCCGGCCGGATGCACACCTCGACACGGTGCAGTCCGACGCGGTGGAAGCAGTGGTCCACCACCAGCGCCACGGCCGTCGGCATCACGCCCCGGCCCGCCACCGCCTCGTCCACCCAGTAGCCGACGTGGGCCGAGCACATGGAGCCCCAGGTGATCCCCGCCACGGTCAGCTGGCCCACCAGCCGGCCGCGGTACTCGATCACGAACGGCAGCATGCGCCCGGCGTGCGCCTCGGCGCGCAGATGCCGGACCATCTGCCGGTAGGTGGGCCGTCGCGCCGGGGGCACGCCGGGCGGCGGCGGGGGGATCGTGGCCTCCCAGGGGCGCAGCCAGTCCCGGTTGCGCTGGTTGACCTCGCGCCACGCCCGCTGGTCGCGCGGCCTTATCGGGCGCAGGGCGACATCGCCGTCCATCAGCGTCACCGGCCAGAAGTTCATGCGCTCACCCGCCCGACACCGCTCACACGCTCATCCCGGTCACCGGCCGGACGCTCGGGCCGGACGCTCATGCGGAGGGGCGGGAGTGGTCACCGCCGTGGATCTGCTCCACCGCGTGCACCAGCAGGCGCTCCAGCACGGCCAGCCCGTCGCGCACCCCGCCGGTCGAACCGGGCAGGTTCACGATCAGTGTGCGCCCCGCGACCCCGGCCAGGCCCCGCGAGAGCGCCGCCGTGGGGACCTTCGCCAGCCCCTCGGCCCGCAGGGCCTCGGGGATGCCCGGGATCTCGTAGTCGAGGACGCGCCGCGTCGCCTCGGGGGTGCGGTCGCTGGGCGAGATGCCCGTGCCGCCCGTGGTCAGCACCACGTCGTACGCGCTCGCCACCGCCTCGCGCAGGGCGGCCTCGACGGGGTCGCCGTCGGGCACGACGCGCGGGCCGTCGACGGCGAAGCCCATCGCCGTGAGCCCCTCCGCCAGCAACGGGCCCCCCTTGTCGGCGTACACGCCCGCGGCCGCCCGGTTCGACGCCGTCACGACGAGCGCTCTCACCCGCGGCTCCACTTCCCGGACTTCCCGCCCGTCTTCTCCTCGACGCGGACGTCGGTGACGACCGCGCCCTTGTCCACGGCCTTGACCATGTCGACCACGGTCAGCGCGGCGACCGAGACCGCCGTCAGCGCCTCCATCTCCACGCCCGTGCGGTCCGTCGTCTTCACGGTGGCGAGGATCTCGACGGCGTCGTCGGCGACCGCGAGGTCGATCGTGACGCCGGACAGGGCGAGCGGGTGGCACAGCGGGATCAGCTCGGGGGTGCGCTTGGCGCCCATGATCCCGGCGATGCGGGCGGTGGCGAGGGCGTCGCCCTTGGGCATGCCCTCGCCGCGCAGCAGTTCCACGACGCGGGGGGAGACGAGCACCCGGCCGCTCGCGCGGGCGGTGCGCGCGGTGACCTCCTTGGCGGAGACGTCGACCATGCGGGCCGCGCCCGTGTCGTCGAGGTGGGTGAGATGCTCCTGGGCGCTGCTCATCGTTCTCCCGGTCCGGGCCCCTGTGGTGCCTGTGGGCAGCCACCGTACCCGGCGGGGCGGGCGGTCAGTCGAGAAGGACCACGTCCACTTCGGCGCCCTCGGCCAGCGAGGTGACGTTCTCGGGCACGACGATCAGGGCGTTGGCGTCGGCGAGCGCCTTGACCAGGTGGGAGCTCGCTCCCCCGACCGTGGTCACCCGGCCGTCGGCGTAGTGGCCGCGCAGGTACTGCCGGCGTCCCCGGGGCGAGGAGGCGACGCCCTGCGGGCACACCGCGCGCACGGTCCGGCGGTCGCCGAAGGGCGGGAGGCCCATGAGCGCCCGGACGGCGGGCCGCACGAAGAGCTCGAAGGAGACGTACGCGCTGACGGGGTTGCCCGGCAGGGCGAACAGCGGGGTGCGGTCGGGGCCGATGCGGCCGAAGCCCTGGGGCTTGCCGGGCTGCATGGCCAGGCGACGGAAGGAGACGCTGCCCTCCTCGGCGGTCAGCCCGGAGAGGGCCTCCTTGACCACGTCGTACGCGCCGACGCTCACTCCCCCGCTGGTGACGACCGCGTCGGCGCGCACCAGCTGGTCGTCCAGCGTGGACCGCAGCGCGGCGGGCTCGTCGTCGACGGCGCCGACGCGGTACGCGATGGCGCCGGCGTCGCGGGCGCAGGCGGTGAGCATGAAGCTGTTGGAGTCGTGGATCCGCCCGGCGGTCAGGGCCTCGCCGGGCGGGACGAGCTCGCTGCCGGTGGACACCACCACGACGCGGGGGCGGGGGCGTACGGTCACGGACGCGCGGCCGATGGCGGCGAGGAGGCCGATCTGGGACGGGCCGAGGACCGTGCCCGCGCGGACGGCGATCTCGCCGGCGCCGACGTCGCTGCCGCGGTCGCGGATGTGGGCGCGGGCGGCGGCGGGGCGGTGGACCCGCACCTCGCCGAGGCCGGGGCCGTCGCCGTCCGCGGCGGGCCGCCCGGCGGTCATCGCGTCGGCCCGGCCGCCGCCCGTGCCGCCGTCGGTCCATTCGACCGGCACGACGGCCTCGGCGCCGGGCGGCACCGGGGCGCCGGTCATGATGCGCACGGCCTCGCCGGGGCCGACGGTGGGCAGCTCGCCGCTGCCCGCCGCGATGTCGCCGACGATCGTGAGCACCGCGGGGAACTCCTCGCCCGCCCCTTCGACGTCGGCGACCCGGACGGCGTAGCCGTCCATGGAGCTGTTGTCGAAGGGTGGCAGGGCGGCGGGGACGGTGACGTCCTCGACCAGCACGCAGCCCTGGGCGTCGAGCAGTTGCAGCTCGATGGGCTCCAGCGGGCGGAGCTTCCCGAGGATGTCGTCGAGGTGCTCGTCCACCGACCAGAGACGGTCCGTGTCCGCGGTCGCGGCGGGGGGCGTGCCCGTGCCCGTGCTGGTGCTCAAAGCGCTACATCTCCTCGGTGACGTAACTGCGGAGCCAGGCCCGGAAGTCCGGACCCAGGTCTTCCCGTTCGCATGCCAGTCTGACGATGGCACGCAGGTAGTCACCACGGTCACCGGTGTCGTAGCGGCGGCCCTTGAAGACCACGCCGTGCACGGGTCCGCCGAGGCCCGGCTCGGCGGCCAGTGCCTGGAGGGCGTCGGTGAGCTGGATCTCGCCGCCGCGGCCCGGCTCGGTCTCGCGGAGCACGTCGAAGACGGCCGGGTCGAGGACGTAGCGGCCGATGACGGCGTAGTTGCTCGGCGCCTCCTCGGGGTCGGGCTTCTCGACCAGGCCGGTGATCTCGACGACGCCCTCGGTGTCGGTGGGCTTGACGGCCGCGCAGCCGTAGAGGCCGATCTGGGCCGGGTCGACCTCCATGAGGGCGATCACACTGCCGCCGTGCAGCCGCTGGATGTCGACCATGTGGGACAGCAGCGGGTCGCGGGCGTCGATCAGGTCGTCGCCGAGCAGGACGGCGAAGGGCTCGTCGCCGACGTGCGGGGCGGCGCACAGCACGGCGTGGCCCAGGCCCCGGGGGTCGCCCTGGCGGACGTAGTGCATGGTCGCCAGGTCGCTGGACTCCTGGACCTTCGCGAGCCGGGACGCGTCGCCTTTGCGGCGCAGCATTTCCTCGAGCTCGTAATTGCGGTCGAAATGATCCTCAAGCGGCCGCTTGTTCCGTCCGGTGATCATGAGCACGTCGGACAGGCCCGCGTGCACAGCCTCTTCCACCACATACTGGATCGCCGGCTTGTCGACCACCGGGAGCATCTCCTTGGGGGTGGCCTTGGTGGCCGGGAGAAAGCGGGTTCCGAGCCCGGCGGCAGGGATGACAGCCTTGCTGATCCGAGGGCGCGATTGAGTCATGAGCCGAACACTATCCGTTGCGTTTGGGCGGAAGATGTTACTCCGCCGAGTATGACCTGAGGCGAGGAGTTTGTACGAACAATGATCGAAGCCAATGCGTTTCCAGGCCCTCCCCAGCCTAGTAAAAGCGGGTTGCGGCGCTCCCTCCTGGCCGTGAGATCCGGGTTGACCTCGGATGACATCGCGACGGCCGAGGCCGCTCTGGCGCGCCGGGCGCTGGAGCTGCCCGAGCTCGCCGGGGCGCGGACGGTGGCCGCCTATGTCTCGGTGGGGAGCGAGCCGGGCACCCGCGCCCTGCTGGATGCGCTGCGCGCGCGGGGCGTGCGCGTCCTGCTGCCGGTCCTGCTGCCCGACAACGACCTCGACTGGGCGCCCTACCGGGGCGCGGACCGTCTCGTGCGCGCCTCCAAGGGCCTGCTGGAGCCCGACGGCGAGCGGCTGGGCCCCGACGCGGTCACCGGCGCCGACGCCGTGCTGCTGCCGGGGCTGGCGGTGGACGACCGCGGCCTGCGGCTGGGCCGGGGCGGCGGGTCGTACGACCGGGTGCTGGCCCGCCTGGAGCGGGCCGGGGCCGACCCGGCGCGCGTGGTCCTCCTCTACGACGACGAGGTGGTCGCGCGGGTCCCGGAGGAACCGCACGACCACCCCGTGCACGCGGTGGTCACCCCTGACGGGGTGCGCCGCTTCGGCTAGCGCCGAGGCCGGCTACGGCTTGAGCGTGAGCGTCGCGTCGCCCGACTTCTTCACCGCGTCCGGGCTAAAGGCCCACGGCAGCAGCTCGCCCTTGGCCCACTTGTCCGTCTGGTCGTAGTAGTGGGCGTTGTAGGCGTGGCCGGAGGCGCCGGTGAGGTTGATCCAGCGGGACTTGTCGAGGTCGTCGAGGTTGACGACCATCCGCATGGACGGCACCCAGATCACGTCGTAGCCGCCCGCCGCGTTCCAGCCCGCGGCGTTGACCGCGGCCTCGCCGCCGGCGAGGTTCCAGGGCCCCCGGTTGAGCATCCACTTCACGATGCCGGGGCCCTCCTTGCCGAGGGTCTGGTTCTTGAGGTTCAGCTGGTGCAGCCGGCCCCAGCTCCAGGACGTGACGTCCTTGCCGAGCTTGGAGGTGAGCTCCCAGCGCGCGTCCTTCATGGCGCGCTCCAGCAGCTCGTCGCGGTTCTTGGCGCCCGGGTTGGTGCGGGTGCCGCTGGTCTTCCACCAGGAGTCCTCGGGCTTGCCGAGGATGCTGCGGACGACCTCGAACCAGCGGTCGCCGCCGTCCGGCTGCGCGTTGTCCGGCTCGCGCTCGCCGCACTCCAGGACCAGGCGGGTGTTGCCGTCCAGGTCCTCCTGCGGACGCGAGTCGTCCGCCGGCCGCACCCGCAGGCACTGGTCCTTGACCCGCAGCTCCTTGGGGAGCTTGTTGCCGAAGGCCAGCTTGAGGGTGTTGCGCCAGACGGCGTTGAAGTACGCGGCGGCGGCCGAGTCGGCCTCCTGGCTGTAGTCCCAGTCCTTCAGCAGCTTCTGGGCCTCGCGGACGTACTTCGTCTCGCGCTCGTTGGCGCCCTTGACGTCGATCTTCAGCAGGTAGGGCGTCAGCAGCTTGGCGATCTCGCTGTTGTTGTCCAGCTGCATCTTCTGCATGTCGTCCGTCGAGATCTTCCCGCCGTCCTTGATCTTCGACTGGATGAGCTCGTTGATCCGCTGGCTGCGGGCGCCGTAGCCCCAGTCCTGCGTGAGGAGGTAGGGGTACTTCTTGTCGGCGACGGCCTGGTTGGCGGTGACGATGTAGCCGCGCTCGGGGTTGTAGTCGTACGGCAGCGCGGACTGCGGGATCCAGCCGGTCCACTGGTAGGCCGGGTCCCAGCCGGGCGCCGGGAGGCGGCCGTCGGGGGCCGCGGCCTGGGCGTCGGTCTTGCCGTCGGTCTTCGCCTCGTCCTTCGCCTCGTCCTTGGCGTCGATCCGGCCGTCGCCGTTGGTGTCGGTCCGGGCGGTCGTGCCGTTGGCACCGGTCTGGCCGGTCTGGCCGGTCGCCTGGTCCTCGCCCTTGGCCTCGCCCGCCTTGCCGCGGACCGGGATGCGGCCCGGGGCCTGGTAGCCGATGTTGCCCTTGGTGTCGGCGTAGATCAGGTTCTGCGAGGGGACGTCGAAGTCGGCGGCCGCCTTGCGGAAGGACTGGAAGTCGTTCGCCTGGTTCAGCGCGAACAGGCCGTCCATGGTCTTGCCCGCGTCCAGCGCGGTCCAGCGCAGCGCGACGGCGTAGCCGTCGGCGCGGTCGGGGGCCGGGTCCTTGACGGGCGCCTTCGCGCCGACCTTGACGAGCTCGTCGTTGCGGTCGGAGACGATCGGGCCGTTGTTGGTCTCACGGACGGTGATCTCGCGGCTCTTCTCGCCCGCGACCTTGATGGTCTCCTTGCGGGTGACGAACGGCTTCTGCTTGCCGTCGTAGAGGTAGGAGTCGGCGGTGACCTTCTCCAGGTAGAGGTCGGAGACGTCCGCGCCCAGGTTGGTCATGCCCCAGGCGATGTCCTTGTTGTGGCCGATTATCACGCCCGGCATGCCGGAGAAGCTGTAGCCGGCGACGTCGTACGGGCACTGGGCGCCGGTCTTGGTGCAGTGCAGACCCATCTGGTACCAGAGCGAGGGCATCTGCGGCGCGAGGTGCGGGTCGTTGGCCAGCAGCGGCTTGCCGGTGGTCGTGTACTTGCCGGAGACGACCCACGAGTTGGAGCCGATGCCGTTGCCGTTCGGGCCGAGCAGCGCCGGGACCTTCTCCAGGGTGCTCGACAGCGAGGACAGGCTGGAGCGCAGCCCGCCGGCCGCGGCGCCGCCGCCGGTCGTGGCGTTCTGGCCCGCGCCGGCCTGCGTGCCGGTGCCCGCGGCGCCCTTCGGGTCGTACGTCTTCGTGGCGGTATCGACCGTTCCGCCCTCGGTGATCGGCTTGTTCCGGTCATACGGGTACGCCGGGTACAGCTGCTCGATCTGCTTCGGGTTCAGCCGGGAGGAGGCCAGCGAGCGGTCGATCTCCTCCTGCATGTTGCCGCGCAGGTCCCAGGCCATGGCCTTGAGCCAGGCGACCGAGTCGACCGGGGTCCAGGCCTCGGGCTTGTAGTCGTTCTCGAACTCCAGGGCCGCGTACTCGACGGAGAGCGACTTGCCCTTGTGGTCCTTGAGGTAGGCGTTGACTCCGTCGGAATACGCCTGGAGGTACTTCTTGGTGGCCGGCGACAGCTTGGTGTCGTACTCCTGCTGCGCGACCCGGCGCCAGCCCATGGTGCGCAGGAAGGCGTCGGTCTCGACCTGGCCGGAGCCGAACATCTCGGAGAGCCGTCCCGCCGTCAGATGGCGGCGGACGTCCATCTCCCAGAACCGGTCCTGCGCCTGGACGAAGCCCTGGGCGCGGAAGAGGTCCTCGGCGTTGTCCGCGTAGATCTGGGGGATGCCGTGGTCGTCCCGGACGACCTTCACCTCACCCGACAAACCCTTGAGCTTCAGGGTGCCGTCCGTCGTGGGGAAGGAGGCGCGCACGGTACTGACACTCCAGTACGCGCCGAAGGCGACGCCCGCCACGAGCAGCAGCACGAATGTGATCACGAGCAGGCGGGCGCGTCGCCCCTTCTTCTTCTTGCCGGGGCCGTTCTTGTTGGCGGGCATCGCTGTCCTTAGAGGGGCAGGTGGTCCTGGAATGCTGGAAGCAACCATAGGCGCAGGGCGGGGAAGGCCCCGACGCGGAGTCGCCTCCCGCGCCCGGTCCCCTGCCCGTCCCGGGGACCTCCCCGTCGCGGCCGCGTCAAGAACCCGTAAAATATTAGATTAGGAAACGAACTTCCCATCGGCTGGTGAAACGTTCCGGTCGGTCGGCGGAAGAGACCGTGTCAAAACCTCGTGAAGGGACCGGCCCCTGACTGTCCACCACCTCAACGAACTCCTGCTGATCTGCTCGCTCGTTCTGCTCGTCGCGGTGGCGGCGGTCCGGGTCTCCTCGCGCAGCGGGCTTCCCAGCCTGCTCGTCTATCTGGGGATAGGCGTCGCCATCGGGCAGGACGGCATAGGCATCTCCTTCAATGACGTCGGCCTCACCCAGGTCATCGGCTACGCCGCCCTGGTCGTGATCCTCGCCGAGGGCGGCCTCGGCACCAAGTGGCAGGAGATCAAGCCCGCCCTGCCGGCCGCCGCCGTGCTCTCCACCTTCGGCGTCGCGGTGAGCGTCGGCGTCACCGCGGCCGCCGCGCACTACCTGGCCGGCATCGACTGGCGCCAGGCCCTGATCATCGGCGCCGTCGTGTCCTCCACGGACGCCGCGGCCGTCTTCTCCGTCCTGCGCAACGTCCCGCTGCCCGGCCGACTCACAGGTGTCCTCGAGGCCGAGTCCGGCTTCAACGACGCCCCCGTCGTCATCCTCGTCGTCGCCTTCTCGGCCGCCGGCCCGGTCGACCACTGGTACGTCCTGCTCGGCAGGATCGCCCTGGAACTGGCGATCGGCGCGGCCATCGGCCTCGCGATCGGCACCCTGGGCGCCTACGGGCTGCGGCACGTCGCCCTGCCCGCCTCCGGCCTCTACCCCATCGCCGTGATGGCCATCGCCGTCACCGCCTACGCGGGCGGCGCGCTCGCCCACGGCTCCGGCTTCCTGGCCGTCTACCTCGCCGCGCTGATCCTCGGCAACGCCCGGCTGCCGCACTGGCCGGCCACCCGTGGCTTCGCCGAGGGGCTCGGCTGGATCGCCCAGATCGGCATGTTCGTCCTGCTCGGCCTGCTGGTCACCCCGCACGAGCTGTTCGACGACATCGTCCCCGCGCTCGTGGTCGGCCTGGTGCTGACCATGGTGGCCCGGCCCGTGTCCGTCTTCCTGAGCACGGCGCCGTTCCGTACGCCCTGGCAGGAGAAGGTGCTGCTGTCCTGGGCGGGACTGCGCGGGGCCGTACCGATCGTCCTGGCCACCATCCCCATGGTGGCCGGGGTCCAGGACAGCCGCCGGATCTTCAACATCGTCTTCGTGCTGGTGATCGTCTACACCCTGGTGCAGGGCCCGACCCTGCCCTGGCTGGCGAGCCGGCTCCGGCTCGGCGACAACGAGGCGGAGGACCTGGGCATCGAGTCCGCGCCGCTGGAGCGGCTGCGCGGGCACCTGCTGTCCGTGGCCATCCCCGAGGGCTCGAAGATGCACGGCGTCGAGGTCTCCGAGCTGCGCCTGCCCCCGGGCGCCGCCGTCACCCTGGTCGTCCGCGACGACGCCAGCTTCGTGCCCGGGCCCACGACCGTCCTGCGCAAGGGCGACGAGCTGATGGTCGTGGCCACCGACCCGGTGCGCGACGCCACCGAGCGGCGGCTGCGGGCGGTCGGCGAGGGCGGCAAGCTGGCCGGCTGGCTGGGCACGGGAAACGTGGCGGGCGATGCGGTCGCGAAGCCGAAAGCAAAGTGGGGTCTGGTAAAGAGGAAGTCGGTTAAGTAAGCTATTCGCTTATTCACGTGCGTAACGGGAGTTTCGTTACGCACCGTGTCTGACCTTCACACCGAACCAACTCTGCCTGATGCAGGGCTGGCGCGACCGCACGGCGGCCGCGGTCGCGTGGCCCCTGGTGCCACAAGGCGGCCGGATAGGCATCTACCACGGTCCTGCGCGAGAGGACAGCTCTCGGCGCGCTCCGTGCGACACCCGTCCGGAGCGCGCTACCAGGCAGCGGAAAGGCCGGCCGTGGCATCCACGGTCAACGACTCCGCCGGGGCCCGCCCCGGATACGGACAGCTGCTGCGCACCCGCGGCGCCTGGACGTTCCTGCTCCCCGGCTTCCTGGCCCGGCAGCCCTTCGCGATGCTGACCATCGGCATCCTGCTGCTGGTCAACGACACCACCGGCTCGTACGGCACCGCCGGCACCGTCTCGGCGACCGCCGGCGTGGCCATGGCGCTCTTCGCGCCGCAGAGCGGCAAGCTCGCGGACCGCTTCGGCCAGGCCGCGGTGCTGATCCCCGGCGTCGTCGTGCACGCCGCCGCGATCTCGCTGCTGACGGTGCTCGCGCTGTCGCACGCGCCCCTGTGGGCGCTGCTGGCGGCCGCCGTGCCGGCCGGCGCCTCGACCCCGCAGATCGGGCCGATGGTGCGGGCCCGGTGGGCGAACAAGCTCGAGGGCTCGCCGCTGATGTCCACGGCGGCGGCCTTCGAGTCCGTCACCGACGAGTTCACCTTCGTGATCGGCCCGGTGCTGGCCACCGCGCTGTGCACCGGCGTCCACCCGGCCGCCGGCCTGGTCGCGGAGGCCGTGCTGACCCTGGCCGGCGGCCTGCTCTTCGCCACGCAGCGGCGTACGCAGCCCCAGCCGAGCCGCTCGGCGGCCGGCACGGCGGACGGCAAGCGCGCCTCCGCGCTGTCCGTGCCCGGCGTGCGGGTGCTGGCGGTCGTCATGCTCGGCATCGGCACCGTCTTCGGCGGCATGCAGGTGTCGATGACGGCCTTCACCAAGGAGCTGGGCGAGCCCGGCCTGAACGGCCTGATGTACGGCGCGTTCGCGGCCGGAAACATGATCGCCGGCATCGTCTGCGGCCTCGTGGCGTGGAAGTCGAGCCCGCAGCGCCGGCTGCTGACGGCCTTCCCGCTGCTGGTGCTGGCCACCTCCCCGCTGTGGGCCGCGGACTCCATGGTGCTGCTGGGTGCCGTGGGCATGCTGGTGGGCCTGTGCATCGCGCCCTCGCTGATCACCGGCTACACCCTGGTGGAGAAGCTGGTCCCGGCGAGCGCCCGCACCGAGGCGTTCACCTGGCTGACGGGCGCCGTCGGCCTGGGCCAGGCGGCCGGCGCGACCGTGGGCGGACGGCTGATCGACGCCCATGGCGCGAGCACCGGTTTCCTGGTGCCGCTGGTCGGCACCGCCATCGCCCTGGTGGTGCTGTTCACGCTGCGCAAGGCCCTGACCCCGCGGTCGGAGTCGGTCGTCGCGGCACGTGGGGTCGGTCACCGTCAGCCCGTTTCGGTGGACTGACGGACCGGAATACTGCACTATTGAGCATCGTTAGCACTCATTGAGTGAGAGTGCCAGGAGGAGCAAGTGCCGACTTACCAGTACCAGTGCACCGAGTGCGGGGAAGGCCTCGAGGCGGTGCAGAAGTTCACCGACGACGCCTTGACCGTATGCCCGCAGTGCGACGGCCGCCTGAAGAAGGTGTTCTCGGCGGTCGGCATCGTCTTCAAGGGCTCCGGCTTCTACCGGAACGACAGCCGCGGCTCGTCGTCCAGCAGCAGCCCGGCCGCGAAGTCGTCGACGACCACGTCGACCGGCTCGTCGTCCGCGTCGTCCTCTGCGTCGAAGAGCACCTCCTCCGCGCCCGCCGCGTCGTCGGGCTCGAGCAGCAGCAGCTCGGCCGCCTGACGCGCAGCCTCACGCACGCACCGGAGCCCGTCGCCCCCCCCTGGGGGCGGCGGGCTCCGCCGTATGTCCAGGCGGGGCCGGGCGGGGCGGTCCCGCTAGGGTGACCGCATGGCCGACACGATCAGCGCATCAGCAGGCACGGCGGAGATAGGCGTCATCGGGGGATCGGGGTTCTACTCCTTCCTCGAGGACGTGACCGAGATCACGATGGAGACGCCCTACGGGGCGCCGAGCGACTCGCTCTTCCTCGGCGAACTGGCCGGCCGGAAGGTCGCCTTCCTCCCCCGCCACGGCCGCACCCACACCGTTCCGCCGCACCGCATCAACTACCGCGCCAACCTCTGGGCCCTGCGCTCGCTCGGCGTGCGCCAGGTGCTGGGGCCGTGCGCGGTGGGCGGGCTGCGCGAGGAGTACGGGCCGGGGACGCTGCTCGTGCCGGACCAGCTGGTCGACCGCACCAAGACCCGCACGCAGACCTTCTTCGACGGGACGCCGCTGGCCGACGGCACGGTCCCCGAGGTCGTCCACATGACCTTCGCCGACCCCTATTGCCCGGTGGGGCGCGCGGTGGCGCTGGGCGCGGCGCGCGGGCGCGACTGGGAGCCGGTGGACGGCGGGACGATGGTGGTGATCGAGGGCCCGCGCTTCTCGACCCGCGCCGAGTCGCTCTGGCACGCGGCGCAGGGCTGGTCGGTGGTCGGCATGACCGGGCACCCGGAGGCCGTCCTCGCCCGCGAGCTGGGCCTTTGCTACACCTCGCTGTCGCTGGTCACGGACCTGGACGCGGGGGCCGAGACGGGCGAGGGCGTCACCCACGAGGACGTGCTGCGGGTCTTCGGGGAGAACGTGGCGCGGCTGCGCGAGGTGCTCTTCGACGCGGTGGCGGCGCTGCCGAAGACCGCGGACCGCGACTGCCTGTGCACCCACGCCCACGACGGCTGGGACCTGGGGATCGAGCTGCCGTAACCGGCCGGGGCCGCGTGGGGTGGGGCCTTCGTCACCCCCACGGGGCACGGGTTTTTCCACAACCGGGCGGTAGTCCACAGGCCCGGGCGGGGTCCGGGAAAAGCCGGGATCGTGAGGAGCGCCGAGAACGCGCTCGCGCTCCTCACGAAAGGCGGTGGCCCGGCATGCCCGCTCCCACTCCCCCTGTGTCTCCTTCTCCGCTCCCCTCCCTGTTTCCCCCTCCGCCTCCCCCGTGGACGCCCCCGCGCCGCCGGGTGCCGCTCTTCGCCCCGGTGCGCGTGAGCGGGCGGCGCGGACGGTCCGCCGGCGGCTGGGCTGATCGTGTTTGGGGATGTCACAGGGCAGCCAGATTCTCTCGTATGTTATGGAATCGACCATTCCGTCACAGGTACGCACAGAGAGAGGTTGTTCGGTGAGCGAGAAGAAGACAGGGGTCCTTGGCGGCTTCAAGGCATTCCTGATGCGAGGCAACGTCGTGGACCTCGCGGTCGCCGTCGTCATCGGGGCGGCGTTCACCAACATCGTGAACTCTGTGGTCAAGGGCGTCATCAACCCGGTCGTCGGTGCGTTCGGCACCAAGGACCTCGATCACTACGCGGCCTGCCTGAAGGGCCCCTGCGCGCGCGGCGCGACGGGAGAGGTGACCAAGGGGGTCTACATCCAGTGGGGCGCGGTGCTCAGCGCCTCGCTCACGTTCCTGATCACGGCGGCGGTGGTCTACTTCCTCATGCTGCTGCCGATGAAACGCTGGCAGGACCGCCAGGCCGCCAAGGCCCCGGTGGAGAACAAGTCCGCCGAGCCCACGGAGATCGAGCTGCTGGCCCAGATCCGCGACACCCTGATCGAGCAGCGCCGGGGCCCGGGCTCGGACTCGGTGCCGGCCCCGCGCTAGGCAGGCGCGCGGCGGGCGGCACCGGTGGCGCCCGTCAGACGTGGTGGGGCGGCTTCTCGTCCAGGAAGCGGGCCAGATCGGCGGCGCTGTCGCCACCGCCGGATGCCGGGCGGTCGCCCCACCCACGGTCGGTGTCGTCCGAGGACTGCTGCGACAGCGGGTCGTCGAAGATCAGCGCGGCTGCGGTGGCCGGGTCACGCCGGGGCGTGCGCGGTTCGGGGGCGGTACTCATGCCTCCAGGGTACGGGCGGCGGGCCCGGCGGCGGGCGGTCGGGCGGCGACAGGCGTTCAGTGGGCGACGGGCGGCGTTCGCCGGGCGGCGGGCGGGCGCCCCGGCGACAATCGCCCTATGAGCGAGGAATCGCCTCCCGCCCGGAGCTCCGGCCTGCTGCGGCCCATGACCGAGCGCGGGCGCGAGGAGGAGCACCGGACGGCGACCCCGCTGGAGCTCTTCTTCGACCTCTGTTTCGTGGTCGCGGTCGCCCAGGCCGGCCGGCAACTGGTGCACGCGCTCGCGGAGGGTCATCCGGGCCACGGCATCCCGGGCTACCTGATGATGTTCTTCGCCATCTGGTGGGCCTGGATGAACTTCTCCTGGTTCTCGTCCGCGTACGACACGGACGACGCGCTCTACCGCGTGGTGACGCTGGTGCAGATCGCCGGCGTGCTGATCCTGGCGGCGGGCATCCCCCGCGCGTTCGACGTGAGCGACTTCTCGCTGGTGTGGTTCGGGTATCTGGTGATGCGCCTGGCGCTGGTCTTCCAGTGGCTGCGCGCGGCGCACGCGTCGACGGGGGCCGAGAGACGCACGGCCCTGCGGTACGCCATCGGCGTGTGCATCTGCCAGGTCGGCTGGCTGGGCCTGCTGGTCCTGCCCGACCACGCCAAGCCGTGGGTCTTCGTGGTGATGGCGATCGCGGAGATGACGGTCCCCGTCGTCGCCGAACGCGGCCGGGCGACCGCCTGGCACCCGCATCACATCGCCGAGCGGTACGGCCTGTTCACCATCATCGTCCTCGGCGAGACGGTGGCGGCCGCCACGACGGCGGTCCAGTCGGCCGCGGACGAGCACGAGGCCCTGGGCACCCTGGTGCCGATCGCGGCCGGCGGCCTGCTCCTGATCTTCGCCGCCTACTGGATCTACTTCGCGGTCCCCATCCACCTCCATCTGGCCTCCAACCGCCAGGCCTTCCTCTGGGGCTACGGCCACTACGTGGTCTTCTGCTCGGCGGCGGCCATGGGCGCCGGCATCGAGGTGGCGGTCGAGCAGGTCATCGGCAAGGCCCACATCTCCACCTTCGCCGCGTCGGCCACGGTGACCGTCCCGGCGGCCCTCTTCACGTTCTCGGTCTGGCTCCTCCACTCCCGCCACTACAAACGGGGCCCCGCCCAGCAGTTGACCTTGCCGACCGCATCCGTGGCAGTCCTGGCCTGCACGTTCGCGGGCAGCGCGGCGGTGCTGCTGGCGGGGTTGGTGGCGGCGGTGACGGTGGCGGTGGGAGCGGTACTGGCGGCGAGAGGGGAAACGGGCCTGTCCGAACGTCCGTCCCGTGGTACGCATGCCGCATGACCACCCTGCGGCCCGCCCCGATCCCCGGCCCCCTCGACGCCCTCCAGGACGTGCCCGGCCTGCGCGTGGGTCACGCGCAACGCACCGGTGACGGCGCCCTGACCGGCACCACCGTCGTCCTCACCGACCCGGGCGCGGGAACGGGTGCGGGCGGGGTCGTGACCGCCGTGGACGTGCGCGGCGGCGGGCCCGGCACACGGGAGACCGACGCCCTCGACCCGCGCAATCTCGTCCAGCGCGTCGAGGCCGTCGTCCTGACCGGCGGCAGCGCCTTCGGCCTGGAGGCGGCGGCCGGGGTCATGGCCTTCCTCGAGGACGCCGGCCGCGGCTTCCGCGTGGGCCCGGACCCGGCCCAGGTCGTGCCGGTCGTCCCGGCGGCGGCCCTGTTCGACCTCGGCCGCGGCGGCGACTGGCGCGCCCGGCCGGACGCCGCCCTCGGCCGGGAGGCGGCCGAGGCGGCGGCCCGCGGCCGAGGCGACGGGCCCGTGGCGCAGGGCAATGTGGGCGCCGGCACGGGCGCGGTGGCCGGCGGCCTGAAGGGGGGCATCGGCACGGCCAGCCTCGTGCTGCCCTCCGGGGTGACGGTCGCGGCCCTCGCGGCCGTGAACGCGGCCGGGTCCGTGGCCGACCCGGCGACCGGCGTGCTCTACGGCCGCTACGTCGAGGGCGGCCGCGTCGAGTACCCGGAGCCGGAGCGCCACGCCGCCGCCCAGCGGGCCCTGGACGAGGCTCGCCAGGAGTCGGTGCGGCGCTGGGCGGCGTCGGCGCACCCGCCGCTGAACACGACCATCGCCGTGGTCGCCACCGACGCCGTCCTCACCCGCGCCCAGGCGCAGAAGCTGGCGGGCACGGCCCACGACGGCCTGGCCCGCGCGGTGCGGCCCGTACACCTGCTGACCGACGGCGACACGGTCTTCGCCATGGCCACGGGCCGGCGGCCGCTGCCGCACGAGGAACACCTGCCCGGCAGCGCCGACTTCGCCGCCGGCGCGGTCAACGAGATCCTGGCGGCGGGCGCGGACGTGCTGACGCGGGCGGTGGTCAAGGGGGTGCTCGCGGCGGAGAGCGTCGACGGGCCGGGCGGCGTCTTCCCCTCGTACCGCGAGCTCTACCGGTCTACGACGTGAGCGTCGCGACGAACGCCGCCCACGTTCCGGGGGCGAAGTGGAGCGGGGTGCGTTCGGGGCGCTTGGAGTCGCGTACGCGTACCGTGCCGGTGCGCGCCAGGGCGGGGGCCCATTCCACGCAGCCTCCGCCGTCCGCGTTGCTGTAGCTGGACTTGACCCATATCGCCTCAGCGGGAATCGTCGTAGCGTTCATGACGGAAGATCCTCCACGATGGCCCGGATGAATGCCCTCGAGTCGCTCGGTGAGAGGGCGAACGCGCCCAGCACCTCGAAGGACCGTTGGTGGCGACTCACGTGGCCCGGTTCTTCCAGCGACTCGATCGTGGTGATGCTCTCCTCGTAGGCGATGACCGTGTCGTCATCCAAGGTGAACAACACCAAGTGACCGCCCATCAGAGGGTGTTCCCCGTGCGAGAACGGCAGAACCTGCAGAATGCTCGTCGACGTGCTGGCCACCTCGGCCAAGGCGGTCAGCTGTGCGCGCCAGACGTGGGGCCGGCCGACGGGACGGCGTAGTACCGCCTCGTCGACGATGTACGAGACGTCGGGCGGCGCGTCGGACCGCAGGAGCGCCTGGCGGGCCATGCGGACCGCCACCATCTCCTCGATCTTGCTCTCGGTGCGTCTCGGATCGCCCAGCCGGAAGATCGTGCGGGCGTAGTCCTCGGTCTGGACGAGTCCCGGGATGAAGCAGCCGGCGTACTCCTGGATCAGCCGCGCCCGCGTCTCGAGCTCCATCCGGCGCCGGTATTTGTCGGGGTGAACGTCGTGGCGCGCCAGCGCGTAAATCCGTTCAAAGATGCCGTCCGTCCCGAACGCCGCGTCCAGTTTCGCCGCGAGGTCCGGCGGTGGCACATAGTCCGCGATCTCGATGCGCGAAAGGTGGCTGCGGCTGTACCGCACGACCTCCGACAGTCCGTCCAGCGTCATCCCGGCCTGCTCGCGGCGCCGCCGGATCTCCGCGCCGAACAGATGTCGGGCCGACTTCTCCGGCGTGAGTTCCCGTACGCGCCGAGCCATACGCACCGCCCCCTATCCCATGGTCGGGGTTGGGATCCCCACCCCCTACCGACGGTACGCACCGTGCGCAACCCTGGTCTCCGGCAAAGTAGTTGACCCGCTCGAACGAGTGAACACCCGAACACAATCCGAGGTCTTCATGCCCACCCCCGTCCCACATGCCACTCTCGACCCGTTCGACGAGGCCGAAGCCGCGCTGGCCACGCTCCGAGAGGCGCTCTTCGGCGCCAGAATCGCGTTGCCGGCCCTCGGTCTGCACACCGCGCCCGGGATGAGCGAGACGGTGTTCGTCGACCTCGGGATGGTACGGCCGCACGCGGCGCGGGATCTCGCGCGGGTGATCGAGGCGGGGACGGGGGCGGGTCGCTGATGGGGGTCGAGGTCGAGATCGAGGTCGGGGCCAACGCGGTGGACACCGTCACCGGCGGGCGGGGCAAGGTGACCGCCATCGATGCCGACCGCATGGCCAGCGTCCGGCACCCCAACGGGACGACCTGGCGTACGCCCGCGTCCAATCTGCGTCCGCCGACCGTGCAGGAGGAGCTCGGCCTGAAGGCGGCCGAGGTGACGTTCGCCCGCCGCTACGGCGTCTGGCCCGACTGAGCCGGGGGCGGAGGCGGGGGCGGGGGCGTGTCCCACCACCGGGCGTTCGGCCCGCCCCCCGCGGTCGCGCCGCACACCTCGCGCACGACGCCGCGCAGCGCGACGATCGCCGGTTTCTCCCGCCGTGCCGCCGCCCAGGCGAGGACCACGCTGCACGGCGACAGGTCGGTGACCTCGACGTAGCTGATGCCCGGGCGGGGCATCAGCTCGCGGACGTCGGCCGCCGCGAAGGTGATGCCCTGGCCGAGGCAGACGGCGGACATCAGGGTGTCGAGCGTGGTCGCGCGGTGGTCCGTGGCCAGGACGGGCGAGCCGTCGGGGCGCGGGTCCACGGACCAGAAGTCGCGGTAGACGCGGGGGACGTGGTCGGCGACGTTGACGAGCGGGATGCCGGCCAGTTCGGCGATGGTCACCCGGTCGCGGTGGGCGAGGGGGTGGCCGTCGGGGAGGCAGACGAGCCGGTGCTGGGTCGCCACCTCCAGGGTCTGCAGGCCGGGCGGCAGGGGGCCGAAGCACAGGACCGCGTCGACGCGGTCCTCGAGGAGGACCTGGGCCTGCTCGGCGAAGGTGACCTCGCGGAGTTCGATGTCCAGGCCGGGGTGGAGCCGGCCCATCCGCTCGACGACGGCCCGGATGACGGGCAGGGCGACGGCGTACGCGCCGAAGACCAGCCGCCCGGACAGGGTCCGGGTCCGCCGCGCCGTGTCCACGGCCTGGCGCAGTCCGTCGGCGGCGTCCACCATGACTCGCGCGTGGGGCAGGAGGGCCTCTCCGGCGGTGGTGAGTTCCACGCGTCGGGTGGAGCGTTCGACGAGGGTGAGGCCGAGGCGTTCCTCGAGGGCACGGATCTGCCGGCTGAAGGCCGGCTGGCTGATGAACAGCCGCTGTGCCGCCCGTCCGAAGTGCAGTTCCTCCGACAGGACGAGCAGCAGCCGCAGTTGGCGCACGCTCGGATCGGACACGCCGCCCTTCACCATGCAGGCAACGTTATCAATCCCGCCCGCCTTCGCATCACTGCTCGCTTCCGGCCGGTACGGGCGGAAAGGAAGAATGAAGCGGCGGGGGCAACGGGGGAAAGACGTCCGGCGCACCACGCGCGAGGGCCCGGTCTCCACGGGGGAGGACCGGGCCCTCAGGCGTCGGTTCAGCGGTTCAGCGTGTAGCTGCCGTCTCCTTGCCGGTGGCCGACGCGCCGGCGGAGGCGTCGCCCGCCGCGGCGTCCTCGACGGCCTCGACACCCTCGGCGGGAGCCGTGGCCTTGCGGGGCAGCGCGAACATCAGGGCCAGCACGACGACGAGCACGCCGGCCGCCCACCACATGCCGTGGCGGAACGCTCCCGCGAACGCCTCGCCCGCCTGGCCCTGGGCCATCTTCTTCTCGTCGAGGGCGTTGAAGAAGACGACCGAGACCAGGCCGAGGCCGATCGCGTTGCCCAGCTGCTGCGTGGTGTTGATCAGGCCGGACGCGGAGCCGGAGTGCTCGCGCGGGACCTCGGCGATGACGGTCTCCGTCAGCGGGGCGACGATCAGGCCCATGCCGAGGCCCATGACGATCAGCGGAAGGGCCATCTGCCAGGGCGCTATGTCCAGCCCGAAGTGCTCGGTCTCCCAGATGTAGAGGACGACGCCGCCCATCATGGACAGCGCGCCGGCCTGCAGGACCTTGCGGCCGAACTTCGGGACGAGCTTCTGCACCGAGATGCCCGCCGCCACCGAGACGCCGATCGAGAACGGGATGCCGGTCAGGCCGGCCCGCAGCGGGCTCCAGCCCAGGCCGATCTGCATGTAGAGCGTCCAGATGAGGAAGAAGATGCCGCAGACGATGCCGAAGGCGATCTCGACGCCGATGCCGGCGGCGAAGCTCTTGACCTTGAACAGCGACAGCTCGACCAGCGGCGACCCGTCCTTGCGGGTCTTGTACCGCTCGTACGCCACGAAGGCTGCGAAGACCAGCACGCTGCCGGCCATGCACAGGTGGCCCCACAGCGGCCAGCCCAGCTCGCGGCCCTGGGTGAGCGGGTAGAGCAGCATCAGCAGACCGCCGGTGGCGAGGACGACGCCCACGAGGTCGAGCTTGAGGGCCTGCGGCGCCTTGGACTCGGAGATGAACTTACGGCCCAGGATCAGGCCCGCGACGCCGACCGGCAGGTTGACGAGGAAGATCGGGCGCCACTCGAGCCCGAAGAGGTTCCACTGGGTCAGCAGCGCGCCGAGGATCGGCCCGGAGACCGCGCCCAGCCCGACGATGGCGCCGAAGAGACCGAAGACCTTGCCGCGCTCGTGCGCGGGGAACGTGGCGTGGACGATGGCGAGCACCTGCGGCACCATCAGCGCCGCCGTCGCGCCCTGCAGGACGCGGGCCGCGACGAGCAGATGCGGGTCGCCGGCCAGGCCGCAGAGCATCGAGGCGACGGTGAAGCCGCCCATGCCCAGCAGGAAGACGCGGCGGCGCCCGTATATGTCGCCGAGGCGGCCGCCGGTGATCAGGCCGGCGGCGAAGGCGAGCGCGTACCCCTCGGTGATCCACTGCAGGATGCTGAAGGAGGCGCCGATGTCCTTCTGGATGCTCGGCATGGCGATGTTGACGATGGTGACGTCGACGAGGTCCATGAAGGACGCGGTCATCACCACGGCGAGCGCCAGCCAGCGGCGGCGGTCGGCGGCGCCCTCGAGGGGCGGATCGGTGGTCGCGGTGGTGGTCACAAGCGGGGCCTTCCTTGTCGTTCGCCGGGTTCGTCCGGTGTCGTCCATGTCGCTCAGGAAAAGCTAACCCGGATGTAGGACAAAAGGAGTCCTACATCCCTGACACTGTGAGGACCATGACGGACACCCCGGTACGGCTACTGAATCTGTTGTCCCTCCTCCAGACGCCTCGTGAATGGCCCGGCAGCGAGCTCGCGGACCGGCTCGGCGTCAGCTCCCGCACGATCCGGCGGGACATCGAGCGGCTCCGCGATCTCGGCTACCCCGTACAGGCAACGATGGGAGCGGAGGGCGGGTATCGGCTGGCGGCGGGAGCCGCCCTGCCGCCGCTGGTGCTCGACGACGAGGAGGCCGTCGCCATCGCGGTGGGGCTGCGGGCCGGCGCGGGCCATGCCGTGGAGGGTATCGAGGAGGCGTCGGTGCGCGCCCTGGCCAAGCTGGAGCAGGTCCTTCCGTCCCGGCTGCGGCATCGCGTCTCCGCCCTGCAGGCGGCGACGGTGCCGCTGACCTCCGGCGACGGCGCGACCGTCGACCCGCGCACGCTGACCGTCATGGCCTCGTCCGCCACCGGCCACGAGCGGCTGCGCTTCACCTACCGTACGGGTGACGGCACCGAGACGAAGCGGCTGGTCGAGCCGCACCGGCTGATCAGCACCGGCCGGCGGTGGTACCTCGTCGCCTACGACATCGACCGCGACGACTGGCGCACCTTCCGCGTCGACCGGGTGAGCGAGCCGTTCGCCACGGGGGCGCGCTTCACCCCGCGCGAGCTGCCGGTGGCGGACGCGGCGGAGTTCCTCAAGCGGTCGATGGCCCGGCTGCAGCCGACGTACCGCCTGGTGGCGACGTTCCGGGCGCCCGTGGAGTTCGTGGCGGCGCGGCTGCCGAACTGGCTCGGGGTGCCCGCCGCGGACGGCGACGACGCCTGCCGGCTGGACGTGACGTCGTCGGACGCGCTGGAGTGGGTGGCCTTCCGGCTGGCGATGGTGGACTGCGAGTTCACCGTGGAGGAGCCACGGGAGCTGGTCGAGCTCCTGGAGGGGCTGGGCGCCCGGATCAGCCGCGCGGCGGCCGCGCGCTGAGCCCTGCGGGGCGGGAAGCGGGCGGCACGCGGGCAGAGAGAAGGGCCCCGGCGCAAGGGGGGGAGGCGCCGGGGCCCGGTCTATGAGGGTATGCCCTTTTACGCCGCCGCGTCGAACCCGGTGTCGTGAGCCATCTTCTTCAGCTCCAACAGAGCATGCTTCTCGATCTGCCGGATGCGCTCGCGCGTGAGGCCGTGCTGCTTGCCGACCTCGGTGAGCGTGCGCTCGCGCCCGTCCTCGATGCCGTAGCGCGCCTTGATGATCGACGCGGTGCGGTGGTCGAGGCGGCCGATGAGGCCCTCGAGCTCCTCGCTGCGCAGGAGCGCGATGACGGACTGCTCGGGCGATACGGCGGAGGTGTCCTCCAGCAGGTCGCCGAACTGGGTCTCCCCCTCGTCGTCCACGTGCATGTTCAGGCTGACCGGGTCGCGGGCCCAGTCGAGCACGTCACCGACGCGCTGGGGCGTGGTGCCCAGCTCGGTGGCGATCTCGGCGTGCTCGGGGTCGCGGCCGTTCTCGCGGTTGAACTCGCGCTGGACCCGTCGGATGCGGCCGAGCTCCTCGACCAGGTGGACGGGCAGCCGGATCGTGCGGGACTGGTCGGCGATCGAGCGCGTGATGGCCTGGCGGATCCACCACGTGGCGTACGTGGAGAATTTGAATCCCTTGGTGTAGTCGAACTTCTCCACCGCGCGCACCAGGCCGGCGTTGCCCTCCTGGATGAGGTCGAGGAGCGGCAGGCCGCTGCGCGGGTAGCGGCGGGCCACGGCGACGACGAGGCGGAGGTTGGACTTGATGAAGACGTCCTTGGCGCGGGCGCCGTCGGCGGCTATCGCCTCCAGCTCCTCGCGGGAGGCCGCGCCGGCCTTGTCACCGCCGTCCTCGAGACCGTCGAGGATCTGCTGGGCGTAGACGCCCGCCTCGATGGTCTGCGAGAGCTCGACCTCCTTGGCGGCGTCGAGCAGGGGCGTACGCGCGATCTCGTCCAGGTACATGCCGACCAGGTCGCGATCGGCGATCTCCCCGCCCGAGGACACGCGAACGCTGCTTGCCTCGTCCGTTCCACCGGTGGCGCTGGTGGTCCGACGACGGGCGACGGCACGGGTTGCCATGCGTACTCCCTTGCGATGAGACGGTCGCGGGGTGGGCCGGGCGACCGATAGGGCGCCCCGTCCGAAGTAAAGAACGGCCGGAATCCGGACAGAATTCCCCGAAGCTTTCTTCTTTTTTGTGATCATGCAGTATCCTGCGCGGCCGCAACCGGGGCGGCCGACCGGCCGGCCCGGACGGAAGCGCAGGTCAGGCGGGCGGCGACGCCGTCGTCGCACCCGCCGCGCCACCGCGCGGCCAGGGCGCCCATGAGACGGCCGTCACACTCCGGCGCCGCCCGTCCGTGGTCACCCTTCCCCTGCACAGACGCCGCCCGGCGGGCTCCGGTTGCCCGGAGAAATCCCGGAAGGTCGGTTTCCCGGGCCGCCGTTCCGCCGGGTGACGGCCGCGTTCCACCAGGTGACGGCCGTGTTCCGCCGGATGATCGAGTTGCCGGGCCAGGTGGGCGGGTGTGCGCTGGTGGGACGGAGGGTGAGTGAGAGGAGCCCGACATGCCGACGCACTCGATCACCGGGCGGTACCCCGCCCACGAAGCCCCCGGACCGGTCTCCCGGACCGGCCATGTGCGCCACGAGGGGCGGGCCTCCCGCGCCGTCTGGGCCGTCCCCGTCGCGGGCGGCGTGGTCCTCGGCCTCTACGCCGTCTTCCTCGCCCACGACAACGGCTTCTCCCAGGGCGGCGGCTGGGTGCTGGGCATCGTCGCCGGCGTGATCGCGGCCGCCCTGGGCTACTTCGTGATCCAGGAACGCAACCAGATGATCACCGAGGTGCGCGCGGCCGCGTTCGGCACCCTCTTCGGCGTCTCGATGGGCTTCCTGCGCAGCCTGAGCGGGGCGTCGGTCCTCGACTCCTGCTTCGTGGGGCTCGCCTTCGGCGTGGGCATGGGCCTCTCGTCGTACTACATCTTCTACTGGCACGAACACTGAACGCGGCTACCCGCACCCGGCGCCCGTACTCCTTCCCGGAGGCGGGCGCCGGGAGTCACCCGAACTGCACCGAGCGCTTGGCCAGCCCCATCCAGAAACCGTCGATGACGCTGCGCTGCCCGCCGAGGTCGCCCTCGGCGGCGCCCATGGCGACGAAGAGCGGCGCGAAGTGCTCGGTGCGGGGGTGGGCAAGCCGGCCCGCCGGGGCCTTGTGGGCGAAGTCGGCGAGCGCGTCGACGTCCCCGGCCTCGAGCGCCTCGCGCCCCCACGCGTCGAACTCCGCCGACCAGGAGGGCGGCCCCGACCCCGCGTGCTTGAGCGCGGCGAGGTTGTGGGTGAAGAAGCCACTGCCGACGATCAGCACGCCCTCGTCGCGCAGCGGCGCGAGCCTGCGGCCGATGTCCATCAGCCGCCGCGGGTCGAGCGTGGGCAGCGACATCTGGAGCACGGGTACGCCGGCGTCGGGATACATCTCGACCAGCGGGACGTACGCGCCGTGGTCGAGGCCCCGCTCCGGCAGGTCCTGTACGGGCGTACCGGCGCCGCGCAGCGTGCGGCGCACCCGGTCGGCGAGTTCGGGGGCGCCGGGGGCGGGGTAGTGGACGCGGTAGTAGTGCTCGGGGAAGCCCCAGAAGTCGTACACGAGGGGGACGGTCTCGGTCGCGCCCAGCGCGAGCGGGGCCTCCTCCCAGTGGGCGGAGATCATCAGGATCGCGCGGGGGCGGGGCAGGCCGGCGGCCCAGCCGGCCAGCTGGCCCGGCCATATGGGGTCGTCCGCGAGGGGCGGCGCGCCGTGCGAGAGGTAGAGGGCGGGCATGCGCATGAGGGCCTCCTCGAGGATCTACTTGAAATATCAAGCTTTACGTCCGACCTTAGTTCATACTTATTTAAACTTCAAGCATCGAGCTCCGGGCACGCGCCGGGGAGGCAGCGAGTGAAACAGTGGACGTTATGAAGAACCGACCCGCGGCGAGCGCCGAGGCCCGAGCCGAGGCCCCGTCCGCCGAGACCCCGGGGGCCGCCGCCGAACCCCGCTGGCTGACCCCGGCGGAGCAGGACACCTGGCGGGCGTACATGCACGCCTACACGCTCCTGGAGGATCACCTCGACCGGCAGCTGCAACGGGACGCGGGGATGCCGCACATCTACTACGGGCTGCTGGTGCAGCTCTCGGAGGCGCCGCGCCGCCGGATGCGGATGACCGAGCTCGCCCAGTCCGCCAAGATCACCCGCTCGCGGCTGTCGCACGCCATCGCCCGGCTGGAGAAGAACGGCTGGGTGCGCCGCGAGGAGTGCCCCTCCGACAAGCGGGGCCAGCTGGCCGTGCTGACCGACGACGGCTTCGAGATGCTGCGGCGGTCGGCGCCGGGCCACGTCGAGGCCGTCCGCGCGGCCGTCTTCGACCGCCTCACCCCGGAGCAGGCCGCCCAGTTCGGCGAGATGTGCCGCGTCATCGCGGCGGGCCTGCAGCCGGCGGGGGCGGACCTGCCCTGGCTGCGCTGACGCCTCAGGCACGCGACCGCTGACGCCTTACGCACGCGACGTACGCATACGACTTACGACTGACGCACACGACGCGAAAGCCCCCGCCGGGGAACGGCGGGGGCTTTCGCGTGCTGGTAGGCGCCTGCGCGGTGGAGCGCCGCTACCCGGTCAGTGGGCCATCACCGGGACGACGTCCTCGGCACCCTCGCCGTCGGCCGAACCGGCGACCGGGCCGCCCTGGTGGCCGGCGTTGATGGCGACGAGCGCGACGACCGCGGACACCGTCAGGATGCCGGCCGCCCACCACACGGCGGTGGAGTAGCCGTGCACCATCGACTGGAAGGTGAGCAGCTTCGGGTTGGCGCCGGACCCCATGTGGTCCTTGAAGTAGTCCGTGGTGGCGCTGGCGGCGATGGTGTTGAGCAGCGCGGTGCCGATGGCGCCACCGACCTGCTGCGAGGTGTTGACCATCGCCGAGGCGACGCCGGCGTCACGGGCCTGGACGCCGTGGGTGGACAGGCTCATGGCCGGCATGAAGGCCGTACCCATGCCGAGGCCCATCAGCAGCAGGCCGGGCAGGACGACGGTGGTGTACGAGGTGTCCAGGTCGATCTGGGTCAGCACGACCATGCCGACGGCCGCGAGCAGGAAGCCCGGGCCCATCAGCAGCCGCGCCGGGACGCGGGTCATCAGACGGGCGCCGATCTGCGTGGAACCGGTGATCATCGCGGCGATCATCGGCAGGAACGCGAGGCCGGTCTTGACGGGCGAGTAGCCCCGCACGACCTGGAGGTAGTAGGTCAGGAACAGGAAGAGGCCGAACATCGCGATGGCGGCGAGAGCCAGCGAGACGTAGATGCCGCCGCGGTTGCGGTCGGTGAGCACGCGCAGCGGCAGCAGCGGCGCCTTGACCTTCCGCTCGACGAGCACGAAGGCGAACAGCAGCAGCGCCGCCGCGGCGAACAGGCCGAGGGTGCTGCCGGCGGTCCAGCCGTCGGACTCGGCGCGGGTGAAGCCGTAGACCAGCGAGACCAGGCCGAGGGTGGCCAGGATGACGCCGGGGATGTCGAGCTTCGAGGGGTTGCGGCTGCCCTCGGGCTCGTGGATCACGGCGATCGCGCCGGCCGCGGCGACGACGGCGAAGGGGATGTTCACGAAGAACGTCCAGCGCCAGTTGAGGTACTCGGTGAACAGGCCGCCGAGGATCAGGCCGACACCACCGCCGGCACCGGCGATGGCACCGAAGATGCCGAACGCCTTGGCGCGCTCCTTCGCCTCGGTGAAGAGGACGGCGAGCAGCGACAGGGCCGCCGGGGCGAGCAGCGCGCCGAAGACGCCCTGCAGGGCGCGGGCGCCCAGCAGCATGCCGGTGTTGACGGCGGCGCCGCCGAGCGCGGACGCGGCGGCGAAGCCGATCAGGCCGACGACGAACGCGCGCTTGCGGCCCCACAGGTCGGAGATGCGGCCGCCGAAGAGCAGCAGACCACCGAAGGCGAGGGCGTAGGCCGTGATGACCCACTGCCTGTTGCCGTCCGAGATGCCGAGGTCGGACTGGGCGGAGGGCAGGGCGATGTTCACGATGGTCGCGTCGAGCACGACCATCAGCTGGGCCAGGGCGATGAATATGAGCGCTTTCCAGCGCTTGGGGTCGGCTTGTGACAGGGCGTCAGGCATGGATGGGGCCTACCTAGCGGGTTGCGGAGAGGTGGTGGAGGAGTCGGGCCCGGCGCCGGTGGTGCGTGGCGCCAGTGGTGTGTGGTGCTCGTAGTGCGTCAGCGGTGGAGCACGGAGGACTCCCGCGCCGCACGACGCAGGTCCTCCAAAGTCGTGGGGGAACCGGGGAGTTCCGAGCGGACCGGGGTCATCAGCCCGTCCAGGAACAGCTGGAGATGGCGCCGCGAGA
The DNA here is from genome assembly GCF_040932295.1 of Streptomyces sp. C36. Taxonomy (NCBI): domain Bacteria; kingdom Bacillati; phylum Actinomycetota; class Actinomycetes; order Kitasatosporales; family Streptomycetaceae; genus Streptomyces; species Streptomyces sp. C36. The sequence continues at coordinate 303,566 of NZ_JBFQGI010000009.1, read as the reverse complement.
AGTCCTCGAAGCCGAGGCAGTCGGTGCCGGGCACCGGCCTGGTGAGCTGAGTGATCGCCACCATCAGGTCACCGATGGCCACATCGGGGCGCAGCTGGCCGGACGCGTGGGCGGCCTCGATCAGCGCCTCGATCCCGGTCTCCAGGCGCTCGCGCGCCACGACGTGTTCGGGGTGGTCCTGGTCGACGCCGCCTTCGCGCAGCAGCGGACACAGCGCCCCGATCCGCTCGTCGGCGGCGGCGTGAACGAAGCGCCTCAGCGCGCGGAAAGCATCGGGCTCCTCGGCTCGTGCCTGCTCGGCCTGGTCCGCGATGCGGTCCATGACGGAGAGGGTGACATGGTGGATCAGCTCGCGGCGGTCCGCGAAGTGCCGGTACAGCGTGGCATTTCCGACCCCGGCGCGTCGAGCGATTTCATCGAGCGAGGAATCGGCACCGTGTTCGACGAGCGCCTCACGCGCGGCCGCGACGATCCGCTCGCGATTGCGGAGCGCGTCGGCGCGAAGACGCGGCTGCGGGGCTGTGACCACGGCCGATCACTCCTTACCTGGGCTTGTCGGGGCCCGTCCGGGCCTTGGGGATCCGAAACGGGCCCTGCTCTGGCCCTTGCTCCGGACTGTTCCGCAATCGGGGACGGACTCCCCGTTTGGCAGGAACGCTCAGTTAAACGGGGAGAAGCTCCCCGGATATTTCGCCTCCGAATGAGATGCGCGTCACACCCCGGGGAGGGCCCTGCGGCCATCTGCCGCAACCCGACGGGCACCTCCGGGCCGCCCGGCGAAGGCTGGACGGCATGAGGACCCTGGTCATCGCCGTCACGATCGCCGCGGTGCTGGCCCTTGCCGCCCCGGCCCCGAACCGGGCCGGGAAGCAGAGCCCGGCGGCCCCCGGCGCGCCGGCCGGCGCGGGCGTCCGCCCGTACGGCCCCTGCGCGCTGCGCACCCTCAGCCGCGACGTCTCCGAGGGCGCCCGCACGCCCCGCGGCTTCGCCCCCTCCAGCGGCCGGGTGCGCGCGATCACCTTCTTCATCGACTTCCCCGACGCCCCGGCGCGCATCAGTCCCCGGCAGCGGTACGCCGAGTTCTTCCCCGCGGTCGCCGACTACTTCCGCGCCAGCTCCTACGGACGCCTCGACTACCGCTCCACCCCGGTGCCCCGCTGGATCCGCATGTCCCGCCCGTACCGCTCGTACGGCATCACCCGCAGCACGACCTTCGACCCGGCGCGCAACGACGGCTACCACGCGATCGCCCGCGAGATCCTCGACGCCGTCGACGAGGACGTCGACTTCCGGCGCTACGACCTGATCAACGTGCTGGCCGCGCCCAACGCCGGGCCGTCCGCCGTCCGGGACGTGCGCTCGGTGACCTTCGCCGGCGCGCCCACGGGCCTGGAGACCGACGACGGCGTCGACATCCAGAACGTGTCCTTCATCTGGAGCCGCCAGACCGGGGACAGTCCCTTCCGCGTCCTCAACCACGAGAACGCCCACAGCTTCGGCCTGCCCGACCTCTATTACGGCGGCCGCGTCCGCGCGGGGCACACCCCGGTGGGCCACTGGGATCTCATGGACGAGGACTGGGGCCCCTCGAACGACTTCATGGCCTGGCACAAGTGGAAGCTGGGCTGGCTCGGCCCCGGCCAGGTCCACTGCCTGACCCGCCCCGGCACCCGGACCGTGACCCTCACCCCCACCTCGGCGCCGGGCGGCGCCAAGCTGGCCGTGGTCCCCCTCACCCGCACCCGGGCGATCACGCTGGAGGCCCGCGCCCCGGGCCGGCTCGACCACGCGGTCTGCCGCCCGGGCATCGTGGTGAGCACGATCGCCTCGGACCTCTCCTCCGGCGCCGGCCCGGTCCGCACCGCCGACGCCACGCCAGGCAGCCGCGGCTGCCACCGGGGCGACCCCAATGTGGCGGCGGACATGACGGACGCCGCCTACCGCCCCGGCCAGAGCCTGACGACGGCGGGCGTCACGATCGACGTCCTGGAGCGGACCCCGTCCGGCGCGTATCGCGTTGCCGTCACCCGCACGCGCCCACCGGCCCACCACGCCTGACCCGCGCCTCGGCCGCCCTGCCCCCGCCGCCCCGGCACCCGCTACACTGACGGCGGTCCAGCCTCCGTAGCTCAGGGGATAGAGCACCGCTCTCCTAAAGCGGGTGTCGGCAGTTCGAATCTGCCCGGGGGCACCAGCGACAACGCGCCGGCCTGGGGTTTCTTCCCCAGGTCGGCGTTTTGCCATGCTGGGTCGGGTCAGGCCCCGGCCTCCGGCCCGGACACCGCCCCGGCCGCCGGCCCCGTCTCGAGACCGCTCTCCAGGGCGAGCCCCAGTCCGGTCAGCGTCTCGTGCACGCTGTTTCCCTCGGCTATCGCCTCGAGGGCGAAGGCGCCGACCGACGTCGGCGGATAGCCGATGATTTCGATCGCCTTGCTGACGCTGAACAGGCTCTGCATCTGATCGGGCCGGTCCCACAGATAGACCGCGCCCCACACCTGCCGTTCGGCGTTGGAGAACCACGCCTTGAGCCGCATACCGTCCAGCGTGGAGTAGGCGTCGACGGCATAGTCACGCAGGTAATCCCTGAGGCTCTCCACAGTGGCCTCCGACTTCTTCAGATCCCACATGACGATCGAAACGTACATAACCCAACGCCCCCATACGCACGGCTGACTTCGACAACTCCACGGTGTGGATTCCCTCCCGCAGACTACCTGTCATGACGTGCCCGCACGAGGGCCCACCGGGCATCAGAACCGGCTTATCCGGAGGGAGTTGTTCCGGTGGCCACCCCCGCCGCCACGTGCACCTTCTCCCGAGGGGAGAGAACGGAAGGCACGGTTCCGCCAGCGAACTCGGGTGGTATAGCGCCGGGTTAATCGCATCGCGTCGCGTGAGATCGGCCTCATTATCCCGTGGTGGCGAATAGAGCCGGATAGAGTGCGTCAGCAAATTCCCTTGAGTTGCCAGCGGAGCAGACCATGACGGACAGTCAGATCGGCGCTTTCCCCTATCCGAGGACCTGCCCTCTCCAGCCGCCCAAGGAGTACTCCTCCCTGCGCGCCGAACAGCCGATCAGCAAGATAACCCTGGCCTCCGGGCGGACCGCCTGGCTGCTCACCCGCCATGAGCACATCCGGCAGTTGCTCGCCAGTCCCGACGTGAGCTCGAATATGGCCCACCCCGGCTATCCGCTCCACTTCGACATCCCGGCGGAGGTCATGGAGCAGATGCGTCCGGTGATGCTCGCCATGGATCCCCCGGTGCACACCGCGCAGCGCAGGATGGTGATCCCGGAGTTCACCGTCAAGCGGGTGCTCCAGCTGCGTCCCCGCATCCAGGAGATCGTGGACGAGTGCGTCACCGCCATGCTCGCCGCCGAGGGGCCGGTCGATCTGGTGGAGGCGCTCGCCCTTCCCGTGCCGTCCCTGGCGATCTCCGAGCTGCTCGGAGTGCCCTACGCCGACCGCGCGTTCTTCCAGGACTGCTCCAAGAAGATCGTTTCGATCGACACCGACCCCCAGGAGCGGAACCAGGCGCATCAGGATCTGCAGGCGTACTTCGCCGAGCTGATCACCGCCAAGGAGGCCGACCCCGGCGACGACCTGCTCAGCAGGCTCGTCGTGAAGAACCGCGAGACCGGCACGCTCGACCACGACGGCCTCGTCGGGATGGCGAACGTCCTGCTGGTCGGCGGGTTCGAGACCACCGCGAACATGATCTCCCTCGGCGTCGTGGGCCTGCTGGAGAACCCCGACCAGCTGGCCAAGCTGACGGCCGACCCCGCTCTGGCCCCGCAGGCGGTCGACGAGCTGCTGCGCTACTTCAGCATCGCCGACCAGGTGACCTCCCGCGTGATGACGGCGGACATCGAGATCGGCGGGGTGCTGATCCGCGCCGGCGAAGGCGTCATCGGGCTGAGCGCCTCCGGCAACTTCGACGAGGCGGTGTACTCCGACCCGGACCGGCTGGACATCGACCGGGGTGGCAAGCACCACCTGGCCTTCGGCCACGGCATCCACCAGTGCATCGGCCAGAACCTCGCCAAGATGGAGCTGGAGGTCGTCTTCACCACCCTCTTCGCCAGGATCCCCGGCCTGAAGCTGGCCGCCCCGGTGGCGGAACTGCCGTTCAAGGACAGCATGGGCGTGTACGGACTGCACAAGCTCCCGGTGACGTGCTGAGGCACTCGCCTTGAGGTGAAGCACCCGTCCTGACGGGTGCGGCCCAAAGCCGGGCGAGGCCACTCGCCCGGCTTCACGACGTCCGCTAGCCGACCAGCCCCTCGAGCCCCCGGCGGACGAGGTAGGCGACGAGCCCCTCACCGGCGGGGATCAGCCCCAGGCGGTTGTTGGTGGTGTGCACGTAGTTCGAGACGCAGCTCAGGTACGGCGTGCCGTCGAGCCGCAGCTCGCGGACGTCGGCGTCGGGCTCCGCACCGCACACGGCACGGGCGCGGCCGGTGGCCTCGACGCTCATCCTGTGGAAGACGTCCCCCGTGCCCTCGCCGCGCCAGACCGCGGCGCACAGGTTCGTGAGCTGCGACGAGACGCCTTCGTGCATCTTCGGCCAGGCACGCTGCACGTCCTCGGGCGCGTACTTCCGCCAGTAGTCCTCGTACTCGCGGAGGAACCGCGTGGCGGCCTCCGGGTCGAGGCCCGCCCCGTGCAGGAACATCACCATGATCTTGGCGGCCTCGCCGACGGGGGCCCGCCCGGGCCCGGCGCCCGCCGGTTGCCGGGCCAGCAGGTCGAGGACCGCCACAGACGACTTCCGGAAGACGGTCTCGGCGATCGCCACGCCCTCCGTACCGCCGTACTTGCGGAACTCCGGCTCGTAGGTCACCGGGGCCAGGGCGCCGAGGGGCTGTCCCTCCCGGGAGCTCTCCCCCTCCAGGCGTGCGAGCTCGTCCTGGAGCCTCAGCCCGACCGCGTACTCCTCGCGGGCCGCGGCGTCGAACTCCGGCATGGCGTCGGCCAGGCGCGCGACGACCCGTTCGGCCGCCTCCGCCGAGCCGGCCTCCGGGCCGCAGAGCATCCGCAGCCGCACATGGGGCCCGCCCTGCCAGTACCGCAGGAAGAAGAAGTGGTCCTGGAGTCCCTCGTCCTCGAGCAGCGGGCCGACCACGTCGCACAGGAAGGAGGTGTGCAGCGAGGGCGGGATGTGGATGTGCACCGGACGCCACTGGGCCGTCCCGGTCTGCTCACTGCTTGTCTGTGTGCAGTTCAACGAAGAACTCCTCTGCTGCGGTCCAGCCCGTGTCCGGGCCGTAGTCGTCCACCGAAGGAAGGCACTCGCGGATCGACACGAGCACGTCGCCGCGCGACAGCGCGGACTTGGCCCAGCTGCGGACCAGGTAGGGGTTCCGGAAGTCGACGTACATCGGCTTGTGGACGCTGGCGCGGCGCAGGTGGGCGTAGTCCGCCCACTTGCGGGTCACCTTCCGGCCGCGTCCGGCCATCACGTCGCGCTCCTCGGCCGTCTGGCACAGCACGAAGGCGTGCCGGGGAAGGCCCTGGGACCGGCGCCACGCGTCGAAGGCCACGAGGGCCTCGTACGAGTCCCGGCTCAGGTCCTGGAGCATGGGGATGTCGGCCGCGGCCACGGTCCAGGACCTGCGGTCGGCCACGACGTCGCCCACGACGAGGCGGGGCGTCGTCCCCGTGTACTCGACGGAGCCTCCGACGTCCCGGATGTCGTCCAGGGGCTTCCACATGTAGCGGTTGGACGGGGACAGCGCCTCGAGCAGGCGGTAGAGCAGCGGCACCCCGATCGGGGTCAGGAAGTTCATGGGCACGAGGCCGAGGTCTTCCCCCGACGCGGGGTCGTGGAGGCGCAGCGACCTGGTGGCGTGGTCCGCCCGGACCTCCAGACGCTCCGGGCCGTACACCGTCCGGTCCGCGCCGAGCGACACCGCGCCGGGGTAGTTCACGACGCTCGGGGTCACCGGCGGATGCAGGTTGAAGTTGAAGCCGAGCACGGAGTTGAGGTCGACCTGGCCGGGGAACCGGTCGGCCAGGTGCTTGCGCTGCGCCTCCCGCAGGGACCAGTCGTCGGTGCCGGCGACGAACGAGCCGAACCGCGAGAAGTAGACGCCGTAGCCGGTGAGCAGGCCGTTGACGACCAGCGTGCGGTCCCGGTCCGGCAGCACACCGCGGGCGAACTGCGCCCGGAAGGTCACGGACTCGGTGTCCACGAGGTCGTCCAGGCCCGCGCAGGCCCGCTCGATGTCCGCGGGGTCCAGGTGCAGGGCGCCGTCCCCGGGCACGAGCCGCTCCCGGATCGTGCGCAAGGCCTCGGCCCGCTGCGTCCGGTACGTCTCGGCCGCCGCCACGCCACGGCCCATGAGGACGTCGAGCTGGTCCTGGTCGGTCAGCGACGAGAACGCCTTGAAGAACTCCAGGAACGGCATGGTGCGACGGTCCCCGAGCACCCGGGCCGCGAAGGCGTACAGGCCGATGCGCTTCACCTGGCCGTTGTCCAGCATCGAGGCCAGTCGCCAGAGGCCCGTCAGGGCGGGGAGGCTTCCCTCCACCGTCGGCAGGCTCCATGCCTGGGGCGCCGTGGCGGCGGGGGTGTCCTCGAAGACCGGTGACTTCAGGACCGACTCGGGGGGCGGGGACACCTTGCACAGCTCGGCGATGCCGTTGATCGCCCGGTACGCCGAGTCGAGCAGCCGCTGGCGCTCCTCGGCCGTCGCGGCGGCGAAGTCCTGCTCCAGACGCCTGAGTTCGGTGAAGTGCTCGCGCAGCGCCGCCGTCTCCGCCGTGACACCGGCGGCGAGCACCGCGTCGAGCTTCGCGGCGTACTCGGGGTCGTGGTCGTCGATCTCGGGGCGGAAGAACAGGACGCCGGCCCGGATCAGGCCGTGGACGACCTTGCGGCTCAGTTCGTCGTTCCCGGTGACGGCGGTGAGCGCGCGCAGCACGGAGGCGGCGGAGGCCGATCCGTCGGGCATCGCGGCCAGCAGCGTGTCGAACAGGGCCTCGCGGCGCATCCGGAGGACCGTCTCGGAGGCGATGTTCTCGCCGTCATGGGTTCCGGGGGCGACCCCGATGAATTCGATCGCCTCGGCAGCGGCCCGCAGGGTCGAGTTCAGCAGCAGGTGCCCCGTCTCCAGGCCGCCCGGTATGCGCGGCAGCGCGGCGAGCACCCAGTTCACGAGCAGCCGGTTCAGCACCGTGACCGACGCGTCCGACGCGTCCGGCCCGTGGTCCCGGGCGGGCGCCGCGGCACCCGGGTCGTCCGGAGGGAACGCGCCGATCTCCGTGAAGCGCCCGAAGGGCGACGGCTTCAGGGCGGCCCGGTAGGCGAAGTTGACGAGGGACGACTCCCGTAGCCGGGCCTTGCTGGGCTTGAGGGCCCCGCCCTCGCCCGTGACGAAGTCGTGCAGGCCGCGGTAGAGCTGGTCGCCGGAGAGCTGGACGCTCCGGGCCATCGCATCGTGTTCGAAGAGCGCGCGGAAGCCCGCGACCGCCTGCTTCTTCTCGTGCTCGAGTGCCTCTTGGCCCTCGCGCTCGCACTGTTCCGCGCGCACGCCGAGGGCGCACCAGCTCTCGAGCTCGGCGAGCGTCCCGGAGTCCAGGTGCGGGCGCAGTGAGTCCAGGCGTGCGGCAGCCCGGTCGTGGCGCAGGTTGTGCACGTCGCGCCGCACCCGGATCACGTCGGCCCGAGCGCTGTCGTCCAGCGTGGGCACGGCTTCGCCGAGGCGGTCGGACAGGCCGGCGGCCCGCTTGCCGATCTCTTCCCGCAGGGCGTCCAGCTCGTCGACGCGCGACCAGGCGGTGGTGAACGACATCCCCTCGAGCTCACCCAGTGGGAGTCTGCTCCGTCGGTAGACGACGTACGGACTGACACTCACACCCATAGGAATCCCCCAGCTTCGTCACGCGGGCCCGGTTCACCACGGCGTGCGCACGTCGGGGGCCGGGCCGTGGAGAAGGGGGCCCGTCGCTCCGGAGCCCGCCTGTCATTCCACCGAACCGGTTAAGTTCGCGGTTTAAACATTTCTGATGACGCGCGTAAAAGAACAGAAGGCCACCGCCGAGGTGCACCTCGACGGTGGCTCAACTATTTGCTAGCCCTGAATCAGGACTTGCTGGCCCTGGATCAGGACGAGGACGACGAGGAAGACGTCGAGACGCTGCTGGTCGTGCACGAGGCGGCCATGACCTGCGCCAGGTCGTCGTTCTCGCCGGCGCCGGCGATCAGGTCGGAGATCTCGAGGACGTTGAGGTCCATCTGCTGCTCCATTTTGAAGCACCCCCTTTTGGGTTTGTTGGTGTGCTCAGAAGTTAGCTATTCGATCGAGCGGCATGCAAGCGATATTCAAGGTGGCGTGGATCACACCGCACCCTCCCTTCATGATGATGATCATGTGAGTTACGGTCGGCGGCCAGAACACCTGTCGGCCGATCTGGGCGGGCACAGATCTGGGGGGATCTACCTGTGCATTTGTTTGTCACCATCCCGCAGCCCGAGGGTTCCTCCTATAAGGAGACGTTCGCGCCTCTCATAGGCGAGCTCTTCTCGCCCGAGCGCACGAGCACGCACGGCCCTTACTACTTCGTCCGTACGTGGGACGGCCGGGCCGGTGCGGAGGTCCTGCAGATCAGCGTCGACGGGGTCGCCGATCCCGACGCCTTCAGCGATCAACTGCGCAGCGTGGCCCGTACCTTCGGTTGCACACCTCAGATCGAGGAGACGCCGCTGGATCAGGTCCCGTCGCCCCTCTGGAACGCTGGCTTCGACGGAACCGGATTCTCCGCTTCCTCCAAGCGGCTCTTCCAGGAAGCCGCACCGATCCTCGTTTCATTCATGCATCGCACGATGCATGAACAGGATTCACTGACGCCGGCGCTTGATGCGATCCGCCTCATGGTCGCGCACAGCAGATCGACCCTGCTGATGTCTCCGCAAAGGGAACTCGAGGGGTATGCATTCCGAGATCTGCTATCCCTGCGCCTATTGAGCTACCGCTCCCATTACGAGGCGATCTATGCGCGCAGTAAGGATCCGGAATCCTTCGAAGCGGCCTGTGCAAGGTTCTATGAACAGGTTGGATCCGTCGCTCGGGAATTCATCGCGGAATGCGGCGATCCAGGTAACGTACTGACGACCGATACGCCGGTCCGGCAATGGTCCGAGTTCATCGTGTCCAGATCCGGCTCGCTGGCGGAGGACTTCCTGGACGGTACCGTCGTCAACGCCGGCCGAACGCTCGAGGATCTCGTCCGCGAGCGAGGCGGTCCGGTCGAACCGACGCGTTTCCATACGCCGCCCAGTGCCGAGCTGGATCGCCTGATGAACCGCGACGCCGATTTCATGGCTTTCCGGCTGCAGACCAGCATGCTCTACAGCTGCCTGTACACCCTCGGCTTCAGCCTGGCGGAGCGCTACGTCTTCTGCTACGTCGCCGCCCGGGCCAACGAAGAGGTCGCCGGGAAGCCCATGCAGGTGCTCCAGGACGAGCTCGACGGGCTGGCCCGGCGCATGGCGGCGGTCTCCGCGCCCGCCGCGGAGTGACGCGGCGCGAGCACGGAGACCACACGACCGCAGGAAGAAGAACCACATGGATCTGAGCAGGCCCCAGGAGCACATCTCGGCCGAGCTGCGCGGTCTTAAGGACCTCGTCTCGCCGTACGGACTGGTCTCGCGCACCGCGTCACTGCCGGTGCGCGAGGGCGAACCGTCCTTCGCCGTCCACCTGGCGTACCTCGGCGTCCCGTCCCGCGCGCTCGCCAACCTCCACACATGGGCCCATGACGAGGACCTGGGCAACGCCGACGGCGCGGGCACCGGGCTCACGCCCGAACGCGCCGAGCTGATCTCCATCGCGGAGGCGCTCGAGCGGTACTCCACGTGCGCGTGGGACGACGACGCGATGGTGCTCGCCGCCGAGAACGACCTCGACGAGGAGTTCATCTCGCCGTCGCGGTGGCCCAAGCTGTCCCCCACGGAGCTCGCGCGCGAGGACTGCAGCCTGGCCGAGTACGACCCGTCCGTCCCGATCCGCTGGGTGCGCGCCTGGTCGCTCACCCGGCGGGTGCCGGTGCTCGTGCCCGCCATCTCCGTCTATCTGCACATGCCCTACGAGTCGGAGTCCGAGCGGTTCACCCGTGGCATCACCACGGGCGCCGCGGTCCACTCCGACGTGCGGACCGCCGTGCTCGGCGGGCTGCTGGAGGTCGTCGAGCGGGACGCCATCGCCATGGTCTGGCTCCAGCGGCTGCGGCTGCCCGAGCTGGCCGTGGACCCGGAGCGGCTCGACCCCGTCACCCGCGAGTACTACCGCGTCGGCACCTCGACGGACCTGCGCGTGAGGCTGTTCGACGCGACGACGGACTTCGGCATCCCGGTGATCTACGCGGTGCAGCTCTCCGACGCCGATCCCACCCTCGCCCAGGTCGTCGCCGCCACCTGCGACATCGATCCGGACCGGGCCCTGGGCAAGGTCTACCGCGAACTGTCCTCCCTGCGGGTGGCCCTGCGCGGCTACGTGTCCGCCTACGCCGGGCGCGAGCTCGACCCGGCCAAGGTGAGCGTGGTCGGCGGCGCCGTCCACAACGGGGCGCGCGCCCGGCGCGACGTCTTCGACTTCCTGCTCGAGGGCGAGCGCCCGTCGTACGGCCTCGAGGGCATGCCGGCCCTGCCGGCCGGGGCGGACCCGCTGGACACCGCGGTCTCCCGGCTCGCGGCGCGCGGCGCCGAGGTGCTCGTCGCCGACATCACCACGGACGAGGCGCGTCAGGTCGGCATGCGGGCGGTGAAGGTGCTCGTGCCCGAGGCGATGCCCGTGTCATTCGTGCACGGCGAGCGCTTCCTCGGCACGCGGCGCCTGTACGACGCGCCCCGCGCGATGGGCCACCCGAGCCACCCCGAGGACGCGATCAACCCCGAGCACCAGCCGTTCGCGTGAGCGCGAAGAAGGAGCAGAGCAGCATGCCGCACGACCCGCGCCCGCAGTGCCTGTACATCATCGGTGACGCCTTCGGCCAAAGACTCATGGACCACCGCGGTGTTCCTCCGGAGCGGCGGGTGTCCTTCGAGGAGTTCCGCGACGGCACGGCCCCGCACGCGGACGTCGTCGTCGCCGTGCACTCCGGTGGCGACGAGGAGCTCCGCGACGAGATCGACCGGATCTGCGCGGAGCGGGGCACCCCGTCCGTCGGACTCCAGCTGCAGCCGACCCGGATCGTCTGCGGGCCCGTGGTGGTCCCGGGCCGGACGGCGTGCTTCGCCTGCCACCGCAAGCGTGCCGCGCAGCACGCGGGCTCGGCCCGCCACTACGACATCGACGCGTCCCTGTCCGGCCTGTCCGAGGGGTTCGGCCCGCAGCACCTGGCCGTCGCCTCGGGCCTGGTGGAGCTCGCCCTGACCGAGATCGCCTCGGGCGTCACGGGGATCGGGGGCACCGTGCGGACCTTCAACCTCGTCTCGGGGGCGGTCTCGGCCGCGGCGACGGTGTCGGTGAACCGGTGCCCGCGGTGCGGGGACAGGTTCGCCGAGGAGCGCGCGGCGAGCGCGATGCCGGTTCCGGAACTGCTGCGGTAAAGAGGGGGATTGATCATGGTTGCCGAGATGAAGGCCGAGCAGATCGGCCGGGCGGCGCGTACGGACATGCAGTTGACGGTTCCGGCCCGGCCCGTCCTGCGACGCGGGGTGAGGCTGCGCCGGGCCGGGGACTCCGTCGTGCTCGACGGCGCGGACCGGGGGCAGGCGTTCTCCGGCGCGTTCGCGCGCGAAGGACTGGTGCCGTTGGCCGAGGCGTGCGACGGCACCCGCGATCACGCGGCGCTGGCGCGCGAGCTCGGGCTCGACGAGGCGGCGGTCTACAAGTGCCTGGCCCTGCTGTGGACGGCCGGTGTGGTGGAGGAGGCGGCGTCCGGCGAGGAGCCGGGCGTGGCTCCCGAGCTCGCCGTCTTCCTCTCCCGGCTGGGCAACTCCACCGGGGCGAACCCGTCCTGGGCGGACGCCGTGGCGCGGCTGGTACGACGCCCGGTGCGGCTCGAGGGCGACTCCGCCCTCGTCGCCGCCGCCCGGGAGGCGCTGCGCGGGGTGTGCCAGGTGGTCGAGGACCCGGCCGGTCCGTCCGGACCCGGGGACGAGCTCACCGTGTTCTTCGAGACGGTCTCGTCGGCCGCGCTGCTCGCCGCCACCGAGGAACGCTGCCGCGAGGACGGGCGCCCGCTGCTGAGGGTGCGCGCCGACGCCACGACGATCGTCGTCGGCCCGTACGTCGACCCCGCGATCACGCCCTGCCTGGAGTGCGGCCGCCACGGTGAGGCGGCCCCGTCCGGCGAGCCCCCCGAGCACCTGCGCGACCTGGTCGCCGGCCTGGCCTCGCACCACGTCACCGCGCTGGTCGCACGGTCCACGATCACGCACCTGCCGATCGACTCCAGCGTGATCGACGCCGCGACCCTGGCCACGACCTACCGCCCCGCGGTCAGCCGTCCGGGGTGCCCGCGGTGCTCGTACGCGACGGGGCCGGTCGCGCCCCAGGCACCGGCCGGCGCCGTCTATGAGGCCTCGGTCGCGATCCCGCCGCGCGCGTTCCTGTCCCCGAAGGACCATCAGGCGCACTACTACGCGTCCAACCTGCGTCTGCAGTCGCAGTTCAAGGACTGGCCGAGCCGCCCCCACACGGCGCTTCCGGCCCCCGACCTCTCCGTGCTCGCCGGGGCCGGGCGGCCCGAGGAGTCCCCCGGCGACGTCCCGCTCACCGCGGACTCCCTCGGGCTGGTGCTGAAGGTCGCCTTCGGCATCAAGGACGACGAGAGCACGCCGGAACGCGTCAAGCGCTGGACCGCGGCGGCGGGGAACATCGGCTGCACCACGGCCTATGTGGTGCTGCGCGACGACCGGGTGCTGCCCCGGGGCGTCTACGCGTACGCCGTGGGCAGCCACACGCTCGCGACCGTCTCGAGCACGGTGCCCGCGGGCGACGCGCCGTGCGAGATCGTCGTCACCGGCGATCTGAAGAAGGTCATGACCAAATACGGCACGTTCGGCTTCCGGCTGGCGTTCCTGGACGCCGGCTGCGGGCTGACCAGTGCCCGGGAGGTCGCGCGGCACCTGGGGCTGGGCTTCGCCCCGGCACCGGACTGGGACGACGACGCCCTGGCCCATGTGCTCGGCACATCACCGGCCGACGAGCCCGTCGTCGCCGTCGCGACCCTGGGAGGTACGTCATGAGGAGCGATCTGGACACCATGAGGTCCGTCCTGGAGGGGCTCAACTCCCGGACGAGCGCCTCGGACGGCCTGGCCGCGGAGCGCCGGGCGGTGCCGTTCGCGAACGCCGTGCCCGTCGCCCCGGCCCCGGAGGCCGAGGACCTGCGGCCGGTCCACGACCTACGGGACACGCTCGCGCTGCGGCGCTCCTCGCTGCAGTACGCGCAGACGCCCGTACGCACCGACGTGATCCTCGCGCGGCTGGACGAGGTGCTGCGCCGGGACCGCGACGACTGGGGCCTGGACGAGGTGGCGGGCCCGCTGGAGGGCTTCGTCTTCGCGTTCCGCAGCGAGGGCGCCGAGCCCGGCGTCTACCGGGTGACCGCCGAGGGGACCTCCTACCTGGCCGGGCTCGACGTGCTCGGACCGGCCGAGGACCTGGGCGTGCAGCGGGAGTTCTCCACCGCCGCGGGCATCGTCGCGGTGTACGCCGACCTGGACCGGGCGGACAGCTGGGCGGGAGCCCACGGCTACCGCGTCAGTGCGGTGCGGGCCGCGATGGCGACGTACGACTTCCACCTCCGCTGCCAGGCGGCGGGGCTGGTCGGCACGCTGTTCGGGGGGCTCATCCCCTCGTCGGTGCGTCATCTGGTGCACGGCGACGGCGCGACGCGTCATCCCCTGCTGGCCACCACCTACGCCCATCCCCCGCGGAGCTGACCGGATTCCTCTCCTCCACGGGGCCCTTGTGACCACTCCGTGACCAGTTTGTCCTCCGCCCATTAGAGTTGGGGGATCGCCGCTGGTCATCGGGCCAGTACTGACGTGTGGTCCGGGGGCCCTGTGGCGTATCCGGGGGAGGGAACACAGCCGATGAGCCGCCGCTCCAGTGGACTGATGGGCGTCTGGGCGGAGGCCCAGCGGCAGCAGCAGCGCCAGCACGAGGCCCGGCAGCGGGCGGCGGCGCAGCAGCAGCGGGACCAGGAGCGGCAACAGCGGGCGCGCGACCGCGAGATGGCCCGCCAGGACCGGGAGCGCCGGCAGGCCTACCGGCAGGCGCGCGAGGCGGAGGCCCGGCGGCTGACGGAGGAGCTCGAGGAGAAGGTCGCGGCGCTGGAGGGCATGCTGGCGGCCGGCTGCGGGGCGCCGGCGTTCACCACCGCGGCGCTGGCCCGGTCCGAGCGGCTGGAGCCGTTCAACCCCGGCGGCCTGGCCCGGCCCATGGTCATGCCGGACCCCTACGACCCCCGCTACCAGCGCGACCGGCGGGGCTTCGAGAACGACTGGTACGCCGCGCAGGCCGCCGAGACCGAGCGGCTGCGGCGGCTGGAGGAGTACCGGCAGCAGTACGACCGGTGGGCCGCGAGCACGCTCGCCGAGACCCGCGAGTACAACGCCGGCATCGGCGAGATGGCGGCCGCGCTGCGGGAGGGCGACCCGGAGGCGGTGGTGGAGTACTTCTCCGCCGCGCTCTACGCCTCCGGCGCCTGGCCCGAGGACTTCCCCCACCGGATCGCCGCCGCCTACGACCCGGCCGCCCGGCAGCTGGTGCTCGACTGGGAGCTGCCCGGCCCGGACGTCGTCCCCGACGTGAAGTCCGTGCGCTACATGGTCAACGCCGACGAGCAGAAGGAGATGTCCCGGCCCGTCACACAGCGCCGGGCGCTGTACCGGGACGTGCTGGCGCAGTGCGTGCTGCTGGCGGTGCACGAGCTGTTCGCGGCGGACGGGTTCGGGGCGCTGGAGTCCGTGGCGCTGAACGGGTTCGTCGACGGCAACGACCCGGCCACCGGGCGGCCCGCGCAGATCTTCCTCGCGGCCGTCACCGTCTCCCGGAGCGTCTTCGCGGGGCTGCGCCTGGAGCAGGTGAGCGCCGTGGAGTGCCTGACCGAGGCGCTCGGCGGGCAGCTGGCCGCCCGCCCCGAGCAGATGGCGGCCGTGCGGCCGGGGCGGCGGCCGGACGAGGTCGGCCGCGGCGTCGTCTCGCACGGCGGCGACGACGACCCGGACCTCTTCGAGATGGACCCCGTCGCGTTCGAGGGGCTGGTCGCCGAGCTGTTCCGGGCCCGGGGCATGCGCGCGGTGACCACCCAGCGCTCCAACGACGGCGGCGTGGACGTCGAGGCCGTCGACCCGGACCCGATCAGCGGCGGCCGGATCATCGTGCAGGTCAAGCGCTACCGCAAGACCGTCCCGCCGACCGCCGTGCGCGACCTGTACGGCACCGTGCAGGGGGCCGGGGCCAACAAGGGCGTGCTCGTGACCACCTCGGGGTTCGGCCCCGGTTCGTACGCCTTCGCCAACGGCAAGCCGCTGACGCTGGTCCCCGGCGAGGAGCTGGTGGAGCTGCTGGCCCAGCACGGGCTGCGCGGGCGGCTGGGGGGCGGCGCGCCGCGCGGCCGGCGGGCCGCCGCCGCGCCGCCGGACGACCACAACCTGCTCGGCATGTCCTGGTCCGGGGGCGTCGCCCTCGACGTCTGCGCGCTGGTCTGCGACGGCACCCGCGTCCTCAGCGACGATCACTTCGTCTTCTACAACAACCCCCGCACCCCCGACGGCTCCGTGCGCGCGGCCGAGCCCACGCTCGCCGACAAGGCGGCGCTGCGGGTCGCCTTCGACGCGCTGCCGGCCGGCGCCGACCGGCTGGTGCTGGTGGCGGCGATAGACCCGGCGGTCGACCCGGACGCCGATCTCTCGCACTTCACCGACGCCCGGATACGCCTGGCCGACGCCTCCGGCGCCGAGCTGGGGCGGCTGGAGGTCTCCGACGGGCGGCCGGGTGAGAAGGCGCTGGTGCTGGGCTCCTTCCGCAGGCGGGCGAGCGGCGACTGGGACTTCGTGATCGGCGGCAAGGGGTACCCGGGCGGGCTCGAGGCGCTGGTGCGCGACTACGGAATCGACGTGGCCTGATCGACGTGCCTGATCGACATGGCCCGATCGACGTCGCCCGACCGCCCGGCCCGGCCCGATCGTGTGATCCACCACCGGGTGTCGGTGGCGGCTCGTAGACTTCTTCAATGGCCGACCCCACAACGATCACCGAAGCCGCCGCCGGCAGCGACGCCCTGGCCTGCCTGAGCCGCGTCTTCGGCTACGACGCCTTCCGCGGCGATCAGGAAGAGATCATCGAGCATGTCGTCGCCGGCGGCGACGCGCTCGTCCTGATGCCGACCGGCGGCGGCAAGTCGCTGTGCTACCAGATCCCGGCGCTCGTCCGGCCGGGCGTGGGCGTCGTCGTCTCACCGCTGATCGCGCTCATGCAGGACCAGGTCGACGCGCTGCGGGCGCTCGGCGTGCGGGCCGGCTTCCTGAACTCCACGCAGGACTTCGACGAACGCCGCACGGTGGAGGCCGAGTTCCTCGCCGGCGAGCTGGACCTTCTCTACCTGGCGCCCGAGCGGCTGCGCGTGGACGCCACGCTGCGGCTGCTCGAGCGGGGCAAGATCTCCCTCTTCGCCATCGACGAGGCGCACTGCGTCGCCCAGTGGGGCCACGACTTCCGGCCCGACTACCTCGCCCTGTCCGCGCTGCACGAGCGCTGGCCGGACGTGCCGCGCATCGCCCTGACCGCGACCGCCACCGACGCCACGCGTACGGAGATCGCGACGCGGCTGAACCTGCGCGACGCCCGGCATTTCGTCGCCAGCTTCGACCGGCCCAACATCCAGTACCGCATCGAGCCCAAGAACGACCCGAAGAAGCAGCTGCTGGAGCTCCTGCGCACCGAGCACGCCGGCGACGCGGGCGTCGTCTACTGCCTCTCGCGCAAGGGGGTGGAGGACACCGCCGCGTTCCTGGCCCAGCACGGCGTCGAGGCCCTGCCGTACCACGCGGGCCTGGACGCGGGCACGCGCGCGGCCAACCAGTCGCGCTTCCTGCGCGAGGACGGCGTCGTCATGGTCGCGACGATCGCCTTCGGCATGGGCATCGACAAGCCGGACGTCCGCTTCGTGGCCCACCTGGACCTCCCCAAGTCCGTCGAGGGGTACTACCAGGAGACCGGCCGCGCCGGCCGTGACGGCCTGCCCTCGACGGCCTGGCTGGCCTACGGCCTGCAGGACGTCGTCCAGCAGCGCAAGATGATCGACGGTTCGGAGGGCGACGACGCGCACCGCCGCCGTCTGGGCACCCACCTGGACGCCATGCTGGCCCTGTGCGAGACGGTCTCCTGCCGTCGCGTGCGGCTGCTGGAGTACTTCGGCCAGCCGAGCACCGCCTGCGGCAACTGCGACACGTGCCTGACCCCGCCGGAGACCTGGGACGGCACGGTCGCCGCCCAGAAGTTCCTGTCGGCGATCTTCCGGCTGGCCCGGGAGCGGCGGCAGAAGTTCGGCGCGGGCCACATCATCGACATCCTGCTGGGCAAGAAGACCGCGAAGGTCATCCAGTTCGACCACGACGCCCTGTCCGTCTTCGGCATCGGCGCCGAGCTGTCCGTCGCCGAATGGCGGGGCGTGGTGCGGCAGCTGCTGGCCCAGGGCCTGCTGGCCGTGGAGGGCGACTACGGCACGCTCGTCCTCACCGACGCCAGCGCGGACGTGCTCGGCTCGCGCCGCCAGGTGCCGCTGCGCCGCGAGCCGAAGAAGCCGGCCCGCTCGTCCAAGTCCGCGAAGTCCTCGGGTACGGGCAAGCGCGCCGCCCCGGTCGACCTGCCCGCCTCCGCGGTGCCGGTCTTCGAGGCGCTGCGCGCCTGGCGGGCGGCGGCCGCGCGGGAGCAGGGCGTACCCGCTTACGTGATCTTCCACGACGCCACGCTGCGCGAGATCGCCACGGCCCGGCCGGCCTCGCTCGGGACGTTGTCCGCGGTGGGCGGCGTCGGCGAGAACAAGCTCGCGAAGTACGGCGAGCAGATCCTCGAGGTGCTCACGGGCCTCGGCGACGCCGGGCCGGACGCCGCGGACGCCCCGGCCGCGCCTGCCGTGCCGGCCGCGCCGCACGCTTCGGCGCCGCAGGTGCCCGCGCCGCGCGCGGACAGCCGGCCGCGGCAGGCCCGCCCGGCGGCGCCCCGGGCGACGGCGCCCCGGCCGACGGCCGGGGACGAGCCGCCGTGGCCCGAGGAGGAGCCGCACTGGGGCGACGAGGAACCCCCCTTCGAGGACTTCTGAGGAGTTCCGAGAAGTTCTGAGGAGTTCTAGGGCGCCCTCGGGCCTCGGCCTCGGTCCCGGGCCGGGGCCTTCCAGTCGCCCGCCGGCCGGGGTGTCACGCGCACCCCGGTCAGGTGGGCGTAGACCACCACGTTGC
Source organism: Streptomyces sp. C36 (assembly GCF_040932295.1). Classification (NCBI taxonomy): domain Bacteria; kingdom Bacillati; phylum Actinomycetota; class Actinomycetes; order Kitasatosporales; family Streptomycetaceae; genus Streptomyces; species Streptomyces sp. C36. The sequence goes on along the minus strand of NZ_JBFQGI010000009.1, from coordinate 285,150 downwards.
CCAGGTAGGCGTCGTCCTCCGTCGAGAAGCCGCCGCCGCAGGTGATCAGCCGCAGCTCGGCCCGCCCGGAGGAGCCGTACACCTTCGCGGACGGGAAGCGCTGCCGGTCGTAGACCTCGATGGCGTCGATGGTGAAGACGGCGGTCCGCCCGTCCGCGCGGGCCATCTCCACGGTGTCGGCCTTCTTCAGGGCGCCGAGGTTGTAGAAGACCGCCGGGCCGCTCTCGTTGTCGACGTGCCCGGCGACGACGGCGGTGCCGGACGCGCCGGGCGCGGTCCCGGCGGCGTACCACCCGGCGAGGTTGGTGTCCGCCTCCGGCGGGCTCGCCAGGCTCCGGTCCGGCAGCAGCCCGAGCGGCATCAGCGGGGCGTCGACCCGGATGGCGGGGATGACCACGCGCGTGGGGGCGGCGGGCGGCAGCGGCGGGACCATCCGCTCGTTGCGGCGCGGGGCGAGGAGGGGCTCGTCCGGGGCGGCGAACGCCTCGGCTCTGGAGGGCTGGGGCGGCGGCGCCTGGTCCTTGGCGCCGTGCTCGATGAGCCAGCTGCCCGCCAGCAGCGCGACCATGAGCACGGCGGCGAGCAGCGCCTTGCGCCGGGCGTCGCGCTCGACGCGGTGCTCAGGGCGCTCCCGGGGCACGGGCGCGGCCCGCAGGAAGGCGCCGCTGCCCGGGAATCCTCCGGGGCCGTCCCAGGCCCCCGGACGCCGTGCGCGCGTCCGGGGACCGAGGGGCGGACCGGCCGGCACCCGGGAGGGCCTCGGTCAGACCCGGCTGCCGCCGCCGCGGCGGCGCAGGAACCAGGTGCCGGCGACGGCCGCCGTGGCCAGCACGGCCGCGCCCGCCACGATCTCGGCCGTGCCCGAGCTCTCGCTCGTCCCGCCGACGCCGGTCCGCATGCCGCCCATGGGGGGCGAGGCGGGCGTCGCCGGCATGGTCGCCGGCATGCTCGGCGCGGCCGGCTTCGAGGCGGGGGCGGCGGAGGCGGGGGCCGATGCGGGGGCGGAGGAGGCGGCGGACCGGGAGCCTCCGGCGCCCTCGGTGACCATCAGGTCGCCCGTGGCCTCCTTGCCGTCGTCGCACTTGGCGCCGATGCCGTACGTGCCGGGCTTCGCCGAGTCGGGCACCTTGAACCGGCCCACCACGACCTCCTTGTGGCTGCCGGGCGTGAGGTCGAACGACGCCGGGCCGCCGACCGCGCTGGCGTCACCCGTGCCGTGCCCCTTGGGGCCGCAGGCGGTGGTGTTCACCGTGACCGTCGCGCCCGGCCGCACGCTGCTCGGGCTGACCTCCAGCTGTCCGAAGGCCTCGTCGGCGTGCGCGGGGCCGCTCGACAGGACCGGTGCCGTTATGGCGAGGGCGGCCCCGGTGAGCACTCGTGCAGTACGCATGCTTCCTCCGTGAGCGCGGACGCGGCACGCCGATGTGCCGCAACGGAGTCGGGTTTCCGCGCTTCTCTATGCCGAGCGAAGCCGCGATCCCCCCGGCCCGCAGCCCGGCGGACGACGAACGGGTGACCGAGGCGCTACCCTCGGTCACCCGTTCGACTCACGTTCCGGTGCGTTCCGCCGGCGTCAGGCCACCCGACCGTCAGGCCACCCGACCGTCAGGGCGCCAGGTCCTCCGGGCAACCCGTGCCGCGCGGCAGCTTGTACGGCGACGCGATGCGGTACGTCCCCGCGCGCGGGGCGCGCAGCAGGGTCCAGTCGTCCTCCGGCTCGCCCGCCTTCGCGGGCACCACCTGCTTGGCCAGGCAGCCGTGGACGTTGACCGCCGGCTCGCCGCGCGGCCCCGCCTTGGGCGGCTGGAGCGCCTTGCCGCCCTCGTCCACCAGCGCCAGCCACGGCGAGTACGGGATGCGGACCCGCACCACGCCCGCCGACCGCACGGTGACGGTGATCTCGTTGGCCTTCACCTTGTCCACCGTCGCCGGCGGGTCCGCGAGCGGCGTGGGGTCCTTGACCTCGAACAGCCGCCAGTTGGCGTCCGACCAGATCTCGCGCAGGTACGTCTGCCCGGCGCCGACCAGCTTGGCCTCCTCGACGCCCGCGTTGTCCGGCTCGTCGGTGGGCAGCACCACGTAGTGCACGGCCCAGCGGTCGAGCCAGTCGCGGTAGCTGGCCGGGGTGAGCAGGCCCTCCTCGTAGAAGAGCGGGTTGCGCTTGAGGTCGGCCTGCCGGTTCCACCCGCGGGCCAGGTTCACGTAGGGGAACAGCGCCGAGGCCTCGCGGTGGCTGCGCGCCGGGACGACCTCGACCCGGCCGCGCGAGGCGTCCACCCGCTGCAGCCGGTCGACCAGGGGGGCCAGCTCGCGGGCCCAGGAGGCGGCGGGGGTGGTGTGGATGATGTCGCTGATGGAGTTGGCGGACTGCCAGATCGTGAGGGTCAGCACCGCCAGCACGCTCGCGGTCCAGACCCGGCCGCGCCGGAACAGCTCGGCCCGCGGCGGGACCTCGACCTCCATCAGGGCCGCGATCAGCACCACCCCGCCGAAGATCATGCCGAGCCGGGAGATGTTCGTCCCGATCTGCGAGGGGATCAGCCAGACCAGCAGCACACCCAGCGCGTACAGCGCCGAGACGACGCGGACCGTCCGCCACGAGGAGGGCGTGAACACCATCCCGAAGACGCCCGCGAGGAGGGGCAGGATCACCGAGGCGAACGACATCGGCTGCTGCCCGGAGAACGGGAACAGCCACGCCGACAGCCCCACGACCAGCACCGGCGTCAGCCCCAGCGCGTACGCCGCCGGGCGGCGGGCGCCCAGCCACAGCGCGGCGGCCACGATGCCCACGTACAGGCCCGCCACCGGGCTCGAGGCCGTCGCCAGCCCCGCCGTCAGGCCGGCCAGCGCCGCCCGTCCCCAGCGGTAGCGGCCGTCCGCGCGCCAGGCCGCCGGCCACGCGAAGATCGTCGCCACGGCCGCCAGCCCGAACATCACGCCCAGCGCGAAGGTCACCCGGCCGGATATGGCGTTGCACAGCAGCGCGAACGTCCCGTACAGCGCCGGCCACAGCGGCCGCTTCACCACCCGGCTGCGCACGAGCAGCAGCGCGATCAGCCCGGCCGAGACCGTGCTCGCGATCATCATCGTGGTGCGCACGCCCAGCAGCGCCATGAGGTAGGGCGAGATCACGCTGTACGAGACGGGGTGCATCCCGCCGTACCAGGCGAGGTTGTACGCCGACTCCGGGTGCTGCAGCGCGAACTCGGCCCACGCGTCCTGCGCGGCCAGGTCGCCGCCGCTGTTGGCGAAGACCAGCACCCACAGCAGGTTCAGCACCGCGGCCACGAGGAGGGTCAGCGGGACGGTCCGGGTGAGGAGCGCCCACCCGCCGTCGCGCCGGTGGCCCGGCACCACCGCCCACGACGGGCGGCGCCGGCCGGACGCTCCGGGCGCCGGATACGGCCCGGTGGCGCCGTCGCCGGATCTCTCACTGTCCGGCTCTCCCGGCCTACCGGCACGCGCCGGCCCCACGGTGCTCACTGCGGCTCTCCCCGTCTTTCCCCCGAGGTTCCAATCACCCCATCTTCACGCATGCCCGGTCGTGGCGAGCAAACCCCCACGTCCTGACACGCCTCCACACATCTCCGAGGCCGTGCGGCGGCTCCCGGCCCGTACGCGGAGTACGGACCGGGAGCCGCACCGGGCACGTCAGCCCAGGCGCGTCAGCCCAGGCGCGTCAGCTTCGAGCCGAAGGACGGCTCGGCCAGGGGCGCCTTCAGCGCCACCGGCACCTTGACCGCGTCCGCGCCGCTGCCCACGGTCAGCTCGCCGACCTCGGTCCCGGCCTTCGCCGAGTGCGGGAGCTTGCGGCCGGCGTCGCTCAGCGTGAACTTGGTCGTGAAGCCCGCCCAGCCCACGGCCGTGACGTCCTTCGTGGCCACGACCGGGGTGCGGCCGCCGAGACCGTCCTCGACCTGGCCGACGACGTCGCCCTTCTTGATCACGGACGCCGAGGTCAGGGACTTCTGGACGGCCAGCGTCTGCTTGTAGCTGTTCTCGAGCACCACCGCGAGGTGGGCGTTGGCGTCGGTCGAGCGCGGGTTGCGCTGGTCCATGGTGGCGCCGACGATCAGCCGCTCCTTGCCGTCGATCGTCCGCTTGGCCGCCCACATCAGCGCGCCGCCGGCCGGGCCGCTGGAGCCGGTCTTGACGCCCAGCACGCCGGTGCCCTTGGTCAGCAGCTTGTCGTTGTTGTTGTAGATCGGCTCGCCCAGGCCCTGGATCGTCGCGTTGGGCTTGCCCACGATCTCGCGGACGACCGGGTTCTTGATGATCACCTCGGCCAGCTTCACCTGGTCCGTGGCGGTGCTCTTGGTCGTCTCCTTCAGACCGCTGGGGTCCGTGTACGTCGTGTTCGTCATGCCGAGGTCCTTGGCGGCGGCGTTCATCTTCGTGACGAACTCCTCCTCGGACTTCGAGTCCCAGCGCGCCAGCTGGCGGGCGATGTTGTTGCCGGAGGGGATGAGCAGCATCTGCAGCATGTCGTACTGCGAGAACTGCTGGTTCTCCGTCACGATCAGGCGCGACTCGTCCTTGGCCTGGGACTCGGCGGCCGCCTGGGCGTCGATGGTGATCGGCGAGCCCTTCTCGCCCCGCTGCAGCGGGTGGTCCTTGAGGATCACGTACGCCGTCATCACCTTGGCGACGCTCGCCGTCGGCACGGGCTTCTGGTCGCCGGACGTGCCCACGTCACCGGAGCCCAGCACCTTCACCGCGGACTGGCCCTGCTGCGGCCAGGCCATGTCGGGCTGCTCGCCCGCGAAGGTGAAGGACTTCTTCCCGGCCAGCGAGAGCTTCGGCTCCGGCAGCGGCCGGAACGACTGCACGACGACGAAGACGATCCCCAGCAGGATCACCAGCGGCGTCCAGATCTTCACCCGGCGCGCGAACGTGCGGACGGGCGTCTCCGGCGGCGGCGGAGTGTTGGTCAGCTGAGCCAGCAGATCCAGCGGCGCCGCCGGCTGCTGCGGCCCCTGCGGACGCGCCGCGGCACCGGGCGGCCCGACGGGCGGCGGAGCCGACACCGGGACGCCGGGCTTGCCGGGCACGGACGGCTTGCCGGGCACGGCGGGCTTGGGCGCCGCCGGCTTCGCGGGCGCGCCGGCCTTGGGCGTGGCGGGCTTCGCCGTCGCGGGCTTGGCGGGGGCCTCGTCGTCCTTCTTGAGCGGGACGAACTGGCTCTTGCGCTCCTGACCGGGGGTCGGGAGCGGGGTGGGCGCCTTGAGGAGCTCGGTGGGCTCCTCGATGGCGGGCTTGGCGGCGGCGGGCTTGCCGCCGGCCTTGGCCTCGTCGCCGGCCTTGGAGTCCTTCGAGTCCTTGGCGTCCTTCGGGGCCACGGCCTTGAAGGCCGCGGTGGGCTTGTCGACGGCGGGCTTGTCGCCGGCGGACGAGTCGCCCTGCTTGCCCTCGGCCTTCGGCGGCATCGTGCGGAAGACGGCGGTCGGCTGATCGGCGGCAGGCTTGCCGGCCTTCTCGGCGCTCTCGCTCTTGTCGGCCTTGTCAGCCTTTTCGGCCTTCGCCGGCATCGTACGGAAGACGGCGGTCGGCTGGTCGGCGGCGGGCTCGTCGGACTTGCCGGCCTCGCCCCCCTTGGCGTCCTCGTCGGCCGCCTGGGCCTCGTCGGCCTTGGCCGCGCCCTTGGCGTCCTTGGCGTCCTTCGAGGTGACGGTCTTGAAGACCGCGGTCGGCTTGTCGACGGCGGGAGCGGGCTTCGAGTCCGGCTCGGCGGCCGGCTTCGGGTCCGGCTTCGCGGCGGGCTTCTCCGCGGGAGCGGAGGCGGCCTCGGCGTCGTCGGTCTCCGCCTCGCCGGCGTCGGCACCGGAGTCGACGCCGGAGTCGGCCTCGTCCTCGTCCGCCCCGGCCACCCACGCCTCCACGGCGGCCTTCAGGCGGTCGTCGCGCCCGGGGGCCTTTGCGGACGCGGAGGCACCGTCAGCAGCCTTCCCAGCGCCCTTGCCGGGGCCGGATCCGGCGTCGGCCGGGGCCGCGTCCGTGCTCTCCTCGGGGGAAACGTCCTCAGAGCCGGGCGCGGCCGAGGACGGCTTCACAGCCGTCTTCACCGAAGACCCCGTTTCCCGGATGACTCCGAGCCTGGGATCGCGTTCGCCGCCGGTCGTGCCAGTCGTCTCCCCCGACGACTTCCGCTGCTCCGACTTGTCGGGGGACTCGCCCGCCACCGATGCCTCCTCGAATTCCCGCGCCATACGCCGAGGCGGGGCGACTGGTCGCCCCGCTCCCCGATGCTCTCAACGTGTACCAGTGTCCTCTGGCACGTCACGTCGCAGCGCACCGTACGTCAGAGGACATCGTCAGGTCTTCACCCACGTGCAAGACGAGACGACATACCTACCGGTTCCCGCCCGAAGCCACCACGCACTCTCGACAGACCAATGTGAGAGGGGTCACCCTGTCACTCATCCACGCGGGGAGGCATGGATGGGCAGGAGCCGCAGAACAATTCCGGAGGAGCTTCTGCTGCTCGCCTTGGACCCGGCGACGGGAACAACGGCGCAGCCGCAGTCGCTCGACCTCGGTCTCGCCGGAGCCCAGCTCGTGGAGCTGGCTCTGGCCGGACGGATAGCCCCAGACGGGGATCGTATCGCCGTGGTCCACCCACGGCCGACAGGAGATCCGACGCTGGACACCGCGCTCGAACTGCTGCGCCGTCGCGGCAGCCCGGTGCGGGCCGTGCACTGGATCGGCGGGCCCCGGCTGGGGCTGCGTCAGACGTATCTCACGCACCTGGAGCGGTGCGGCATGGTGCATGCCGTGGCGGGCCAGATGTGCGGGGTGCTGCCGACCACGCGCTACCAGGCGACGGACACGGCCATCAGCCGGGAGATCAGGACCCGGCTGGACAGCGCGATCCGCACCGGCGTCCCGCCGGACCCGCGGACCGCGGCGCTCGCCGCGCTGGCCCACGCGGTCGGTCTCGGAAAGCACCTCTACCCGGGGAACGAGGGCCGCTCCTCGCGTTCCCGGCTCCGGGACCTGATCCGGCACGACCCCATGGGCGGGCTGGTGGCGCACGCCGTGATGGACGTGCAGAACGGCGTCGCGGCGCAGCCGCGACGGGCGCCGGCGACGGCCGGCGGCAATGGAACGGGACGCCGGGGCACGGCCGTACGGCCCCCCTCCGAGGCGGCCGGGGTGGCCGCCGCGCAGCAGGCGCAGCAGCATGGCGTCATGGCCCGCGCGGGCGTCTCGTGAAACGGTTCAGCAGCCGCTGAACCACGCATCGCCTTCCGCTCCACCCGACCGCACCGCAGTCCCCACGAGCCGGTCCGGTAGCCGCGACAGCGCGCGGGGCGGCGGGCCGTGGCGTCGACCTCGACGACACGGCCCCGCCGCCCCGCGCGCCTGTCCGCGCGCCCGTGCGTAGACACCCCTACGTCACGCGCCCCCAAGTGCCGGTCGCCGCGGGCGGACTTGGTGTAAGCATTTTCCAGCGCCGCCCAGGCCAGTGGTGGCAGGCTGCGGAGCAGGAGAGAAGCAGCATGACGGAGCCGGAGGTGCGTCCCGTGGCGTCCAGTGTCAACCCCACCGTGAGGCGGCGCCGCTTGGGGCAGGAGCTGCGCAAGCTCCGAGAACTCAAGGGCATGACCGCCGAGGAGGTGGCCGAGCGGCTACTGGTCTCGCAGTCGAAGATCAGTCGCCTGGAGAACGGGCGCCGCAGCATCAGCCAGCGTGACGTCCGGGACCTGTGCAGCGTGTACGGGGTCGAGGACCACCGCATCGTGGATTCCCTGATGCAGATGGCCAAGGAGTCGCGCCAGCAGGGCTGGTGGCACGCCTTCGGCGACATTCCCTACAGCGTCTATATCGGCCTGGAAACCGACGCCGCCTCGTTGCGGGTGTACGAGGCGTCGCTCGTTCCGGGTCTGCTGCAGACCCCGAATTACGCCAGTGCGGTGACCGAGGGTTCCTGGCCGGAGGCGACCGCGGCGGATGTCGAGCGGCGGGTGCAGGTGCGCATGCGGCGCCAGGAGCGCATCACCGACCCGGAGAACCCGATGCGCCTGTGGGCGGTGATCGACGAGTCGGCGCTGCGCCGGATCGTGGGCAGCGGCTCCATCATGCGGGAACAGATGGAGCATCTGGTGGAGTTCAGTCTCCAGCCGCACATCACGGTGCAGGTGCTGCCCTATTCGGTGGGCGCTCATCCCGGCATGTACGGAAAATTCTCGATTCTTGAATTCCATGACCCGCAGGACGCCAGCACGGTGTATCTGGAAGGGATCACCAGCGATCTTTATCTGGAGAAGCCCAACGACGTCCAGGCCTACAGCGTGATGTACGAGCATTTGCGGATGCAGGCTCTCAACGCCGAGGACTCCCGGCGGTTCATCCTCCAGATCGCCGAGGACTGGGCGGGGGCCGGCGAGGGCTGAGCGGTCGCGCCCGAGGGACGCCGCCGCCCGAGGAACGTCGATGCCCAAGGAACGGTGCCCCAAGGCCCGTTCCCTCAGGCCCCATCCGGCTCTGCTGCCACCGGATTCTGTCCATCCGCTCGTGCGGGAGGGAAGGTACACCGCTCTCCCTCCCCACGGAAGGGATGAATGGAATACGCCATCCGGTCGAGTGATGAGCCCGTTCATCTGGTGATGTTGGCGCGTAACGTCGATCGCGCCTCGGGAAACCGGCGGTCTGATCCAAAGGATCAGGGCTCATCAGCACACAGCTGTACCTCAATGGCATCGGAGCAACTCATGGCGATTCAGCAGGGAAAGACCACGTGGCGGAAGTCCTCGTACTCGCTGGCCCACGGCGACTGCGTGGAGGTCGCCTCCCCTGTGCGGCACACGATCGCGGTCCGTGACTCGAAGGACCCGCAGCGCCCGTCCCTCGCCTTCACCCCCGAGAACTGGTCCGCGTTCGTGGCGGTCGTCAACGACGGTTCGCGCGCCCTCTGATCAACCGCGGGTCCTCCGGCACAGCGTCGCCATCACCGCGATCGCCGTGAGGACACCGCCGCACAGAGCCCTCTCGCCTGGCACGCCGTCCCGGCCGAGAGGGCTCCGTCATGTCCACCGGACCTTCCGGCCCGTCAGCTCTTCTTGAGCGGCCGGACCGTCCCCATGATCTTGTCGATCTGCTCGGTGGACAGGGCGTCCGGGACGCCCTGGTCGGCGTAGAGGACCCAGCCGTGGAAGGTGCCGTCGGGCATCTTCTGGGCGATGCTCTTGACGATCGCGGTGGCCGGCACGCAGAGGCTCGGGCGGTTGGCGATCGTCACCTTGGCGGTGGCGGTCCAGCCCTCGAGGCCGTTGCGCGTCCAGGCCTTCTCGTCCGTGATCTCGATCTTCGGCTTGTGGTCCTTGCCGCCGTAGGCGAAGAAGCCCCAGTTGCCCGCCCAGTTCCGGGCGTTCGTCTTCAGGTCGCCGTCCCGGCCGCCGCCGGTGGTGCCGACCGTGGCGAGCTGGCCCTTGCCGGCCTCGCCGACCGAGTCGGGGTTGGCGGACGAGGCGCAGCCGCCCTCCTTGAAGTTGGCGGTGCCGGACATCACGACGGCCGGCTTGCCGTTCTCGGTGTAGGAGACGGCGGTGTCCGTGGGGAAGACCTTCCACTTGTCGGCCTTGCCCGGCACGTCGTACTGGAAGAAGTGCTCCTGGCGCATCTGGGTCTGCCAGCCGGCGACCATCGGCTGGGAGGAGCCGGGGGCGGCCGAGGCGCCGCCGTCGCCGCCCTGGGCGGGCGCCTCCGGCTGCTTGTCCTTCCCCTTCTCGTCGCCCGGGTTCTTGGGCGCGCCCTGGGCCTCGTCGGCCTTCTTGTCGCCGTCGTCGCCGGTCAGGAAGTAGACGCCGGCACCGCCGATGACCGCCAGCGCCACGACGCCGCCGACGACGGCGAGGAGCGTGGTGTTCTTCTTCGGCGGGCGCGGCGCGGGGCCGCCCGGCGGCATGCCCGGCTGCTGCATGCCCGGGGGCATCCCGTACTGCGGCTGCTGCGGCGGCGCCTGGTGCGCCTGGTGCGCCTGGTGCGCTCCGGGCGGCGGGGCCATGCCGGGACCGCCGTACGGCGCGGGCGGCGGGGGCGGGGCCATGCCGGGGCCGCCGTGCGCCGGTCCCGGCGGGGGCGGGACGGCCGGCTGGGAGAGCATCGTGGGCTGCGCGTGGGCGCCGCCCTGCGCCGGACCCGGCGGGGGCGGGGCCATGCCAGGGCCGCCGTGCGCCGGACCCGGCGGGGGCGGGACGGCCGGCTGGGAGAGCATCGTGGGCTGCGCGTGGGCGCCGCCCTGCGCCGGACCCGGCGGGGGCGGCGGCATGCCGGGACCGCCGTGCGCCGGTCCCGGCGGTGCCGGCACGGCCGGCTGGGAGAGCATCGTGGGCTGGGCGTGTCCGTCGCCGTTCGGGCCCCATGCGGGCGCCGGGCCGAAGCCGCCCTGTGACGACTGAGGGTCCTGCGGCTGCTCGGGCTGCTGCGGCTGCTGAGGGTTCTGGGGCCAAGACATGCGGGAAACCCTATGCGGGGTCTGTCGCCGCCGGGTCGGCGGGCGGCGACAGAACCGCAACACTTGTGCGAATACGGGTTGTCAGCCGTCCCCGAGCGGTTCTCAGCCGTCCCCCGGCGGATCTCAGTCGTTCCCCAGCACCGGCAGCAGCTCGGGCAGATGCCCGTCCGAGGCCAGCGCCGCGTCCTGCCGCTCCTGGGACACCGCGCCGTACACCGTCGTGCGCGGCCGCGCCGGCCGTCCGGCCTTCTCCGCTATGGCCACCAGGTCGTGGATCGAGCGGTACGACCCGTACGACGAGCCCGCCATGCGGGAGATGGTCTCCTCCATCAGCGTGCCGCCCAGGTCGTTGGCGCCCGAGCGGAGCATCTCCGCCGCCCCGTCGGCGCCCAGCTTCACCCAGCTCGTCTGGATGTTGGTGATGTGCGGGTGGAGCAGCACCCGGGCCATGGCGGTGACCGCGCGGTTGTCGCGGTGGGTCGGTCCGGGGCGGGCGATGCCGGCGAGGTAGACGGGGGCGTTGGTGTGGATGAAGGGGAGGGTCACGAACTCCGTGAACCCGCCGGTCTCCTTCTGGATCTCCGCCAGCGTGCGCAGGTGGCCCAGCCAGTGCCGGGGCTGGTCCACGTGTCCGTACATCATCGTGGAGGACGAGCGGATGCCGAGCTCGTGCGCGGTCTTGACGACCTCGATCCAGGTGGCCGTGGGCAGCTTGCCCTTGGTGAGGACCCAGCGGACCTCGTCGTCGAGGATCTCGGCGGCGGTGCCGGGGATGGTGTCGAGCCCGGCCTCCTTGGCGGCGGTCAGCCACTCGCGCAGGGACAGGCCGGTGCGGGTGGCACCGTTGACGATCTCCATGGGCGAGAAGGCGTGCACGTGCATGTCCGGCACGCGCTCCTTGACCGCCCGCGCGACGTCGAAGTAGGCCGTGCCCGGCAGGTCGGGGTGGATGCCGCCCTGCATGCACACCTCGACCGCGCCCACGTCCCACGCCTGCTGGGCGCGGTCGGCGACCTGGTCCAGGGAGAGGGTGTAGGCGTCGGCGTCCGTGCGGCGCTGGGCGAAGGCGCAGAAGCGGCAGCCGGTGTAGCAGACGTTGGTGAAGTTGATGTTGCGCGTGACGATGTAGGTGACGTCGTCGCCGACCGTGGCCCGCCGCAGGTCGTCGGCGATGCCGCACAGCGCGTCCAGCGCGGGGCCGTCGGCGTGCAGCAGGGCCAGCGCCTGGGCGTCGGTGAGCCGCGTGGGGTCGTCGGCGGCCTGGGACAGCGCCTCGCGCACGTCGGTGTCGATCCGCTCGGGCACCATGCCGGGCGCCGCGGCCTCGCGCAGCGCCTCCCAGTCGCCGTACACCTCGTCGAAGTCGTCGCGCCGGTCGGCGGTGCGGCCCTCGGTGTCGACGGTGCGGTGCAGGTCCGTGCGTCCGCTGGGGACGAAGACCTCCTCGGGCTCCTGCCAGGGGTGGCCCTCGACGACGGCGTCGGGGCGGGCCAGGCCCGTCTCGGGGTCGGCCAGCGCCCGTACGTGCGGCAGCAGGCGCGGGTCCAGCCAGGGCTCGCCGCGCAGGACGAACTCGGGGTAGACCGCGAGCCGTTCCTTCAGCTCGAACCCGGCGGCGGCCGAGCGCTCGGCGAGCTCCTCGATCTGGGGCCAGGGGCGCTCGGGGTTGACGTGATCCGGCGTCAGGGGCGAGACGCCGCCCCAGTCGTCGATGCCGGCGCCGATCAGGCGGGCGTACTCGTCGTCCACCAGGTTGGGCGGCGCCTGCAGGCAGGCGGAGGGGCCCATGATATGCCGGGCGACGGCGACGGTGGCGACGAGCTCGTCCATCTCCGCGTCGGGCATGCCGCGCATGGCCGTGTCCGGCTTGGCGCGGAAGTTCTGCATGATGAGTTCCTGGATGCCGTGATAGGCGCGGGAGACGCGGCGCAGCGCGAACAGCGAGTCCGCGCGCTCCTCGTACGTCTCGCCGATCCCGATCAACAGCCCGCTGGTGAACGGCACGGAGCTGCGCCCGGCGTCCTCCAGGACGCGCAGCCGGACGGCCGGTTCCTTGTCCGGCGAGCCGTGGTGCGGGCCGCCGGGCTCGCTCCACAGGCGGGTCGCCGTGGTCTCGAGCATCATGCCCATCGAGGGGGAGACGGGCTTGAGCCGCTGGAAGTCCGTCCAGGACATCACGCCGGGGTTCAGGTGTGGCAGCAGCCCGGTCTCTTCGAGGATGCGGATCGCCATGGCCCGTACGTACGCGATGGTGTCGTCGTAGCCCTCGGCCTCGAGCCACTCGCGGGCCTCGGGCCAGCGGTCCTCGGGCTTGTCGCCGAGGGTGATGAGGGCTTCCTTGCAGCCGAGTTCGGCGCCGCGCCGGGCGATGGCGAGGACCTCGTCGGGCGACATGAACATCCCGTGGCCCGCGCGCCGCAGCTTGCCGGGGACGGTGGCGAAGGTGCAGTAGTGGCACTTGTCGCGGCAGAGGCGGGTGAGCGGGATGAAGACGCTCTTGGAGTAGGTGATGACTCCGGGCCGGCCCGCCGCCTCCAGGCCCGCGTCGCGGACCCGGGCGGCGGAGGCGCACAGGTCGACGAGGTCGTCGCCGCGCGCCTGGAGCAGCACGGCCGCCTCGGTGACGTCGAGCGCCACGCCGTCCCGGGCGCGCCTGAGCGCGCGCCGCATCGCGTTGGAGGTCGGTGCGGGTTGCTCGGGTCGCTGTGCGCTCGAAGTCATTGTCCGAGCATACGAGCGCCCGCTGACGCCGTGACGTACTGGATGAGCCGGTTCCATGTGCCTCTTGTCACGTCATACGGAGGCATCCTCCGGAATATCCCGGCGATCTTCTTCTGGCTGGGGAAGCGCCGTGGTCACCACATCAAGGCGTCGGAGACATCGGACTGCCAGTAGGTGACGGCCGCGCTGTCGTCGATCCACGTGCCCTTCGGCAGGGCCAGCGAGTCGGGTCCGCCCTCGGAACCGTCACCGCTGTCGAGGAAGACATGCACGGTGCGGACGTCACGCCCGTTCTCCCCGGAGCCGTCGGCGGACGACAGCCGGATGCCCGCATAGGCGGACCGGCCCGGCTCGAGCGTCACGACCGACTGCGGCGCCGACTCCTCGATCGCCTGGGCGCCGACGTAGGTGTCGTTGTCGAAGCCCAGGAGCGGGGCCTTGACGAGGGTGCAGGACTCGGAGCCGGTGTTGGTGACGGTCAGCAGCTGGTGGTTGACCGGGCGGCTCACGTTCCGCACGGTGAAGTCGGCGGACGAGGTGGAGCACAGCGCCCGGACCGGGCCCCGGTCCGCCTGCGGGGCGGCCTGGGCGGGAACGGCCGCCGTCGCCAGAACGGCGGCGGCGGACAGGGCGGCGGAAGCGACGATACGTGCGAAGCGCATGGGGGCTGCTCCTGATGAGAGGTCAGTGACCGGTGGTCGCCCCGGTGTTCCCCGAGGCGTCATCAGCCTGCGGCGTCACCCGTCCCCGCTCCAAGGCCCGCCCGGCATTCCGGGACGCCGGGACGGCCACACACGGCCTGACCTGCGCACATGCCAGGCCGTGGAACGCCTCGGTGGAACGCGGACGGTCAGCCCTTGGGGGCGGGCGACCACCGGGTGTCCCCCGGCGGCTGCTGATACGAGGGCCTGCCCATGGAACCGCTGGTGCGGAAGGGCCTGCCCTGGTCGTCGATCCTGAACACCCCGCGCCGGCCGCCGCTGGACCACTGCACTTCCAGGTGCCATCGCACGTCGTGCTGCTTGGCGTCGGCCTTGACGTAGAAGACCTCGGGGTCGGTGCGGCTGACCTTGTACGGGAAAGCGCGCTGGCCGGCGATCGGGGTGAGGGCGGGTGACCCGGCGTCGAGGTCGACGCCGAAGGACCGTGTCGCCACGTCACCGCCGCAGCCGACGCCCGTGGCGTAGGTGTTCCAGGCGAGCGGCGCGTTCGTGCTGTCCACCCTGACGTGCAGTTCTTCGAGCACGACCGTGCTCGTGCCGGTCCCCTGCAAGGTGACCTTGACGAACTGGTTGTCGGCGGAGACGGCTCCGAGCTCGGACACCCAGGCGGGCGCGTCCTGCTCGAAGGGAGGTTTCGGCATCTGGTCGGGGCCCCGGTTGACCAAATAGCTCTGGGAGCAGGGGCTCTCGTAGGCGTAGGGCCGGGTGTGGACGGTCAGCGGAACGTCGCCCTGGTCGCCGCCGCCCTTGCCGTCACCGCCCTTGTCGTCACCACCGTCCTGCTTGCCGGCGGAGGACGGGGACGTGGTGCCGTCCGGCCCGGCGGAGGCGGCGGGCTCGCCGCTCTCCTTCCCCTCTTCCTCCCCCGGGGAGGAGGACGGCGTGGCGCCCGGGCTCGTCCCGGGCCTGCCGGGCCGGGCCGCCTCGGCACCCCTGGAAGAGGAGGCCGCAGGACTCCGAGGCCTTTTGTCGTCGTCGCCATCGGCGAGGCTGACGGCGAGTGCGGTGGAGCCCATCACACAGGTGACGGCCAGGGCGGCCAGCACGGCCTTCCGGAACTGCCACTTCCGTTGTGGGCGGCCGTCCGGCGAAGCCTGGGGAGCCGGCCCGCTCGACCGCGTGCCGGCGGGACCGGCAGGAGCCGCCGCCACGTCGGGCACCGGTGTCGCCGCCTCTGCCGGAGCCACGGGTTCCGGCGCTGCCGAAGCTGCGGGTTCCGGCTCTACCGGAGCCATGGGTTCCGGCTGGGCGGCATCGGCTGACGCCCCGTCCGCCCGCGGCTTACGGCCCCTCGTCGCGTCCGCGAGGATCCACTGCCGGTGGACCTCGAGCAGCTCTTCCGGAGTGGCCTTGCACAGGCGCGCCAACCGCTCGACCGGAGCGAACTCCGTCGGCACGGTGGACCCGTTGCAGTACCGGTGCAAGGTCGACGTACTGACGTGCAGCCGCTTGGCCAGCACTCCGTAACTCAGGCCGGACCGCTCCTTCAGCGATCGCAGCGACTCCGCGAGATCGCTTTCCCCCACGCCACTCCTCCGTCCCATGTCCCCGTTCCAGAGAACACCCATTCCCCCAGGTCAGAGCCGGTGCCAACGTTCCAGCGTCCCTAACCGGCCAGCGGAGCTGGCGCCCAGGACACGGCGTCGCACAAGCTTTCGTCATCCAAGCACGCCGCTCCCGGATCCGGTCGAGCGGCGCTCCGCTTCCCACCCGTCAAGAAAGAGATCCGCCATGCGCGCCTCCGTCCGCCGACCCCGTCTGCTCGCCGTCGCCGCCCTCGCGATCGCCTCGCTCGCCCTGACGGCGTGCGACAACGGAGAGGGATTCCGCGAGGAGGGCGCCGCCTCGCAGCCCGCCGGATCCCACCGGTCGCCGGCCCAGGACAAGCCGGCCGCCACGCCCGGCGGGACGGCCACCGCCAAGGCCCCGGCTGCGAAGGGGACGGGCACGGGCGGTACGGGCACCGCAAAGGGAGGGGGCCGCGCGTCGGCCGCAGGCACCGACCCGGACGCCCCCGAGAACCGCGTGCCCTGCACCGCCGACAACACCGAGGTCGTGGCCACCCCGGTCTCCCGCCCGCTCAACCACATGCTGCTGACGATCACCAACACGGGCTCCACCCTGTGCGACCTGGCGGACTACCCCATCGTCAAGTTCGAGGGCGCCCAGTCCGTCCCGCCGGTCATGGAGCACACCAAGCCGCAGGCGGTCACCTCGCTCCGGCCCGGCAAGAAGGGCTACGCGGGCGTGATCCTGTCCGCCGGTGACGGCCAGGGCGGCAAGGGCTACACGGCCCGGAGCCTGGAGATCGGCTTCAAGGGCAGCGACAAGATGACCGACGTCGCCCTCCAGGCCAAGGGCGTGCACATCGACAACTCGCTGCGCGTCACGTACTGGCTGACCACGGCCGAGGACGCCCTGTCCTGACCACCGCGTTCGCCGCCTGCCCGGTCACCGGATCCACGTGATCCACCACAACGCTCGAACGCCTGAACGTCTGAACGCCTAGAGGAACTCCGCATGCGCGTCCAACGCCCTGAGCACCTCGGACTCGGGCGCCGACGGAAGCCCCACCACCACCTCGGCGATGCCCAGATCGGCGTAGTGCGCGAGCTTGCCCGCCGAGGGATGCACGGCGTACGGCACCACCTCCGGCTCCCCCGGACGGCCCGCCTCCGACCACACCCGCCGCAGCTCCGGCAGCGTCTCCCCCAGCCCGCTGCCGCCGACGGGCATCCAGCCGTCCGCGTACTCCGCGACGTGCGCGAAGAGCTTCGGCCCGGCCGACCCGCCGATCAGCGTCCGGGGCCCGGTCAGCGGCTCGACGCCCTTGCGCTCGCGCGGCGCCCGCACCGGCTTGGGATGCGCCCAGCTGGCCTCCACCGACCCGAAGTCCCCGGCGAACGCCGTCGGTTCCCCGGCCCACAGCGCCCGCATCAGCGCCATCCGGTCGCGCACCAGGTCTCGGCGCGTACGCCACTCCACGCCGTGGTCGGCGGCCTCCTCCACGTTCCAGCCGTAGCCGACGCCGAACGTGAACCGGCCACCGCTGAGGAAGTCCAGCGAGGCCACCTGCTTGGCCAGCACGATGGGGTCGTGCTGGGCGACCAGCGTCACGCCGGTCCCCAGCTCGATCCTGTGGGTGACGGCCGCCGCCTGGGAGAGCGCCACGAACGGGTCCAGGGCGCGCCCGTACTCGCGCGGCAGCGGATCGCCCGCCGGCGCCGGCGTCACCCGGCTGACCGGGACGTGCGTGTGCTCGGGCAGGAAGAGACCGGCGAAACCACGCTGCTCCAGCTCATGGGCGAGCCGGACCGGAGTGATCGTCTCGTCGGTGAGGAAGGTCGTGGTGGCGATGCGCATGCCGGGCACCCCTGTCGTCGCGTGTGACCAAAGGTAAGCCCTGCCGGGCCACCGTGACCCCCACGACAATCAGCCGACACACCACTGGCCCACACGGGCGTCCCTCCGCCACACTGCGGCCATGCGCCGCCGCGACGTCCTCAGAACGACGGCTATCGCCGGAGCCGTCACCGTGCTTACGCTCGACGGCGTGAGTTCCGCCCACGCCGACGGCCCCGCCCGCACCACGGGCGAGGAGACCCGCACGCTCACCGGCCGGCTTCCGGCCGATACCGCGGACTTCGTCTACCTCCCCGTGGAAGTACCGCGCGGCGTCCGTGAGATCGCCGTCTCCTACGCGTACGACAAACCGCCCGTCCCACCGGGCACCCAGGGCAACGCCTGCGACATCGGCATCTTCGACGAGCGCGGCACCGCGCTCGGCGGCCCCGGCTTCCGCGGCTGGTCGGGCGGCGCCCGTACGGAGTTCGCCATCAGCGCCGAACGGGCCACCCCCGGCTACCTCCCCGGCCCCGTCCGCCCCGGCACCTGGCACGTCGTCCTCGGCCCCTACACCGTCGCCCCCCAGGGCCTGGCCTACGAGGTCAGGGTCACCCTGCGGTACGGGCGCCAGGGCGCCACCCCGCATCCGGTCCACCCGCCGCGCCGGGCGAAGGGCCGCGGCCGCGCGTGGTACCGGGGCGACAACCACCTCCACAGCGTCCACTCCGACGGCCTCCGCACCCCCGCCGAGATCGCCGCGGCCGCCCGCGCCGCCGGCCTGGACTGGATCACGACCACCGAGCACAACACCACCTCCGCCCACGCCGCCTGGCAGGGCCTGTGGGGCGACGACCTGCTGATCCTCACCGGCGAGGAGGTCACCACCCGCAACGGCCACGTCGTGGCGCTCGGCACGGACCCCGGCACCTTCATCGACTGGCGCTACCGCGCGAGAGACGACCTGTTCGGACGTTTCGCCCGCAGAATCCGGCAAACAGGCGGCATGGTCGTCCCGGCCCACCCCTTCGGCGCCTGCGTCGGCTGCAACTGGAAGTTCGGCTACGAGCACGCCGACGCGCTGGAGGTCTGGAACGGCACCTGGACCCCGGACGACGAGATGGCCGTGGCCGCCTGGGACGCGATGCTGACGACGGCCGCCCGATCGGGCGGCCGGTGGCTGCCGGCGATGGGCAACAGCGACGCCCACCGCGAGCCGCAGGTGGTGGGCCTGCCGCACACGGTCGTCCTGGCCGACGACCTCTCGCACGACGCCCTGCTGGCCGGGCTGCGGGCGGGCCACAGCTGGATCGCCGAGTCCCGCGCGATCGACCTGACGTTCACCGCCACGGACACCCATGGCGGCCACGCGAGCCTGGGCGAACGCCTGCGCACGGACGACGCCGTGACCCTCCGCCTGACCACCAAGGGCGCCACCGGCTGCACCGCGACCTTCGTGACGGACCAGGGCGTGCTGTTCACGGCCCCCGTTCCGGCCGACGGAACCCTCGAGTGGCACACCACGCCCGCCCGGTCGGCGTACGTACGGGCGGAGATCCGCCGGCCGTCGGGCGCGATGGTGGCCCTGACGAACCCGGTGTTCCTGGAGCGGCGCTCTCAGGCGGCGACCGGCTCGTCGGACAGGTAGGGCGGGGCCGGCTCGTACTGGATGGCGTCAACGACGCGCACCCCACGTTTCGCGCCGCGCCGCGCAGGTGCAGCCGGGCGGTCGCGTGAACAGCGGCGCGTACCCGGCCCGCGTCGCCGCAGCCAGATGCCGTTCCGGCAGGGTGGGGGGTCCGGAGGCGTGGGCGAGGAGCGGTACCGGCTGGGGCCGGGGTGGTGGCTGAGGCGTGGGCTGAGTGGTCTCCGCCCGAAGCCGCCACCGGAACCACAGGCGCCTCACGCCTCCTCCTCCCGCCGCAGCCGCCGCTCGTGGTGCAGCAGGTCCTCGGCGGCGCGCCCCAGGCTCCGGGCGAACGTGATCGCCGACGCGTACCCGTCCCCCGGCCCCAGCCCCAGCCGGTACCGCGCCTCCCGCACGGCGGCGAGCGCCGGACCCCGGACCGGATCGCCGAGCGCCCGCGCCCGGGCGGCGACCTCCACGTCGTAGGCCCGCTCCTGCACGAACACCTGAAGCCGCGCGGTCACCGCCCGCACCCGCCGCGTATCAGGCAACCAGCTGCCGGGGGCGGCGGCCTCGCGGATCACGTCCTCGATCGGCTCACGCCCGAGCCAGGGTCCGGGACCGGGCCCGGTCCTGCCGGTGCGCGCGGGACCGCTGTTCGCGGTCCGGGGGAAGAAGGGCATGGCGGCTCCTTCGAGAGGTACGGAGGCGACAGCCGAGCCCTCGCCCCGAGGTCGTCACCACCTTGCCGAATCCCAAAATTAGGATTCAAGAGAATCGGCGTCGAATCATCGCTAGGCTCCGAAGTGGCAAATGCCAGGGCGCCAACAGAAGGCTTGGTGGCGGTACTTGCCGCTCACGCGACGATGTCGGACGCACTCATGACGGGAGCAGAGGGGTGCGCGACACGAACACGCGGTGCCAGACTCAGCCCAGCAACAAGCGGCCACGGAAGGCAATGAGGGTGGGAGCACGCATCGGCCCGACGGCCCGGCGAATCGAACTCGGAATCGAACTGCGCCGACTGCGCAGTGAGGCCGGAATGACGCTCGAACAGGCGGTCAAAGGCCTCGGCTTCAGCGAGACGCAACTTCAGCGCGTGGAGACCGGGAGCATCCCTCTCAAGCAAGCCGGTCACCTGCGCAAGCTGCTCGAGCGATACGGCATCGCAGACGAAGAGCACATTGCGACGCTCATTCATCTGCACCGGGAATCCGGAAGCCAGGAGTGGACGTCATTCGCCAGTACGGTCCACCCCACCGTCCGAACCTTTGTGGGCGTCGAGTCGGTGGCCCGATCCATCAAGGCATGGCACCCGACTCTCGTCCTCGGCCTACTTCAGACCCGGAGATACGCGACCGCTGTCTTCGAAATGGAGAAGATGCATGACGAGTTCACGAGCGAGTACATCGAGCAGAGTGTTCGCCTGCGCATGATGCGCAAAGAGCTGCTGACCCGGCAGGACGATCCAGTGCACCTCTGGGCGATCCTGGGCGAGGCGGCGCTCCGCCACATCGTGGGCGGCAGCGACGTGATGCGCGAGCAATACTCCGAGATCACCGCGCTCGCGGAGCTGGACAACGTAACGGTTCAGATCCTCAGGACCAGCGAAATCGGCTACAGGTTCGGGAGCGACTTCACAGTCCTCGATCTGGGCGGGACACTGCCGTCGACGGTCCAGGTCGACGTGCCCTGGGGAGCCGCGTCCATGTCGGACAAGCCGCGTGAGGTCGGGAGATTCTCCCGGAAGTTCAATGCCCTCAGCGCAACGGCTCTGCCACCCGAGCAGACCTCGGGGTTTCTGCAGCGACTATCGAGAGAACTCAACGATGTCTGACATACGCACCACTCAACCTATCCTCACCGGCCACCCGTGCGTGTGGATCAAGTCCTCCTATAGCAACGCCGGGCAGAACTGCGTCGAGGTAGCCGGACTCGGAAGCCATGCGACCCGGGTCGGAGTCCGCGACTCGAAACAGAACAACGGCCCCGCCCTCGCCGTACCGGCCGCAGCCTGGACCTCGTTCATCCGCG
Source organism: Streptomyces sp. C36 (assembly GCF_040932295.1). Lineage (NCBI taxonomy): Bacteria > Bacillati > Actinomycetota > Actinomycetes > Kitasatosporales > Streptomycetaceae > Streptomyces > Streptomyces sp. C36. The sequence goes on along the minus strand of NZ_JBFQGI010000009.1, from coordinate 264,248 downwards.
AGGTCCAGGCGGGGGGCCGCCTAGGCTAGTGATCGATTCCGGCGGTGGGCCGTCGCACCTCGAAGTGGAAGCATCCGTATTCCAGTGCCCTGACGTGCACGAGCACCACGTCCGGGTCGCTGAACGCATCGTCGAAGGCTGCGTCGAAGCCGGCCGTGGTGTCGGCCGGAATCTCCAGAAGGCGTCCGCCGGCGATATGGCCCCGGGCATCGTAGCGGCGCACGGTGCGCAGGGCGCCCAGCCGATCGAAGGGGTAGTTCTCGCCGGGAGTGAACCCGCCGCAGTCATCGGCGTGGATGAAGACGGGGCCCTGTTCGTCGTACGCGCCCGGCAGTGCACCCCTATCGGCGGCCCAGCGTCGCAACGGGGCGTACGAAACGAGGGCAATCCGCTCGCCGAGCGTGATGGGGCGCAGGCAGCAGCGCAGCGGGGAGCCCGCATCGTCGCGGGTCGCGATGTACGGGGCGCAGGGACGGCCTGCGTCGTCGGCAACCCGTAGTTCCTTGAGGGCGGCTGGGTCAATGGGGAGCACGGTGTACCTGGTCATGTGCCCATGCTGGTTCGACGCACGTGTGTTCGCTGGCAGGAAACGGACGTCGCGTTCGTGCACGCTCACGCAGAAGGCTGACCGGAAACGTCACACCCGCTGAACGCAGGCCCCCTACGATCGCCATCCCTTGGAGTCGATCATCTAGCCCGCCGGCACCGTGGGCAGAGCCCCGCGCAGGGCGTCGAGGAGCGCTCGGGCCGCGGGGCTCGCGGGGCCGGTGGACCGCCAGGCGAGGGCGACACGGGCGCGGATGCCGGGACGGGTGATGGTCAGTGTCCGCAGCTGCCCGTCGGAGGCCGAGCCGTCCTCGCCCGTCGGTAGCACCGCGAGGCCCAGGCCGCGGGCGGCGAGCTGGGCGAGTACATGGGGCGCTGCCGCCTCGAAGGTGACGCGGGGCCGGAATCCGGCCTGTGCGCAGGCGCGTTCGAGCGCGGCGCGCACCCCGGTGCCGCGCGGCAGGCAGATCAGGGCGCGGTCGCGCAGCTCGGCGAGCGGAACGCTCGTACGGTCGGCCGGGGCGAGGAGCGGGTCTCCGGGCGCGACGGCGACGGCCAGCGGGGCGTCGATGACGGTCTGGAAGGACAGGCCGGGCGGGGGTACCTCGTCGATCGGTCCGAGGAGGGCGATGTCGAGTTCGCCGGCCAGGAGCGCGGCCTGCATGCGCTCCGAGGTGTCTTCGGTGAGCGCGATCTCCAGAGCGGGGTGGGCGTCGTGGAAGTCCGCGAGGAACGAGGCGACGTCGAAGGCGTGGCCGGTGGCCCCGGAGACCAGTCCGAGCGAGACGCGGCCGCGCAGCAGCCCCGTGTACGCGTCGACCGTCTGCCTGACCGCGTCGGCGGCGGCCAGCGCGGCGCGGGCGTACGGCAGGACGGCCCGGCCCGTCTCGGTCAGCGTCACCGACCGGTGGGAGCGGTCGAGCAACGGCTGTCCCAGCTCCTGTTCCAGCTGGCGGATCTGAGCGCTCAGGCCGGGCTGGGCGAGGTGCAGGCGGGCGGCCGCACGCGTGAAGCCGCCCTCTTCGACGACGGTGACGAAGTAGCGCAGCTGACGAAGCTCCATAAGCATCAATGCTAGATGGCAGCAGGACTATCTATTGGACGTATGGATCGACCGCCCGCACGCTTGATCGCATGCACAACACGACGGGGCGCGCCGGCGATCAGGCCGGCGTCGAGACGGACGTCAGGGCCGCTATCGCGGCGGAACGCCGGGAGCTGGCCGACCTCTTCGAGGGCCTGCGGGCCGACCAATGGGATGCGCCCAGCCTGTGCGAGGGCTGGAGGGTCCGTGAGGTCGTCGCCCACATGTCGATGGGATTCCGGCTCTCCCTGCCCGCCACACTGGGCGAACTCGTGAAGGCACGCGGGAATCTGCACCGCATGACCGACCGTGTCGCGCGCAGGGACGCGGCCGCCCACTCGGCCGGTGAGCTCGGCGCCTTCCTGCGGGACAACGCCGACCACCCCTGGACGCCGCCGGTCGGCGGGTTCGTCGCGGCCCTCGGCCATGACGTGGTGCACGGGCTGGACGTCACCGTCGCCCTCGGACTCGACCGGCGCGTTCCCGATGACCGGTTGCGCGTCCTGCTCGACGACATCAAGCCCCGCGGCCTGAAGTTCTTCGGCGTCGACCTCCGCGGAGTGCGGCTGTGCGCCGAGGACATGGACTGGTCCTACGGTTCCGGGGCGCCGGTGTACGGCGCCGCCCAGGACCTCCTCCTGCTCGCCTTCGGCCGCAGGCTCGCGCACGGCCGCCTGCGCGGCGAGCCGAGCAGCCGCTTCACCTCCACCGGCCGGTGAGGGCCATGCGTACCCGACTCCTCCAGGCGCTCTCCCTGTTGTCCACCGGCCTGCTGGCCGGTGCCTTCGGCTACGGCGCCGCCAACCTCGTCCCGACGTTCAATGCCGTGCCGATCGAGATGAGACTCGATTTCCACACGGCTCTGATGAGGATGAACGGCATCACCATGCAAGCCACGATGGCGGTCTCGGCCCTCAGCACCCTCGCCCTGGCCGCCGCGGAGCGCGGCCGGGCCCGCGTCCTCGCCGGCGCGGCGGGAGCCCTGGTGGTGTCGTCGTCCCTGATCACGCGGTTCGGGAACGTCCCCATCAACGGCCGTATCAAGCAGTGGGCCGCCACCGCGCCACCGGCCGACCACGCGGAAGTCCTGCGCCGCTGGGAACTGTTCAACGACGCCCGCACTCTGACCGCCGCGATCGCCTTCGGGCTCCTCGTCCTCCTCGCCCTCCGGGTCAGGCGCTCGCGCTCGTGAGGACCACGAGCTGCTGGGTCGCTCGCGTCATCGCGACGTAGCGGTCGACGCCTCCGGCGACGCCCTCGCCGAACGACTCCGGGTCGACGACGACCACCAGGTCGAACTCGAGGCCCTTCGAGAGCTCAGGGGTCAGCGACCGGACGCGCGGCGTCGCCCGGAACGTCGGATCGCCGATGACGCAGGCAATACCATCGGCGTTCTCGGCGAGCCAAGCGCCGAGGATCGAGTCCAGGTCCGTGACGGATCCGCGGACGACGGGGATGCCGCTGCTGCGGATGGAGGTCGGCACGTTGGCGTCGGGGAGCACGGCCCGGATGACCGGCTCGGCTTCGGTCATGACCTCGGCCGGCGTCCGGTAGTTGACGCTCAGCGACGCCACGTTGATGCGGTCGAGTCCGATCCGCTCGAGCCGCTCCTGCCAGGACTCGGCGAAGCCGTCCCTGGCCTGGGCACGGTCGCCGACGATGGTGAAGCTGCGGGACGGGCAGCGCAGGAGCAGCATCTGCCACTCGGCGTCGGTGAGTTCCTGGGCCTCGTCGACGACGATGTGCGCGAACGGGCCGGCGAGCCGGTCCGGGTCGGCGGCGGGGAGGGCGGTGTCGTCGATGAGGGTGTCCTGCAGGTCCTTGCCGCGCAGCATGGTGACCGCGCCCTCGCCGTCTTCGTCGGAGGCGAGGACGTTGTCGATGACGGCGGCCATGCGGGCGCGTTCGGCGGCGACGGCAGCCTTGTGGCGGCGCTGCCGCCGGTCCGACTCCGGGTCGCCGAGGCGCTGCCGTGCGGCGTCGAGGAGCGGCAGGTCGGAGACCGTCCAGGCCTGGGGGGCGTCCTTGCGCTGCAGCTTGCGTATCTCGTCCGCACTGAGCCAAGGGGCGCAGAGACGCAGGTAGGCAGGCACCTCCCACAGGTCTCCGACGAGGTCGGCCGCCTCGAGCAGGGGCCACGCGCGGTTGAGGGTTCCGACGAGCTCTGCGTCGTGTCGCAGCGCCCTGCGGAAGAGGTCGGTCGGGAGGTCCTCGTTGTCGCACCGGTCCAGCAGGATGGTGACGAGCTCCTCCCAGATGAGCTCGCGCCCTTCGTTGTGCGGGGTACCGGCTGCCGCGTCGAACGCCTCGGCCCAGTCGTCGGCGGTCAGCCGGATGTCGGCCCAGGTGGTCGAGACCGTCATCCCCTTCGTGGGGGGCTCTTCGTAGATGCTGACTGCCTTCTCGATCGCCTTCACCATGTCCGCGTTCGACTTCAGGCGCGCCACCTCGGGGTCGGTCTCGAGGGCCGCTGCGGCTCCCTCGGTGACGAGGTCGCGGACGGTGCAGGTCTGCACGCCCTCCTCGCCGAGGCTGGGCAGGACGTCGGCGACGTAGTTCAGGTAGGGCTGGTGCGGGCCGACGAAGAGCACGCCGCCGCGACGGTGGCCGAGGCGGGGGTCGGAGTAGAGGAGGTGGGCGGAGCGGTGCAGGGCGACGACGGTCTTTCCCGTACCCGGGCCGCCGTCGACGACGAGGGCGCCGCGGGAACCGGCGCGGATGATGGCGTCCTGGTCGGCCTGGATGGTGCCGAGGACGTCGCGCATCCGGGGCGACCGGTGGCTGCCGAGGCTGGCGATGAAGGCGGACTGGTCGTCGAGGGCGGCGTGGCCTTCGAAGCCGTCGGCGGTGAACACCTCGTCCCAGTAGTCGCCGATACGGCCGCGGGTCCAGCGGTACCGGCGGCGGCTGGCCAGACCCATGGGGTTGGCGTGGGTGGCGGCGAAGAACGGCTCGGCCGCCGGCGAACGCCAGTCGATCAGCAGTCGGCGGCCCTCGCCGTCGGTGAGGCCGAGCCGTCCGATGTACACGGGCTCGGAGTCGTCCGCGCCGACGATGCGTCCGAGGCACAGGTCCAGGCCGAAGCGGCGCAGGGCGCGCAGGCGGGCGGTGATGCGGTGGATCTCCGCGTCCCGGTCCATCGCCTCCCGGCCCAGGCCGCCGGGCGCCTTGCGCACGTCGTCGAGGCGGTCGGACAGCTCGGCGATCGTCTGCTCGAGGCTCTCCCCGAGGGCCGCGAAGTGCTGCTCGTCGTCGGAGATCAGTTTCGGGTCGGCCTTGGCGGCCAGGCGCTCAGGAAGATCAAACGCGCTGGTGGTCAGGGAGTTCATGGGTCTCATTTCCGCAGGTTCCGGCCTCGAGCGGTCGATTCTGCGGCATGACCGGGGCCTTGCCGCAAGGCCCCCCGTGCGCTATAAGTTAAGAGTGGCGAAGGGTGAGTACTCCCCTTCGCCTTTGTTGTTGTCGTCCACTGCGGACGCACACACGCCCACACGCCCCACAAGCCCGGGGCCACCCTCTCACGCACGCCTTACGGCCACGCTCGCCTTCACGCCTTCACCCCTTCACGCCTTCACGCCTTACGGCGCTTCGTGGAGCCGGGTCAGCAGGGCCATGAGCTGCTGCCGCTCCTGCGGGGCGAGCGGTGAGAGCAGCTCGTCGTTGGCCGTTTCGGCGAGGGCCGCGCAGCGGCGGAGGACGGCCTCGCCGTCCGGGGTGACGGTGACGGCGTTCTTGCGGCGGTCGGCGGGGTCCGGGGCGCGCAGGACGAGGCCCGCGTCCTGGAGGTGGTTGAGGATGCCGACCATGTCCTTGGGGTCGACGGCGAGCCGGCGGCCCAGGTCGGCCTGGGCGACGGGGCCGTATTCGGCGGTAGCGGCCAGAACAGCGTGCTGCATCAGCTTCAGCCCCTCGGCGGCGATCGCGTCGGCGACCAGGCCCCGGCCGCGTGCCGCGACACGGCCGACGAGCCAGGTCGGCAGGGACTGGATGTGCTGGAGGGGCGAGGTCATGCGAGCACTCTAACGAAAACCGTTGGACTTCCCCACGACTTTTCCCTTACCGTTGGGACACCCAACGAATTGAACCAGGTCAGATCGGATCGGGGAGGTCCTGTGCTGCGCATTCGCCATGAGGTCAACGGTGGGCCCGAGGTGCTGTTCGCCGAGGAGGTCGACCGGCCGGAGGCGGGCGAGGGGGAGGTACTGATCCGGTCCGAGGCGGTCGGGGTGACGCTGCCCACCGTGCGCAAGGTGCGCGAGGGCAGCGAGCCGACGTCGTTCGGGGGCGAGGTCGCCGGGGAGATCGTCGCCGTCGGTGCGGGAGTCACCGACTTCGCCGTCGGGGACCGCGTCACGGGCCTGTGCTTCACCGACGCCTACGCCGAGTTCGTCGTCCTGAACACCGCGATGGCCTCCCGGATACCGGACGGCGCGAGCGCCGTGGAGGCGGTCGCGCTGGTCCGCAGCGGGCTGGTGGCGCGCGGCGCCTACGAAGCGGCGCGCGTAGAGCCCGGCGAATCGGTGCTGGTCACGGCGGCGGCCAGCGCGGTCGGCACGCTCGCGCTGCAGTTCGCCAAGGCCGGCGGGGCGGGACGGGTCGTCGCCGCCGTCGGCAGCGCCGACAAAGCCGACTTCGTCCGGGGGCTGGGCGCCGACGACGTCGTCCTGTACGAGGACGCCGACTGGGGCGCCCCGTACGACGCGATCATCGACGGCGTGGGCGGCGACCTGCTCGGCCGCGCCGTACGGGCCCTGGGGACGGGCGGCCGCCTGGTGGCCTTCAGCTCGGGCGGCGGGACGGTGGAGGCGTACGAGCTCCTGGTGCGCGGCGCCTCGATGATCGGCTTCCAGATGCGGGCCGTAGCCCTGGGCAAGCCCGAGCTGTACGACCGCTGGCTGCGCGAGCTGTGGCAGCTGCGCGACGCGGGCACCCTGCGGACCGCCGTGCACGAGGAGATCCCGCTCGCCGAGGCCGCCCGGGCCCACGCCGTCATCGAAGAGCGCCGCAACCTCGGCAAGGTCGTCCTCGTCCCCTGAGCCCGGCCCTACCGCCGTCCTCGGAGCCCGAACCTACGGTCGGCGCCCTGGCCTACCGCCTGCGCCCGGTCCTACGGCCGGCGCCCTGACCTACCGCCTGCGCATCAGCAGATGCCCCCGGCGGTACCGCTCACCCTCGCGGGGCTCGCGCAGCATCCGGCCGACCTCGTCGAACCCGGCCTCGTACGCCAGGGCGGCGAGATCGTCGACCGGCCACCGGTACGCCGTGGTCACCTTGTGGTCGAACGCCACCACCGGGCCACCCTCGGACTCGAAGAACGCGAGCAGGAGATGGCCGCCCGGGGCCAGGGCCCGCCGGAACTCGGCCAGGTAGGACGGGACGTCCCGCGGCGCGGCATGGATGACCGAATACCAGGACAGGATGCCGCCCAGCTCGCCGTCGGCCGACTCCAGCGCGTCGATCGAACCGAGCTCGAAGCGCAGGTCGGGGTGCGCCCGGCGGGCCAGGTCGATCATCGCCGGCGACAGGTCGACGCCGAAGGCGTCCAGTCCCAGGTCGCGCAGGAGCGCGGTCATGTGCCCGGGCCCGCATCCGAGGTCTCCGACGGGCCCGGCGCCGGTGGCCCGTACCGACTCGGCGAACGCGCCGAGCATGGCGCGGTCCAGCGGAAGGTGGTCGAGCGCGTCGCGGACGAGTTCGGCGTAGAGGACGGCGACGCCGTCGTACGCCTGGGCCGTCGTCTGGGCCGTCGTCTGGGCCGTCGCATGCGTCGAAGGGGAGGATTCACTCACGGGACACGACACTAATCACCCCCTGCCACGCCCCCAGCGGCCCGGCACGCGCGCGTGAAGTGACGGGCGCCACAGCCGAAGTAGCCGGCAACCTCATCGCCGCCGCCCGCTCGGCCGGGGCCACCCGGGTCGCCCCCCAGGGCCTGGCCTACGCGTACGACCCGGCCGCCCGCTCGACTGACGGCCGGAGGGGCCGGGGTGGGATGGGCCGGGCCCTGAGAGGGACGTCAGGGTTATTTGCGGCCCAAGTACGGGCCAACCATCTCCGGGGAACGGCTCCGGGCCGTAAATAATCCAGTCCCGTAAGGGCCCGGCCCATCCCACCCCGGCCCCGCCCCCACCCCCCGGGCGCGCCTGGAGTTGAAGGTCACCGGACCGTCAGGCCGACGGCTCAGCGCCCTCCGGAGACCTGGGACCAGACGATCGCGTCGACCATGACGCCCGTACTGAAGCTGTCGCTGATCGATGTGACGGTCAGAACGGCCGTGCGTCCGCCGCTCGTTCTGACGCAGATCACGGTGCCCTCCTTGACCTCACCGAACTGCCCGGTCCCCTGGCTGGAGACCAGATCGGCGCACGCCTTCCGGGTGGGCTTGCCCGGGCCCTTCCACTCGGCGAGGTTCGGGGTGTTGACACCGTTGTCGGCACCGAAGACCCGGGGCGGGTTGACCATGACCAGGTGGATGTCGCGCTCGAACCTCACCGCCGCCGGCGGGACCGCGTCGAGCTTCGGACCGATCTCCGCGATGCGGACGGCCCCGGTCCACTGGACCGCGTCGGCCGGCACGGCGCCGGCTCCCGAGGGGGACGGGCCGGACCCATTCTGCGCCGGGGCCGGAACGGTGGCGAGCCCCGCGGCCGAGGGGGAGGACGCGGCGCCCGGCGGGACGACGACCCTGCCGCCGTCGTGCGCCGAACGGTCCGAATCGCTGCCGAACTTGATCAGGGCGAGCACGGTACCGACCGTCAGCACCACGGCCGCGGCGCCGGTCACCGCGAGCCACGCCTTGCTGCGCGGTGGGGCGTAGTGATTGACCTGGGTGTTGTACTGGCCGGCCTGCGCGGCGGCGGGACCGTGGAAGTCGTTTCCGGACGTGCCGCCGGTGCCCGGCCGGGCACCGGCACCGGCACCGGGCTCGCTCACGCGCCCCGCCCGAAGTGGTTGTGCTGCTGGTTGTGGTTGCCGGTCTGTACGGCGGCGGGGCCGTGGAAGGTGTTGCCGGACACGCTGCCACCTGTGCCGCCTCGCTCCGCCCGCCGGGCCGCCTCCTCGAGGAGCGCGCGGCACTCGACCGCGAACCGGGCGCGCCGATCGTCCGGCAGGCTCTCCATGAGGTCCGCGACGCGCGTCTCCCACACCACCTGCTGGCGCTGTCGCTCCCTCTCGCCCGCCTCCCCGGCCGGCCCCTCGAGCGCCGCGGCGGTCCGGTCGAGCCGTTCCAGTTCGACGCGCTCGCGCCCGCTGTCCCCCAGCCCCACCAGCCGGGCCAGCCGCCCCCGGAAGCCGGCCCACGCGTCCGTACCGGCGGCCTGAACGACCGCCGCGCCCAACGCCGTTGCTAAGGCCGTCAATGACTCCCCAAGCATCTCCGTTCCCCTCCTCAACACGCACGTGCGGGCATCGTACGGCGGTGCAGGTCGCGGCATCCACGGATTGAGCACGTCCGCTACCGCGCGACGACCGCCTGCCGCCGGCCCATGACCACGGGCCGCACTTTGGCCGGCATCAGGTCCAGGAACCGCTCGGGGAGGATCCCCTCAGTCCTCCGCCACCAGCGCCGGCGTCGAGCGGGTCAGTACCTCGCCCCGGAAGAAGGCCGGGCTGCGGCGCTGCATCAGGAGCATCAGGACGAGGCCGAGGAGCAGCAGGCCGACGCCGATGACGAAGACCGAGCCGACGCCGGCGACCGCGCTGCCGCTGCCGTACGCCGGGTTCCACATGTCGTAGAGCGTCTTGCAGAAGACGGCCGCCAGCAACACGCCGCCCATGAGTGGGAAGAGACCCTTGAAACACGCGTCGCGCACCGAGTTGCGCAGCTCGTGGCGGAAGAACCAGGCACACGCGAACGCCGTGATCGAGTAGTAGAAGCAGATCATCAGGCCCAGCGCGTAGACCGTGTCGATCAGTACGTTCTCGCTGAGGAAGCTCATGACGGCGTAGAAGACGCCGGTCGCCACGCCGGCGGCGATGGTGGCGCGGCCCGGGGACTTGAAGCGCGGGTGGACGCGGGCGAAGGACGGGGGCAGGGCCTGGTAGGTGCTCATGGCGAGCACGGTCCGTGCGACGGGCAGGAACGTGGTCTGCAGGCTCGCGGCCGCCGAGGCCAGGACCGCGACGAAGAGCAGCACGCCGAGCGCCGTGCCCAGCACGGGGTCGGCCAGGGCGGCGAAGACGTTGCCGGCGGTGTCGGGGTTGCCGAGGCCGGTGCCTTCCTCCCCCACGCCGGAGAACATCTGCGCCGCGACGGCCGTCAGCAGGTAGGAGCCGACGAGCACGACCATGGCGAGGAGCGCGGCCCGGCCGGGGGTCCTGGCGCTCCCCTCGGTCTCCTCGTTGACGGTGAGGCAGGCGTCCCAGCCCCAGTACATGAAGATCGAGAGCGACAGTCCCGCCGTGAAGGCGCTGAAGGACTCGACGCCGAAGGGGTTCAGCCAGGTCCACGAGAAGTCGATGGAGCCGGGGAGGTCGCCGGAGCGTGCCTTCGCGATCGCCATGGCGACGAACACGGCGAGGACGGCCAGTTGGAGGCCGACGAGCGCGTACTGCACGCCCTTGGTGGCGGTCATGCCGCGGTAGCTGACGGCGGTCGCGACGGCGATGAAGGCCAGGCACGTGCCGACGTGCGCGATCCGGTTGTCGTCGAGGGCGGCGACGGCGTCGTTGCCCGTGATCTCGCCCAGCAGCAGATAGAAGAAGGAGGTCGCGACGCCCGCCAGGTTGGACAGCACGATGATGGTCGCGATGACCAGGCCCCAGCCGCACATCCAGCCGACGCGGGGCCCGAAGGCCCGTACGGTCCAGGTGAAGGACGTGCCGCAGTCGGGCAGTACGGCGTTCAGCTCGCGGTAGGCGAAGGCGACGAGCAGCATCGGGAGGAAGCCCGCGAGGAAGACGGCGGGCATCTGCACCCCGACCTGGCCGACGGTGGGGCCGAGGGTGGAGGTCAGGCAGTAGACGGGCGCGACGGTGGAGATCCCGATGACGGCGCTGCCCAGCAGGCCGACGGAGTTCCCGCTGAGTCCCTTGGCGCGCACATCTCCCGCGTCGCGGCCCGCGACGCTCATTACCGTGTCTCCGGCCCCTGGCCGTGCGTGTACGTGAACCATGGCGAGGACGTTAAGCGGTGCTGTTTCCGCAACCGGAGGGCAAAGATCCGGACGTCGAACCTTGAACAGGCGCATGATTCCCGGCGATTGACCTCGCAAATAAAGGCGGCACGCACGTTACGACCGGTAACACCTCGGCTCGAGCGCCCCCGGAGCCCGCTACGATAACCGCAACACCGCCCCTTTTGTCCCGGTTCAAAAATTTCCCGTCCCGACCGTCCCGACCGTCCCCACCGTCCCCACCGTCTGGGTGTCCCGCCCCGATCGCAGCACCCGCCCCGGCACCGCCCCCGTCACCACGTCGTGCCGCACCGTCTCCACCCCGTTGACCCGTACGCTCACCACCCCCACCGCCCGCGCGTCCAACCGCGCCCCGCCGCCCGGCAGGTCGCGCACCAGCGTCGCCGCCCCGGCGTCGATCCGCTCCGGGTCGAAGAGCACCAGGTCCGCGCACCACCCCTGGGCGATCCGCCCCCGCCCGCGCAGCCCGAACAACCGCGCGGGCTCGTCGCTCAGCATCCGCACCGCCCGCTCCAGCGGCACCAGCCGCCGCCCCCGCAGGCAGTCGCCGAGAAAACGCGTCGTGTAGGGCGCTCCGCACATCCGGTCCAGGTGCGCCCCCGCGTCGGAACCGCCGAGCAGCACGTCCTCGTGGTCCCAGGCCTGGCGGCGCAGCTCCCAGCTCGCCGGGTCGTCGTCCGTCGGCATCGGCCACAGGACGGTACGCAGCTCGTCGGCGACGCAGATGTCGACGAGCGTGGCGAAGGGGTCGGTGCCCCGCTCGGCGGCGATGTCGCGGACGACGCGGCCGGTCAGGTCGTCGTTCTCCTTGGTGTACGTGTCCCCGATGACGTAGCGGCCGAAGTCGGCCAGCCGCCGGAAGACCCCCGCCTCCGGGCTCGCCGCGCCCCGCAGCAGCTCCGCCCGTACCGCCGGGTCGCGCAGCCGGTCGATCCGCTCGGGCACGGGCAGCGCCAGGACGGCGCCCCAGCCCGGGATGAGGTTCAGCGCGCAGAAGGTGCCCAGCGACATGTTCATGGGGGTGAGGATCGGCATGGTCAGGGCGACGATCCGGCCGCCACGCGTGCGTGCCCGCTCGCTCGCGGCGAGCTGGTGCGGCACGCGCCCGGGTACGGCGGAGTCGATGGTGAGGACGTTCCAGTTCAGCGGCCGCCGCGCGGCCTCCGTCATGCCCACCAGCAGCTCGGCCTCCGCCGCCGAGAAGCGGTCCAGGCAGCCGGCGACGATCGCCTCCAGCTGCGTCCCCTCGTGCTCGCCGACCGCGCGGGCGAGCGCGAGCAGTTCGCCGGGCAGGGCGTGCCGGGAGGCCACGGGCTCGCCCGCCCCGTCGGAGTGGGTGTCCGACTGGGTGGTGGACAGCCCCCAGGCGCCCGCGTCCATGGCCTCGTGCAGCAGCGCGAGCATCCGCCGCGACTGCGCCTCGTCGGGCGTACCTCCCACGGCGTCGGCCCCCATCGCGTACCGCCGCAGCGCGCAGTGGCCCACCATGAACCCGGCGTTGACGGCGATGCCGCCGCCCTCCAGGGCGTCGAGGTAGTCGCCGAACGACGACCAGTCCCACGGCGCGCCCTCTTCGAGGGCCGACAGCGGCATGCCCTCGACCCTGCTCATCATCCGCCGCGTGTAGTCGGCGTCGGCCGGCCGGGCGGGGTCGAGCGGCGCGAGGGTGAAGCCGCAGTTGCCGCCGACGACCGTGGTGACGCCGTGGCTCATGGACGGGGTGGCGTAGGGATCCCAGAAGAGCTGCGCGTCGTAGTGGGTGTGCGGGTCGACGAAGCCGGGGGCGAGGACCAGCCCGTTCGCATCCTCCTCGGTACGCGCCCGCTCGCCCAGCCGCCCGCCCGCCTTCACGGCGGCCCTGCCGTGACTGCCGCGCTCGATCACCGCGATCCGGCCGTCCCGTATGCCGACGTCGGCGACGTAGGAGGCTCCTCCGGTGCCGTCGACGACGGTGGCGCGGCGGTAGAGGTGGTCCAGCACGGTCGGGTCCTCTCACTCGTCCTCGTCGTGTGCCCGGGCACGCGTCCTCGTCGTGTGAGGGCACGCGTCCTCGTCGTGTGCGCGGGCACGCGTGCTCGTCGTACGCAGCGGGCACGCGCGCGTACCCGCAGGGGCCTACGAGCGGGGCCGGGGCGGCGGCCCGGGAGGCGCCGCCCCGGTGCGCGGGGGCGCGGCGCTCAGGCCGTGGCGGCGGCCTGGCGGAAGCGCGTCGTGCGGTGGACCGGATCGGTGTCGATCTTCGGGACGACGTGCTCGCCGATGAGCCGGATGGTCCGCATCGTGTCCTCGTACGGCACGCCCACCGGCAGCCCGAAGGACAGCTGGTCGGCGCCCGCCTGCTCCCAGCGCTTGCACTGGCGGAACACCTCGTCCGGGTCGCCGCAGATCATCAGCTCCTCGGCGATGAGCAGCTCGATGATCTCCTCGGTGTACTCGGGCAGCAGCTCGGGCCACTCGGGGATGCCCTCGGGACGCGGGAAGGTGTCGTGGTAGCGGAAGAGCAGCGACTGCAGGTAGTGGAGGTTGCTGCCCGCCGCGATCCGCACCGCCTCCTGGTGGGTCTCGGCGCAGATGGCGGTGGTGGTGACCATGACGTTGTCGTTGACGAAGTCGCCCACGGCCTCGGCCTCCCGGACGGCCGTACGGTAGGAGTCGACGACCCACTCCATGTCGGAGACCTTCTGCACGCTGAAGCCCAGCACGCCCAGCCCCTTGCGGGCGGCCATGGCGTACGAGGAGGGCGAGCCGGCGGCGTACCACATGGCGGGGTGGGAGGGGCCGTACGGCTTGGGCAGGATCCGCCGCGGCGGCAGCGACCAGTGCCGGCCCGCGAAGCCCTCGTACTCCCCTTCCCGCCACATCTTCGGGAACTCGGCGATCGTCTCCTCCCAGATCTCCTTCGTGGCGTCCATGTCGGTGACGCCCGGGAGGAAGCCGAGGATCTCGTGGCTGCCCGCGCCCCGGCCGGTGCCGAACTCGAACCGCCCGCCGGAGAGGTGGTCGAGCATGGCGGCCTTCTCGGCGACCTTGACGGGGTGGTTGACCTGCGGCAACGGGTTGAAGATGCCCGAGCCGAGGTGGATGCGTTCGGTGGCGTGGGCGAGGTAGCCGAGGAAGACGTCGTTGGCGGACAGGTGGGAGTACTCGTCGAGGAAGTGGTGCTCGGAGGCCCAGGCGTACTTGAAGCCCGCCCTGTCCGCCTGGATGACGTACTCGGCCTCCTCCATCAGCGCGTGGTGCTCGGCTCGCGGATCGGCCCGCGAGCGGGTCGCCGGTACGTAGCCCTGCACGAAGATCCCGAATTCCACGGTGGCCACCGCCCGTCTTCCGAGGTTTCTGACGTACCGTCAGATCAAGTAGGTGCGACTGTGGCACCGCGCGCGGGGAGCGTCAAGAGGCCCCAGAGGCCCATGGCGGGGTTCCGCGGACGCCCCCACCGGCAGGCGCTCTCACCGGCAGGCACTCTCACCGGCAGGCACTCCCACCGGCAGGCACTCTCACCCGCCGGCCCACAGCCCCTCCGGCGTGAGCCCCAGCAGCTCGATGGCGTTGCCGCGCACGACGCGCTCGGTGACCTCGGGCGACAGGTGCGCCATCTGCTCCTCGGCCACTTGCCGTGATCTGGGCCAGGTGGAGTCGGAGTGCGGGTAGTCGGTCTCGTAGAGGACGTTCCCGGCGCCGATGGCGTCGAGGTTGCGCAGGCCGAAGGCGTCGTCGAAGAAGCAGCCGTGGACATGCTCCGCGAACGCCTCCGACGGCGGCCGCAGCACCTTGCCCCCGATGCCGCCCCAGCCGCGGTTCTCCTCCCACACCACGTCCGCCCGCTCCAGAATGTACGGAATCCAACCGATCTGCCCCTCCGCGTACATGATGCGAAGGCCGGGGAAGCGGTCGAACGTGCCCGACATCAGCCAGTCGGCCAGCGAGAAGCAGCAGTTGGCGAAGGTGAGCGCCGAGCTGACGGCGGGCGGGGCGTCCTCCGACGTGGAGGGCATGCGCGAGGAGGAGCCGATGTGCATGGCCACGACCGTCCCGGTCTCCGCGCAGGCGCGCAGGAAGGGATCCCAGCCGTCGGAATGGACCGACGGCAGGCCCAGGCGGGGCGGGATCTCGGAGAAGCACACCGCGCGGACGCCGCGGGCGGCGTTGCGCCGCACCTCCTCGGCGGCGAGGCGCGCGTCCCACAGGGGCACGATGGTGAGCGGGATCAGCCGGCCGCCGGCGGCCGGGCCGCACCACTCCTCGACCATCCAGTCGTTGTAGGCCCGCACGCACAGCAGCGCCAGCTCGCGGTCGGCGGCCTCGGTGAAGGTCTGCCCGCAGAAGCGCGGGAACGTCGGGAAGCACAGGGCCGACTGGACGTGGTTGAGGTCCATGTCGGCCAGTCGCTCGGGAACGCTGTACGAACCCGGCCGCATCCGTTCGTAGGTGATCCCCTCGAGCCGGATCTCATCTCTGGAGTATCCGACGGCGGTATCAAGCCGTGTGAGAGGACGGAACAAATCCTCATAGACCCACCAGTCCGCCACGGGCCCTTCGTCCCCCGGGGCGCCCATGACGGTCGCGAAGCGTCCGCCGGTGAACGTCATCTCCTTCACCGGCGCCCTTACGATCCGGGGCCCGACGTCGCGGAATTTCGACGGAAGCCGGTTCCGCCAGACGTCGGAGGGCTCGACCGTGTGGTCGTCCACCGAGATTATCGCGGGGAAGCTCGCCATGGCCGACACGTTAGCGCCGATCTGACGCTTCGTCAGTAACGCTCGGGGAAGGCCCTTGGCGAACGGAGGCGAGAGGCCGGAGACCCCTGCTGACGCAGAGGGCCCGAACAAGGCAGACTGGCCGGTGCGACCGAGCAGGACAGGCAGGGGGTCACGATGGCCGGTGATACAGGGCACGGGCTGGAGCTGCGTTTCGCTGTGCTCGGGCCCGTTCGCGCCTGGCGGGGAGAGGCACCGCTCAACACCGGGTCTCCGCAGCAGCGGGCCCTGCTCGCCGCCCTGCTGCTGCGCGGCGGACGGACCGCCACCGCGCCCGAGCTCGTCGACGCCCTGTGGGGCGGCGAGCCGCCGCACGCGGCGCTGGCCGCGCTGCGCACGTACGCCTCGCGGCTGCGGAAGGCGTTCGGGCCGGACGCGGACGCCCTGGTGAGCGAGGCGGGCGGATACGCGATACGCGTCCCGGTGGACGGGCTCGACATCGACGTGGCCGAGCGGCTGGCGGCGGAGGCCGACAAGGCGCACGGCAGCGGGGACCGGGTGCGGGCGCGCGAGCTGATGAACGACGCCCTGGCGCTGTGGGACGGCGAGCCGCTGGCGGGCCTGTCCGGGCCGTACGCCGACACACAGCGGGCGCGGCTGGAGGAGTGGCGGCTGAGCCTGCTGGAGGCCCGGCTGGACGTCGATCTGGAGGTCGGCGGGCACGCGGAGGCCGTCTCGGAGCTGACCGCCCTGACGGCCGCGCATCCGCTGCGCGAGCGGCTGCGGGAGCTGCTGATGCTCGCGCTGTACCGCAGCGGCCGCCAGGCCGAGGCCCTGGCCGTCTACGCCGACACCCGGCGCCTGCTCGCCGACGAACTGGGCGTCGACCCCTGCCCGGAGCTGTCGGAGCTGCAGCAGCGCATCCTCAACGCCGACGCCGACCTCACCGTCCACTTCACCACCGCCGACCGCGTCGCGGCCGGCCCCACGTTCGTCCGCCCGGCCCAGCTGCCGGCGACCGTCTCGGACTTCACCGGCCGCGCCGCCTTCGTCGACGAGCTCAGCGAGCAGCTGGCGACGGCCGAGGGCCGCATCATGGCGGTCTCCGCCGTCGCGGGCATCGGCGGCGTCGGCAAGACCACCCTCGCCGTGCACGTCGCGCACGCCGCGCGGAACCGCTTCCCCGACGGCCAGTTGTACGTGGACCTGCAGGGCGCCGGGCCCGTCGTCGCCGAACCGGAAGCAGTCCTCGGCTCCTTCCTCCGCGCCCTCGGAATCCCGGATTCCGCTATTCCGGACGGCGTCGAGGAACGCGCCGCCCTCTTCCGCTCCACCCTCGACGGCCGCCGCGTGCTCACCCTGCTCGACAACGCCCGCGACGCCGCCCAGGTCCGCCCCCTGCTGCCCGGCACCGAAGGCTGCGCGGCCCTGGTCACCAGCCGCATCCGCATGGTCGACCTCGCCGGCGCCCACCTCGTCGACCTCGACGTGATGAGCCCGGAGGAGGCGCTCGTCCTCTTCACCCGCATCGTCGGCTCCGAGCGGGTCAACGCCGAACGCGACGCCGCCATGGACGTCGTGGCCGCCTGCGGCTTCCTGCCGCTCGCCATCCGCATCGCGGCCTCCCGGCTGGCCGCCCGCCGCACCTGGACCGTGTCGGTCCTGGCGCGCAAGCTCGGCGACGAACGCCGCCGCCTGGACGAACTGCGGGCCGGCGACCTGGCCGTGAAGGCCACCTTCGAGCTGGGCTACGGCCAGCTCGAACCCGGCCAGGCCCGCGCCTTCCGACTGCTGGGACTGGCCGACGGCCCCGACATCTCGCTGGCCGCCGCGGCCGCCGCCCTCGACCTGGGCCTCGAGGACACCGAGGAGCTCCTCGAGTCGCTCGTCGACACCTCGCTCCTGGAATCCGCCGCCCCGGGCCGGTACCGCTTCCACGACCTCGTACGCCTCTACGCGCGTGCATGCGCCGAACGCGACGAACAGCCGCCCGCCGAACGCGACGCCGCGATGTCGCGCCTGCTCGACTTCTACCTCGCCACCGCCGCCGGCGTGTACGTCATGGAACGGCCCGGCGACCAGCTCCTCGCCCACCTGACGCCCACCACCCACCCCGGGCTCACCTTCACCGACCGCAGCGCGGCCGGCGACTGGCTCTACGTCGAGGCCGGGTGCCTGCTCGCCTGCGTGCGCCAGCACGCCGGCTCCGGCGGCGACACCCTGCGGCGCGCCGTCGACCTGCTGCTGGCCGCCAAGGACCTCGCCGAGTCCGGCGCCGACGCCCGCCAGTACGAACTGGCCGCCACGTCCCTCCTGGCCGCCACCCAGGCCGCCGGCGACGCCCGCGCCGAGGGCCGCGCGCGAACGGTCCTGACCCACGTCTACAACTGGTCCGACCGCTTCGCCCTGGCCGACGAGCACGGCCGCCACGCGGTGCGGCTCGGCCGCTCCACCGGCGACCCCATCGCCTGCTGCTACGGCTCCAACAACCGCGCCATCGCCGCCATCTACCAGCAGCGCCACGAGGACGCCGAGGCCTTCGTCAACCAGGCCCTCAGCTACTTCCGCGCCGACGGCAACCGCCCCGGCGAGGCGAGCACCCTGAGCAACCTCTCCCGGGTCCACCTGGGCATGGGACAGGTCCAGTCCGCCGTCCGCCTCGCCGAACAGGCCCTGGCCATCTACCGCGAGATCAACGTCTCCTGGCGGCTCGCCAACGGCCTCTACGCCTACGCCCTGGCCCTCACCAAGGCCGGGCGCTTCGACGACGCGCTCAAGCGGCTCAACGAGGCCCTGCCCATCTTCCGCGACAACCGGCAGCGGCTGTGGGAGGGCATGACCGTCTTCCGCATGGCCGAGCTCCACTTCGCGGCCCGCCGGCCCGCCCAGGCCGCCGCCCACGCCGAGCAGGCCCTCGCCCAGCTGCGCGGCATCGGCGGCGCCAGGCGGCGCGGAAACGTCCTGACCGTGCTGGGCCGTTCCCTGAACGCCCTGGGCCAGCCGGGCCGCGCACAGGCCTGCTGGACGGAGGCCCTGGCCATCTTCGAGCAGCTGGGCTCGTCCGAGGCGATGGAGGTACGCAGCCTGCTGACGCCGGTCGCGGCCGCGTAGCGGAGGGGGCCGGGGCGACGGGGGCCGAGGCGGCGGGGGCCGAGGCGGCGGGTTTTTTACGGCCCGCGCGGCGCGGACTCCTTGTGGGACTCCTTGTGGGACTCTTTGCGGGATTCCTCGCCCTTTCATGGGCTGTTCCGCATGCCCCGGAACGGCCTGGAAGGGCCCCGTCCGGGCCCCGAAAGGGCCCCGAAAGGGCCTGGTGCGGACCGCAAAAACGCTGTCACGTGCCCGTTCATCGATCGTTTATCGCGGTACGGCACTCTAAGGGATGTCGATCCGTCGCGTCGGGGGGCAGGCGGGTCGTAGGTGAGGCCTCACCTCCAGGGTGAACAGCCCTGATGTGCCCGTCCGGCGGTCCTCGGGGGAGTCGCCGGGCGGGTTCTGCAGTCCCCATCGAACCTTACGACTCGCACTGACCATCTGGAGAAGACGATGAGCGACGAGCGACAGCTCAAGCCGGTCGACGCAATACCGCAGGACGACCACCCGACGGGGACCGAACCGCTGGTCGCGGTCCAGGCCCGGCCGGGGGACGACCACCCGACGGGGACCGAGCCGTTCGTCCTTATGGACGACCACCCCACGAGTCCTCCGCCGCTCCGCCTGCTGGACGACCACCCGACCACCGAGAAGCCGTTCTAGCCGCGGCTCTCACGCTCCACAGCTTTCCAAGAGCTTTCCGACCCACGGCGTGAGCCGGGGAGCTTCCGCCACACATCGGCCGGAAGCTCCCGGGCCCACCGGGTCCCCTGGGGGCAACGGGGGAAATCAGGGGACGGGTACGGAGAGGGTGCACGAAGGCCACCGGGGAACCACGGGGGAATCACGGGGGTCACGGGGGAACGGGTCCAGGGGCACGGGGGAACCAGGGCCACAGGGGAAACCGAGGGACAGGCCAACGGGGGAACGGGGGCCGGTCCAACGGAGGTAACAGAGGTAACGGGGGACACGGGGGAAAACGGGGGGAACGGGGGACTCAGCCCAACGGGGGAAACGCTGGGCTGAGTCCAACGGGGACCACGGGGGAAACGGGGGGACGGACCCACGGGGGAAACGGGGGTCAGGCTCAACGGGGACACGGGGGAACGGGTCCAACGGGGGGATACGGGGGAACGGGGGAATCGGGGGAACGGGGGTTGAGCAACGGGGGATCGTCAGGGGCCGGCGTCGACGGCGGGGAGGGGGAGCCGTCGATGCCGGCCCCTGCGTGGCGTCCCAGGCGGAGCCGTGCCCCACCACGGCACCCGCCGACGGAGCACCACGGAGCACCCGGGACCAACCGGCCCACGCATCAACCCCCGAACAGAGGAGTAGCGATGAACCGCACGACCACGATCGCCAAGACGGCACGCGGCAGAAGGGCGCTCGCGATACTCGGCGTCGCCGCGGCCGCGGCGATCATCGGCACCGTCCCGGCGGTCGCCGACGACGACCACCCGGCGAACGAGACCGCCACCGTGCAGGCTCAGCGGGTCTTCGACGACCACCCCGCCGGCGGCGGTGACGACCACCCTGACGCCGTCTCGTACGACCGCATCGGCTGACGACGGGCAGGCCGGACGGGCCGAGGGGAGCCCGTCCGGCTGTTGAACGCCGAGCGCCTGAGCCCTGCCCCAGGAGGCGTCCTAAGGCAGGTCCCTCAGCTTCCGCTTGAGCACTTTGCCCGCCGCGTTCCGTGGCAGCGACCGTACGAACTCCACCCCGCGCGGCACCTTGTAGTTGGCCATCTCGCGTCGCGCCCAGGCGATCAGCCGCTCCGGGGTGAGCTCCGGCTCCACCCCGGCACGCCGCACCACGAACGCCCTGCCGACCTCCCCCAGCCGCGCGTCCGGCATGCCGACGACCGCGACCTCCGCGATTCCGGGATGCCGCGCCAGCACGCGCTCCACCTCGGCGGGGTACACGTTGAAGCCGCCGACGACGAACATGTCCTTCACCCGGTCGGTGATCCGGAGATTGCCCTCGCCGTCGAGGACTCCCACGTCCCCGGTGTGCAGCCATCCCTCCCGGTCCACGGCCCGCGCCGTGGCCTCGGCGTCCTCGAAGTAGCCGGACATCACCTGGTAGCCGCGCACCAGGATCTCCCCCGCCTCGCCGGGCGGCAGCACGGCCCCGTCGGCCCCCGCCACCTTCACCTCGGTGCCCGGCACGGCCCGCCCCGACGTCGTCGCGACCTTCTCCGCCGGATCGCCTCGCCGGCACATGGTGACCAGCCCGGTGGCCTCGCTCATGCCGTACGCGGTCAGCACCGTGGGCACGCCCAGCTCGCCGCTCAGCCGGTCGATCAGCGGCCGCGGCACGACCGCCGCCCCCGTCACGACCACCCGCAGCGACGAGAGGTCGTGCCCGGCCCTCGCCGGGTGGTCGAGCAGCGACTGGTAGAGCGTGGGCGGCCCCGGCAGCACGGTGATCCGCTCGGCCTCGACGGTGGCCAGCACGGCCTCCGGTGTGAAGACGGCCTGGGGAACCATCGTGGCCCCGCGCATCAGCGAGGCGATGACGCCCGCCTTGTAGCCGAAGGTGTGGAAGAACGGGTTGACGATCAGATAGCGGTCTCCTTCCCGCAGTCCGGCCAGCGTGCTCCAGTCCCCGAAGGCCCGCAGGGTCTGGGCGTGGGTGATGACGGCCCCCTTGGGCACCCCCGTGGTGCCGGAGGTGAAGAGGATGTCCGAGGGCGCGTCCGGGTCGACGGCGTCGGCCCGCGCCCTCACGGAACGGGCGGGCACCGCGTTCCCGGCGGCGAGGAACTCCTTCCAGCCGTGGAAGTCGGCGGGCGCGTCATCGGCCAGGACGACGACGTCCCGTAGCTCCGGCAGCCCGCGCAGCGGGCCCGCCGCCCTGGGCGCCGCCCCGGGTGCCGCTCCCGGGGCCGCTCCGGCTCCCGCCCTCGCCGCACTCCGCAGCGTGGCGACGTAGGAGGTGCCGAGGAACGTTCCGGTGACGAAGAGCAGCCTGGCCCGGGTGTGCGCGAGCACCTGGACCGCCTCGGCGCCCTTGAAGCGGGTGTTGACCGGGACCAGCACAGCGCCGGCCGTCACGGCCCCCAGGGCGGAGACGATCCAGTCCACCGTATTCGGTGCCCATACGGCGATCCGGTCGCCCGCTTCGACCCCGAGGGCCAGGCACGCGGCGGCGGCCTGGTCGACCCGCTCGCCGAGCTCCCGGTACGTAAGGCGGGTGCGGCCGTCGACGACGGCCTCGCGATCGGCGTACCGGGCGACCGCCGCATGGACGAGCCGGGGTATCGAGCCGAATTCCAGGTCACCGCGCATCGCACGCCCTCCCGGGCCCCAGGCGTCGCCCGGCGCCCCGTACCCGGCATCCCCATGAGCTGACTGTTCGTCAGATTAGCGATACCCTTCCGCGCTGTCAGCAGGACCAGCAGTCCGGAGGCCGCGATGACGGCAACGCTCAAGGACACCACTGCGATCGTCGGCATAGGTCAGACCCCCTTCGCCCGACAACTCCCCGAATCCGAGAAAACCCTGGCCTGTCGCGCCGTCCTCGCCGCGCTGGACGACGCGGGCATCCCCCCTTCCCAGGTCGACGCCTTCGCCTCGTACACCATGGAGGAGACCGACGAGGTCGAGCTCGCCAAGGCCATCGGCGCGGGCGACGCGACCTTCTTCTCCCGCGTCGGCTACGGCGGCGGCGGTTCCTGCGCCACCGTCGCGCACCTCGCCGCCGCGATCACCACCGGTCAGGCGACCGTCGGCGTGGCCTGGCGCTCACGCAAGCGCGGCTCCGGCCCGCGCCCGTGGACCGACACCCGGGCCCAGCTCCCCACCCCGGCCCAGTGGACCCGCCCCTATGGACTCCTGCGCCCGGTGGACGAGATCGCGATGCTCGCCCGCCGCTATATGCACGAGTACGGCGCCACCCGGGACCATCTCTTCGACGTCGCCCTGGCCTGCCGCAACCGCGCCAACCAGAATCCCGCCGCGATGATGTACGACCGTCCGCTGACCCGCGAGATGTACATGACCTCGCGCTGGATCAGCGAGCCGCTCTGTCTCTTCGACAACTGCCTGGAAACGGACGGCGCGCTGGCCTGCGTCGTCGTCTCGGCTGACCGTGCCCGCGACTGCCGCCGCGCCCCCGTGTATGTGCACTCCGCCGCCCAGGGGCTGCCCGCCCAGCACCACGGCATGGTCAACTACTGGACCGACGACCCGCTGAGCGGCCCCTCCTGGGCCGCCGCCCGGCAGCTGTGGAAGCACGCCGACTTCGGCCCGGCCGACGTCCATGTGGCCCAGATCTACGACGCGTTCACCCCGCTGATCCCGCTCTCGCTCGAGGGCTACGGCTTCTGCGGGCGCGGCGAGGGCGCGGCCTTCTCCGAGGGCGGCGCCCTCGAGATCGGCGGCCGGCTTCCTATCAACACCGGTGGCGGCGGGCTGAGCGAGGCCTACGTCCATGGTTTCAACCTCATCACCGAAGGTGTCCGGCAACTCCGCGGCAGCTCCACCGCGCAGGTGCCCGGCGCCACGACGTGCCTGGTCACGGCGGGCGAGGGCGTCCCCACTTCGGCACTTCTGCTGAGGAGTTGAGTGCTCATGTCCTCCATGATGAGGGGCACCACTGACAACGGGCCGCTGCTGCCCGTGGCGGACGCGGACGGCCTGCCGTTCTGGGAGTACGCCGCACGCGGTGAGCTGCGCGTTCAGGCCTGCCCGGACTGTCACGCGCCGCGTTTCCCGCCCCGCCCCTGCTGCCCCGGCTGCGGTTCGTTCGCCACCGAGTGGCGCCGGATGTCCGGGCGCGGGCACATCTGGTCGTACGTCCTGCCCCATCCGCCCCTCCTGCCCGCGTACGCCGCACAGGTGCCGTACAACGTCGTCATCGTGGAGCTCGCCGACTCCCCCGGCATCCGCCTGGTCGGCAATGTGGTGGCGGCGGCCGATGCGGGCCTCGGCTCGGTACCGCCCTCGCGGCTGCGGATCGGCGCGCCCGTCACGGCGGTGTTCGCCGAGGTCTCGCCCGGCGTCACCGTGCCGCGCTGGATCCTGGAGGGCCGATGACCGTCCGCACCGACATCCGGCCGGACGGGGTCGCGCTCGTCACGCTGGACCGGCCCGAACGCCACAACGCCATCGACCTCCCCACGGCCGCCCGGCTGAAGCGGCTGTGGGGCGAGTTCCGCCGCGACGACGGCGTCCGGGCCGTCGTGCTGACCGGCGCGGGGGACCGCGCCTTCTGCACGGGCATCGACCGCTCGGCGGACGTCCCGCAGCCCGGCTCCCCGTACTCCCTGGACGACCCCCTCCTGGACGTCGGACCCAAGGCCGCCGACCTGTGGAAACCGGTCGTGGCGGCTGTCGGCGGCATGGCCTGCGGCGGGGCGTTCTACCTGCTGGGCGAGTCGGAGTTCCTCGTCGCCTCCGAGAACGCGACCTTCTTCGACCCCCACACCTCGTACGGCATGGTCAGCGCCTACGAGTCCCTTCACATGGCCCAGCGCATGCCCTTCGGCGAGGCCGCGCGCATGGCGCTGACGGGCACGGCCGAGCGCCTCTCCGCCCGCCGCGCGTACGACATCGGGCTGGTCTCGGAGCTCACCCCGCCGGGCGAGGCCGTGGCCGCGGCCCTGCGCGTGGCGGCCGTGATCGCCGCCTGCCCGACCGAGGCGGTCCAGGGCACCGTGCGCGCCCTCTGGGCGGCCAAGGAAGCCGCCCGCGCGCACGCCTTCGCCCTGGCCCCCCACCTCGTCTCGCTGGGGAGCCTGCCGCCGGCGGACCAGGCGGCACGCTTCGCCGCCCGCACCCGCGACCACCGGGTGCGGTGACCGCGGGCCGTCACCGCCGCGACAGACCCGTCCCCTTCGCCGCGTCCAGCGCGTAGACGCACCGGTCCTTGCTGCACGCGTAGACGACGCCGGCGGCCGCCACCGGCGAGCCGGTGATCTCGCCGCCCGTGGCCAGCTTCCAGCGGAGCTGCCCGCCCGCCGCGTCCACCGTGTAGAGACAGTGGTCGGCCGAGCCGAAGTGGACCCTGCCGTCGGCGACGACGGGGGCCCCGACGATCTCGCCGCCCGCCGCGAAACGCCACCTGGGCGTGCCCGTGACGGCGTCCAGCGTGTACAGCGCGCTGCCGCTGCCCAGGTGCACCGCCCCGGCCGAGACCAGCACCGGCTCGGTCGACTGGCGGGCCTCGGTGGCGATGCGCCAGCGGTCGCGACCGGTCGTCGCGTCCAGGGCGTACACCGTGCCCAGGTAGTCGGCGATGTAGACGCCGCCACCGGTCACCGCGGGCCCGGAGGCGAACGCGGGCGCGCTCAGGAACACCGCCGGCGCCTCGAAGCGCCAGCGCACGTCGCCCCGCGCCACGTCGATCGCGAGGACGCGCGTCCCGGCGGCGACGTAGACGACGCCGTCGGGCGCCTGCAGCAGCCGCACCGGCACGCCACCGCAGGCCGCCGTGTCGCCCACGGGGTACGACCAGCGCTCCACGCCCGTGCGGGCCTCGAGCGCGCGCAGCCGCGCGTCGGCCCACACGTACACCGTGCCGTCGTGGACGACCGGCCCGCAGTCGGGGGTCTCGAAGTCGGTCTGCGCCCCGCTCATCTCCCACAGCAACTCGCCGTTGGCGGCTTCCCAGGCCTGGACGCCGCCGCCACGGGTGCCCGTGACCACGGTGCCCCGGTCGGCCTTGAGGGAGTACACCCACCCGTCGGTCGCCAGCCGCCACCGTTCCGTACCGTCGGCGGCGTCGAGCGCGTAGAGGGTCGGGCCGTCGGAGGCATGTATGCGGCCGTCGGCGACGGCCATGGCCCAGGCCACGTCGCGGGTCTTGAACTGCCGTCGCCCGCTGGCCACATCGAGGGCGTGGACCTCGAAGGACGTGACGTACAGCAGGTCCTCGGAGACGACGGGGGTGCCCCACACGTCGTTGGACATGCGGAACCGCCACGGCCGCCAACGTCCCGGGGTCTCCTGGGTGTTGGCGCCGCCGTCCGGCGTCGCTTCCGGCGCGGGCGCCGGCGGCTGGGCGGGCACGGCCGCCATGGGCGAGCCGACCGGGGGGCGTACCCAGCCGGTCGTGGAGCTCGCGCCCGTACGGTCGAGCGGATCGCGCGCGTCGGCGACGCGCGGCCCCGGGCCGATCGGCACCTGCGAGCCCGCCAGCCGGACGGTCCCGTCGGGCGCGGCGGCCGCCGGGACGGCGGCGTGCCGGCCCTGCGGGCTGATGGGGGCCACCCCGGAGCGTGCGGCGTGCGGACCGCTCAGCCCGCCCCGGGGGTCGGGCGCACCCACGGCGGACCGGCCGGCGACCGGGCCGCTCGCGTGGCCGTCGCCCCAGGCGGCCGGGGCGCGGCCGCCCGACGGCTCGTACGCCGGCTCAGGGGTGCGGGCGGGAGTCGGCGGCTGGGCGGGCCGGGGCGGCGCGCTCGGCCGGCTCCGGCCGCCGCCACGGGCCCCTCCGGCGGCGGGCGGGCGGTGCCCGGCCCGGCGCTGCTCGATCAGGGAGACGGCGTTGTCGGGCAGCCATGCGGAGGCCGTGCCGCTGTCGTCGTCCCCGCCGGAGGCGAACAGATGCGGGGCGAGCTGGGACTGCAGGTCGGCCGGGCTGGGGCGGCTCTCCGCCGCCATCTGCATGCAGGAGTCGATGAGCGGTCGCAGCTCGTCCGGCAGGCCGCTCAGGTCCGGGCCCTCCCTGAGCAGCATGAAGACCGTCTCGACGGGGTTGGCGCCGTGGAAGGGGGCGTGCCCGGTCGCGGCGAAGACCAGCGTGGAGCCCAGGGAGAAGATGTCGCTGGCGCCCGTGACGCTGCGGGAATCGCGCGCCTGTTCGGGTGACATGTACGCGGGGGTGCCGACGGCCACATTGGTCATGGTCAGGCGCGTGTTGGAGACACCCGACGCGATGCCGAAGTCGATGACCCGCGGACCGTCCTCCACCACGAGCACGTTCGACGGCTTGAGGTCGCGGTGCACGAGCCCGGCGCCGTGGATGGACTGCAGCGCCTCCGCGATGCCGGCGGCCAGCCAGCGCACGGCCTGGGCCGGGAGCGGCCCGCACTCATTGACTATCTCCTCGAGCGAGGGCGCGGGGACGTACGCGGTGGCCAGCCAGGGCACGGCCGCCCGCGGATCGGCGTCCACGACGGCGGCGGTGTAGAAACCGCTGACCGCACGAGCCGCTTCCACCTCACGGGTGAAGCGGACGCGGAAGAGCTGGTCCTCCGCGAGCTCCGTACGCACCGTCTTGATCGCCACGCGCCGGCCGGACGCCGAGCGGGCGAGATAGACCAGCCCCATGCCGCCGGCACCGAGTCGGCCGAGCACCTCGAACGGGCCGATCCGTCTCGGGTCGTGCTGCGTAAGCTGCTCCACCACTGACCTGCCACCTCCCCGTGGGGGCTTGAAGAGTTTCAGCCCCGTGCAGCGTCTCACCGCGAAATTATCCCGGGGTACGCACCCTGATTCTTCCTGGCGAAGCCCCCGGTTGCGAACCCGGGGCACGCTTCGCCGTGTCTCCGCCATATCCGGCCATATGCCATCACATGCGGATCACTCGCCCCTACACCCCCTCCTCACCTCGCGTTTTTCTCCCCTCCCCCGTCCCGCCCCGCGCCGGCTACCCCTGTCCCGGCCGGGTGACGTCGGAGACGTCGATGACCGCGAAGTCGGCCCCCTGGTCGTCGGCGAGCACGGCGAAGCGCCCGTAGGGCGTCTCCTGCGGATCCCGGCGGACCCGGCCGCGCAGACGCAGCGCCGTGCGCACCGTGTCGTCGCAGTCCTCGACGACGAAGTAGACGAGGAAGTGGGCGGGCATCTCCTGGGGGAACCGGCCATCCATGACGGCCCGGCCCGCCACGGCGTTCTCCGGGGCGGCGGCCTTTCCTGTGGGCGTCCATATCGCGAACTCGACGCCCGCCTCGTCGCTCACGTCATGGGTGCTGAAGCCGAAGACCGCCTCGTAGAAGGGGTCGATCGCCTTGGCGTCCCAGGTGAACACCTCGGCCCAGCCGAACGAGCCGGGCTCGCCCCGCTTCTCGAAGCCCTTGTGGCTGCCCGCCTGCCAGACCCCGAACACCGCTCCTCCGGGGTCGACGGCCATGAGCATCGTGCCGAACGGGCCGACCGCCATCGGCCCCATGATGATCTGCCCGCCCGCGGCCCGGATCCGGTCCGCCGTGGCGGCGGCGTCGGCGGAGGCGAAGTAGACGGACCAGGCCGTCGGCATCCGGCCGTCGGACTTGGGCGCGAGCGCCGCGACGTTCTTCCCGTCGTGGAAGGCCTGGGTGTAGTGGCCGTACTCGCCGCCGCTGTCCTGGAAGGTCCAGCCGAGGAGTTCGCCGTAGAACCGCTTGCCGGCCTCGACGTCGGACAGCATCACATCCGCCCAGCAGGGCACGCCTTCCTGGATTCCGTCCGTGGCTGTGCTCATGGTCGGCTCCTTCCCGCGCGACCGGACTGCGCGACCGGGCTGTGCGAGGTGGACACGACACCCGGCGCACCGGGTGTTCTCGCTGCCACGGTAAGGGCCTTTCCCCGATCCCGCTCGGCCTGTGGATAGCGCCGGGAATGCGCCTGTGGATATCCGCGTCCACAGCTTGTTGATAGGACAATTCACCGGTACGGGCCAATCCGGTTCAACTGTCTTCCCGGACCCTCGCAACGGCTCTGACCTGCGGTTGTACCCCACCGCAGACCCCCGCCCCCATTTGCATGCGGCCGAATCGCGCTCCGATCACCCCTCGGTAAGCTGACGGCATGACAGGACAAGTACGCACCGTCGACGGCCGGGTGGCCGGTCGGCGCGGCCAGGCGACGCGGCAGAAGCTGCTCGACTGCCTCAGTGAAATGCTCAGCTCCTCGCCCTACCGGGATGTCAAGGTCATCGACGTCGCCCGCAGGGCCGGCACCTCACCCGCGACCTTCTACCAGTACTTCCCCGACGTCGAGGGCGCCGTCCTCGAGATCGCGGAGGAAATGGCGAAGGAAGGCGCAAGCCTGACCGAATTCGTCGCCGGGCGCTCATGGGTGGGCAGGTCCGGCTGGCAGGCGGCCGAGGAACTCGTCGACGGCTTCCTGGCCTTCTGGCGGAAACACGACGCGATCCTCCGCGTCGTCGATCTCGGGGCGGCCGAGGGCGACAAGCGGTTCTACAAGATCCGCATGAAGATCCTCAACGCCGTCACCAACTCCCTGACGGACTCCGTCAAGGAGCTCCAGGCCAAGAACAAGGTGGACAAGGACGTCAATCCGGCCGCCGTGGCCGGCGCGCTCGTCGCCATGCTCGCGGCCGTGGCCTCGCACCAGAAGGGCTTCCAGAGCTGGGGCGTCAAGCAGGCCGAGCTCAAGCCCAACCTGGCACTGCTGGTGCACCTGGGCATCACGGGCAAGAAGCCGACCAAGTAACGCCCGGAGCCGCCGGCCGAACAGGCCCCGGCGCACGGCGATCCGGCGCGAGAGCGCCGCACCACGCACGTCCTGTCATCGCAGCGGCGGGCCGCTCGGGCTCGGCCCCGTGCGGCCCGCCGCGGTGCGACGCGCCGGCGGACGCCGCTCGCGCGTTCCCTTTCTCCGCACCGCACCCACCGCGCTCGTCCCCCGCGCCCGTCGCCGACGTCCGCTCACCGCGACTGTCGCCCGCTCACCGCGACTACCGCCGTTCCAGCCGGAAGAGCCGGATCTCCCGCTCGATACGCGCCTGATAGCGCGCGTACGGAGGCCAGAAGTCGAGCACCGCCGCCCACGCGGCCTCCCGCTCCACCCCCCGCAACAGCCGCGCCCGCACGGGAATGTCCTGCCCCTTCCAGCTGATCTCCGCGTCCGGGTGCTTCAGCAGATTCGCCGTCCAGGCGGGGTGACCGGGCCGCCCGAAGTTGCTGCCGATCAGAACCCATGTGTCATCGCCCGCGCCCCGCTCCGGCATGCACGCCAGGGGCGTCCGCCGGGCCTGGCCGCTCCTGGCGCCCGTGGACGTCAGGACGACGCCGGGCAGCATGCGAGCGCTCAGCAGCGCCCTTCCGCCCGTCAACCGGTGCACCGCCCGGTCCACGGCCGGGAGGAAATGCGGGGCGACCCTGGCGAACGTACGACTCGAGGACACCCTCTGCACCAGGCGCACCAAGGCGGCCATCACAGCACCACCGCTTCCCGGTCGTCCGTCGCGTCAAACAGCCCGGCCGCTGCCGCCGCCCGCGCGCGCAGACCGTGCACCGGCCCGAACAGCAGCTCGTCCGACGTCGCCCGTTTGAAGTACAGCTGCGCGTCGTGGTCCCAGGTCACCCCTATGCCTCCGTGCAGCTGAATCGCCTCACCGGCGACCAGCCGGGCCGTCTCCAGCGCCCTCGCGAGCGCCACGCCCGCGACGGCCGCGCCGACGGCCGCCTGCCCCGCACCGGCGGCCCACGCCGCGTAGTACGCCGCCGACCGGGCCGCCTGTACGGCCACGTGGAGATCCGCCAGCCGGTGCCCCACGGCCTGGAAGGAGCCGATCGGCCTGCCGAACTGTTCCCGCACGCGCGCGTACTCCACGGTTCGCTCCAGCACCCGGTCCGCCGCGCCGACCGCCTCAGCCGCCAGGACGGCCGCCACGGTGCCGCCCAGCGCCGCCAGGGCGCCGCCCGCGTCGTCGTCCGCAGCGTCGTCCGCCTCGCCCAGTCGCTCGGCCCGTACGTCCCGCAGCTGGACGCGAGCCTGGGGCCGGGTCTCGTCGAGAGCGGTCAGCCGCCTGCGGACCACACCGGGCGCCTCCTCCGGCCGGACGAGGAAGAGCAGCGTCCGGCCGCGCACGTACCCGCCGGTGTGCGCGGCGACCAGCAGGAGGCCGACGCTGTGCCCGTCCAGTACCTGGCCGGCCTCGCCGTAGAGCCGCCAGCCGTCGTCCGTCCGCCGCGCCTGCACGCCGCCCGACCGGCCCCCGCCGGACCAGTCGGCCGCGTTCCCTCCGGCCTCCCTCCCACTGATGGCAGCGGCCCGATCGGTCAGGCCGAGGGCGGCGGGGATGGTGCCGCTCGGCAGCACGAGCGTTCCGGTCAGCTCACCGGAGGCGAGACGAGGCAGCAGCTTCTCGCGCTGCTCCCGGGTGCCGTGCGCGGCCACGAGCGGCGTGGTGAGCGCGGCCGTCGCGAACAGCGGCGAGGGGCACAGCGCGCGCCCGGTCTCCTCGCACGCCAGGGCGAGCTCCATCGACCCGTAGCCGGCTCCCCCGTACCGTTCCTCCACCGCCAGCCCCGCCAGCCCCAGCTCGCGCCCGAGCCGCCGCCACAGCTCCTCGTCGTAGCCGCCCGGGGTCAGTACCGCCGCTCTGACATCACCGGAACCGCAGTGCTTGAGCAGCACATCACGGACGGTACGCCGGATCTCCCGCTGCTCCTCGCTGACCGTGGCATCCATGAGCGGCACCCCTCTCGGCAGAACTGACGGTGGGTCATATTAGGTTCGCGCGACCGGCTTTCCCAGAGCGCAGCTGATGTACCGTCAGATACATGACTCCAGGCAAGCGCAGAGCCGCCGTCCTCGGTGTCGCCCTCGCGGACTGCGGCCGTCTCGACACGACCACGCCGTACGCCCTGCACGCCCAGGCCGCCCGCCGCGCCCTCGCCGACTCCGGCCTCGGCAAGGACCTCGTCGACGGATTCGCCTCCGCCGGGCTCGGCGCGCTCGCCCCCGCCGACGTCGCGGAATACCTGGGCCTGCGCCCCACCTGGGTGGACTCCACCGCCGTCGGCGGCTCCACCTGGGAGGTCATGGCCGCCCACGCCGCCGACGCCATCGCCGCCGGGCACGCGAACGCCGTCCTGCTGGTGTACGGATCCACCGCCCGCGCCGACATCAGGGCCGGCCGCCGCACCGCCGCCCTCTCCTTCGGCAACCGGGGCCCCGCACAGTTCGAAGCCCCCTACGGCCACACCCTCATCGCCAAGTACGCGATGGCGGCCCGGCGCCACATGCACCAGTACGGGACAACCCCGGCCCAGCTGGCCGGCATCGCCGTACAGGCCCGCGCCAACGCCGCGCACAACCCGCACGCCATGTACCGCACCCCCCTGACGATCGACGACGTGCTCTCCGGCCCCGTGATCGCCGACCCCTTCACCAAGCTCCAGTGCTGCATCCGCTCCGACGGCGGCTGCGCCGTCCTCCTGGCGGCCGAGGAGTACGTCGCCGACGCCGCGAAGCCGCCGGTGTGGGTGCTGGGAGCGGGCACGGCCGTGTCGCACACCGCGATGTCCGAGTGGGAGGACTTCACGGTCACCCCCGCGGCCGCGTCCGGACGCCTGGCCTTCGAGCGCGCCGGCGTCGCACCGCACGAGATCGACGTGGCGGAGCTCTACGACGCCTTCACCTATATGACCCTCGTGACGCTGGAGGACCTGGGCTTCTGCGCGAAGGGCGAGGGCGGCGCGTTCGCCGCGGACGGGCGGCTGACCGTCCACGGCGACCTTCCCGTCAACACCGACGGCGGCGGGCTCTCCGCCTGCCATCCTGGCATGCGGGGACTGTTCCTCCTGGTGGAGGCCGTGCGCCAGCTGCGCGGCGAGGCCGAGGACGGCCGCCAGGTGCGGACGGCCGACGGGGCCGCGCCCCGGCTCGCCGTCGCCTCGGGGACCGGCGGCTGGTTCTGCTCCTCCGGCACGGTCGTCCTGGGCCGCGACTGACCGGCCCCCTCACCCCCCTCGCACCCGGCCGGCCGCGTCACTCCGGCCGGAACACCGGTATCGCCACCGGGACGCCGGGATCCCGGCGGAAAGCCACCCGAAGCCGCATGCCGATGCGCAGTTCCCGCTCGGGACAGTCGACCACCTCGGTCATCATGCGCGGCCCTTCCTCGAGATCGACCACAGCGGCCGTGTACGGCAGCCTGGCCCCGAAGGGCGGAAGGTCGTTCACATGGATCACGGACCAGGTGTAGAGCCGGGCGCGGCCGCTCGCCTCCTCCCAGGCGACCTCCGTGCTCCAGCACCGCGGGCAGAATTCGCGCGGATAGTGGTGCGCCTTCCCGCAACCGGCGGCGTGGCAGCGGCGTATCAGCAGCCGGCCGTCGGCCGCGGCGGCCCAGTACGGCCGTGTGAAGTCGTCGATCTCCGGCACGTCGGAGCGCGGCGATCCGTTCACGGTGCCCACCTCGTCATCTGTTCCGGATTGTTCGGACCGTTCCGGCGCAAGACCGTTCCTGACTGCTTGTCAAATCTGTAATCTGACTCAACGTCAGCTTATCGGCCAGCGAGCAGGAGTGGGCGAGAACGATGCTCGGATCTACTCACGGCACCCTCACCACCACCTCCCGTCCGGCCCGCGTGGTGGCCTGCGGCAATCGCCCCGGCCCCGTGGTCCACGGCACCGCTGCCGCCGAGGACGTGGACGTCAGCGGACGCCCTTTGCGGTCGGACGTCCCCGACCTGGACCGGTTCTTCCGGCCCGAGTCCGTGGCCGTCATCGGCGCCTCGGAGACCGAAGGACGCCCCAACACCGGCATCACCCGCCAACTGATCACCTGGGCCGAGCGCGTCGGCGCCCGCGTCCACCCCGTACACCCCACGAGAACCACCGTCTTCGGCCTCCCCTGCCACCCTTCGGTCCGCGACCTGCCCGAGCAGGTCGATCTCGCCGTCCTCCTCGTCGGCGACCCGACCGCCGTCATCGAGGAACTCGCCGACTGCAAGATCAAGTTCGCCGTCGCCTTCGCCTCCGGATTCGCCGAGGCCGGAGGCGAAGGCGCCGCCGCCCAGGCCCGGCTCGCCGCGGCCGTCCGACGCGCCGGCATCCGCCTCCTCGGCCCGAACACCAACCTCAACGCCTTCGAGCACTTCCGCGACGATCTCCAGGGCCCGGCGATCGCCCTGATCACCCAGTCAGGCCACCAGGGCCGACCGGTCTTCGCCCTGCAGGAGCTGGGCATCCGCCTCTCCCACTGGGCCCCGACCGGCAACGAGGCGGACCTGGAATGCGCCGACTTCATCTCCTACTTCGCCACCCGGCCCGAGGTCGGGGCGATCGCCGCCTATGTGGAGGGCCTCAAGGACGGGCGGGCCTTCCTGCTCGCCGCCGATCGCGCCGCCCGCCACAAGGTGCCCGTCGTCGCCGTCAAGGTCGGCAGGACCGAGACCGGCGCCCGCACCGCCGCGACCCACACCGGCAAGCTGACCGGCGCGGACGACGTGGTGGACGCCGCGATGCGGCAGTTCGGCGTGATCCGGGTGAACGGCCTGGACGAGCTTCAGGACACCGCCGCCCTGCTCGCCCGGGCCCGGCCGCCCCGGGCCACGGGCGTCGCCGTGTATTCGATCTCCGGCGGCACCGGCGCCCACTTCGCGGACCTGGCCACGGCGGCCGGCCTCGAACTGCCCGTCCTGTCCCCCGGCAAACAGAGCGAACTGCACCAGTGGATACCCGGCTACCTGAGCGTGGCCAACCCCATCGACAACGGCGGTCACCCCGTCGGCGACTGGCGCGGCCGCAAGATCATTGATGCCGTGCTCGCCGACCCCGCCATCGGCGTCCTCGTGTGCCCCGTCACCGGCCCCTTCCCGCCCCTGAGCGACAGGCTCGTGCGGGACCTCGTCGACGCGGCGGAGACCACGGACAAGCTGGTCTGCGTGGTGTGGGGCTCCCCGGTCGGCACCGAGGACGCCTACCGCACCACCCTCCTCGGCTCCTCGCGCGTGGCCACCTTCCGCACCTTCTCCAACTGCGTCACGGCCGTCCGCGCCTATCTGGACCACCACCGCTTCACGGCCGGCTACCGCTCCCCCTTCGACGACGCGCCCCGTTCCCTTTCCCCCTCGGCGCGCA
Organism: Streptomyces sp. C36; assembly: GCF_040932295.1. Lineage (NCBI taxonomy): Bacteria > Bacillati > Actinomycetota > Actinomycetes > Kitasatosporales > Streptomycetaceae > Streptomyces > Streptomyces sp. C36. The sequence goes on along the minus strand of NZ_JBFQGI010000009.1, from coordinate 229,924 downwards.
AGGCGCAGGCACTGCTGCGCCCGGGCGAGCAGCTCAGCGAGCACGCGGCGAAACAACTCCTGCGCGCCTACGGCATCCGCGTGCCCCGCGAGCAGCTGGTGACCAGCGCCGCGGCGGCCGTGCGAGCGGCGGCCCAGGTGGGCTACCCGGTCGTCATGAAGGCCTCGGGCCCTCAGCTGGCCCACAAGAGCGAACTCGGTCTCGTCAGGATCGCGTTGACCTCCGCCAGTCAGGTGCGCGACACCTATCGCGAGCTCACCGACATCGCGCGCTACGAAGACCTTCCCCTGGACGGCGTCCTCGTCTGCCAGATGGTCGGCCCGGGCGTCGAGATGGCCGTGGGCATCACCCACGACAGTCTCTTCGGCCCCACGGTGACGGCGGGCCTGGGCGGCGTTCTGGTGGAGGTCCTCGCCGACACGGCCGTACGCGTGCCGCCGTTCGACGAGGGCCAGGCACGGACGATGATCGGCGAACTCCGTGGAAAAGCCCTGCTGGGCGGCGTCCGGGGGGCTCCCCCGGCCGACGTGGACGCCCTCGTCGAGACCGTCCTGCGCGTCCAGCACATGGCCCTCGAGCTCGACGGCCTGGCCGAGCTCGACATCAACCCCCTCGTGGTGCTCGAGCGAGGCCAGGGCGCCGTGGCACTCGACGCGCTGGCGTTCTGCCGCTGAACCATGTTCTGCCGCCGAACCAAGGAGCCTTCGCATGAGCCTCTCCCCCCGTGAGACACCCGTCGGCTGCGATGGACACGGCGAAGCCGACGGGTCCGCGACGTCCATCGAATCCGTTGAGTCATTGGTACTGCACACCACTGACAACGGAGTCTCGTGGATCACGCTCAACCGGCCCCACTCACTCAACGCCATCACCTCCGACCAGCGCGAACACCTGATTTCCCGGCTTTTTCGCGACTCGGCGGACCACGCCGTCCGAGCGGTGGTCATCACCGGTGCCGGCCGGGGCTTCTGCTCCGGCGCGGACCTGCGCGCGGCCCCGGCCGCGGGGCTGACCGAGCGCGTACCCGGCGACGTGGCCCGCATGGTCAAGGACGGCGCCCAGCGGCTGATCAGCGCGGTGCTGGACTGCGAAAAACCTGTGATCGCGGCCGTGAACGGCACCGCGGCGGGGCTCGGGGCGCATCTCGCGCTCGCCTGCGACCTGGTGCTGGCCGCGGAGTCGGCCCGGTTCACCGAGGTGTTCGTGCGGCGCGGCCTGGTCCCCGACGGAGGCGGCGCCTATCTCCTGCCACGGCTCGTCGGGCCGCAGCGCGCGAAGGAACTGATGTTTTTCGGCGACACCCTTTCCGCGGCCGAGGCGGAACGTTTCGGGCTGGTCAATCGCGTGGTGCCGGACGAGGAGCTGGTCGGGACCGCCCGTACCTGGGCCGAACGGCTGGCGAGCGGCCCGACCCGAGCGCTCGCGCTGACGAAGCAGCTGGTCAACGCCTCTCTCGATGGGGGCAGGGCGGCGGCCTTCGCCGCCGAGGCGGCCGCGCAGGAGATCAATTCGGCGACGGCGGACGCGGCCGAGGGCGTCGTCGCCTTCGTGGAGCGGCGCGACGCCGCGTTCCGGGGACGCTGAACGTACGCCGTGCGAGGCGCCGGGCCACGGCGGTCGCGGCGCGTGCCGGAAGGGTTCCGATCTCATGGCTCATCGGATTCAATGGGCCGCATGATGGGACACGCCGGAATGGCGGCCATCGCGGTGCGCTGTCTGCGGTCCACGGGCTCACCGGCCCTCACCGCCCAGCCTCGCGACCCCTCGCCCCGCCCCCGACTGCGGGCCGTACGGGCGGACGAGCCGCCCCCGCCGACGCCGGAGGAATTCCGGAACGTCCTCGGCCACTTCGCCAGCGGGGTGACCGTCATCACCGCACCGGGCGAAGAGGGGGAACCCCCTGCGGGGTTCGCCTGCCAGTCCTTCTGCTCGCTGTCACTCGACCCGCCTCTCGTCACGTTCATGGTGGGCCGTGCGTCGACGAGTTGGCCGCGCATCGCGCGGGCCGGAGTCTTCTGCGCCAACATCCTCGGTTCCGGGCAGAAGGACCTCTGCAGAGGTTTCGCGGCCAGAAGCTCGCAGACAGCCGACAAGTTCGCCGGAGTGACACACGAGCCGTCTCCGGTGACCGGTTCGCCAAGGCTCGCTGACGCATCCGCCTGGGTCGACTGCACGATTCACGCCGTGCACACCGGCGGGGACCACCTCATCGTGGTCGGACGCGTGGAGGCCCTCGGAGCCGATCCGGGCGCGGCGGACGCCGGGCCACTGCTGTTCCACCGGGGCGCGTTCGGCGCCTTCGACGCGTTCGGAACGTACGAGGGCTGAGTTCGCGGCGTACACAGGCCGAACCAGGCGGTGCGGCGGCCCCGCTACTTCCTGTGCCTGACCACCTTGGTCAGCACGTACCGCTTGCCGGAGCCCGGCTTGCCGATCTCGTGGTAGATCCGCGGCCCCTTCTGCGTACCGACGACGGTCCAGTCGCGCGTGAGGTCGCAGGCACCGATCCTCAGGAAGACGCCCCGCACCGTGCCCTCCGTCCTGACCGGCTTCCAGGTGCCGGAGCCGTCGCAGTCCGTCGGCCTGTCCTTGCCCGTGCCGTCCCAGACGAAGTTGTCGAGCCCATGGGCGACCGCGTTCCCGTCGGACGCGAGTCTGACGGTCCCCCCACGGCCGTCGGTCCACATACCCGCGAAGTCCGACGTGGCCAGCCGCGGCGGCTCGTACACGCTCACCAGACCCGTGCCGTACGCCCCCGCACCCAGCGCGCCGACGACCAGTGATGCCAGCAGGCCGTCGCGCGTCACCCTCCGGGCCACGCTCCCGGCACGATCCTCGCGGACCCGCCGGGCGGCGGCCCGGCCGGCCAGGGTCGCGGGCAGCAGTACGACGGTGAGCGCCCCCCACCACAGGAGGTAGGCGAGCGGCGGCGCCAAGGAGAGGCTGCCGAGCGCCGCCACGGCACCGAATACGGCCACCGTCACGGCCGAGACCACGGGCACGGCGCCGACGGCCCACCACGGACCGGCGGTCCTGTCACGGGCACGCGCGAACCTACGGGCCAGCGCCAGTGCGGGCATCACGACCGAAGCGGTGACGAAGCCGCTGACGAGCACGGTCAGGAGCAGCACCCCCAGTGCGAGGGCCAGAACCAGCGGGATGTTCCCGGGAATTCCGTCGTGTTCGCGGGAGAGCATGACCAGCGCGGCAGTTGTCCCGCCGATGACGGCCTCCGCGCACAGCGCGGCCATCGAGGCGCAGAACGCGGCACCGAAGCCGTCGCCATGCGGCGCACGCTCGGAACGGTCACACCTCTCGGCGGACGCGGCGTCGGGCGCGTCGTCCCCTATCACATGCGGCTCGGCCTGCTGTGTCATCTCCGCCCCTCCCTCTCCCGAAATGAGTCCCCCAGAGGTCGAGAGGTTCCGCTGCGAAGAGCCCGAGGACCGCGCTCGGTGCTCATCGGCCCACCGACTGTGAGCCCGGGCAGCACGAATGAGCCGTCCGGGCGGTGCATTCCTGCCGAATGATCCAGGTTGCCCCGAATCAAGGCGGCTCGGGCAACAGTACGATCACACCCCGCACTCAGGCAGCGTTCTGTGCGAAAACTGCGGCAGGGATCACACGTCGGGGAGCCTCGGCTACCGGTCGAAGGAGAGGACGCAGCGCGCCACCGAAGGGTTGTTCACCTCGGCTGCCGCGCGCTCGAAATCCTCGACCGGATAGACCTTGGTGACCAGCTCGTCCAGGAGGAGCCGGCCCTCGCGGTACAGCCGTGCGTAGAGCGCGATGTCGCGCTGCGGACGGGAGGAGCCGTAGCGGCAGCCCAGAATCGACTTGTCGAGATAGAGCGAGGAGACGCGGAAGGACGCCTCCGCGTCGGCGGGCGGCACTCCCAGCAGAACCGCGCGGCCGTGTCGGTCGAGGAGGTCGATCGTCTGCCGGATGAGGCGGGTGTCCCCGACGCACTCGAAGGCGTGGTCGACGCCCGTGGGAAGGATCCGCCGCACCGCTGCCGGGACGTCGGGGACGGCGGAGGCGTCGATGAAGTGCGTGGAGCCGAAGCGGCGGGCCGGCGACTCCTTGCGCGCGTCCACGTCGACGGCGACGACGGTGGAGGCCCCGGCGATCCGTGCGCCCTGCAGGACGTTCAGCCCGATGCCGCCCGCGCCGATGACGAGCACGGACTCGCCCTGGCCCACCCGGGCACGGTTGAGGGCCGCCCCGACGCCGGTCAGGACGCCGCAGCCGATGACAGCCGCCGAGAGCAGCGGTACGTCGTCGGGGATCTTGACCGCCTGTACGGCCTTGAGGACGGTGCGCTCCGCGAAGGCGGAGTTGGACGCGAACTGGAACAGCCTCTCTCCTCGCCGGGAGAACGGCCGGCCGGGCCTGCCGATGGCCGAGCGGCACATGGTGGGCCGACCACGGTCGCAGTCGGCGCAGGCACCACAGTTGGCGAGCGTGGACAGTGCGACGTGATCGCCGGGCGTGACATGTGTGACGCCTGGGCCGACGGCCTCCACCACACCCGCGCCCTCGTGACCGAGGACGACGGGCGCGGGATACGGAATGGTGCCGTCGATGACCGACAGGTCGCTGTGGCACAGACCCGCGGCGGCGACGGCGACCAGAACCTCGCCGACGCCCGGATCGCGGACTTCCAGATCGTCGACGACCTGCGGGGACTTGCCGTCGAAGATGACGCCTCGCATGGTGGGTTGTCCTCTCCGGCAGGCTGGGTGATCAGGACGGCCAGACGAGCGACTGGAGTTCGCTGTACGCGTGGAGGGCGAAGGAACCGCCGTCGCGGCCGATGCCGCTCTTCTTGAATCCGCCGAAGGGCGTCTCGGGGTGCCTCCGGACGGTGTTGATACCCACGTTTCCGCTGCGCAGCCCGGCCGCGAGGGCCCAGGCGCGCCCCGTGTCGGCGCTGAAGACATAGTCGTAGAGGCCGTACGAGGTCCCGTTGGCGATACGGACCGCCTCGTCCTCGTCGTCGAAGGGCATGACCACGACGACAGGGCCGAAGATCTCCTCGCGGGCGACGGCCATCTCCGGCGTGGCGTCGGCGATGAGGGTCGGTGCGACGTAGAAGCCGGGCCGGACGGCGGGGCGACTGCCGCCCGCGACGATGCGGGCGCCCTGGTCACGGGCCCCGGCGATGTAGGCCTCGACGCGTTCGCGCTGCGCGGCGGAGATCAACGGGCCGACGATCGTGGAGTTATCCACAGGGCTCCCGATCGTCAGCGCACGGGCGTAGCGTTGCAGACCGGTGACGACCCGCTCGTACAGCGATCGATGGACGAGCGCCCGGGTCGGCGCTGTGCAGACCTGCCCGCTGTGGAAGGACCAGACCGAACCGACCGCCCCGATCGCCGACTCGAGCACCTTGTCGTCGGCGTCCTCCAGGACGATGGCCGCGCCCTTGCCGCCCAGCTCCATCAGGGTGCGCTTCATCGACCTCCCCGCGGTCTCGGCGATCTTCCTCCCCACTCCGGTGGAACCGGTGAAGCTGATCATGTCTACGCCGGGGTGGGCGACGAGCGCCTCTCCGGCGTCCGCGCCCGATCCGGTGACCACGTTGAACACCCCGTCCGGCAGGCCGGCCTCCTGGAAGAGGGGGCCCAGTTCGAGGCAGCAGAGCGGGTCCTGGGGCGCCGGCTTGGCGACGACCGTGTTTCCCATGGCCAGGGCGGGGCCCACTTTGCCCGCGAGATTGACGACCGGGAAGTTGTAGGAGGTGATGCAACCGACGACGCCCACCGGGCGCCGGACCGCGGCGGCGTTCATCAGGCCGCCGGGAGCCGGCGGTCCGGCCGGGACGGGCGACGGCGCGAGCGGGACGACGTCCGGTTCCAGGGCGCCTCGCGCGTAGCGCCGGAAGCGGTCCACGGCCGGAGTCATCTGCAGGCTCTTGGCGACGCGGAGGGTCGCGCCCGTCTCGGCCTGAAGCAGAGGGACGAGTTCCCCTCTGTGTTCCGACAACAGATCAGCGATCCGGTCCAGGACCGCCGCGCGCTCGCGCGGATCGGTACGGGACCAGCCGCTCCGCGCGGCCTGCGCGGCGGCCACGGCGTCGGCGACTTCGGCGGGAGTCGACTCCGGGGCCTCCCCGACGACCTCTTCGGTCGCCGGATTGACAATTGGATAGTGCCCTTTTTCCGGCGCACGCCACGCGCCGGCGATCCAGTGGCCGTACGTCGTCATGGCCGGGCCTCCTTCGGCAGGCCGAGCACGCGCTCGGCGATGATGCCGCGCTGGATCTCGTCCGAGCCGCCATAGATGGTGTCGGCTCGGCTGAAGAGGAACAGGCGTTGCAGGGCGTCCAGTCGGTACGGCCTGTCGGGGTGCCAGTCGTCCGGTCCCAGGACGGCGGGTGCGCCGCGCACCTGCATCGCCAGTTCGCCGAGCCGCCTGTGCCAGCCGGCCCACAGCAGCTTGGCCACGTTGGGCGCCCCCGGTGCGTCGTCGCCCGCCAGGGTCCGCAGGGCGTGCCAGCGCATCGTCTGCAGTTCGGCCCATTGCCGTACGAGCCGGTCCCGTACCGCCGGCTCCTCTGCGGCGCCGGTCCGTACCGCGAGCCGGATCACTCTCGCCAGCTCGGCGGCGAAGCCGATCTGCTGGGCGAGGGTGGACACACCGCGCTCGCGCGCGAGGAGGCCGAGGGCGACCCGCCAGCCGTTGCCCTCCCCGCCGACCACATGCTCGGCACGGGCCTCGGCGCCGTCGAAGAACACCTCGTTGAAGTCGGCGTCGCCCGACAGCTGCCGGATCGGGCGGACCTCGATCCGGCCGGGCTGGTCCATCGGCACGAGAAGAAGGGAGAGCCCGTGGTGGCGTCGCGACCCCGGGGTGGTGCGCGCCAGGACGAAGCACCAGTCGGCCTCGTGGGCATGGGAGGTCCAGGTCTTCTGTCCGCTGATCCGGTACGCACCGCCACCGTCGGCCCGCACGGCGACGGTCCGTACGGCGGCGAGGTCCGACCCGGCGCCGGGTTCGCTGTAGCCCTGGCACCAGAGCTCCTCGCCCCGGGCGATGGCGGGAAGGAAGCGAGTGCGCTGGGCGGCGTCGCCATGGGCGAGGAGGGCGGGGCCCAGGAGGTTCTCGCCGAAGTGGCCGAGGCGGGCGGGCGCGTGGGCCCGGGCGTACTCCTCGGCCCAGACGACCTGCCCGCTGAGGGTCGCGGTCCGGTTCCCGTAGGTGCCGCGCGCGTCGCTCCAGCCGAGGCCGATCCAGCCGCCCGTACCCAGTTCATGCTCCCAGGCACGGCCGGGGACGGGAGGCTGGTCGCCCGCGAGGTGCTCGGCCAGCCAGGCACGCGCCTCGCGGCGGAACGCCTCGTCCTCCGGTCCGAATGCGAAGTCCATCCCCACTCCTTCGCCGATCGCGGTCTCAGGCGTTGGGGCGCTCGCCGGCGGCGGCCGCGTCGGCCATCGCTCCCAGCCTGTCCAGCATGGGCATCGGGTCGGTGCCGACCGTCCCCGGGAGGAGGTCGGCGATCCGCTCGGGGGTCCAGGAGCCCTCCGCGTAGGCGGCGCGCAGTTCGCGGGGCTGGGCCCAGACCGCGATCTTCGGGCCGGCGACGGTGTAGACCTGCCCGGTGATCGCCTCCTGACGGGCGCGCTCGCTGAGCAGGTAGACGACCAGCGCGGCCACGTCCTCCGGCTCGCCGATCTCCTTGAGCTCCATGGGCACGTTGGCGGACATGCGGGTACGGGCCACGGGGGCCACGCAGTTGGCCGTCACCCCGTACTTGTGCAGCCCCAGGGCGGCGCTGCGCACGAGGGAGATGATGCCGCCCTTGGCGGCGGCGTAGTTGGCCTGCGAGACGCTGCCCTGGTGGTTGCCGCTGGTGAAGCCGATGAGGGCACCGCCGCGCTGTCTGCGCATCACCCCGGAGGCGGCGCGGAAGACGGTGAAGGTGCCCTTGAGGTGAGTGGCGACGACCGGATCCCACTCCTGCTCGGTCATATTGAAGATCATGCGCTCACGCAGGATCCCCGCCACGCATACGGCGCCGTCGATCCGTCCGTACCGGGCCAGCGCGGTGTCGACGATCCGCTGACCACCGGCCATGGTCGAGACGTCGTCGGCGACGGCGACGGCCTCCCCGCCCGCCGTTTCGATCTCCTTGACCACGGCTGCCGCGACCTCGCTCGCCGGCTCGTCGCCCGTGACGGACACGCCGTAGTCGTTCACGACGACACGGGCGCCTTCGGCGGCGCAGGACAGGGCCACCGCCCGGCCGATGCCCCGCCCCGCTCCGGTGACGGCGACCACCTTGCCGGCCAGGAAGTTCCCCATGGCGCGCCCCTTCCCGCATTTTCTGACGGACCGTTAGATTTTTGAGCAGGGCGGTCCCGAGCACAAGACCTCGAGAAGCGGAAAACGGCCGACACGGCCACGACTGCGGGAGGAACCCATGTCATTGCCTGCGGAGTTCCACGAGCTGGCCAAACGGCTGAACAACTGGGGACGCTGGGGCGACGACGACGAGATCGGCACGCTCAACCTCATCACGGACGAGGTCGTACGGGCCGCCGCGTCGACGGTCACCAGCGGTCGCCGCGTCCCGCTGGCCCTGCCGCTCCGGCAGGACGGCGTGCAGACCGGGCTGATACCCGGCAGGGTCAACCCCCTGCACACCATGGTCGCGATCAACGCGGAGTTCTTCGGGCCGGGGACCGTCGCCACCAGCGACGACGTCGTGACCATGGGCCTTCAGGCCGGCACCCACTGGGACGGCCTCTCCCATGTCTCGCACGGCGGCAGGCTCTACAACGGTCGGCCGGCGAATTCGATCACCGCCCAGGGGGGCGCCGCGTTCCACGGCGTCGAGAAGGCCGGGCACATCGTCTCGCGCGGTGTCCTGCTGGACGTCGCTCGCGCCAGGGGGGTGGACCGGCTCGCCGGCGAACACGCCGTGACGCCCGAGGACCTGGAAGCGGCCGAGGAGTTGGCGCGGGTGACCGTGCGGCCCGGCGACATCGTGCTGGTGCGGACTGGCCAGATCCAGCACTACCTGGCGGGAGACAAGCAGGCGTACGCCTATCCTTCGCCCGGCCTTTCGATCCGCACGCCCGAGTGGTTCCACACGCGCGATGTCGCCGCCGTCGCCAACGACACCCTCACCTTCGAGATCTTCCCGCCGGAGATCGAGAACCTGTGGATGCCCGTCCACGCACTGGACCTGGTCGAGATGGGCATGCCGCAGGGTCAGAACTGGAACCTGGAGGCGCTGTCCGAGGCCTGCGCCACGTCAGGGCGCTACGCGTTCCTGCTGGCGGCGATGCCGGAGCCGTTCGTGGGCGGGACGGGAACGCCAGTGGCACCGGTGGCCGTCTTCTGAGGAAACCACCTCACGCGGCCACCATCACGGGCTCCCGGGCCCGTTCGGAAGACGGGCGGGCGGCGGCGCACAGATGCGCACCCCGAGCACGGCACCGTGCGCCGCCACCCAGCTCCGGCGCCTGAGCCCTGTTGTCGCGCCGGATCGCGACCCGCACTCGCCAAGCAGCCCGACAGGCGGGCCTCTCGACGTCCCCTCGCAACGAATCGCTGCATCCAAGGGTGATCACGTGACCACTTCACGTCAACACCTGGTCTGGACTTTGTCGACTAAGCCCGATTTGTCGCGGCGTGTTGTGGCTCAAAAGCGCCACTCCAGCACGGTCCTCCGCGATCGACCTCGCACCAGATGCGCTTGCCGGCGCCTTCGCGGTGCCAACCCCAGCGGTCGGCGAGGCCGTCCACCAACTCCAGGCCCCTGCCCCCGGTCTCGTCACCCTGGGCCCGTCGTCGCCGCGGCGCACGAGCACTGATGTCGGCCACCTCGACGCGGACCGTACCGACGCCTCCGACCGCCGCACCGGCGGGCCCGGCCACACCGGGGAGGAGCATCCGCAGCACAGCGGGGCACCCCGTGTGCACCACGGCGTTGGTGACCAGCTCGGAGATCAGCAGGATCAGGGTCTCGGCCAGTGGCTCGTCGACCCCTATGCCCGACCCGGCCAGCCGGGACCGCGCCCACCTGCGAGCCCGCCCCACTTCCGCGGGGTCGGCCCGGACCTCCATCTGCATCTGAAGCACCTGCACCGCTCACACCATCCGAACCGGCGGACACAACGCCTCGCGTCCCGAAGAGATCACAGAACGTGATCCCCGTCGAGGACAGCATGGTTGACGTACAGTTACCCCAACAAGCGCTTCGGGCATATTCCGGCGCAAAGGAGTATGCGTACTGCATACTGTGCGACGCGCGCTGCGGGGACTCGAACAGAGGGGCGTCACACGCCCCGGAACATGACGAGCAAGGGTTTCCACCGCACTCGGCACCGCCGCTTCGGCCGTACCGGCTTTGTTCCACCCTTGAACCACTCGCACCCGACGGAGAGTACCCGAGGTCCGGCCCGACTCCGCACCGTGACGAGTTACACGAAGAACACAAGTCGATATCGACGCAGAGTGATCACTTATCGGGTGGAAGGCAGTAATTCACCCACACCGATTACCCGGCTCCATTCGCTCGGTTCGCGGTTTCCGCCATGCAATCCCCGGGGTCTTCCAGGAGGGCCGCCGCCAGAGCCTCCTCGGCCTTCGCCGCCGACTGCCACTGAGCCTGCCGGACCCATGCTCGCTTCAGATGGAGATGGACATCGGCGTCCCAGGTGAAACCCAAGCCGCCATGCAGTTGCAAACAGTCACGGGCATTACGGACAGCGGCCTCATCAGCGAGCAGTTTGGCCGCGCACACGTCACCGAGCGTCATCACCAAAGAGGCCGCATAGACGCTACTGCGTGCGATTTCCGTACGCGCGAGCATGCGCGCGCACAGGTGCTGAACGGCCTGGAAGGCTCCGATCGGCCGGGCGAACTGGGTGCGGACCTTCACGTAGGCAACGGCCATCTCCAGGGTGCGGGCCGCGCTGCCGAGTTGCTGGGCGGCGGTCAGCAGTGCCGCCTCACGGCACAGACGGCCGACGGCCAACCCCTTTTCCTGACCCGCCCTTTCGACCCCCCGCATGGCTTCATCGGCCGGCGGAAGGTAGTGGAGCGGGGTGGTCGGGTCCACCGAGCGCAAGGGCCGGGCCGCTGCCAGGGCTCCCGTCCCGTCACCCACCGGGAGCGCCCGGACCGTCGGGCCCTTGAGCAGCAGCACGGCGTCAGCCGCGTCGAGTTGCTCGACGACTCCGTCTCCTTCCAGGGCCGTCACCACCGTCGTGCCGTCCGCGGCACCTGGCACGAGCCCCGAGGCGAGGTGCGTGGCGACCAGCGGCCCCGGCAGCAGGGCTCGGCCGGCTTCCTCGAAGACGAGCACCGCTTCGGGCAGCGCGAGCCCGGCGCCCCCTTCCTTCTCCGAAAGGCGCAGAGAGAACACCCCGATCTCCCCCAACTCCTGCCACAGGGCGCGGTCGAGAGGAGCCCGCTTCGCCGGATCGGCTTCGGCCGACTTCCGTAGCTTCTCGCGGGGAAATCGCGCCGCCAGGAGATCGCGCATTCCCGCCCGCAGAGCGCGCTGGTCCTCACTCAGCCGGAAATCCATGATCGCTGTCACCGCCCTCTGGGAAGTCCGAGGATGCGCTCGGCAATGATGTTCTGCTGGATCTGGGACGTGCCGGCGGCGATGGTGTACGAGAGGGAGGAGAGGCGCTCGAGGGTCCACACGTGACTGGCGTCGAGCGACAGAGGGCCGAGGGCCTCGGCGGCCGCGTCGTAAAGCTCCTGACGGGCGTGGGAATAGCGCAACTTGAAGACCGAAGCGCCCACACCCGGTACCCCACGGCCACCCGTCCGCAACGCGTGAGCGGCCTCGCTCGCATTCCACTGGGCGAGCCGCCACAGGGCCGTGAATTCGGCGTTCAGGCGGCCGAGACGGCGACGCAGGGCGGCGTCCTCCCACCGTCCGTTCTCCTGTGCCGCACGGGCGAGCAGGGCCAGGGTGCGGCGGCAGGCGACGACTTCTCCGGCGAAGGCGGTGCCGCGCTCGAAGGAGAGGGTGACCATGGTGACGCGCCAGCCGTCGTTCTCCGCGCCGACCCGCTGGGCGACCGGCACGCGCACCTCGTCCAGGAACACCTCGGCGAATTCCGTGGATCCCGCGAGGGTGCGCAGCGGGCGGACGGTGACCCCCGGGGCGTCCATGCGCATCGCCAGCCAGGACAGGCCCCGGTGGCCGGGGGCCGAGGGGTCGGTGCGGACGAGCAGTTCGCACCAGTCGGCGACCTCCGCGTGCGAGGTCCATGTCTTGCTGCCGGTGACGACGTACGCGTCCCCGTCGCGGACCGCGCGGGTGCGCAGGGAGGCCAGGTCGGAGCCGGCCTCGGGCTCCGAGAAGCCCTGGCACCAGACCTCCTCGCCGCGCAGGACCGGCGGTAGCCAGCGGGCCCGCTGGGCGGCGGTGCCCTCCACGGCGATGGTGGGGCCGGCGTGCAGCAGCCCGACGAAGTTGGCGCCCACGTAGGGCGCCCCCGCGAGCTCGGTCTCCTCGAGGAAGATCAGGTGCTGGGTGGGGGTGGCCCCCAGTCCGCCCGCGTCGGCCGGCCAGTGCAGGCCCGCGTATCCGGCGTCGTACAGCGCCCGCTGCCAGGCGCAGTCGTAGGCGCGCCGGGCGGGCCAATCGGCCGGGGACGGCTTGGGGGGCAGGGTGGGAAGCGTCCTGTGCAGCCAGTCGCGCAGCCGGCGGCGGAAGTCTTCCTCTTCGCGGGTGCGGGTGAGGTCCACGGTGGTCACGCGTCCGCAGGGCCGACGCCGCGCTCCGGGGCCGACGCCGGGTCCGGGGCAGGGGCCGCGTCGAGGTCCAGGCCGAGCATCCGGATGGCGTTGCCCCGCATCAGTTTGTGGACGGTTTCCTCGTCCAGGCCGCGGACGTGGTCGAGAGCCACCTGTTCGGTGTGCGGGAAGGTGGAGTCGACGTGGGGGTAGTCGGTCTCGAAGGTGGCGTTGTCGCGGCCCACCGCGTCGAGGGACGCGATGCCGTGTTTGTCGCGGAAGAAGCAGCAGAAGATCTGCCGGTAGTAGTAGGTGGAGGGCGGTTCGGGGATCAGGTCGCGCACACCGCCCCAGGCCCGGTGCTCGCGCCAGACGTCGTCCGCCCGCTCCAGGGCGTACGGTATCCAGCCCATCTGCCCCTCGCTGTAGGCGAGTTTCAACCGGGGGAAGCGGACGAGGACGCCGCTGAAGAGGTAGTCGGACATCGACGCCATGGCGTTGTTGAAGGACAGGGTCGCCTGGACGGCGGCCGGTGCGTCGGGGGAGGCGGCGGGCATCTGCGAGGAGGAGCCGATGTGCATGTTGACGACGGTGCCGGTCTCCTGGCAGGCGGCGAAGAGGGGGTCCCAGTAGCCCGTGTGGATGCTGGGCAGACCCAGGTGGGTGGGGAGCTCGCTGAAGGTCATGGCCCGGACGCCGCGGGCGGCGTTCCGGCGGATCTCCGCGACGGCGAGGCCGACGTCCCAGAGCGGGACGACGCACAGGGGGATGAGCCGCCCGCCGCTGTCGCCGCACCACTCCTCGACCATCCAGTCGTTGTAGGCGCGGACGCACGCGAGGGCCACCTCCTTGTCGTGCGCCTCGGCGAAGGTCTGACCGCAGAAGCGGGGGAAGGTCGGGAAGCACAGGGACGCCTCGACGTGGTTGAGGTCCATGTCCTTCAGGCGTTCGGCGGGATCCCAGCAGCCGGGCCGCATCTCCTCGCGGGTGATGCCCTCGAGGGTCATGTCGTCGCGGTCGAATCCGACGGCGGCGATGGTGCGCTTGTACGGGAAGCGGAGGTCCTCGTAGATCCACCAGTCGGCCGGCGGTCCGTCGGGGTCCATGGTGAGCCGGTACGTGCCGCCGATGTACCGCAGCTCGCCGATGCCGTGGGTCAGCGGCCGGGGGCCACGGTCGCGGTACTTGGTCGGCAGCCAGGTCTCGAAGAGGTGGGCGGGCTCGATGACGTGGTCGTCGACGCTGACGATGCGCGGCAGGTCCATGGGGACTCCCTCCACATCTGACGTTCCGTCAGTTCTAGCCGAGGCTAGACCGCACCCCCTGGACCGACAAGGCGTGCGGGCCTACGCTCCCGGCGGATATGACGATGCGTCATCTCGAGGAGGGGGGCCGCGATGCTGTCCGGCACCGCACACGAACTGGCCGGCTCACGCACCCTGTGGGAGCTGCTGGACCGCCGTGCCGCCCTCACACCACGGGCACTCGCGCTGATCCAGGCCGGCGAACCCGCCCGGGGCCCCATGGGCGGAGGTGCCGACGAAGCCGACGGCGACCGGAGCCTGACGTTCGGCGACCTGCGGGCCCGGGCGGAGCGTGTCGCGGCGTGGCTCCACCTCCTGGGAGTGCGGCCCGGGAGCCGGGTGGCCTGGCAGCTGCCCACACGCATCGAGACCGTCGTCCTGACATTCGCGCTGGCCCGGCTGGGCGCCCTGCAGACGCCCCTCATCCCCTCCTGCCGCGACCGGGAGGTCGGCCACGCCCTGCGGGCCACCGGGGCCGAGGTCTTGGTGGTGCCCGGCGTATGGCGCGGGTTCGACCACCTCGCGATGGCCCGCCGGCTCACCTCCGCCCTGGCCGCCCGGCCCCTGGTCCTCACCGTCCACGGCACCCTCCCCGAGGCCGACGCCACAGTCCTGCCGCCACCGCCCACCGACGGCACGGAGGTCCGCTGGGTCTACTGGACGTCCGGCACCACCTCCGCCCCCAAGGGCGCCCTCCACACGGACCGCAGCCTCATCGCGGCCGGATCCTGCCTCGCCGACGCCCTCGGCCTCGCGCCCGACGACGTGGGTTCCATGGCCTTCCCCTACGCGCACGTGGCCGGCCCCGACTACACGGTGATGACGCTCCTCGAAGGCATCCCCTCCCTCCTACTGGAGCACTTCGCCCTGCCGGAGTCGCTGGGCGCGTACCGGCGGCACGGCGTGACCATGGCGGGCGGCTCGACCGCCTTCTACGCGATGTTCCTCGCCGAACAGCGCAAGGACCCCACCCGCAGACTGATCCCCACCCTCCGGCTCATGGCGGGCGGGGGCGCGCCCCGGCCGCCTGGGCTGTACGACGAGGTCGTCCGCGAGCTGGGGTGCGTCCTGGCCCACGGCTACGGCATGACGGAGGCGCCCATGATCACGATGGGCTCCCCGGACGATCCCCCGGACAGGCTGGCCACCACCGAGGGGCGGCCTCGCGCCGGGATGGAGATCAGCGTCGTCGGCGCGGACGGACGCCCGGTGCCGGCCGGCGTCGAGGGGGAGGTACGGCTGCGGGGCGAAGCCGTGTGCCAGGGGTACCTCGACCCGGAGCGCACCGCCGAGGCGTTCGACGCGGACGGCCGGCTCGTCACCGGCGACCTCGGGCACCTCACCGAGGACGGGTACCTCGTGCTCACCGGGCGCACGAAGGACATCATCATCCGCAAGGGCGAGAACGTCTCCGCGCTGGAGATCGAGCAGCTGCTCCACGGTCATCCGGGCGTGGCGGACGTCGCCGTCATCGGCCTGCCCGACCCCGCCCGCGGGGAACGCGTCTGCGCGGTCGTCCAGCAGCCCCCGGCGGCCGAGCCGCTGACCCTCGACGACATGACGACCCACCTGCGGGCCGCCGGGCTGGCGGTGCACAAGCTTCCCGAGCAGCTGGAGCTCGTGGAGGAACTGCCGCGCAACGACACCCTCCGCAAGGTACTCAAGTACCAGCTGCGCGAGCGCTTCTCCGGCTGATCACCCCGACCGCCGGAGGACTCACTGCTGGGCGCGGTAGGTGTCCCTGGCCCGCTCGAAGAAGGCGTCGACCGAGCGTTGTTCGTCCATCGGGCCCCTGACCTGCACCAGGTGATAGCGGCCCGAAAGGATCATGGCGGCGTTGCGTACGTAGACCTGACGGCCGCTGCTGTCGTTCCAGTTGAAGGCGCCCTCGGCGGTGGCCGTGCCGCCGACGTCGACGCGGCGCAGGCCGGAGGAGCCGGACCAGGAGGAGGACCGGTAGGGGGCCAGTTCGGGCTCCTTGTCCTGCTGGTAGGCCATCGGGTCGCTGCCGAACTCCGCGACCTTGTCGCGGCCGGGCACGATGATCAGTTCGTAGTCCCCGCCGACGTAGACGACCTGGCCGCGTTCGTTCTCGCCGCGCCGCCGCCAGTCCTCCGCCACGGCCACGCTGAATCCCCCGGGGTCCTTGCGCAGGGCGAATTCCTTGGGGAGGCTGCCGGTCCCGTCGGTCCGTTCCTCCTGGGCGCCGGTGGCGGTGGCCCGGCCGGCCCGGCCTTCGGCGGCGGGGCTTCCGGTGGCCGCGCTCAGCGCTCCGGCGGTGCCGGTGCGGTCGGCCGGGGCCCCGCCCGCGCTCTCGTCCGTTCGCGGCATGAACAGCAGGGCGTAGAGCACGGCTCCGATCAGGGCGAGCAGGATCAGGCCCAGCAGCAGCCGTCCCAGGCGTTGCGGGGAGGGCGCGGTGCCTGCGAACTGCTCCTGCAGGTGTCCCGTGGTGAAGCCGCCGTGGCCATGACTCCGCGCGGCCCCGCCCCGCTCCTTGGCCGTCCGCTTGTGGCGCCCGTGACCGCCCGGCGCCGGCGGGCCGGCGGCGGAGGTGCGGCCGCGGCGGCGGGCCACCTCACCGCGTCGCCGGACCACCGGCAGGCGGCGCGCGTCGGCCGGCGCGGCGGGACCGATCGACGGCACGGTGACCGTACGGCTGCCGATGTCCGGTTCCGGGGCCGAGCGGATCAGCGAGCGGAGCCAGCCGCGGAGCTCCTCGAACTCCGGCCGCTCGCCCGGGTCCTTGCGCATCAGCGATTCGACGACGGGACGCAGGGCGCCGCACTCCTCGGCGTACGCGGGTGGCTCCGCGCAGACGACCTGGACGAGCTCGGCGGTGCTCTCCTCGGGGTAGGGGGCGTGGCCCTGGACGACGCGGAAGAGCAGGGCGCCCAGCGCCCAGAGGTCGGCGGCGGGGCCCACGGGCGGCGCGAGCTGCCAGTTCTCCCGCACCGGCCAGGCCTGTTCCGGTGCCCAGCGCTCGGTGACGGCGCCGACGACGACCATGCGCGCCTGCCGGGCCCGTTCGGCGTCGAGGGCGCTGCCGGGGCTGGCGGGCGGGCCCCAGCTCTCGCCGGAGGGGTGGACGGCGGAAGCAGCGGGAGTGGCAGGAATGGCGGAAGGGACAGCCGACTCGCCGGGCCGGGCCTTCCCCGGCACGGCCGCATCCGGGGCCCCGGGCTTGTCGGGCCGGACGCCCGCCGAGGGCGGGGCGGCGTTGCCGGAGCGCCCGTCGCGGCTCGAGGGCGGGCCGTGCACCGGGGAGCCCGCGCTCCACGGCGGCGTGGCGTCGGGCGCGGGGGCCGTACCGCTCGCGGCACTGCCGCCGCCCCAGGTGGAGGCCCCGGTCGACGGCGTGGAGCCGGTCTCGGCCGCCGCGCGCGCGGCGGCACGGGTCGCCGCGTGGTAGGCGGCGATGGCTCCGGAGCGCACGGCCCGCGAGCTCTGGGGTGCGTTCGGGCCACCGCCGGCGGCGTCGATGCGCGCGACGGGGCCCGCCGGACCCTGGTCCCGGTAGGCGGGGCCGCCCTGCGGCGGCACACCGGCCGCCTTCCCTCCGGCCCCACTGCCCGGCGCGGCACCGGCGCCGGAGCCGACACCGGCCGCACCGCCGTGAACGCCGGCCCCACGCCCCGCGGCCGGTCCGCTGCCCGCGGCACCCGGCACGCCCTGACGCGGCAGGACGGCACCGCCCTGGCCCGGGGCGTACGGGGGACGCCGGGCCGCCGGGGGCCGGGGAACGGGGTCGTAGCCGCACAGCGCCTCCTCGGCCGCGCCGGCGGCCAGGCCGGTGAGGATGGCGCGGCCGTCGTCGCAGATGAGGACCGTGCGGGTGGTGATGTTGCGGTGGGTCCAGCCCTGGGAGTGCAGCGCGCGCAGGGCGGCAAGGACGTCGGCGGCCACCTCGGCGGCGCGGTGCGGGGAGAGGGTGCGCTCGGCGAGGAGCGCGGCGAGGGGACGGGCGGAGACCAGTTCGCTGACGATCCAGAGGCTGCCGGCCTCGGCGAAGACGTGGAAGACCTGGTCGAGCCGGGGGTGGTCGGGAATCTGCGCGGCGGCGGTCGCGGCCGTCAGCGCGCGGCGCACCGCGGGGTCGGCGGCGCCCTGGGCCCCACGCCCCGTGCCCGCGCTCCCCGCTCTGCCGCCGCCCCGGGGCCCGGCCCCGCCGTACGGCCTTCCGTCGCCGACGACCTCGGCGTCCACGACCTCCGGCAGGGGGATCTGCCGGACCAGGACCTCCTGACCGCTGTATGTGTCGAAGGCCCGGGTCTCCACGAGGTCGAACGCCTCGGAAGGTGGCAACGGAAGGCGGTAGCGGTCGGCGAGCACCCGGCCCGCGTAGTCGTCCACGACGCCTCCCCAATCGTGCGATCCGCCCAAACGTGCGATCCACCACCATTGCCCGAACAACCGTCAAAGCCGGTCGTTCCGCTGCTTATTGCGGCTGCGTACGGTCCACGAGGACTCACGATACGTGCCGAACCCGCCCCTTCGGGCCCGTACGGCTCAGTACGTCCCCCGGCCCGGCAACGGGTATGCCCCGGGGGCGGCTCCCGCGGGGAGGGCGGGCCGGTTCGCGCTGTTCCCGCCGTCGGTTTGCGCGCGGAACGATCCGCGGGCGCCGTCCTACTCCTCGTACGCCCCGACCCCGTCCAGGGGTGCCACGACGGGGACGGAGACGGAGACCGAGGCCTTCTTGTGCGGGGTGGAGCCGTTCTTGCCGTTGTCGCCCTTGTCCTCGCCGCTCAGGGCGAGGGCGAGGACGGTGCCGATGACGGCCAGCACGACGACGACCGCGGCGGCGAGCAGGACGCGGCGCGGCACGACGTCGGTGATCGACGCACGGCCGTACGTCGTGACGCGCCCCCCACGGTTGCCGCGGGCGTTGGCGGCGACGCTCCCCACGCGCAGCCGCACGGGCTGGTCCGACCCCTCCGGGTCGGCCGTGACGGACGAGCTCGAGAGGGTGTCGTCCCGCAGGGGGCGGAAGGCGCCGCGGGTCCGTTCGGTGGCCGCGTCGCCGGGGCGCGCCCCGCCGGCGGAGGCCGAGTACGAGGACCGGGAGGAGGACCGTCCGGACGAGGAGCCCGTGGACGGGGCCGATGAGGACGCCGACGACGAACGGCCGCCGTAGCCGTAGTCGTCCCTCTTCGCCTTGGACGACGACCGGAAGGACGAGGCGGAGGGCTTCTCCGGTATGACCGGAACGGCGATGGCCTGGGTGGCGTCCAGGTCGGGGGCGACGGGCTCCGGAGGCTTGGGCAGGCGCTCGTCCGGGGCGTTGACGGCGTCGGTCAGCAGCGCCCGCGCGCCGGCCTCGTCGAGCCGCTTCTGCGGGTCCTTGGCGAGCAGCCCGTACATCACCTCGGCCAGCGGGCCGGCGTTGCGCGGCGGCCCCAGGGGCTCCGTCATGACGGCGGTGAGGGTCGCTATGGCCGAGCCCTTGTCGTAGGGCGGAACGCCCTCGACGGCGGCGTAGAGCAGGCCGCCCAGGGACCACAGGTCGGCCGGGGGGCCGGGCTTCTGGCCGCGGGCCCGTTCGGGGGATATGTACGAGGGGGCGCCGACCAGCATGCCGGTCGAGGTGACCGACGGGTCGCCCTCGACCTGGGCGATGCCGAAGTCGGTGAGGACGACACGGCCGTCGTCGGCGATGAGGACGTTGGACGGCTTCACGTCGCGGTGCAGGATGCCCTCGCGGTGCGCGGCGCGCAGCACGTCGAGCACGGCGAGGCCCACCTCGGCGGCTCTGCGCCACTTCAGCGGCCCGTCCTCGCGGATGACGTCGGCGAGGGAGCGGCCCTCGATGAGCTCCATGACGATCCACGGACGGTCGTCCTCGTGCACGACGTCGTAGACCGTGACCGCGCCGGCGCTGCGGATGCGGGCAATGGCCTTCGCCTCACGCAGCGTGCGCGTGATGAGGCGGCGCTTCTCGTCCTCGTCGATGTTGGCCGGGAAGCGCAGCTCCTTCACCGCGACCACTCGGCCCAGGGTCTCGTCCGTAGCCCGCCAGACCGTACCCATGCCACCACGCCCGAGGACGTCCCCGAGGCGGTATCGCCCGGCGAGGAGGCGCCCTGCCGTGCCCTGCGTCTGCTCCGCCTCCGACATGCGTCCCCTCTGGCAATCAGCTCTGCGACCAACCGACCCTGGCAGAGCGACCATTGTCTCTCATCCGCGGACCGGCGGAAGGCCAGGGTCCGAGAGGCCATGGATGATGAGCGCATGCCGACGCGTGCCGCCTTCCCACGCCTCACGGCGGCCATGGCCGCGCTGAGCTGCGCCGTGGCGGTTTCGGTGACGACGGGAGGCGGTGGCGCCGGCGCCCGCTCCCCTGTAGAGGACCTCGTTTCGGAACGTACGGTTCCCGGCGCGGCCGAGCTGTCACAAGACGCTCATGGGGCGGTCCGGTTCACCACGGCGGGCGTCGCGGACGTCCGTACCGGACGCCGCATCCTTCCCACCGACCGCTTCCGCGCCGGGAGCATCACCAAGACGGTCATCGCCACCGTCGCCCTCCAGCTCGTGGCCGAACACCGGCTCGATCTGGACGATCCGGTCACCCGTCACCTCCCTGCCGACGCGGCGGCCGCCCTCCGCCGCCCGGGACCCGACGGACCGGAACACGACCGCCCGGTCACGGTCCGCCAACTCCTCGAACACACCAGCGGCCTCTTCTCCTACACCGACGACCGCGCCTTCTTCGGTCGCGTCTTCGGCGCCGGCTTCGCCGCCCACCGCTACGAGCACCACACCGCGGACACCCTGCTGCGGACCGCGCTCGCCCACCCCGCGTACGCGCCGCCCGGCAGCGGCTACCGCTACTCCAACACCGACTATCTCCTCCTCGGCATGGTCATCCGTCAGGTCACCGGACGGTCCTACGCCGCCGAGGCCCGGCACCGGGTCATCACCCCCCTGCGCCTCACCGGCACCAGCTTCCCCGGTGTCCGGACCACTCTCCCCTCCCCGCACGGCCGGGCGTACAGCCCGTCAGGCCCCGGCCCTGACGACGGGGTCACCGACGTCACGGACCTCAACCCGTCCGCCGCGGGTGCCGCGGGCGAGCTGGTCTCCACCCTCCCCGACCTCAACCGTTTCTTCGCCGCCCTGCTCGGCGGGGACCTGCTGCCCCCGGCGCAGCTGCGGGCCATGCGGGACACCACGGCGTCCGGCGGCCGGTACGGCCTGGGCCTGTTCCCCGTCCGGCTGCCCTGCCGGCGCACGGTGTGGGGGCACAACGGCGAGATCAACGGCTCGTACGTACAGACCCTCGCCACCACCGACGGCCGACGTGTGGTCAGCTACCGCGTCAACAGCGACGCGGACATCTCCCGGACGGCCGAAGCGAAGCTCCTGAGCACGGCGTTCTGCCCCACCCACCGCACCGGCCGGACCGGCTAGACCGGCTAGACCGGCTGGATCTCCGGCGCCCCCAGCCGGGCCGCGTCCGCCGTCAGGTCGTCGGGCTGCCGCTGCGACTCGCGCTCGGCCTCCACGCGCTTCTCGTAGTGCTCGACCTCCTTGTCGACCTGCGCCGCGTCCCAGCCCAGCACGGGCGCGATGAGCTCGGCGGTCTCCCGGGCGCTGCGCGTCCCCCGGTCGAAGGTCTCGATCGAGATCCGTGTCCGCCGCGTGAGGACGTCGTCGAGATGGCGCGCCCCCTCGTGCGAGGCGGCGTAGACGACCTCCGCGCGCAGATAGTCCTCGGCCCCGGTCAGCGGCTCGCCGAGCGCGGGGTCGGCCAGGACGTAGGAGAGCACCTCGTCCACCAGCGAGCCGTAGCGGTTGAGCAGGTGCTCCACGCGGGCCACGTGCAGGCCCGTGCGCCGCGCGAGCTGGGCGCGGCCGTTCCACAGCGCGCGGTAGCCCTCGGCGCCCACCAGGGGGACGTCCTCCGTGACGCAGTCCGCCACCCGCTGGGCAAGCCCGTGCACCGCCTCGTCCACGGCGTCCTTCGCCATCACGCGGTACGTGGTGTACTTGCCGCCCGCCACGACCACGAGCCCGGGCACCGGATGGGCCACGGTGTGCTCCCGTGAGAGCTTGCTGGTGGCGTCCGACTCGCCGGCCAGCAGCGGGCGCAGCCCCGCGTAGACGCCCTGCACGTCGTCGCGCGTCAGGGGGACCGCGAGCACGGAGTTCACGTGCTCCAGCAGGTAGTCGATGTCGGCGCTGGAGGCGGCGGGGTGGGCCTTGTCCAGGCCCCAGTCGGTGTCCGTGGTGCCGATGATCCAGTGCCTGCCCCAGGGGATCACGAAGAGCACGCTCTTCTCCGTGCGCAGGATCAGGCCCGTGGTGGAATGGATGCGGTCCTTGGGCACGACCAGGTGGATGCCCTTGGAGGCGCGTACGTGGAACTGTCCGCGTTCGGCGATGAGCTGCTGCGTGTCGTCCGTCCACACTCCGGTGGCGTTGACGATCTGGCGGGCGCGGATCTCGAATTCGCCGCCCTGTTCCAGGTCCCGTACGCGCGCCCCGACCACGCGCTCGCCCTCGCGCAGGAAGCCCACGACCCGCGCCCGGTTGGCGACGTCGGCGCCGTAGGCGGCGGCCGTGCGCACGAGGGTGGTGACGTAGCGCGCGTCGTCCATCTGGGCGTCGTAGTACTGCAGGGCGCCGATCAGGGCGTCCTTGCGCAGGCACGGCGCGACGCTCAGCGCCTTCCTGCGGGTGAGGTGACGGTGCGTGGGCAGGCCGCGGCCGTGGCCGGAGGAGACGGACATCGCGTCGTAGAGGGCCACGCCCGACCCGGCGTAGAAGCGCTCCCAGCCTCTGTGCTGGAGCGGGTAGAGGAAGGGCACGGGCTTCACCAGGTGCGGGGCGAGCCGCTGCAGCAGCAGGCCGCGCTCCTTCAGGGCCTCGCGCACCAGGGCGAAGTCCAGCATCTCCAGGTAGCGCAGGCCGCCGTGGATGAGCTTGCTGGACCGGCTGGAGGTGCCCGCGGCCCAGTCGCGCGCCTCGACGAGCCCGGTCGTGAGCCCGCGCGTGGCCGCGTCCAGCGCGGTGCCCGCGCCGACGACGCCGGCGCCGACCACCAGGATGTCCAGTTCCCGCTCCGCCATCCGGGCGAGCGCCTCACCGCGCTCGGCCGGACCGAGTGTCGCCGTCCTCACCATTGCCTCCCGCCTGACCGCTCTCGCCGTCGTTGCCGGTGACCCGTCACTGCCGCCGCCGCACGCCCCCCGTCGCTCCCTCGCCGCGCCGGGCGGGCACCCGTCCTCCTTCGATGCTGCCCCAGATCCGCCGTGCGGGCCGCGCCGGAACCGCGTCACCACCCCGGCGCGGCACCGACTCTCCCACGGCAATACAGGAAAACAGTCATATATCCGCCTAACCTGATGTAACGGCCTACCCCGCCGGAAACCCGCCGGTAATCCCCTCCGGGAAGGACCGCCTCCCCCTATGCCCGCAGATCTCGCCGTCATCGGTCTCGGCCACCTGGGACTACCCCTCGCCCAGGCCGCCACCGCCGCCGCCATCGCCACCGTCGGCTACGACACCGACCCCCGGAGGGTCGCCGAGCTGCGGGCCGGCCGCGTCCCCTCCGAGGTCTGCGACGGATCCCTGACCGCCGCCGGCATCCGCCGCATGCTCTCGGCCGGCTTCCGCGCCACGACCGAGGACGCCGAGCTCGGCAGGGTGCGTACGGCCGTGATCTGCGCCCCCACCCGGCTCGGCGAGGACCGGGCACTGGACCTGAGCCCCATCGGCGAGGCCGCCCGCGCCCTCGCGGCCCGGCTGCGCCCGCGCACCACCGTGCTCCTGGAGTCCGCCGTCTACCCCGGCACCACGGAGGAATACCTCCGCCCCATCCTCGAGGAGGGCTCCGGCCTGCGCGCCGGCAAGGACTTCCACCTCGCCTACTCCCCCAGCCGCCTCGACCCCGGCAACCGCGAGTACGGCTACACCAACACCCCCAAGGTCATCGGCGGCCTCACCCCGGCCTGCACGGAGGCCGCGGCCGCCTTCTACGGACGCATCTGCGAACGCGTCGTCCGCGCGCGCGGCCCCCGGGAGGCCGAGGCGGTCAAGGTGCTGGAGACCAACTACCGGCACGTCAACATCGCGCTCGCCAACGAGATGGCCGTCTTCTGCCATGACATCGGCGTCGACCTCTGGGACGTCGTACGCTGCGCCGAGACCAAGCCGTTCGGCTTCCAGGCCTTCCGCCCGGGCCCGGGCGTGGGCGGCCACGGGGTGCCCATCGACCCCAACTACATCTCCTACAGGGGCCGCAGCCTCGGCTACCCGCTGCGCATGGTGGAGCTGGCGCAGGAGGTCAACGGCCGGATGCCGCGCTACGTCATCCAGCGCTGCGCCACCCTCCTCAACGAGCACGGCAAGTCCGCGCGCGGGGCCCGCGTGCTGCTGCTGGGCGTCGGCTACAAGGCCGACCTGGGCGACCAGGAGGGCTCGCCCGCCCGGGAGATCGCCGCCCGGCTGACGGAGATGGGCGCCCAGCTGAGGTACCACGACCCGCACGTGCCGCAGTGGCGCGTCCTGGGCCAGCCCGTGCCCCGCGCCGACTGCCCCCTGGAGGCCGCTGCCGCCGCCGACCTGACGGTGCTTCTCCAGCACCACCGCTCGTACGACCTGCAGGGGCTCACGGTCAAGGCCCAGCTCCTGCTGGACACCCGCGGCGCGAGCCCCGCCGGCGCCCACCGGCTCTAGGGCGTGTCCGATGGGCCGGCACGGGCCCTGTCGAAAGCCGACCCCTACAGCCGACCCCTACAGCCGTCCCGACAGCATCCGGGGCTGCGCGTCCAGGACGGTGCGCAGCGAGGCGAAGTCCTCCACGCAGCGCCCGGTGCCGACGGCCACGCAGTCGAGCGGCTCGTCGGCGACGATCACCGGAATGTCGAGCTCCTGGCTCAGCCGCACGTCGAGGCCGCGCAGCAGCGCGCCGCCGCCGGTGAGGACGATGCCGCGGTCCATGATGTCGCCGGACAGCTCGGGCGGCGTCTCGTCGAGGGTCTGGCGCACGGCCATCACGATCGCGTCCACCGGCTCGGTCAGGGCGTGCCGGATCTCGTCGGCGGTCAGCTCCAGCGTCTTGGGCAGGCCGCTGACCTGGTCGCGGCCCCGGATGGTGAGCCGGTCCCCGGGCCGCAGGCCCTGGGTCTCCTCCGGGTCGCCGCCGGCCGCGTCCGACGACGAGTAGCCGGTGGGCGAGGCCGAGCCGATGCTCATCTTGATCTCCTCGGCGGTGCGTTCACCGATCGCGAGGGCGTACTCCTTCTTGATGTACGACATGATCGCCGCGTCCATCGCGTCGCCGGCCGTCCGCACCGAGCGCGCGGTGACGATGCCGCCCAGGGAGATCACGGCGACCTCGGTGGTGCCGCCGCCGATGTCGACGACCATGCAGCCGGTGGGCTCGCTGACCGGCAGGCCCGCGCCGATCGCCGCCGCCATCGGCTCCTCGACGAGGTGCACCTGACGGGCCCCGGCCTGCGACGCGGCCTCGATGACGGCGCGGCGCTCGACGCCCGTGATGCCGGACGGGACGCACACCACGACGCGCGGCCGGGAGAAGCGGCGGTTGCCCATGACCTTCTTGATGAAGTGGCGCAGCATCCGCTCGGCCACCTCGAAGTCGGCTATGACGCCGTCCCGCATCGGGCGGATGGCCACGATGTTCGAGGGGGTGCGGCCGATGGTCTCCTTGGCCTCGAAGCCGACCGACAGCACGCTGCCGTCCTCGGCGTTGACGGCGACGACCGACGGTTCGTTGAGCACCACCCCCTTCCCCCGCACGTACACCAGCGTGTTGGCGGTGCCGAGGTCGATGCCCATGTCCCTGCCGCTGAACGACTTGCTTTGCGCCATAAGTCGTCAGTATTCCCTATGCTCGAACCTTTATACGGAGCGAACGGAGCGTACAGCCCCGGCAGTCACGACAAGGCGGCACGGCAGGCGGCACGGCAGGCGGCACGGCAGGCGGCACGGCAAAGGGCCCGGACCGCCGAAGCGGCCCGGGCCCTGCGCGAAGTCACCGACGAGGCGTCAGCGCTTGTCGTGCTGCGACGGGGCGACCGTCACCTCGACACGCTGGAACTCCTTCAGGTCGCTGTAGCCGGTGGTGGCCATGGCGCGGCGCAGGGCGCCGAACATGTTCATGGAGCCGTCCGGGGTGTGCGAGGGACCGGTGAGGATCTCCTCGGTGGAGCCGACCGTGCCCAGGTTCATGCGCTTGCCGCGCGGCACGTCCTCGTGGACGGCCTCCATGCCCCAGTGGAAGCCCCGGCCCGGCGCGTCGGTGGCGCGGGCGAGCGGGGAGCCCATCATGACGGCGTCGGCACCGCAGGCGATGGCCTTGGGCAGGTCGCCGGACCAGCCCACGCCGCCGTCGGCGATGACGTGGACGTAGCGGCCGCCGGACTCGTCCATGTAGTCGCGGCGGGCGGCGGCGACGTCGGCGACGGCGGTCGCCATCGGGACCTGGATGCCCAGGACGTTACGGGTGGTGTGCGCGGCGCCACCGCCGAAGCCGACGAGGACACCGGCGGCACCGGTGCGCATCAGGTGCAGGGCGGCGGTGTACGTGGCGCAGCCGCCGACGATGACCGGCACGTCGAGCTCGTAGATGAACTGCTTGAGGTTCAGCGGCTCGGCGGCGCCGGAGACGTGCTCGGCGGAGACCGTCGTGCCGCGGATGACGAAGATGTCCACGCCGGCGTCGACGACGGCCTTGGAGAACTGCGCGGTGCGCTGCGGGGAGAGCGCGGCGGCGGTCACGACACCGGAGTCGCGGACCTCCTTGATGCGCTGCCCGATCAGCTCTTCCTTGATCGGCTCGGCGTAGATCTCCTGGAGACGCTTGGTCGCGGCGGTCTCGTCCAGCTCGGCGATCTCGGCGAGCAGCGGCTCCGGGTCCTCGTGGCGGGTCCACAGACCCTCGAGGTTCAGCACGCCCAGGCCGCCCAGCTCACCGATGCGGATGGCGGTCTCGGGCGAGACGACCGAGTCCATGGGGGCGGCCAGGAACGGCAGCTCGAAGCGGTAGGCGTCGATCTGCCAGGCGATCGAGACCTCCTTGGGGTCGCGGGTACGGCGACTCGGGACGACGGCGATGTCGTCGAACGCGTACGCCCGGCGGCCGCGCTTGCCGCGCCCGATCTCGATCTCAGTCACGTCTGTGGCCTTTCACTTTCCTTGGCGCTCCGTCTGCCGCATACCAGTATCCCCGACGCGGCGGAGCCCGCGGCCTGGCGGCTGCGGGCTCCGGGGGCGCTGTGCGAAGCTCCTACTACTACCGGCGGGAGTAGTTCGGGGCTTCAACCGTCATCTGGATGTCGTGCGGGTGGCTCTCCTTGAGGCCCGCGGACGTGATCCGCACGAAGCGGCCCTTGTCCTTGAGCTCCTGGATGTCCGCCGAGCCGACGTAGCCCATGGAGGCGCGCAGGCCGCCGATGAGCTGGTGGGCCACCGAGGCCAGCGGGCCGCGGTAGGGAACCTGGCCCTCGATGCCCTCGGGGACCAGCTTGTCCTCGGAGAGGACGTTGTCCTGGAAGTAGCGGTCCTTGGAGAAGGAGCGCGCCTGGCCGCGGGACTGCATGGCGCCCAGGGAGCCCATGCCGCGGTACGACTTGAACTGCTTGCCGTTGATGAAGACCATCTCGCCCGGCGACTCCTCGCAGCCCGCGAGCAGCGAGCCGAGCATCACCGTGTCGGCGCCGGCGGCGATCGCCTTGGCGATGTCGCCCGAGTACTGCAGGCCACCGTCGCCGATCAGCGGGACGCCGGCGGCGTGGCAGGCCTGGGCGGCCTCGTAGATGGCGGTGACCTGCGGGACGCCGATGCCGGCGACGACGCGGGTGGTGCAGATCGAGCCCGGGCCGACGCCGACCTTGACGCCGTCCACGCCGGCGTCGATCAGGGCCTGGGCGCCGTCACGGGTGGCGACGTTGCCGCCGACCACGTCGACGTTGATGTTGGACTTGACCTTGGCGATCATGTCGAGGATGCCGCGGCTGTGGCCGTGGGCGCTGTCGACGACCAGGAAGTCGGCACCGGCCTCGACGAGCGCCTGGGCGCGCTCGAAGGCCTCGGGGCCGACGCCCACCGCGGCACCGACGACCAGGCGGCCCTCGGCGTCCTTGGCGGCGTTGGGGTACTTCTCGGCCTTGACGAAGTCCTTAACCGTGATGAGGCCCTTGAGCACGCCGGCGTCGTCCACCAGCGGCAGCTTCTCGATCTTGTGGCGGCGCAGCAGCTCCATGGCGTCCTCGCCGGAGATGCCGACCTTGCCCGTCACCAGCGGCATCGGGGTCATGATCTCGCGGACGGCGCGGCTGCGGTCCACCTCGAAGGCCATGTCGCGGTTGGTGACGATGCCCAGCAGCTTGCCCGCCGGGTCGGTGACCGGCACACCGCTGATGCGGAACTTGGCGCACAGGGCGTCCGCCTCGGCCAGCGTGGCGTCCGGGCGGACCGTGATCGGGTCCGAGACCATGCCGGACTCGGAGCGCTTGACGAGGTCGACCTGGTTGGCCTGGTCCTCGATGGAGAGGTTGCGGTGCAGCACGCCCGCGCCACCCTGGCGGGCCATGGCGATGGCCATGCGCGCCTCGGTGACCTTGTCCATGGCGGCGGACAGCAGCGGGATGTTGACTCGTACGTTCCGCGAAACCCGCGAGGAGGTGTCCACGCCGTTCGGCAGGACCTCGGAGGCGCCCGGCAGCAGCAGGACGTCGTCGTATGTCAGACCGAGCATCGCGAATTTCCCGGGCATTCCGTCGACGTTGTCAGTCATGACACCTTCCCAAATGGTCTTGCCCCAGCGAGGACTCCCATGCTAACGGCCGTCACGCGTGTCCCATTCCACGATGACTGAGTCCCGCATCACTTAGAGATTCCTACGAATTCCCACGCGTTCACTGCTCGGCGAGCGCGCGCAGCCTGCTGAGCGCCCGGTGCTGGGCCACCCGCACGGCACCGGGCGACATGCCCAGCATCTGTCCGGTCTCCTCCGCCGTCAGCCCGACCGCGACCCGCAGCAGGACCAGCTCGCGCTGGTTCTCCGGCAGGTTGGCGAGCAGTTTCTTGGCCCACTCGGCGTCGCTGCTGAGCAGCGCCCGCTCCTCCGGCCCCAGCGAGTCGTCGGGCTGCTCGGGCATCTCGTCGGAGGGCACGGCCGTGCTGCCGGGGTGGCGCATGGCGGCGCGCTGCAGGTCGGCGACCTTGTGCGCGGCGATGGCCACGACGAAGGCCTCGAAGGGGCGCCCGGTGTCGCGGTAGCGCGGCAGGGCGCACAGCACCGCGAGGCAGACCTCCTGGGCGAGGTCGTCCACGAAGTGCCGGGCGTCGCCCGGCAGCCGCGACAGCCGGGTGCGGCAGTAGCGCAGGGCGAGCGGGTGCACCAGGGCGAGCAGATCGTGGGTGGCCCGCCGGTCGCCCTCGACCGCGCGGCTGACGAGGGCGCCGATCTCCCCCGGTCCGGCAGCCACGGGGGGCTCCGGGGTCTCGTCGTCGCGCATCGGTCCATGGTGCCTTGACGTCAAGCGATCCACGGCATCGCCTTCATCGTTGTACGTCGAACCGTTACGCGTCGGTGTCCTCGCACTCACGTCTCGCGTCGCCCCCTTCCGGGTATACCCGCCCCGCGCCCACGACTCCACCGATAGCTTGAGCCCGTGCCGCGTGGCATCGGGCAGGGCCTGTCCGTCATGAGGTCTCTTCCGGCCGAGTGAGAAACCTCGGCCTCCGCCGGGGAGGAGTCACACTCCAAGGATGCGGCATCCCTCGGAGTTTCGGAGTCGGACGCCCGTCACCGGGTGATCGCACGCCTGAGCGCGCACCCTCGACCGGCGTGATCGCGGACCCGCGACCAGGGGGACCGGGGCCGACGGGGCCGTGAGCGGCGACATGAGGCCGCGGTGCGCACCACCTGTCCGAGTGACGCGTACCGCGACCGCACGGCGCCACGCGCCACGTCCCCGCCCTAGCGGACCAGACCCCAGCGGAATCCGAGCGCCACCGCGTGGGCCCGGTCCGAGGCGCCCAGCTTCTTGAACAGTCGCCGGGCGTGGGTCTTGACGGTGTCCTCCGAGAGGAACAGCTCCCGGCCGATCTCGGCGTTGGAACGCCCGTGGCTCATGCCCTCCAGCACCTGGATCTCACGCGCGGTGAGCGTGGGCGCCGCGCCCATCTCCGCCGAGCGCAGCCGGCGCGGGGCGAGCCGCCACGTCGGGTCGGCGAGGGCCTGGGTCACCGTGGCGCGCAGCTCGGCGCGCGAGGCGTCCTTGTGGAGGTAGCCGCGCGCCCCGGCGGCGACCGCGAGCGCGACGCCGTCCAGGTCCTCGGCCACCGTGAGCATGATGATCCGGGCGCCGGGGTCGGCGGAGAGCAGCCGGCGCACGGTCTCCACACCGCCCAGGCCGGGCATGCGTACGTCCATCAGAATGAGGTCCGAACGATCGGCGCCCCAGCGGCGGAGGACTTCCTCGCCGTTGGCCGCCGTCGTCACGCGCTCGACGCCGGGCACGGTCGCCACCGCGCGCCGGAGCGCTTCTCGGGCAAGCGGGGAGTCGTCGCAGACGAGGACGGATGTCATGGCCGCCCTCCGCAGCTGATGCGCGTCACCTTGAGCCTCCAGAGGCTGGTACTGATCGTCACCTGTGCGGTTGACGACGCCCGGGCACCTGCCACCCGCCCGACTGCTTCACGCGTCAACCGTCTCCGCACTCTCAACGACGGTCACCCGAAAGAGTTACGGTCTCGGTCGGTCGTGTTCGGCACTCTACGTGAGGGCGCGGACACGGAGCAGGGCGCACGGGGGGCGCCCGGCCCGTGGACCAAGCTATGCCCCATTTGCCCACTCGGACCTGTTTTTCTTCCCATTTGCTGCCGTCTGTGGCTAGATTCGCAATGAGTCATATTTTCATCTGCTCACATAGCGGATGAACGGCATGGGCACTGCATGAGATCGCTTCGACCAGGTCACCCGTCAAGGTCACAGCACCAATCGCTGCGACGATCGCTTCGAGGGGATAAGCAATGGCAGATTTCTCCCGCCTTCCCGGTCCCAACGCCGACCTGTGGGACTGGCAGCTCCTGGCGGCGTGCCGAGGGGTCGACAGCTCGCTCTTCTTCCACCCCGAGGGCGAGCGCGGTGCCGCCCGCAGCGCCCGGGAGACCTCAGCCAAGGAGGTGTGCATGCGCTGCCCGGTACGCGCGGAGTGCGCGGCGCACGCGCTGGCGGTGAGGGAGCCCTACGGCGTGTGGGGCGGCCTCACCGAGGACGAGCGCGAGGAGCTCATGGGGCGCGCACGGCATCGCTCCATCACGGCAAGCGGCGCCGGCGCCGGCGCGATGACCGCCTGAGCGCCCGCCGCCTCGCCGGGCTCCACGAAAAAACGTTTCAGTAGTCGAGCGGCTCCCCGCTCACCGCAGGCCCCGGACCGGGCGCTCCCCGCGCCGGCCCGTAGGCCTCGCGCGGTCCGGGCAGCCTCACCCACCGGCTCACCGGCTCACCGGCTCATCGGCTCACCCGGCTCGGCCCTCACCGGCTCACCGGCTCACCGGCTCGCCGCGGCCGCCAGCCGGTCAAGCATCGCGCCGACCGCCGGCACCCGGGCCAGGTCCGGCAGCGTGAGCGCCACGATCTCGCGCTGCACCACCGGCTCCACCGGCACGATCCGCGCCCCCTTGGGCCGCACCGACTCCAGCGCCAGCTCGGGCATCACCGCCACGCCGAGACCGGCGCCGACGAGACCGAAGACCGCCGGGTAGTCGTCCGTCGCGAAGTCGATGCGCGGCGTGAACCCCGCGGACTCGCACACCTCGACCAGATGCCGCCGGCAGCGCGGGCAGCCCGCGATCCACGGCTCCTTCTCCAGCTCCGCTATCGCGATCCGCTCCGCCCCGGCGAGCCGGTGGCCCTCCGGGACCACGCCGATGAGGCGGTCGGTCAGCAGTGGCCGTACGACCAGGTCGTCCCACTCGGCTCCGGCGGCCGGATCGGCGCCGCGCACGTCGGGGTAGCGGAAGGCCAGGGCGATCTCGCAGTCGCCCTCGCGCAGCATCTCCACCGAACGCGGCGGCTCCGCCTCCACCAGCGACACCTGGGTGCCCGGGTGCGCCGCGCGCATGTCCGCGAGCGCGGTCGGCACCAGCGTCGAACTGCCGCTGGGGAAGGAAACCAGCCGCACCCGCCCGGCCCGCAGCCCGGCGATCGCCGCGATCTCCTCCTCGGCCGCGGTCAGCCCCGCCAGAATCCCGGCGGCGTGCCGCACCAGGGCCGCGCCCGCCTCCGTCAGCCGCATCTCCCGGCCCGTACGGATCAGCAGGGGGGTGCCCGTGGACTGCTCCAGGGCCTTCATCTGCTGGCTCACGGCGGGCTGCGTGCAGCCCAGCTCGCGGGCCGCGGCCGAGAAGGATCCGGTGCCGGCCACCGCGCGCAGCACCCTTAGATGACGAGCCTCGATCATGCCTCGAGCATAAGCCCACCTTGGGGCCGATGAGGAAATATCGGCCAGTGACTTTGAGGACGATTACCCGCCAACGGGGAAAGCCTCCCGCCTACCCTTGCCTCATGCACCTGATCTCCGTGAACGCCGGCCGCGACCGCACCTCCGACGACCGCTCCGGCCCCGACGGCGCCTTCGCGGACGGCCTGCGCACCGGCATCGACAAGCGCCCGGTGACCGGCCCGGTCGCCGTGGCCGCGCCCGGCCCCAAGGGCGTCGCGGGCAGCGGCGTCGCCGGCGACACGGTGGTGGACCTGCGCCATCACGGCGGGGACCACCAGGCGGTGTACGCGTTCGCGCGCGAGGACCTCGACGGCTGGCAGCGCGAGCTGGGCCGGCGACTGCCGGACGGTTCCTTCGGCGAGAACCTCACCACCGGCGGGCTCGACGTCAACGGAGCGCGGATCGGGGAGCGTTGGCGCATAGGTACGGATCTGGTGCTGGAGGTGGCCTCGCCGCGCATTCCCTGCCGTACGTTCGCGGACTGGCTGGGAGAGGCCGGCTGGATCCGGCGGTTCACCCAGCAGGCGGCGCCGGGCGCGTACCTGCGCGTCGTCACGCCCGGCGAGATCCGGGCGGGCGACCCCGTCACGGTCGTCCACCGGCCCGGCCACGAGGTGTCCGTCTCCGTCGTCTTCCGCGCCATGACGACCGAACGCGCGCTGCTGCCCGCCGTCCTGGCCGCCGGTGACGCGCTCGATCCGAAGGTGCGGCAGAAGGCGCTGGCCTACGTGGAGCGCCAGGAGGCGGCTACGGCACGTCAGGAGCCTGACGCGTAGGGCCCCCAGGGGCGGCGAGAGGGATGGGAAGGGCTTCACGGGGTCACGCCGAGCACTAACGTTCCTGTATGACGACTGCACTGATCACGGGGGCGACGGCGGGCATCGGCGCGGCCTTCGCCCGGCGTCTGGCGGCCGACGGGCACAACCTGGTGCTCGTGGCGCGCGACGAGAAGCGGCTGAACGAACAGGCGACCGAACTCCACGACCGCCACCAGGTGGAGGTGGAGGTGCTCCGCGCGGACCTGTCGGAGGAGGAGGGCATCGCGGCCGTCGAGGCCCGGCTCTCGGACCGCAAGAACCCGGTGGACCTGCTGGTCAACAATGCCGGCTTCGGCAACAAGGGCCGCTACCTCGAAGTCTCGATGGCCGACGAGCTGACCATGCTCAAGGTGCACTGCGAGGCGGTCCTGCGGCTGACGTCGGCCGCGGCCAAGGGCATGCGCGAGCGCAGGCGCGGCGGGGTCGTCAACGTGGCGTCGGTGGCCGCGTTCGTGCCGCGCGGGACGTACGGGGCGAGCAAGGCGTGGGTGGTGCAGTTCACCCAGGGTGCCGCGCGGGACCTGGCGGGGAGCGGGGTGCGGCTGATGGCGCTGTGCCCCGGCTTCGTACGCACCGAGTTCCACCAGCGGGCCGGCATGGGCGTGGACAACGTTCCCGGCTGGATGTGGCTGGACGCGGACAAGCTGGTGGAGGCCGCGCTGAAGGACCTGGCGCGCGGCAAATCGCTGTCCATTCCGGACCCGCGCTACAAGGCGCTGGCCGGCCTGATGAAGCTGGCCCCGCGCCGGGCGGTCTCGCGGGCGGGGGCCACGACCGGGCGCAGGTACGGGCCGAACTGACGGAACCGAACCGGCGAGCCGGACCGAACCGGCGAGCCGGATCGACGGAGCCGAACTGACGGAACAGCGGGCCTCTCGGGTGTGCCGATCCAGGACTAACCTGGATATATCACCCGGGAGGCGCCATGACTTTCGTACAGGTAATCGACTGCAAGACGCGTCGGTACGACGACATGAACCGGCTCATGGACGACTGGGTCGCCGCCACCGAGGGCAAGCGCACCGCCACCCACTCCATCGTCGGCCGCGACCACACCGACAGCGAGCACTTCGTGGAGATCATCGAGTTCCCCTCCTACGCCAAGGCGATGGAGAACTCGAACCTCCCCGAGACCAACCGGATCTTCGAGGAGATGGTCTCGCTCTGCGACGGGATGCCGACCTTCACCGACCTCGACGTGGTCCGCGACGAGCAGCTGAACAAGGCGACCGCACGGCGCTTCTACGACGAGGTGGCCGTCGGCGGCAACCTGGACCTCCTCGACGAGCTCCTCACCGCCGACCACATCGACCACGACATCGGCAAGGCGGAGCCGACCGCGGTCGGGCGCGAGGTCATGAAGCAGGACGTGGCGGGCTGGCGGGACGCCTTCGACTTCGGCTTCACCCTGCACCGTCAGCTGGCCGAGGGCGACGAGGTCACCATCCACTGGACGTGGCGGGGCAGCCATCAGGGCGACTTCATGGGTCTGCAGCCGACGGGGCAGACGGTCACCATGGACGGGGTGACGATCCACCGCTTCGTCGACGGGAGGATCGCGGAGAGCTGGTGGGTCTACGACATGCTGGGGCTGCTGCGTCAGCTGGGTGCCGTGAGCTCGTAGACGGCCCTGAGCCCCCCAAGGCCCTGAGGCCCCAGGTCCCTGAGCCCCCAAGGCCCTGAGCTCACAGAGAAACGGCCCGGCCCGGCCTCCCTCGCGGGGAGACCGGGCCGGGCCGTTACGGAAGGCGTGCGTCAGTGCGCGTGGCCGTGACCGTGGCCGTGACCGGCGTCGGCGGGCTCCTCTTCCTTCTTCTCGACGACCAGGGTCTCGGTCGTGAGCAGCAGGGAGGCGATGGACGCGGCGTTCTCCAGCGCGGAACGGGTGACCTTGACCGGGTCGATGACGCCGGCCTTCACCAGGTCGCCGTACTCGCCGGTCGCGGCGTTGAAGCCCTGACCCTTCTCGAGCTCCGCCACCTTGGAGGTGATGACGTAGCCCTCGAGGCCGGCGTTCTCGGCGATCCAGCGCAGCGGCTCGACGGCGGCGCGGCGGACGACGGCGACACCGGTGGCCTCGTCACCCTCCTTGCCCAGGCCGCCGTCCAGCACCTTGACGGCGTGGACGAGAGCGGAGCCACCACCGGAGACGATGCCCTCCTCGACCGCGGCGCGGGTCGCGGAGATGGCGTCCTCCAGACGGTGCTTCTTCTCCTTGAGCTCGACCTCGGTGGCCGCACCCACGCGGATGACGCAGACGCCACCGGCGAGCTTGGCGAGGCGCTCCTGGAGCTTCTCGCGGTCCCAGTCCGAGTCCGTGGTCTCGATCTCGGCCTTGATCTGGGCGACGCGGCCCTCGACGTCGCCGGCGTTGCCTCCACCGTCGACGATCGTGGTGTCGTCCTTGGTGATGGTCACGCGGCGGGCGGAGCCCAGCACGTCCAGACCGGCCTGGTCGAGCTTGAGGCCGACCTCCTCGGCGATGACGGTGGCACCGGTCAGGGTGGCCATGTCGCCCAGCATCGCCTTGCGGCGGTCGCCGAAGCCGGGGGCCTTGACGGCCACGGCGTTGAAGGTGCCACGGATCTTGTTGACGACGAGGGTGGAGAGGGCCTCGCCCTCGACGTCCTCGGCGATGATCAGCAGCGGCTTGGAGCCACCGCCCTGGATGATCTTCTCGAGCAGGGGGAGCAGGTCCTGGATGGACGAGATCTTGCCCTGATGGATCAGGATGTACGGGTCGTCGAGGACGGCCTCCATACGCTCCTGGTCGGTGACCATGTACGGCGAGAGGTAACCCTTGTCGAAGGCCATGCCCTCGGTGAAGTCGAGCTCCAGGCCGAAGGTGTTGGACTCCTCGACGGTGATGACACCGTCCTTGCCGACCTTGTCCATCGCCTCGGCGATGAGCTCGCCGACCTGCTGGTCCTGCGCGGAGAGCGCGGCCACGGCGGCGATGTCGGACTTGTCCTCGATCGGGCGGGCGGTCGCCAGCAGCTCGTCGGAGACGGCCTTGACGGCGGCGTCGATGCCCTTCTTCAGGGAGGCCGGGGAGGCGCCGGCGGCGACGTTGCGCAGACCCTCGCGGACCAGGGCCTGGGCCAGGACGGTCGCGGTGGTGGTGCCGTCACCCGCGATGTCGTTGGTCTTGGTCGCCACCTCCTTGACGAGCTGGGCGCCGAGGTTCTCGTACGCGTCGTCGAGCTCGACCTCACGGGCGATGGTGACGCCGTCGTTGGTGATGGTGGGGGCGCCGAACTTCTTGTCGATGACGACGTTGCGGCCCTTGGGGCCGATCGTCACCTTCACGGTGTCGGCGAGCTTGTTGACGCCGCGCTCAAGGGCGCGACGGGCGTCCTCGTCGAACTTCAGGGTCTTGGCCATGGGTTACGTATCCTTCGCCGTAATCTCAAACGAACTGCGCCCCCGGCGCCCGGCTAGCAGGCACGGGAACCAGGGGCACAGATCAAAAGCTTCGAAAGCCTCTTCGAGAGCTCGAACAGCCTCGAGTGAACTACTTCTCGACGATCGCGAGAACGTCGCGGGCCGAGAGGACGAGGTACTCCTCGCCGTTGTACTTCACCTCGGTGCCGCCGTACTTGCTGTACAGAACGACGTCACCGACCTGGACGTCGAGCGGAAGGCGGTTGCCGTCCTCGAAGCGGCCCGGGCCCACGGCCAGGACGACGCCCTCCTGGGGCTTCTCCTTGGCGGTGTCCGGAATGACCAGGCCGGAGGCCGTGGTCTGCTCGGCGTCGAGCGGCTGGACCACGATGCGGTCCTCAAGCGGCTTGATGGCAACCTTGGAGCTGGCGGTCGTCACGATCCGACCTCCCCCTTCGGAGATCTCACGGGGTCAATTGTCTGAGGTGGCGACCTGGTAGATCCGTCGTCGCGGGTGCCGGATCTGCCCGTCGCTGTGTTTGGCACTCACCAGTGGAGAGTGCCAACGGTGCCGAGACTATGACGCGGTTAGCACTCGGTCAAGCGGAGTGCCAATTCGCCGTGCGGCGAGCCCCCCTGGTTTCGGTGGCGGGGGCGGCGTCGGCGTGGCCGAGGGGTGCTCTACCCAGCCCGGGATCACCGCACTCCTGACGGCAGCCCCGGAGGTGGCCCTCAGAGGTAGTCCCCAGAGGTGGACCTCAGAGATAGTCCTCGAGCCGGGCCACCGTGTATCCCTGCCGCTGGATGCTGCGCAGCATGTTGGTGACCATCTTGGTCATCGAGGTGCCCTTGAGCTCCCCCGGCCCGCGGAAGTGGGCCAGCACGATGTCGCCGGGCCGCAGCTTGTCCCCGTCCGCGTAGCGCATGTCGTTGATCTGCATCGTGACCTCCCACAGCACGACCGCCCGCACCCCGCAGCCGCCGGCCGCGGTCAGAGTCGCGTCGTTGTAGTTGCCGTAGGGCGGCCGGAAGAGCGCGGGCCGGGTGCCGAACCGCTTCTCCAGGGCGTCCTGCTGCCCGCATATCTCGCGCCGCTGGGCGTCCGCCGACAGCGTGCGCAGGTTGGGGTGACTGAGGGTGTGGTTGTGGACGCCGTTGCCGAGGGCGCGCAGCCGGTCGAAGTAGCCGTAACCGCTGCCCGCGCGGGCGATGTCGTCGGTGAGGAACATCGAGAAGGGCAGCTTCAGGTCCTGCGCCATCTTCACGAACTCCGGGTCCTTCTCGGCCCCGTCGTCGATGGTGATGAAGACGACCTTGTCGTTGGTCGGTATGCGCCGCACGATCGGAGGTGTGCCGCCGGGGCCCGCGGTCGCCACGGGCTTCTTCGCGGGCGGGGCCGACGGGGCGGCGAGGGGCTTGTCCAGTCCCCAGCGGCGGTACGCGTCGTCGGGCGTGGCGGACGGCGCGGGCGTCCCCGCCGGCCGCGACGCCCCCGCGCGGCCGGATGGCCCCGAGGAGCCGGAGGACGACGATCCGGAGCACCCGGACAGGACTCCGGTCAGCAGCAGGGCGGCACAGGCGAGGACGGCGGCGGGGCGTCGGCCACGACGGCCGGAAACAGACAGGCTCACCCGAACGATTCTTGTGCATACGTTCGAGCCGCGCGCGGGGGGCCGGGGCCTGCGATGGCGGGCGGTCGCGACGCGGTCGGGTGGCGGGCGGTCGCGGCGTGCGGTCGGGGCCCGCGAGGGAGAATGAGCCACGTGCCCGCACCGAACCCCGCGCCGAACCCCGCCCTCGACGCCACCGCCGCCTTCACCGCCCTCCTGACGGCCGAGGGACGCGCCCTCCTCGACGGCCTGCGCGACTACGACCCCTCCCAGGAGCTCGCCACGGCCACCCGGCTGCGCCGCGAGCACCCCGCCGAGCTGGTCTCGGCGGCGCTCGGCCAGGCGCGGCTGAGGCAGCGCGCGGTCGCGAAGTTCGGCGCGGAGGACGCGTACCGCATGTTCTTCACGCCCCACGGCGTGGAACAGGCCACGCGCGCCTCCGTCGCGCTCCACCGCGCCCAGCGCTTCCAGGCGTTGGGCGTACGCCGCCTCGCCGACCTGTGCTGCGGCAACGGCGGCGACGCGATCGCCCTCGCCCGGGCCGGCATCTCCGTACTGGCCGTCGACCGCGACCCGCTGACCTGCGAGGTCGCCCGCGCCAACGCCGAGGCCCTGGGCCTGTCCGACCTCATCGAGGTGCGCTGCGCCGATGTCGCGGAGGTCGACACGTCGGCGTACGACGCCGTCTTCGTCGACCCGGCGAGGCGCGGCGGCCGCGGCCGCATCTTCGACCCCGAGGCGTACTCGCCGCCCCTGTCCTGGGCCATCGAGGCCGCCCGTACGGCCCCCCGCGCCGCCCTGAAGATCGCCCCGGGCGTGCCGCACGAGGCGATCCCGGACGACGCGGAAGCGGAATGGATTTCGGACGGCGGCGACGTGAAGGAAGCCGTGCTGTGGTTCGGCACGGAGCCGGGCGCCCGGCGGGCGACCCTGCTGCCGGGCGGCGCGTCACTGGTGGGGCGCGGGCTGCCGGACCCGGCCGTACGGCCGGTGGGGCGCTACCTCTACGAGCCGGACGGCGCCGTCATCCGCGCGCACCTGGTGGCGGACGTCGCGGCGGAGCTCGGCGACGGCGGGCTCATCGACGAGACCATCGCGTACGTGACGTCGGACGAACTGCGGGCGAGTGCTTACGCGGCGGCGTACGAGATCACGGACGTACTGCCGTTCAATCTGAAGCGGCTGAAGGCGATCGTGCGCGAACGGCGGATCGGCGTGGCCGTCATCAAGAAGCGCGGCTCGGCCGTCGAGCCGGAGGACCTGCGCAAGAAGCTCAAGCTCGACGGGCCGAACTCCTGCGTCATCGTGCTGACGCGGGTCGCGGGCGCGCCGACGATGCTGCTGGGGCAGGCGGTGGCGAAGGGCTAGGGCGTGTCCGACGGGTCACTCGCCCCGCCAGATGTTGTCGAAGGCCGACTGCTCGATGGCCCGCCGCTGCCGTAGGGCCTCCAGTTCCACCACCGCGTTGTTGACGGCGGCGAGCACGGTGTCCACCGCGTCGTCGTCGACGCCCGGGGCGTCCCCGCCGTTCTCCTCGTCCTCCTCGTCGCGGATCCCGACGGCCGTGACGAGCGCGGCGAGGACGGGCTCGTTCGACCGCCGGCGGTCCCCCGCGAGGCGGTGGTCGTGAGAATCGACCAGCACCGGCCGGCCGGGCCGGAACGTCCAGCTGCGATGTTGCCGTGTGACGTGCCCTTCCGCCTCAAGGGCGGCCAGATAGGCCGGGGCCAGGTCCCGGCCCCTGCGCCACAGCCAGTCGCCGACCGACTCGTACGGCGCCTCCGCCACGAACGACGCCATCGCCTGGTCCAGCATGCGATCGCGCGTGTCCGTCGGCCCGTCTGGCACGATCCGATCGCCCTCGTCGCCGCCCAGCGTGACGGCCCCGGCGACCAGCAGGTCGATCAGCTCGGCACCTGCCAGCCCCAGCGACACCTCGCCTCGCTCGGCGGGGTCGCCGGGCACCTCGTCCATGACGGTGATCAACAAGTCCCGCGGTGTGGTCATGGAACACTCCCGATTGCCTATTGGGCGAACTTCTTGAGTTTCTCCGTCTCCAGGGTGAACCCGACCGGGGCAGGGAGCTCGACCGGCGTGCCGTACGGCCGTGTCGTCACGCTGCGGTAGCTGCCATGCGGGCCAGGTCCTCGAACTCGTCGAGGGAGATCAGGAGCTTGTCAGCGGTCATGTGCGACTCCTTTCGGGTTCGCGGTTGATGTACCGGAGGAGGGCCGCCCTGGCGTGGACCTCCTCGGGCGAGAGCGGCGCCCCCGGGGCGGCCGTGTGTGGTTCGCCCCGGCAGTCGCGGCAGAGACCGCCGGGGAGTGCTTCGGGGCGGCCGGGGGTGGCACAGACGGTGCACTCGACGAGCAGGAGGCGTGTGGCTGCCACCGGCTGCGGCTCGGGCGGCAACTTGTCGACGAGTCGACGGCGGGCGAGCGCGGCGGCGCGATGCACTTCCGGCGGCAGCCCGGCCGTGAGCGCGCGGACGACTTCGGGTTCGGTGGCGCCTCGTTCCAGCCATGGCGCTGCCAGCGGTTCGAGGGCGACGCAGTCGGCGTGCGACAGCGTCATGCGTGGGTCCGTGCGGCCGAGAGCGGCCAGGAGGGCGTACGCGCGTGAGCGCGGTGCGGGTGGGGCCTCCGGCCGGGGTGTGTTGCCCGTGAGGACGGCGGTCCACCAGGCGTCGTCCCGCGCGGTGCGCGAGAAGTACGTGCGCGTCACCCAGTGATACGCGCCGTCGTCACCCTTGAGGTGCTCCTTCACCCGTCGCAGGTGCCCGGCCTCCGACAGGCGCCGCAGCGCCGTGCGGCACGCGGCCTGGCCGTAGGCGGGGAGCTGTGCGGCGAGGGTTTTGGCATCCATGGCCGCGCCCTCGGGCAGGCGGTCGACGAACGCGGCGATCTGCGCCTCGCGGGGCGGCAGGTGCGCGAAGTCGGTGGCGGTACGCGGGGCTTGGTCCGGCGCGCTCTTCTTGCCGTAGCCGGGCTTGGCCATCGGGAAGGCCTGCGGGG
This sequence comes from Streptomyces sp. C36, assembly GCF_040932295.1. Lineage (NCBI taxonomy): Bacteria > Bacillati > Actinomycetota > Actinomycetes > Kitasatosporales > Streptomycetaceae > Streptomyces > Streptomyces sp. C36. The sequence continues at coordinate 188,601 of NZ_JBFQGI010000009.1, read as the reverse complement.
TGCGCACGGCGGCGCTAGGGTTGGCGTCAGCCATGAGATCGAGCCTCTGCTATTCGATCTTGGTGGTCAGACCCCGGCTTGGTGTTCCAGCACCAGCCGGGGTTGTTTGTTGCTCCGGACGCTAGACGGTCGCGACCGTCTGTCGCAACCGGATCACACAAAGTGAACTCCGCGTGGTATACGCGCCATTGGGGAGGGTGGGCGGGTTCAGACCCGACCACCCATTCCTTACAGAAAGGGCTCGGAGCCCGGAGCTCAAGCCCCGGCCCCGCCGAGCGCCGCGACGAACGCCGTCCAGGACGGCGTCGGGACGGTCAGTTCCGGTCCGGTTATTCGCTTCGAGTCCCGGACCCGCACCTCCCGGGGCCCGGAGCGCAACACCTCGACGCAATCTCCCCCTGCGCCTCCGCTATAGCTGGACCGTATCCAGTCGGTGCTCACAACTCCTCCGCCAACTTCCCGATAAAGCGCACGGACTCGCTTGGGCTGAGGGCCCGTTGGGCGATCATGACATAGCGCTGAGACACAACATGGACCTTGTCCGGCTCGCTGTAGAGCACACCCGACTGCTGCCCCTCCTCATAGACCAGGCGGTCAAGGTCGGGCATCTCCAAGAGGACGAACGATCCGTCGAGCCCCGGATGTACTCCGCTTCCAGCAGGCATGACCTGAACGGTCACGTTGCGCCGCCGACTCTGCTCCCTCAAGTGCAGCAACTGCCGCCTATGTGATTCCCCTCCATCGAGAGGCTCACGCAGCGCCGCCTCTCCGATCACGAAGTTGAACACCTTGGTCTGCTTGTTCAGCATCTGCTGACGCTCAAGCCTGGCGGCAACCAGCGTTCCGGTCTCTTCGTCAACCCTCGGAGGCCAGTAGCCAGCGAACAGCGCCTGCATGGTTTCTTCGGTCTGCAGCAGCCCAGGAACCAGCAGAGGCTGGTACGAGCTGATACCGATCGCTTCCGCTTCATGTCGCATGAAGTCCTGGGAGTACGAAACGAACCGCTCCGGCTGCAGGTACTTGTGCGCCGCCTCGAGCAACCCACCCGCCCCGCACATCTGATCCGCGACCTGCAGCACCCTCAAACTCGGCCGCCGCCGCCCCTGCTCCATCGACTTGATGGCCTCGTAGCCGTACCCGGCCTCATCGGCCAGCTTCTCCCGCGTTACCCCAGCCCGCTCCCGCCACCGCTTCAGCTGGTCTCCGCAGTACCGCCACCCGATCGGCGGCTGAGAGTCCGCTTCTCCCATGGGCCACCCCTTCCCATCGCTACCACTCAAAGTAGCCACGCATGAGCGCCCCGGCGCCGGAGATCGGCAACGTCACCCCCTCACCTATCCTCTTCTCGCCCTTGTCGGCACGAATGCGCGCCGACGGTCGTCCGCAGGCACGAGGAGCGACAGAAACAGCATGGAAGAGCAGCTGAGACCCGAGGACCCGCGATGGATCGGGGGATACCGGCTGCTTCGCAGACTGGGCGCGGGGGGCATGGGCCGGGTCTATCTCGCGAGATCGGAGCGAGGCCGGACCGTCGCGGTGAAGCTGATCCATGGCGAGCTGTCCGCTACGCCGGAATTCCGGCTCCGCTTCCGTCAGGAGATCGCGGCCGCCCGGCGGGTGGGCGGCCAGTGGACCGCCCCGGTCCTGGACGCGGACCCGGAGGCGGATACCCCATGGGTCGCCACTGGTTATGTCGCGGGGCCGTCGCTGCACGACGTGGTGGTCGATCCGGCTTACGGCGCCCTTCCCGAGCGCAGTGTTCGCATTCTCGCCAACGGGCTGACCCAGGCGCTGAGCGACATCCACGGTGCCGGGCTCGTGCACCGTGACCTCAAGCCCTCCAACGTCCTGATAACCCTCGACGGACCCCGGGTCATCGATTTCGGTATCGCCCATGCCCTGGAGACCGTCGCGGGCGACGTGGTGACGCGCACCGGCGCGGTGATCGGCTCACCCGGATTCATGTCGCCCGAGCAGGTGCGAGGTCAGCGCGTCACCACCGCGAGCGACGTCTTCTGCCTGGGCGCGGTGCTCGCCTTCGCCGCCACGGGGCGGATGCCGTTCGGGGACAACGCGAGTGGTGTGCACGCCCTGTTGTTCCGGGTCGCCCAGGAGGAGCCGGACCTGGAAGGCCTCCCGCCCGGGCCGCTGCGCGACATGATCACGGACTGCCTGGCCAAGGACCCCGCTCTTCGGCCTTCGGTCCCCCAGTTGCTGGACCGAACGCGGGCCGACGTCGACGCGAGCGGCGCCTGGCTGCCCGGTGCGCTCACCGCGCACCTCGGTCAACGCGCCGTACGTCTGCTGGAGACCGAGACGCCCGCCGATACACAGGTCGGGGCAGTTCCCTGGACGCCGACGATGGCCGATCCCGCCACCCCGCCGCCTGTCCCGCACGCCCCGGGACCGTACGCCGCGGCCTTCCCGCCCCAGCAGGCGGCACGGTTCGGACCGCCTGTCCCGCCCGTACAGCACGGCCCTGCCGTGCCCGTGCATCCCCACGCACCCCCACCACCGGCCCGCACGCCCCCGCTCAGGGCGGTCTCGCCGCGAAGGCTGTCCACCGCGCTGGTGCTGCTGCTGTCCGTGGTCATGCTCGTCACGGTGGTCAACCTCAACCAGGAGTTCAGCCTCTTCCGAAAACTCGACCAGGTGGCGGAGTCCACGGACGTCGGCTCGGACGCGAATTCCCGGGACGACGGATCGAGCGGGGATTCCCAGGAGGACAGCTCGGACGGGAACCCCCAGGACGACGGCTCGGACGCGAACTCCCAGGACGACAGCTCGGAGGAGAATTCCCAGGACGAGGTGTCGGACGGGGATTCCCAGGACGAGATAAAGAACTGGGACGACACTCCTGACTGGCTGACGTACGTGTCCGCGCTCACGTTCGCGATGACCGTGGTGCTGTGGCTGTTCTGGTTCCGGCGCGTCCGCGCCAACGCCGAGGTGTTCGACCCCACCGGGCACCGGCTCGGCCGGGGCTGGGCGATCGGGGCATGGTTCGTGCCGATCGCCCACCTGTGGATACCGAAGCAGATCAGCAACGACATCTGGAACGCCAGCACCCCACCGGCCGCCACCGGACGGCGGCGACGCGCCGCCGGTGTGCCACGCGGCGTGCTCCACGGCTGGTGGGCCCTGTGGGCCGGGCAAACGGCGACCCTGTACCTCTCCACGACCTGGAAGACGTCGACCGAGGCGGAGACCGTGGCACAGGCGCGATTCATCACCGCCGTCTCCTTCGCCGGGGAAGTCCTGGCCCTCGCCTCGGCGGTGCTCGCGGTCGTCATGGTGCAGACGCTCACGTCCATGCAGGAACGCCGCATCGCATCCCTCTCGGACGCGGCCACGCCGTACGAGACGCCGACTCCGACTCCGAGGCCGTAGCCGTAGCCGTAGCCGTAGCCGGCCGGGGAGCCGGGACCCGCTCCGCCTACGAGTGCAGGCCGTCCTTGCTCGGCCGGTGGAAGTGGGGCCCGATGTGCCGCAACCGCCCGTCCGGCATATCGTTCAGATATGTCCGGTCGCGGCAAGCAGCCGGACGCGGCCGGTCTTCTGGATGAGGCCCTGGTCAGGGCCGTGCACCGCACAGGCGCCTCGGGCGGCAGCGTCTATCTGCTGGACCAGGAGGAGCAGACGCTGGTCACGGCGGTGATGTGTGGTGGGCCGGCCGAGGTCACCGAGCCGTGGTGGCGTCTGGCTGTCAGTCGCCAGAGCCCGGCGCCGCAGGCCGTGCGCGAGGACCGTCTGGTGTGGGTGGGCTCCCAGGAGGACATGGCGCGCCAGTATCCGCGCAGCGCGGCGACCTTTCCCCATCGGACGACGATGGCGTGTACTCCGCTCAGGGGCGTACACCGCTGCTGGGGGGCGCTCTCGCTGTCGTGGCACGTCGGCCGGTCGTCGCGGATCACCCGGCGGGATCGCGGTCAGATCCTCTTCAGCGCCCGGCGCATCGCCCGCGTTCTGGACGAGGCCGGCGACCGTCCGGAGATCCCGGACCGCCCGCGTGTCGTCCCCGTGAACCTGGCCGCCGCGGAGCCGGTGCAGCCCGCCCTCGCGGCGGCCGACCTGGTCGAGCGCCTGCCGGAGGGCGTCCTGGCCATGGACCGCACGGGACGCGTCACGTTCGTCAGCAACAAGGCCGTCGACCTGCTGGACCGTACGCACGAGCAGTTGCTGGGCCGGTTGCTGTGGGAGGCCGTGCCGTGGCTGGGGACCAGTGCGTGCGTGGAGACGTACCGCGCCGCTTGGTTCAGCGGTGAGCCGGTGGCCTGCACCGCCGAGCGCCCGCCGGGCCGGTGGCTCGACATCCGTCTCTACCCGGATGCCGGCGGCATCAGCGTTCTCATCGCCCCCAGCCGGACCGCCGGCGCCGCGCAGCGCCGTCCCGTCGGGGCGGCGGCGGAATCCGCCGCCGCCGCGGGCCGGATCCACCAGCTGATGCACCTGGCCGCGGCGCTGACGGAGACCGTGAGCGTGCAGGACGTCGTCGACCTGATCGAGGAGCTGGTCCTCCCCACCTTCGGCGCCGACGGCCTGATCATGGCGACGGCCGAAGCCGGCCGGCTGGTGTCCATCGGCTCCCTCGGCTACGACCCGGCGCTGATCGACCAGCTGGAGGGGCTGCCGATGGACGCCGACACCACCCCCGTCGGGCACGCCCTGGCCACCGGTGCCCCGTCCTTCTTCGCCAACCGCGCCGAACTGTCCCACGGCTACCCCGAGACTCCACAGCTCAGCGACAAGCAGGCATGGGCGTTCCTGCCGCTGATCACCTCGGGGCGCCCCATCGGCTGCTGCGTGCTCGCCTACAGCCGGCCGCACGACTTCTCCGTCGACGAACGCGCCACCCTCACCCCCCTGGCGAGCCTCATCGCCCAGGCCCTGGACCGGGCTCGGCTCTACGACGCCAAGCACAACCTCGCCCGCGCCCTGCAGAAGCGCCTGCTGCCCCGCGCCCTGCCCACCGTCGCCGGGCTGAACGTCGCCGCCCGCTATCTCCCGACCAGCCACGGCCTCGACATCGGCGGCGACTTCTACGACCTGGTCCGCCTGACGGACACCACGGTCGCCGCCGTCATCGGCGACGTGCAGGGCCACGACGTGACCGCCGCCGCGCTGATGGGGCAGGTCCGTACGGCGATCCACTCCCACGCCACGTCCGGTGCCGGCGCGTACCCCGACGAGGTCCTCGGCCGGACGAACCGCGACCTCACGGACATGGACCCCGGCCGGTTCATCACCTGCCTCTACGCCCACCTGGACCTCGCGAGCCGGCGGATCACCCTCGCCAGCGCCGGTCACCCGCCCCCGCTCCTGCACCGGCCGGGACACCGGGCCGGCACCGTGGACGTCGACCCCGGTCCGCCGCTGGGCATCGGCTTCGACGCCCCGTACGCCGTGACCACGCTGTCCGTGCCGGCCGGGGCCGTCCTCGCCCTCTACACCGACGGGCTCGTGGAGAGACCCGGCACCGACATCGACGAGACCACCGCGGACATCGCGCGCGCCCTCGCCGACACGAGCGGCCTCCCCCTGCACCACGTCATCGACAGCCTCGTCCAGCACGCCTGCCCCACCGGCCAGCACGCGGACGACATCGCGCTGCTGCTCCTGCAGCCGACGGCCTGAGGCGGCCATCACGGGCTCGCGCGGCTGAGCGGGCGGGGCCACCCGGCGGTGCCCAGGTGTCCCTGGGCACACGCACCGTCCGCGTCAGAGGTCCTTGAAGGGCGGGGTGATTCTCGTGACGACGATCAATCGTTTTCGACGCAGTGGGAGAAAGTAGAAGTAGCCGCCATAGGCATGCAACTCCCTCATCCCACCCCCGCGCCTCGGGCCGATTCCCACGTTCTCGATATCCGCCCCCATGCCCGCCAGCTCGACGAGTTCGGCGATGAGACGCTCGACTTCAGCCACAAAGTCGCCGGGAACGCCTCCCGCGACGTGCTCGCGGTCCGGGTCGTACTCCCAGGACCAGACATCGCTCAACGCCGCCCGTACCCGATCGCCTCGTGGGCATCGTCGAGAATGCGGCCGAGCTCGGATGTCGCCGCGCGGATCTGCTCCCGATCGTCCAACGTGACCGCAAGGTCCTCGAGCTCCTGGAACCGTGCCGCCACGCGCGGCTGGCGCTGGATCCACACGTAGACGGCCCAGCGCGTGGTGAACCGCCACAGGGGGCCGAATTCCGCTCGTTGCTGAGCCGGATCCACGGCCTCGTCCACCGCGTCGTCCAGCTGACTGGCGAATTCGGGCAGCGAGGCAGGCATGATCTTCGCGACGGCTCGCCGCAAATGGGTCACCGTAGTCGGCGGCTGCGGGATCAGCGGGCGCTCGGGAACATCGGCGGTCATAGGTTCTCCCATGGACAGGATTCTGTTCCGTGCGCCCACCGTACCCAGGCCAAACAGGCATACGACCACCTGATCGGGCAGGCGCGCGAACGCCCGCCCGACGGCCGCCTACGAGTACAGGTTGTCCTTGCTCAGCTCGTGGAAGTGGTCGTGGCTGTGCTCATGACCGTGCCCGTGCTCATGGTCGTGCCCGTCGGCACCCGGCACGTGCGGCTCCGTGACCGGGAGGGAGGAGTCCGCCGACAGGTCCCAGGAGGAGGCCGCGCGGTTTCGGGCGACCATTTCGGCGCCGAGGGCGGCGACCATCGCGCCGTTGTCGGTGCAGAGCTTGGGGCGCGGGACGCGCAGCGTGATGCCGGCGTCCTCGCAGCGGCGCTGGGCCATGGCGCGCAGCCTCGTGTTCGCCGCGACGCCGCCGCCGATCATCAGGTGATCGACGCCGTGGTCCTTGCAGGCGCGGACGGCCTTCCTCGTGAGGACGTCCACGACCGCCTCCTGGAAGGAGGCCGCCACGTCCGCCACCGGGACGTTCTCGCCGGCCGCGCGCTTGGCCTCGATCCAGCGGGCGACGGCGGTCTTGAGGCCGGAGAAGGAGAAGTCGTATATCGGGTCGCGCGGGCCGGTGAGGCCGCGCGGGAAGCGGATGGCGTCGGGGTCGCCCTCGCGGGCGTAGCGGTCGATGACCGGGCCGCCGGGGAAGCCGAGGTTCAGCACGCGGGCGATCTTGTCGAAGGCCTCGCCGGCCGCGTCGTCGATGGTGGAGCCGAGGGGGCGGACGTCGGCGGTGATGTCCGGGGCCAGCAGCAGGGAGGAGTGGCCGCCGCTGACCAGCAGGGCCATGGTCGGCTCGGGGAGGGCGCCGTGCTCGAGCTGGTCGACGCAGATGTGCGAGGCGAGGTGGTTGACGCCGTAGAGCGGCTTGCCCAGGGCGTAGGCGTAGGCCTTGGCGGCGGAGACGCCGACGAGGAGGGCGCCGGCGAGGCCGGGGCCGGCGGTGACGGCGATGCCGTCGAGGTCCTTCGCGCTGACCCCGGCGTCCTTCAGGGCGCGCTGGATCGTCGGGACCATGGCCTCCAGGTGCGCCCGGCTGGCGACCTCGGGGACCACGCCGCCGAAGCGGGCGTGCTCGTCGACGCTGGAGGCGACGGCGTCGGCGAGCAGCGTGTGGCCTCGGACGATGCCGACGCCGGTCTCGTCGCAGGAGGTCTCGATGCCGAGGACGAGGGGTTCGTCAGCCTTGCGAGCCATGGGTCATTCCTTGCACTGCGAAGTTCGGATCGGTCAGACGCATCACGAGCGCGTCGATGTTGCCGGGCTGGTAGTAGCCCCGGCGGACGCCTACGGGCTCGAAGCCGAAGCGTTCGTACAGGCGCTGGGCGCGGGTGTTGTCGACGCGCACCTCGAGCAGTACCTCGCGGCACTCGAAGGCGGTCGCGGTCGTGAGGAGTTCGGTGAGCAGACGGGCGCCCAGGCCGGTGCTCCAGTGGTCCTGGGCGACGGCGATGGTCTGCACGTCGCCCGTGCCGTCGATGGCGGCGAGGCCGGCGTAGCCGACGACCCGGCCGTCCGGGTCGGCCGCGACGACGTAGCGGCGGTTGGCGTTCGCGCCGCGCGCGTGCGCCAGCTCGGACCAGAACAGGCCCTTGGACCAGGCGTCGTGCGGGAAGAGGGCCTTCTCCAGCTCCAGCACCGGCCCGATGTCCCACCAGCGCATCTCGCGGATGCCGACCGCCGCGGCTGACCCGGTCACTGGGGTGTGACCACCTTGTAGTTGGCCGGCACCTGGGCGTCGGGGCGGCGCAGGTACAGCGGCTGAGGGGGCAGGAACTCGCCGCCGGTGCGCAGCTTCTCGACCGCCAGGGCGGCGAGCGCGCCCGCCGACTGGTGCTGCGGAAGGTCGGCGCGTACGTCGGTGAAGGAGTCGGCGTAGAGGGCGGCGCCCGCGCCGACGGCGGTCAGGCCCTCCACGCGCTCGGCGAGCTCGGCCGGGCGGTCCACGGCGGGTTCGGTGACGCGGGTGCGGGCGTCGGCGTACCGCGCCCAGTAGACCTCCTTGCGGCGGGCGTCCGTCGCGACGACGAATTCGCCCTCGAGGCCCGCCTGCCCGGCGGCGTAGGCGATGCCGTCGAGCGTGCACAGGCTGTGGACGGGCACCTCCAGCACGGAGGCGAAGGTCGCGGCGGTGACGATGCCGACGCGCAGGCCGGTGTAGGGGCCGGGGCCGACGCCCACGACGATGCCGGTCACGGCGTCCAGCTTGCGCCCCGCCTCGGCCAGCACCCGGTCCACGGCGGGCAGCAGCAGCTCCCCGTGCCGACGGGCGTCGACCTGGCTCGACTCGGCGATGACGGACTCGCCGTCGTGGAGGGCGACGGTGACAGCGGGGGTGGCGGTATCCAGAGCGAGCAGCAGCACGTGACAAGCCTACGGCGCGCCATGGGGCGTCCGGTGCGCGCATTGGCCTTCGCCGGGGGCGCGGCGGGGTCGCGGGTGGGTGCTACCGTCAGCCGCATAGCCGTGCGAGCGGCTGCATGAGCAGGACGTACGACGAGTACGGGCGGGTACGACCGGCACGGGCCGGTACGGACGGCCCCGTACCCGGGACGACGCGGGACGAAAGGGTGCGCACCGTGGCACGCAGCAGCTCGGGGGCGATCGTGGCCGTGCTCACGGCGGCGGCGCTGGGCGGGGTCGGTTTCCTCGCGTACCAGGCGGAGGCCGCACCGGACCGTCCCGCGAGCGCGCACGCCCCGGCCAAGGCCGGCAAGGACAAGGCCGAGGACGCGGGCGGCAAGGACAAGGCCGGCGGCGCCGGGGCGGACCAGGGCCAGGCGCAGAACGGCGTTCCGGAGAACTCCGGCACCGGGCTGCGGGTGGTCTACGGGCTCGCGCAGAAGCGCGTGTGGCTGGTCGGCTCGGACGGCAAGGCCACCCGGACGTACGAGGTGGCGCCCAGCACCGTCAGCCCGCCGGCCGGCGCGTACACGGTCACCTCGCGCTCCCCGCAGGTCACCGGCTCGGACGGCATTCCGATCGAGCACGTGGTGCGCTTCCACAAGGACGCCACCGGGATCGTCTTCGGCTTCAGCGCCGCCGTCGACGGCTCGTCGCCGAAGCCGGACCCGACGAAGAAGACCGGCGGCATCCGCGAGCAGCCCGCGGACGGGCGGGCGATGTGGGAGTTCGCGGTGAACAACACCAAGGTGGTCGTCGTCCCGTAGCCGGGCGTCCCCGTAGCCGGGCGACGAACGCGAAGACCCTGACGTTCGGGGGGCGTGGCAGCGGCCGCGTCCCCCGTTCGGGCTATTCGGGGCCGTGTCGCGCGCGTCGGCGCGTCAGGCGGCGTCGCGCTCCTCGGTGTTGCCGGTGTGCGGAGTGTGCGGGGTGTGCGACGTGTTCCCGTCGGGCTCGCGGGTGGCGCGGGGGGCCTTCGGCGGCGTGGAGACCGCGTCGGCGGCGGCGCAGGCGGCGAGGAGATCGCGCACCGACAGGGGGCGCGGCCGCTCCTCCGAGCGGTCCGTCAGGGGGGCAGCGGGCTCGTGGGCCGTCATGAATGCCTCCTGGAGCAGCTCGGGCCGGGAGAGCGGTTAGGCAGCCCTAACCATCTCTCCGTTCTCCATGTGACCACGCGCGACACCGCGCGCGCAACATCTTCCCGACGGCTTGTCGGAAAGTACAGCGCGACCCGTCCCCCGGCCCGTTCCCGGCCCCCGTGGCCTTGGCCCTAGCCCTGGCCCTAGCCCAGCGGGGTGAGGTCCACGCCCGTCCAGCGCTCGCCGACGCCGGTGACGGTCACGCTGCGCACGTCGTCCGCCGCGTCGGCGTCGTCCCCGTCGACGACGGTCGGGGCGTCCGCGCCGACCGCCCGCTCGATGACGACGCGCAGGCGGTCCTCGGACAGGTCCTCGACCTTGCCGTCGCCCCACTCCACGACGACGACCGACTCGGGCAGCGAGACGTCCAGGTCCAGGTCCTCCATCTCGTCCAGGCCGCCGGACAGCCGGTAGGCGTCGACGTGGACCAGCGCCGGGCCGTCGCCGAGCGGCGGGTGGACCCGGGCGATGACGAAGGTCGGGGAGGTGACGGCGCCGCGCACGCCGAGGCCCTCGCCCAGCCCGCGGGTCATCGTCGTCTTGCCGGCACCCAGCTCGCCGGAGAGCAGGACCAGGTCACCCGGTCGCAGCAGCGCGGCCAGCCTGCGGCCCAACTCGCGCATGTCGTCAGCGGACTTGACGGTGAGCCGCGCGGCCGTGGCGGCGGAGGTGTCGTGCGGGACGTTCATATCCGCCGATGGTACGGGGTGCCGTGGCGTGGCGCGGAGCCCTACTCGGGCGCGGCCCGGTGCTCGCCGCGCGCCCATGCGCCACGGCCGCCGGAGCGGCTGCCGGCCAGGCCCGCGGGCACCCGCGCCAGCAGCTCCGACAGCTTCTCGCACACCAGCTGCGGCTGCTCGAGCATCACCAGGTGCCCGGCGCCGGGCACGACCACCAGGCCCGCGTGCGGCAGGGCGTCGGCGATGACCTCGCTGTGGGAGCTCGGGGTGATCAGGTCCTTCTCGCCCGCGAGAACGAGCACGGGCCGGCCGGCGAAGGCGCTCAGCGCGGCGACCTTGTCGTGCGCGTCGAAGGCCGGATAGAACTCGGCGACCACGTCCACCGGCGTCGCCTCGATCAGCCGCTCGGCGAACCGGGCCACCACGGGGTCGACGTCCCGCGCGCCGAACGAATAACGCTTGATGATCGCGCCGACGAGCTCGGAGGTGGCCCCGCGCCCCTTCTCGACCAGGTCGGTCCGGTCCGTCATCAGCTTGAAGGCCCCGGGCAGCACCGCCCGGCGCACGAGGTTCATCCCGGCGACCGGCAGCCCGTACGTCACCTCGGACAGCAGGCCCGGGGACGTGCCGACGAAGGCCGCCGCGGCCACCCGCTCCGCGATCAGGGACGGGAACTGGTCGGCCAGCGCCATCATCGTCATGCCGCCCATCGAATGCCCCACCAGCACCAGCGGCCCCTCGGGGGCGGCGGCGTCGATGACGGCCTTGAGGTCACGGCCGAGCCGGTCGATGGTCACGGGCTCGCCGCCTTCGCGCCGCGCCCTGCCGCGCCCGGAGCGGCCGTGGCTGCGCTGGTCCCAGAAGACCGTGCGGACGACGCCGCGCAGGGCGGCGCGCTGGAAGTGCCAGGAATCCTGGCTGAGGCAGTAGCCGTGGCTGAAGACGACGGTGACGGGAGGGGCCGGCTTCCGCCCGAGCAACCGGGGACGCCCGCCGTCCGCCGGCCGGCCCTCCACCTCGTCGACCTCGTCGACCTCGTAGTGGAGGGGCGTTCCGTCGTCGGCGACGGCGACGCCGGGCGTGCCGCGCAGGGTGCCGTACGGGCCCACCGCGTCCAGCGCGAGCCGGGCCTTGCGCCGCATTCCGCGCCCTACGGTCAGCCGCTCGACGGCGACGCCGACCGCGGCCCCGGCGGCGACCAGGCCGACCGCGGCCCCGGCGACACCCGCGCCGCGCCGCCAGGCCGCGGCGCCCATGCCCGCGACCCCGCCGGTCCTCGCGGCCGCCGCCGCGGCCGCTACCGCTTCCGCCGCCGTGCCCGCGCCGTCGCCGCCCTCGCCCATGTCGTCACTCCCCCGTGTCGTGGCTCGTGCTGTCCTCCGGGATCTCCCCGGTATAGACGCGGGGCACGCGTGCCGAGATGCGCGTGACGACTTCATAGGCGATGGTTCCGGTCGCCCTGGCCCAGTCCTCGGCGGTCGGCTCGCCCTGGTCACCGGGGCCGAACAGCACCGCCTCGTCGCCGACGCGGGCGGTGTCGCCGCCCAGATCCACCACGAACTGGTCCATGGCGACGCGGCCCGCGACCGTCCGCCACTTGCCTCCCACCAGCACCGGACCGGTGCCGGTGGCGGCGCGCGGGATGCCGTCCGCGTAGCCCACGGGGACCAGCGCGAGGGTGGTCTCGCCGGGGGTGACGTAGAGATGGCCGTAAGAGACCCCGTGCCCGCCCGGCACCCGCTTGACGGAGGCCAGGGACGCGGTGAGCGTCATGACGGGCCTGAGGCCGAAGTCCTCGGGAAGGCCGACCTCGGGGCTGGGCGATATGCCGTACATCGCCACGCCCGTCCGCACCAGGTCGTAGTGGGTCTCGGGAAGGGTGAGGGTGGCCGGCGAGTTGGCGATGTGGCGGACCTCGGGGGTCAGCCCCTCGCGCGCGGCGTAGGACAGCGCGTCCTCGAAGACGCCCAGCTGGGCACGGATCGAGGGATGGCCCGGCTCGTCGGCGCACGCGAAGTGCGACCACACTCCGGTGACCTTGACCAGACCGGCCCGCTCGGCGTCACGGGCGGCGGCGACGAGCTTCTCCCAGTCGCCGGGCTGGCAGCCGTTGCGCCCCAGGCCGGTGTCGATCTTCAGCTGCACGCGGGCGGGACGGCCCGCCGCGCGCACGGCCGCGATGACCTCCTCCAGGGCCCACAGACCGCTGACCGAGACGTCGATGTCGGCCTCCACGGCCTCCCGCCACGGCCCGCCGGGCGTCCACAGCCAGCACAGCAGCCGGCCCGTGTCGCCCGCGGCGCGCAGCGCCAACGCCTCGTGCGGCGTGGCCGTACCGAGCCACTCGGCACCGGCCTGCCGGGCCGCCCGCGCACAGGGCACCGCCCCGTGCCCGTACGCGTCGGCCTTGACGACGGCCATCAGCTGCGCCCGGGGGGCGCGAGCCCGCAGAGCACGTACGTTGGCCCGCAGGGCGGCCAGGTCGACCACGGCACGGGCGCGCATCGGTGTCTCACTCATCCCCGCCAGTGTCTCAGGCCGGGCCGCCGGGCGGATCGCCTGGGGGAACGCAGCAGTCCGTTTGCCGGGAACGTACCGGGAACGTATTGGTCTGGCCGCCGCCGGAGCGACCCCCCGCCACCCCGGCCACCGGCCCGGTGGTCACAGGCCGCCCGCCTGCGCCAGGCTGACCCCATGAGGACTGCCCACAGCGTGGAAACCGTACGGACCGCCGAGCGAGCTCTCATCGCCGAGCTGCCACCCGGCACCCTGATGCAGCGCGCGGCCGCCGGTCTCGCGGCCGCCTGCGCCGACCTGCTCGGCCGCCGCGTCTACGGCGCCCGCGTCACCCTCCTGACCGGCAGCGGCGACAACGGCGGCGACGCCCTCTACGCCGGCGCCCGCCTCGCCCGGCGCGGCGCGGGCGTCACGGCGGTCCTGACGGCCCCCGGAAGGGCGCACGAGGGCGGCCTGCGCGCCCTGCGCGCGGCCGGCGGGCGCGTCGTGCCCGCCGACGACGGCGTACGCGCCGTGCGGCGCGCCGACCTCGTCGTCGACGGCATCGTCGGGATCGGCGGCAAGGGCGGGCTGCGCCCCGAGGCCGAGGCCCTGGTCCGCGCCGCCGAGGACGCGGGCGCGCTGATCGTCGCCGTCGACCTGCCCAGCGGCGTCGACGCCGACACGGGCGAGGTACGCGGCGCGGCCGTACGGGCGGACGCGACGGTGACCTTCGGCGCGTACAAGCCCGGCCTCCTCATCGACCCGGCGCGCGAGTACGCGGGCGCGCTGCGGCTCGTCGACATCGGCCTGGGCCCGTGGCTGCCGGCCGAACCGGACGTGGAGGCGCCGCAGCACGCCGACATCGCCCGCCTGCTGCCGTACCCGGCCGCTGAGAGCGACAAGTACCGGCGCGGCGTCATCGGCATCGTCGCCGGGTCCGCCCGCTACCCCGGCGCGGCGGTCCTCGCCGTCGCCGGCGCCCTGAGCGGCGGCGCGGGCGCCGTGCGCTACGCGGGCCCGGCGGTCGACGCGGTGATCTCGCGCTTCCCCGAGACCCTGGTGACGACCGGCCCGCCGTCCAAGGCCGGCCGGGTACAGGCCTGGGTGGTCGGCCCCGGCCTCGGCGACGGCGCGGACGCCCGCCGGGCGCTGGAGGACGTCCTCGCCTCCGACGTGCCCGTACTCATCGACGCGGACGGCCTGCGGCTGCTCGACCCGGAGGCGGTACGCGCCCGGGCGGCCCGGACGCTGATCACCCCGCACGCCGGCGAGGCCGCCGTACTGCTCGGCGTCTCCCGCGAGGAGGTCGAGACCCAGCGCCTGGCCTCGGTCCGGGCGCTGGCCGACCGCTACGGCGTGACCGCCCTGCTCAAGGGCTCCACCACCCTCGTCGCCGACGCCACCGGCCCGGTACGGGCCAACCCGACCGGCACCCCCTGGCTGGCCACGGCCGGAAGCGGCGACGTGCTGTCCGGACTGACCGGCTCCCTGCTGGCCGCGGGCCTCCCGGCGATCGACGCGGCGGCGGCGGGCGCGTACCTGCACGGCCTGGCCGCCCGTCGGCTCGGGGCCGCGCCGCTGACGGCCCTTGGTGTGGCGGGGGCGTTGCGGGAGGTGTGGCGGGACGTGGCGGAGGGGTGAGGGGGGCGGTCAGGGGCCCGTCGGGGCAGGCAGCGGCCCGATGCGTAGCTCCCAGCCGTCGCCGAGCAGGTCGCGATTGAGGACGGGCCCCGCGTATCGGATGAACAAACGGAACGGCGGGGAGCCCCGCAGGTGCGCCAGGTCGAGCGGCTCACTGTCGGGTATATCGGCAAAAACAGTCATTTCTCCAAGCCCTGGGAAGGCCTCCCGGAGGAAAGCCAGGCCCTCGAGGCCGGTGGGCGACGTCAGGAAGAGTCGCCGCACCCAGGGGATCGGCCGCACCTGGGCCAGCGAGGTCAGATCCGCCCCGCACCAGCCCAGCGTCGTCAACCGGGGAAGTGTCTCCAGGCCGTACTGCCGCAGGTCCGCACCCGGGTAGTCCAAGAACACCGTCTCCAGGCGGGGGTGATGGCTCAGGCCCGCCAGCCGGACTGCATCGGGGTCCGAGGCCAGGTAGAGATACGTCAGACCGGGCGGCAGCGGCAACTCCCCCAACATATAGAACGCCTGAACAACGAAGAGATCTGTCAGCGCCGGGGTATCGAGGTCCGCGAGGTCCTCGGCGTTCAGCGGGCCGCGGATCTGCACCCTGGGGCGACCCCCGAGCCGCTTGAGCGCGGCGACGTGCTCGCGGGACTTCACGACGAAGTTCAGCCCGCCCCCGCCGTGGTCCTCGTAGGCCAGCCGCGCGATCACCGCGTCCGCGTACGCCCGCGTGTCGAAGCGGTCCCAGGCCCACGCCAGCTGCGCCCGGACGTCCAGAGACGGATGGTCCGCGTACCGCGCCAGCAAGGGGATCGCCTGGTCGTCCGCCACCGTGGTCGCCGCGACGACCACCGCGTGGGCCACCTCGTCCGACAGCCCCTCCGGCCCCGGCAGCAGGTCCAGCACCACCGGGCCGACCGTCGCGAGCTCCTTCGCGGACTCCAGGTCGCGTGGCGGCACCAGCTCGGCCGCCGCCTGCTCGACTCGCGTACGCACCTCCCAGTCGACCTCGGTGGCGTGCTCGAGGCAGGCGGCGGCCAGCAGGTGCAGGCGAGCCCTGTAGGCCTCTTCCTTCTGTCCCCGCTCCAGCAGCATCCGCAGCAGCTCCGCCCTTGCCCGGGGCGGCGCGTGGCCCACCGCCATGCGCAGGACGTCCTCCCACTGGTCGTCGTGGGCGTGGTTGACCAGCAGGTTGAAGTCCCAGTCGTCGACGGCGGCCTGGGCGCCCAGGTAGTCCTGGAAGGTGCGGTGGACGAAGTCCAGGGTCTCGCTCGTCGGCTGCCGGAGCAGTCCGCTGCGTACCACCAGGTGCCGCAGTATGTCCTCGGCGCTCCCCCGGGCCGCCACCGCCGGCATGGCGGGCAGTGCCCGTTCCAGGATCTCCACGGCCTTGTGCCACTCGATCTCGGAGCGGCCGTTCCTGATCAGCCAGTAGGCGATCTTCTGGAGGAGCGCGGTCTGCGCCTGTTCCAGCTCGGGGCCCTCCAGGCCGACGGCGATCTCGCGCTCGCGGTCCCGCCGGATGAGGAGCAGGTCGAGTGCGGCGCGGTAGAGCTCCATGCGGCCGTGGGGGAGGTATCCGCGGCGCGAGCGGTTGAGTGCGCAGATCAGGGCGCACATCAGGGGGTTGGTGGCGAGCCGTCCCAGGTCGCGTTTGGCGACGACCGCCGCCGACAGGGCGTCGCGGAAGGCCCGTAGCCGCTCGTCGTGGCGCAGGCCCGCCGCGTCGTGCCAGCGGTGGATGAAGGCCAGGACGTCGCCGCGGCTCATGGGCAGGAGCTCGAGCTCCGTGAAGCCGGCGTCGGCCAGCCAGCCCTCGCGTACGGCGGAGGGGCGGGTCGTGATGACGTACCGGGCCTCGGGGTAGGCGGCCAGCAGGTCCTTGACCCAGGCCAGGGTGCGGCGGCGGTCGGCCTCGGGGACCTCGTCGACGCCGTCGATGAGCAGCAGTGCCGTGCCCTCGGTCAGCCGCCGGGTGGCCCATCCCCGGGCGGCGGGCAGTCCGGCCAGCGGTCGGGCGGCGGCCTCGAGGAACTCCTCGGGCTGTGGAAGTTCGCCGCGCCGGATGAGCGTCCGCAGGGGCAGGGTCAGCGGCATGCATCCGCTCAGGTGGCCCAACCCCGGGGGCAGTTCTCCGCGGGCGGTGATCGTGGCGAGCCATTGCAGCAGCGTGGTCTTGCCCGAGCCCGCCGCGCCCCGCAGCAGCACTCGTCTGTGTCCGGAGAGTGCCTCCTCCGCGCGCTTGGGCGACGGTACGGACCGGGCCGTCGGGCCGCCGCCGGGCAGTTCGAAACCTTCCGCGGCCATGGCCCGGCCGCCGCCCGACAGCTCGAGGCTGAGGTAGGCGGCGTCCAGCGGCCAGGCCTCCCCGTCGCCGTCGCCGAGCGTCAGCCCGATGATGGTCAGCTCGCCGGACGTACGCACGATGTAGTCGCGTAACCGCCGTTCGAACGCCTCCACCTCGAGCTGCTGGGGCGAGGCGAGCGAACGCGACTCCGGCTTGTGGCCGGCGAGCAGGCACTCCTGCAGGAAGCGGAAGTCCTGCCACAGCGTCTCCGAGGGCGTGACCGTGAGCCGACCGTGCCGCCAGCCGCCCGGGTCGGCGCACACGACGCCGGCGAGCAGCCCGTCCACGAAGACGGCGGCCCCCGACATCCCGGCCCACGGCGAGCCGCCGTCGGCGGGCGGCGCCGGCGCGCCGTGGTCGCTGTCGAGGACGTGCCGGCCGCTGAGAAGGTGGCTGCCGGGCTTGAGCGCGCCGACGACCTGTTCGGTGTCGAGGTCGCCCGCCGCGTCCCGCTGGGCGTGCGGGTAGCCGATGGCCTGTGCGCCGGGCCAGGCCCGCAGGTCGTAGGCGCGCCCCCACACCAGCGGCTCGAAGGCTGCGGCCGTCTCCTCGTCGACGACGTCCCGCTCGGCGACGAGCAGGGCGACGTCGCAGCGGCGGTTGTCGTCGCGCGTCCACGCCACCCGGCAGCGCACCTTGCCGACGCCGCCGGGGACGATCACCGCGGGCGCCTCGCAGTCGCCGACGACGTGTGCCGCGGTCAGGACGAG
Source organism: Streptomyces sp. C36 (assembly GCF_040932295.1). Lineage (NCBI taxonomy): Bacteria > Bacillati > Actinomycetota > Actinomycetes > Kitasatosporales > Streptomycetaceae > Streptomyces > Streptomyces sp. C36. The sequence continues at coordinate 170,787 of NZ_JBFQGI010000009.1, read as the reverse complement.
GTTCGGCGCCAGCAGGTAGCCGCTGCCCTGGGTCCGCCCGCCGAACACCGCCGCAATGCGCTCCCTCGCCGGATGCACGCCGCCGCCCCCTTCACCTCCGCCGTCCCGCCTGACGATACGACAGCAGGACGGCGGGGGACGGGTGATCACATCAGGCGGCGCGCAGCCCGGCGCTCAGCCACTCGACGGCCGGGCCCATGTCCGGCGCGGGCCAGCCGTTGATCACGGCGAGGAGCCGCCAGTAGCGCTCGTAGCGGGAGTCGTTGCCGATCTCCAGCCGCTCCAGCAGCCACCGCCGGAACTCCGGGCCGTCCTCGCGCCCGGCGAGCCCGGCGCACTGCCGCGCCAGCTCGTCGACGAGCGGCCGCGCCGACTCCGACTCCGGTGCGAGGCCGGCCTTCCGCGCCTCGGCGGTGCGCTCGCGGATCAGGTCGGCCAGCCTCCGCGCCTCGTCCGGCTCGGGCTGCCCGGCCTCGTCCCGCGCCCGGATCTGGTCCTCGGCGGCGCGTCGCATGCCGGCGCGGAAGTCCTCGTCCTGGACGAGCCCGGCGAGCTCCACCCAGGCGTCGACCTGTTCCGGCGCCGGGTCGTCGGGCAGGACCGGCATGGCGTCGCGCAGGGTGGCCAGGAAGCCGGGGTCGACGTCCAGGCCCTCGAAGGCGTTGTCGATGAAGTCGTGGATGAGGCGGCGGCGTTCCCGGTCGGTCAGGTGGGCGAGCGTGTGCATGAGTTCCATCTCCTCCGGTGTGGACCCGCGTCCGGCGACGGCTCGGAGGACGGCCTGGCGCAGCCGCAGGGTTCGGATCTGCGTCTCCAGCGCCTCGGCGTGCACCGCGGCGACCTCGGCGACGGTCACTTCGCGCTCCAGCACCTGCCGGATGGTCGCGAGGCCGACCCCGAGGTCGCGCAGCGTACGGACGAGGCCGAGCCGGGCCAGGGCGTCCTGCCCGTAGAGCCGGTAGCCCGCGGGCGTACGGTCGGCCGGCGGCACCACGCCCTCGTCGGACCAGAACCGGATCGTCTTGACCGTGAGACCGGTCAGACGAGCCAGCTCGCCGATGGAGTGGAGGGAGGTGTCGCCGTCCATGCCCGTCACCTTGGTGTCTCCCGTCGCTGGAGAGTCAAAGCGTAGGCACGGACCCCGATACGGACCCGGATACGGAACCCGATTCGGACCCCGATACGGACCCCGATTCGGACGGTCCTGGCGGTCCTACGGGCGGGGCCGCTCCCGGCCCACGGCCTCGCTCGCGGCGCCCACCGCTATGCCCAGGGCGATCATCACGACATAGCTGTAGACCTCGTAGCCGCCGGGCGCGAGGAAGCGCAGGAAGCCGAACAGACGGAACCATCCGAGCCACTCGTGGAGCAGGCAGCTGATGCCTCCGACGATCAACACGAAGCTGACGAAGCCCAGCAGGCGCTGGAGGGGATTGTTCATGCCCCGACGGTACGAAGGGCGGGCCGTGCCCCGCATCGGCCGTAGGGAGCCGGTTCGAGGGCCGTGGGGCGACCAAAGTCTCCGGCTGCACGGCCGCCCGTCATCCGAAAGTATCCGCCCGCCCGACGGCGGCCCGGCGCCCTCGAACAGAACCGTAGATTCGCCGTCATGAACCACGTTCACCGAACCCGCCGCGACTGGGCCGCCGACATCGGGCTGTTCCTCTTCGCGGCCTGCTTCGCCGCGATCAGCTCGCGGTCGATCCCGCTGCCGCAGGACATGGGGCCGGGCTGGCAGGTCGCCGACCAGGTGGTGGGCGGGCTCGGGTGCGCGGCCGTGTTCCTGCGGCGGCGGTGGCCGGTGCAGCTGGCCGTGGCGCTGCTGGTGGCCGGGAGCCTGGCGCACTACATGACGGGCCCGGCCCTGGTCGCGGTGTTCACCGTCGCCGCCGGCCGGCCGTGGCGCGTCACCGCGTGGGTCGCGGCCCTCGCGTTCGCCCCGCTGCCGGTGTTCCTCCACGAGCTGCCGGAGACGGACGAGAGCCGGGCCGGCGCGGCGCTCACCTACTTCGCGCTGATCGCCGGGGCCCTCGGGTGGGGGCTGTTCCGCCGCTCCCGGCGGCAGCTCATCGACTCGCTGCGGGAGCGGGCCGAACTGGCGGAGGCCGAGTCGGCCCTGCGGGCCGCCCGGGCGACCCAGCGGGCCCGTGAGGAGATCGCGCGGGAGATGCACGACGTGCTCGCGCACCGGCTGTCGCTGCTGAGCGTCCACGCGGGGGCGCTGGAGTACAACCCGGGGGCCCCACCCGCCGAGATCGGGCGCGCCGCCGGAGTGATCCGCGACAGCGCGCACCAGGCGCTGCAGGACCTGCGCGAGGTCATCGGGGTGCTGCGCGCGCCCGTGGGCGACGGGCGGCCGCAGCCGACGCTCGGCGACGTGGCCCGGCTGGTGGAGGAGGCGGGGAAGGCGGGCACGCGGATCGACTACGAGCCGCCCGGCGAGGCGGAGACCGGGGCGGCCCCGGCCGCCCTGGGACGCACCGCCTACCGCATCGTCCAGGAGGCCCTCACCAACGCCCGTAAGCACGCCCCGGACGTCCCGGTGCGTGTGAGGATCTCCGGCGGGCCGGGCGGCGGCCTCGGCATCGAGGTGCGCAACGCCCTGCCCGATGCCACGGCGGGCGAGCCCTCGCCGGCCGGGCCGGCCATTCCCGGGGCCGGGCAGGGGCTCATCGGGCTCGGGGAACGGGCCGCGCTGGCCGGCGGACGGCTCGAGCACGGCCGGGACGGGGAGGACTTCCGGCTGGCCGCCTGGCTACCCTGGCCCGCGGACCCGCACCGCGAAGCGCCGCCGGCCGGATGAGACCGGACGGCCGGTAGCGCCGCGCCCGGTCCGGCACCCGCACCGCACCACACCCAGAATGTGAGGCTCCCGCCGTGAGCATCCGCGTGCTCCTCGTCGACGACGACCCGCTGGTACGGGCCGGGCTGCGCCTGATGCTCGGCGGCGCACCCGACCTCGAGGTGGTCGCCGAGGCCGCCGACGGCGGCGAGGTGGGGCCGCTGGTCGTGGCGCACTCCCCCGACGTCGTACTGATGGACATCCGGATGCCGGGCACGGACGGGCTGGCCGCCACCGAGGCGCTGCGCGGGCGTCCGGAGCCGCCCGAGGTGATCGTGCTGACCACGTTCCACACCGACGAGCACGTGCTGCGCGCCCTGCGGGCGGGCGCGGCCGGGTTCGTCCTCAAGGACACCCCGCCACGGGAGATCGTGGAGGCGGTACGGAAGGTGGCGGCCGGGGAGCCCGTGCTGTCCCCGGCGGTGACGCAGCAGCTCATCGCCCAGGTGTCGGGCGGCGACGCGCAGCGGCGCCCGCGGGCGGAGGCGGCCCGCGAGCGGCTGGCGGTCCTGGGCGAGCGGGAGCGCGAGGTCGCCACCGCCGTGGGGCGGGGCAAGGCGAACGCCGAGATCGCGGCGGAGCTCTACATGTCCGTCCCCACGGTCAAGACGCACGTCTCGCGCATCCTCACCAAGCTGGACCTGAACAACCGGGTGCAGATCGCGCTGCTGGTCCACGACGCCGGGGAGGCGTGAGGGGCCGCACACCACGGCCCCCGGCCCCTCGGACCCCCTACTTCTCCGCGATCACCACCGCCGAGGCCACCCCCGCGTCATGGCTCAGCGAGACGTGCCAGGACGTCACCCCCAGCGCCTCCGCGCGCGCGGCCACCGTTCCCGTGACCACCAGCCGCGGCTGGCCGCTGCCCTCGGTCACGACCTCCGCGTCCGTCCAGAGCAGCCCGCCGGGCGCGCCCAGGGCCTTGGCCAGCGCCTCCTTCGCGGCGAAGCGGGCGGCCAGCGAGGCGATGCCCCGCCGCTCGCCGGTGGGCAGGTACAGCTCGCGCTCCACGAACAGCCGGCCCGCCATGGCGGGCGTGCGCCGCAGCGCCGCGTCGAACCGCTCGATCTCGGCGACGTCGATCCCCACTCCGACGATCATTCGACCGTCACCGACTTCGCGAGGTTGCGCGGCTGGTCGACCTCGTTGCCCCGGGCCGTCGCCAGTTCGCACGCGAAGACCTGCAGCGGCACGGTGGCGACCAGCGGCTGCAGCAGCACCGGCGTCGCCGGGACCTCCACCAGGTGGTCGGCGTAGGGGCGTACCGCCTCGTCGCCCCGTTCGGCGATCACGATGGTGCGGGCGCCGCGCGCCCGGATCTCCTGGATATTGGAGACGATCTTGTCGTGCAGGACCGAGCGCCCGCGTGGCGAGGGCACGACCACCACCACCGGCACGTCCTTCTCGATCAGCGCGATCGGCCCGTGTTTGAGCTCTCCGGCCGCGAACCCCTCGGCGTGCATATAGGCGAGCTCCTTGAGCTTCAGGGCGCCCTCGAGGGCCACCGGGTAGCCCACGTGACGGCCCAGGAAGAGCACGGTGTTCTTGTCGGCCAGGGAGCGGGCCAGCTCACGCACCGGCTCCATGGTGCCGAGCACCTCCTCCACCTGGGCGCCGATCACCGACAGCTCGCGGACCACGCCGCGCACCTCGTCGCCCCACTTGGTGCCGCGCACCTGGCCCAGGTACAGCGCCACCAGGTAGCAGGCGACCAGCTGGGTCAGGAACGCCTTCGTGGAGGCGACCGCCACCTCGGGGCCGGCGTGGGTGTAGAGGACGGCGTCCGACTCGCGGGGGATCGTCGAACCGTTGGTGTTGCAGATGGCCAGCACCTTGGCGCCCTGCTCGCGGGCGTGCCGCAGCGCCATGAGGGTGTCCATGGTCTCGCCGGACTGGCTGATCGCGACGACGAGCGTGCGCTGGTCGAGGATCGGGTCGCGGTAGCGGAACTCGCTGGCCAGCTCCGTCTCGCACGGGATGCGCGTCCAGTGCTCGATGGCGTACTTGGCGATCAGGCCCGCGTGGTAGGCCGTGCCGCAGGCGACGATGACGACCTTGTCGACCTCCCGCAGCACGGAGTCGGGGATGCGCACCTCGTCCAGCGTCAGCGAGCCCGCCGCGTCGATCCGTCCCAGCAGCGTGTCGGCCACGGCCTTGGGCTGCTCGGCGATCTCCTTGAGCATGAAGTAGTCGTAGCCGCCCTTCTCGGCCGCCGAGGCGTCCCAGTCCACGTGGTACGTGCGCACGTCGTCCGCGGGCGCGCCGTCGAAGCCGGTGACGGTCACGCCGTCGCGGCGCAGCTCGACGACCTGGTCCTGGCCCAGCTCGATGGCCTCGCGGGTGTGGGCGATGAAGGCGGCGACGTCGGAGGCGAGGAAGTTCTCGCCGTCGCCGACGCCGACGACCAGCGGGGAGTTGCGCCGCGCGCCCACGACCACGTCCGGCTCGTCCGCGTGCACCGCCACGAGCGTGAACGCGCCCTGGAGCCGGCGACAGACCTGCCGCATGGCCTCGGCGAGGTCGCCGCAGGAGGAGAAGGCCTCGGACAGCAGGTGGGCGACGACCTCGGTGTCGGTCTCCGAGCCCAGCGCGTGCCCCCGCTCGGCCAGCTCGGCGCGCAGCGCGGCGAAGTTCTCGATGATGCCGTTGTGGACGACGGCCACCCGGCCCGGGTTGTCGAGGTGGGGGTGGGCGTTGGCGTCCGTCGGGCCGCCGTGTGTGGCCCAGCGGGTGTGCCCGATGGCCGTCGGCCCGGACGGGAGCGGCCGGTCGGCCAGCTCCTTCTCCAGGTTGGCGAGCTTGCCGGCCTTCTTCGCCGACGCCAGCCCGCCGTCGGCCAGGACCGCCACCCCGGCCGAGTCGTAGCCGCGGTACTCCAGGCGCCGCAGCCCTGCCAATACGACGTCGAGGGCGCACTGCCCTCCCACATAGCCAACGATTCCGCACATGGTGTGCAGCGTACGGCCCGGGGGTCGGCGCCCGTGGGTCAATGCCCGCGCTCGATCCGGTCGATGGCCTCCTGCACGAGCTCCAGGTACTCGACCTCCTCGCAGCGCGGTTTGCTGCCGAGAACGTACCGGTCGAGGCAGTCGTCGAGGTCCTGCCCGAGGTCCTCGTCGGGCAGCTCGGCGGACAGGTCGCCGTGCACCCGGTCGGCGAGGGAGGGCCGCGCCCCGAGGGCGGTGTGCACGGGCGGCGCCCCGCGGCGCACGAGGCGGAGGAGGCCCTGCCGGGCGAGTCGGACGCGGCGGAGTACGAGCAGGAAGACGAACACGGAGCCGGGCTCCTCGCGTGATGCGTACGGACAGGACGCTGGACGTTATTCCTGACCGGCAAGTAAGTACAGACCCCGGCGAGAAACTTCACCCACTGGTACCCCTCCGATCCCTTGCGTCACTGCCCGCGCGCGAGCCCCTCGGGCCCCCCGAAGTGATGCCCGCGCGCCCGCCGCGCACAATGGGCCCGTGCCGACCACCATTGAGCAGCCGCAGCAAAGGCGCCGCGCAGACTCCTCGCCGTTCGTGGACCTGACCCGGGCGGAGTGGAGCGCGCTGCGCGAGAACACCCCCCTGCCGCTGACCGCCGACGAGGTCGAGCGCCTGCGCGGGCTCGGTGACGTCATCGACCTGGACGAGGTCCGCGACATCTACCTGCCGCTGTCCCGTCTGCTCAACCTCTACGTCGGGGCCACCGGCAGCCTGCGCGGGGCGCTCAACACCTTCCTGGGCGAGAAGGGGGCCCAACGCGGCACGCCCTTCGTCATAGGCGTCGCCGGCAGCGTCGCGGTGGGCAAGTCGACCACGGCCCGCCTGCTGCAGGCCCTGCTGGCCCGCTGGCCCGAGCACCCGCGCGTCGAGCTGGTCACGACGGACGGCTTCCTGCTGCCGAACGCCGAGCTGCAGGCCCGCGGCCTGATGTCCCGGAAGGGCTTCCCCGAGTCCTACGACCGCCGGGCCCTGACCCGCTTCGTCGCGGACGTGAAGGCCGGCAAGGACGAGGTGTCCGCGCCGGTCTACTCCCACCTCATCTACGACATCGTGCCCGGCGAGCGACTGACCGTGCACCGCCCCGACATCCTGATCATCGAGGGCCTCAACGTCCTGCAGCCGGCCCAGCCCGGCCAGGACGGGCGCACGCGCGTCTCACTCGCCGACTTCTTCGACTTCAGCGTCTACGTGGACGCCCGCGCCGAGGACATCGAGCGCTGGTACTACGAGCGGTTCAGAAAGCTGCGGGCGACGGCCTTCCAGGACCCCGACTCCTACTTCCGCCGCTACACCCAGGTCTCCGAGGAGGAGGCGCTGGACTACGCGCGCCGCAACTGGCGCACCATCAACAAGCCGAACCTGCTGGAGAACGTGGCGCCCACCCGAGGCCGCTCCAACCTGATCCTGCGCAAGGGCCCCGACCACAAGGTCCAGCGCCTCTCCCTGCGCAAGCTCTGACCACCCCCGGTACCGACCATCCCCGATACACCCGCGCCGCCCCGCCCGGAACGACTTCCGGGCGAGACGGCGCGAGCGGCGGAAAGGGCGGGGCCTAGCCCAGCGCCGACTTCACGACGTCGGCCAGGCGCTGCGCCACGGCGCGCGCCTGCTCGATGTCGGCGGCCTCGACCATCACCCGGACGAGCGGCTCGGTGCCGGAGGAGCGCAGCAGGACGCGGCCGGTGGAGCCCAGCTCCTGCTCGGCGGCGTTGACGGCCGCGGCGAGCTCGGTGGAGGAGCCCACGCGGGACTTGTCGACGTCACGGACGTTGATCAGGACCTGCGGCAGGCGCTCCATGACGCCGGCCAGGTCGGCCAGCGTGCGGCCGGTGGCGGCGACGCGGGCGGCCAGCATCAGGCCGGTGAGGGTGCCGTCGCCGGTCGTGGCGTGGTCCAGGACGATGACGTGGCCGGACTGCTCGCCGCCCAGGGCGAAGCCGTTCGCCTTCATCTCCTCCAGGACGTAGCGGTCGCCGACCGCCGTCTGGACGAGCTGGACGCCCTCGCGCTCCATGGCCAGCTTGAAGCCCAGGTTGGACATGACGGTCGCGACGACCGTGTTCTTGCGCAGCGAGTCCGCCTCGCGCATGGCGAGCGCCAGGACGGCGAGGATCTGGTCGCCGTCGATCTCGGTGCCCTTGGCGTCCACGGCCAGGCAGCGGTCGGCGTCGCCGTCGTGGGCGACGCCCAGATCGGCGCCGTGCTCGACGACGGCGGCGCGCAGCTTGTCCAGGTGGGTGGAGCCGCACTCGTGGTTGATGTTGAGGCCGTCGGGCTCGGTGCCGATGGTGACGACCTCGGCGCCGGCGCGCGAGAAGGCCTCGGGCGAGACGCGGGACGCGGCGCCGTGGGCGCCGTCGATGACGACCTTGATGCCGTCGAGGCGGTTGGGCAGGACGCCGATCAGGTGGGCGACGTAGTTGTCGAAGCCCTGGTCGTAGTCGCGGACCCGGCCGACGCCGGCGCCGGTGGGACGGTCCCAGGGCTCGCCGGAGGCGTGGGCCCGGTAGGTCTCCTCGATGCGGTCCTCGAGCTCGTCGGCGAGCTTGTGGCCACCGCGGGCGAAGAACTTGATGCCGTTGTCGGGCATGGCGTTGTGGCTGGCGGAGAGCATCACGCCGAGGTCGGCGCCGAGCACGCCGGTGAGGTAGGCGACGGCCGGGGTGGGCAGCACGCCCACCCGCAGGACGTCCACGCCCGCGCTGGCGAGTCCGGCCACCACGGCGGCCTCGAGGAACTCCCCGGACGCACGCGGATCACGCCCGACCACCGCCACCGGCCGATGGCCCTCGAACGTACCCGCCTCGGCGAGCACGTGCGCCGCCGCGACCGACAGGCCGAGCGCGAGCTCAGCCGTCAGATCGGCGTTGGCGACACCGCGCACGCCGTCCGTACCGAAGAGTCGTCCCACTGGTGTCCTCCCAAAAAGCGGGGCGGGGCCACGCCGCGAGGCCCCGAACATACGTACCAAGTCCTGACCGGTAATGGCCGAACGCCCCGGCGGGCACGGAACGTGCCGCCGGGGCGTTCGGGCAGTGCTGCAAAGCGCGGATTTAGCGCTTGCTGTACTGCGGAGCCTTGCGGGCCTTCTTCAGACCGGCCTTCTTGCGCTCGACCGCACGGTCGTCGCGGCTCAGGAAGCCGGCCTTCTTCAGCGGGCCGCGGTTGTTGTCCACGTCCGCCTCGTTCAGGGCGCGGGCCACACCGAGGCGCAGGGCGCCGGCCTGGCCGGACACGCCGCCACCCGCGATGCGGGCGATGACGTCGTAGCGGTCGTCGAGCTCGAGCACCTTGAAGGGCTCGTTGACTTCCTGCTGGTGCACCTTGTTGGGGAAGTAGTCCTCAAGGGTGCGACCGTTGATCTTCCACTTGCCGGAGCCCGGAACGATCCGGACGCGGGCGATGGCGTTCTTGCGACGGCCCAGGCCGGCGGCCGGCTGCGGGTCGCCGAAGCGGGACGCGAGGGACTCGGAGGTGTACTCCGACTCCACGACCTCGGTCTCGGTGGTGTACTCCTCGACGCCCTCGACCGGCATCTCGGCGGTGGTCTCAGCCACGATTCTCCTCAGACTTTCTGGTTCGGCGGTGGCCGGGACTTAGCCCTGCTTGACCTGGGTGATCTCGAACGGCTGCGGCTGCTGGGCGGCGTGCGGGTGCTGGTCGCCCGAGTAGACCTTCAGCTTCGTGAGCATCTGACGGCCGAGGGAGTTCTTGGGCAGCATGCCCTTGATCGCCTTCTCGACGGCCTTCTCGGGGTTCTTGTCGAGCAGCTCGTCGTAGCGGACGGAGCGCAGACCACCCGGGAAGCCAGAGTGGCGGTAGGCCATCTTCTGGGTCTTCTTGTTGCCGGACAGGTGCACCTTGTCGGCGTTGATGATGACGACGAAGTCACCCATGTCCATGTGCGGGGCGTACACAGGCTTGTGCTTGCCGCGCAGCAGGGAGGCGGCCTGAGAGGCCAGACGGCCCAGGACGACGTCCTGCGCGTCGATGATGTGCCACTGGCGCTGGACATCGCCGGGCTTGGGGCTGAACGTACGCACGGTCGTAGCCTTCGCTTCTTCAGTGAGTGGGTCCTGACACGGCCCGCCGGGGACGATCACGCAGCAACGGCCGCACAACGGGGACGCAACCCGCGTGCCGGCCAGCGGCGATCACCCTGGCGGACAAGCGTAAGGGCCCCTCGCGTGAGAACGACCAAGCCAATACGCATAACGAACTCGTAGAGTACCGGGCGCCCACTGGCCGGGTCAAAACATGGTCCCACCGGACACCCGCGCCCTAGCGTTTACGGGCCACCCGGCCCTCGTCCCACACCGGCTCCGGGACCTCGCGGACGGTCCCGTCCGCGCCGAAGACCAGGAAGCGGTCGAACGAGCGCGCGAACCAGCGGTCGTGCGTCACCGCCAGCACCGTCCCGTCGTACGCCTCCAGCCCCTCCTGCAGCGCCTCCGCGCTCTCCAGGTCCAGGTTGTCCGTCGGCTCGTCCAGCAGCAGGGCCGTCGTCCCCACCAGCTCCAGCAGCAGGATCTGGAAGCGCGCCTGCTGGCCGCCCGACAGCTTCTCGAAGGGCTGGTCGCCCTGCTTCTCCAGCTCGTAGCGGCGCAGCGCCGACATCGCCTGGCCCCGGTCCCGGGCGTGCTCGGTCCACAGGATGTCGGTCAGGGTGCGCCCCATGAGCTCCGGGTGGGCGTGGGTCTGCGCGAAGTGCCCGGGCACGACGCGCGCGCCCAGCTTCCACATGCCCGTGTGGGCCACCGGGTTCTCGGCGTCCCCGGCGAGCAGGCGCAGGAAGTGCGACTTCCCGGAGCCGTTCGAGCCCAGCACCGCGACCCGCTCGCCGTAGAAGACCTCCAGGTCGAAGGGCTTCATCAGCCCCGTGAGCTCCAGCTTCTCGCAGGTCAGCGCCCGCACGCCGGTGCGGCCGCCGCGCAGCCGCATCCGGATGTCCTGCTCGCGCGGCGGCTCCGGCGGCGGACCGGCCTCCTCGAACTTGCGCAGCCGGGTCTGGGCGGCGGCGTAGCGGGAGGCCATCTCGTGGCTGACCGCGGCGGCCTGCCGAAGGTTGATCACCAGCTTCTTCAGCTGGGCGTGCTTCTCGTCCCAGCGCTTGCGCAGCTCCTCGAAGCGGGCGAAGCGCTCCTTGCGGGCGTCGTGGTACGTGCCGAAGCCGCCGCCGTGCACCCATACGTCGCTGCCCGCCGGGCCCGGCTCGACGCTGATGATCTTCTCGGCGGAGCGGGCCAGCAGCTCGCGGTCGTGGGAGACGAAGAGCACGGTCTTCTTCGTCTCGCGCAGCCTCTCCTCCAGCCAGCGCTTGCCGGGGACGTCGAGGTAGTTGTCCGGCTCGTCCAGCAGCAGCACCTCGTCGGTGCCGCGCAGCAGCGACTCGAGCACCAGGCGCTTCTGCTCGCCGCCGGAGAGCGTGCGCACCTTGCGCCACTGGGCCTGGTCGTACGGGACGCCGAGCGCGGCCATGGTGCAGATGTCCCAGGTGGTCTCGGCCTCGTAGCCGTGGGCCTCGGCCCAGTCGCTGAGCGCCTGCGCGTAGGCCATCTGCGCGGCCTCGTCGTCCCGCTCCATGATCGCGAGCTCGGCCGCGTCGACGGCCCGGGCCGCCTCGCGGATGCGCGGGTGGGCCACGGAGACCAGCAGGTCACGGACCGTACGGTCGTCCCGGACGGACCCCACGAACTGCGGCATCACGCCGAGGCCGCCGCTGACCGTCACCGAGCCGCCGTGCGGCTGGAGCTCGCCGGAGATCAGCCGCAGCAGCGTGGTCTTGCCCGCGCCGTTGGCCCCGACGAGGGCCACCGAGGCCCCTTCGCCCACCCGGAACGACACATCGCCGAGCAGCGTCCTCCCGTCCGGAAGGTGGTACTCCAGATGTGCCGCTTCCACATGTCCCATGGGGGCGATTCTCGCCGGTGCCGAGGGCCCTTGACCAACGGTTTACGATGCACGCCATGAGTTTCGGGCAGGCAGGGCCGTACGGGCCCCCGGGGGAGTCTCAGCCGTCCACGCCGCCGTGGGAGCCGCCGCCCCCGCCGGCGCAGCCGGCCGCACCGGGGGGCGCACCAGGGGCCGCCGCACCGGCCCCGGCCGGGCAGACCCCGGAGCCCCAGGGGCCGCAGCAGCCGCAGCCGCCCGCTCCGGCCCCGGCCCCCGCGCCTGCACCCGCACCCGCACCCGCACCCGCACCCGCACCGCAGCCTCCCGCCGCGCCGCAGGGCGGAGGCGCCCCCCTGCCCCCGTGGCAGCCGCAGCAGCCCGCGCCCGGGCACGCCCCCGACCCCCGCTCGGCCTGGGGACAGCCCCAGCCCCAGCCCCAGCCGGCTCAGCAGCCCCAGCCCCAGGCCGCGGCCCAGCCCCCGCACCAGCCGCAGCCGCAGCCGCAGCCACACCCCCAGCCGCCCGTTTTCGGCGGCGGCGCGCCGCACCAGATACCCGGCGCGGGCGGCCAGGCCCCCGACTGGAACCACCTCGCCGACTCCACCGCCGCGCGCGGCCGGCGCCGCAAGGTGCTGATGATCGGCGGCGGTGTGCTGGCCGCCGCGGCGCTCGCCGCCGTCGTGGCCACGGCCGTGGTCATGTCGGACAAGGGCGACAAGAGCAAGTCGGTCGCCGACAAGCGCCCCAGCGCCTCGGGCGGCCCCGAGCCCACCTTCTCCCCGGTGGCCCCGCCCAACCCCCGTGAGTTCATCGCCAACCAGGACAAGGACAAGGCGCCGCTCACCACCAAGACGCTCTTCCCGCACTCCCGGCCCAGCCTCGACAAGCGCGTCTACAAGCGCGTCGACACGGCCACCACCAGCGACTGCGACACGGCCGCCCAGAACGGCCTCGGCCAGGTCCTCAAGGACAACGGCTGCCGCAAGGTGCTGCGCGCCACCTACGTACGCGACGGCGTCGCGGTCACCGTCGGCGTCGCCGTGTTCGACGACAAGGCCGCCGCCGACAAGGCCAAGGACCGGTCCACCGGCAACATCGAGTCCCTCACCGGCGGCGACGCGCCCGACTTCTGCCGCAACACCGCCTGCCGGCTGACGGCTAACGCCGAGGGCCGCTACGCCTACTTCACCGTCGCCGGCTACACCAACGGCGAGGCCGTGCCCTCCGACGACACCAAGGCCCTCCAGGCCGGCCGGGACGTGTCCGGCTACACCTTCCGCCGCATCATGGCCCGCGCCACCGCCCAGGCGGCCGCCTCCGGCAAGCCCTCCGCCGCGGCGTCCACGAAGCCCTCGCAGCCGGCGAGCCCCTCCGGCTCGCCGTCCGGATCGGCCTCCCCCAAGAAGGAGGAGAGCTGACCGCCCGGCCACCGACCGCCCGGCTACTCCGCCGCCTCGCCGCCGTCGTCGGCACCCGCCTCCCCCGCCTCGGCGAGGTGCGGACGGGCGGTCGCCACGACGGCCGGCCGGCCGGACCGGACCGGTCGCTCCACCTTCGCGACCTGCGCGGCCACCAGCCGCTCCGGGATCTCCACACCCCCGGGATCGGCCAGATTGGTGGCGAAGAACATCGACAGGGTGCTCCCGCTGCGCACGACCGTGACCAGGCTCGGCGCCCGCTCGGCCGCGTTGACCAGCCGGTACGCCATGGCCTCGTCGCCCAGCGCCGGCGCGTCCAGGACCCGTACCGCCTCGAACCGCTGCGGCTCGCCCTCGCCCGTCGTCATCCCGAAGCCGTCCGCGCACTCCGCCGCGGCCTCGCGCAGCTCGCCCAGCGTCCTGCTCGCGCCGTCGCCCTCGTAGGCGGAGACCCGGATCGTGCCCAGCAGCCCCTGGGAGCCGCTGCCCCCGGCGGGCGCCGCGAAGGTGTCCACGACGGACGCCACGGGCGCGGGCTGCGGCTGCGAGCCCAGCGCGACCACCAGCGGACGGCAGGCCTCCCGGTCCGTGTCCGGGCGGCCGTGCCCGGCGGTGACCGCGGAGCCCCGCTCGATCACCAGGCCCGGCACCTCCCCCGGCCCCAGCTCCACATGCCCGAGCCGGCCGGCCTCCCGGGCCCGCACCACCCGCGGCTCGTCCTTGCCCTCGACGGTCTCGGCACTCCCGGCACCGCCCTCCGCGCCGGGCCCGCCGCCCTGACAGCCGACCACCAGACCCAGCACCGCGGCCGTGGCGACACCCGCCGCCACCGACCGCCTCCGCACTCTTCCCCGCCTCCCAGCACCCACCGCGCCGGTCCTCCTCACACCTTCTTGCGACGTGACCCAAGCCACAATGTAGGCTGCGCAGGCAACCGAAATCCCTCCCAACGGTCTTAACCGGCGGATCGGACCGCACAACCAAACCATCGGGCCGATCAGCACGGGACGACCCGGACATCACCCAGGCCACGGGGGAAGGACGGACGCGCCGCCGACGACGGGCCGCGCACACACCGCCATGAAGATCTCTTTCCTTTTGCAGAACGCCTACGGCATCGGCGGCACGATCCGGTCCACGTTCAATGTCGCGAGCGCACTCGCCGCCCGGCACGACGTCGAGATCGTGTCCACCATGCGCACCGGCGAGAAGCCCAGCCTCCCCCTGCACCCCAAGGTCAAGCTGGTCAACCTCATCGACCAGCGGGCCGAGAAGGGCGCGGACCGCGAGAACGCCCTGCTCACGCAGGACAGCGGGTACATCCCGCCGGTGGAGGCCAAGGGCGCCCACTTCAACGCCCTCACCGACCAGCGCGTCGCCGCACACCTCGCGGAGACCGACGCCGACGTCGTGGTGGCCACCCGCCCCGGCCTGGTGATGTACCTCGCGGAGTTCGGCCAGGACCGCTATCTGCGGATCGGCCAGGAGCACCGGATCTACGGCACCCACGAGCCGACCATCCGCGCCTACCAGGACGCCTCCATCCCGCACCTGGACGCCCACACCACCGTCTCCGAGGCGGACGCGCGCACCCACCGCGAGCGGTTCCCGGACGTCAGGACCAAGCTCGTCTGCCTGCCCAACGGCTGCCCCCCGTCCGAGGTCGAGCCCTCCGACGGCAGCGCCAAGCTCGTCGTCGCCGCCGGCCGCCTCATCCCCGTCAAGCGCTACGACCTGCTGGTCAAGGCCTGGGAGACCGTCGCCGCCACCCGCCCCGACTGGAAGCTGCGCATCTACGGCCGCGGCCCCGAGCTGCCCAAGCTCCGCGCCCAGATCGAGCGGCTCGGCCTCGCCGAGGCCATCACCCTGATGGGCGCCCACTCCCCCATCGAGACCGAGTGGGCCAAGGGCTCCATCGCCGCCGTGACCTCCCGCGAGGAGTCCTTCGGCATGACGATCGTCGAGGCCATGGGCTGCGGCGTCCCCGTCGTCGCCACCGACTGCCCGCACGGCCCCGGCGAGATCATCACCGACGGCACGGACGGCCTGCTCGTCCCCGTCGGCGACAGCGACGCCATCGCCAAGGGCCTCCTCAAGCTCATCGAGGACGACGACCTGCGCCGCGCCATGGGCGCCGCCGCCCGGAAATCCGCCCAGCGATACGCCCCCGAACGCATCGCCGACGCGTACCTCGAACTGATCGACAGCCTCGGCGGCCCCCGTGCCCGCGCCACCGAACCCGCGCCCGCGCCCGCGCCCGCCACCACCGCCGCCACCGCCGAGCCCGAGCAGGTCCCGCTCGGCAAGCTGCTGCGCCGCACCGCCGGAAAGCTCATCCGACCGCTGCGCCGTCCGGTGGCCAAGGCCGCCAAGCCGCCGGTCAAGACCGTCCTCAAGGACATCGTCGTCCGCAAGCCGCTGCGCCCGGTGGCCTCCTGCCGCGTCGACGCCGCCGGCGACATCCACGTCCTCGTCCAGCCCAAGGGCGTCAGCGGGGAGACGCTCTCCCTGACCGTCACCCGCCGCAAGGAGGGCAAGCCGATCGCCGTACCGCTGCGGCCGCCCGCCACCGACGGCGACCCCTGGACGGCCGTACTCGAACGGAGCGCGCTGCGCCTGGGCGAGGGACGCTGGGACCTGCACGTGGTGCGCGCCGAGGACAAGGCCCGCCGCCGCGTGGTCTCGCACCTCGCCGAGGGCCGCGGCCTGGTCGAGCTCGAGCCCCTGCCGGGCGGCCCCTTCACCTGGTGGGTGCCCTACCCCACCGTCGACGGCTACCTCGCCCTGCGCGCCTGGCACCGCGACGCCCACGCCGAGGCCCGCTCGGTGCGCTCGGGCGACGACGCGCTCACGGTCGAAGGCACCCTGCACGGCACGGAGTTCACCTCCGAGAGCAACCCCGTGGTCATCGGCACCCCGCGCGGCGAGACCGCGTCCGAGGTGTCGGTGGACGTCGAGGTCGTGGACCCCGCGTCCTTCCGCGTCACCGTCCCCTACGAGGCGCTGCGCGCCGCGCGGTCCGACGGCGAGGCCACGACGTGGGACCTGGCCCTGCGGATCACCCCCGACGCGGAGCCGATCCGTGTCGGCCGGCTCATCGGCGACATCGTCGACCGCAACAAGACCGACCTCTACCCCACGGTCTCGGGCGTCCGCCCGTACTTCACCATGTCCAGCGACCTGGCCGTGAACGTTCCCGCCACCGAAGAGGCCTGATACGACATCAGGTGGGCCTGACGCATCGCCAGGCCCACCTGATGGATCAGCAGCAGCCCTTGCCGGGAAGCGTCCGCTTGTTGCGGGCCGCCAGGTTCCGCGCCGCCAGCTCGGAGTCGGCCGGATAACCGACCTCCTCCAGCGTCAGCCCGTGCGGCCGCACGACATGCACCGCCGAGTCCCGCACCCCGGCGGCCAACACCTTCCCCGGCCAGTCGACCGGACGGTGGCCGTCGCCGACGAACAGCATCGCACCCACCAGCGACCGCACCATGTTGTGGCAGAACGCGTCCGCGCGCACGGTCGCCGTGATGACACCCGACGCGTCCCGCTCCCAGCTCAGCTGCTGGAGCGTGCGGATGGTCGTCGCACCCTCGCGCTTCTTGCAGTACGCGGCGAAGTCGTGCTCGCCGACGAGCGCACGCGCGGCGGCGTTCATCGCGTCCACGTCCAACGGCCAGTCGTGCCACAGGACATGACCGCGCAACAGCGGGTCGACCCCACCGACGTGGTCGACGACCCGGTACGCGTAGCGCCGCCAGATCGCGGAGAAGCGCGCGTTGAAACCGGCCGGCGCCTCGGCGACCTTCCACACACGGACATCGTGCGACAGCCGGCCGGCGAGCCGACGCAGCAGCTTGTCCTCGTGCTCGGCCCACACCTCGGCCGGCAGATCGACATGCGCGACCTGCCCGCGGGCGTGCACCCCGGCGTCCGTACGCCCGGCGACCGTCAGCTCGTACGTCTCCTGGGACCGGGTCACGGTCCGGATCGCGGCCTCGATCTCACCCTGGACCGTGCGCTGTCCCTCGCGCTGCTTCGCCCAGCCGGAGAAGTCCTTGCCGTCGTAGGACAGGTCCAGCCGCACCCGGACGAAACCGGGCGCCACCTCGTCACTCACCGAGTGTTCCTCTCAGAAATGCGGGACGGGCCCGCCCCCGGAAGGGGCGGGCCCGTCACTGACACGCATCAGCGTCGTCAGGCGTCCTTCGACTCCTCGGCCGGAGCCTCGGCAGCGGCCTCGGACTCCTTGACCGCACGCTTGGTGGCGGCCTCGGCCTCGGCGACGGTCGCCTTCTTCGCGATCTCGCCCTCGACCAGCTCGATAACGGCCATCGGGGCGTTGTCGCCACGACGGTTACCGATCTTGGTGATACGGGTGTAGCCACCCGGACGCTCGGCGAAACGCGGGGCGATCTCGGTGAAGAGGGTGTGGACGATGCCCTTGTCGGTGATCGTCTGCAGCACCTGGCGACGGTTGTGGATGTCGCCCTTCTTCGCCTTGGTGATCAGGCGCTCGGCGACCGGACGCAGGCGGCGGGCCTTGGCCTCGGTCGTCGTGATGCGGCCGTGCTCGAAGAGCGACTTGGCGAGGTTCGCCAGCATCAGCTTCTCGTGCGCGGCACCGCCGCCCAGACGGGCACCCTTGGTGGGACGCGGCATGGTGTTTCTCCTAGGTGTCTGCCCCGGCCGTATCAGGTACCGGAGTCAGTATCCGAGCGGGCGGTCGCCCGTCGAAGACCCGCGCCCCGTAAGGGGCGCGGGAAAGCATTCAATTTGCGGCTGCCGCCGCGTGGGCGCGACCAGCCGAAGCGGGCCTGCAGCAAGATCGAACCGTGAGGCCCGAGCTCTTAGTACTGCTCGGTCTCCACGAAACCGGCGTCCGCGTCGTCGTCGGCGCCAAAGGCGTCGGCGGCAGCGGTCGGGTCGAATCCGGGCGGGCTGTCCTTGAGGGCCAGGCCCATGCCGGCCAGCTTCGCCTTGACCTCGTCGATCGACTTCGCACCGAAGTTGCGGATGTCGAGCAGGTCGGCCTCGGAGCGGGCGACGAGCTCACCCACGGAGTGGATGCCCTCGCGCTTGAGGCAGTTGTACGACCGAACGGTGAGCTCGAGCTCCTCGATCGGCAGCGCCAGGTCGGCGGCCAGGGCGGCGTCCGTGGGGGACGGGCCCATGTCGATGCCCTCGGCGTCGATGTTGAGCTCGCGGGCCAGACCGAACAGCTCGACCAGGGTCTTACCGGCGGACGCCATGGCGTCGCGCGGGCGCATGGCCTGCTTGGTCTCGACGTCGACGATCAGCTTGTCGAAGTCGGTGCGCTGCTCGACACGGGTCGCCTCGACCTTGTAGGTGACCTTGAGAACCGGCGAGTAGATGGAGTCGACCGGGATACGGCCGATCTCCTGGCCCACCTGCTTGTTCTGGACGGCGGAGACGTAGCCGCGACCGCGCTCGACGGTCAGCTCCATCTCCAGCTTGCCCTTGGCGTTCAGGGTCGCCAGGACCAGGTCGGGGTTGTGCACCTCGACGCCGGCCGGGGGGGCGATGTCCGCAGCGGTGACCAGGCCGGGGCCCTGCTTGCGCAGGTACATCACGACCGGCTCGTCGTGCTCGGAGGAGACGACCAGCTGCTTGATGTTCAGGATGAGGTCGGTGACGTCCTCCTTGACGCCCGGCACGGTGGTGAACTCGTGCAGGACACCGTCGATGCGGATGGACGTGACCGCCGCACCCGGGATCGAGGAGAGGAGCGTACGACGCAGGGAGTTGCCGAGGGTGTAGCCGAAGCCCGGCTCCAGCGGCTCGATCACGAACCGCGAGCGGAACTCGTCGACGACCTCTTCGGTCAGCGAGGGACGCTGAGCGATCAGCATGGTGTGAATCCTTCAGTCATGGACACCCACTATTTGATGTCCTGAGGTACTACAAGGGTACGGGCGATACGGCCCCGAGGAGCCGTACCGCCCGTGTGCCGTTACGAAGCGGCGCGATGATGATCAGCGGGTCTCGCGACCCGACGGATCAGACGCGGCGGCGCTTCGGCGGACGGCAGCCGTTGTGCGGGGTCGGGGTGACGTCCTGGATGGAGCCAACCTCGAGGCCGGTCGCCTGGAGCGAACGGATGGCGGTCTCGCGACCGGAGCCCGGGCCCTTGACGAAGACGTCAACCTTGCGCATGCCGTGCTCCTGCGCGCGGCGAGCGGCCGACTCGGCGGCCATCTGCGCGGCGAACGGGGTGGACTTGCGCGAGCCCTTGAAGCCGACGTGGCCGGCGGAGGCCCAGGAGATCACGTTGCCCGTGGGGTCGGTGATCGAAACGATGGTGTTGTTGAACGTGCTCTTGATGTGCGCGTGGCCGTGAGCGACGTTCTTCTTTTCCTTGCGGCGCACCTTCTTGGCAGCGCCCTGACGACCCTTGGGGGGCATGTCTTACTCCTGTGGAGTGGAGGTGATCGGTCCTACAGCGAAGACCGCTGGTGAGCGTCCGCTGCGGACTACTTCTTGCCCGGCTTCTTCTTGCCGGCGATCGCGCGACGCGGGCCCTTGCGGGTACGAGCGTTCGTGCTGGTGCGCTGACCGTGGACCGGCAGGCCACGACGGTGACGCAGACCCTGGTAGCAGCCGATCTCGACCTTGCGGCGGATGTCGGCCTGGATCTCGCGACGGAGGTCACCCTCGGTCTTGAGGTTGGCGTCCACGTACTCGCGGATCTTGACCAGGTCCTCTTCGGGAAGGTCACGAACGCGGGTGTTCGGGTTCACGCCAGTGGCGGCGAGAGTCGCCTGCGACTGGGTACGGCCGATACCGAAGACGTAGGTGAGTGCAACCTCCACGCGCTTGTCGCGCGGGATGTCAACACCGGAAACGCGTGCCATTCAATGGCTCCAGATGTTCTCGGGGGTCTGACACAGAACCGTTCCCGGCCGCCGTACTAGGTACGTTCCGGGTCCCCGGCCCCCGCCGGAGGTGTCGCCAGCCTGAGCTGGACGGGCTCTGCGTATGTACGTATTGCTGTGCGTCGCGCGAAGAAACTGCGGAGTGCAGGTTCTGCGTCAGCCCTGGCGCTGCTTGTGGCGCAGGTTGTCGCAGATGACCATGACCCGGCCGTGGCGGCGGATCACCTTGCACTTGTCGCAGATCTTCTTGACGCTC
Source organism: Streptomyces sp. C36 (assembly GCF_040932295.1). NCBI lineage: Bacteria > Bacillati > Actinomycetota > Actinomycetes > Kitasatosporales > Streptomycetaceae > Streptomyces > Streptomyces sp. C36. The sequence continues at coordinate 150,499 of NZ_JBFQGI010000009.1, read as the reverse complement.
GGCTTGACCTTCATGGGTGTGAGGTTCTCCGGGTCAGTGCCGTCACCCCACAGCGGTGGGGCGTCGACAAGATCTACTTGTAGCGGTAGACGATCCGGCCACGCGTCAGGTCGTAGGGAGACAGCTCCACGACGACCCGGTCATCCGGAAGGATGCGGATGTAGTGCATACGCATCTTGCCGCTGATGTGCGCGAGGACCTTGTGACCGTTCTGGAGCTCTACCTTGAACATGGCGTTCGGCAGAGACTCGATCACGGTGCCCTCGATCTCGATGGCACCTTGCTTCTTGGCCACGCTTCGCCTTTCGAATCGGCTACCTTGATCGACTCCCCCGTATGCACGCAGGCATGCGGATACACGAGAGCCGACGCATCAGTCTACGTCAGGGCAACCGGAAAGCCTAATCCAGGGTGCTTGCCCCGCCGCAGAGATCCTTAAGCCAGCGGGTCCGGCGCCGCCGTCACCCCGTACTGGGCCAGCTTCGCCCGGCCGCCGTCGACGGCCGTCAGGACCAGCGGGCCGTCCTCCGTCAGGGCGACGGAGTGCTCCCAGTGGGAGGACCAGCTCTTGTCGTCCGTGAGGACCGTCCAGTCGTCCGAGAGGACGTGCGTCTTCGCCGTGCCCAGGCTCACCATGGGCTCGATCGCGATGCAGAAGCCCGGCACCAGCTTCGGGCCCTTGCCGCGCTTGCGGGAGACGTAGTTCAGCAGGTGGGGGTCCATGTGCATCTCGGAGCCGATGCCGTGGCCGCCGTAGTCCTCGATGATCCCGTACTTCCCCGAGGCCGGGCGGGGCTGGCGGCGGATGTAGCCCTCGATGGCCTTGGAGATGTCCACCAGGCGGTTGCCGCCCTTCACGGCCGCGATGCCCGCCCACATGGACTCCTCGGTCACCCGGGAGAGCTCGATGAGCTCCGGAGCGTGACCGGTGCCCACGAAGGCCGTGAAGGCCGCGTCGCCGTGCCAGCCGTCCACGATGGCGCCGGCGTCGATGGAGATGATGTCGCCGTCCTTCAGGACGGTCTTCGTGTCCGGGATGCCATGGACGACGACCTCGTTCACCGAGGTGCAGATGGTGGCGGGGAAACCGCCGTAGCCGAGGAAGTTCGACTTGGCCCCGTGCTCGGCCAGCACCTTGCGGGCGACCTCGTCCAGGTCCTTGGTGGTGGCACCGGGCACGGCGGCCTCCCGGGTGGCCGCGTGGATGGCGGCGACGACCAGCCCCGCCTCACGCATCTTCGCGATCTGCTCCGGGGTCTTGATCTCGACCATGACGGCTGGCGCCTTTCTGAACGACGGATGAAACGTGTCCGCGGGCTCCCGCCGCTCCCGGCGGCGACCCGCGGCACGGGCGGGGTGTCCGCACCCGCCCGGCGAAGCCGTGGCGGGCCGCCCGGGGCACGGGCCCGCCCGCCACAACACAATACGGCCGCGATGCCCGGCAGGGCATCGCGGCCGTATGCGACCCGAGTGGGTCAGGAACCTTCACGCTCCAGCGCGGCCATCGCGCGCTGGGTGACCTCGGCGACCTTGCCGAGCGCCGAGATCGTCACCACGAGGCCCTGGGCCTTGTAGTAGTCGATGATCGGCTCGGTCTCGCTGTGGTAGACCTCGAGCCGCTTGCGGACGGTGTCCTCGCTGTCGTCCTCGCGCTGGTACAGCTCGCCGCCGCAGGTGTCGCAGACACCCTCCGCGGCCGGCGGGTTGTAGATCGCGTGGAAGACGTGGCTGCTGTCCTTGCGGCAGATCCGGCGACCGGCGATCCGCTTGACCACCTCGTCCTCGGGGACCTCGAGGTCCAGCACCGCGTCCAGCTTGAGGTCGTCGGCCTTGAGGATCCCGTCCAGCGCCTCGGCCTGGGCGAGGTTGCGCGGGAAGCCGTCCAGCAGGAAGCCGTTCGCGGCGTCCGGCTGGTGCATGCGGTCCTTGGCCATCCCAATGGTGACCTCGTCCGGCACGAGCTGGCCGGCGCGCATGTACTCCTGGGCCTTCTGGCCCAGGGGCGTGCCCTGGCTGATGTTCGCCCGGAACAGGTCGCCCGTGGAGATGTGCGGGATGGCGAGGTTCTTGGCGAGGTACGCGGCCTGCGTACCCTTGCCGGCGCCGGGCGGCCCGACGAGGACGATTCGCATCAGCGGAGGAACCCTTCGTAGTTGCGCTGCTGAAGCTGGCTCTCGATCTGCTTCACAGTCTCAAGACCGACACCCACGATGATCAGGATGCTGGTTCCACCGAACGGAAAGTTCTGATTCGCGTTGAGTGTGACCAGTGCCACGGTGGGCACGAGGGCGATCAGACCCAGGTAGAGCGAACCCGGCCACGTGATGCGGTTCAGCACGTAGCTCAGGTACTCGGCCGTGGGACGGCCGGCCCGGATGCCCGGGATAAAGCCACCATACTTCTTCATATTGTCGGCAACTTCTTCGGGGTTGAAGGAGATGGCGACGTAGAAGAACGCGAAGAAGACGATCAGCAGGAAGTACGTGACCATGTAGATCGGGTGGTCACCCTTGACCAGGTTGGCCTGGACCCAGTTCGCCCAGTCCGCCTTGGAGCCGGTGAACTGCACGAGCAGGGCCGGGATGTAGAGCAGCGACGAGGCGAAGATGACCGGGATCACACCGGCCTGGTTCACCTTGAGCGGGATGTAGGTGGACGTACCGCCGTAGGAACGGCGACCGATCATGCGCTTCGCGTACTGCACGGGGATGCGGCGCTGAGCCTGCTCCACGAAGACCACCAGCGCGACCATGGCCAGACCGCAGAGGATCACCAGGCCGAATTCCAGCCAGCCGCCCATCAGCTTGCCCTGCATCTTGATCGCCCAGAGGGCGCCCGGGAAGCCGGCGGCGATGGAGGTGAACATCAGGATCGACATGCCGTTGCCGATGCCGCGGTCGGTGATGAGCTCGCCCAGCCACATGATGATCGCGGTGCCGGCGGTCATGGTGATGACCATGACGGCGGTGGCGAAGACCGACTTGTCCGGGACGATCTGGTTGCCGACGGTGCAGTTGCCGAACAGCGCGCCGTTGCTCGCGGTCGCGACGAGTCCGGTGCCCTGCAGGATCGCCAGGGCGACGGTCAGATAGCGCGTGTACTGCGTGATCTTGGCCTGGCCCGACTGGCCCTCCTTCTTGAGGGCTTCCAGACGCGGGATCACGACGGTGAGCAGCTGAAGGATGATGCTCGCCGTGATGTAGGGCATGATGCCCAGCGCGAAGATCGTGATCTGCAGCAGCGCACCACCGCTGAACATGTTCACGAGGCCGAAGAGGCCCATCCCGCTCTTGGCCTGGTCCATGCAGGTCTGGACATTGCGGTAGTCGACACCGGGCACGGGCACATGCGCGCCGAGCCGGAAGAGCACCATGATGCCCAACGTGAACAGCAGCTTCTTGCGCAGGTCGGGCGTCCTGAACGCCCGGGCGAACGCGGTGAGCACGGTGCCTCCTGCGCCTCTCACGCAGCCACGTGAGAGGTGACGGTGTTGTGGTTCGACGAATACTTGACTGTCAAGTCCGCCCGGACACAGGCCGGGCGGCTCGGAGGCATGGGCCTCCACTGATACAGCAACAGTGCACGCCACCTTACCGGCGACCGTGCCCCCCTTGGAACGACCAACCGGGGATGCCCCTTTTGGGACATCCCCGGTTGTCAGATCAACGAACTCAGATGAGCTCGGAAACGCTGCCGCCGGCGGCAGCGATCTTCTCCTTGGCGGAGCTGGAGACGGCGTCCACCGTCACCTGCAGCGCCACGGTGATCTCGCCCTGGCCCAGGACCTTGACGAGCTCGTTCTTGCGCACCGCGCCCTTGGCGACCAGATCGGCCACCGTGACCTCGCCACCCTGCGGGTAGAGCGCGGCCAGCTTGTCCAGGTTCACGACCTGGAACTGCTTGTGGGCGGGGTTCTTGAAGCCCTTCAGCTTCGGGAGGCGCATGTGGAGGGGCATCTGCCCACCCTCGAAGCGCTCCGGAACCTGGTAGCGGGCCTTGGTGCCCTTGGTACCACGACCGGCGGTCTTACCCTTGGACGCCTCACCACGACCGACACGGGTCTTGGCGGTCTTGGCGCCCGGGGCGGGCCGGAGGTTGTGGACCTTCAGCGGGTTGTTCTCCGCCATGTCAGTCGACCTCCTCAACCGTCACGAGGTGGCGGACGGTGTGCACCATGCCGCGGATCTCGGGACGGTCCTCCTTGACCACCACGTCGTTCATGCGCTTGAGACCAAGCGAACGAAGGGTGTCGCGGTGGTTCTGCTTGCTACCGATGTAGGACTTGACCTGCGTGACCTTGAGGCGAGCCATTACGCACCCGCCCCTGCACGCGCCCGCAGCAGTGCGGCGGGGGCGACGTCCTCCAGCGGCAGACCACGACGGGCGGCGATCTCCTCGGGACGCTGCAGTCCCTTGAGGGCCTCCACCGTGGCGTGCACGATGTTGATCGGGTTCGACGAGCCGAGCGACTTCGACAGGATGTCGTGGATGCCGGCGCACTCGAGCACCGCTCGCACCGGGCCACCGGCGATAACACCGGTACCGGGGGAAGCAGGCTTGAGCAGCACGACACCGGCCGCCTTCTCGCCAGTGATCGGGTGCGGCACGGTGCCCTGGATACGGGGGACCTTGAAGAAGTTCTTCTTGGCCTCTTCCACGCCCTTGGCGATGGCAGCCGGAACTTCCTTGGCCTTGCCGTAACCGACACCGACCGTGCCGTCACCGTCGCCCACCACGACCAGCGCGGTGAAGCTGAAGCGGCGACCACCCTTGACAACCTTGGCGACGCGGTTGATCGCGACTACGCGCTCAACGTACGCGGTCTTCTCGGCGGCAGCGCCACCGTCGCGACCCTTCCGGTCCCGCCGCTCGCCGCCACCGGCACCGCTTCCGCGGCGCTGGGGTCCAGCCATTGGATTTACCTCTCTCTGTTACGTCCGCTAGCTCCGGAACCGGGGCTTAGAACTTCAGCCCGGCTTCGCGGGCGGCGTCCGCCAGAGCGGCAATGCGCCCGGCGTACTGGTTGCCACCGCGGTCGAACACGACAGCCTCGACACCGGCGGCCTTGGCACGCTCGGCAACCAGGGCGCCGACCTTCTTGGCCTGGGCGCTCTTGTCGCCCTCGCCACCGCGGATGGACGCGTCCAGGTGGGACGCCGACGCCAGGGTGTGACCCTTGAGGTCGTCGATCACCTGGGCGGTGATGCCACGGTTGGAGCGCGTCACGACGAGACGCGGACGCTCGGCCGTACCCGACAGGTTCTTGCGGATGCGGATGTGGCGGCGGGCCTTGGCGGCGCGCTTGTACGCGTCACCCTTGGCGATCTTCACACCGTATGCCATGGCTTACTTACCAGCCTTTCCGACCTTGCGGCGGATGACCTCACCCGCATACTTCACGCCCTTGGCCTTGTAGGGGTCGGGCTTGCGAAGCTTGCGGATGTTGGCGGCAACCTCGCCGACCTTCTGCTTGTCGATGCCCTCGACGCTGAGCTTGGTGGGCGACTCGACCTTGAAGGTGATGCCCTCGGGGGCCTCGACCAGGATCGGGTGGCTGTAGCCCAGGGCGAACTCCAGGTTGGAGCCCTTCGCCTGGACGCGGTAGCCGACACCGCTGATCTCAAGAGCCTTGCTGTAGCCCTGGGTCACGCCGGTGATCATGTTCGCCACCAGCGTGCGGGACAGGCCGTGCAGGGCCTTGTTCTGACGCTCGTCGTTGGGGCGGGTGACGTTCAGGACGCCGTCCTCACCCTTGGCGATCTCGATGGGCGCGGACACGGTGTGGGTCAGGGTGCCCTTGGGACCCTTCACCGAAACCGTGCGGCCATCGATGGTGACGTCCACACCAGCGGGAACCTGGATGGGCAGCTTGCCAATACGCGACATTAGCTTTTCCTCCGTTCCCGATTACCAGACGTAGGCGAGGACTTCCCCACCCACGCCCTTCTTGCTGGCCTGCTGGCCGGTCAGGAGACCGTGGGACGTGGAGATGATCGCCACGCCCAGGCCGCCGAGGACCTTCGGCAGGTTGGTGGACTTTGCGTAGACCCGGAGGCCCGGCTTCGAGATCCGCTTGATGCCCGCGATGGAGCGCTCACGGTTCGGGCCGAACTTGAGGTCGACGACGAGCTTCTTGCCGACCTCGGCGTCCTCGACCTTCCAGCCGGCGATGTAGCCCTCCTGCTGCAGGATCTCGGCGATGTGCGCCTTGATCTTGCTGTGGGGCATCGCCACGGAGTCGTGGTAAGCCGAGTTCGCGTTCCGCAGACGGGTCAGCATGTCTGCGATCGGATCGGTCATGGTCATGTTTGGCCTTCGGCCTCTCTCGCCGTGGTTTCCTATCTGCGCCATCCCTCTCCCCGAACATCAGTCGGAGCGGGTGCGGTGCGGGGACCTACGGCGTAGTAAGACGGTCATGGGCGGCGGGCGCCCAACCCTTCAACTCTACGCGAGTGAAGGACTGGGCCCCACCGTCCTTGATGCTTACCGAGAGCCCTGGTCAACCCAAGTGGGTTGTTACCAGGAGCTCTTGGTCACGCCCGGCAGCTCGCCACGGTGAGCCATCTCACGAAGGCACACGCGGCAGAGGCCGAACTTGCGGTACACGGAGTGCGGACGGCCGCAGCGGTTGCAGCGGGTGTACGCACGGACCGCGAACTTGGGCTTGCGCGCGGCCTTCGCGATCAGAGACTTCTTCGCCATCTCGGTCACGCCTCCTTGAAGGGGAAGCCGAGGTGACGGAGGAGGGCGCGGCCCTCGTCGTCGTTGGTCGCCGTGGTCACCACGGTGATGTCCATACCCCGGACACGGTCGATCTTGTCCTGGTCGATCTCGTGGAACATGACCTGCTCCGTGAGACCGAAGGTGTAGTTGCCCCGACCGTCGAACTGCTTCGGGGACAGACCACGGAAGTCGCGGATGCGCGGCAGCGCGAGCGACAGGGTACGGTCCAGGAACTCCCACATGCGGTCACCACGGAGGGTGACGTGGGCGCCGATCGGCTGGCCCTCACGCAGCTTGAACTGCGCGATGGACTTGCGAGCCTTGGTGACGGCGGGCTTCTGGCCCGTGATCGTGGTGAGGTCGCGGATGGCGCCCTCGATCAGCTTGGAGTCGCGGGCGGCGTCGCCCACACCCATGTTGACCACGATCTTGGTCAGGCCGGGAACCTGCATGATGTTCTCGTAGGAGAACTCCTCACGCAGCTTGCCGACGATCTCTTCGCGGTAGCGCAGCTTGAGACGCGGCGCGTTGGTGGTGGCAGTCATCAGATGTCCTCACCGGTGCGCTTGGCAACGCGGATCTTGTTGCCGTTCTCGTCGAAGCGGTAACCGACACGCGTGACGACCTTCTTGCCGTCCTTCTCCACGACGAGCTGAACGTTGCTCACGTGGATGGGGGCCTCGGTCGTGACAATGCCGCCGGTCTGCGAACCACGAGCGGTCTGGCCGGCCTTGGTGTGCTTCTTGACCCGGTTGACACCCTCGACGAGGACGCGGTTCTCGCTGGGCATGGCCACGATGACCTTGCCCTGCTTGCCCTTGTCCTTACCGGTGATGACCTGGACCAGGTCGCCCTTCTTGATCTTCATCGGTTACAGCACCTCCGGCGCGAGCGAGACGATCTTCATGAACTTCTTCTCGCGCAGCTCTCGGCCCACGGGGCCGAAGATACGGGTGCCGCGGGGGTCACCGTCATTCTTGAGAACGACAGCGGCGTTCTCGTCGAAACGGATGTACGAGCCATCCGGACGGCGGCGCTCCTTGACGGTGCGAACGATGACGGCCTTGATGACGTCACCCTTCTTCACGTTGCCACCGGGGATCGCGTCCTTGACGGTGGCGACGATGACGTCACCGATGCCCGCGTAGCGGCGACCCGAACCACCGAGAACACGGATGCAAAGGATCTCCTTGGCACCAGTGTTGTCGGCGACCCGAAGTCGCGACTCCTGCTGGATCACGTCTATCTCCTGATCGTCTGCCGGTTCCCGGCAGGGGCTCCGAGGAGCCCCTGCCGAGCCTGGCGGAACTTATCCGAGGGAAACCCCTCAGAAATTACTTGGCCTTCTCGAGGATCTCGACGACGCGCCAGCGCTTGGACGCCGACAGCGGACGCGTCTCCATCAGGAGGACGCGGTCGCCGACGCCGGCAGCGTTCTGCTCGTCGTGCGCCTTGAGCTTGCTCGTACGGCGGATGACCTTGCCGTACAGCGCGTGCTTGACACGGTCCTCGACGGCGACGACGACGGTCTTGTCCATCTTGTCGCTGACGACGAGACCCTCGCGGGTCTTGCGGAAACCGCGCTCGTTCGTCTCAGTCACATTCTTCTCGCTCATCAGGCGCTCTCCACCGTCTCGATGCCCAGCTCACGCTCGCGCATCAGGGTGTAGATCCGGGCGATGTCCTTACGGACGGACTTGAGCCGACCGTGGTTCTCAAGCTGCCCGGTCGCCGCCTGGAAGCGGAGGTTGAACAGCTCTTCCTTGGCCTCACGGAGCTTCGCGACGAGGTCCTCGTCGTTGAGCTCGCGCAGCTCGGTCGCCTTGATACCAGCGGCCATCACGACTCACCTGCCTCGCGCCGAACAATGCGGCACTTCATCGGAAGCTTGTGGGCGGCGCGGGTGAGCGCCTCCTTAGCGACCTTTTCGTTCGGGAAGGACAGCTCGAACATCACCCGACCGGGCTTGACGTTCGCGATCCACCACTCCGGAGAACCCTTACCGGAACCCATGCGGGTCTCGGCCGGCTTCTTCGTCAGCGGACGGTCCGGGTAGATGTTGATCCAGACCTTGCCGCCACGCTTGATGTGACGGGTCATGGCGATACGAGCGGACTCGATCTGCCGGTTCGTCACGTAGGCCGGGGTCAGGGCCTGGATGCCGTACTCACCGAACGCGAGCTCGGTGCCACCCTTGGCCATGCCGTTCCGCTTGGGGTGGTGCTGCTTGCGGTGCTTGACCCTGCGAGGGATCAGCATGTCGGTCAGGCCTCCGTTCCGGTGGACTCAGCCGGAGCAGCGGTGGCCTCGGCCTTGGGGGCCTCGGCGGACTGCTGCGGCTTGCGGCCGCGGCCGCCACGCTCGCCACCACGGCCACCACGGGCCGGGCGGTCCTGGGCGCCACCACGCGACGGGCGGTTGCCCGCACGAGCGGCGGCGTTCTCGGCGCGGACCTCGGCGATGTTCTTGACGTCGCCCTTGTAGATCCAGACCTTCACGCCGATGCGGCCGAAGGTGGTCTTGGCCTCGAAGAAGCCGTAGTCGACGTTCGCGCGGAGCGTGTGCAGGGGCACACGGCCCTCGCGGTAGAACTCCGAGCGGGACATCTCGGCGCCGCCGAGACGGCCACCGCACTGGATCTTGATGCCCTTGGCGCCGGCCTTCATCGTCGACTGCATGCTCTTACGCATGGCGCGACGGAAGGAGACGCGGGAGGACAGCTGCTCGGCGACGGCCTGGGCCACCAGCTGAGCGTCGACCTCGGGGTTCTTGACCTCGAGGATGTTCAGCTGGACCTGCTTGCCGGTCAGCTTCTCCAGCTCGCCACGGATGCGGTCGGCCTCGGCGCCACGGCGGCCGATGACGATGCCCGGGCGGGCGGTGTGGATGTCAACGCGGACGCGGTCGCGGGTGCGCTCGATCTCAACCTTCGAGATACCGGCGCGCTCCATGCCCTTCGTCATCATGCGACGAATGGCAACGTCTTCCTTGACGTAGTCCTTGTACAGCTTGTCGGCGTACCAGCGGGACTTGAAGTCCGTGGTGATGCCGAGCCGGAACCCGTGCGGGTTAACCTTCTGGCCCATTACCGGGTTCCTTCCTTGCTGCTGACGACCACGGTGATGTGGCTGGTCCGCTTGCGGATCCGGTAGGCACGGCCCTGAGCACGCGGACGGAACCGCTTCAGGGTCGGGCCCTCGTCCACGAACGCCTCGCTGATGTACAGCGACGAAGCGTCCGTGTGGTCGTAGTTGTGCGCGGCGTTGGCAATGGCGCTGTCAAGCACCTTGCCCACCGGCACGCTCGCGGCCTGCGGGGCGAAACGCAGGACCGCCTGAGCCTCCGTGGCATCCATGCCACGGATGAGGTCCACCACGCGGCGGGCCTTCATGGGCGTGACGCGGATGTACCGCGCCTGGGCCCTGGCTTCCATGGTTGTCCCTTCGGTGTCAGTCATAGTCGTTCACACCCCGCCTTTAGCGGCGCTTCGACTTGCGGTCGTCCTTGACGTGGCCGCGGAAGGTGCGGGTCGGCGAGAACTCGCCGAGCTTGTGGCCGACCATCGACTCGGTGACGAACACCGGGACGTGCGTCTTGCCGTTGTGCACCGCGAGCGTGTGGCCGAGCATGGCCGGCACGATCATGGAGCGACGGGACCAGGTCTTGATGACGTTCTTGGTACCAGCCTCGTTCTGAGCGTCCACCTTCTTGATGAGGTGTCCGTCGACGAAGGGTCCCTTCTTGAGACTACGCGGCATCTAAACCCGCTCCTAGCGCTTCTTGTTCGTCTTGCGGCGGCGGACGATGTACTTGTTGCTCGCCTTCTTGGGAGAACGAGTACGACCCTCCTTCTGACCCCACGGGGAGACCGGGTGGCGACCACCGGAGGTCTTACCCTCACCACCACCGTGCGGGTGGTCAACCGGGTTCATCGCGACACCGCGGACGGTCGGGCGAACGCCCTTCCAGCGCATACGGCCGGCCTTGCCCCAGTTGATGTTCGACTGCTCGGCGTTGCCGACCTCGCCAACGGTGGCGCGGCAGCGGACGTCGACCAGGCGGACCTCGCCGGACGGCATGCGCAGGTGGGCGTAGGTGCCCTCCTTCGCCAGCAGCTGGACGGACGAACCGGCCGAGCGGGCGAACTTGGCGCCACCACCGGGACGGAGCTCGATCGCGTGGATCGTGGTACCGACCGGGATGTTGCGCAGCGGGAGGTTGTTGCCCGGCTTGATGTCGGCCGTGGGGCCGTTCTCAACCCGGTCGCCCTGGTTGAGCTTCGCCGGAGCGATGATGTAGCGCTTCTCGCCGTCCGCGTAGTGCAGGAGCGCGATGCGCGCGGTGCGGTTCGGGTCGTACTCGATGTGAGCGACCTTCGCCGGCACGCCGTCCTTGTCGTGACGACGGAAGTCGATCACTCGGTAGGCGCGCTTGTGGCCACCGCCCTGGTGGCGGACGGTCACACGACCGGTGTTGTTACGGCCGCCCTTGCTGTGCAGCGGGCGGACCAGCGACTTCTCCGGCGTGGACCGCGTGATCTCGACAAAGTCGGCGACGCTGGAGCCACGACGGCCCGGGGTCGTCGGCTTGTACTTGCGGATACCCATTTCTCAGTCCTCGTCCGATTCCGGACGATCCAGACCGCCCTTAGGCGGTCGGACCGCCGAAGATGTCGATACGGTCGCCCTCGGCGAGGGTCACGATGGCGCGCTTGGTGTTGGCGCGCTTGCCGAAACCGGTCTTGGTGCGCTTGCGCTTACCCTGACGGTTGATCGTGTTGACCCCGGTGACCTTGACCGAGAAGACCGTCTCGACGGCCTGCTTGATCTGGGTCTTGTTGGCGCGCGGGTCGACGATGAACGTGTACTTGTTCTCGTCCAGCAGCGCGTAGCTCTTCTCCGAGACAACCGGCTTGACCAGCAGGTCGCGCGGGTCCGAGAAGGTCTTGCTGGTGACGACGGCCTCAGTCATCAGGCCTCGCTCCCTTCGGTCTCAACGGCCTTGGGGCCAGACACGAAGGACTCGAAGGCGGCCTGGGTGAAGACCACGTCGTCGGAGACGAGCACGTCGTACGTGTTCAGCTGGCCCGGCTCCAGGATGTGAACCTGGGGCAGGTTGCGGGCGGACAGCCACGCGGCCTCGTCGGCACGCTCGACGACCAGGAGCACGTTCTTGCGCTCGCTGACCTTGCCGATGAGAGCCTTGGCGGCCTTGGTGGACACCGCGCCGTCGACCACGCCGGAGACGACGTGGATGCGGCTGTGGCGCGCCCGGTCGGTGAGGGCACCGCGCAGGGCGGCGGCCTTCATCTTCTTCGGGGTGCGCTGCGAGTAGTCACGCGGCACGGGACCGTGCACGACGCCACCACCGGCGAACTGCGGCGCGCGGGTCGAACCCTGACGGGCGCGACCGGTGCCCTTCTGGCGGTAAGGCTTGCGGCCACCGCCGCGGACCTCGCCACGGGTCTTGGTCTTGTGCGTGCCCTGACGGGCAGCGGCCAGCTGCGCGACGACGACCTGGTGGATCAGCGGGATGCTGACCTTCGCGTCGAAGATCTCCGCGGGGAGCTCGACGGTCCCGGCCTTGTCGCCTGCCGGCGAAAGGATGTCAATGGTGCTCATCGTTACCTCAGGCCCCCTTGGCCGCGGTACGGACCAGGACGAGGCCGCCGTTCGGACCAGGAACCGCACCCTTGATCAGGAGCAGGCCCTTCTCCGCGTCAACGGCGTGGACGGTCAGGTTCTGGGTGGTGACCCGCTCGTTGCCCATGCGGCCCGCCATGCGGAGGCCCTTGAACACACGGCCCGGGGTGGCGCAGCCACCGATGGAACCGGGGGAGCGGTGCTTGCGCTGGGTGCCGTGACCGGCGCCGAGGCCCTTGAAGTTGTGACGCTTCATGACACCGGCGAAGCCCTTGCCCTTGCTCTTGCCCGTGACGTCAACCTTGACGCCGGACTCGAACACGGCAGCGGTGATCTCCTGGCCGAGCGTGTACTCGCTGGCGTCAGCGGTACGCAGCTCCACCAGGTGGCGGCGCGGGGTGACGTCGGCCTTGGCGAAGTGACCCTTGAGGGGCTTGTTCACCTTGCGCGGGTCAATCTCGCCGAAGGCGATCTGGACCGACTCGTAGCCGTCGCTGTCGTTGGTGCGGACCTGGGTGACGACACAGGGCCCGGCCTTGACGACGGTCACCGGGACGACACGGTTGTTCTCGTCCCAGACCTGGGTCATGCCGAGCTTCTCGCCCAGGACGCCCTTAATGTTCTTAGCCATCTCGCGCGTCACCTCAGAGCTTGATCTCGATGTCGACGCCCGCCGGCAGGTCGAGGCGCATGAGCGAGTCAACCGTCTTCGGCGTGGGGTCGAGGATGTCGATGAGGCGCTTGTGCGTGCGCATCTCGAAGTGCTCGCGCGAGTCCTTGTACTTGTGCGGCGACTTGATGACGCAGTACACGTTCTTCTCAGTGGGCAGCGGCACCGGGCCCGCGACCGACGCACCAGTGCGGGTCACCGTCTCGACGATCTTCTTCGCCGAGGAGTCGATGACCTCGTGGTCGTAGGCCTTGAGCCGGATGCGGATCTTCTGTCCCGCCATGGCTACTCAGTAGTCCTGTCTCTCGTAACGCTCTGGGACTCGGTCGGCTGCCTCCGGAGGCCTTCCGGATGCTGCCCTTCCTCACTCCACCTCCGACCCACGCGGTCGGGCGTGTCGCGCCCCTTCCAGCAAAATTCCCTAAGGAATTCCCTGGTGAAGGGGTTTGTGGGGGAAGAACACCCACCGAGCGCCTGGCTGGGGCCCCGCTGACACTTCCCGGAAGATTCCCGTACTTCCGCCCCTCATAAGGGACGACGAGTACTGCGGGACTCGCTTCCAGTCCTCCCGGCGGGAGGCGCGCAGCATCGGCACTCAACCGAGCAACCTGAACAGTGTGCCATACGGTCCCGAAGAGGCGCCAATCGAAGCAGAAGACCGTACCCCGACCGGCGCACTTGTCAAACCACCCCGCCGACATACGGGACACTATGGTGCCGAACAGCCCGGCAACACGGCCGTCACCCGTTCGGCGGCACGGCAGGGCGGGCTCCCGGCCGGTTCCAAGAGTACGAGAAGGCTTTGTCGTGGCTTGGGCAACCCAAGTCCGGCCTCCGTCGTCTCCCTAACACGCTGGGGCAGCCGGGGGCTGCGCGCGCTGCACGACGGGACGGAGACACTTAGTTGAACATCTCACAGCGCAGGGGCGTATCGCGCCGGGCCGTACTCGCCGGTATCACCGCCGTGACGGCGGCGACGGCGGCCGGGTGCAGCGGCTCGAGCTCGGGGCGGGTGGCCTCCCCCGACGCCATGGAGTCCGTCGACCCCCGCGCTACGCAGTCGTTCAACAACGCCAAGGACGCCCTGCTGCTGCAGATCATGGCGCACCCCGACGACGACCTGTTCTTCATGAACCCCGACGCCCAGCACCTGGTCACCGCGGGCGTCCCCGTCGTCTCCGTCTACGTCACCGCCGGCGAGGCCGTCGGCCAGAACTGGATCCCGGGCATGCCCCCGCCCAGGACCGACAAGGCCGCCTACTCCTCCGCCCGCCACCAGGGCCTGCGCCAGGCCTACGCCGAGATGATCGGCAAGGACAGGTTCACCCCCTGGAAGAAGTCCGTGATCGACCTTCCGGGTGGTGTCCGGGCCGAGATCGACGAGCTGACCAACGGCAGACGCGCGGCCCGGCTCATCTTCCTCAACATCGCCATGCTCTCCGCCGGCAACACCCGGCTGCCCCAGCTGTGGGAGCGCCCGTACGCCGTGATGCAGAGCATGGTGGCCACCGGCTCGCCGTGCACCACCGTCAGCAGCTACCGCCACAAGACCCTGGTGGACGCGCTCGCCGGGATCATGGCGAAGTACGAGCCGACGGTCGTGCACACCATGGACCCCGACCCCGACTACCAGGTCCACGACGCCACGCACCCCAAGGACAACGACTACGGGGCGTGCTCGGACCACCGCGACCACACCCCGACCGCCCTCTTCACCTGGAAGGCGCTCTCCCAGTGGGTCGGGGAGACCACCCGGCGGGCCGGGCACCCGCCGCGCTTCACGGTCAACTCCTTCCGCGGCTACTACAACCAGCGCTGGCCCCACAACCTCCCCACCGAGGTCGTCGAGGGCAAGCACCGCCTGGTCGAGGCCTACGGCGGCGCGCCCTCCTGGGAGTGCGGCAACACCGCCGGCTGCGGCGACTACGGCCAGGGCGGCGACCGCCCCCTGAAGAACCGCAAGGGCTGGATCCGCTCCACCCACTACCGCTACCCCGGCGCCACCGTCGCCGCCGACAGCGACCGCTCCGGCCGGCTGGAGGCCTACGGCGTCCTCGGCCTTCAGGCCGTGCGCTGGCAGGAGTCCGCCCCCGGAAGCGGTCGCTGGGGCGCGCCGCAGAACCTGGGCGGCGGGCCGCTGGCGCCCTCCCTGGCCGCCGTCAAGGACGCCAAGGGCCGCCGCCTGCTGTTCGCCCTGCGCTTCTCCGGGCTGGAGGGCCAGGGCCGCTCCAACAGCCGCGAGATCGTCGTCCTGGAGCAGCGCAGCCCCGGCGGCGCCTTCAAGGCCTGGACGGGCCTGGGCAACCCCGAGCGCAAGGCCGAGCGCGGCCGCCGGGTGGGCATGCCCGCCGCCGTCGCCACCCCCGACGGCCGGGTCCACCTCTTCGTCCGCAACGCCGGCAAGGGCCTCTCCAGCCGCGTCCGCGAGGCCGACGGCACCTGGGGCAAGTGGCAGAGCCTGCACGGCCAGGAGATCCAGGAGGGGCTGACCGCCGCCCTGGACCGGCAGAACCGCGTCCACGTCTTCGGCGTCGGCCGCGACACCGTGCACCACTGGAGCCAGGAGGCCCCCGGCAAGCCGGTGCGCCACATGCCGCTCAAGGGCCTGCCGGGCCCCGGCGGCGACCGGGTGGGCGCCGCCCTCGGCCCGGACGGCGCGCTCACCGTCGTCTACCGCACACCGGCCACCGCCGAGCCCGCCGCCTACCGCCTCACCGCCGACGGCTCCGGCACCGACCGCACCACGGGCACCGGCCTGCGCTCCTTCGCCGGCTACGGGGAGCTCTCCGCGGCCACCGTCCCCCGGCGCGGCCGCACCGACTCGATGATGGTCCTCGGCCGCGCGGTGAGCGGCGGGATACAGCTCACCGACGCCGAGTCCGGGGACTCCCCGCTGCTCCCGCCCACCGCCTACGTGCCCGTGGGCTCCCCCGCCCTGCTCACCGACGCCACCCACCGGCTGTGCGCCGTGGGCCTGAGCCCGGACGCCACCCCCTGGGTGTGGCGCCCGGCGCCGGGCTCCGGCGCCTGAGGCTCCGTACGCGCCGGTTTCACCCGAATGGCCGAGGAGGACCCCTCCTCGGCCACCGCCACGTTCAAGCCGCGCCCCACAGGGGCAGTGGCAAGGGCGTGCGCATTCACTTCACGGGCGTCGACCTCGGCCGGATCAGGGTGTCGGCGGAGCCCGACATCATGTGGGAGAACCTGTTGGCCGCCCACATGGTCCAGACGGGCCAGGGGCCCCTGGTCTTCGGGCAGTGGCGCGAGCGGATCCGCGGCCGGCTGACGGACCCCATGCGCCGGCTGCTGGCCCTGGCCCCGCCCCGGGGCTACTCCCCCGACTTCCTCACCCCGCCGGAATCCGCCGAGGGGCTGCGCGACGGCCTCGACGCCATGCTGTCGCTGCCCCGCCGCACCCTCCGCCGCGACCTGGAGCTGCTGGCGCCCGACCGCCGTGACCTGCACTTCGTCCGCGCCCTCGCCGAGGGCGAGAGCACGGCCCTGCACGCCCTGGGCGACGGCATCACCGCCTTCCACGACCTGGCGGTGCGGCCCTACCTCGACAAGCTGCGGGAGCACATTTCGGCCGACCGGGCCGCCCGCTCGCAGTCCATGCTGCACAGCGGCGGCGAGCACCTGCTGTCCACCCTCCACCCGGCCGTGCGCTGGAACCCGCCCGTACTGGAGGTGGCGATCCCCGGCACCAACGAGGACGTCTATCTGGAGGGGCGCGGGCTGAGGCTCGTGCCCTCCTTCTTCTGCTGGCGCGCCCCGACCGTGCTGCGGGATCCGGAGCTACCTCCCGTCCTCGTCTACCCGGTCGTCCACGACCCCGGCTGGCTCCTGGATGTCCACGGCCCGCGCGAGCATCGCGGCGAGCCGCCGCTGGCCGCCCTGCTGGGCCGCACCCGGGCCGAGGTCCTGGAGGCCACCGCGCGCGGCTGCACCACCAGCGAGCTGGCCCGCAAGGTGCGCATCGCCATGGCCACGGCAAGCCACCACGCCACCGTCCTGCGGGACGCCGGGCTGATCACCACGAACCGTGCGAACGGCCGGGCGTACCACACCCTCAGCGTCCTGGGCCGGGACCTGCTCAACGGCCGGGGGCCGCTCGCGCGGGGAGGGGCGGGCTGAGCCGCGCGCCCGACCGGGCCGCCCACGGACCGGCTGCTGACGGTCCGTCGGATCGTACGGCCTACCGTAGGCCCATGCAGCAGCCGAATTCGCCCAGCCCAGGCCGACGGCTCTTGGCCGTCAGCGACCTGCACACCGGCATGACCGACAACGTGCCCATCGCCGAATCACTGCGCCCCACCACCGACGACGACTGGCTGATCGTGGCCGGCGACGTCGCCGAGAAGTTCGCGGACGTCGAGCGCACGCTCAAACTGCTCGCCGGCCGCTTCGCCAAGGTCGTCTGGACCCCGGGCAACCACGAGCTGTGGACGCCGCGCCCGGACCCGGTCGCCCTGCGCGGCCCGGCCCGCTACGAGCGGCTGGTCGAGCTGTGCCGGGGCATGGGCGTGGTGACGCCGGAGGACCCCTGGCCGGTGTGGGACGGCGAGGGCGGCCCGGTGGCCGTGGCGCCGCTGTTCACGCTGTACGACTACACCTTCCGCACCCCCACGGCCGCCACCAAGCAGGAGTCGCTGGCCCAGGCCCGCGCGGCGGGCATCGTGTGCACGGACGAGTACCTGCTGCACACCGAGCCGTACGAGGGCGCCGAGGACTGGTGCCGGGCGCGGGTAGCGGCCACCGAGGAGCGGCTGGCGGCGCACGACCCGTCCGTGCCACTGGTGCTCGTCAACCACTGGCCGCTGGTGCGCGAGCCCACGGAGGTCATGACGTACCAGGAGTTCACCCAGTGGTGCGGCACCGTCCTCACCAGGGACTGGCACACCCGGTTCAACACCGCCGCGGTGGTGTACGGCCATCTGCACATCCCCCGCACCACCTGGTACGACGGGGTCCGGTTCGAGGAGGTCTCGATCGGCTATCCGAGGGAATGGCGGCGCCGGGGCCACCCCAAGGGGCTGCTGCGGCAGATCCTGCCGTACGTCCCGGAAGAGGCCTGAGCGGCCGGAAGCGGTCCGGGAAAAGCCCGGAACGGTCCGGGAAAAGGCGAGAGGGCCCGCACACCCGAAGGTGTGCGGGCCCTCTCAGACCGTCAAGTAAGAGAGAACTTACTTGTTGATCTTGGTGACCTGGCCGGCGCCGACGGTGCGGCCGCCCTCACGGATGGTGAAGCGCAGGCCCTCCTCCATCGCGACGGGCTGGATCAGGTTGACGGTCATCTCGGCGTTGTCGCCGGGCATGACCATCTCCGTGCCCTCCTTGAGGGTCACAACACCGGTCACGTCAGTCGTACGGAAGTAGAACTGCGGACGGTAGTTGTTGAAGAACGGGGTGTGACGGCCACCCTCGTCCTTCGACAGGATGTAGGCCGTGGCCTCGAACTCGGTGTGCGGGGTGACCGAACCCGGCTTGATGATGCACTGGCCGCGCTCGACGTCCTCGCGCTTGATGCCACGGAGGAGCAGACCGACGTTCTCACCGGCCTGGCCCTCGTCGAGCAGCTTGCGGAACATCTCGATACCGGTGACCGTGGTGGTGGTCTTCTCGGTCTTGATGCCGATGATGTCGACGGTCTCGTTGACCTTCAGGACACCACGCTCGATACGACCGGTGACGACGGTGCCACGACCGGTGATCGTGAAGACGTCCTCGATCGGCATCAGGAACGGCTTGTCGACGTCACGCTCGGGCTGCGGGATGTTCTCGTCCACGGCCTTCATGAGGCCGAGGAGCTTCTCGCCCCACTCCTTGTCGCCCTCGAGCGCCTTGAGCGCCGAGACCTGGACAACCGGAGCGTTGTCGCCGTCGAACTCGTACTCGTTGAGGAGCTCACGGACCTCGAGCTCGACGAGCTCCAGGATCTCCTCGTCGTCCACCATGTCGGCCTTGTTCAGGGCGACGACGATGTACGGAACACCCGACTGACGGGCGAGGAGCACGTGCTCCTTGGTCTGCGGCATCGGACCGTCGGTCGCGGCGACCACGAGGATCGCGCCGTCCATCTGGGCGGCACCGGTGATCATGTTCTTGATGTAGTCCGCGTGACCCGGGCAGTCAACGTGGGCGTAGTGACGCGACTCGGTCTGGTACTCGACGTGCGCGATCGAGATGGTGATACCGCGCTGACGCTCCTCCGGGGCCTTGTCGATCTCGTCGAAAGGCGTGAAGGGGTTCAGGTCCGGGTACGCGTCGTGCAGCACCTTGGTGATCGCCGCGGTAAGAGTGGTCTTACCGTGGTCGACGTGACCGATGGTGCCGATGTTGACGTGCGGCTTAGTCCGCTCGAACTTCGCCTTCGCCACTGGGGTCCTCCTGGGAGTGGTTCTGTACGCCTTACTTCGATCGGCGCCAGGGATCTTTGCTGGGGAGCCGGCCGCCGGGGCACCCGCGGCGAAACCTTACGGTTTGCCGTGGTATGCCCCAGCGGTCGGTGTCAAGCCTACGGCGTGAGCCTCGTCTGTGGAGACGGAGCTCGTTACTCGCCCTTGGCCTTCGCGATGATCTCCTCGGCGACGTTCCGCGGAACCTCGGCGTAGGAGTGGAACTGCATCGAGTAGCTTGCGCGACCCGAGGTCTTGCTGCGGAGGTCGCCGACGTAGCCGAACATCTCCGACAGCGGAACCAGGCCCTTGACGAGCTTGGCGCCGTGACGGTCCTCCATGGCCTCGATCTGGCCACGGCGGGAGTTGATGTCACCGATGACGTCGCCCATGTAGTCCTCGGGGGTGGTGACCTCGACCGACATCATCGGCTCAAGCAGAGCCGGAGACGCCTTGCGAGCACCCTCCTTGAACGCCATGGAACCGGCGATCTTGAACGCGAGCTCCGAGGAGTCGACGTCGTGGAAGGCACCGTCGAGCAGCGTCACCTTGACGCCGGTCAGCGGGTAGCCGGCCAGAACACCGAACTCCATGGCCTCCTGGCAACCCGCGTCCACGGACGGGATGTACTCCCGCGGGATACGGCCACCGGTGACCTTGTTCTCGAACTCGTAACCGTCGCCCTCGAGGGGCTCGATCGCGATCTGCACCTTCGCGAACTGGCCGGAACCACCAGTCTGCTTCTTGTGCGTGTAGTCGATACGCTCGACGGCCTTGCGGATCGTCTCGCGGTACGCGACCTGCGGCTTGCCGACGTTGGCCTCGACGCGGAACTCACGACGCATACGGTCGACCAGCACGTCGAGGTGCAGCTCGCCCATACCCGCGATGATGGTCTGGCCCGTCTCCTCGTCCGTGTGGACCTGGAAGGACGGGTCCTCCTCGGCCAGGCGCTGGATGGCGACACCCAGCTTCTCCTGGTCGCCCTTGGACTTGGGCTCGATGGCGACCTGGATGACCGGCGCCGGGAAGTCCATCGACTCGAGGATCACCGGGTTCGCGGCGTCGCAGAGGGTCTCACCGGTGGTGGTCTGCTTCAGACCCATGACGGCGACGATGTCACCGGCACCCACCGACTCGATCTCCTCACGCTTGTTCGCGTGCATCCGGTAGATCTTGCCGATGCGCTCCTTCTTGCCCTTCACGGAGTTCTGGACCTGGGATCCAGCCTCCATGCGGCCCGAGTAGACCCGGACGAAGGTGAGCTTGCCGAGGTGCGGGTCGCTCATGATCTTGAAGGCAAGACCGGAGAACGGCTCGTCGTCGGACGGCTTGCGCTTGACGACCTCGTCGGCGTTGTTGACCGCGTGGCCCTCAACGGCCTCGATGTCGAGCGGCGACGGCAGGTAGCGCACGACCGCGTCGAGCAGGGGCTGAACGCCCTTGTTCTTGAACGCGGTGCCACAGAACACCGGGGTGACGGTGACGGAGTCGGCGCTGCCACGGGAGGCCAGCGTGATGCGGCGGATGGCCGCCATCAGCTGCTCCTCGGTGGGCTCCTGGCCCTCGAGGAAGAGCTCCATCATGGCGTCGTCGTGCTCGGCGACACCCTCGAGGAGCTTGCCGCGCCATTCCTCGGCAGCCTCGGTGTGCGTGGCCGGGATGTCGACGACGTCGTACATCTCGCCCTTGGCGGCCTCGGCGGACCAGACCAGAGCCTTCATCTGGACGAGGTCGACCACGCCCTTGAAGTCGGCCTCGGCACCGATCGGCAGCTGCATGACCAGCGGAACCGCACCGAGGCGGTCGACGATCATGTCGACGCAGCGGTGGAACTCGGCACCCGTACGGTCCAGCTTGTTGACGAAGCAGATACGCGGCACGCCGTAGCGGTCCGCCTGACGCCAAACGGTCTCGGACTGGGGCTCAACACCGGCGACGCCGTCGAACACCGTCACGGCACCGTCGAGCACGCGCAGCGAACGCTCCACCTCGACGGTGAAGTCGACGTGGCCCGGGGTGTCGATGATGTTGATGGTGTGGTCGACGTCGTTCAGCGGCCAGTGGCAGGTCGTCGCGGCAGACGTGATCGTGATGCCGCGCTCCTGCTCCTGCTCCATCCAGTCCATCGTGGCAGCGCCGTCGTGGACTTCACCGATCTTGTACGAAACACCGGTGTAGAACAGGATCCGCTCGGTGGTGGTCGTCTTGCCCGCGTCGATGTGGGCCATGATCCCGATGTTGCGGACCTTGGCCAGGTCAAGCGAAGTGGTGGCCATATGGCTCAGTCTTCTCTCGGTTCTCGATGGGGGTAGCGACTACCAGCGGTAGTGCGCGAAGGCCTTGTTGGACTCGGCCATCTTGTGCGTGTCCTCACGCTTCTTGACCGAGGCGCCGAGACCGTTCGAGGCGTCCAGCAGCTCGTTCATGAGGCGCTCGGTCATGGTCTTCTCGCGACGGGCGCGGGAGTAACCGACCAGCCAGCGCAGCGCCAGGGTGGAGGCGCGGCCCGGACGGACCTCGACCGGCACCTGGTAGGTGGCGCCACCGACACGGCGGGACTTGACCTCGAGAGCCGGCTTCACGTTCTCGAGAGCGCGCTTGAGGGTGATGACCGGGTCGTTACCGGTCTTCTCGCGCAGACCCTCCATGGCGCCGTACACGATGCGCTCGGCGGTGGAGCGCTTGCCGTGCAGGAGGATCTTGTTGATCAGCGACGTCACCAGGGGGGAGCCGTAAACCGGGTCGATGATGACCGGGCGCTTCGGGGCGGGGCCCTTACGAGGCATTCTTACTTCTCCTTCTTGGCGCCGTAGCGGCTGCGAGCCTGCTTACGGTTCTTGACGCCCTGCGTGTCGAGGGAACCGCGGATGATCTTGTAGCGAACACCCGGCAGGTCCTTCACACGGCCACCGCGGACGAGCACGATGGAGTGCTCCTGCAGGTTGTGGCCCTCACCCGGAATGTAAGCGGTGACCTCGATGCCGGAGGTCAGACGCACACGCGCGACCTTACGGAGCGCCGAGTTCGGCTTCTTCGGGGTGGTCGTGAAAACACGCGTGCAGACGCCACGACGCTGGGGCGAACCCTCGAGTGCGGGCGTCTTGTTCTTCTCGACCTTGTCCTGCCGGCCCTTTCGGACCAGCTGCTGGATCGTAGGCACCGTTTCTCCGGTTTCTGTGTGCCGATCACGATAAAACTAACCTGGAACCACCGACCCACGCGGTCGGGTGTGTCGAAGGCTGCAGGCTCCACCGAATGGTGGATGGATGCAGATTTCGGTGTCTCCGAACGGTTCAGCACCGTCCGGTTCCGAGCCTCTCGCACGGTTTGAAGGCACGCACGAGAGCCCAGGGACACCCCAGGCACAAGGTCAGAGCGTACCTACCGCATGGGCTGGGGTCAAAACAAATGCACACACGGAGGACACCCCTGTGGCCTGCGCAGGTCGCGGATCAAAGGGGCCTCACGGGGCGCGCCGGGGGGTGCCGAACAGGTGACGTCGGCCACACTCAGCGGCCGGCCGACATGCCCCTCGGAGCGGGGCGGGCGTCCTCCGGACGGGCCCCGCTGACGGCGAGGATCATCTCCGTCATCTCCACGAACTGGCGGCGGTGACTGTCCGGGATGCCCAGCATCTCGGCGGCTTCCGGCGGCGTCACGCGCCCGGCGGCCCGCGCGCCCGCACCGGCGGGCGTCCCACCCGGCAGGGGGAGGTCCTCCGCGGACACCTTGCCCGACTCGATCAGCATGTCGCGCAGCCCGACACCCAGGACCCGCGCCAGCGCGCGCATGGTCTCCAGGTCCGGCAGGCTCTGGCGCTGCAGCAACCGGGTCACCGCCGCGCGGTGCACCCCGGCATCCTCCGCCAGCCGCGACCTGCCGCCGCCCCGCGGGTTGTCGATGTCGTATCCGCGCTCCCGCATCAGATGCTCGACCCAGCCCGCGAACCGCTCCATGTCCGAGCCCTTTTCGCCCATAACACGCTCCCTCCGCACCCAGAACCCTACCGTCCGATCGCGCACGCAATAACCAGGATGGAGTGCGCGCCCGCAACTGGCTACCTCGCGGGGGGAAATTCACGCCAAAGGTTGGGTTATCTGGTGCATTACCGCCGCGACGGCGGGCGCGAGAGCCACTCGAAGGTCTCTTGTTGCGCTCTCGCGCGCAAGCTGGGTACGGTTCATTGCGTAGGCGCAACAAACCGGCCGGTCCGTCCGATCTCCGCACGCACCCGCACCCCGCACCCCGGACGCCGCCGCGCACCGCCCGCACCGCCCGCTTCCGTGCCCGAGAGGGGCCGACCCGCCATGCCCTCATCCGCGCTCCGCGCCCCCGCCTCCGGCTATCCGCACCCCGGCCCCGCCCGCCACCCCGCCGACTGGCGCACCCGCGCCGCCTGCGCCGGCCTTCCGGACGGCGCCGTCTTCGCCCGCCGCCCCAAGGCCGCGCTCCCCGCCCTGCGGGCCTGCGCCGTCTGTCCCGTACGCCGCTACTGCCTGGAGGCCGTCGCGCCCCAGGTGAGCTGGTTCGACGGGGTCAGCGGAGGACGCCTGTGGCGCAACGGCAAAGAGGTGCCCGTCCCCGAGGCACTCGGGGACGACCGTCCGGCCGACCACCTGGAGGAGCCGTCATGACCACGAAGGACAGTCCCATCGTCTGGCTGGGGGTCCTGCTCCGTCAGTTCCCGGAGCTGAGCCGCGAACTCGCCCCCAGCCGCACCGCCCGCCCCTCCCCTACCGGAACCCGGCCCCCGTCCGGCCCCTCCACGCCCATCCGGCTCTTCGTCTCCGACACCATCCGCGACATCACCGACGGCGTGGTGGAACTGGAGGAGGCCGTCGCCGAGAAGCTGGGCCTGCCGCGCCCGCGCCGGGGCACCGTCCCGGAGCGCCTGCTCCGGCTGATCTCCCTGCTGGACCGCGTGGCCGCCCACCCGGACCCCGCCCTCGCCGAGCACGTACGCGGCGAGACCCGCCGAATGGCCCACCGCTCCTCCCTCGCCCTCGGCGACGCGGAGACCCCCGTCCGGGTGCGGGGCCGCTGCGTGCACTGCGACTCCGTCTCGCTGCGCGTCTTCCCCCGGCGCGAGACGATCCTGTGCGTCAACCCCGGCTGCCGCTGCCAGGACCCGGCCTGCGGCTGCCGTACGGACGGGGGACACCGCCACGCATGGGTCCGGGCGGACTGGGACCTGCTCGGCGGGAACCTGGGCGAGAGCCCGGGCGCCGGCCTCGAGGGGAGCGTGCGATGACGACCCTGGTGACGACGGCGATCGCGGCCCAAGAGGCGGCGGTCGTGCCCGACACGATCCGCAAGTGGGTCCAACTGGGGCACCTGGCCCCGGCCGGACGGCGCGGCCGCGGCCACCTGTTCCGCTTGGAGGACGTCTTCGCGGCGGAGCGCGCGACGCGCCGCGCGCATGAACGGACCCGGCCGCCGGCCCTCACCGGATGAGGCCGTAGAGCTCGTAGCCCGTAAGCCCGTATGGGGACTCGGTGTCCCCTATATATACGAGAACATGCCAGTGCCCCGAGGCCCTCAAGGCCCCGGGGCACTTCCGCGTTCGCCGGCTTCCGCGGGCACCGGCCGGTCAGGCGTTGGAGGGGCCGGAGTCGGCGGCGCTCCACGAGGGCATCCGGTACACCTGGGCGCCGGCGTCGGTGCGTCGCGTGCCGTCCTCGACGGTCTCGACGGCCTCCTGCCAGCCGCTGACGAATCCGCGGACCTCGGCGGCGTCGACGGCCTTGGCGGCGAGCTTCCCCACGACGGACGTGAGCGCCTGGGCGACCTCGTCGGTGAATATCCCGGCCTCCCCGGACTCGGCGGCGACCTCGACGGTGGCCGCCACGACCTCCGTGATCCGATCGCTGTGCACACTCATCGTGCAGGTCCCCCGCACATCACGACTCGCTCGCTCATGCCACCCCCAGGTGCTGTTCGCCTACTCATTTGGCCCCTCCGTGACACCTCCAGCGCATCTGTCGTGAGATACCCGGGAGTGTGCGCGATCGTCCTTTAATCTATCCCGCCACTCTGACACTCCGTCTCCTCAGGGGGACGTTCCGCGATACAGACCGGACGACCGGTTTGATCGTAAGATCGATTATGCCGCGAGGCGCGGGGAGATGCCGGGGATACGGGAGACGGGCGGGGAAGCGGTCATGTGGAGACGGAAGCGGGTGAAACCCTCCTACGAGGAGATGCTGGCGGAGGCCCGGGAGGGTTTCGCGGGGATGCTCGACATGGCGGACGACTCGCTCCGCATGACCGTGGAGACCTTCGAGACGCTGACCGACATGCGGGCCGCCGTCGAGGAGCTGCTCGACGAGGGCGCCGGCCTGCCGGCCCGGTCGATCCGCGCGCGGCTGCCGGACGTCGAGGACCTCCGGCGCGACGCCCGCGACAGGTCCGCGGAGTACGAGAAGGTACGCGTCTCATGGCGCGAGGGTGCGGACGAGGCGGACTTCGAGTCGCTGACACCGGCCGCCGAGTACCTCACGGAGTACATCTCCTCCTGCGTTCCCACCATGGAGCGGCTGAACGAGCTCATCAACGGCCTCGGCGACCTCTACGCCACGCTGGCGGAGCTGCTCCGCACCCTCACCCCCATCCGCGAGCGGGCGCATGCCGCCCTGTCCGCCGCGGCGGGCGAGCTGGCCTGGGCGGGGCCGGCGACCCAGGGCAAGTTCGCGCTGGAGGTGCGGCTCAACGCCATCGGGGACCGGCTGCGCGCCCTGGACGCCGGCGTCGTCGACCTCGAGCCGGACCGGGAGGTCGCCGACCGGTACTACGAGGTGGAGGCGGCGATAGCGGAGATCCGGGAGGCGACGCTCTTACTGGGGCCGGCGTACTGACCCCCTCCTGATTGCGAGCTCGAAACTTCTTGTTGCGCGCTCGCGCGTTCTCGTTCACAATAGATGCAGCGGCGGAGCTGTGCCCACGACAAGGGCGCGGCGTCCGCCGCTTCGCGTTACGCAAAGGAGCACCCCGTGAACGAAGCAGCGCTCTCGTTCCCCGACGTGGAACGCCTCGTCGTCGAGAACCTCAAGTACCGGCCGGAGCTGGCCGGCGCGGTCGTCGACAACCGTCCGCCCGCCGGCTTCGACGGTACGCAGAAGGTGGTGCTGGTCTCCCGGACCGGCGGCGCCTGGGTCGACGACCTCCACCTCGACCAGCCCCTCGTCGAGCTGGAGGTCTACGGACCGGACAAGACGACGGCACACACCGTGTCGCTCGCCGTCCGCTCCGCCCTCCTCCAGCTCCGCGGCACCCGCTACGGCACGGCGGTCGTCACCGACGTCGTCGAGACCGAGGCCGTGCGCTGGCTCCCGGACTACAACCGGCCCGCCGGCAACCGCTACCTCACCACGGTGCGCCTCTCGCTCCGCCCGGAGTAGAGCACCGTCCACCAGCCAGGCCCCGCCGATCCGGCGGGGCCTTTGTCATGCACGACTTCCCTTTCTCATCCCTCTCATCAAGGAGAACCTCATGCCCGGTATGAACCCGAGCGAGATCCGCGTCGCCGGCACCGGCCGCATCCTCATCGCCAAGCCCGGCACGAGCGGCCCGGCCGACCTCAACACCACCGACTGGGGCACCGGCTGGCGCGACCTGGGCTACACCAGCACCGACGGCGTGAAGTTCGGCCGCAAGGGCAAGACCGCCAACATCGACACCTGGCAGTCGCTGAGCCCGGCCCGCACCATCTACACCGAGCGCGAACTGACCGTGAAGTTCGGCATGCTCCAGCTCAACGAGGACACCCTGCCGTTCTTCTTCGGCGGCGGCACGGTGGGCGAGAGCACCCCGAACTCCAACGTCTACAAGTACGACATCCAGACCGACCAGGGCGAGGACGAGCGCGCCCTGGGCGTGGAGTTCAGCGACGGCGCGGACATCAAGTACCGCATCGTCATCCCGCGCGGCCTGGTCACCGTCCAGGACGACATGGACCTCAACCGCAAGGGCGCCATCAAGCTGGGCGTCACCTTCACCGCCCTGGCCCAGAAGCCGGGCGACGCGCTGGCCACGTGGCTGATGAAGGACACGGCGTACGCGGCGGGCGCGGGCAAGTAAGCACACCGGGCGCCGGCGAGCACCGCCGCCGGCGCCCCTTCCCTCTTCTCCCCCTCGCTTCCTCACTTCCGACAAGGAGCACCACCATGCCCGGATTCGACGTCAACGCGGCCCGCGCCCAGCGCCTGGAGGCCCTCGGCAAGAACTGGACCTTCCGGCTCGACGGCGACACCTTCGAACTCCCCACCGAGATCGGCCACCGCACGGCCCGCGCCCTGCGCGAGCTCGACGACAACGACGTCGACGGCCTGCTGGGCCTGCTGCTGGGCGAGAAGCAGTTCGAGCGCTTCCTCGACCACGACGTGACGATGCAGGACATCGCCGCGATCCTCGAGGCCTACGGCAAGGAGACCGGGCTCGGCCTGGGGGAAGACTGAGCCTCGACGCGTTCGCAGAGGAACACGCCGAGGCTCTGGAAGCCGATCTGCTGCGCCACTACGGGGTGGACCTGCTCGACTGGCACCGGGGTTCACTGTCCTCGCGACGGCTCTCGGTGCTGGTGAAGCACATGCCACGCGACAGCGCGATCAACCGCGACCTGCACGGCGAAGCCGTGGAATGGGACGCGTCGACGCACCTGCTAGCGGCGATCACCGACCATCTGTCCGTCGCCAACTGGCTGACGACCACCATCAACAGCGGCGAGGACGCGGAGCCGCTGGACTACCCGGAACCGGTCCCGCGACCGGGCCTCCCGGACCCGGAGGACGAGCCGGCCTCCGGCGACGAGGCCGGAACCCACGCCGGCGACGCCACCCCGGCCTCGGAGGACCTGGCCCGCTTCTTCGGGCCGGAGCCGCGACTCTGAGCCCCGCCTTTCGGGCGGAGCGGCACACCGAGGGGCTCACGCTCAGAGAGCGAAAAGAATAACGAAAGGCAGCATGAGCACGTGCAGGAGCAACAGCAGTAGCAGACCGCAACCCAGGTCGCGGCGGGCCGGCGACTTCCTGCTCAACTCGATTTCCGTACGCGCTCTGCGATGCGGCGCCCGGGGATCGTAAACAATCCCCACCCGCTCGCCGTCCCGGCACATGCGCCCATCCGCAAGAGGGCTTCTGTAGAACGCCCCCAGCCCGTCCAGCGTAGTGAAGTGAAACTCCTCCGATACGCGCCCCTCAGACCACGACGCATCCGTGCATACAGACGTGACAGCCACACCGGCCTTGCGGAGCCTCCGGTCGACAAGCAGCGGATAGGCGCCGAACGGAATGACAAATATCGCCGTCGGAAGCAGCACTACAAATAAATACCCGAGCCACGCCCAGCCGTAGCCTTCAACGACCCATTCCAGCACGATAACTCCCCCCGAACAACGGGCCCAAAAAATCAAAAATAGCAAAGACGACCGGGAAAATCAAGAGATACCACATCAGCCGCACATGTGATTCAGGTGAGCCCATATGGCCGTAGACCCG
Organism: Streptomyces sp. C36; assembly: GCF_040932295.1. NCBI lineage: Bacteria > Bacillati > Actinomycetota > Actinomycetes > Kitasatosporales > Streptomycetaceae > Streptomyces > Streptomyces sp. C36. Next base: position 121,575 of record NZ_JBFQGI010000009.1, on the reverse strand, counting down.
GGCCCACTTGTCCCCGACTATTTCGGCGACAAGTTCGAGGACCCCGCGAAGCAGCACACCGAGTACAGCAAGAAAATAAACGACCTCAGCTTTACGGTCAACAGAATGGGAATGACCGTAAACGGCATGACGGCAACCATGAGCACGCTCAGCGGTTCCGTCACCGCCTTGAGCGGCAGCGTCGAGGGCCTGAAGATCTCACTCGGCCTCGTGGCCATGGGGTTCACACCTGTAAAGGTGGACGGCGCCCTGCTGAAGGTCGACGAGAAGGGGATCGTATTCGGCGGAAAACAGAAGTGGACCTGGCCCCACGCCCGCGACAGCAAACAGAAGCAGGAAGCTGCGGACAAGAAGGCGAAGGTCCTGCACTCGGAGGTCGGCGCGGCCAAGGCGACCGCCAAGGAGAGCGTGCGGCAGGCCCAGCTCGATCCCACCAATGCAGCCAAAGTCGCAAAAGCCAGACGTGACCTCAGCGCTTTTCGGACCGCATATTTCAACGCCAGACCCGACATAGAACGCGCCAAGGCAATGCGAGACGATGCGAAGAAGGCGGAGAGGGATGCCAAAAAAGCACGGGAGAACATACGAAGGGATACAGAGGCGGCGGGCAGACACATGCTCGAAATGAGCAGGACGCTCGATTCGCTGAGCAATGGATTGGCCGGGCATTGAAAATCGGCCACGGAGATCGCTCGTACTTCCGAATCGGATAAATCATGTCTCTAGTTCAATCCCTGGGCCGGACCACCGCCCCTCTCAGAGGCTTCAGAACCAACGCCGACGCCGCCGGCCGCGCCGCGGGCAACCTCGGCAGACAGGCCGGCACCGCCAACGGCAATGTCGGGAAGCTCAAGGGCTCGTCGCAGCAGGCCGCCCGTGAGGTCAAGACACTCCGGACCAACTCCGACCATGCCGAGAGGTCCGTCGGCAGGCTCGGAAAGGCCGCCGGCAGCGGCAGCCGGGAAATGGGGAAGTTCGAGGGTGGCACGAAGAAGGCTGCCGGCGGGGTCAAGGGGCTCAACAAGTCCATGCGGGGCAACATCCTCGGGATGCTCGTGGAACTCTTCGCCCCGCTCATCGAGAAGGTCGTCACCATGGCGTCCAAGTCGAAGACGATGCAGCGCATCATGAAGGTCGCCTTCGACGCCATCAGCAAGGCCGTCGACGTCGCCATGAAGTTCATCGGCCCTCTGATCCAGATCACCGGCAAGGCGATCTCCCTGGTCTTCAAGGGACTCAAGCTCGCGATCGCGCCCATCGTGATGTGGTTCAGCGTCGACGTCCCCGGCGCGTTCAAGAAGGTCAAGGAGGGGCTGCACGCGGCCTGGGACTCCTTGCCCGAGTCCGCCAAAGCCGTGTTCCGGACGATCTACGACGCGGCCAAGTGGCCGATCAACGAGGTCATCAAGCTCATCAACAGGGCCTCGGACTCGGTCAACGGCATCCATGTGAAGGTCCCCGACTGGGTCCCCTTCATCGGCGGCAAGAACTTCACCGTCAACATCGGCCACATCCCGCTGCTCGCGGAGGGCGGCGTGGTCCAGCCGCGCAGCGGTGGCGTGCCCGCGATCGTCGCCGAGGCCGGTGAGGCCGAGGCCGTGATGCCACTGTCCAAGCTGGACCGGCTGCTGTCGCGGACGGCGAGGGACGCCCTCGGTGGCGGCAGCGCCCGCCGGGGATCCACCGGCGAGGGCCTGCACATCGAGAACTACTACGCCACGCAGACGAGCGATCCCCAGCAGACCGCCATGGCCCTGATGTTCCTCGCCAAGGCTCGCGGATAAGGAGGTACCCGTATGGCGGCAGCCGCAGCATCCGCCCACCCGCTCATCAACACATCCGGCGCCTTCGCCCGCTTCGGCTCCCTGCTGGGGCAGGGAGCCTCGGCCGTCAGGGACAACGCGCGGGCCGTCGCGACCGCCGCCCGCGCCCTCGACCGGCTCGGCCGCGGCAAGGGCCCGGCCGGCGCGTCCGTCAAGCAGTTCGGCACCGGCGCCGGCACGGCCGGCCGGGCCGTCGACACGCTCGGCAGGAGCGCCCGCACCGCGAACACTCAGTTGCTGAAGGGCAGAGCCGGCAGCCGGACGGCCGGCCGGCTGGTGAAGGACCTCCACCGGCAGGCCGGCACCGGCGCCCAGCCCATCCTGAAGCAGGCGAAGCTGGCCGGAAGGGCCGGCCGGCTGGGCGGTGTCCTGGGCGGCGGCATGGGGACCGCCGCCCAGATCTGGGACGCGGTCAACCTGGTGATGAAGGGCAATCCCCTGATCCTGCTGGCCACGCTGATCGTGCCGGTGGCCGCGCAGCTCATCGAGTTCGCGATGGACTCCGACGCCGGCAGGGCGTTCATGGAGGAGGTCTTCTCCTCGTTCGAACTCCTCATCGGCCCCGCTTTCCTGGCGATGACGCCGATGATCACCGGTCTGGCGGTGGGCGCGGCCCTCTTCGAGAACATCCGCCGCTACGTCAGCGATCCGGTGAAGTTCCTCCGCGAGGACCTGCCGAAGGGCTTCCAGCACATCCGCGAGGGCATGGACGGCTTCTTCGGCGGCATCGCGGAGTTCGGCAAGACCGCCTTCCAGACCGCGGTGGGCTTCCTCAAGGTCCCCCTCAACGGGCTGGTCTCCTTCGCCAACCTGGTGATCGACGGCCTCAACCACATCCCCGGCGTCGACCTCCCCCGAATCCCCATGCTCGCCCAGGGCGGCGTCGTGGCCCCCGTCCCCGGCGGCGTACCCGTGATCCTCGCCGAGGCCGGCGAGAGCGAGGTCGTACTGCCGCTGTCCAAGCTCGACGCGCTGCTGGCCCGTACGGCCGAGGCGGCCCGCGCCGGGGTGCCGGGAGTCCGGGGTCCGCGGGTCGAGCACTACTACGAGCCGGAGGGGCGCGGCTCCCACGGCATCGCCGAGGACCTGCTGTTCCTCGCACAGACAAGAAGGTGAGGGCCACCCGCCCATGGCACCAACCCCGACACAGATGAACACCGGCACCGAACCCCCCGGCTCACTGATCACCCGCGACGGGCAGATCCAGTGGGCCGGGCTTCTTTTCGGGCCCGGCACCGACTACGAGATCGACAGTGGCGGTCTCACCGGCTGGGCCGACCTGCCCGGCCTCGACAGTGGCGACGTCCTCCGGCCCGACCAGCACGGTGCCTGGCCGGGGGCGCTGTGGGCGCAGGCCCGTACCGTCACCGCGCCGGTCTGGCTGCTGCCGGACCGTCCCGAGCGGGCGGCGGAGGTGGCACGGCGGTTCCGGGCCGCCACCGCCGTCCATGGCGACGAGCGGTGGCTGGCCGTACGGCTGCACGGCGAGACGCTGGCCGTACGGGCCCGGGTCAACCAGCGCGCCATGCCGCACGACCGCATGTTCGTCACGCGCGGCGCGGCCAAGGCCACCGTGCAGTGGGTCTGCGCCGATCCGCGGCGCTTCTCCATCGAGGAGCGGACCGCGACGACCGGGCTGCCACGGCGGGAGGCCGGCCTCGACTGGGGCGGCGGTCTGACGTGGCCGCTGGCCTGGGGAGGTTCGTCCGCCAACGGCGTGCTCACCGCGGTCAACGCCGGTGACGCCCCGGCCACCCCGGTGATCGAGTTCCGCGGCCCGGTCCGGCGGCCGTCGCTGACCCGGCTCGGCGACGACCTGCGCCTGGAGTACGACATCGCGCTCGGCCCCCAGGACGTGCTGACCGTCGACACCGGCGCGGGCACGGTCACCCTCAACGGGACGACGTCCCGGCTGCACACCGCCACCGCCCGGTCCTCGCCCGAGCAGCTCTTCCAGCTGGAGCCCGGGGAGTCGTCGCTGGCCTTCCGCTGCGATCCCGACGCGGTCAACACCGAGGCGCAGGTCTCCGTCACCTGGCGCGACGCGAGCTGGTGACCGGCCCGCGCACGAGCCCGGCCGCCCATCCCCACCCACACACCTCATGGAGAACGGCATGAACATCCGCAGCGCTTGGCTGCTCAACACCACCGACGCGGGCGGTGGCCAGTCCCGCACCGACACCCGCCTCGCCCCGCTCGGCGCCATGACCCCCGGCGGCGCCATGACCTCTCTGGACGGCGTGCTGCCGGGTTCGGCGAACGGCACCACGACGGTCTCCGGCCTGCGGGTCTACGGAGACACCGCCGGCCTGAGCGCCAAGGTCGCCCCGGGCCGTGCCGTCGTCCAGGGCAGCGAGGCGGCGGGCGCCTACCCGGTCTACGTACCGGAGGTCACCAGCATCACCTTCGCCGACGGCGACCCGGGCAATCCGCGCGTGGACCTCGTGGTCCTGCGCGTGTACGACAACGACCAGGACGGCCTGGGGCAGACCGCCGCCACCATCGAGATCGTCCCGGGCCGTGCGGGGGCCTCTCCCTCGGCCCCGCCGGTGCCCGCCGGCTCGCTGCCCCTGGCCAAGGTCACCATCCCCGCGGGCGCCTCCGCCGGCACCGGCGGCCTCGACTGGAAGTCGGCGGTGGAGGACCTGCGCCGGGCGACCGTGGCGGTCGGCGGCATCGTCCCGCTCGCCAGGGGCGTGGCCTTCGGCGGCGCCTACCCCGGCCAGTACCGCGACAACGGCTCGGGCCTGGAGCGCTGGAACGGCAAGGAGTGGCGGCCGTACCCGGAGCAGCCGGTGTGGAAGGACTACACCCCCCAGTGGCGCTCGGGCCGGAACGGCGCGGAGCACCCGATGCTGCGCGGCGGCTCCATCGAGGGCCGGTACGTCAAAATGGGCCCGGTCGTGCACTTCCGCGTCTTCCTGAGGATCGGCTCCTTCGACAACTGGGGCGGCCCGGGGGCGAACGGCAACTGGTACGTCACCCTGCCCGTCCTGCCGGCCAGGAGCTCCACCGGCCACTTCCGTGCCCGCCTCGGCGCCGGCTCCGGCAACGGCAACGACGGCGGCTACTTCCACGGCGCCTGCGAGATCAGCCCCGAAAGCGGCGGCTCGGCCCGCAACTGGACCACCACCAAGTCCTCCGGCGCGCCCACCAGCGCCTGGGTCGACGGCGACGACCCGATGCCCCCGCTCGGCGCCGCCGGCCAGGTCGGGATGCCCGGCACCAAGCCCGTCGACCTGCCCTCCAACTGGTACGAGCTCTGGGGCACCTACGAGGTCACCGCATGAGGCAGCCGCCGATGAGGGACGTCACCTACCGCGCCCTGTTCTGCGACCTGCTCACCGACCGCGTCATCGACGCCCTGCCGCTCACCGAGGTCGAGTTCGACGACTTCATCGGCAAGCCGGGGCAGCTGCGCGCCACCGTCCCGCTGCCCGACGAGGCCCTGGCGCGGCGCGCCCGCGCCGCGCTCCGGCCCGGCCGCACCGCGGTCTGGCTGGAGCGCGGCTCCGACATCTGGTGGGGCGGCATCCTGTGGACCAGCACACCGGCAGGCGACGAGCGGGGCCGGCTGAGCGTGCAGATCCAGGCGGGCACGTTCGACTCCTACCTCGAGCACCGGTTCCTCTCCCAGGACCTGAGCTTCCCCCGGGAGGCCGAGCCGGCCCTGCCGCCGGTCGACCAGTTCGAGATCGTCCGCGGTCTCGTCCGGCACGCCCAGGAGCAGCCCGGCGGCGACATCGGGATCACCTTCGGCACCGAGCGGTCCCAGGTCGCCACCAGACGTTCGTACGCCTGGACCGACCTGGCCCGGGTCCGGGAGCTCATCGACCAGCTGGCCGCCATGGAGAACGGCTTCGAGTGGCGGATCCACTGCTTCCGCGACCCCGACACCGGGGCCCGCGTCAAGCGGCTCCAGCTCGGCCACCCCACGATCAGGACCGCCACCCGGGCCGACATCGTGCTGGACCGGCCCGGCCCGGTGCTCACCTACAGCCTGCCGGCCGACTCGACCGTGCAAGCCAACGTCTGGGTCACCCGAGGCGAGTCGGACAATCGCGACCAGGCCAGCGAGTCCCGGCCGCAGATGTCCGCCGTGCAGGTGGCGGAGGAGGACCTGAAGGCCGACTGGCCCCGGCTGGAGGGCTCCTCGGACCTCAGCGGCGTCTCGGAGAAGGCGCTCCTCGACAGCTCCGCCGCGGCCGAACTCCAGCGCGCCCGCCGCCCCCAGGTGATCCCCGAGGTCACCATCCGCATGGACGGCCGGATCACGCCCGCCCTCATCGGCGCCACCGTCCTGCTGCGCATCCGCGACGGCTGGCACCGCGACGGGGCCGACGCCCGCTACCGCGTCGTCGGCCTGACCGTCACACCGCCCGCGCGCGGCAAGGGCGAGACCGCCAAGCTCTACCTGGAGGAGGCCTAGATGGCAGCCATCCCCACCGACCTCCTCGACCGCATCCGCTCCCTGGAGCGGCAGGTGCGCGCCCTGATGGGCAGCGCCAACACCCGGCCCGCCATGGACCGGGTCAAGGGCGGCAACGTCGTCATCACGGACGGCGGACAGCTGTCCGTGCGCAACAGCGAGGACGAGAAGGGCGCCGAGCTCCTCTACATCGGGCAGAGCCCCGAGGTCTTCCCCGCCCGGCCCGGCGGCCGCCCGCAGAGCGGCTTCCTGCTGCGGCGGGAGGACGGGTCCGTGGCCCTGGCGGTCCGGACCACCGCGCCCGACATCGAGGACCAGCAGTCGCTGAAGATCTTCGACCACAAGAGCAACGTCATCCTCTCGGACGACCCCTCCGGAGAGGGTCTCGCCCGCCCCTACATCCCCTATCCCCTGCCCACGCCCACGAACGAGAGCCGCTGGGAGTCCACCGGCTCCACCGAGTGGACCACGCTCCACACCGGTTCCGCGATCGTCCAGCACCCGTATCTGCACTGCCGGATCGCCGCCGCCGGCGAGGGCGAGGTCCGGGTGCTGGTCGACAAGGTCCCGGTCGGCCCGAGCGCCTCGGGCGAGCTCGTGTTCACGGCGCCCGTCAAGGTCGCCTTCGACGCCGAGGTCACCGTCGAGGTGCAGGCCCGCGCCACCCGGGCCGGCGGCGTCGTGCGCTGCTCGCCCCGCGCCCTCTACGGCGTCAAGTCCTGACCCCCGCGCGACGTACCACCCCAAGGAGGCATCTCCCGTGCTGCCCAACGGCATTCCCACGGTGACCGTCACAGGTCGCTACCTCACTCCCACCGGCGAGGCCCTCAACGGCACCGTCACCTTCCGCGCCCCTTCGCTGCTGACGCACAGCGGCAGCGACGTCATCCTGGGCGGCCCCATCGTGGCCACGCTCGACGCGGAGGGCCGCATCAAGGCCACGCTGCCGGCCACGGACACCCCCGGCATGAACCCGGCCACGTGGACGTACAACGTCACCGAGCAGCTGTCCGGCATCCCGGTGAACCGCACCTACGAGATCGCGGTGCCGGCCTCCCGGCCCACCGTGGACCTGGCCGACATCTCCCCGGTCGACCCCGAGGCGCCGCACTACGTCGCCGTGCCGGGCCCGCAGGGTCCCGCCGGAGCCCCCGGCCCCGCCGGCGCGCCGGGGCTCGTCCGGTCCGTCAACGGCAGGAGCACCGCAGACATCGCCCTGACCGCCGACGACGTCAAGGCGGTGCCGGCCGCCTCGGTCGGCGCGGCGAACGGGGTCGCCGGGCTCGACGCCACCGGCAAGGTGCCCGCCGCCCAGCTGCCGCCGGGCGCCGTAGCGGCCGTTTCCAGCGTCAACACCAAGAAGGGCGCGGTCGTCCTGACCGCGACGGACGTGGGCGCCCTCGACCAGGCGGCCGCCGACCTGCGCTACGTCCAGCAGTCGGCCGTCCCGGTGAAATCCGTCAACGGCCGCACCGGCCAGGTCGTGCTGGACCCGACCGCCGTCGGCGCCGTCCCCGCGGGCACGGCCCTACTGCTGACCGGCGATCAGAACGTCGACGGGACGAAGACGTTCACCGCCGCCCCCGTCTCCACCGCTCCGCCGACCATCGCCGGGCACCTGGCGACGAAGGGCTACGTGGACTCCCTGGCGGCCCCCGGCACCTGGGGCCCACGCGACCTGGGCTTCGCCGCCTGGACCTTCGACCCCGCCACGGCCGCCTACGACGCCGCCCAATACTGCGTCCCGGGCACCATCTACCTCATCGGCGTCAACGTACCGGTGCCCACGAAGATCAGCAGCCTGGTCTTCTACGTCTGCGGCTTCAACGGCACCTCGCTGAGCACCGCCTCCTTCGCGGGCCTGTACACCTCCGCCGGCAACCGCGTCGGCGTCACCGCCCCGCTGACGAACCACATCGTGGCGACCTTCGGCACCACGGTCGTCTGCCCGCTCACCACCGCCTACGACGCCCAGCCCGGCACCTACTGGATCGCCCTGCTCGTCAACGGCCCGGCCGACGACAAGCGGCTCGACGGCCCCGGCTTCGCCGCTGGCGCCAACGCGGGCAAGCAGCCCGCCGGAGCGGCCCGGATGCCCGGCGCCTTCACCCGCTACGGCCGCCTGGCCACCACCGGCCAGACCACACTGCCCGCCGCGTTCAAGCCCGGCAAGGAAACGATCATCGAGGACGCGAACGCCATCTGGGCCGCCCTCGCCTGACCCGGGCCCGGCCCGTCCACCGAAGGCCCCGGGCCGCCCCCGCTCCCCCGGCGGCGGCCCGGGGCCTTCTCCCGCACCGAACCCACCCTGGAGCGAAACCATGGCAACTCCCCTCACCGCCGACGCGCTGCTCGCCGCCCTGCGCGCCGAGGGCCTGAACGTCGTCGAGGTCGGCGACTGGCGCGAGCACAACCGCAACCACAAGGGCGCCTGGGGCCCCGTCCACGGCGTGATCGTCCACCACACCGTGACCAGCGGCACCAAGGACTCCGTCGACATCTGCTACGACGGCTACGACGAACTGCCCGGCCCCCTGTGCCACGGCGTCATCGACAAGGACGGCACCGTCCACCTCATCAGCGCCGGCCGCGCCAACCACGCCGGCAGCGGCGACGGGCGCGTCCTCGACGCCGTCGTCCACGAGGCGAGCGCGCCCGGCCCGGGCAGCGACGACACCGACGGCAACGCCCGCTTCTACGGCTTCGAGTGCGTCAACCTCGGCGACGGCGAGGACCCCTGGCCCGCCGCCCAGCTGGAGGCCATCGAGCGCGCCTCGGCGGCGCTGTGCCGCGCCCACGGCTGGAGCTCGGCGTCCGTCATCGGGCACAAGGAGTGGACCGCCACCAAGATCGACCCGGCGGGCTTCTCGATGGCCGACATGCGCGGCCGCATCGCCTCCCGCCTGGGCACCACCCCCGGCGGCCCCACCGAGCCGCCGGCCGAAGGGGGCGGCGACCCGGCCCCGGCCGTCACGGCCTACACCGTCCGGCGCGGCGACACCCTCTACGGCATCGCCGAGTCCCACGCGACCACCACCGCCCGCCTCGCGGACCTCAACGACCTCGACGAGCCCGACGTCCTGCGCCCGGGCCAGGAGCTGCGGGTCCCCGCCCCCGGCAACGATCACGAGCCCTTCCCCGGCGCCGGCTTCTTCCGCGGCGCGCCCGACTCCCCCGTGGTCACCGCCATGGGCCGCCGCCTGGTCGAGGAGGGCTGCTCCGCCTACGCCGAGGGGCCCGGCCCGCGCTGGAGCGAGGCCGATCGCCGCTCGTACGCCGCCTGGCAGCGCAAGCTCGGCTTCACCGGCTCCGACGCCGACGGCTGGCCGGGCCGGAACTCCTGGGACGCGCTGAAGGTCCCCCGCTCCTGAAGAAAGGCCGGCCCATGACCGACACCACCAAGCGCACCCTGCGCACCGTCCTGCAGACCGCCGTCGCCCTCGCCATCGTCCTGCCCGCGATCGTGGACGCGGCCGGCGTCCCCGCGACCCTGCCCTGGGTCGCCGGGGCGCTGGCCGCCGCGGGCGGGCTGACCCGGGTCATGGCCGTACCCGGCGTCCAGGCCCTGCTGCCCTCCTGGCTGCGCACCGGGCGGCAGGCCCCGCCCGGCACCGACGCCGAGCTCCTGGCGCTCGCCCGCGACGACCGGGGCCGCACGTGAACGACCCCGGAACCTCCCGCACCGCCCCCGCCACCGTCGCCCTGGAGCTGGAGCGGCTGCGCGGCACCATGGAGGCCGGCTTCGCCCGGGTCGACGGCTCGCTGGCACTGCTCGTGCAGCGCAGCGATCAGACCGACAAGCAGCTGGCCGACCACGAGGCCCGGCTCGACGCCCTCGAGCGGGCCCGCTGGCCGATGACCGGCGTCGCCGCGCTGACGGCCCTGGCCGGGCTGGTCCTCGCGGCGCTCCAGCTCGCGGCCGGCTAAAGGCCGGAGGCGCCCTCTGGAAGCACCCCTGGAAACGCCGCAGGGCGGCCACCCCATGATCGGGGTGACCGCCCTGACGAGCGTGCAGCGATGACTACTGGTTGTACGGACCGTAGTCGTAGTCCTCCAGCGGGACCGCCTGGCCGGAGCCGGTGCCGAAGGGCGAGTAGTCGATGTCGTCGTAACCGACGGCCGAGTACATCGCGGCCTTGGCCTCCTCGGTGGGCTCCACCCGGATGTTGCGGTAGCGGGACAGACCCGTACCGGCCGGGATGAGCTTACCGATGATGACGTTCTCCTTGAGGCCGATCAGGGAGTCCGACTTGGCGTTGATCGCCGCATCGGTCAGAACCCGGGTCGTCTCCTGGAAGGACGCCGCCGACAGCCAGGACTCGGTCGCGAGCGAGGCCTTGGTGATACCCATCAGCTGCGGACGGCCGGAGGCGGGGTGACCGCCCTCGGTGACCACACGACGGTTCTCGGACTCGAAGCGCGAACGCTCCACGAGCTCGCCCGGCAGCAGCTCCGCGTCGCCGGACTCGATGATCGTCACGCGGCGCAGCATCTGCCGGATGATGATCTCGATGTGCTTGTCGTGGATCGACACACCCTGCGAGTTGTAGACCTTCTGGACCTCGCCGACCAGGTGGACCTGGACGGCGCGCTGGCCGAGGATGCGCAGGACGTCGTGCGGGTTGGTGGCACCCACGGTGAGCTTCTGGCCCACCTCGACGTGCTCACCCTCGCTGACCAGCAGACGGGCACGCTTCGAGATCGGGAACGCCGTCTCGTCGCTGCCGTCGTCCGGAGTGACGACGAGCTTCTTGGTCTTCTCGGTCTCCTCGATCCGCACGCGGCCGGCGGCCTCGGAGATCGGGGCGACACCCTTGGGCGTACGGGCCTCGAAGAGCTCGACGACACGGGGCAGACCCTGGGTGATGTCGTCACCGGCCACACCACCGGTGTGGAAGGTACGCATCGTCAGCTGGGTACCGGGCTCACCGATGGACTGGGCGGCGATGATGCCGACCGCCTCACCGATGTCCACCAGCTTGCCGGTCGCCAGCGAGCGGCCGTAGCAGAAGGCACAGGTGCCGACCGCGGACTCACAGGTGAGGACCGAACGGGTCTTGACCGTCTCGACGCCGTGGGCGACGAGCTGGCCGATGAGCACGTCACCGAGGTCGACGTTGGCCGGCGCGATGACCTTGCCGTCGACGACGACGTCCTCGGCGAGCATACGGGCGTACACGCTGGTCTCGACGTCGTCCGTCTTGCGCAGGACGCCGTCCTCGCCCTTGACGGCGATCGCCAGCTTGAGGCCGCGCTCGGTGCCGCAGTCCTCCTCGCGGATGATCACGTCCTGGGAGACGTCGACCAGACGACGGGTGAGGTAACCCGAGTCGGCGGTACGCAGAGCGGTGTCCGCGAGACCCTTACGGGCACCGTGGGTGGAGATGAAGTACTCCAGCACGGAGAGACCCTCACGGAACGACGCCTTAATGGGTCGCGGAATGGTCTCGTTCTTCGCGTTCGACACCAGACCACGCATACCGGCGATCTGCCTCATCTGCATCATGTTTCCTCGGGCACCCGAGTCAACCATCATGAAGATGGGGTTCGTCTTGGGGAAGTTCGCGTTCATCGCCTCGGCAACCTCGTTGGTCGCCTTGGTCCAGATCGCGATGAGCTCCTGCGTGCGCTCGTCCTTGGTGATCAGACCGCGCTCGTACTGCTTCTGGACCTTCTCGTCCTGGGCCTCGTAGCCCTTGACGATCTCCTTCTTGGCCTCCGGCACGACGATGTCGGAGACGGCGACGGTGACGCCGGAACGGGTGGCCCAGTGGAAGCCGGCCGCCTTCAGGTTGTCGAGCGTCGCCGCCACGATGACCTTGGGGTAGCGCTCGGCCAGGTCGTTGACGATCTCGGAGAGCTGCTTCTTGCCCACCGAGTAGTCGACGAACGGGTAGTCCTCGGGCAGCAGCTCGTTGAAGAGCGCGCGGCCCAGGGTGGTGCGCAGGCGGAACGAGTCGCCCTGCTGCCACTCCGGCTCGCCCTCCTCGGCGACCGGGGGAACCCAGCCGCGCGGGGGAACGGTGCCGATCGGGAAGCGGATGTCGACCTTCGCCTGGAGCGAGAGCTCGCGGGCGTCGAACGCCATGATCGCCTCGGCGACCGAGCCGAAGGACCGGCCCTCGCCGATGACCTTGCGCTCTTCCTCGTCGGTGGTGAGGAAGAACAGACCGAGCACCATGTCCTGGGTCGGCATGGTGACCGGACGGCCGTCGGCCGGCTTGAGGATGTTGTTCGAGGACAGCATCAGGATGCGGGCCTCGGCCTGCGCCTCCGCGGAGAGCGGCAGGTGGACGGCCATCTGGTCACCGTCGAAGTCCGCGTTGAACGCGGTGCAGACGAGCGGGTGGATCTGGATGGCCTTGCCCTCGACCAGCTGCGGCTCGAAGGCCTGGATGCCGAGGCGGTGCAGCGTGGGCGCACGGTTCAGCAGCACCGGGTGCTCGGCGATGACCTCTTCGAGGACGTCGTACACCACGGTGCGGCCACGCTCGACCATGCGCTTGGCCGACTTGATGTTCTGCGCGTGGTTCAGGTCGACCAGGCGCTTCATCACGAACGGCTTGAAGAGCTCCAGCGCCATGGCCTTGGGCAGACCACACTGGTGCAGCTTCAGCTGCGGGCCGACGACGATGACGGAACGGGCCGAGTAGTCGACACGCTTACCGAGCAGGTTCTGACGGAAACGACCCTGCTTACCCTTCAGCATGTCGCTGAGGGACTTCAGCGGACGGTTGCCGGGGCCCGTGACCGGGCGACCACGACGGCCGTTGTCGAAGAGGGCGTCGACCGCCTCCTGGAGCATCCGCTTCTCGTTGTTCACGATGATCTCGGGGGCACCGAGGTCGAGCAGACGCTTCAGACGGTTGTTGCGGTTGATCACACGGCGGTACAGGTCGTTCAGGTCGGAGGTCGCGAAGCGGCCACCGTCCAGCTGCACCATCGGACGCAGGTCCGGCGGGATCACGGGGATGCAGTCCAGCACCATGCCGGTGGGGCTGTTGCGGGTCTGCAGGAAGGCGGAGACGACCTTGAGGCGCTTGAGCGCACGGGTCTTCTTCTGGCCCTTGCCGGTCCGGATGATCTCGCGGAGGCGCTCGGCCTCCTCGTCGAGGTCGAAGGACTCCAGGCGCTTCTGCAGCGCGGCGGCGCCCATCGCACCCATGAAGTACGTGCCGAAGCGGTCACGCAGCTCGCGGTAGAGCAGCTCGTCGCCCTCGAGGTCCTGGACCTTGAGGTTCTTGAAGCGGCTCCACACCTCGTCGAGACGGTCGATCTCGCGCTGCGCGCGGTCGCGCAGCTGCTTCATCTCACGCTCGGCGCCCTCGCGCACCTTGCGGCGCACGTCGGCCTTGGCACCCTCGGCCTCGAGCTCGGCCAGGTCGGACTCGAGCTTCTTGGCGCGGGCCTCGAGGTCGGCGTCGCGGCGCTGCTCGATCTGCTGACGCTCGACGGAGACGTGGGCCTCCAGCGAGGGCAGGTCGCGCGTGCGGCGCTCGTCGTCCACCCACGTGATCATGTAGGCGGCGAAGTAGATGACCTTCTCGAGGTCCTTCGGGGCCAGGTCGAGCAGGTAGCCCAGACGCGACGGGACGCCCTTGAAGTACCAGATGTGGGTGACGGGAGCGGCAAGCTCGATGTGGCCCATCCGCTCACGGCGCACCTTGGCGCGCGTGACCTCGACGCCACAGCGCTCACAGATGATGCCCTTGAAGCGGACACGCTTGTACTTGCCGCAGTAGCACTCCCAGTCCCGGGTCGGACCGAAGATCTTCTCGCAGAAGAGTCCGTCCTTTTCGGGCTTCAGGGTGCGGTAGTTGATGGTCTCCGGCTTCTTTACCTCGCCGTGGGACCAGGTTCGGATGTCGTCCGCGGTCGCCAGGCCGATCCGCAGCTCGTCGAAGAAGTTGACGTCGAGCACTTGTCGTCAATCCCTCTTTCAGGGTTCGTGCCCCCTCGCGCTAGCGAGTTATGGGCTCTACATCAGTGGTCTGGGGGTCCGGGGACGGTGGGGGGCTTCCGGGGAAGCCCCCCACCAGACCCGTCAGACCTCTTCGACGCTGCTCGGCTCGCGCCGGGACAGGTCGATACCGAGCTCCTCCGCCGCGCGGAAGACGTCCTCGTCGGTGTCCCGCATCTCGATGGACATGCCGTCCGAGGACAGCACCTCCACGTTGAGGCAGAGGGACTGCATCTCCTTGATGAGCACCTTGAAGGACTCGGGGATGCCGGGCTCGGGGATGTTCTCGCCCTTGACGATCGCCTCGTAGACCTTCACGCGGCCGGTGACGTCGTCGGACTTGATGGTCAGCAGCTCCTGGAGGGCGTACGCGGCGCCATAAGCCTCCAGCGCCCACACCTCCATCTCACCGAAGCGCTGGCCACCGAACTGAGCCTTACCACCCAGCGGCTGCTGGGTGATCATGGAGTACGGGCCGGTCGAACGGGCGTGCAGCTTGTCGTCGACCAGGTGGTGCAGCTTGAGGATGTACATGTACCCGACCGAGATCGGGTCCGGGAACGGCTCGCCGGAGCGGCCGTCGAACATCCGGGCCTTACCGGACGGGAGCACCAGGCGCTCGCCGTCGCGGTTGGGGATCGTGGACTCGAAGAGACCGGCGATCTCGTCCTCGCGGGCGCCGTCGAAGACCGGGGTCGCGACGTTGGTGCCGGCGGCGACGTCGTCGGCGCCGATCGCCTGGAGTCGCTTCATCCACTCCTCGTCGCCCTCGACCTTCCAGCCGCGGCTGGCGAGCCAGCCGAGGTGGATCTCGAGGACCTGTCCCGGGTTCATTCGGGACGGGACACCGAGCGGGTTGAGGATGATGTCGACCGGGGTGCCGTCCTCGAGGAACGGCATGTCCTCGACCGGAAGGATCTTGGAGATGACACCCTTGTTGCCGTGACGGCCGGCGAGCTTGTCACCGTCGGTGATCTTGCGCTTCTGCGCGACGTAGACGCGGACCAGCTGGTTCACGCCCGGCGGCAGCTCGTCGCCCTCTTCGCGGTCGAAGACGCGGACGCCGATGACCTTGCCGATCTCACCGTGCGGCACCTTCAGCGAGGTGTCACGGACCTCACGGGCCTTCTCACCGAAGATCGCGCGGAGCAGGCGCTCCTCCGGGGTCAGCTCGGTCTCACCCTTCGGGGTGACCTTGCCGACCAGGATGTCGCCGGCGACGACCTCGGCACCGATGCGGATGATGCCGCGCTCGTCGAGGTCGGCGAGGACCTCCTCGGAGACGTTGGGGATGTCCCGCGTGATCTCCTCGGGGCCCAGCTTGGTGTCACGGGCGTCGACCTCGTGCTCCTCGATGTGGATCGAGGAGAGGACGTCGTCCTGCACGAGGCGCTGCGACAGGATGATCGCGTCCTCGTAGTTGTGACCCTCCCACGGCATGAACGCCACGAGCAGGTTCTTGCCCAGCGCCATCTCGCCCTCGTCCGTGGACGGGCCGTCGGCGAGCACCTGGCCGGTGGTCACGCGGGCGCCCTCGTCCACGACGACCTTCTGGTTGAAGGACGTGCCCTGGTTCGAGCGGGAGAACTTGGCGACCCGGTACGTGTTGTACGTGCCGTCGTCGTTCGCCACCGTCACGTAGTCGGCGGAGACCTCCTGGACGACACCGTCCTTCTCGGCCTTGATGACGTCGCCGGCGTCGACCGCGCAGCGGTACTCCATGCCGGTGCCGACCAGCGGGGCCTCCGCCTTGATCAGCGGAACGGCCTGGCGCATCATGTTCGATCCCATGAGCGCGCGGTTGGCGTCGTCGTGCTCGAGGAACGGGATCATCGCGGTCGCGACCGACACCATCTGGCGCGGGGAGACGTCCATGTAGTCGACGTCGTCGCCGGCGATGTAGTCGATCTCGCCGCCACGGCGGCGGACCAGCACGCGGGACTCGGCGTAACGCATGTCCTCGGTGAGGGGAGCGTTCGCCTGGGCGATGACGAAGCGGTCTTCCTCGTCGGCCGTCAGGTAGTCGACCTCGTCGGTGACGACGCCCTCGACGACCTTGCGGTACGGGGTCTCGACGAAGCCGAACGCGTTGACGCGGCCGTACGAGGCGAGCGAGCCGATCAGACCGATGTTCGGGCCTTCGGGCGTCTCGATCGGGCACATGCGGCCGTAGTGCGACGGGTGAACGTCTCGGACCTCGAAGCCGGCCCGCTCACGGGAGAGACCACCCGGGCCCAGCGCCGACAGACGACGCTTGTGGGTCAGACCCGACAGCGGGTTGGTCTGGTCCATGAACTGGGACAGCTGGCTGGTGCCGAAGAACTCCTTGATGGAGGCGACGACCGGCCGGATGTTGATCAGGGTCTGCGGCGTGATCGCCTCGACGTCCTGGGTGGTCATCCGCTCGCGGACGACGCGCTCCATACGAGCCAGGCCGGTACGGACCTGGTTCTGGATGAGCTCGCCGACGTTGCGCAGACGACGGTTACCGAAGTGGTCGATGTCGTCGGTCTCGACGACGATCGAGGTGCCGTTCTCGCCGATGGTCTCGAGCTCGCCGGCGTGCAGCTTGACCAGGTACTTGATCGTCGCGATGACGTCGTCCGTGGTCAGCACACCCGCGTCGAGCGGAGCGTCGGCGCCCAGCTTCTTGTTGACCTTGTAGCGGCCGACCTTCGCGAGGTCGTAGCGCTTGGGGTTGAAGTAGAGGTTCTCGAGCAGCGTCTGCGCGGCCTCACGGGTCGGCGGCTCGCCCGGACGCAGCTTGCGGTAGATGTCGAGCAGCGCGTCGTCCTGGCCCTGGGTGTGGTCCTTCTCCAGGGTGGCGCGCATGGACTCGTACTCGCCGAACTCCTCGAGGATCTGCTCGGTGGTCCAGCCGAGAGCCTTCAGGAGGACGGTGACGGACTGCTTGCGCTTGCGGTCGATGCGGACACCGACCATGTCGCGCTTGTCGACCTCCATCTCCAGCCAGGCACCCCGGGACGGGATGATCTTGGCGGTGAAGATGTCCTTGTCGGACGTCTTGTCGATGGAGGAGTCGAAGTAGACACCGGGCGAGCGGACCAGCTGCGAGACGACGACACGCTCGGTGCCGTTGATGCAGAAGGTGCCCTTGGGCGTCATGAGCGGGAAGTCGCCCATGAAGACCGTCTGGGACTTGATCTCACCGGTCTCGTTGTTCGTGAACTCGGCCGTGACGAAGAGCGGAGCCGCGTACGTGAAGTCGCGCTCCTTGCACTCGTCGATGGAGTTCTTCGGGGGCTCGAAACGGTGGTCGCGGAAAGTCAGCGACATCGACCCGCTGAAGTCCTCGATCGGGGAGATCTCCTCGAAGATCTCCTCCAGACCGGACTTGGTGGGGACGTCCTGACCAGACTCCAGCGCAGCCTCGACGCGAGCCTTCCAGGCGGCGTTGCCGAGCAGCCAGTCGAAGCTCTCGGTCTGCAGCGCAAGGAGGTTCGGAACCTCGAGGGGCTCCTTGATCTTCGCAAAAGAGATGCGCAGCGGGGCGGTGCTGGCGCCGTTGTTCGTATTGGCGGTCGAGGCGTTGCGCGAGGCGGCCAAGAGGGGGTCCTTCCGAGGGCTCGGACTCACTACGCGCGTACCGGTCCCACTCCGTACATAGGAGAGAAATCCCAGCTCAGGGGGTTTCCATCAGCTGTGCTCGGAAGTGGGCATGCCCCTGGTGACGGGCAGGGAGCAGCTAACAGGCAGCGCAAAGGGTCAGTGTAGCCACTTGGCCCACTGATGTCCAGAGCGGATTTCCGGAGACCGGTGCGATACCAATCTCTCCCTCCGGGATCCTCTGTTGTTCTCTTCGCCCGGCGCCTGCCCGACGCAATGCCATGCGCCACGAGCGCATGACGATACTTCCCTCTCCGCCTTCGATCCATGCCTCGGAGGGAGGACCGATGTGGCGGTGCGTCCTGCGACGCGTCCTGAGAATCGCGCGCGGCGTGCCGTTCGTCAAGGCCTCTCGGCCCCCGGCCGGCCCCTCGTGGCGGCCGCACGGCCCGCCGACGGCGGCCCCGGTGGACGCGGCCACGACAGGACAACGAAGATCACCATACTCGTCCCCGCGAGCTCCCGCGCGCATCCCTCCCGGGAACGCCCAAGGGCGACCACCCGCATGGGTGATCGCCCTTAGGTTACTGACGTGCGTCAGCGAGGAGTCAGCAGACTCCGTGAAGTCACTTGACCTCGACGGAGGCGCCGGCGCCCTTGAGGGCCTCGGCGGCCTTCTCCGCGGCGTCCTTGGCGACCTTCTCGAGGACCGGCTTCGGGGTGCCGTCGACGAGGTCCTTGGCCTCCTTCAGGCCCAGGGAGGTCAGCTCACGCACGACCTTGATGACCTGGATCTTCTTGTCACCGGCGGCGGTGAGGATGACGTCGAACTCGTCCTGCTCCTCGACGGCGGCGGCGGCGTCGCCACCGGCGACACCGGCGACCATGACCGGCGCGGCAGCGGCGGCGGTGACGTCGAACTTCTCCTCGAACGCGGACACGAAGGCCGCGAGCTCGATGAGGGTCATCTCCTCGAACTGCGCGAGCAGCTCGTCCTGGGTCAGCTTCGCCATGGTGGCGGGTCCTTCCACTAAATCGGCAGGTGCCGGATGTACATGTCGGCGGGCGTACGGCCCGCTACGACCGGTGCCGGGTGGCACCGATCAATGCGCGAGCCGAATTACTCGGCACCGCCCTGCTCGGCGAGCTTGGCGCGCAGCGCGTCCGCAGTGCGGACGAGCTTCGTCGGCAGCGCCTGGAAGAGCGAGGCAGCCTGGGACTGCTTGCCCTTCATGGCACCGGCCAGCTTGCTGAGCAGAACCTCGCGGGACTCGAGGTCCGCAAGCTTCTTGATCTCATCGGCGGACAGCGCCTTACCGTCAAGGACACCGCCCTTGATGATCAGGTTGGGGTTCTCCTTGGCGAAGTCACGAAGACCCTTCGCCGACTCCACCGGGTCACCGGTGACGAAGGCAACGGCCGTCGGGCCAGCGAAGAGCTGGTCCTCCAGCGTGATCCCGGCCTCACGGGCGGCGATCTGGGTCAGCGTGTTCTTCACCACGGCGTACTGGGCGTTCTCACCGAGCGAACGGCGCAGCGTCTTGAGCTGCGCCACGGTGAGACCGCGGTACTCAGTCAGCACTGCGGCGTTCGAGCTGCGGAACTTGTCCGTCAGCTCGGCAACCGCAGAAGCCTTGGCGGACGTCGCCATGAGCCTCGGCCTCCTTCCGGGTGATTCATCGGACCGCATAGGCGCGAGAAGGGACCTGGGCAAAACGAAACGCCCCGGCGCAGGCGCTCGGGGCGTGACTCGACCGCGGGGACGTAATGCTCTTACGTCTCGGCGGGAGTGCAACCACAAATCACCTGCGCAGGTCGCCCGCAGCTAGCGGATCCTTCGGTCACCACACCTCCAGGAGGAGGCACAGCAACGACCAGCGGTCTTTGGCTTTCGATACTTTAGGTGATGGCGTCACGAAGACGCAAATCGAGCGGAAACCGGCCCTGCGGGCCCGTGAACGCCCTGTGCGCCACCCACCGACGAACCGGGCCCCGCACCCCCCGAAAGGGGTGCGGGGCCCGGCCCACGTCGCGTCACGCGCTACGAGAGAGTCCTCAGACCGTCTCGTCCTCGACCAGGAGGTTGCGGGTGCGGTTCGGGTCCAGCGCGATGCCGGGGCCCATCGTGGTGGTCAGGGTCGCCTTCTTGATGTAGCGGCCCTTCGCGGCGGACGGCTTGAGGCGGGTGATCTCCTCGAGCGCGGCGGCGTAGTTCTCCACCAGCTTGGCCTCGTCGAAGGAGACCTTGCCGATGATGAAGTGCAGGTTCGAGTGCTTGTCGACGCGGAACTCGATCTTGCCGCCCTTGATCTCCGTGACAGCCTTCGCCACGTCGGGGGTGACGGTGCCGGTCTTCGGGTTCGGCATCAGACCACGCGGACCGAGCACGCGGCCCAGGCGGCCGACCTTGCCCATGAGGTCCGGGGTGGCGACGACGGAGTCGAAGTCCAGGCGGCCCTTGGCGACCTCGTCGATGAGCTCGTCGGCGCCGACGATGTCGGCGCCGGCGGCACGCGCGGCCTCGGCACGGTCACCGGTCGCGAAGACCAGGACCCGGGCGGTCTTACCGGTGCCGTGCGGAAGGTTCACGGTGCCGCGGACCATCTGGTCGGCCTTGCGCGGGTCGACACCCAGACGCATGGCGACCTCGACGGTCGCGTCGAACTTGACGGAGGTCGTGTCCTTCGCCAGACGGACGGCCTCGAGCGGGGCGTACAGACGCTCCCGGTCGATCTTCGCGTCCGCGTTGCGAAGAGTCTTGCTGCGCTTCACTGAAACTCCTCAGTGGTGATTGGAGTCGTGGTGCGGGCCGCGCTGGCCCTTCCACGGGGTGCTACAGGGGGGTGGAGATCAGCCCTCGACCGTGATGCCCATGGAACGGGCGGTGCCGGCGACGATCTTCGTCGCGGCGTCCAGGTCGTTGGCGTTCAGGTCGGGCATCTTGGTCGTGGCGATCTCGCGGACCTGAGCCTCGGTGATCTTGCCGACCTTGGTCTTGTGCGGCTCGCCGGAGCCCTTCTGCACGCCCGCGGCCTTCAGGATCAGCTTGGCGGCCGGCGGAGTCTTGGTCACGAAGGTGAAGGAACGGTCCTCGTAGACCGTGATCTCCACCGGCACGACCATGCCACGCTGCGACTCGGTCGCGGCGTTGTAGGCCTTGCAGAACTCCATGATGTTGACGCCGTGCTGACCCAGCGCGGGGCCGACCGGCGGAGCCGGGTTGGCGGCACCGGCGTTGATCTGGAGCTTGATAAGCCCCGTGATCTTCTTCTTCTTGGGAGGCATTGCTCTCTCCGGGTCCTAGTGAGAGTTTTTTTGCCTACGCACACTGCGCGCAGGCATACCGCACCACGATAACGGGTAACGCGGCCGGGCCAAAAACCGACAGGTCAGACCGGCTGTATGTGCCGGTCTGACCTGTTCGGAAGCGTTTGCTCAGAAGTGTCAGTTCTTCTGGATCTGGTCGAAGCTGAGCTCGACCGGGGTCTCGCGGCCGAAGATCTCGACGAGGCCCTTGACCTTCTTCGAGTCGGCGTTGATCTCGTTGATCGTGGCCTGCAGCGTCGCGAACGGACCGTCGGTGACCGTGACCGAGTCGCCCACCTCGAAGTCCAGGACCTGGACCTCGACCTTGCGGCTGGGGGCCGGGCGGCCCTCGGCCTCGGCGGCCTCCTTGGCGGCCTTCGCCTCGGCCTCGGGGGCGAGCATCTTGACGATCTCGTCCAGGGTCAGCGGGTACGGGTCGTAGGCGTTGCCCACGAAGCCGGTGACGCCGGGGGTGTTGCGGACGACGCCCCAGGACTCGTTCGTCAGGTCCATGCGCACCAGCACGTAGCCGGGGAGCTTGTTCTGGCGGACGGTGCGGCGGTCGCCGTTCTTGATCTGGACGACCTCTTCCTGCGGCACCTCGGCCTGGAAGATGTAGTCCTCGACGTTCAGCGAGACGGCGCGCTGCTCGAGGTTGGTCTTCACGCGGTTCTCGTAACCGGCGTAGGTGTGGATGACGTACCACTCGCCGGGCAGGCCACGCAGCTCGTCGCGGAGCGCGTCGACCGGGTCGACCGGAGCGGCTTCCTCGGCGTCCTCGGCCTCGACGACCTCGGCGTCCTCCTCGGAGCCGGACTCGGCCTCGTCGCCCTCGACGTGCAGCGCGGCCTCTTCGGCCGGCTCGCCCGCGGCGGCTTCCTCGGCGTCCAGCTCGTCGGCGCCGTCGGCGTTCTCGACGATCTCCTGCGCGGTGTCGTCCTCGACCTCGGCCGAGACAGCCTCGTCAACGTTGGCCTCAGCCGCGACGGGCTCGGCGGCGTCGTTCAGGTTCGGGTCAGACACGTGGCTGCTTCTTCCTGGCTTCAAGGGGTGGAACGAGCGAAGAGGCGGCTCTCGGGGAGGGCCGCCTTACGCACGGGGCCGGCTCAGCCGAAGACGTACTTGACGGCCTGCTCAAACCCATAGTCAATCACGGTCACCAGACCAATGACGATGACAACGAAGACGATCACCACGGTGGTGTACGTCGACAGCTGGCTCCGGGTGGGCCAGACGACCTTACGGAGCTCGGCTACTACCTGACGGTAAAAGAGCGCGAGGCGTCCCAGAGGGCCCTTCTTCCCGCGCTTCCCGCCACGGCGGCCCTTCTTGGCGGCCACCTCGTCCTCGGGACGACCGCTCTCAGGCGTCGCGGTGGAGCCAAGGGCTTCCGTCACTACGTCCTCACCTGAATCCGGGTCGTGGCCGTGCCGCGCCCGGTTTGAGCCGCACGGCGGTGCATTTCAGTGCGTACGCATGCACGCACCCTGGTGACGATGCGTGTAGCAGGGCCGAAGGGACTTGAACCCCCAACCGCTGGTTTTGGAGACCAGTGCTCTACCAATTGAGCTACGACCCTTTGTGGTTCCCCCAACGTACCGCATCCACCCGGAAGCACGGTGTGCACGGAGCACGGTGTGCATGCATGGAGCGATTCGCCTGTGAGGGGCCAACGACGCATGAGTGTACGTGGTCCTGGCGCTGTCGTCGAACAGCCGGGGGCGCGGCGGCCTGCGACGGGC
This sequence comes from Streptomyces sp. C36, assembly GCF_040932295.1. NCBI lineage: Bacteria > Bacillati > Actinomycetota > Actinomycetes > Kitasatosporales > Streptomycetaceae > Streptomyces > Streptomyces sp. C36. The sequence goes on along the minus strand of NZ_JBFQGI010000009.1, from coordinate 98,748 downwards.
CCCCTGAAGGGCCTTCGCGACCGTCCGCGGAGGGCCTCGCCCGGCATCCGAAACCTGTGTGTCCGGCCCCCTGCCGGTCTGGGACGATGCCCCCATGAGCGACGCCACTCCTCCCGCCCAGCACCCCACCGAACGCCGGGTGTCGGCCCGCATCGGTGCGATCTCCGAGTCCGCCACCCTCGCCGTGGACGCCAAGGCCAAGGCCCTCAAGGCCGCCGGACGTCCGGTGATCGGCTTCGGCGCCGGCGAGCCCGACTTCCCCACTCCCGGGTACATCGTCGACGCCGCCATCGAGGCCTGCCGCGACCCCCGCTACCACCGCTACACCCCGGCCGGCGGTCTCCCCGAGCTGAAGGCCGCCATCGCCGCCAAGACGCTGCGCGACTCGGGCTACGAGGTCGAGGCCTCCCAGGTGCTCGTCACCAACGGCGGCAAGCAGGCCATCTACGAGGCCTTCGCCGCCATCCTCGACCCGGGCGACGAGGTCATCGTCCCGGCCCCGTACTGGACCACCTACCCCGAGTCGATCCGCCTCGCGGGCGGCGTGCCGGTGGACGTCGTCGCCGACGAGACCACGGGCTACCGGGTCTCGGTCGAGCAGCTGGAGGCGGCGCGCACGGAGCGGACGAAGGTCCTGCTCTTCGTCTCCCCCTCGAACCCCACCGGCGCGGTCTACTCCCGCGAGCAGGTGGAGGCCGTCGGCCGCTGGGCCGCCGAGCACGGCCTGTGGGTGCTCACGGACGAGATCTACGAGCACCTCGTCTACGGAGACGCGGAGTTCTCCTCGCTGCCGGTGGTCGTGCCGGAGCTGCGGGACAAGTGCGTCGTCGTCAACGGCGTCGCCAAGACGTACGCGATGACGGGCTGGCGCGTGGGCTGGATCATCGGCCCGAAGGACGTCGTCAAGGCCGCCACCAACCTGCAGTCGCACGCCACGTCGAACGTCTCGAACGTGGCCCAGGTGGCCGCCCTGGCCGCCGTCTCCGGCGACCTGACGGCCGTCGAGGAGATGAAGGTCGCCTTCGACCGCCGCCGGCGCACGATCGTGCGGATGCTCAACGAGATCGACGGCGTCCTGTGCCCCGAGCCCGAGGGCGCCTTCTACGCCTACCCGTCGGTCAAGGAGCTGCTCGGCAAGGAGATCCGTGGCCGCCGGCCGCAGACGTCCGTCGAGCTGGCCGCGCTGATCCTGGACGAGGCCGAGGTCGCCGTGGTCCCGGGTGAGGCGTTCGGTACGCCGGGCTACCTGCGCCTGTCCTACGCGCTGGGTGACGAGGATCTCGTCGAGGGCGTCTCGCGGATCCAGAAGCTGCTGGCGGAGGCGAAGGCGTAGCCGCCATTCCCCTCGCTTCCGTGCGGGCTCCCGGCTCCGGCCGGGGGCCCGCATGTTTTTCCGGCCCGCATGCGTTCCCACATGCGTTCCCGCATGTGTTTTCGGGGCGGCGCCCCTTCGGCGTCCTTCGGGAAAAGTCCCTTCCGGTTGCCGGACGGTTACGGCAAGATCCTGGGATGGAGAGTGTTCGTGACGTCCGGCTGCTGCCGAAAGCCCATCTGCACCTGCACTTCACGGGGTCGATGCGCCCCTCGACCCTGATGGAGCTCGCCGACAAGTACGGCGTGCACCTGCCGGAGGCGCTGCACGGTGGAGAGCCGCCGAAGCTGCGGGCCACGGACGAACGGGGCTGGTTCCGCTTCCAGCGGCTCTACGACATCGCCCGCTCGTGCCTGCGCTCCGAGGACGACATCCGGCGGCTGGTGCGCGAGGCCGCCGAGGAGGACGTCCGGGACGGCTCCCGGTGGCTGGAGATCCAGGTCGACCCCACCTCGTACGCGCCCCGGCTGGGCGGCCTGATCCCGGCGCTGGAGATCATCCTCGACGCGGTGGAGACGGCCTCCCGGGACACGGGCCTGGGCATGCGGGTGCTCGTCGCCGCCAACCGCATGAAGCACCCCCTGGACGCCCGGACCCTCGCCCGGCTCGCGGTGCGCTACGCCGACCGCGGCGTCGTCGGCTTCGGGCTCTCCAACGACGAGCGGCGCGGGCTCGCCCGCGACTTCGACCGGGCCTTCGAGATCGCCCGTGAGGGCGGTCTGCTGGCCGCCCCGCACGGCGGCGAGCTCACCGGGCCGAGCAGCGTGCGGGACTGCCTGGACGACCTGCACGCGGCCCGTGTCGGGCACGGTGTGCGGGCCGCCGAGGACCCGCGGCTGCTGCGCAAGCTCGCGGAGCGCGGCGTGACGTGCGAGGTCTGTCCGTCGTCGAACGTCGCCCTGGGTGTCTACGACAAGCCGGGCGACGTGCCGCTGCGCACGCTGTTCGAGGCGGGCGTGCCGATAGCGCTGGGCGCGGACGACCCCCTGCTCTTCGGCTCGCGGCTGGCCGCCCAGTACGAGCTGGCGCGCGAGCACCACGCCTTCACGGACGCGGAGCTGGCGGAGCTGGCGCGGCAGTCCGTACGGGGCTCGGCGGCGCCGGCGGACGTCCGGGCGGGGCTGCTGGCGGACATCGACGCCTGGCTGGCCCCTACAGGCTGACGCCCACCGTCACGGGCTCGTTCACGAGCGTGACCCCGAACGCCTCGTGGACGCCGTCACGGACCTCGCGGGCCAGGGCCAGCAGGTCCTCCGTGGTGGCCTCGCCGCGGTTGGTCAGGGCGAGGGTGTGCTTGGTGGAGATCCGGGCGCGCCCGGATCCGTAGCCCTTGGTGAAGCCCGCCCGGTCGATCAGCCACGCGGCGGACGTCTTGACCAGGCCGTCCCCGGCCGGGAAGGCCGGCGGCGCCACGTCCGGGCCGAGGCGCTCGGCCACGCGGGTCAGGAACGCGGTGTGCTCGGCGGCGGTGAGGACGGGGTTGGTGAAGAACGACCCGGCGGACCACGTGTCGTGGTCCTGGGGGTCGAGGACCATGCCCTTGCCGGCGCGGAGCTTGAGGACCGTCTCACGGGCGCGGGCGGCCGGGACGCGGTCTCCGGCCTCGACGCCGAGGGCGCGGGCGGTCTCGGGGTACTTCAGGGGCGCGGAGAGCCCTCCGGCGTCCTCCAGCTCGAAGCGGACGCGCAGGACGACGTAGCGCGTGGGGTCCTCCTTGAACCGGCTGTGGCGGTAGGAGAACGCGCACTCGGCGTTGGGGACGACCACCGTCTCGCCGGACCGGCGGTCGTAGGCGACGACCTCGGTGATCGTGGCGGAGACGTCCTGGCCGTAGGCGCCGACGTTCTGGATGGGCGTGGCGCCGGCCGAACCGGGGATACCGGCCATGCACTCGATGCCGGCGAGACCGGCCTCCACGGTGCGGGCGACGGCGTCGGACCAGTTCTCGCCGGCGGCGAGCTCGAGGCGGGTGCCCTGGAGGTCGAAGCCGGTGGTGGCGATGCGCAGGGCGGTGCCCTCGAAGCCCTTGTCGGAGATGACGAGGTTGCTTCCGCCGCCGATGATCAGCAGCGGGGTTCCGCTCGCGTCGGCCTCGCGGACCGCGTCGATCACCTCGGCGTCGGTGACGGCCGTGATCAGACGGGTCGCCGGGCCTCCGAGGCGGAAGGTGGTCAGGGGGGCGAGGGGGGCGTCGTGTCGTTCCTGCACGCGCACCAGGGTACGGGGGCGCGGACGCTGGTCCCGTCCGGTGCGGGCCGGACCTGCGCCACCGCCTCCACGCAGTAAGGGGCGCACCTCAAAGGAGGTGCGCCCCTTACCGTGTGTCGCGTCAGGCGAGCCGGACGACCGCGCGGGACATGCCGAGGACCTTGCGGCCCTCGTTCATGGCCACCAGGTCGACGCGGACCGTGCGGGCCTCGTCGTCGAGCATGGCCGCGATCTTGCCGCTGACCTCGATGACCGCGCCCTTGTCGTCATTGGGAACGACGACCGGCTTGGTGAAGCGGACGCCGTACTCGACCACGGCCGCCGGGTCACCGGCCCAGTCGGTCACCACGCGGATCGCCTCGGCCATGGTGAACATGCCGTGGGCGATCACGTCGGGGAGGCCGACCTCCTTGGCGAACTTCTCGTTCCAGTGGATCGGGTTGAAGTCGCCGGAGGCACCCGCGTAGCGCACCAGGGTGGCGCGGTCCACACGGAAGGACTGAGCGGGCAGCTCGGTGCCGACCTCGACGTCGGCGTAGGAGATCTTGGCGGCCATCACGCCTCCTCGGCGGCGCGCGCCACCAGCGTCGTGTACGCGGTCACGACGTGCCCGCCGTCCGCGTCGTGGACCTCGCCGCGCACCGACAGCACGTCGTTGCCCGCCAGGGACTTGATCGACTCGATCGTGGAGGTGACCGTCAGCCGGTCGCCCGCGTGAATCGGGCGGGTGTAGACGAACTTCTGGTCGCCGTGCACCACACGCGAGTAATCCAGTCCCAGCTGCGGGTCCTCGATGACCTTGCCGGCGGCCTTGAAAGTGATGGCGAACACAAAAGTCGGCGGGGCGATCACATCCGGATGGCCGAGCGCGACGGCCGCCGCGGAGTCGGTGTAGGCCGGATTGGCGTCGCCGACGGCCTCGGCGAATTCGCGGATCTTCTCCCGGCCGACTTCGTAGGGGTCGGTGGCCGGGTAGATCCGTCCGACGAAGGACTGGTCGAGCGCCATTGGCTCGGTACCTCCTGCTGGACTGGTGGAACCGGGAGTGAATACACCATGAGGCCGCCCCCAGCATCTGGGGGCGGCCTCATGGTCGAGACTTTGCGTCAGCGCGTTTCGCGGTGCGCCGTGTGGGCGTTGCAGCGCGGGCAGTGCTTCTTCATCTCAAGGCGGTCCGGGTCGTTGCGCCGGTTCTTCTTGGTGATGTAGTTCCGCTCCTTGCACTCCACGCAGGCCAGCGTGATCTTCGGGCGGACGTCGGTGGCAGCCACGTGAGTGCTCCTTGACGGAATGGACGGATTTAACGCAGAAAAGAGTAGCCGATCGGAGGACCGACCCCACAATCGGCTACTGTGTGTAGCGGTGACCGGACTTGAACCGGTGACACAGCGATTATGAGCCGCTTGCTCTACCGACTGAGCTACACCGCTTTGATGCGGGAGAGCTTCCCCGTCCTAAGACGGGGAAACCTTCCACACCAGAGCCCCAAAACGGAATCGAACCGTTGACCTTCTCCTTACCATGGAGACGCTCTGCCGACTGAGCTATTGGGGCGAGCGAGGAAGACATTACACGGTCTGCGGCCGAAGGTGAAATCCGTATCCGGCCGCCCTCGCCAGGGCCTTCTCCACGGCTCTCCCGCCCGGCCCGAGGACCACACCAGTACGACTATTCGTCGCCTGCTCGAACCGGCTTCCTAGGCGGCCTACGCTCGGACCACGCGCGTGATCATGCCCGCCCCGGCAGACCGGAGGATCGCGATGCCCGACAGTCAGCCGCAGCCCGCCAGAAGCCCCGACGGCGACGCCGCCGCCCCGCAGTCCGGCGACGGCCCCCTGGTGCTCTGCGGCGCCCGGCTCGCCGACGGCCGGGTCGTGGACGTGCGCCTGAGCGGCGGCCGCATCGAGGCCGTCGGCACGGCCGGCAGCCTCGCCCCCGGCCCGCGGGTCGACCTCGGCGGCTACGTCCTGCTGCCCGCCCCCGCCGAGCCGCACGCCCACTACGACACCGCGCTCACCGCCGACCTCGGCGGGCCCGTCCCGCACGCCCCCGAGGAGGTCCAGCGCCGGGCCACCGAGGCCGCGCTGCTCCAGCTGGGCCACGGCGTCACCGCCGTGCGCTCCCATGTGCGGATCGGCGACGTGCGGGAGCTGCGGGCGCTGGAGGCCGTGCTGCAGGCCCGGCGGGCGCTGCGCGGGCTGACCGAGCTCAGCGCCGTGGCGGTGCCCCGGCTGCTGACGGGCGCCGCAGGGGCGGACGGGCTGGCCATGCTGCGGGACGCGGTCAAGATGGGCGCCACCGTCGTCGGCGGCTGCCCCGACCTCGACCCCGACCCGGCGGGCTACGCCGAGGCCGTCCTCGGCATCGCCGCCGAGCACGGCTGCGCCGTCGACCTGCACACCGACGCCGCCGACCCGGCCCGGCTGGGGCGCCTGGCCGCCATGGCGGGCGGGCTGCGGCCCGGCGTGACCATCGGCCCGTGCGGGGGCCTCGCGCGGCTTCCGTACGACCAGGCCGTGCGAGCGGCCCAGCAGCTGGCCGCGGCCGGGGTGACCGTGGTCTGCCTGCCCCAGGGCGACTGCGGCGCCCTGGGGGCCGCCAGGGGGCCGTGGGGCGTGCCCGTACGGCTGCTGCGGGCGGCGGGCGTACGGGTGACCGCGGGCAGCGGGGCGCTGCGCGACGCCGCCAACCCCGTCGGCCGGGGCGATCCCCTGGAGGCGGCCTTCCTGCTGGCCTCGCGCGGCGAGCTGAGCCCGGAGCAGGCGTACGAGGCCGTGAGCGGGCACGCCCGGGCGGCGCTGGGGCTGCCGGAGGTACGGGTGGAGGCGGGGTTCCCGGCCGAGCTGCTGGCGGTGCGGGGCGGCGGGGTGGCCGCGGTGCTGTCCCTGGGCTACAGCCGGCTCGTGGTGCACAAGGGGCGCGTGGTGGCTCGGACGAGCGCGGTGCGGGAGTACGGCGACGTCCAGGCCACCGTGGCCCTCGACCTGCCCCGCCAGTCGCCACGCGGCGGAGATCCGGCCTGAGCCCCGGCGCCGGGGCGTACGGTCGGATCATGCGCATTGTCATCGCTGGAGGACACGGTCGGATCGCGCTACGGCTCGAGCGGTTGCTCGCCGGGCGCGGCGATGAGGTGGCGGGCGTCATCCGCCGCCCGGGACAGGCGGGAGACCTGCTGGCGGCCGGCGCCGAGCCGGTCGTGTGCGATCTGGAGTCGGCGAGCGTCGGGGACATCGCCCGGCACCTGGAGGGCGCGGACGCCGCCGTCTTCGCGGCCGGCGCGGGCCCGGGCAGCGGCGCCGAACGCAAGGACACCGTCGACCGCGCGGCCGCCGCCCTCTTCGCCGACGCGGCGGAGGCCGCCGGGGTGCGGCGCTTCCTCGTGGTCTCCTCGATGGGCGCCGACCGCGAGCCCCCGCCGGGCACGGACCCCGTCTTCGCCGCCTACCTGCGCGCCAAGGGCGCCGCCGACGCGGACATCCGCTCCCGGCCCGGGCTCGACTGGACGATCCTGCGCCCGGGCGCCCTGACGGACGAACCCGGCACGGGCCTGGTGACCCTCTCCACGGGCTCCACGGGCCGGGGCGCGGTGCCCCGCGACGACGTGGCGGCCGTGCTGGCGGCCCTGCTGGAGGACGAGCGGGGAAGCATGGGCCTGACGCTGGAACTGATCGGCGGCGACACGCCGGTGGCGGAGGCGGTCAAGGCCGTGGCGCCCTAGGCGGGCCGCGACACCGGCCCCGGGACGGCCCCCGCACGGTCCCGACACGGTCCCGACAACGAAAGAAGCCCCTGACCTTTTCAGGTCAGGGGCCTCGTTCCGTGGCGGCGCCAGGATTCGAACCTGGGTAGGCTAAGCCGACGGATTTACAGTCCGCTCCCATTGGCCACTCGGGCACACCGCCATGGGTGGTCGCCTCGGTCTCTCTTTCGAGCCGCTCCGGGGCAACGACGTAAACCATACCCGATGACCTGGGGTGGTCCGCCACTCGGTTCGCGGCCCCTCGATCACCCCCCGGGTGACTAGGCTGACCACGCGGCCCCCGCCGGGCCGCTCCCCCCTGACGGATCTACGCACGAGGAGCCAACTCAATATGGCCGACTCCAGTTTCGACATCGTCTCGAAGGTCGAGCGGCAGGAGGTCGACAACGCCCTCAACCAGGCCGCCAAGGAGATCTCCCAGCGCTACGACTTCAAGGGCGTCGGCGCCTCGATCGAATGGTCGGGCGAGAAGATCGAGATGCGGGCCAACTCCGAGGAGCGGGTCAACGCGGTCCTGGACGCCTTCCAGTCCAAGCTGATCAAGCGCGGCATCTCCCTGAAGGCCCTGGACGCCGGCGAGCCGCAGGCCTCCGGCAAGGAATACAAGCTCTTCGCCTCGATCGTGGAGGGCATCTCCCAGGAGAACGCCAAGAAGGTCGCCAAGATCATCCGCGACGAGGGCCCGAAGGGCGTCAAGGCCCAGGTCCAGGGCGAGGAGCTGCGCGTCTCCTCCAAGAGCCGCGACGACCTGCAGGCGGTCCAGGCGCTGCTCAAGGGCAAGGACCTGGACTTCGCGATCCAGTTCGTCAACTACCGCTAGCCGTCGGCCGGCAGGCGGAACCGCACGCCAAGAGGGCGCGCCGGGAGCGGAATTGTCTCCGCTCCCGGCGCGCCCTCTCGCGTGTCGCGTACCGGCGCCCGGTGGCTCAGCGCGTCGCGAACGGCCGGTCCGTCGGGACGATTTCACGGCCCAGCGGCATCAGCGAGATCGGGATCAGCTTGAAGTTCGCGATGCCCAGCGGAATGCCGATGATCGTCACGCAGAGCGCGATGCCGGTGAAGATGTGCCCCAGCGCCAGCCACCACCCGGCGAAGACGATCCAGATGATGTTGCCGATGAGCGAGCCCGCACCGGCGTCCCGCCGCTCGACCGTCGTACGGCCGAAGGGCCACAGGGCGTAGCCGGCGATCCTGAAGGACGCGATGCCGAACGGGATGGTCACGATGAGCAGGCAGCAGATCACGCCCGCGACGACGTACCCGATCGCCATCCAGAGTCCGCAGAGGACCAACCAGACAAGATTCAGGATCAACCTCATGTTTCCAAGCCTCTCAGGCGACCGGTTCTCCAACCAGTGAGACTCCGGAAGGGTGATCCGCGGTTGCGGGTTCCCGCAGGTGGGAGACCCTGAGATGCCCCCTAGGGGATGGCGGGGGCGGAACGGCGGGTCCTCGCCCGGCCCCCGGATGGGGCAACGCGGCGTGCCGCTTCCCCTCGCGCGTGCGGTCATGGAGGGATGACCCCGTCCGCGCGGACCGCACCCGAGGAGTTCCCATGCGCGCACACCTCATGACCGCAACGGCCCTCACGGCGGTGGCGCTGGCCGCCCTGGGCGCGTTCGGCGGCGCCCGGGCCCACGCGGCGGGGCCGGGGGACACCGGGCCCAAGGAGTGCCTGGAAGGGGGCGGGACGATCGAGGTGAGCGTGGGCGGCACGTTCCTCGCGCCCACCCTGCAGAAGGTCTGCGCCGGGGGCTCGCAGGACGGCCAGGTCCTCGGTTGGGACGCGCCCGCCCTCGGTCCGGACGCGCCCTAGCCGCCCTGGCCGCCGGCCATCCCCTCGAGGCGGCTGATGCGCTCGCGCATCGGGGGGTGGGTGGAGAAGAGCTTGGTCATGCCCTCCCCCGCGCGGAACGGGTTCGCGATCATCATGTGGCTCGCCGTCTCCAGGCGCGGCTCGGGCGGCAGGGGCAGCCGCTGGGTGCCCGCCTCGAGCTTGCGGAGGGCGGAGGCGAGGGCCAGGGGGTCGCCGGTCAGGCGGGCGCCGGAGGCGTCGGCCTCGTACTCGCGGGAGCGACTGACGGCGAGCTGGATCAGGGAGGCCGCGATGGGGCCCAGCAGCATGATCATGATCATGCCGATGATGCCGGGGCCCTCGTCGTCGTCCGAGCGGCCGATGGGGATCAGCCAGGCGAAGTTGACCAGGAACATCACCACCGACGCCAGCGCGCCCGCCACGGAGGAGATGAGGATGTCGCGGTTGTAGACGTGACTGAGCTCGTGGCCGATGACGCCGCGCAGCTCGCGCTCGTCGAGCAGGCGCAGGATGCCGTCGGTGCAGCAGACGGCGGCATTGCGGGGATTGCGGCCGGTGGCGAAGGCGTTGGGGGCCTCGGTCGGGGAGATGTAGAGGCGGGGCATGGGCTGGCGGGCGGCCGTGGAGAGCTCGCGCACCATGCGGTAGAGCTGGGGGGCCTCGAACTCGCTGACCGGGCGGGCCCGCATCGCGCGCAGGGCGATCTTGTCGCTGTTCCAGTAGGCGTAGGCGTTGGTGCCGAGCGCCACCAGGACGGCGACGATCAGGCCCGTACGCCCGAACATACTGCCGATGACGATGATGAGCGCGGACAGCCCTCCGAGGAGCACGGCCGTCCGGAGCCCGTTGTGCCGGCGGTGCACGGTACGCCCTCCAAATGGTGCGGCAGGGGAACCCTTGAACCAGTGGAACCTTTCGAACTGGTCAACGCCAGGCGAGGAGCGCCAGTTCCCCCGCCCACCCCGTCCGGCCCTGGACCGGCCGGGTGATTCCCGCCGCGACCGGGTGATTCCGCCGCGGCCCGCCCGGCGCCCGCCCGCGGCGGCGCCCCTGCGGCAGCGTCCCTACAGCAGCGCCTGCGAGGCGAAGCGCAGCACCAGCTGCGGGGCGCCGGAGAGCACCACGCCGGTCACGGCCGCCAGGGCGATGGCCGCGGTCAGGCTGCGCGAGGTGCGCAGCGGCAGCCGCTCCGCCTCGGTCCCGGCGCCGCGGAAGAGCACCGCGGTCCACCGCAGGTAGTAGTAGAGGGCGATCACGACGTTGACGGCCATGACGACCGCCAGCCAGCCCAGTCCCGCGTCGACCGCCGCCGAGAACACGGTGACCTTCGCGAAGAGGCCGATGACGCCCGGCGGCAGGCCCGCCAGGCACAGCAGGAAGAAGCCCAGGGCGAGGGCGGCGAGCGGGCGGCGGGTGTACAGGCCGCGGTAGTCGTCGATCCGGTTGGCCGGGCTCGTGCGGGCCACCAGGGCGGCGACGGCGAAGGCGCCGAGGTTCACGGCGGCGTACATCAGGGCGTACGCGACGGTGGAGCCGATGGCCCGGGAGGCGTCGTCGGCGTAGCCGGCGGCGGCGATCGGGACCAGCAGATAGCCCGCCTGGCCGACCGAGGACCAGGCCAGCAGCCGGACGGCGCTGCGCTCGCGGTCGGGGCGCTGACGCAGCGCGGCGACGTTGCCGGCGGTCATGGTGAGCGCGGCGAGCACGGCGAGGGCCGGGGCCCACACGTCGGCGTACGAGGGGAAGGCGACGACCGTCACCAGGATGAGCCCGGTGAAGCCGACGGCCTTGCCGATGACCGACAGGTAGGCGGCGACCGGCAGCGGGGCGCCCGCGTAGGTGTCGGGCACCCAGAAGTGGAAGGGGACGGCCGCGGTCTTGAAGGCGAAGCCGACGAGCGTCAGGGCGACGCCCGCCTGGGCCAGGACCGCCAGGCGCGGGTCGACGTGGGTGAGGCCGTCGGCGATGCGGGTGAGGTGCAGGGTGCCGGTGGCGGCGTAGACGAAGCTCGCGCCCAGCAGCGTGACCGCGGTCGCGGTGACGGAGGAGAGGAAGAACTTCAGCGCCGCCTCGGAGGAGCGGCTGTCGCCGCGGCGCAGGCCGACGAGCGCGAAGGCGGGCAGCGAGGCCACCTCGAGGGCCACGACGAGGGTCGCGAGGTCCCGGGAGGCGGGCAGCAGCGCGGCGCCGGCGGCGGAGGACAGGAGCAGGAACCAGAACTCCCCGGCGGGGAGTTTGGAATCCGCGATGTCGCTGAAGGACAGCAGGGACGTCAGCAGCGCTCCGCCCAGCACGAGCAGCTGGATGACGAGCGTGAAGTGGTCGGCGGTGTAGCTGCAGGCGCCGCCGCCCGTGGTGCCGGTGAGGCAGAACGTCGAGCGGTCGCCGTCCAGCAGCGGCAGGAGCGAGAGCCCGGCGAGGACCAGGCCGGTGACGGCGATCCACCCGAGAAGGGGCTTCCTGCCCTCGGGCAGGAAGAGGTCGGCCACCAGGATGCCCAGCGCCACGACGGCCGTGATCGTGGGCGGGGCGATGGCGAGCCAGTCGACGGACTGGACCAGGGAGGAGCCCATCAGTTGCCACCTCCGAGGAGCTGCTGAACGGCCGGGTCGGTGAGGCCGAGGAGGGCCGCGGGCCAGAGTCCGGCGAGGACGGTGAGGGCGACGAGGGGGGTCCAGGCGGCGAACTCGTACGGATGGACGTCGGCGAGCGCGCCGGACGGGCCGGGGGCGGTGGCGGGCGTGACGCCGTCCCCGTCCCCGTCGCCGCCCATGCACACCCGGCGGACGACGACGAGCAGGTACGCGGCCGTCAGCAGCGTGCCGAGGCCGGCCAGGACCATGAAGGTGAGGAACGCGGGGCGGCTGAGCCCGTCGGCGGGGCGGAAGGAGGCGAACATCGCCAGCATCTCGCCCCAGAACCCGGCGAGGCCGGGCAGTCCGAGGGAGGCCACGGCGCCGAAGGCCAGCAGGCCGCCCAGGCGGGGGGCCCTGCCGTAGAGCGCCGCACCCGTGAGGCCGGAGAGCTTGTCGAGGTCGCTGGTGCCGTAGCGGTCCTTGATGGCGCCGACGAGGAAGAAGAGCAGGCCGGTGATCAGGCCGTGGGCGATGTTGGCGAACAGCGCGCCGTTGACCCCGGTGGGGGTGAGCGTGGCGATGCCCAGCAGCACGAAGCCCATGTGGCCGACGGAGGAGAAGGCGATCAGGCGCTTGAGGTCGCCCTTCCCGCCGGAACGGGCCAGGGCCAGGCAGACCAGCGAGCCGTAGACGATGCCGACGGCCGCGAAGGCCGCGAGGTAGGGCGCGAAGGTGTGGGCGCCCTCCGGCGCGATCGGCAGGACGATCCGGACGAAGCCGTACGTGCCCATCTTCAGCAGGACGCCCGCCAGCAGCACCGAGCCGACGGTCGGGGCGGCGGTGTGGGCGTCGGGCAGCCAGCTGTGCAGGGGCCACATCGGGGCCTTGACGGCCAGGCCGATCCCGATGGCCAGGACCGCGATGACCTGCGTGGTGTGGCCGAGCCCGGACCCGTTGTCAGTGGCCAGTGCCACCATGTCGAACGTGCCGCCCTTGATGCCGATGAGGAGGAGGCCGAGCAGCATCACGACGGAGCCGAGCAGGGTGTAGAGGATGAACCGCCACGCGGCGCGCTCCCTGCCCTCGCCGCCCCAGCGGGCGATGAGGAAGTACATCGGGATGAGCACCATCTCGAAGGCCAGGAAGAACAGCATCAGGTCGAGGACGGCGAAGGTCGCCAGGGTGCCGGACTCGAGCACGAGGAGCAGCGCGACGAATGCCTTGGGGGACGGGCCCGACGGCATCTTGAAAAAGCTGTACAGCGCGCAGAGGAAGGTCAGCAGCGCCGTCAGGACGAGGAGGGGGAGCGAGATGCCGTCGACGCCGAGGTGGATACGCACGCCGAGCGCCGGGATCCAGCTGATGTCGGTGGTCGCCTGCATGCGCGCCGGCTGGTCGTGGTCGAAGCCGGCGGCCAGGGCCACGGACAGCGCGAGGACCGCGCCGGTGACGGTCACGCCGTGACGGAGCACGGCCTGATCCGGGTCCTTGCCCTTCAGCCCGGGCGGGGCGGGCAGCAGGGCGGCCACGGCTCCGACGAGGGGGACGACGACGATCGCGGCGAGGAGGATCTGCATGACGGTATGACTCACGGTCAGGCTCCGGTGGCGACGAGTACGGCGGCGACGGCCAGGACGACGGAGCCGGCGAGCAGGGCGCTGAGGTAGGTCTGCACGTTGCCGGTCTGGGCGCGGCGGACGGCCGCGCCGAGCAGGCGGGGGGCGCCGCCCGCGCCGCGCACGTACGCCTCGACGACCTCGCGGTCGAGGAAGCGGGCGAGGCGGGCGGCGGCACGCGTCGGCCGGACGAAGAGCGCGGAGTACACGGCGTCGAGGTGGAAGCCGCCGACCGCGTGGCGGTGCAGGGGACCGAGCAGGAGCCTGCCCGGGTCGGCGGGGTCGGGGGCGCCCGCGATGCCGCTGTAGGCGGCCTCGTGGGTGGCGATGGTCTCCTCCTCGGAGACGTACGGGGCGGCCCCGGGGTCCGCGGCCACGGCGCCCAGGGGGGTGCGGGCGGCGTACGCGGCGGTCCTGCGCCAGGCCGCGTACATGACGATCACGCCGGCGAGGGCGAGGCCGGTGGAGAGGACGGAGGTGGTGAGCGTCGGGGTCAGCGACCCCCCGTCGAACCAGTCGGGCAGCTTCCAGGCGGCCAGGCCGAGCGCGGCGGTGGGGAGGAAGAGGACCCACAGGACGGCGTTCATGGCGAGCGGCTCGCGGCCGTGCCCGGCGGCCTCGGCGCCCTTGCCGTGGAACGCCAGCAGCCACAGGCGGGCCGCGTAGGCGGCGGTGAGCAGGGCGGTGAGCAGGCCCGCGACCAGCACGATCCAGCCCGCGGCGGCCGGGATGCCGTGGGCGTCGCCGGTGCTCGCGTGCTCGGCCGCGCCGAGGACGGCCTCCTTGGAGAAGAAGCCGCTGAAGGGCGGGATCGCGGCGAGGGCGAGGAGGCCGACGGTCATCGTCCAGTAGGCGTCGGGGACGCGCTTGGCGAGGTGGTTCATCCGCGACATCGCGGCCAGCGAGTTCGTCCCCGCCGCGTGGATGATCACGCCCGCGCCGAGGAAGAGGAGGGCCTTGAACGCGCCGTGCGAGATGAGGTGGAAGACGGCCGCGCCGCGGTCGCCGACGGCGAGGGCGCCGGTCATGTAGCCGAGCTGGCCGACGGTCGAATAGGCCAGGACGCGCTTGATGTCGTCCTGGGCGAGGGCGGCGAGCGCCGAGCCGGCCATGGTCACCGCGGCCATCACGGCCATCACGACCAGGGCCGCCGCCGAGGCGGCGAAGACGGGGAGGAGCCGGGCGATGAGATAGACGCCGGCCGCGACCATCGTCGCGGCGTGGATCAGCGCCGACACCGGAGTGGGGCCGGCCATCGCGTCGGGCAGCCAGGTGTGCAGGGGGAACTGCGCGGACTTGCCCGCGACGCCGGCCAGGAGCAGCAGCGCCACCAGGGTGGGGTGCTCGATGCCGCCCGAGACGGCGGTCGTGAGGATGCCGTTGATCCGGAAGGTTCCGGCGTCGGCGGCCAGCGCGAAGACGCCGATCAGGAAGGGGACGTCGCCCAGCTTGGTGACCAGGAAGGCCTTGAGGGAGGCGGACCGGGCGGCCCGGGTCTCCCAGTAGTGGCCGACGAGGAAGTACGAGCAGATGCCCATGACCTCCCAGCCGACCAGCAGCACCATCAGGTCGCCGGAGTAGACGACGAGCAGCATCGCCGAGGTGAAGAGGGAGACGAGGGCCGCGTAGGAGGGGTAGCGGGGGTCGTCGCGCAGGTAGGCGGTCGAGTAGAGCTGGACGCAGGTCGCCACGATCCCGGCGAGCACGGCGACCAGCACGGCGAAGCCGTCCAGGTGCAGGGCGAGGTCGATGGGCACGGACCCGGTGGGGGTGAGCCGGGTCGCGGCGTCGAGGGGCTTCCCCCCGCCCTGCTGCCAGGCGACGACGACCGCGAGCACCGCGGCGGCCAACGTCGGCAGCACGGCCAGCGGCCGTACGGCACCGGGCACGCGGCGGCCGAGCAGAAGGCCGGCGGCGGCGCCGAGGAAGGGCAGCAGGGGGACGAGGACGGCGGTGGTCGTGGTGCTCACGCGGCGGCCTCGGCCTTCTCCTCGCGGTCTGCGCGGTCGGGGTCGGGTCGGTGGGCGTCCTCGCCGAGGTCGCGGAGCCGGTCGACGTCGGCGGTGCCGCGGTTGCGGTACACCTGCAGGACGATCGCCAGGCCGATGCCGATCTCGGCGGCGGCGATGGCGATGGTGAAGAGGGTGAGCGCCTGGCCCGCGTGGAGCGTGTCGCGCAGCCACACGTCGAAGGCGACGAGGTTGAGGTTGACGGCGTTGAGCATCAGCTCGACGGACATCAGGACGAGGATCGCGTTGCGCCGGGCGAGCACGCCGTACAGGCCCACGCAGAAGAGGAGGGCCGCGAGGACGGCCGCGTAGACGAGGTGCATCAGCGCTCCTCCTTCTTCCTGCGGGAGAGGACGATCGCGCCGACGAGCGCGGCGAGCAGCAGCACGGACAGCGCCTCGAACGGCAGCACCCAGTGCCGGAAGAGGATCTCCCCGGAGACCTTGGTGGAGCCCTGGGGCGCGCCGCGCAGGTCGATCCAGGTCGTACGGAAGGCGTCCACGACCACCCAGACCAGCGCGGCGGCGGCCGCGACGGCCACGCCGAGGGCGGGCCACCGGTTGGCCGAGTCGGCGTCCGGCGAGCGGCCGATGGGCGCCTTGGTGAGCATGAGTCCGAAGAGGAGCAGGACCACGACCGAGCCGACGTAGATCAGCACCTGCACCCAGGCGATGAACTCCGCCGTCAGCAGCAGGTACTCCACGGCCAGCCCGCCGAGCGCCATCACCAGCCAGAGCGCGGCGTGCACCAGCTGCTTGGTGGTGACGGTGACGACGGCCGCCCCCAGGGTCGCGATGCCCACCAGGAGGAAGGCGACCTCGACGCCGGACGGGGAGAGGAAGCCGTTCGCCTGGGCGGCGAGCGTGGCGGTGCCGGTCACGCCTCTCCCTCCTGCTGCTGTGCTGCCAGTTTCTCGGCCGTCTTGCGGGCCGCCGCGATCTCCTTCGGCTCCTCGGCCGCCGGATCGAGCGCGGGCGGCTCGGGCACGGTCCACATCCACTCGCGGAGCTTGTCCCGCTCGTGGGTCAGCTCGTGGATGTCCGTCTCCGCGTACTCGAACTCCGGCGACCAGAAGAGCGCGTCGAACGGGCACACCTCGATGCAGATGCCGCAGTACATGCACAGGGCGAAGTCGATCGCGAAGCGGTCGAGGACGTTACGGCTGCGCTCGCGGCCGCCCGGGGTGGCGGCCGGCACCGTCTCCTTGTGGGAGTCGATGTAGATGCACCAGTCCGGGCACTCGCGCGCGCACAGCATGCACACCGTGCAGTTCTCCTCGAACAACCCGATGACGCCGCGCGTGCGGGGCGGCAGCTCGGGCTGCACGTCGGGGTACTGCGCGGTCACCGAGCGACGGGTCATCGTACGAAGGGTGACGGCCAGGCCCTTGGCCAGGCCGGAGCCGGGAATGGCCATTACTGGGTCACCACCTTGACGACGCCGGTCAGCGCGATCTGCGCCAGAGCGAGCGGAATGAGAACGGTCCACGCCAGCTTCTGCAGCTGGTCCTCGCGCAACCGCGGATAGCTCACCCGCAGCCAGATCACGACGAAGGCCAGCAGTGCCGTCTTGAGCAGCGTCCACAGCCAGCCCAGGCCGTCGGCCCCGAAGGGGCCGTGCCAGCCGCCGAGGAAGAGCACGGTCGTCAGACCGCACAGCACGACGATGCCCGCGTACTCCGCGAGCAGGAACATCGCGAAGCGCAGGCCCGTGTACTCGGTGTACGCGCCGAAGATGATCTCCGAGTCGGCCACCGGCATGTCGAACGGCGGCCGCTGCAGCTCCGCCAGACCCGCCGTGAAGAACACGAGCCCGCCGACGATCTGCCACGGCACCCACCACCAGTGGAAGGCGTCCACGATCCCCGGCAGCGACACCGTGCCCGCCGCCATCGCCACCGAGGCCGCCGCCAGCAGCATCGGCAGCTCGTACGCCATCAGCTGCGCCGCGGTCCGCAGGCCGCCGAGCAACGAGAACTTGTTCGCCGAGGCCCAGCCCGCCATCAGCGAGCCCAGCACGCCGACGCCCATGACCGCCAGCACGAAGAAGATGCCCGCGTCGATGAACTGACCCACCGCGTTGCCGGGCCCTATCGGGATCGCCACCAGCACCAGCAGATACGGCAGCAACGCCACCGCCGGCGCGAGCTGGAAGATCCTCCGGTCCGCGCCCGTCGGCACGATGTCTTCCTTCTGCGCGAACTTCACACCGTCCGCCACCAGCTGTGCCCAGCCGTGGAACCCACCGGCGTACATCGGGCCCAGACGGCCCTGCATGTGCGCCATCACCTTGTGCTCCGTCTGCCCGATGGCCAGCGGCAGCACCAGGAAGACCACGAAGACGGCGGCAAGGCGCAGGACGACGTCCAAAATGTCGCTCATGCGGGGTCGCCTCCGGCGGGGTTCGTGTCGTTCTCGGTCCCGCCGCTTCCGGCTGCGCCGGGCTTGCGGGGTTCTTCGGCCTCAGCCGGTTCGGCTGCCGGTTCGGCTGCGCCGGGCTCGCCGGGTTCGCCGGTGGCGGCTGAGGGCTCGGCTTCGCCGGGGGGCTCCGAGGCCGGGGCCTGGGGTTCCGGTCGGGTCGGCACCGCCGGGGCGGGCCGCGCGGGCTCGCCGCCGTCGCGGCGGGAAGGAGCGGGCCCGGCCTCGGCCGGGGTCTCGGGGGCCGGGGCCTTGGGCTCCGGGCCGGTCGGCACCGCCGGGGCGGGCCGCGTGGGCTCGCCGCCGTCGCGGCGGGAAGGAGCGGGCTCGGCCTCGGCCGGGGTCTCGGGGGCCGGTTTCGCCGTGGGGTCGTCGAAGGCCGGGCGGGCGTGGTGCCAGGGGGCGTCGGACGAGCGGGGCGCCGGGCGCGTGGCCTGCGGCTCCGCGGCCGCCTCGCCGGCCTGCCTCGCCGAGCCGTCCGCCGCGCTACGGGTACGACGGGGCGCAGCCTCGCCGGCCTGGCTCGCCGAGCCGTCCGCCGCGCTACGGGTACGCCGGGGCGTGGGCGCAGCGCCCTCCGCCTGGCTCGCCGAACCCTCCGCCGCACTCCGCGTACGACGGGGCGCAGCCTCGCCGGCCTGGCTCGCCGAACCCTCCGCCACACTCCGCGCACGGCGCGGCACGGCCTCGCCGGCCTGGCTCGCCGAACCCTCCGCCACACTCCGCGCACGGCGCGGCACGGCCTCGCCGGCCTGGCTTGCCGAGCCCTCCGCCACGCTGCGCGCACGGCGCACCGGGCGGTCCGTGCCGGCGGCCGCGCCGGCGGCGCGGGGGGTGCGGGGGGTGCGGGCGGGGGCCGGTGGGAGTTGGCCCTTGAGGGGGCCCCATTCGTTGGGGTCGGGGACGCCCGGCGGGAGCATCTGGCGGCGCTTGGGGCCGCCCTCCGCCGACTCGCCCGGCTCCTTGGCGCCCGGCCAGGCCTTGGCCACGCGGGCCGCGAGGACGAAGTCCTTGCGGAGGGGGTGGCCCTCGAAGTTCTCCGGCAGGAGCAGCGGCACGAGGTGGGGGTGGCCGGTGAAGTCGACGCCGAACATCTCGTGGGTCTCCCGCTCGTGCCACGCCGCGCCGGCGTAGACGCCGACGGCGGTCGGCAGCGCGGGGGCGTCGTGCGGCACGGTCGTACGCAGGAGCAGCCGGCGGATGCCGTGCGGGCTCTCGCCGGCGCCGGGCAGCGCGGCCACGTGGGCGCACACGCGGAAGCCCGTAGCGGGCTCGTCGACGGCGCTGAGCCAGTCGAAGAAGGTGCAGCCGAGCCGGTCCCGGGCGGTCTCGAGCGCGGTGATCCAGGCCTCGGTGGGCACGTCGACGGTGAGCAGGCCGTAGGCCTCTTCCGCGCTCGCGCCCTCGCCGAACAGCTCGGCGGCGCCGACGGGCAGCCAGCCCACGGCCGGCTGGGTCACGTCGGCCTCCGGCGCAACGGACGGCGTCGCATCGGACGGCGTCTCATCCGGCTGGGTCGGCTCGCTCATCGGTCCGTCTCCTCGGCACCCTGGCCCGTCGCGTCCGGCGCCTGCGGTGCCGTGGGCGCCGCGGGCGGGGTCACCAGGCCGCTGCGCAGCTGGCCGACCGAGGCCCGGCCGCCCGCGGCGGAGCCGTACCGCTCGCCCAGCGACTCCTGGGCGATCTTTTCCTGCAGCTTGATGATTCCCTGCAGCAGCGCCTCGGGGCGCGGCGGGCAGCCCGGTACGTAGACGTCCACGGGGATGATCTGGTCGACTCCCTTGGTCACGGAGTACGAGTCCCAGTAGGGACCGCCGCAGTTCGAGCAGGCGCCGAAGGAGATGACGTACTTCGGCTCGGGCATCTGCTCGTACAGCCGCTTGACGGCCGGTGCCATCTTGTCCGTCACCGTGCCGGAGACGATCATGAGGTCGGCCTGCCGGGGGCCCGGCGCGAAGGGGATGACGCCGAGGCGGATGAAGTCGTGCCGGGCCATGGAGGCGGCGATGAACTCGATCGCGCAGCAGGCCAGCCCGAAGTTGAAGACCCACAGGCTGTAGCGCCGGCCCCAGTTCAGGACGACCTTCATGGGCTCGGGCGCGAGGCGGGCCAGCGGCCCGAGGCGGCGCGGCTCCGGGAGGTCCACGGGCGCGGTCACTGGCGGTGTCACGTCCATTCGAGGACGCCCTTCTTCCATGCGTACAACAGGCCCACGGCGAGGAAGCCGAGGAAGATGAACATCTCCACCAGCGTCGCTCCGCCGAAGCCCGGCGCGGCGAACACCGTCGCCCAGGGGAACAGGAAGATCGAGTCCACCGCGAAGATCACGTACAGGAAGGCGTAGACGTAGTAGCGGACCTGGGTGTGCGCCCAGCCCTCGCCGACGGGGTCCACGCCGCACTCGTAGGTGAGCAGTTTCTCCGGCGTCGGCGCCACCGGCCGCAGGAGCCGTCCGGCCCCGAAGGCCACGGCGACGAAGAGCACTCCGATCACCGCGACGAGGCCGACCACGGAATAGGCGTGGAAGTACTCCGCCGCGAGCTGGACATCGGCGCTGCTGGTGCGCACGGTTGCCTCCGGCACGTCCGCCCCTCGTTCCCTGTCCTGTTTGTTCGACGATCTGTACGCACGCGAGTCTAGGCCCTGCCGGCGCCGGGGTGAGCCGCGCTGTCCGGCCGGAGGTGGGGTTATCCCCACCCGCCCCCACCCATGGCCCCCATGGCGACGGCCGGTACGGGCCGGGCAGGCTTGCCGTATGAACGCCAGCAGCGCCGGCAGCGAAACTACTGATTCCGCTTCCGCCGAGGACCACCTGCCACCCGCCCGTTTCGCCTTCGGGGCGCGGACCTGGAAGGAGGTGGCACACCTCCTCCTCAACCTGCCCGAGGGCATCCTCGGCTTCCTCTACGTCTCCCTCTGGCTCTACGCGGGCGTCGCTCTGGCCGTCACCGTCGTGGGCCTGCCGCTGCTGGCCCTGGGCCTGATGGGGGCCCGGGTGCTGGGGCGGGTGGAGCGGGGGCGGGCGCGCCGCCTGCTGGGCCTGCGGATCGACGAGCCCAGCCCGCTGGCGCGCGGCCGGGCGGACCGGGGCTTCTTCGGCTGGCTGTGGGCGACGCTGAAGGACCCGGTGGCGTGGCGCAGCACGCTGTACGCGTTCATACGATTGCCATGGGGTGTTCTCACGTTCTGCGTCACCCTGGTCTCGCTGTTCGTCGCCTGGCCGGTTCTGGGGCATCTGGCGCGGGCCATGACGCTCGTGGACCGGGCGATGGTGCGCGGCCTGCTGTCCCCCTCGAGCGAGCTGGAACGGCGGGTGGCCGAGCTGGAGGAGGACCGGGGCGTGGTGGTCGACACCGCCGCCGCCGACCTGCGCCGCATCGAGCGCGACCTGCACGACGGCGCCCAGGCCCGCCTCGTCGCCCTCGCCATGGGCCTCGGCCTGGCCAAGGAGAAGCTGCTGGAGGATCCGGACGCGGCGGCGCGGATGGTCGACGAGGCACACGGCGAGGTGAAGCTCGCCCTCCAGGAGCTGCGCGACCTCGCCCGCGGCATCCACCCGGCGATCCTCACCGACCGCGGACTCGGCCCGGCGCTGTCGTCGGTGGCGACGCGCTGCACGGTCCCGGTGCGGGTGGCGGTGGACCTGCCGGCCCGGCCGGCGCCCGCGATCGAGGGCATCGCCTACTTCACCGTCTCCGAGCTCCTGCAGAACATCAGCAAGCACAGCCGGGCGGCCATGGCGGACGTCGAGGTGTGGCGGAAGCGGGACCGGCTGCTGATCCAGGTGCGCGACGACGGGCGCGGCGGCGCCTCCACGGCCGGGGGCAGCGGACTGGCCGGGCTGGCCGAGCGGCTGGGGTCGGTCGACGGGCTGTTCGTGGTGGACTCCCCCGCCGGCGGCCCGACGGTCGTCACGGCCGAGCTGCCCTGGCGGGACCGTACCGGTGGCTGACGCCCGGGACCGTACCGGCGGCTGACGTCACGGGACCGTACCGGCGGCTGACGTCACGGCCCCGTACCGGCGGCTGACGTCACGGCGGGGGTGGGGACAGCCCCACCCCCGGGACACCGACTCGCCGCATGGCCGCGCACCCCCCTCGGACGGGAGCCTTGAGGAAGGCCGGGAGCCCCGCGACGGGCGGGACCGGCACCGCGGACGACGAGGACGAGGACGGCGAGGATGGCCATCGATTACGGAACCGACCGGCGACGGAAGGCGGCGGGATCGCCGCGCGTGCCCGCCGCGCTGCGCGCGCCGCTGGAGGGCCGCACCTGGCGGGAGTTCCTCTACTTCCTGACCGGTCTGCCGGTCTCGGTCGTCCTGTTCTCGTACGCCGTCACCATGACCGCGCTGGGCGTCGGCCTGCTGGTCACCTTCCTCGGGGTGCCGGTGCTGGCGGCGACGCTCGCGGGGGCGCGCGGGCTGGGCGCGCTGGAGCGGATGCGCGCCCGGGGGCTGCTGCGGCTGGACGTCGCCGATCCCGAGCCCGTACGGCCCCGGCGCGTGAGCGCCAAGGGCAGGCGGCGGGGCGGCCCGATGGCGTGGGTGGGGGCGCTGCTCAAGAGCGGGACGTCCTGGCGGCACCTGCTGTACATGGTGCTGCACTTCCCGTGGGCGATCTTCACGTTCGTGACGTCACTGGTGCTGATGACGGTCGGCTGGGGGCTGTTCCTGTACCCGGCGTGGCAGTGGGTCCACCCGACGTACCTCGACCAGCCGGGCATCCAGCTCTACGGCGAGGCGGGCGGGCGGAGCTTCTACCTCGACAGCCCCTTCGAGATCCTCGTGACCAGCGGCCTCGGCCTGCTGGTGGTCCTGGGCTCGCCGTGGGTCGTCCGGGGCCTGGCGCAGGTGGACCGGCTGATGGTGTCGGGGCTGCTGGGGCCGTCGCGGCTGGCGGCGCGGGTGTGGGAGCTGGAGGAGGACCGGGGCGTGGTGGTCGACACCGCCGCCGCCGACCTGCGCCGCATCGAGCGCGACCTGCACGACGGCGCCCAGGCCCGCCTCGTCGCCCTCGCCATGGACCTGGGGCTGGCCAAGGAGAAGCTCGACGAGGACCCGGAGGCGGCGGCCCGGATGGTCGACGAGGCGCACGGCGAGGTGAAGCTCGCCCTCCAGGAGCTGCGCGACCTCGCCCGCGGCATCCACCCCGCCATCCTCACCGACCGCGGACTCGGCCCCGCCCTGTCCGCGCTGGCCGCGCGCTGCACGGTGCCCGTGACGGCCGAGGTGGACCTGGCCGCGCGCCCGGCGCCCGCCATCGAGGGCATCGCCTACTTCACCGTCTCCGAGCTCCTGCAGAACATCAGCAAGCACAGCCGGGCGACCTCGGCACGGGTGGAGGTGTGGCGCACGGCGGACCGGCTGATGCTGCAGGTCACCGACGACGGGCGCGGCGGCGCCCGGACGGCCGGCGGCGGCGGACTGGCCGGGCTGGCCGAGCGGCTGGAGGCGGTGGACGGGCTGCTGCTCGTGGACTCCCCGGCGGGCGGTCCGACGGTCGTCACGGCCGAGCTGCCCTGGCGCGGCTGATCACCGCGCGGGCGCCCGCCCGCCCCGCCGACCGGCCCCGGAGCCGCCCGCTCCGGGGCCGGATGCTGCGATGCTGGGGGAGTTCGTTCAAGCGTCGCTGCCTGGGGGCCGGAAGATCGTGATCGTTGAGGACAGGGTGCGGGTGGTCATCGCCGAGGACTCGGTGCTGCTGCGGGAGGGCCTGACCCGGCTGCTGACCGACCGGGGCCATGACGTGGTGGCGGGGGTGGGCGACGGCGAGGCGCTGATCAAGACCATCACGGACCTCGCCGCCGGGGACGGCCTGCCGGACGTGGTGGTCGCGGACGTGCGGATGCCCCCGACCCACACCGACGAGGGCGTCCGGGCGGCCGTGCGGCTGCGCCGGGACCACCCCGAGCTGGGGGTGCTGGTGCTGTCGCAGTACGTGGAGGAGCAGTACGCCACGGAACTGCTGGCCGGCAGCAGCCGGGGCGTCGGCTATCTGCTGAAGGACCGGGTCGCCGAGGTGCGCGAGTTCGTGGACGCGGTGGTCCGGGTCGCCCGGGGCGGCACGGCGCTGGACCCGGAGGTCGTCGCGCAGCTGCTGGGTCGCAGCCGCAAGCAGGACGTGCTGGCCGGGCTCACCCCGCGCGAGCGGGAGGTCCTCGGGCTGATGGCCGAGGGGCGCACGAACTCCGCCATCGCCCGGCAGCTGGTGGTCAGCGACGGAGCGGTGGAGAAGCACGTCAGCAACATCTTCCTGAAGCTGGGGCTGTCGCCCAGTGACGGGGATCACCGGCGGGTGCTCGCGGTTCTCACCTACCTCCGGTCGTGAAGACCTACCGTCGGCGATGACGGCCCACCGTCGTCGGCGCCTGCCCACCGCCGACGGTGCGGCAGGCACCGACGGCGGCATCGGCCGTCAGTGCGGCATCAGAGCACCGAGGCAAACTTCACACCCGTACATGATCGTCCGAACATACGATGACCGTGGGAACGCCATTGGGCGCCACCGAAGGCGCGGCGCCGCCACGAGGGAGGTCCGAAGCAGTGACCAGCCAGGTCAGCAGCACGGCCGAGGGGGCCGCACCAGCAGATCCGCCCGCCAAGGAGGTGCGCCGGCTGGACCGGGTCATCATCCGCTTCGCGGGCGACTCCGGTGACGGCATGCAGCTCACGGGAGACCGGTTCACCTCCGAGACGGCGTCGTTCGGCAACGACCTCTCCACCCTGCCGAACTTCCCCGCCGAGATCCGTGCCCCCGCCGGCACCCTCCCGGGCGTGTCCTCGTTCCAGCTGCACTTCGCCGACCACGACATCCTCACCCCCGGCGACGCGCCGAACGTGCTGGTCGCGATGAACCCGGCCGCGCTCAAGGCCAACATCGCGGACGTGCCCCACGGCGCGGAGATCATCGTCAACACGGACGAGTTCACCAAGCGCCCCATGGCCAAGGTGGGCTACGACGCCAGCCCGCTGGAGGACGGCTCCCTGGACGCGTACAACGTCCACCCGGTGCCGCTGACGACGCTGACGATCGAGGCGCTCAAGGACTACGGCCTGTCCCGCAAGGAGGCCGAACGCAGCAAGAACATGTTCGCGCTCGGCCTGCTGTCGTGGATGTACCACCGGCCGACCGAGAGCACCGAGGCGTTCCTGCGGAAGAAGTTCGCGAAGAAGCCGCAGATCGCGGAGGCCAACGTCGCGGCCTTCCGGGCCGGCTGGAACTTCGGCGAGACGACGGAGGACTTCGCGGTCTCCTACGAGGTCGCCCCGGCCACCTCGGCCTTCCCGCCCGGCACCTACCGCAACATCTCCGGCAACCTCGCGCTCTCCTACGGCCTGATCGCCGCCTCCCGCCAGGCGGACCTGCCGCTCTACCTCGGCTCGTACCCGATCACCCCGGCCTCGGACATCCTCCACGAGCTGTCGAAGCACAAGAACTTCGACGTGCGCACCTTCCAGGCCGAGGACGAGATCGCCGGCATCGGCGCGGCGCTGGGCGCGGCCTTCGGCGGCGCGCTCGCCGTGACGACCACCTCGGGCCCGGGCGTCGCCCTGAAGTCGGAGGCCATCGGCCTGGCCGTCTCCCTCGAACTGCCGCTGCTGATCGTCGACATCCAGCGCGGCGGCCCCTCCACCGGTCTGCCCACCAAGACCGAGCAGGCGGACCTGCTGCAGGCGATGTACGGGCGCAACGGCGAGGCGCCGGTGCCGATCGTGGCCCCCCGCACGCCCGCCGACTGCTTCGACGCGGCGATCGACGCGGCCCGCATCGCGCTCACCTACCGGACCCCGGTCTTCCTGCTGAGCGACGGCTACCTCGCCAACGGCTCCGAGCCCTGGCGGGTGCCGGACACCGACGAGCTGCCCGACCTGCGCGTCCAGTTCGCCTCCGGCCCCAACCACGAGCTCGCCGACGGCACCGAGGTGTTCTGGCCGTACAAGCGCGACCCGCACACCCTGGCCCGCCCCTGGGCCGTGCCCGGCACCCCCGGCCTCGAGCACCGCATCGGCGGCATCGAGAAGCAGGACGGCACGGGCAACATCTCCTACGACCCGGCCAACCACGACTTCATGGTCCGTACCCGGCAGGCCAAGGTCGACGGCATCGCCGTGCCCGACGTCGAGGTCGACGACCCCTCGGGCGAGGCCCGCACGCTCGTGCTCGGCTGGGGGTCCACCTACGGGCCCGTCACGGCGGCCGTGCGCCGCGTGCGCGCCGAGGGCGAGAGCGTCGCCCAGGCCCATCTGCGCCACCTCAACCCCTTCCCCGGGAATCTCGGGGAGGTGCTGGCGCGTTACGACAAGGTGGTCGTACCGGAGATGAACCTCGGTCAGCTCGCCACCCTGCTGCGAGCGAGATATCTGACCGACATCCGCTCCTACACCCAGGTGAGCGGAATGCCGTTCAAGGCCGAGCAGCTCGCCACCGTGCTGAAGGAGGCCATCCACCATGGCTGAGACGACAGGGTCGACGATCGAGGCGCTCTCGCTGGTGCCCAAGGCCGAGGCCGTGCAGTCCATGAAGGACTTCAAGTCCGACCAGGAAGTGCGCTGGTGCCCCGGCTGCGGCGACTACGCGATCCTCGCCGCCGTGCAGGGCTTCATGCCCGAGCTCGGCCTGGCGAAGGAGAACATCGTCTTCGTCTCCGGCATCGGCTGCTCCTCCCGCTTCCCGTACTACATGAACACCTACGGGATGCACTCCATCCACGGCCGTGCCCCCGCCATCGCCACCGGTCTCTCCTCCTCCCGCCGCGACCTGTCGGTGTGGGTCGTCACCGGTGACGGCGACGCGCTGTCCATCGGCGGCAACCACCTCATCCACGCGCTGCGCCGCAACGTCAACCTGAAGATCCTGCTGTTCAACAACCGGATCTACGGCCTGACCAAGGGCCAGTACTCGCCCACCTCCGAGGTCGGCAAGATCACCAAGTCCACGCCGATGGGCTCGCTGGACGCGCCCTTCAACCCCGTCTCCCTGGCGATCGGCGCGGAGGCCTCGTTCGTGGCCCGTACGGTCGACTCCGACCGCAAGCACCTCACCGAGGTGCTGCGCCAGGCCGCCGCCCACCCCGGCACCGCGCTGGTGGAGATCTACCAGAACTGCAACATCTTCAACGACGGCGCCTTCGAAGCCCTCAAGGACAAGCAGCGGGCCCAGGAGGCGGTCATCCGCCTGGAGCACGGGCAGCCGATCCGCTTCGGTGCGGAGAACGAGAAGGGCGTCGTACGCGACCGCGCCACCGGCGACCTGAAGGTCGTCACCGTCACGCCGGAGAACGCCTCCGACGTCCTGGTGCACGACGCGCACGCCGCCTCCCCCACCACCGCCTTCGCCCTCTCGCGCCTGGCCGACCCCGACACGCTGCACCACACGCCCATCGGCGTGCTGCGCAGCGTCGACCGCCCGGTCTACGACACGCTGATGTCCGACCAGCTCGAGGCCGCCATCGAGGAGAAGGGCAAGGGCGACCTGGCCGCGCTCCTGGCCGGCAACGACACCTGGACGGTCGTCGGCTAGCCCGTACGCCCGTACGCCCGCCCGTTCCCCGGCCGGACACCCGAAACGGGTGCCCGGCCGGGGCGTCTGACGGGGCTTCGGTGGGGAAGGCGCTCTCATATGGGTATGGCCGATCCCGATGCCGCCGATCCGCGTGCCGCCGCGACGCCCCCGGCGCCGGAGGTGCGCGACCGGCTCGCGTACCGCGTCAAGCGCCTGGTCCTCGGGCCGCCGCTGGTCACCGAGCAGCTGGCGACCGAGAAGCTCTCCAACCCGATGGCGCTCGGCGTCCTCGCCTCCGACTGCATCTCCTCCACCGCCTACGGCAGCGAGGAGATGCTGCGCATCCTGGTCCCCGTCGCCGGGGCGGCCGCCTTCAGCCTGCTGATGCCGGTGACCGGCGCGATCCTGTTCGTCCTGGTGCTGCTGACCCTCTCCTACCGCGACGTCGTCTCCGTCTACACCCGGGCCGGCGGCTCCTACGTCGTCGCCCGCGAGAACTTCGGGCCGCGCGTGGCGCAGATCGCCGCCGTCGCCCTGCTCGTCGACTACATCGTCACCGTCGCCGTGCAGACGGCCGCCGGCACCGACGCCCTCATCTCCCTCGCCCACCTCACCGGCGAGGGCTACACCGGCATCGACCACCTCAAGCTCCCCATCACGGCGGGAGTGGTGGTGATCCTGATGTACGGGAATCTGCGCGGGATCCGGGAGGCGGGCCGGGCCTTCGCGGCGCCCGCGTACCTCTTCATGCTCGCGGTGGCGCTGATACTCGTCGTGGGCCTGGTCCGGGCGCTGGACGGCGGCCTGCCGCACGCGGACATCCACGCGGCGGGGGCCGTTCCGCTGGGCGAGCCCGGGCACGGCTGGCTCTACGGGGTGTCGGTGTTCATGGTGCTGCGCGCCTTCGCCAACGGCGGCTCGTCGCTGACCGGCCTCGAGGCGATCTCCAACTCCGTGTCGGCCTTCCGCCGCCCCCAGGGCGTCAACGCCCGGCGCACCCTGACCGTCATGAGCTGCGTCCTGGGCGTGATGGTGCTGGGCGTCTCCACCCTCGCCCACTTCACCCACGCCATCCCTTACGAGGACGGCAACCCCACCGTCATCGCCCAGGAGGCCCATCTCGTCTTCGGCGACGGCTGGGCGGGCACGGTGGGGCTGGTCTACGTCCAGCTCGCCACCGCCCTCATCCTCTACACCGGCGCCAACACGCCCTTCACCGGCTTCCCCTTCCTCGCCAGCTTCGTCGCCGAGGACCGCTTCCTGCCCCGCCAGCTGACGCGGCGCGGGCACCGGCTGGCCTTCTCCAACGGCATCATCTGCCTGGCGGTGATCTCGCTGGTGCTGCTGCTGGTGACGGGCGCCAGCGTCGACAGGCTCGTCGCCCTGTACGCCATCGGCGTCTTCACCGGCTTCACCATGGCCGCCTCCGGGATGACGGCCCACTACTGGCGGCGCCGGGAGAGCCACGCGAAGATCGCGGCCAACCTGGCCGCCGCGGTGGTCTCCGCGCTCGTCGTCGCGATCTTCGCCGTCACGAAGTTCACCGAGGGCGCCTGGCTGGTCGTGGTGGTCTTCCCCCTCGGGGTGTGGGCGCTGATCCGCATCAACCGGCAGTACCGCCAGGAGGCCGCGGCCCTGGACAACGTGCCCTCCTTCACCACCGACCGCCCCCACTGGCGCCGGCACGTGGTCCACATCCTCGTCGACTCCCTCGACCTGGCCACGATCAAGGCCCTGCGCTACGCCCACGAGCTGCGGCCGGACGAGGTGCGGGCCCTGCACTTCGTCATCGACGAGTCCCGGGGCCGGCACCTGGCCGAACGCTGGGACCGCTCCTCCGGCACCACCGTGCCGCTGGAGCTCGTCGACTGCCCCGACCGCCGGCTGCGTCACGCGGTGGCCGCGCACGCCGCCCGCGCCACGGCGGACGGGACGACGGCCCTGACCCTGCTGATCCCGCGCCGCACGTACTCCACGTCCTGGGGGCGGCTGCTGCACCGCGGCACGGCGGAGGAGATGGCCAGGGTCCTGGAGCAGCTGCCGAACGTGGCCGTGACGATCCTGCCGTTCGACGTCACCCGGGCGATCCAGCGGCAGCGGTCCGGCGCCGGGGAGGGCACGCCACGACCGTAATGCGATACGGGCATGACAGCCCGCCACACCGGGGTCTACCGTCGCAAGGTCGCCTGCGCCGAGCCCCGGGAGGGACCCCCGATGTCACCCACTCCGTCACCCACGCCACCACCCGCCCCATCACCCACTCCGTCACCCACGCCACCACCCGCCCCATCACCCACTCCGTCACCCGGCGAGACCCGTACAGGACTGCTGTACGGCGTCGCCGCCTACGGGATCTGGGGGCTCTTCCCCCTCTACTGGCCGCTGCTGGAGCCGGCCGGAGCGATCGAGATCCTCGCCCACCGCATGGTGTGGTCGCTCGTCACCGTCGCGGTCGCCCTGGCCGTCACCCGGCGCTGGGAGTGGATACGCCCGCTGCTGCGGCAGCCCAAGCGACTCGGCATCGCCGCGCTCGGCGCGGTCGTCATCTCGGCGAACTGGTGGGTGTACATCTGGGCCGTCAATTCCGGGCACGTCGTGGAGACGTCCCTGGGCTACTTCATCAACCCCCTCGCCACCATCGCCCTCGGCGTCCTCGTGCTGCGCGAGCGGCTGCGGACGGCACAGTGGGCGGCGGTGGGCGTCGGCCTGGTCGCCGTCGTCGTGCTGGCCGTCGGCTATGGCAAGCCGCCGTGGATCGCACTCGCGATCGCGGCCACCTTCAGCACGTACAGCCTCGTGAAGAAGAAGGTCGGCCTCGGCGGGCTGGAGTCGATGGCCGTCGAGACGGCCGTGCAGTTCCTCCCGGCGCTCGCCGTCCTGATCTTCCTGGGCGCGCGCGGGCACTCCACCTTCGCCTCCGAGGGCGGCGGCCACACCCTGCTCCTGCTGGGCACCGGCATCATCACCGCGGTGCCGCTGATCTCCTTCGGCGCGGCGGCCGTGCGGCTGCCGCTGTCGGTGCTGGGCATGCTGCAGTACCTCGCCCCCGTCTTCCAGTTCGCCCTCGGACTGCTGGTCTTCCACGAGGCGATGCCGGCCGAGCGCTGGGCGGGCTTCGCACTTGTGTGGCTGGCGCTGGCGATGCTCACCTGGGACGCGGTGCGTACGGCCCGTCACGCTCGGGTGAAGTTGGAGGCGGCCCGGGTGCGCGCGGCAACTGGTAACACAGAAAACACAATTGCCCCGCAGACCGCAGAAATCACAGAAACCACAGTTCAGGGGGCATGAGCACCTGCCCGATATCCGGAAACCGGTGATCGGCGTCCGAAAACCGCCCTTGACGGAGCGTCAGGGGGACCTCAACATCATGGCCACGTCAAATGGAGTTGGGAGCCCCCCATGCTTGAACTCAACGGACCAACCCTGCCCCGGAGATCACGACGCGCCGCGGCCCTGCTCGCCACCGGCGCGGCCGTGACCGCCGCGCTGCTCGGCGTCTCCTCGGTCCAGGCCAACGCGGTTCCCACCACCGCCGCCGCCACGACCGCCACCGCCGGGAAGACCGCCGCCCGGGCGGCCGCCGCGCCCGACATCTCCGTGGCCAACGTCAAGGCCCACCTGAACCAGCTGCAGTCCATAGCCAACGCCAACGGCGGCAACCGCGCCCACGGCCGCAGCGGCTACAAGGCGTCCATCGACTATGTGAAGGGCAAGCTGGACGCCGCCGGATTCACCACCAGCGTCCAGCAGTTCACCTCGAACGGCTCGACCGGCTACAACCTCATCGCCGACTGGCCCGGCGGCGACGCCGACCACGTCATCTTCGCCGGAGCCCACCTCGACTCCGTCTCGCGCGGCGCCGGGATCAACGACAACGGCTCCGGCTCGGCGGGCATCCTCGAGGTCGCCCTCACCGTGGCCAAGGAGGGCTACAAGCCCGGCAAGCACCTGCGGTTCGCCTGGTGGGGAGCCGAGGAGCTGGGCCTGGTCGGCTCGCAGAACTACGTCCGGCAGCTGCCCGCCGCCGAGCGGTCGAAGATCGACGCCTATCTGAACTTCGACATGATCGGCTCGCCCAACCCCGGCTACTTCGTCTACGACGACGACCCCCAGCTCGAGGGCGTCTTCAAGGACTACTTCGCCACCAAGAACATCGCCACCGAGATCGAGACCGAGGGCGACGGCCGTTCCGACCACGCCCCCTTCAAGAACGCGGGCGTCCGCGTCGGCGGCCTCTTCAGCGGCGCCGACTACACCAAGACCGCCGACCAGGCGGCCAAGTGGGGCGGCACCGCGGGCCAGCCCTTCGACCGCTGCTACCACGCCTCCTGCGACACCACGGCGAACATCAACGACACGGCGCTGGACAACAACAGCGACGCCATCGCCCACGCGGTGTGGACCCTGAGCAGCGGCTCCACCACGCCGCCCACCGGCAAGGTCTTCGAGAGCAAGTCCCAGGTCGACATCCCCGACGCGGGCGCGGCCGTGGAGTCCTCGATCACCGTCGGCGGCGTGCAGGGCAACGCCCCCGGCGCGCTCAAGGCCACCGTCGACATCCGGCACACCTACCGCGGCGACCTCGTCGTCGACCTGGTCGGCCCGAGCGGCAAGGCGTACCGGCTGAAGAACTCCAGCACCAACGACTCGGCGGCGAACGTCACCGAGACCTACACCGTCAACGCCTCGGCCGAGACGGCGAACGGCACATGGAAACTCCGCGTCCAGGACGTGGCCGCGCAGGACTCGGGCCACATCGCCGGCTGGAAGCTCACGTTCTAACCCCCCATGGAGCGGGTGCCGGGCCGGCCCACCACGGCCCGGCACCCGTTCGCCCCGTGCGGTCCGCTCCCGTGCGGTCCGCTCATACGGCCATACGGCTCACACAGTGATGTCCTTCGCCGTGAAGCGGGCCCACGCCGCCGAGCCGAACACGGCCGCGTACAGCGCCTGCAGGCCCAGATTCCGCAGCACCTGGTCCCAGAGGACCGGGTCGCGCAGCAGATCCGCGAAGCTCAGCCAGTAGTGCGGGAAGAGATACGGCTGAATGGCACTGAGCTGCGGGAACTGGTCGAGGATCTGGACCGTGATCAGCAGCCCCACCGTGGTGGCCATCGCCGCCACGCCGCTGTTGGTGAGCGTGGAGACGAACAGCCCCAGCGCGGCGACGCCGACCAGCGACAGCGCCACCACCACGGCGATCGCCAGCGCGCGCAGCAGCCCCTCGCCGAATCCGATGGTCGTACCGCTGATCAGCGTGACCTCGCCGAGCGGGAAGAGCAGCGCCCCCACCGCCAGCGCCGAGACGGCCACGACGAGCGTCGCGGCGAAGCAGAACGCCATCGTCGTCGCGTACTTGGCGAACAGCAGCCGGGTCCGTCCGGCCGGGGCCACCAGCAGATAGCGCAGCGTGCCCGAGCCCGCCTCGCCGGCGACGGAGTCGCCCGCGATCACCCCGATCGCCATCGGCAGGAAGAACGGCAGGGTCGCGGCGAGCGAGGTGAAGACCAGGAAGAGACCGTTGTTGGTGACCTGGCTGATGAAGGCCGGTCCCCCGCCGCCGTGACCGCCGTCGTCGCCGGTCTCGATCCTCACGGCGATGCCGATCAGGACCGGGACGGCCGCGAGCACCCCCAGCAGGGCGAGGGTGCGCCACCGCCGGAAGGTCGTGGTCACCTCGCTGATCAGGAGCGAGAGCCCCCACCGCCGGGCCGCGGCCGGGGCCGGGACCGCCGTCGCGCCCGCGGGCGCCGCCTCAGCCCGCGACATCGAAGCCCTCCCCGGTGAGGGCGACGAACGCGTCCTCCAGCGAGGCGCGTTCGGCGCCGAAGGCCCGTACGCGCACGTCCGCCCGGACGAGCGCGGCGTTGAGGTCCGCGAGCTCCGTCGCCGGGCCGGCCGGCAGCTCGCCGGTGACCCGGTCGTCCAGGACCGCGAGGTCGTTCACTCCGTGCTCCTTGAGGACCCGCACGGCCTCCGCCGTGTCGGGGGTGGTGACGGCCAGCCGGCCGCGGGCGGAGGAGGCCAGCTCGCCCACCGTCCCCTGGATCAGGAGCCGGCCCCGGGCCATGACGGCGACGTGCGTGCAGACCTGCTCGATCTCGTCGAGGAGGTGGGAGGAGAGGAAGACGGTGGTGCCCTCCGAGGCCAGCGAGCGCACCAGCGTGCGGATCTCGCGCATGCCCTGCGGGTCGAGGCCGTTGGTGGGCTCGTCCAGCACGAGCAGCTCGCGCGGCTGGAGCAGGGCGGCGGCCAGGCCCAGGCGCTGCTTCATGCCGAGGGAGTACGCGCGGGCCTTCTTGCCGGCCGCGCCCGTGAGCCCCACCCGGTCCAGGGCGTGGCCGACGCGGGCCCGGCGGGTGCGGGCGTCGGCGGTGGGGTCGGCGGCGTCGAAGCGCGTGAGGTTGTCACGGCCGGACAGGAAGCCGTAGAGGGCGGGCCCCTCGATCAGGGCGCCCACCCTGGGCAACACCCGCCGGGTGCCGCGGGGCATCTCCTCGCCCAGCACCCGGGCGGTGCCGGAGGTCGGCTCGATGAGGCCCATGAGCATGCGGATGGTGGTGGTCTTGCCGGACCCGTTGGGTCCGAGGAAGCCGAAGACGCTGCCGCGCGGCACGACCAGGTCGAGGCCGTCGACGGCGAGCTGACCGCCGAAGCGCTTGGTCAGCGCACGCGTCTCGACCACGGGAGCCCCTTCGGTGGCGCCGGGCCACGGCTCCGGCCTGGACCGGCCCTCCACGCTGTCTCCTCTCGGTGTGCGGCCCGCGGCCGCGTCGGGCCCGGGCGCGGCGACGATCGCCGGAGCCCGGGCCACACGGGGCGAACAGCCCGCTACTTGGCGGCGTTCGCGGCCTTGACCAGCGCGTCCTTGTCGACCGCGCCGACGTAGACCTTTCCGTCGTCCGTCACCAGGGCGTTGACGATCTTCGTGCTGAAGACCCGGCCCGAGCCGAAGCCGCCGGAGACCTTGGTGCCGAAGCTGTCGAGCAGCGCCCCGGCGTCGGCGGCGTTCTTCTCGCCGCCCTTGGCACCGCTCTTGGCCTTGCCGGTGACGGCCGTCCCGGCGTCCTTGCCCGCTGAGAACCGGGCGATCGACGCCCAGCCCTCGCCGGTCACCTCGGGGGCGGCGGAGGCGTCGCCGCCGACGCCGGGCAGGCCCAGCGCCTCGGGCAGGCCGCTCTTGTGGTCACCCTTGTGGTCACCCTTGTGGTCGCGGCCGGCTCCGGTGGCCTTCTCGTCGGCCTCCGTCACCTTGGCGCCCTTGGGCGGGGTGAAGGCGAACGTGCCGGCGGAGGGCTTACCGAAGTCGACCTTGGTGAAGCCGGCGTCGACGACCGCCTTGCCGCCGCTCTTGGCGGCGAGGGTGAACTTCAGCGGCACGCCGCTCTTGGCGTCGACCGCGATCCGCACCGAGCCGACCGTCGACTCGCCCTGCTTGGGCTTGATCACGAGCTGGTAGGCGTCGCGGCCGGCCACCTTGGCCGTGCCGTCGACGGTGATGGACGTCGACTCGTCGGCCGCGGCGAGGACCTTCTTCGACAGCTCCTGCGGAGAGGCCGCGCCGAGGCCCTTGGGCACGTCCTGCCCGGCCTTGCCGCCCTTGCCCTCGGCCGGGGCCTTGGGGGACTTGGAGTGGTAGACGGTGTTGCTCGCGCTGTCGTACGCCCAGAGCTGGTCGCCGTTGCGGATGACGCTGTACTCGGCGGCGCGCTCGACGAGCGACAGGCGCTGCTTGTCGGGGCCGTCGGCGGCGACGCGCAGCGTGTGGGTGCCGGAGAGGAGCTCGGTGAGCTTGGACTCCGGGGAGGGGGCCGCGCCGCCCTTCCCGCCGTCGTGGCCACCGCCCTTGCCACCCTTGCCGTCCGCCCCGAAGGAGGCGCCGGAGGGGAGCGAGGGCAGGCCGAGGTCGGTGCTGATCTTGACCGTGCCCGACATCCGCTGGGTGTCGGACTGGGCCATCTTGGCTATGAGGTCCTGCGCGCTGATCTTCGGCAGATCGGGGTCGCCCGTGCCGGCGAACGCCGACGTGATGCCGATCGTCGCGGCCGCCACGCCCGCCACCGCGACCGGGACCGCGTAGCGGACGGCCTTACGGCGGCGGCCCGTTCCCCTACCGTCCCCGTCGGGCCCGGCGGCGCCGTCGGTGCCCGGTGTCGGTTGGATCCGTGCCATGTGCTCTACCTCCGTCGTCGGCGGCGGTCTATCGCGTCGTGCACACGCCCACACCAAGGCTCATTGTGGCCCGACCGCACGGTGGAAGCGCTGGAGTCCGGGGTTTCCCCCGGAGGAAGACGCTTTCGATTCCACCAAACCAGCCACCGGAAGTCGTCAGCCGACGGGATCAAGTCACCGTACGCCTTCGGTATGACGCCCCTTAGGGGCATGCCCGCCGGAGGGCGGAGCGACGGGACGCGCACCGGCGCCGACCGGGGTCAGCCGGCGCGGTGCACCACGAGGTCGCAGAGCTCCTCGAGCGCCGCCTTGGCGGAGCACTGCGGCAGCGGGGCCAGCGTCGCCCGCGCCTCCTCGGCGTAGCGGACGGTGTCGCGCCGGGCCTGCTCGAGCGCCGGGTGGGCACGCAGCCGGCGCAGCACCTCGGCGAGCCGGGCGTCGTCCGCGAGGTCGCCGTCGAGCAGCTCGCACAGTTCGACGTCGTCCCGGTCGCCGGAGGCCGCGGCGCGGGCGCGCAGGTGCAGCACGGGCAGCGTGGGGATGCCCTCGCGCAGGTCGGTGCCGGGGGTCTTGCCGGACTCGTGGGAGTCGCTGGCGATGTCGAGGACGTCGTCGGCGAGCTGGAAGGCGACGCCGAGCCGCTCCCCGTAGTGGGTGAGGATCTCCACGGTCCGCTCGTCGGCGCCGGACATCATCGCGCCGAAGCGCCCCGCGACGGCGATCAGCGAGCCGGTCTTGCCGGCGATGACGTCCAGGTAGTGCTCGATGGGGTCACGGCCGTCGCGCGGGCCGGCGGTCTCCAGGATCTGGCCGGTTACCA
Source organism: Streptomyces sp. C36 (assembly GCF_040932295.1). Lineage (NCBI taxonomy): Bacteria > Bacillati > Actinomycetota > Actinomycetes > Kitasatosporales > Streptomycetaceae > Streptomyces > Streptomyces sp. C36. The sequence goes on along the minus strand of NZ_JBFQGI010000009.1, from coordinate 62,479 downwards.
GCCGCTCGAACGCCTCGGCCTGGATGCGTACGGCCTCGGGGCCGAGATCGGCCAGTATGTGCGAGGCGCGGGCGAAGAGGAAGTCACCCGTCAGGACGGCCAGGGAGTTGCCCCAGCGGGCGTTGGCGCTGGCCACGCCGCGGCGCACGTCGGCCTCGTCCATGACGTCGTCGTGGTAGAGCGTGGCCAGGTGGGTGAGCTCGACCACCACGGCCGAGGGCACCACGCCCGGGGCGTAGGGGTCGCCGAACTGCGCGGCGAGCGCGACCAGCAGCGGGCGGAACCGCTTGCCTCCGGCCCGGACCAGGTGCTGGGCGGCCTCGGTGATGAAGGGAACGCCGCTCTTGGTGGCCTCGAGGAGGCCCTCCTCGACGGCGGCCAACCCGGCCTGGACATCGGCTTCAAGAGCCTGGTCCCGCACGCTCAGCCCGAAAGGCCCGACGACGGTCACGAGGGGTACTCCTGTCTGCCTGCGAACACGGGGATTGTCGATGTGTCGCTGTCTTCACCAAAAGTCAGCGTATCCGGTCGGCTCTCGATCACCGTGGGCGCCGTCCCTTTCAGGCGCTCCCCGCCGACCTCCCCGTGGCGCTCCCCAGCCATCGAACACCGGGCGGGCTGACGACTCAGCCCGCCCGGTGTCTGGGGAAATGCCCGGTCTATCCCTGACCCACCGCCCTGGCAAGCCGGGGCGAGGCGTATTCCGTGCCGCACACGAACCGCATGACCGGCCCGAAACTCGCGGCCGCCGGCAGCCCCGTGAAGAACAGCCCCGGCACCGACGAGCGGTAGCCGGCGCCCAGTCGCGGCCCGCCCGCGGCGACCGCGAGGCGGGTGCGCAGGCCGGGACCGAGGAAGTCCAGCGCCGCCACGTCCACCCGGTAGCCCGTCGCGGCGATCACGTGGTCGGCGCGCAGCTCGCTCTCGGGCGCGCCCTCGCCCTCACCGGCGAGCGTCAGCACCGGACGCCCGGACTCCACCCGGGTGCGTACGATCCGCTTCCCCTCGGTGACCCGCACCCGGCCCACGAACCTCTCGCGCAGCCACCACGCGCCCAGCGGCCCCAGCACCCGGCGCACCAGATAGCGCCGCGTCGGCGCCGGCAGGTGCCGGAAGCCGTCCGCGTGGTACGAGAACGCGTAGAGCGACCAGGCCCGTCCGAAGGGGGTGTCGGGCTTGAACGGCGACTGCCCGTCCGGCGCCGCGCCGAAGCGGACCGCGCCGCGCCGCCGGGCGACCACCCGCACCGCCGCGCCCGCCTCGGCCAGCAGCACCGCGCTCTCCAGCGCCGACTGCCCGGCGCCGACGACCACCACCTCGCGCCCGGCGAACACCGACAGGTCGCGGTGCTGGGAGCTGTGCGAGACGGGCCCGGCGGGCGAGGGCCCGGACGGGACGGCGGAGGCCAGCTCGGGCGGCAGCTGGGCCAGCCCGCTCAGGCCCGTGGCCACGACCACGGCACGGGCGGCGAACTGCTCCCCGGAGTCCAGCTTCAGCTCGAAGCCGCCGCCGGAGTCGCGCCGTTCCACCGAGACCACCCGCTCGTGCTCCAGCTGGGGCACCAGCCGCTGCTGGAACCACAGTCCGTAGCCGGCGAAGGTCTCGACGGGGATGGTGTCCCAGTCCGACTCGAAGCGCCGCTCCCCCATGTCCTGGCAGTAGTCGAAGAGGGTGTGCCCGGGTTGCGGGGCGTCGATGTTCGACGCGGAGGGGGTGGATTTCAGCAGCATCCCGACGGGCATCTGTTCGCGCCAGCTCACCATCGGCGAGCCGAAGACGCGCGTCGGTACGGCGCGCGCTTTCAGATGGGCTGCGGTCGACAGGCCGTACGGGCCGGCCCCGATGACGGCTACCGGAAGTGTCACGAGTCCCCTCCAGGGCGTTGCTGCCGGGCACATTGCACGCGGTTGTCACTCGGTCACACGGTCGATCACATGGTCGTTCGGTCACACGGGTCGCTCGGTCACGCGGTCACACGGGGTCGCTCGGTCATTCGGAGACGGCGGCGGAGCGGCGCCTGGAACGCCACAGCTGCCACAGATGGCGCATGCCCGGCCGGACGAACCGGGCGAGCATGGTGAAGAACGGCTTCATGTCGTCCCGCGCGGCCCAGGCCAGCTCCGTGCCGCTGGCGCGGGCGGGGGCGTGCGGGGTGGTGTAGCCGCTGCGGCGGTAGGCCGCGAAGGCGGGCAGGTCGATGTTCTCCACGACGAAGCGGCGGCCCGTGAGCTGCTCGCCCTCGGGCACGGCCCGCCCGCTGAGGTCCAGGTGCTGGGCGCGGACGACGTCGATGCCCGCCTCGTTCTCGAACATCCGGAACTGGGCGCCCATGCGGGGGTTGAAGTCCAGGAGTTTGTACCGCCCGTCGCGGCGGTCGAAGCGCCAGTCCAGGTCGACGATCCCGCTGAACCCGATCTGCTTGATGAACTGCGCGGCCATGGCGGCCAGTTCCGGATTGTCGACGATGTACGCGTTGGCGGTCATGCCCGCGTGCGGCGGCCAGGAGCGCACCTTGACGCCGGTGAACATCGCCAGCGGCGTGCTCTCGGCGTCGAAGTAGGCGTGGACGATCCAGTCCTCCGCCTCCTCGCGGGGGAGGTACTCCTGCAGGATCACCCCGGGCGAGGGCCCCCAGTCGCGCGCCAGCTCCAGCAGCTCCCGGGGGCCTCCGATGCGCGTGGTGCCCTGCACGGCCGGGTGCCGGCGCCGCTCGAAGGCCTCGCGGTTCTTGGCGACCAGCGGGAAGACGGCGACCGAGGCGTACTTCTCGATCTCCTCGTACGAGGCCGGGAACAGCGTCGCCGGCGACGGCACGCCGTGCTCCACGCACAGTTCGTGGAGCCCCTGCTTGCTGGCCAGCCGGCGCGGCAGCCCCTGCTCCACGGGCGGGAAGAGGAACGAGCCCGCCAGCTCCGCGGCGTGCTCGGCGATCAGCACCGCCGCCTCCTCGTCGGTGGGGATCAGCACGGCCGGACGGCCGATCCGCCGACCGATCCGCAGCAGCCCGGCCACCAGCTCCTCGGGACGTTCCGTGCCGGTGGTCGGCCAGACGAAACCGGAGCGCAGATAGCGGGAGACGGCGGCGGGAGTCCATCTGTCCTCGGTGACGGCGTACATCGGGACGCCGAGCCGTCCGAGGCTGCGGATCGCGCCGACCCCACCGTGGTGGAGCGGATAGTCGCCGATCTTGAGAATCAACCCGGGTACGGACCGGTCCACCGCCACCGGCGCGCTCCTGCTCGCCACCAGCACCCCCCTCGGCCACTCAGCCTCAGCGGCCCCCCACTGTGTGTGACCCGACTTAGGACGCTACTTCGGAATCGACACCTCCAGCAAGGAGTTACCGGACATTGCCCTCCCTTTAGCCAGCGGTCGGACACCTGTCCTGGCCCTCGTGCCAAAAGGCCGCCGCGACGTAATGTGAGCACCGCTCCACCCGGCCCCCGGCTGACGAACCGTCCAGGACGAAGGCGAGGCAGCGTTCCATGCCCCAGCACCACCCGCGTGACCTGGCCGAAGGCGACCCCTTCGGCCCGGACACCCTCCCGTACGGCGTGTTCACCACCCCTGACGCGCCCGACCGCCCCCGGGTCGGCGTCCGCTACGGCGCGCACGTCCTGGACGCCGCGGCGGCGGCCGCCGCCCACGGTTCCGCTTACGCGGACCTGCTGGCATCGCCCACGCTCAATCCGCTGATGGCCGCCGGCCGCCCCGTGTGGCAGGCCGTACGCGCCGAGGTGCGCGGCTGGCTGGACGAGCCGTACTTCCACCCGCTGGAGGAGGTCACCCTCCACCTGCCGTTCGAGGTCGCCGACTACGTCGACTTCTACGCCAGCGAGCACCACGCCGCCAACGTCGGCCGCATCTTCCGCCCGGGCGGCGAGGCCCTCACGCCCAACTGGAAGCACCTGCCGATCGGGTACCACGGGCGCGCCGGCACGGTCGTGGTGACCGGCACGGACGTCGTGCGCCCCCAGGGCCAGCGCAAGGCGCCCAGCGACGACCTGCCCACCTTCGGGCCCTCGCTGCGCCTCGACATCGAGGCCGAGGTCGGCTTCGTCGTCGGCACCCCCGCCCCGGAGAACACTCCCGTCCCGCTGAGCGACTTCCGCAAGCACGTCTTCGGCGTCTGCCTGGTCAACGACTGGTCCTCCCGCGACCTGCAGTCCTGGGAGTACGTGCCGCTCGGCCCCTTCCTGGGCAAGTCCTTCGCGACCTCCGTCTCGGCCTGGATCACCCCGCTGGACGCCTTCGACGCCTCCCGGACGGCGCCGCCGGCGCGCACGTACCCCCTGCTGCCCTACCTCGACGACTCCGCGGACGAGCCCGGCGGCATCGACCTGCGCATCGAGGTGACCATCAACGGCGAGACCGTCTCCCGGCCGCCGTTCTCCGCCATGTACTGGACGGCCGCCCAGCAGCTGGCCCACATGACCGTCAACGGCGCCTCCCTGCGCACCGGCGACTTCTACGCCTCCGGCACGGTCAGCGGCCCCGAGCCCGACCAGCTGGGCTGCCTGCTCGAGCTCACCCGGGGCAAGGGCCCGTTCCTCGCCGACGGCGACGAGGTCACGCTCACGGCGTGGGCGCCCGGCGCGAACGGCGCACGCATCGGCCTCGGCGAGGTCACCGGGCGCATCACCCCGGCGCGCACGGCGCCGCCGGGCTCGTGAGCGCTCTCCCCGCCTCCGGCCTGGCGCTGCCGGAGGAGCTCCTCCTGCTCGCCCACGGGCCGGCCGACGGCAAGCGGCTGGCCTCCGGCCGGAACCTGCAGTACGGCCTGGCCGGGGCCGTCCTGGCCGAGCTGCAACTGCACGGCCTCATCACGCACGAGGGCGGGCGGCCGGGCAGGGCCGCCGGCACCCGCCCGGCGGACCCACGGCTCGCCCAGCCGCTGGCGGCTCTGCCCGCGCACGGCGCCAAGGGGCGCCAGAAGGCGCACCAGTGGATACGGGACACCTCCCGCCAGGTGGAGGAACCGTGGCTCCTGGGGCTGCTGGAGCGCCAGGCGCTCACCGCGAAGGCCCCCGACCGGTTCGCGGTCATCCGCGAGCGGCGCTACGTCGTGGGCCCGAACGACCTGACCGCGCCGACCCGGCAGCGCTTCGAGGCCGCCCGGCAGGCGGGCTTCCCCGACCCGCGCAGCCGGGCGCTGGCCGCCCTGGTGTCCGCGACGGGCGTCGGGAAGGCCCTCTATCCGGGCTGGGGCGGCCGGAGCGAGCGCAAGCGACTGCGCCAACTGCGGCGTGAGGCGTGGATCGCCTCCGCGGTGCACCGCAACGTCCTGCGCGACTCCGATTCCGGCGGCGGCAGCGGCGGCGGAGGGGCCGACGGCGGAGGCGACGGGTGCGGCGGCCACGGAGGCTGTGGCGGGGGCTGCGGCGGAGGCGATTGAGCCGTCCGGGTGCTGCTAGCTTGTCGGGCCCGGGCCCAGTAGGGCCAGGGTCATGACAAAGGAGAGGGCGCACGTGCGCAAGGCAGTACAGATCACGGGGGCGGCGATCTTCGCCGCTGTGCTGATGACGGGTTGCGGCAGCAGCGGCGGCGAGAAGGACAAGGAGACGGGCCAGCCGGCCCCGACCGGGGCCTCGAAGCCCGCCGACGCCCCGAAGGACAAGCCGGCCGAGACCCCGGCCAAGCAGGTCACGGCCCCCGACCTCGCGGGCGGCTGGTCCAACGGCGGCAAGCTCGCCGACAAGAGCATCGTCGTCCTCACCTTCGCCGACAAGATCGTGGCGATCAGCGGCAAGTCCACCTGCACCGGTGAGCTCGTCGACAACGCCCAGCCGGTCACCATCAACGTCAAGCACTGCCAGGACGGCGCCAAGGACTACACCACGGGCACCATCAAGGACTTCACCGGCAAGTCCTTCACGGTGGCCTGGGCCTCCGGCAAGGAGGAGAAGTACAACAAGGCCATGAGCGCGGACGGCAAGCCCGCCGGCGTCGGCATCCCCGGCCTCCCCGCCAAGCCCGGCAGCTGAACCCCTCCGGCCGTACGCCGCTGCCCGGCGCCCCCTGTGCGGGCGCCGGGCAGCGGCGTACGGGGCCGCGGACGCGGCGCGGCCTCAGCGCACGAACGTCCCCGCCTGGCCCGCCAGATCGAGGAAGTACTGCGGGGCCACACCGAGCACCAGCGTCACCACGACGCCCAGCGCGATGGCCGTGGACGTCAGCGGGCTCGGCACCGAGACGGTCGGGCCCTCCGCCTTCGGCTCACTGAAGAACATCAGCACGATGACCCGGATGTAGAAGAACGCGGCGATCGCCGAGGACAGCACGCCCACGATGACCAGCGGCGCCGCGCCGCCCTGCGCCGCCGCCTTGAAGACGGCGAACTTCCCGGCGAAGCCGCTGGTCAGCGGGATGCCCGCGAAGGCCAGCAGGAAGACCGCGAAGACGGCCGCGACCAGCGGCGAACGCCGGCCCAGCCCGGCCCACTTCGACAGGTGCGTCGCCTCGCCGCCCGCGTCGCGCACCAGCGTCACGACCGCGAAGGCGCCCAGAGTGACGAACGAGTAGGCGCCCAGGTAGAAGAGCACCGAGGAGACACCGTCGGGGGTGGTGGCGATGACACCGGCGAGGATGAACCCGGCGTGGGCGATGGAGGAGTAGGCCAGCAACCGCTTCACATCGGTCTGGGTGACGGCCACGACCGCGCCCACCAGCATCGTGACGATCGCGACGCCCCACATCACCGGCCGCCAGTCCCAGCGCATGCCCGGCAGCACGACGTACAGCAGCCGCAGCAGGGCGCCGAACGCGGCGACCTTCGTCGCGGCCGCCATGAAGCCCGTGACCGGGGTGGGAGCGCCCTGGTAGACGTCGGGGGTCCACATGTGGAACGGCACCGCGCCCACCTTGAACAGCAGCCCCACCAGCACCATCGCGCCGCCGATCAGCAGCAGCGCGTCATTGCCGGTCGTCGACGCGAGCGCCGGGTCGAGGGTCCGCGTGGTGCCGCCGACGACGTCGGCGATGCCGGAGTACGTGACCGTGCCGGCGTAGCCGTACAGCAGCGCCACCCCGAACAGCAGGAACGCCGAGGAGAAGGCTCCCAGCAGGAAGTACTTGACGGCCGACTCCTGCGACAGCAGCCGCTGGCGGCGGGCGAGCGCGCACAGCACGTACAGCGGGAGGGAGAACACCTCGAGGGCGACGAAGAGGGTCAGCAGGTCGTTCGCGGCGGGGAAGACGAGCATGCCGCCGATGGCGAACAGCACGAGCGGGAAGACCTCGGTGGTCGTCATCCCCGCCGCCACGGCCTTGCGCTCCGCCTCGCCGCCCGGCACCGCGGCGCCCTGAGCGGCGAAGGAGTCGACCGGCCGGCCGTGCGCCATCGGCTCGAGGCGGCGCTCGGCGAAGGTGAACGCCGCGACCAGGCCGACGAGGAGGATGGTGCCCTGCAGGAACAGCGCCGGCCCGTCCACGGCGACAGCCCCCATGGCGGCGATGCGCGCCTTGTCGCCGGCGTAGCCGCCCGCGGCGAGCGCGATCACGGCGGCGAAGGCGGCGGCCAGGCCGACCACGGTCAGCAGGAGCTGGGCGTGGTGGCGGGCACGGCGCGGCAGGAAGGCCTCGGCGAGGACGCCCAGCAGTGCGGCGCCGAGCACGATGAGCGTCGGCGAGAGCTGGGCGTACTCGATGTGCGGCCCGGGGATCCTGACCGGCGGCTCGGCCGCCGCCGCTGTCCACAGGCTGTGGACGGTTGCTGCGTGGCTCACTTCGCGGCCTCCACATCGTTCACGTGTACGTCGGGCTTCGGGTCGCTCCGGTGCACCTGCGACATCGTGTGCTCGACGGCCGGATCGACGATCCGGGTCACCGGCTTGGGATAGACGCCGAAGACCAGCAGCAGCACGATCAGCGGCGCCACCACGACGAGCTCGCGCACCCGCAGGTCCGGCATCCCCCGCACGGGCCCGGCCACCGGCCCGGTCATCGTGCGCTGGTAGAGCACGAGGACGTACAGCGCGGCGAGCACGATGCCCACGGTGGCCAGGACGCCGATGACGGGATAGCGGCTGAACGTGCCCACCAGCACCAGGAATTCGGAGACGAAGGGCGCGAGCCCCGGCAGCGAGAGCGTGGCCAGCCCGCCGACGAGGAAGGTGCCGGCCAGGACCGGGGCGACCTTCTGCACACCGCCGTAGTCGGCGATGAGCCGAGAGCCGCGCCGGGAGATCAGGAAGCCGGCCACCAGCATCAGCGCGGCCGTGGAGATCCCGTGGTTGACCATGTAGAGCGTGGCGCCGCCCTGGCCCTGGGTGGTCATCGCGAAGATGCCCAGGATGATGAAGCCGAAGTGGGAGATCGAGGCGTAGGCGATCAGGCGCTTGATGTCCCGCTGCCCGACGGCCAGCAGCGCCCCGTAGAGGATGCTGATCAGCGACAGCACCAGGATCACCGGCGTGGCCCACTTCGAGGCCTCCGGGAACAGCTGGAGGCAGAAGCGCAGCATCGCGAACGTGCCGACCTTGTCGACGACGGCGGTGATCAGCACGGCGACGGGGGCGGTGGCCTCGCCCATGGCGTTGGGCAGCCAGGTGTGCAGCGGCCACAGCGGCGCCTTGACCGCGAAGGCGAAGAAGAAGCCGAGGAACAGGGCGCGTTCGGTGGTGGTGGCGAACTCCAGCCTGCCGTCGGCGCGGGCCTGGACGATCTCCGTGAGGGAGAAGGTGCCGGTGCCCAGCTGGTGGGCGGTGACCGCGTAGAGCCCGATGACGGCGGCCAGCATGATCAGGCCGCCGACGAGGTTGTAGAGCAGGAACTTCACGGCGGCGTACGAGCGTTGGGCGGCCGCCTCGGCCTCGCCGCGCCCGCCCGCCCGGTCCCCGAAGCCGCCGATGAGGAAGTACATCGGGATGAGCATGGCTTCGAAGAAGATGTAGAAGAGGAAGACGTCGGTGGCCTCGAAGGCGATCACCACCATCGCCTCGACCATGAGGATCAGCGCGAAGAAGCCCTGGGTGGGCCGCCAGCGCGTGGAGGAGTCCTCGAGGGGGTCGGCGTCGTGCCAGCCCGCCAGGACGACGAAGGGGATCAGCAGCGCGGTGAGCGCGATGAGCACCACCGAGATGCCGTCCACGCCCAGGTCGTAGCGGACCCCGAAGTCCTTGATCCAGGCGTGCGATTCGGTGAGCTGGAACGGGCCCTCGGCGTCCGGGTCGAAGCGCACGAGCTGCGCCGCCGCGAGCAGCAGTGTGGCGAGCGAGACGCCCAGCGCCAGCCACTTGGCGGCCGTGCGCCGCGCGGCCGGGACGGCGGCCGTGGCGAGGGCGCCGGCCGCGGGCACCACGGCCGTGGCCGTCAGGAGGGGAAATGACATCACTAGACCGCCCTCATCAGCAGGGTCGCGGCGATGAGCACCGCCGCACCGCCGAACATCGAGACCGCGTACGACCGCGCGAAGCCGTTCTGCAGCCTGCGCATCCGGCCCGACAGGCCGCCGATGGAGGCGGCGGTGCCGTTGACGACGCCGTCGACCAGCGTGTGGTCGACGTAGACGAGGCTGCGGGTGAGGTGCTCGCCGCCGCGGACCAGCACGACGTGGTTGAAGTCGTCCTGCAGCAGGTCGCGCCGGGCGGCCCGTACCAGCAGCCCGCCGGGCGGCGCCGTGACCGGCACCGGCCGGCGTCCGTACTGCGCCCAGGCCAGTGCCACGCCCACCACGAGCACGACCATGGTGGCCGCGGTGACCTGCGTGGCGGTGAGCGGGGAGTCGCCCTCGGCGTAGCCGGTGACCGGCTCCAGCCATTTCAGGAAGGCTTCGTTGACGCTGAACAGGCCGCCGGCGAAGACCGATCCGAAGGCGAGGACGATCATGGGGATCGTCATCGTCCGGGGGGACTCGTGGGGGTGGGGCTTCTTCCCGTCGGCGCCCGGCTGCCAGCGCTTCTCGCCGAAGAACGTCAGCAGCATCACCCGCGTCATGTAGTACGCCGTGATGGCCGCGCCCAGCAGCGTGGCGCCGCCCAGGATCCAGCCCTCGGTGCCGCCCCTGGCGAAGGCGGCCTCGATGATCTTGTCCTTGGAGAAGAAGCCGGACAGGCCCGGGAAGCCGATGATGGCGAGGTAGCCGAGCCCGAACGTCACGAACGTGACCGGCATGTACGTCCGCAGGCCGCCGTAACGCCGCATGTCGACCTCGTCGTTCATGCCGTGCATCACCGAGCCGGCGCCGAGGAAGAGCCCGGCCTTGAAGAAGCCGTGGGTGACCAGGTGCATGATCGCGAAGACATAGCCGATCGGGCCGAGGCCGGCGGCGAGGATCATGTAGCCGATCTGGGACATCGTCGAGCCCGCCAGGGCCTTCTTGATGTCGTCCTTCGCGCAACCGACGATCGCACCGAAGAGCAGCGTCACCGCGCCCACCGTGACCACGGCCGTCTGCGCGTCGGGGGCCGCGTCGAAGATCGCCCCCGACCGGACGATGAGATAGACGCCGGCGGTCACCATCGTCGCCGCGTGGATGAGCGCGGAGACGGGCGTCGGGCCCTCCATGGCGTCGCCGAGCCAGCTCTGCAGCGGGACCTGCGCCGACTTTCCGCAGGCGGCGAGGAGGAGCATGAGCCCGATGGCCGTCAGCTTGCCCTCGCCCGCCCGGTCCGCGTACTCGAGCACCGGGCCGAAGGCGAAGGTGCCGAAGGTGGTGAACATGAGCATCACGGCGATCGACAGGCCCATGTCGCCGACGCGGTTGACGAGGAAGGCCTTCTTGGCCGCCGTGGCGGCGCTCGGCTTGTGCTGCCAGAAGCCGATGAGCAGGTACGAGGCGAGGCCGACGCCCTCCCAGCCCACGTACAGCAGGAGGTAGTTGTCGGCGAGGACCAGCAGCAGCATCGCCGCGAGGAAGAGGTTCAGATAGCCGAAGAAACGCCGCCGCCGCTCGTCGTGCTCCATGTAGCCGACCGAGTAGAGGTGGATCAGCGAGCCCACGCCGGTGATCAGCAGCACGAAGGTCATCGACAACTGGTCGAGCTGGAAGCCCACGTCGGCGCGGAAGCCGCCGACGGGCACCCAGCTGAAGACGGTCGTGCCCAGCTCGCGGTCGTCGGCGGGCCGGCCGAGGAGGTCGGCGAAGAGCACCACGCCGATGACGAAGGACGCGGCGGCGAGCAGGGTGCCGATCCAGTGCCCGGTGCGGTCGAGCCGTCGGCCGCCGCACAGCAGCACGCCCGCGCCCAGCAAGGGGGCCAGGACGAGCAATCCGATGAGGTTCTCCACCGTGGTGTCCCCTTACAGCTTCAGCAGGCTGGCGTCGTCGACCGAGGCCGAGTGGCGGGAGCGGAAGATCGTCACGATGATGGCCAGGCCGATCACGACCTCGGCGGCGGCCACGACCATCGTGAAGAAGGCGATGATCTGGCCGTCGAGGTTGCCGTGCAGCCGGGAGAAGGTGACGAAGGCCAGGTTGCAGGCGTTCAGCATCAGCTCGACGCACATGAAGATGACGATCGCGTTCCGCCGGATGAGCACGCCGGCGGCGCCGATGGTGAACAGCAGGGCCGCCAGGTAGAGGTAGTTGGCCGGGTTCACTGGGCACGCTCCTCGGAACGGTCGTTGTTCCTCTCCAGCCATTCCTTGGAGCGCTGCTCCAGGGCCGCCAGGTCCTCGAGCGCCTCGCCGGAGACGTCGCGGACCTGGCCGCGGGCACGCAGCGTCGGGTTGACCGTGAGCTCCGACGGCGTGCCGTCGGGCAACAGGCCGGGGATGTCGACGGCGTTGTGCCGGGCGTAGACGCCGGGGGCGGGCAGCGGCGGGAGGTGCTTGCCGCGCACGCGCGCCTCGGAGCGTTCGCGCTGGGTGGCGGGGCGGCCGGTGCGCTCGCGGTGGGTGAGGACCATCGCGCCGACGACCGCGGTGATGAGCAGGGCGCCGGTGATCTCGAAGGCGAAGACGTACTTGGTGAAGATCAGCGCGGCCAGGCCCTGGACGTTGCCGCCGGCGTTGGCCTGGCCGAGGCCGTTGAAGTCCCGCAGCGAGGCGTTGGCGATGCCGGCCCCGAGCAGGATGCCGAAGCCCAGCACGCACAGCCCGGCGAGCAGGCGCTGGCCCCGGATCGTCTCCTTCAGCGAGTCGGCGGCGGTGACGCCCACCAGCATCACCACGAACAGGAACAGCATCATGATCGCGCCGGTGTAGACCACGATCTGCACGATGCCCAGGAAGTAGGCGCCGTTGGCGAGATAGAAGACCGCCAGGACGATCATCGTCCCGGCGAGGGAGAGGGCGCTGTGCACGGCCTTCTTCATCAGCACCGCGCCCAGCGCGCCCGCCACGGCGACGACCGCCAGCACCCAGAACTGGACCGCCTCGCCGGTGGAGGTGCTCGAGGCGGCAGCGGCGACGGAACTCATGCCTCCACCCCTTCGTCCTCGGGCTTCTCCCCCTTGGAGACGGCCACTTGGCGCTCCGTCCCCGGCGCGGCCTCCGTCACCAGGCCGCGGTAGTAGTCCTTCTCCGTCATGCCGGGGTAGATGGCGTGCGGGGTGTCGACCATGCGGTCCTCCAGCCCCGCCAGCAGCTGTTCCTTGGTGTAGATGAGCGACTCGCGGCTGGCGTCGGCCAGTTCGTACTCGTTCGTCATCGTCAGGGCCCGGGTCGGGCAGGCCTCGACGCACAGGCCGCACAGGATGCAGCGGAGGTAGTTGATCTGGTAGACGCGGCCGTACCGCTCGCCCGGGGAGTAGCGCTCCTCGTCGGTGTTGTCCGCGCCCTCGACGTAGATGGCGTCCGCCGGGCAGGCCCAGGCGCACAGCTCGCAGCCGATGCACTTCTCCAGCCCGTCCGGATGGCGGTTGAGCTGGTGGCGGCCGTGGAAGCGCGGCGCCGTGTGCTTCTTCTCCTCCGGATACTGCTCGGTCAGCCGCTTCTTGAACATGGCCTTGAAGGTCACGCCGAAGCCGGCCACGGGGTTCTGGAACTCAGACACCGTCGGCCTCCTTTCGGTCACGAGGAGTGTCCACCCCGCCACTGACAATGAGCTCCCGGTCCTGCCGGGACCGGCGCCGGGGCACGGGGGGCGGGGTCTGGCCGGGCAGCGGCGGCACGGGGAAGCCGCCCGCCATCGGGTCGAACGCGGGTGGCGGTCCCGCGGCCGGCTCCCCGCCCCGCTCGCCGTCCCGGCCGCGGCCGCGGAAGAGGTCGGCGAGCATCGACAGCAGCAGGACGGCGAGGACGGCGCCCCCGACGTAGAGCACGATGTCCTGGAAGTCGTAGTTCTCGTTCCGCAGCGCCCGGACGGTCGCCACGAGCATCAGCCAGGTCACCGAGACCGGGATGAGCACCTTCCAGCCCAGCTTCATCAGCTGGTCGTAGCGCACCCGGGGCAGCGTGCCGCGCAGCCAGATGAAGAAGAAGAGCAGCAGCTGCACCTTGATGACGAACCACAGCATCGGCCACCAGCCGTGGTTGGCGCCCTCCCAGAAGGAGGAGACCGGGTACGGGGCCCGCCAGCCGCCCAGGAAGAGGGTGGCCGCGACCGCCGAGACCGTCACCATGTTCACGTACTCGGCGAGCATGAACATCGCGAACTTGATGGAGGAGTACTCGGTGTTGAAACCGCCGACCAGGTCGCCCTCGGACTCCGGCATGTCGAAGGGGGCCCGGTTGGTCTCCCCGACCATCGTCGCGATGTAGATCAGGAACGACACCGGCAGCAGCAGGACGTACCAGCGGTCGTGCTGCGCCTCGACGATCGCCGAGGTCGACATCGAGCCGGAGTAGAGGAACACCGAAGCGAAGGCCGCGCCCATCGCGATCTCGTACGAGATCATCTGCGCGCACGACCGCAGGCCGCCCAGCAGCGGATACGTCGAGCCCGACGACCAGCCGGCCAGCACGATGCCGTAGATGCCGACCGAGGCGACCGCGAGGATGTAGAGCACCGCGATCGGCAGGTCGGTCAGCTGCATGGTCGTGCGGTGGCCGAAGATCGAGACCTCGTTGCCGGAGGGGCCGAAGGGGATCACGGCGATCGCCATGAAGGCCGGGATCGCGGCCACGACCGGCGCCAGCACATAGACGACCTTGTCGGCGCGCCGGACGATCACGTCTTCCTTGAGCATCAGCTTGATGCCGTCGGCCAGCGACTGCAGCATCCCCCACGGGCCGTGCCGGTTGGGGCCGATGCGCAGCTGCATCCAGGCGACGACCTTGCGCTCCCAGACGATGGAGAACAACACCGTCACCATCAGGAACGCGAAGCAGAAGACGGCCTTCACCACCACCAGCCACCACGGATCCCTGCCGAACATCGACAGGTCCTCCGCGGCCAGCCCCACCAGTCCGGTACCACTCAGCGCAGGGCTCACGGCCGCACCTCCCGTCCCGCGTCGCCGGTGTCGCCGGCGCTCTCGTCGACATCCGCGCCGATCCGTACGAGCTCCCCCGGCCGCGCCCCCGCGTCGGAGGCCACGCCGCCGCCCACGGAGTTCAGCGGCAGCCACACCACCCGGTCCGGCATCGGCGTCACCCGCAGCGGCAGCCGTACGGTGCCGGCCGGACCGGTCACCGCCAGCACCTCGCCGTCGCGCACCCCCGCCTCGGCAGCGGTCGCCGGCGACAGCCGGGCGAGCGCCTCGTGCCGCGTGCCGGCCAGCGCCTCGTCGCCGTCCTGCAGCCTGCCCCGGTCGAGCAGCAGCCGGTGCCCGGCGAGCACCGCCTCGCCCTTCTCCGGGCGCGGCAGCGGCCGCCCCGGCTCGTCCGGGCCCGCGGCCCGCTCGCCGGACCACGCGCCCAGCCCCGCCAGCTCCGCCCGTACCGCGTGCACGTCCGGCAGCCGCAGGTCCGTGCCCATCGTGTCGGCCAGCATGTGCAGCACCCGGGCGTCCGGCAGTGTGTGCCGCCGCGTCACCTGGTCCGGCTTGACGGCCACCTCGAACGGCCGGGCCCGGCCCTCCCAGTTCAGGAACGTGCCCGCCTTCTCCACCACGGCCGCGACCGGCAGCACCACGTCCGCGCGGTCCGACACCTCGCTCGGCCGCTGCTCCAGGCTGACCAGGAACCCGACCGCGTCCAGGGCCTCGCGCGCCCGCGCCGGATCGGGCAGGTCCGCGACCTCCACGCCGCCCACGAGCAGCGCGCCCAGCTCGCCCCGGGCCGCCGCCTCCAGGATCTGGCCGGTGTCCCGGCCGGGGCTGCGGGGCAGCTCGTCCATGCCCCAGGCCGCCGCCGTCTCCTCCCGCGCCCGCGGGTCGGTCGTCGGCCGGCCGCCCGGCAGCAGGCCCGGCAGGGCGCCCGCCTCGAGCGCGCCGCGCTCGCCCGCCCGGCGCGGGATCCACACCAGGCGCGCGCCCGTGGCCCCGGCCGCCGCCACGGCGGCCGTCAGCGCGCCCGGCACGCCCGCCAGGCGCTCGCCGACGACGATCAGCGCGCCAGGTGCCCGTAGCGCCTCGGCGGCCGCCCGGCCGTCCGCGTCCAGGCCCGAGGAGCCCGCCAGCGCCCGCAGCCACTCGGTCTCGGTGCCCGGCGCCGCCGGCAGCAGCGTGCCGCCCGCCTTCACCAGCCCCGGGGTGAGGTGGGTGGCCAGCGAGAACGTCCGCAGGCCGCGCTTGCGCCAGGCCTTGCGCAGCCGCAGGAAGACGCCGGGGGCCTCCTCCTCCGCCTCGAGGCCGGCCAGCAGCACGGCCGGCGCCTGCTCCAGCGCCGTGTACGTCACGCCCGTGCCGTCCACGTCCCGCCCGCGCCCGGCCACCTGGGCCGCGAGGAAGTCGGCCTCCTCGCCGCTGTGGACCCGTGCCCGGAAGTCGACGTCATGGGTGTCGAGCGCCACGCGCGCGAACTTGGCGTAGGCGTACGCGTCCTCCACCGTCAGCCGCCCGCCCGGCAGCACCCCGGCCCGGCCCCTGGCCGCCGCCAGCCCCTGGGCCGCCGCCTCCAGGGCCTCCGGCCAGCTCGCCGGCTCCAGCGCCCCCGAGGCGCCCCGCACCAGCGGCGTCCCGAAGCGCTCCGGCCGCTGCGCGTAGCGGAACGCGAAGCGGCCCTTGTCGCACAGCCACTCCTCGTTGACCTCCGGATCCTCGGCGGCCAGCCGGCGCATCACCTTGCCGCGCCGGTGGTCCGTACGCGTCGCGCAGCCGCCCGCGCAGTGCTCGCACACCGTCGGCGAGGAGACCAGGTCGAACGGCCGGGCGCGGAAGCGGTACGCCGCCGAGGTGAGCGCGCCCACCGGGCAGATCTGGATGGTGTTGCCGGAGAAGTACGACCGGAAGGGGTCGCCCTCGCCCGTGCCGACCTGCTCCAGCGCCCCGCGCTCGAGCAGCTCGATCATCGGGTCGCCGGCGATCTCGTTGGAGAAGCGGGTGCAGCGCGCGCACAGCACGCACCGCTCGCGGTCCAGCAGGATCTGCGGGGAGATGGGCACCGGCTTCTGGTAGGTGCGCTTGCGGCCCTCGAAGCGGCTGTCGGCCTGGCCCGCGGACATGGCCTGGTTCTGCAGCGGGCACTCGCCGCCCTTGTCGCAGACCGGGCAGTCGAGCGGGTGGTTGATCAGCAGCAGCTCCATCACGCCGCGCTGCGCCTTCTCGGCGACGGCCGACGTGAGCTGGGTGCGCACCACCATGCCGTCGGTGCAGGTGATCGTGCAGGAGGCCATCGGCTTGCGCTGGCCCTCGACCTCGACGATGCACTGCCGGCAGGCACCGGCCGGGTCCAGCAGCGGGTGGTCGCAGAAGCGCGGGATCTCGATGCCGAGCAGCTCGGCGGCCCGGATGACCAGCGTCCCCTTGGGGACGGAGATCTGGATGCCGTCGATGGTGACGGACACCAGGTCCTCGGGCGGCACGGGCGCGCTCCCCCCGCCGGAGGGAGCGGACGTGGTGACGGTCATGCGTTCACTCCCACGGGAGAGTGCCGGTGGTTGTCGGGGTCGTCGGCCCAGACGGTGGACCTCGCCGGGTCGAAGGGGCAGCCCCGGCCCTTGACGTGCTGCTCGTACTCCGCGCGGAAGTACTTCAGCGAGGAGAAGATGGGGCTCGCCGCGCCGTCGCCGAGCGCGCAGAAGGACTTGCCGTTGATGTTGTCGGCGATGTCGGCGAGCTTGTCGAGGTCGCTCATGCGGCCCTTGCCGGCCTCGATGTCGCGCAGCAACTGCACCAGCCAGTACGTCCCTTCACGACAGGGCGTGCACTTGCCGCAGGACTCGTGGGCGTAGAACTCGGTCCAGCGCGTGACGGCCCGCACGACGCAGGTGGTCTCGTCGAAGCACTGCAGGGCCTTGGTGCCGAGCATCGAGCCGGCCGCGCCCACGGCCTCGTAGTCCAGCGGCACGTCCAGGTGCTCGTCGGTGAGCAGCGGGGTCGAGGAGCCGCCGGGCGTCCAGAACTTGAGCCGGTGGCCGGGGCGCATGCCGCCGCTCATGCCGAGCAGCTGGCCGAGCGTGATGCCCAGCGGCGCCTCGTACTGGCCGGGGTTGGCGACGTGGCCGCTGAGGGAGTAGAGCGTGAAGCCCGGGGACTTCTCGCTGCCCATCGAACGGAACCACTCCTTGCCCTTGTTGAGGATCGCGGGCACGGAGGCGATGGACTCGACGTTGTTGACCACCGTGGGGCAGGCGTACAGGCCCGCGACGGCCGGGAAGGGGGGCCGGAGCCTGGGCTGGCCGCGCCGGCCCTCGAGGGAGTCGAGGAGGGCGGTCTCCTCGCCGCAGATGTACGCGCCCGCCCCGGCGTGCACGGTGATGTCCAGGTCGAGCCCGCTGCCGAGGATGTTCCGGCCGAGGTAGCCCGCCGCGTACGCCTCGCGCACGGCCTCGTGCAGCCGGCGCAGCACGGGCACGGTCTCGCCGCGCAGGTAGATGAAGGCGCGGCTGGAGCGGATCGCCCAGCAGGCGATCAGCATGCCCTCGATGAGGGAGTGCGGGTTGGCGAACAGGAGCGGGATGTCCTTGCAGGTGCCGGGCTCGGATTCGTCGGCGTTGACGACGAGGTAGTGCGGCTTGTCGTCGCCCTGCGGGATGAACTGCCACTTCATGCCGGTCGGGAAGCCTGCGCCGCCACGGCCGCGCAGACCCGAGTCCTTGACGTAGGCGATGACGTCGTCGGGTGTCATCGCCAGCGCCTTGCGCGCGCCTTCGTAGCCCTCGTGCCGCAGGTAGGTCTCCAGCGTCCACGAGCGGGGCTCGTCCCAGAACGCGCTGAGGACGGGAGCGAGCAGCTTCTCGGGGCTGGTCTCGAAGATCTCGGGTGCCACGGTCATCCCTCCCCCTCCTCGGTGACCGGCCCGCTGGGGTGATCGGGGTCCGAGGCGGATGTCTTCTGGGGCGCGTCGTGGGAGCTGAGGTGCTCCGGGGGGCGCTCGTCATGGGGCGGCGCGCCGCGCGGGGGCCCGACGCGCGCCGGTCCGGCCTCGCCCTTGGCCAGCCGCAGCCCGGCCAGCGAGGCGGGTCCGGCGCCGCCGCCCGCCTCGACGGCGCCGGGCCGCCGGTCGGGGAAGCCGGCCAGGATGCGGGCCGTCTCCTTGTACGTGCACAGGGGCGCCCCGCGGGTGGGCTCGACGGTGCGGCCCGCGCGGAGGTCGTCGACGAGCCGCCGGGCGCTCTCGACGGTCTGGTTGTCGAAGAACTCCCAGTTGACCATCACCACGGGCGCGAAGTCGCAGGCGGCGTTGCACTCGATGTGCTCGAGGGTGATGCTGCCGTCCTCGGTGGTCCCGCCGTTGGCGACGCCGAGGTGGCGCTTGAGGTCGTCGAAGATGGCGTCGCCGCCCAGCACCGCGCACAGGGTGTTGGTGCACACCCCGACCTGGTAGTCGCCGCCGGGAGCGCGCCGGTACATGGTGTAGAAGGTCGCGACCGCCGTGACCTCGGCCGTGGTGAGGCCGAGGAGTTCGGCGCACAGGCGGATGCCGGTGCGGCTGACGTGGCCCTCCTCGGCCTGCACCAGGTGCAGCAGCGGCAGCAGGGCGCTACGGCTGTCGGGATAGCGGGCGATCACCTCCCGGGCGTCCGCCTCGAGCCGGGCCCGTACGTCGGCGGGATAGTCGGGCGCGGGGAGCTGCGGCATCCCCAGCTGTACGTCGCTCACCGGTCCACGCCTCCCATGACGGGGTCGATCGAGGCCACGGCCACGATGACGTCGGCGACCTGGCCGCCTTCGCACATCGCCGCCATGGCCTGCAGGTTGGTGAAGGAGGGGTCGCGGAAGTGGACCCGGTAGGGGCGGGTGCCGCCGTCGCTGACCACGTGCACGCCGAGCTCGCCCTTGGGCGACTCCACGGCCGTGTACGCCTGGCCGGGCGGCACCCGGAAGCCCTCCGTCACCAGCTTGAAGTGGTGGATCAGGGCCTCCATCGAGGTGCCCATGATCTTCTTGATGTGGTCGAGGGAGTTGCCGAGCCCGTCGGGGCCGAGGGCCAGCTGGGCGGGCCAGGCGATCTTCTTGTCCCCGACCATGACGGGGCCGGGCTGGAGCCGGTCCAGGCACTGCTCGACGATGCGCAGCGACTCGCGCATCTCCTCCAGGCGGATCAGGAACCGCCCGTAGGCGTCGCAGGTGTCGGCGGTGGGGACCTCGAAGTCGTACGTGTCGTAGCCGCAGTACGGCTGCGCCTTGCGCAGGTCGTGCGGGAGGCCGGCGGAGCGCAGGATGGGGCCGGTGGCGCCCAGCGCCATGCAGCCGGTCAGGTCGAGGTAGCCGACGTCCTGCATGCGGCCCTTGAAGATGGGGTTGCCGGTGGCGAGCTTGTCGTACTCGGGAAGGTTCCGGCGCATCTTCTTGACGAACTCGCGCACCTGGTCCACCGCGCCGGGCGGCAGGTCCTGGGCGAGACCGCCGGGGCGTACGTAGGCGTGGTTCATCCGCAGGCCGGTGATCAGCTCGAAGATGTCGAGGACCAGCTCGCGGTCGCGGAAGCCGTAGATCATGATCGTGGTGGCGCCGAGCTCCATGCCGCCGGTGGCGATGGCCACCAGGTGGGAGGAGATTCGGTTCAGCTCCATGAGCATGACCCGGACCACCGAGGCGCGGTCGGGGACCTCGCCCTCGATGCCCAGCAGCTTCTCCACGGCCAGGCAGTACGCCGTCTCGTTGAAGAAGGGCGTGAGGTAGTCCATGCGCGTCACGAACGTGGTGCCCTGGGTCCAGGTCCGGAACTCGAGGTTCTTCTCGATGCCGGTGTGGAGGTAGCCGATGCCGCAGCGGGCCTCGGTGACCGTCTCGCCGTCGATCTCCAGGATCAGGCGCAGCACCCCATGGGTGGAGGGGTGCTGGGGGCCCATGTTGACGATGATGCGCTCGTCGTCGGCCTGCCTGGCGGCGGAGGCGATCTCGTCCCAGTCGCCGCCGGTGACGGTGTAGACCGGGCCCTCGGTGGTCTCGCGGGGGCCGGCGTCGTTCGGGGTGGTCATCAGCTGTACGACCTCCGCTGGTCCGGAGCCGGGATCTGGGCGCCCTTGTACTCGACGGGGATGCCGCCGAGGGGGTAGTCCTTGCGCTGCGGGAAGCCCTGCCAGTCGTCCGGCATCATGATCCGCGTGAGCGCGGGGTGACCGTCGAAGACGAGACCGAAGAAGTCGTAGGTCTCGCGCTCGTGCCAGTCGTTGGTGGGATAGACGTCGACGATCGAGGGGAGATGCCGGTCGTCGTCGGGGACGCCGACCTCCAGCCTGATCAGCCGGTTGTGGGTGATCGAGCGCAGGTGGTAGACCGCGTGCAGCTCGCGCCCCTTGTCGCCGGGGAAGTGCACCCCGCTCACGCCCGTGCACAGCTCGAAGCGCAGCGCGGGGTCGTCGCGCAGGGTCCGGGCGACGCGCGGCAGATGCTCACGGGCGATGTGGAAGGTGAGCTCGTCGCGGTCGACGACGGTCTTCTCGATCGCGTTCTCCGGCACCAGGCCCTGCTCCTCGAGGGCGCCCTCCAGCTCGTCGGCGACCTCGTCGAACCACCCCCCGTACGGCCGGGTGGCCTGGCCGGGCAGCCGTACGGTCCGTACGAGCCGACCGTAGCCGGTGGTGTCACCGCCGGCGTCCGCGCCGAACATGCCGTGCCGGACGCCGATGACCTCGCCGTGGTCGAGCCGCTGGCCGGGGAGGTTCTGGGCGGCGGCCTCCTTGTCGGGGTTGACGCCGTTGGCGGCGTTGGCCGCGCCCGCGGTTTCGGGAGCCGCGCCCGCGGTGTCCGGGGCCTTGGCGTCCGGGGCCTTGGCCTTCGAACCGTTGGTGGTCGGGCCCTTGGGATTCGATCCCTTGGCGTCCGGGCCCTTGGAGTTCGAGTTCTTGGGGTTCGAGTTCTTGGGGTTCGAGTTCTCGGGGTTCGGCTCGCTCATCGCAGCAGCCCCTTCATCTCGATCAGCGGCAGGGCCTTGAGCGCCGCGCGCTCCGCCTCCTCCTCCGCCTCCTCGCGGTGCACGCCGAGCTTCTCGTTCTGGATCTTCTTGTGCAGCTTGAGGATCGAGTCCAGGAGCATCTCGGGGCGCGGCGGGCAGCCCGGCAGATAGATGTCCACCGGCACGATGTGGTCGACGCCCTGCACGATCGCGTAGTTGTTGAACATGCCGCCGCTGGACGCACAGACCCCCATGGAGATCACCCACTTGGGGTTGGGCATCTGGTCGTAGACCTGCCGCAGCACGGGCGCCATCTTCTGACTCACCCTGCCCGCCACGATCATCAGATCGGCCTGGCGGGGCGAGCCGCGGAAGACCTCCATGCCGAAGCGGGCCAGGTCGTAGCGGCCCGCGCCGGTGGTCATCATCTCGATGGCGCAGCAGGCCAGGCCGAAGGTGGCGGGGAAGACGGATGCCTTGCGCACCCACCCCGCGGCCTGTTCGACGGTGGTCAGCAGAAAGCCGCTCGGCAGCTTCTCCTCGAGTCCCATCCGGGGCCCCCTTAGTCCCATTCCAGGCCGCCGCGCCGCCATACGTAGGCGTAGGCGACGAAGACGGTGAGCACGAAGAGGAGCATCTCCACGAGCCCGAACATCCCCAGGGAGTCGAAGGTGACCGCCCAGGGGTAGAGGAAGACGATCTCGATGTCGAAGACGATGAAGAGCATCGCCGTCAGGTAGTACTTGATCGGGAAGCGGCCGCCACCGGCCGGGTGCGGGGTCGGTTCGATGCCGCATTCGTAGGCCTCGAGCTTGGCCCGGTTGTAGCGCTTGGGCCCGACGATCGATGCCATGACCACGGAGAAGATCGCGAAGCCTGCACCGAGGGCTCCCAGTACGAGGATGGGCGCGTAGGCGTTCACCGCTCCTCGCTCCTTCCAGTCTGTCGACGCTGACTGCTGGCTGACCGGACCCGGCGGCGGAGGTCCTCGGCGAAGATCGCCGACATGTGAGGCAGTTCACAAGCCCGGGTCGACTGCATCCTATGCCCGCTGGTCTGTGATCTGCGACACGGCGTACACGACCACGTTTGTGATCTCCACCACCTGACGAACGATCATCAAGTCGGATGATCGGCGATCTTCATACGCGAAGCGGTCGAGCGGTGACCAAGGGTGACATCCGGAGGGCGAAGTGCTGGTCGGGGGCGGTGAGCCACTATCAAGAAGTGCCGCCTGCACGCAAATTGACATGATCGATTGTCAACTGATAGGCGCGCGCAACCCGCTGGGGCGACGGCGGTCAGCGCGCGTCCCGGGTGCCCTTCCGGACCACCCCCGCACCGCTCCCGGCAGACCGTTTCATCCTCGTCGTGCGACCGATCCTCATACCGCTTCACAAGCCTCCACAGAGACGCGCGTTGCGTGAGTTCCGCCACGCGACGGGAGGTTCGGCGACCGGTTCTGATGGGTAGCCTCGACGCGCGAGCTGTAAAGGTGATAAGAGGCCAACCGTGCGCCGCCGGAGTCCAAAAGCCGTGCTGAGGCGCCTGTTCCGCCGCCCGGACCTCCCTCGCGTCGTGACCGTCCCGTGATCAAAGTTGGGAATTTCGGACGCGTACACGCCAAATGTGACGCAGGTCACTTACCTTGAACTCACCCAGTGCGGACTGATAGTCCCTTGTCCCATGTCCCCGAACGCGCACATAACCAGCCACCGGAAGCCCCGTCGCCCCGCGTCCCAGTCCTGGGTCGTCCGCACGGGTGTGGCCGGTGGCGTCCTCAGCACCCTGGCCGTCGCCGGCGCGGGCTCCGCCTCCGCCAGTGCCGACAAGCCCACCGAGGCGACGATGGAGATGCCCGCGTTCAACGCGGACCTCGCCACGTCCATCGCGCAGAGCGCGGTCGCCACCCAGCAGACCGCCGTCGACTACCAGGTCCGCGCGCAGGTGGAGGAGGCCCTCGACAACGCCAAGACCGACGCGAAGAAGGCCAAGGACGAGGCCGAGCGCAAGGCCGAGGCGGAGCGCAAGGTCAAGGAGAAGGCCGAGGCGGACGAGGCACGTGCCTCCCGCGGCGGCGAGCGCTCTGCCCTGGGCACCAAGTCGGCGTCCGCCGACGAGTCGGGCACCTCCGTGTCCACCAAGAAGTCCAGCGCGACGGGCAGCGTGGCCACCCTGGTCGACTTCCTGTACAGCAAGGCCGGCAAGGCCTCCTACGTCATGGGCTCCACCGGTCCGAACGCCTACGACTGCTCCGGCCTGGTCATGGCCGCCTACAGCCAGATCGGCATCGACCTGCCGCGCGTCTCGCAGGACCAGTCGACGGCCGGCACCCAGGTGTCGACCTCGAACCTGCAGGTCGGCGACATCCTCTACTGGGGCCCCGCGGGCAGCGCTTACCACGTGGCCATATACGTGGGTGGCGGCAATTTCATCGGCGCGCAGAACCCGGACAAGGGCGTCGTCGAGCAGCCCCTGAGCTACTCCCCGCCGACGGGTGCCGTGCGCGTCCTCTGACCCGCCCCCTCGTCACCGGGCTTCACGCCTCATCCGGAAGGCCGCCGCTCTCCCCGCTCGGGAGCGGCGGCCTTCCGCATGGTCCGGACGGGTTGTCGTGCCCGGGTGCCCACCCCCGTTACCCCGGGCACCCGGACCCCCCGTGCCGGTACCTGGAGTGTGCGCACCCGGCGAAGGAGCCCGCAAACCCCTTCGGCCCGAGTCGAAATCGGGCGTATGAACGATGGGGCGGGAGGCGAAACGCCGCAGGTCGGACGGGTAGTGCCGTGGGTGTGGGCGGATCAGGGGGTGGGCCCGTAACCGAGGGTGGTGAGACCGCGGAGGGCGTCGGCGGGGACGAGGGCGCCCCGCCTTTCCTGCCGCGAATAGCCGCTCACCAGCCCCGCCAGCCGCCCCGTGCCCGTATGGAAAGCCGGAGCCCCTCGCAGCCCGCGGATGAAATCTCCCTCCAGGCGCAAGACCGCTCCACTGCGACCCTTCACCTCCAGCAGGCAGGAGTAGGGTTCCCAGTCCTTGCCTTCCGCACCTCTCCCGCTGATGATCAGCTGGCTTCCGGGGGTCGGCTGCTCCCCGAGTCCGACCACTGGGACGGGGAGTTCCCGGGGTGATTCCAGCCGCAGCACCACCAGGGCGGGAAAGGGCGTCCCGCCCGCTACGTCATCGTGTTCCGCAGGCAGCCACTCGACCACCTGCGCGGCGAGAGCCTTCTGCCGAGAGAAGTCGAAAACGCGCACCTTCTCGGGCCTCGGCCCGTCGAAACTCCAGATGGCCCGCCACGTGGTCACCACGGTCGCCGGGTCGATGAGCAGCCCGTTTCCGATGGCGTCCCCGGCGACCTGAACGGTGACGGAGTCGACGAACGACTCGTCGACGTTCCAGATCCCGGCGTTCATGTGCACGTCACCGTGGATGACGGTTCCCGCGAAGGGAGACGCCGACCCGCTCCCGGCCGCACCGGACCCGGGGGCGGCCAGCGCGTCCGGGCGGTCCGTGCGGCGCTCCGACTCGGCCAGCTGCCGCTCCAGCCGGTCGCACCGCGACTCCGCCTGCCGGTGCAGCTCCCGCGTCCGCTCCAGCTCCTCCGTCAGCTGACGGATCTCGTCCTGGAGCCGTTCCCGCTCGTCATCCGGCGCGTCGTCGGTCATCGCCGGCTCCGATGTGGCCTGAAGCTGGCGGAATTGCAGCTGCAAGTCCCGGATGCGGTGCTCGCGGTCCCGCAGGGCGTCCTCCAGTACCCGCTCCCGCGCGGAGACGCGACGCGCTTCCTGGTCCGCCAACGCCAACTGCTGCTCCAGCAGCTGCACCTTGTGGCTCGGACTCTTGCCGGCTTTCAGCGCCGCCATGTGCCGGGCGCGCAGCATCCGCGTCGTCTCGACGGTCGGTACGGTGCCGCGCTCCTCGGCGACGTCGTGAAGCAGGTGGAGGACGAACTCCCAAGGAGGAAGCCGCTGTCCGCTCAGATAGCGGGAGATAGTGGAGGAGTCGTAGCTGCGGCGGGCCGCGTAGCGACGCTCGGAGATGCCGAGACCCGAGAAGAGGTCACGCAGCGCCTGGGCCAGGGCACGCGACTCGGGCGCCAGGCCACCGCCAAATGCTTGTAACTCCCCCACTGGTCCCCCTGATTGCCACTGCTGCCGACAGCCCGGCAACACCGCTGCCACTGCCGCAGCACCCTCGCCACCGCCCACGCTGGACGAATGAGCAACGACAATAGGCGAGTTCACGACCTCATCGTCTTCCTCTCCGTACTTCTCACCGGAACGGTCCTCGTTTGCCGGGGCGTCCCGCCCGAGTCTCTGGCGACGGTCGCCATCGCACTGTCGGGCCTGTACGCGACCTGGCGCCGCCGCACGTGATCCGTCACTGGGCGCGGCCGTCCCCCGGCTCGAACCCGCGAGACCAGGGCCTGGCCCGGCATGGAACCGCCCGCCGTGCGGGGGCGTTCGCACGGCGGGCGGAGTGCGGGCGGAAGCTCAGAGCCGGCGGAGTGCGGGCGGGAGGTCAGAGCTCGCAGCCGATCGGCGGGTTGCCCGCGTCGACGCGGCAGACGTCGAAGCCTGGGCCTCCGTCCGTCACGCCGAGGTCGACGTGGACGTGGAGGAAGTCGTTGCCGTCGCCGCCGAGGGCGCGGCCGGTGGGGGCCAGCGTCGTGCGGAGGTCGAGGAGGTCGGCGCCGGGGCCGCCGTCGGCGCGGCCGGCGTAGGCGTTCGGGCCGGTCTCCACGCGGAGGACGTCGTCGCCGGCGGCGCCGAAGACCGCGCCGCCCGGCTCGATGCGGGCCGTGTCGCGGACGGTGAGGGCGTCGTTCTGGGCGCCGCCCCCGACGTCGCCGCGGACGACGCCGGCGATGTCGACGACGTCGTCGTCGCGTTGGGCATCGATGAACGCGCCCGGCTCCACCACGCCGGTGACGCCCAGCGTGACGCGGTCGTCGCCGAAGCCGGCGCGGACCCGGCCGCTCACGACGCCGTCGAGGATCACCGTGTCGTCCCCGCCTCGGGCGTCGACGACGGTCCCATCGTCGACGGCGTGGCAGGCGATCAGGTCCTCAAGCTCGGTGCCGGTGACCGCCGGCCCGGAGGCCGGAACGCCGTTGACCGTGCAGGCGGTCTCGGCGCGGGCGGGCGTCACCGGCAGGGCCACGGTCGGCAACAGGGCTGCCGCCGCGACGGTGACGAGCCGTCGGGCACGTCTCCTCGCGTCGTGCATGACGACCACATCCCCTCCACGTGGTAGCCGTTCCGACCCCAACCGGAACCGGGCTTACCTCGATATTTCCGCAAAGCAGACACGCCGAAACCGTGCGGAAATTACTCGAAGGGGTGAATGTCGGCTGTTTCGCCGTGCGTTGGCGGGGGTGCGGCGCTACCGCACCCTTCACTCCCCCCGGGTCCTGTCGAGCTCCTCGGCGGCCCAGCGGGCCCATTCCTCGCGCATGGCGGTGAAGCGCAGGCCGTATTCGAAGGCCAGACGGCCGTTCACGGACAGCGGGTCGTCGCCCCAGTCGATCCGCCCCTCCAACTCCGTCAGTGCCTCGTGCTGCCGGGAGGCGCGCTCGGCCTCGCCCGTGAGATAGGTGATGGCCTCGAGGGGCGTGAGGTGATTGAGGAAGAAGACCCGCAGCAGGGCGTCGCTGCGGCGGGGCGTGTCGGGCTGGGGCTCGGTGAGCCAGCGGTGGAGCTCCATGCGGCCGTCCGGCGTGATGGCGTACTCCTTGCGGCCGCGGGGGCCTTCCGCCGAGACCTCCAGCAGGCCGGCCTTCGCGAGCTTGGCCAGCTCGCCGTAGACCTGGCTCTGCGTGGCCGGCCAGACGTTGCTCAGAGAGGTCTCGAACCCCTTCATCAGGTCGTATCCACTGGCCGGTTCGTTCGCCAGCAGGCCCAGCATCGCGTGTCTCAGGCTCATGACCCCACTCTACCCTCCATAACAGACATGTCGAGGGTGGACAGTCCACAACTGACATGTCATAGTTGGAACGTCGGCCGGGGGGCCGGCGCCGACACGGCCGGCCACGGCCACCTGACGAGGGGATTTCCGATGAACTACCTGCGCGGCTTTCTGCCCTGGATCGCCTTCGCGATCGTCTCCTCCTCCGGCTGGCAGTGGGGCGCCGCCGCGGGCCTCGTCACCGCCGTCGCCCTGCTGATCAAGGAGCGCGCGGCGGGCACCGCCGGGGAATCGCTGATACTCGAGTTCAGCACGGCAGGCTTCTTCACCGCGCTGACCGCCCTGGCCTTCGCCCTCCCGCACAGCGCGCTGCAGGACTTCGGGGGCGCCATGTCGCTGGGCTGGCTCGCCCTGACCGCCTGGGCCACGCTGGCCGTCGGCCGCCCGTTCACCACCGGCATAGCCAAGCGCCAGGCCCCGCCGGAGGTCTGGAACACCCCGGTCTTCCGCCACATCAACGTCGCGATCACCGCCGCCTGGGCAGCCGCTTTCACCCTGGCCGCCGCCGCGCTCGCCGTCGCCGACGCCAACCACCTCGGCAGCGGAGTGACCACGGCGATACAGGTCGCCGGATTCGCGCTCCCCGCCGCCTTCACCGCTCGCTACCCCGACCGTGTCCGCGCCCGCCACACCAAGGCCGCCCACTGAGCCCGGGGGCGGACATGCCGCGGGGGCCGACCGCAGAAGCGGCCGGCCCCCGTAACCGAATCGTCAGGACCCCGTCGGCAGGACCCCGTCGTCAGGACTTCGGGGCCACCTTCGACAGGCCGTTGATGATGCGGTCCATGGCGTCGCCGCCCGTCGGGTCCGTGAGGTTCGCCAGCATCTTCAGCGTGAACTTCATCAGCAGCGGGTGGGTCAGGCCGCGTTCGGCCGCGATCTTCATGACCTTGGGGTTGCCGATGAGCTTCACGAAGGCGCGGCCGAGGGTGTAGTAGCCCCCGTACGTGTCCTTGAGGATCTTCGGGTAGCGCTGCAGCGCCAGCTCCCGCTGGGCGTACGAGGCCCGGGCGTGGGCCTGCACGATGACGTCGGCGACCAGCTGGCCGGACTCCATCGCGTAGGCGATGCCCTCGCCGTTGAAGGGGTTGACCAGGCCGCCCGCATCACCGACGAGCAGCAGGCCGCGGGTGTAGTGCGGCTGGCGGTTGAAGGCCATGGGCAGGGCGGCGCCGCGGATCGGGCCCGTCATGTTCTCCGGGGTGTAGCCCCAGTCCTCGGGCATCGAGGCGCACCACGCCTTGAGGACCTCGCGCCAGTCCAGTTCCTTGAAGGAGTCGGAGGTGTTGAGAACGCCGAGGCCGACGTTGCTGGTGCCGTCGCCCATGCCGAAGACCCAGCCGTAGCCGGGCAGCAGCCGGTCCGGGCCGGGGCCACGGCGGTCCCACAGCTCCAGCCAGGACTCGAGGTAGTCGTCGTCGTGACGCGGGGAGGTGAAGTATGTGCGAACGGCCACGCCCATCGGGCGGTCCTCGCGCCGGTGCAGGCCCATGGCCAGCGAGAGCCGGGAGGAGTTGCCGTCGGCCGCCACGACGAGCGGCGCGTGGAAGGTGACGGGGGTCTTCTCCTCGCCCAGCTTCGCCTCGACGCCGGTGATCCGGCCCGTGCGGTCGTCGATGACGGGGGCGCCGACGTTGCAGCGCTCGTACAGCCGGGCGCCGGCCTTGACCGCCTGGCGGGCGAGCTGCTCGTCGAAGTCGTCGCGCTTGCGGACGAGTCCGTAGTCCGGGTACGAGGCGAGGTCGGGCCAGTCGAGCTCGAGGCGGACGCCGCCGCCGATGATGCGCAGGCCCTTGTTGCGCAGCCAGCCCGCTTCCTCGGAGATGTCGATGCCCATCGCCACCAGCTGCTTGGTGGCGCGGGGGGTGAGGCCGTCGCCGCACACCTTCTCGCGCGGGAAGGCCGTCTTCTCCAGCAGGAGGACGTCGAGCCCCGCCTTGGCCAGGTAGTAGGCGGTCGTGGAGCCGGCCGGGCCCGCCCCGACGACGATCACATCAGCGCTGTGTTCGGAGGGGGACTCGGTCACGGCGGGGACTCCCGAAGACTCGTCGGTTGGAGAAACACCTGCAGTCTATGGGGGAGACCCCGCCCGGCCTGCGGGGGTCAGTTGAAGTCGACCGGCATGACCGTCCACGTCGAGACGGCCGTGTCGAACACCTTGCGCGAACCCGACCAGTACTCGTCGCGCGCCTGGAAGTAGATCGCGTACTCCGTGCCCGCCTCGTTCGCGTACGCCTGGTCGATCGCGTGCATCGTCCTGCCGGTGTTCCGCTCGGTCCAGGTGAACTCCCAGCGGGCGCCGGGAAGACCCTGGAAGGTGTTGGACTCCAGCGAGACCCGCTTGTACGTGCTGTTCTTCTCCTGGAGCGTCTTCTCCAGCTCCAGGAAGTGGTCGTAGGAGGACTGCTTGCTCTTGAGCACCAGGCCGACCCTGACGTACGAGCCGCCCGTGCTCGCCTCGTAGTCGGTCTGGAAGCTGCCCTGCTCCTTGCGCTGCCAGCCCTCGGGGATCGCGAGTTTGAAGCCCATCGGGTCCTCGACCATGGAGTAGCCGGAGGGCACGGAGGCCGAGCCGGAGGCCAGCGGCGAGGGAGCGTCGGAGGGAGAGGGCCCGGTCGTGGGTCCTGTGCTCGGCGCGGCCGGCGACGGCGTCCCGCTCGCCCCGCCCGAGGGGGTGACGACCACGCGCTTGTCGTTCTTGCGCGCGCTGTCCTGCTTGCCGTCGTCCTTGCGGACCAGCATCAGCCCGCCGGTCACGACCCCGCCCACGAGGAACGCCGCCAGGCCGGCCGCCACCCACACGAGCGGCCGCCGGACCATCCGCGGACGCGGGGCGGAAGGAACCGAAGGAGCGGAAGGAGCAGCCGGAGCGGAGGAAGTGAACGAAGCGGAAGGCGGGCCGGGAGGGGTCCACTGGGGCGTGGGCGGCTGAGCTGCCGGAGGCTGCTGCGCCGGGGCCTGCGCCGGCGGCGCGGCAGGAGTGGGGGGAGTGGAAGGAGCAGCCGGAGCGGGCGGAGTGGCCGGAGCCGCAGGAGCCACGGGCGCCGGCGCAGACGCAGGCGCCTGCGGCGGCACCACCGGCGTCGCCGTCGTCGAACCCTCCGGCGCGAACCCCGGCATCGGCGGCGCGGGCGTGAAGCCCTTCGTACCGCCACCGCCGCCACCGCCACCCGGACCGCCCGGACCGCCCGGACCGCCGAATCCGCCGAACCCGCCGCCCGGCGTGCGGATCACCAGCGTCGCCAGCAGCACCGCCCCCGCCGTCCACAGCAGGCCGAACAACAGCAGCTCGCCCGCGTTCGTGGCGACCGACGCCTCGACTCCGCGCGAGCGGTACGACAGCGACGTCCCCGCCGTCATCTCCATCGACGCACCGGAGACCAGCGACAGCAGCCACAGCGCGGCCAGGAAGAACACCCCGGACAGCACCTGCTCGCGGCGGTCCGCCGAGCGCCGCGCCACCAGGACCGCCAGCAGCACCGCGCACACCACGCCGAGCAGCACGGCACCGGCCTGCGCCCAACCGCCCGCCGCCTCGCCGAGTTCGGAGAGGCCGAGGGTGCCGCCCTCGTTGCGGCTGCTCTCGGTGGACGAGGCCTCGATGCCCGCGCCCCAGGACAGGCCCAGCGTCGCCAGGCCCGCGTTGACCAGGAGCGGCAGGATGACCAGCCAGCCCCAGTCGCCGGCGTCCTCCTGGTGGGAGGCGACGACGATGAAGGCGACGATCGCGCACAGTCCAGTCGTCAGCCCGAGCGCGCGCAGGGCCGTGCCCCAGGCCCGTACGGCCATCCGCGCGTCGGGGCCCAGGCGGGCGGCCAGCGCGTCGCGGCAGAGCACCGCACCGCTCACCGCGCCCGCGAGCGCGCACGAGAACAGCGCGGCGAGGGCGGGGTTGGTGGAGACCGCCACGACCGGCACGTCCGGCTGGCCGATCAGGCCCAGCACCAGCACCACGACGCCGCACAGCAGCGCGACCCGCACCGCCGCCTCGGCGCCGCCGCCGGCACCGGCCGGGCGGGCGTCGCGCAGCCGCTTGGCGCCGAGGGCCACCATGAAGGCCCACAGGAGCGTGATGGTCAGCGGCCATACGGAGACCGAGCCGCTGCCCCGGATGAACATCGACAGCAGTCCGCCGCTGCGCATCTCGACCTCGAGCGTGGCGCCGAGGCCCTGCAGGAGCAGCGCGAGGACGACCTGGAAGCGGTCGGAGAAGTTGCCGAACTCGGCGGCTTCGTAGGCGTCGGCGGACGGCGCCGCGATCACGGTCGCGAGGAAGAGCAGCAGCGCCGTGGGCCACACGGTCACCTTGAGCGCGCCCACCCAGTCGCCGGCGAAGGTGCGGCTCAGGAACAGGCCGGCGCGGGAGGGTTGCGGGTGGGGGGCGTACCCGGGCGGGGCGCCGGGGAAGGGCGGTTGCCCGGGCCGGGGCGCGGCCGACGGGGGTGCGGCCGGGGGCGGCACGGTCGCCGGCATCGGGGGCGCGGCGGGTGCCGCCGGGGCCTGGGCGGGGACCGCCGCCGGGGCCGGTGCCGTGGCCACGGCCGACGGGGCGGCCCCGGCCGCCGTGTCGCCCTCCGGGCGCTCCTTCCCGCATTTCATGCAGAAGCGCGCGTCCGGCACGAACGCGGAACCACAGGCGGGACAGAACGACGGCATAGGGCGCTCCGAGGCTCGGGCGGGGGGCGGTAAGGGTGTGGCCGGAGTTGGCCGATCATGATCGTACCGATCCGGCGCAGCCTGCCCATGACAAACGTCGACACGCACCGCAAGTCCGCTATGCGGGACTATCTGCGGGACCATGTGGGGATTCCCGCCATGTTCCGGCGCCCGTTCGCCCCTCGTCCGCCGCCTTTTCGCGGCCTTTGCTCCGCTTTCGGGTCAGCTCGCCGGCTTGAACCCACGGTGCAGCGCGACGATGCCACCGGTCAGATTGCGCCACGCGACATCCGACCAGCCGGCGCTCTGCAGCCGCGCGGCGAGCGCGGGCTGGTCGGGCCATTCGCGGACCGACTCGGCGAGGTAGACGTACGCGTCCGGGTTGCTGCAGACCGTGCGGGCGATCGGCGGCAGGGCGCGCATCAGGTACTCGGTGTAGACGGTGCGGAACGGCGCCCAGGTGGGCTGGCTGAACTCGCAGATCACCACGCGCCCGCCGGGCTTGGTCACCCGCAGCAGCTCGCGCAGCGCGGTGTCGGTCTCCTGGACGTTGCGCAGCCCGAAGGAGATGGTGACGGCGTCGAAGACGTCGTCCGCGAAGGGCAGCTTCGTGGCGTCGCCGGCGGTCAGCGGCAGCCAGGGGTTGCGCTTCTTGCCCTCGCGCAGCATGCCGAGGGAGAAGTCGCACGGTACGACGTACGCGCCGTCGGCGACGAAGGGCAGCGAGGACGTGCCCGTGCCGGCGGCGAGGTCGAGGACCTTCTGCCCCGGGCGGGCGGCGACCGCCTGCGCCACGGCCTTGCGCCACAGCCGGGCCTGGCCGAGCGAGATGACGTCGTTGGTCAGGTCGTACTTCGCCGCCACGTCGTCGAACATCGCGGCGACTTCATGCGGCTGCTTGTCCAGGGATGCTCGGGTCACGTGCCCATTGTTCACCACGGGCCCCGGCGCTCTTGGACGGGGACGGCTCGCCCGGGAAGGACGGACGGCCTCGCGGTGCGGTTGCGCGTTCCGGTGGACCCCCACGCCCACGGGACCACCGGCCCCTCCGCCCCGTCGCCCCCTCGGCAACCAGGCTTCCTCGACCGGCGGTGCGCGTCCTCAACGGCCCGGCCTGACGGCGGGCCCTCCACATCCGCTCCGGGAGGCCGCTCTCGGCGGCCGCCCCCGCGCCGTTCATCCTGCCGGGCGAAAACGGCCGTAAGGGCTCCCCTTGATGAGGCCCTGACGTGCGCGGACGCCGTCCTTACGGATCACTGACGGGCCGAGCCTCACAGACCCGGCCCGTTCAAGACGCCAGCAAAGCGGTCAGGTCGATCTCAACGGGGAACGGCACCTCGGTCACCAGCTTCTCCTGATGCACCGGGTGCATGGGCGCTGGGATGTACGACCTCGACTCGACTGGCAGCCAGAACTCATGGACCGCGAGGCGCTGATCCTTTTCCAGCTCGATACGCCAGTAGTACGGCACCCCTGCCCGGGCGAAACGCTCAGGCTTGCGGACGCGGTCCTCGCTCCGGGAGCCGGGCGAAACCACTTCCACCGCCAGCTTCACCTTGTCGGCAGGAGTGCACTCCACGGTCAGGAGATCGAGATCCGTTTTCTCGAAGACGACCACGTCGGGCTTGTTCACATTGTTGTCGTCGAACATGACGCAGCGCTCGACATTGACCCGGTACGCGGCAGGGGCGGCGAGTCGCAGATGGTGACGCAGCTCGTCACGTACGTTGTCGTGCCATAGCTTCGTCTGCCCACGGGGCACAATCGCTCCATCCACGAGTTCCCAGTCGAAGGGCAGATCAAGGTCCTTCACCTGGTCGAACGTCCAGCCCTCGGCAGGCGGGACCATCCAGTTGTCCAGCGTGACCTGCTGCGGGCGACCAGTAGTCATGACTGCTCCCATGGACGCGAGTGTGGACGCGGGTGCGGATCGCGGTCCCATATACGACGGTAGCGTCGCCCGAAGTGATGAACGGGTTTCCACGCCGCCCCGGCCGCCCTCAGCGGCGCCGGTACACCAGCCGCCCGTCGAGGACGGTCACCAGCGCGGTGCCGTCGGCGGCGAACACCGCGAAGTCGGCGGGTGCGGACACCGTCAGCGCCGCCGGCCGCGGGCCGGGCAGCACGCGGATGCCGGAGCGTTCGACGGCGGTGCGGACCGAGGCCCGGACGAACGGGCCGGACAGACTGGTCGTGCCCACCGCCAGGAGGCGCTGGACGCCGCGCCGGGCGCTGCCGCCCCAGCGGGTGTCCGTCATCTCCAGCGCGGCGAGCGCGGCTCCCGCCAGGGGCTCGGTGCCCAGGACGTCGGCCTCGCGGGGGTCGGGGTGGTACGCGGCCTCCAGGTACGCGGCGGCGTGCGGCTCGTGGCGGCCCGGCGCGAGGACGCCGTCCCACTCGCGCACGCGCGCGTGCGCGCCGGCTTCCGCGCGCACCCGCTCGTACGGGCCGATGGCGGCGATCAGGCTCCCGGAGACGGCGACGGCGTAGCCGCCGGGCGCCTCGAGGAGCTCGCCGTCCTCCGTGAGCCGGACCGCGCGGACGCGGTGGACCGTGGACATCGTCCGCGCGTCAGCTCGCCTGGACGATCTTCAGCTCGGGGTGCGCGGTGCCGCCCTCGATCGCCGTCGAGGACAGGTGCGAGACGACGCGGTCGTCGACGGGGTCGTTCGCCGGGTCGTCGTGGACGAGGAGGTGCTCGTACGTCGTGGCGCGCTGCGCCGGGACGCGGCCGGCCTTGCGGATGAGGTCGATGAGCTCCATGCGGTTGGAGCGGTGCTTGGCGCCGGCCGAGGAGACGACGTTCTCCTCCAGCATCACCGAGCCCAGGTCGTCCGCGCCGTAGTGCAGCGAGAGCTGGCCCGCCTCCTTGCCGACGGTCAGCCACGAGCCCTGGATGTGGGCGACGTTGTCGAGGAACAGCCGGGCGACGGCGATCATCCGCAGGTACTCGAAGACGGTGGCCTGCGTCCGGCCCTTCAGCACGTTGTTCTGCGGCTGGTAGGTGTACGGGATGAAGGCGCGGAAGCCGCCCGTACGGTCCTGCACGTCCCGGATCATCCGCAGGTGCTCGATGCGCTCGGCGTTGGTCTCGCCGGTGCCCATCAGCATGGTGGAGGTCGACTCGACGCCCAGGTTGTGGGCGAGCTCCATGATCTCCAGCCAGCGCTCGCCGGACTCCTTCAGCGGCGCGATGGCCTTGCGCGGCCGCTCCGGCAGCAGCTCGGCGCCGGCGCCCGCGAAGGAGTCGAGGCCGGCGGCGTGGATGCGGCGGATGGCCTCCTCGGCGCTGACGCCGGAGATGCGCGCCATGTGGTCGATCTCGGAGGCGCCGAGGGAGTGGATGACGAGCTGCGGGAACTCCTTCTTGATCGCCGAGAAGTGCTCCTCGTAGTACTCCACGCCGTAGTCGGGGTGGTGACCGCCCTGGAACATGATCTGGGTGCCGCCGAGCTCGACGGTCTCCGCGCAGCGGCGCAGGATGTCGTCCATCGGGCGGGTCCAGACCTTCTCGCTCTTCGGCGGGGCGAAGAAGGCGCAGAACTTGCACGCGGTGACGCATGCGTTCGTGTAGTTGATGTTGCGCTCGATGATGTACGTCGCGATGTGCTCGGTGCCCGCGTAGCGCCGGCGGCGCACGGCGTCGGCCGCCTGCCCCAGGGCGTGCAGCGGCGCGGAGCGGTAGAGCTCGAGCGCCTCCTCCGGGGTGATCCGGCCACCGGCCGCGGCGCGGTCGAGGACGGCTGTGACATCAAAGGACTTGAGGTCGGCGTCGGTCACCGGGCGTCCCTTCGGAGGGGGTATGCGATACCGGGTCAGCCTACGCGAGGGGCCCCGCCGGGCCCCGCCCGGGCCGGTCAGCCACCCGCTTTGGTGAGCGTGGCGGTCGGCCGGCCGCCCTGGGCGTCGTCGGAGGTGTAGGCGAGGCGGCCGCCCTCGGCGAGGGAGTACGTCACGGTCGCCTTCGCCCCCGTGCACAGCGTCTTCCGCTCGCCGTCGGTCACCTCCTCCAGCGTGATCTTGTTCGCCGTCGCCGTGACCAGCTTCGCCTTGGCCCGGCACTCCATGACGCCGAGCACGGAGTAGGTCGTGCGGACCACGTAGGCGCCCTTGTCCCCGGCGGTGATGGTGCTGGTGATCGTGCCGTTGGGCGTGCCGTCGGCCTGGATGACCTGCCCGGTCCAGGTGCCGAGGAACTCCCCCGGCACCTCGGAGCGGCTCGCCCCGGTGCCCGGCGCCGGCGCCGACGCCGTCGTCCGGGGCGGGGACGCGGCGTCTCTGCCGCCGTCGCCGGTGCCGGGCAGCAGGCCGGTGAAGAAGGCGCCGGTCAGCAGGCCGACGGCCAGCACTCCGGTGACGGTGAGCACGAGGGAGCAGCTCACCGTCCGCCGCTCGGTGCCGCCCGCCGTGGCGGCCAGGGAGATCCGCCTGCCGCCCTGCGGCGCGTCCGCCGCGGGCTCCGCGGCGGGGGCGGACCGCCGCCCGAGCCACCGCCGCCCGGGCGCGCGCGGCGGGTGCGAGGGCTGCGTGGACCCCGGCCCGTACGCTCCGGCCGGCGGCCCGTACGCCCCGGCCGGGCCCGCCGCCCCGTCCGCCACGGCCGCCACGGCGGCCTCCAGGTTCAGCAGCTCCACCGCCTGCAGGCTCACCGTCTCCACCAGCGGCGCCGGCAGCCAGCCGGACCGTACGAGTCCGCTCGCGCCCGCGGCGGGGGCTAGCCGGCGGGCCACCTCGGGCGGGCCCGGCCGGTCCTCCGGCGCCTTGGACAGGCAGCGGGCGACCAGCTCCCGCAGCTCGCCGCCGAGGCCCGGGCCCAGCACCGGCTCCTCGTGCACGACCTTGTACAGCAGCGCCGCCGAGCTCTCGCCGGGGAAGGGCGGCGCGCCGGTGGCCGCGTACGCCAGGACCGCGCCCAGCGAGAAGACGTCCGCCGCCCCGGTGACGCCCTTGCCGAGGATCTGCTCGGGGGCCATGTAGCCGGGCGAGCCGACCGACACCCCGGTCGTGGTCAGGGAGGCCGTGCCCTCCGTGGCGCGGGCGATGCCGAAGTCGATCAGCCGGGGGCCGTCCAGCGCCAGCAGTACGTTCGACGGCTTGACGTCCCGGTGCACCAGCCCCAGCGCGTGCACCGCCGCCAGCGCCTCGGCCAGCCCCGCGCCCAGCGTGCGCACCGTCGCCTCCGGCAGCGGCCCCACCTCGGCGACGGCCTGGGTGAGCGAGGGCCCGGCCACGTACCCCGTGGCCACCCACGGCACGGCGGCGTCCGGGTCGGCGTCCAGCACGGGCGCCGTCCAGGCGCCGCCGACCTTACGGGCGGATTCCACTTCCCGGCGGAATCTGGCCCGGAACCGCTCGTCCAGGGCGAAATGCGGATGTACGGCCTTGACGGCCACCGTGCGGCCGCCGGCGCTGCGCCCGAGGTACACCCGGCCCATGCCACCCGCCCCCAGCCGGCCCAGCAGCCGGTACGCGCCGATGACCTGCGGATCTTCTGCCGTCAGTGGCTGCATCGGGCCTTTCGCCTCCCCCCAGGCGGGGCCCAGCGGCCCCGAAATCAGCCTATGACTCATTTCACGGCACCCGCCAGGAACCCCGACGCCTGGTTTGCCCATCCACTAGGACGGAACAGACCGTCATGTCCTTCGGGGCAGCAGCATCATCCGGAGCGACGCGATGACGCACACACCCAACGGGGGCTACGGGCCGCCCAACGGGGGATACCAGCAGCCGAACGGCGGCTACCAGGGCGGCGGGGACTACCCCCCGCCCCACGGTGGCTACCAGCAGACCCAGACGTACCAGCGCCCGGACGGCGACTGGGACCCCGACGGGTCCTACCAGTCCCAGGGCCGCGCCCGGGCCG
Source organism: Streptomyces sp. C36 (assembly GCF_040932295.1). Classification (NCBI taxonomy): domain Bacteria; kingdom Bacillati; phylum Actinomycetota; class Actinomycetes; order Kitasatosporales; family Streptomycetaceae; genus Streptomyces; species Streptomyces sp. C36. The sequence continues at coordinate 24,732 of NZ_JBFQGI010000009.1, read as the reverse complement.
GCCGCGCCAAAAAATGGACGATCATCGTGGCGTCCATAGCCGTGCTCGGCCTGATCACGGCCGGCGTCCTGAGCTACTTCAAGATCGGCCCGTTCTCGGACAAGGGCAAGCCGGTCAGCTTCGGCCAGGACCAGGCCGGCGGCGGCCAGGCGGGCGGCGCCGGTGCGCAGAAGCCGGACTCCAAGGTCTCGCTGCCGACCGGCCCCAAGGCGGAGTTCAAGAACACCAGCACCCTGTCCGACGGCACCCAGGTGGCCGTCACGACCCTGGACGGCAAGAAGTCCGGCTTCAAGGGCAAGGTGTGGGTCTGGGCGCCCAAGGCGTACAACGACCCGAAGTTCAAGGACCACGGCTTCCCGGTGATGGTCGCGCTGCCCGGCGGTCCCGGCTTCCCGAACAACTACTGGATGGACGACGGAGGCCTGCACCTCGAGTCGTCGATCACCAAGTGGTACAACGAGGGCAAGGGCAAGCCCTTCATCCTCGCCATGCCGGTCCTCAACCCGCAGCCGGACACCGGCGGCCTCTACTGGGACGGCAGTGACATCCCCGGCCAGCCGAAGATGGGCACCTGGCTCACCGAGGACGTCCCGGACCTGATCCGCGCCAACTTCCGCACGATCAAGTCGCGCGACGGCTGGTCCTTCATGGGCTCCTCCTCCGGCGCCTTCGCCGGCCTGAAGGCCGTGCTCAAGCACCCGGACAAGTTCAAGGCCGTGATCGCCTCCGGCCCGGACATCGTCCCGGACTCGCGGCTGTGGAACGGCCACGAGAAGGAGAAGGCCGAGAACAACCCCGAGGTGCTGGCGAAGAACCTGATCGCCGCCAAGGGGCCGGACGTCTACCTCGCGTTCCAGTACGGAACGAAGGAGTCCAGCGTCATCCCGCACGTGGACAAGTTCATCGCCACCTATGGCAACAAGGGCCCCGTCCACACGCGCCTGCAGAAGATCGAGGGCGGTCGGCACAACGCCAAGACCTACATCGAGGGCATGGACGCGGGCAGCATGCAGTGGATCAGTGAGCACATGGAAGGCCCCGTCGCTCCCTGATCCCCACCCCGCCGGGCCCCGGTCTGTTCCCCGGGAGCCCGGCGTAGGCCGCCCGGCGGCACGCGCGTCACTCGCTCCGAAGCCCTGACCCCTCGCGGGGGGTCAGGGCTTCAGCAGTTCCACCCGCACGTCGGCGGGGTAGCCGGTGTCCGCGCCGGTGCGGCGGGCGAACTCCTCGACCCCGGCCAGCTGTGCCGGGCCGAAGCGGAAGTCCAGCGTGGTGAAGTAGCGCTCCAGCAGCGAGGCGTCGAACGCCTCCCAGCGCGCGGCCTGCTCGGCGACCTTGCCGACCTCCTCCAGGGACAGGTCCCGGGAGGCCAGGAACGCCTCGTGCACCTTGGCCACGATCCGCGGCTCGCGGGCCAGGTAGTCGCGGCGCGCGGCCCAGACCGCGAAGACGAACGGCAGCCCCGTCCAGTCCTTCCACATCTGCCCGAGGTCGTGGACCTCCAGGCCCAGCCGGGGGGCGTCGTGCAGGGAGGCGCGCAGCGCGGCGTCCCCGATCAGCACGGCGGCGTCCGCCTCCTGCATCATCGCGCCGAGGTCGGGCGGGCAGGTGTAGTACTCGGGGGTCACGCCGTAGCGCTCGGCGAGCAGCAGCTGCGCCAGCCGCACCGAGGTGCGCGAGGTGGAGCCGAGGGCGACCCGGGCGCCGTCCAGCTTCTCCAGCGGCAGCTGCGAGACGATCACACAGGACATGACCGGCCCGTCGCAGCCGACCGCGATGTCCGGCAGCGCCACGAGCTCGTCGGCGTTCCTGAGGAACTCGACCAGGGTGACGGGGGCGATGTCGAGGTCGCCCCGGACGAGCTGCTCGCTGAGCTTCTCCGGGGTGTCCTTGGTCAGATCCAGGTCGAGCAGCGCGCCGGTGCGGGCAAGGCCCCAGTAGAGGGGCACGCAGTTGAGGAACTGGATGTGGCCGACGCGCGGGCGGCTGCGGAGCGGCTCGGGCACATCGTCGGCGATCGCTACGTCTGAGGCTGAATTGTCCACATCCGGAGGCTAGCCCCGGGCTCCGGCGACCGCCGGGGCGGGGTGCCGCCACTCCGGCCCGATCGGACATCTTTTCCGGAGCGAAGGGCCGGAAAACCCCCCATGGGCGTGATCTTTGACTCCTTCCCCGGAAGAACGTGGCGTGCTAGGCTCGCCGCAAGTTGCAGTTTGGTTTCCCTTGCAGTACAGAGCCTGCGGAGCATGTGACCCGCAGGCTTTTGTAGTTTTCAGACTTCTCGCAGGTTCTGGAGCAGGGCAACCCTTTGGGCCCAAGGAGGGCTTTATGGCTACCGGAACCGTGAAGTGGTTCAACGCTGAAAAGGGCTTTGGCTTCATCGCCCAGGACGGCGGGGGCCCCGACGTCTTCGTTCACTACTCCGCGATCAACGCCTCTGGCTTCCGCTCCCTCGAGGAGAACCAGCAGGTCAACTTCGACGTCACGCAGGGCCCCAAGGGTCCGCAGGCCGAGAACGTCACCCCGGTCTGATCTTCGGATCTCTCCGGCCGACCGGATCGCGGTCGATCGTGCTGTACCCAAGGAGCCCTGCCTTCCGTTTCCGCGGAGGGCAGGGCTCCTGCCTTTTCACCTCGATTTATCGCTCATTTCACTGCCGTCACTGTCGTCACTGACACCACTTCCCTCACCCGAACTTTTGCCCCCCCCGTTCGTACAGCGCATCGATTTCGGCCGCATAGCGTTCACCGACCACCGCTCGGCGGAGTTTCAGGGTGGGCGTCAGCTCGCCGTTCTCCACGCTGAAGTCCTCGTTCAGGATTGCGAACGCACGGATTCGGGCGGGCCGGGCCGCCCGGGCGTTGGCCTCGTCGACCGCCTCCTGGCACAGCCGCCGCACCTCGGGGTGCCGGGCCGGCCCCGACTCCCCCAGGTCCAGCCCCTCGCGGGCCGCCCACGCCGCGACCTCCGCCGCGTCCAGGGTCAGCAGCGCCACCGGGTACGGGCGGCGGTCCCCCACCATCACCGCGCGGGAGACGAAGCGCGAGCGCTGGATGGCGAACTCCACCGGCGAGGGCGCGAGGTTCTTGCCGCTCGACGTGATGATCAGGTCCTTCTTGCGGCCGGTGATCGTCAGATAGCCGTCGGCGTCCAGCGTGCCCACGTCACCGGTGTGCAGCCAGCCGTCGGCGTCGACCGCCCCGGCCGTCGCGGACGGATTGTCGTGATAGCCGGCGAAGACGCCCGGCCCCCGGGCCAGCACCTCGCCGTCCCCGGCGATCCGCACCTCGTAGCCCTCCACCGGCCGCCCCACCGTGCCGGGCCGGGCCGCGCGCTGGTGGTTGGTCGTGATCACCCCCGAGCCCTCGGTCATCCCGTAGCCCTCGTAGACGCCGATGCCGCAGGCCCGCAGGAAGTCCAGCGTCTGCGGCGCGATCGGCGCGGCCCCGGTCAGCGCCCAGCGCAGCCGCCCGCCGAAGGCCGCCCGTACGAGCGAGAACAGGCTCTCCTCCGCCGTCTCCCACGCCGCCCGCAGCTCCCCCGCCGGCTCCTCGCCGCGCGCCCGGGCGTCCGCCACGGCCACCCCGGTCCGTACCGCCTCCTCCAGGCGCGCCCGCCCGCCCGGGCCCTGGGCCTCGGCGAGGGAGACGACCTCGGCGTGGATCTTCTCGAACAGCCGGGGGACCGACGGCAGGTGGGTGGGCCGGGCCTCCGCCAGCTCGGCGACGACGTTCTCCACCTTCCCCCCGAAGTAGCACAGCGTGCCGCCCTGACGCAGCGAGGTCAGCTGGATGATCTGCCCGAGGACGTGGGCGAGCGGGAGGTAGAGGTAGGTGGTGTCGCCGGGGCCGTTCTCGGTGAGGTGGACGGTGGCGTCCTGGTTGGAGATGACGTTGGTGTGGGTGAGGCGGCAGCCCTTGGGCAGGCCGGTGGTGCCGGAGGTGTAGATGATGGTGCACAGGTCCTCGCCCCGGCGGGCCGCACCCCGCTTCTCCAGCTCGCCCTGCCCCACCCCGCCGGGCAGCCGGCGCAGGGCAAGCTCCCCCGGCTCGCAGCCGTCCGTGTCCATCAGCACCACATGCCGCAGCGCCGGCAGCTTGGCCCGCACCGCCGCCACCCGGGCCGCCTGCGCGGCGTCCTCGCAGACGACGACCGACGCCCCCGAGTCGCCCAGCACCCAGACCAGCTCGTCCTCCCCGGCCGTCGGGTAGACCGGCACCACCGCGGCCCCGGCGGACAGCGCGCCGAACTGGGCCACCGTCCACTCCGGCCGGGTCTCGGAGACGATGGCCACCCGGTCGTCCGGCCGCACCCCCAGCGCGATCAGGCCGCGCCCGACCGCCCGTACCTCCTCCCGCAGCGCGGTGAAGGTCGTCTCGGCCCAGCCGCCGCCCTCCTCGCGCGAGCGGAAGCGCAGGGCCGGCAGCCCCCCGTACCGTTCGGCCGCCCAGTCGATGAAGGTCGCGAGTGTGCCGGGCCGTGCGCGATCCATGCCGCCTCCTGGAATAGGTCCCACCCCACCCGACGCTAGGCAGCCCGACCATCCCACAGGGATGACCGGAAGCGTCAGCGCCACTGACCCCGGCGCTCAGGCGGGCTACCGTGCAGGGCATGAGCATGCCGACGATCAGCGTGCACCACCTGCGGGCCGCGCTCGGCGGCGCGCGACGGCTCGGCATCGACGCCGTGCCGCTGCTGCAGCGGGCGGGCATCCCCCCGCTGCTCCTCGGCGACGACCGGGCGCGGGTGCCGGCCGAGCGGTTCGCCGACCTGATACGGGCCCTGCAGCACGCCACGGGCGACGAGTTCCTCGGGCTGGGTCCGGCGCCCAGCAGACCCGGCAGCTTCGCCATGATGTGCTACGCCTGCCTGGGCTGCCGCGACCTGGGCAGCGCCGTGGAACGGGCCGCACGCTTCTACGGGCTCTTCCCCGGCGGCCCCGGCCTGTGCCTCGAACGACGCGACGGCCAGGCGGTGTTCACCGTCCGCGACGACCTGCGCGACCACCCCGAGGGCCACTTCCTGGCCGAGTGCGTCCTCGTCGTCTGGCACCGGCTGGCGAGCTGGCTGATCGGACGGCGCATCCCCCTGCTCCGGGCCTGCTTCTCCTGCCCGGAGCCGCCGCACGCCGACGAGTACTCCCTGATGCTCGGCTGCCCCGTGCGGTTCGGGGCGGCGAGCACGGGCGCCGCCTTCGACGCCCGCTGGCTCGCGGCACCCCTGGTGCGCGACGAGGAGAGCCTGCGCGAACTGCTGCGGGGCGCCCCGGCCGAGCTGCTCAGCCGCCGCGAGTACGGCACGACCGTCACCGAACAGGTGCGGCGGACGTTCGTACGGGCACTGCGCGAGGGCCGCCCGGCCCGGCTGCCGGAGGTCGCCCAGCTGGCCGCCCGGCTCGCGGTCAGCCCGGCGACGCTGCGCCGCCGACTGCAGGAGGAGGGCACCTCCTACCAGCGGCTGAAGGACCAGGTGCGACGGGACGCGGCCATCGCGGGCCTCGCCGAGGGCCGGGAGCCCATCGCCGAGCTCGCCGCGCGGCTCGGCTTCTCCGAGGACACCGCCTTCCACCGCGCCTTCCGGCGCTGGACCGGAGTCACCCCGGGCGTCTACCGGCTCCGCGGTCAGCGAAGCTGAGCTTCCTGGTCAACGCCGTGTTACCCGCCGGTTACTACCGTCGGCCCAACTGCCTCAGCCACACCGGACAGTTGGGAGAACCGCATGCACCTGCGCACCAGAGCCCTCACCGCGCTCGCCGCGCTGGCCGTCTCCTTCGGCCTGACGAACGGCACCGCCTCCGCCACCGGGCAGACGACCGGATCGCCCGGCGACATCGTCACCTCCGCCCCCACCTCCTTCCACCCCCTGCCCGGCCAGCCCACCTTCACCAAGGCCTGGCACATCACCTACCGCTCCACCACCGCCCGGGGCGCGCCCAACGTCGTCTCCGGCACCGTGATCGTCCCCCAGGACGGCAGAAAGGGCCCGCGCCCCCTGGTCACCTACGCCGTGGGCACGGTCGGCCTGGCCGACCGGTGCGCCCCCTCGGCCGGCTTCCCCCGCGGCACCACCCTCGAGGCCAACCTCATCCAGCAACTCACCCTGCGCGGCTGGGCCGTGGCCGTCACCGACTACGAGGGCCTGGGCACCCCCGGCGACCACACCTACGCCGTCGGCCGCGCCGAGGGCCACGCCGTCCTCGACGCCGCCCGCGCCGCGCAGCGGCTGCCGGAGGCCGGGCTGGGCGCGAAGAGCCCCGTCGGCATCATGGGCTACTCCCAGGGCGGCCAGGCCACCAGCTGGGCGGCCGAGCTGCACGACTCGTACGCCCCCGAACTCGACGTGCGCGGCACCGCCACCGGCGGCGTGCCCGCCGACCTGCTCAAGACCGCCCAGTACAACGACGGCGGCATCGGCGCCGGCCTCGCCCTGATGGCCGCCGCCGGCCAGAACGCCGCCTACCCCGAGCTCGACCTGGACCGCTACCTCAACGCCAAGGGCCGCTCCTACATCGACTTCATGAAGAACAACTGCGTCGCCATCGACGCCGTCGCCGGCCTCTTCAAGCGCATCTCGGACGTCACCGTCACCAACCCCCTCCAGGCCGCCGACTGGCAGCGCGCCCTGCACGACTCCGACCTGGGCACCCACGCACCGGACCACCCCGTGTACCTCTACCACGGGGTGATCGACGAACTGATCCCGTACGGCGTGGGCAAGCAACTGCGCGCCGACTGGTGCGCCAAGGGCGCGGCGGTCCAGTGGAAGTCGCTGCCGTTCGGCGAGCACGTCCTGGGCGTGGTCACGGAGTCGATACCGGCGGCCAACTGGCTGGCCGACCGCTTCGCGGGCAAGCCCGCCGCCGGCAACTGCTAGCGGGACGGGGCGGGTCCGGGGGCCGCGGCCCCCGGACCCGCCCCGGGCTCACCCGCCGTACAGGGCCGCGATCTCCGCGGCGAAGTCCCGCGCGATGGCGGCGCGCCGGAGCTTCAGCGACGGCGTGATGTACCCCGACTCCTCCGTGAAGGCGACCGGCAGCACCGTGAACCGCCGGATCGACTCAGCCCGCGACACCAGCGAGTTCGCGTCGTCCACCGCCTCCTGCAGCGCGGCCCGCAGCGCCTGGTCCGCCACGAGCTCCTGGAGCGGCACGTCCTCCAGGCCGTTCATCTTCTGCCAGTGCGCGAAGCCGTCCGCGTCGAGGGTGATCAGCGCCCCGACGTAGGGCCGGTCGTCCCCGACCACCACGCACTGGTCGACCAGCGGGTGCGCCCGCAGCCGGTCCTCCAGCGGGGCGGGTGCCACGTTCTTGCCGCCCGAGGTGACGATCAGCTCCTTCTTCCGGCCGGTGATGGTCAGATAGCCGTCGTCGTCGAGCGCGCCGATGTCCCCGGTGGCGAACCACTCCCCCGCGTCCGGCCGCACCGCCTCGCGGCGATCGGCGTCCCAGTACCCGGCGAAGACGTGCCCGCCGCGCAGCAGCACCTCGCCGTCCTCGGCGATGCGCACCCCGCCACCGGGCAGCGGCCAGCCGACCGTCCCCAGGCGCGGGCGCAGCGGCGGCGTCAGCGTGGCGGCGGCCGTGGTCTCGGTCAGGCCGTAGCCCTCGAAGACCTCGATGCCGGCGCCCGCGTAGAAGGCGGCGAGCCGGGGGCCGAGCGGGGAGCCGCCGCTGATGACGTAGCGGACCCGGCCGCCGAGCGCGGCGCGGATGCGGCGGTAGACCAGCGGGTCGTACAGCGCCCGGGCCGCCCTCAGCCGGGGCCCCGGGCCGGGCCCGGTGCCGTGCCGCCGGGCGGCGTCGGCCTCGCCGTGGCGGCGGGCGACGGAGGCCGCGCGGTCGAAGGAGTCGGCCCGGCCCATGCGTTCGGCCGTCGCCCGGCCGGTGTTGTAGATCTTCTCCAGGACGTAGGGGATGGTCAGCAGGAACGTCGGCCGGAACCCGGCGAGGTCGGCGCGCAGCTCCTCGGTGCGGATGCTGGGGGCGTGCCCCAGCCGGACGCGCGCCCGCAGGCAGCCGACCGCGACCATGCGCCCGAAGACGTGCGAGAGCGGCAGGAAGAGCAGGGTGGCGGCGGCCTCCCCGGTGGTGGCCTTGAAGACCGGGTGCAGCAGGCCCGTCGCGTTGTCGACCTCGGCGAAGAAGTTGGCGTGCGTCAGGACGCAGCCCTTGGGGCGGCCGGTGGTGCCGGAGGTGTAGATGAGGGTGGCAATGTCGTCGGGGGTACGGGCGGCGCGCCGCTCGTCCACCGCGGCGTTGGGCAGGGACCGTCCGGCGGCGACGAGCGCGCCGACGGCGTCCTCCTCCAGGCGCCAGAGGTGGGCGAGGTCCGGCAGGTCCCCGGCGGCGACGATCTCCGCCTGATCGGCGGTCTCGACCACGCAGGCCGCCGCGCCGGAGTCGCGCAGGATCCAGTGGGTCTGGACGGGCGAGGAGGTGGGGTAGACGGGGACGGTGACCAGGCCCGCGGCCCAGGCCGCGAAGTCCAGCAGCGTCCACTCGTAGGACGTACGGGCCATGATGGCGAGCCGGTCGCCGGCCCTCAGCCCGTGGGCGAGGAGGCCCTTGGCGACCGAGCGCACCTCGGCGGCGAAGCGGGCGGCGGTGACGTCGCGCCACAGCCCGTCGGGCTGCCTGCGGCCGAGCACCACGTCGGCGGGGGCCTCGGCGGCGTTGTCGAAGGGGAGGTCGCCGAGCGAGCCGCGCGGGGCGGGGCCGGCGAGCGGGGGGACGAAGGCCTCGCGGACGACGCCGGCGACGGCCGTCGTGCGGGGCGGGACGAGCGGAGGCAAGGTGGTGCTGGGCGGTACGGACACGTGCGGCTCCTGACCCACATGCGAGACCGGCAAGTAACCTTACTCAGCGGTAAATCTATGGCCGTAAATGTACGCGCGGCGGCGGGAGGCGGCCAGGGCCGCGCCGGCGCCGGACGGCTCACGGACGGGCGGCACACGTCCAGCGACGCCCGTTCATGAGGTTGTCCAGGCCGACCCACACCACGTTCATCAGCGTCTCCGCCGTCGCCTTCTCCGAGGGGCCGGTGTCGGCCCCGGAGTTGGCCCAGCCCGCCAGCGACTCGGCGGCGCCCACGACCGCGTGCGCCAGCCCGGCGGCCTCGTGGGGCGCCAGCGGCACGGCGGGCGCGGCGGAACGGGCGGTCTCGGCGATCAGCCGGGTGACCAGGTCGACGATCTGCTGCCGCAGCCCCGCCACCACCAGTGCGAACGGCTCCCCATGGGTCCGCGCCTGGCAGCTGAGGACCGCCCACCCGGCGGGGTGCTCGGCGGTGTGCGCGAAGAAGGCGAGCAGACCGCACCACAGCCGCCGGTCGGCGGGCGCGTCCGGCACGGTCGCGCCCCGCACCGCCGCGAGCAGCGCCTCGGCCTCGCGCCGGATGCACGCGCTGAACAGGTCTTCCTTGGAGTTCAGGTAGAGGTAGACCAGTGGCTTGGAGGCGCCGGCCAGCTCGGCGATCTCGTCCATGGACGCGGCGTTGTAGCCGCGCCGGGCGAACACCTCGACGGCCGCGTCGAGCATCTGCCGCTCGCGCACCTCCCGGGGCATCCGCTTGGTCCTGCCGCCGGCCTTGCGCTTGGCCCTGGACTCCACGGGCTCGATGGAACTCATGACATTCACGACAAAATCCCTCCCCCCCGTCACGTTACCGGCAGGTAATATCACGGGGAGGAGGGACGTCAAGGGTAGGGATCAAGCCGCCCGGCTCACGCCGCGGCCGGCTCCGGCGCCGCCTGCACGGCCGGCTCCAGCCGCGAGCCGTCGGCCGTCTCGTACGCCTCGCGGTCCAGGATCTTCTCCCGGGAGGCCACGAGGATCGGGATCACCGACTGCCCGGCGACGTTCGTCGCGGTGCGCATCATGTCCACGATCGGGTCGATGGCCAGCAGCAGGCCCACGCCCGCCATCGGCAGGCCCAGCGTCGACAGGGTCAGGGTCAGCATCACCGTGGCGCCGGTCAGGCCGGCGGTCGCGGCGGAGCCGATGACCGAGACGAAGACGATCAGGACGTAGTCCTTGATCTCCAGCGGCACGTCGAAGACCTGGGCGACGAAGATCGCGGCGATGGCCGGGTAGATCGAGGCGCAGCCGTCCATCTTGGTCGTCGAGCCGAACGGCACCGCGAAGGAGGCGTACTCCTTCGGCACGCCGAGCCGCTCGGTGACCTTCTGCGTCAGCGGCATGGTGCCGACGGAGGAGCGGGAGACGAAGGCCAGCTGGATGGCCGGCCAGGCGCCCTTGAAGAAGCGCAGCGGGTTGACCTTGGCGACCGTGGCCAGCAGCAGCGGGTAGACGCCGAACAGCACGATGGCGCAGCCGACGTAGATGTCGGCGGTGAAGGTCGCGTACTTGCTGATCAGGCCCCAGCCGTAGGTGTAGACGGCCTTGCCGACCAGGCCCAGGCTGCCGAGCGGGGCGAGGCGGATGACCCACCACAGCACCTTCTGCAGCAGCTGGAGGACGGACTCGCTGAAGGTCAGCAGCGGCTGGGCCTTCTCGCCGATCTGCAGCACGGCGACGCCGGCGACGGCGGCCATGAAGACGATCTGCAGGACGTTCAGCTCGGTGAAGGGCGTGATGACGTCGGTGGGGACGATGCCGGTGAGGAAGTCCAGCCAGGAGCCGTGCTTCTTGGGCTCGGCGCCGTCGGCGGCGGTCAGGCCGGTACCGGCGCCCGGGTCGGTGATCAGGCCGATGGCGAGGCCGATGACGACCGCGATCAGCGACGTGATCATGAACCAGAGCAGGGTCCGGGTGGCCAGCCGGGCGGCGTTGGAGACGTTCCGCAGGTTGGTGATCGACACCAGGATGGCGAAGAACACCAGCGGCGCGACCACCACCATCAGCAGCTGTACGAAGATGCCGCCGGTCTTGTCGAGGGCGGTCTGCAGCCAGGAGACGTCACCACTCTTGGCGACCCAGCCCAGCAGGGCGCCCAGCACGAGGGCGAGCAGGATCTGGGCCCAGAAGGGGACATTGAGGATGCGCGATATGCGCCCGCGCTGAGCGGACGCCGGGTTGGACGGGGGCGTCGACATGCCGACCACGGTAACACCGGCGCTTTGAGCCACTCAAAGGGAAACTTTGAGACGCATGATGCCCGAAACGCGTCGACGCCCTGGCGCGAAAGGGGTATTCCGCGACAGGGCGTCGATGAGGTGTGAGAAGACTTACGCGCCGTTCCGGGCGCCGTCCTCCTGGCCGGCGCTGGCGTCGAGGCGGGCCTTGGCCCGGTCCACCCGCTCCACGATCTGCACCGACATGGCGTCGCGCTGCTTGCGCAGCAGGACCCAGCTCAGCGGGGCGGAGAGGATGAGCGCGAGCAGCACCATCCAGACCAGGTTGGAGTCGCCGGCCCCGAGCGGGATGACGTGCGCGTAGCACAGCACCCACACCAGGGCGAAGCATGCGACGAGCAGGCCCAGACGCAGGGCGGTGTAGCGGAGCGACGCGTACTTCTGGCTACTCACGGACGGGACCTTCTTCTCGACGACGACCGAAAGGTGCGGCTTGGTACAGCCAGTACAGCACGCCGCGAAGTGGATCTCAGACCCGCATCGGCTGCGGCGATTCCCGCAGCGAGGCGTCCGGACCGGGGTACTCGCGGATGACCTCGTAGCGGGTGTTGCGCTCGACCGGCCGGAAGCCCGCCTCGCGGATGAGCTCGAGCAGGTCGTCGCGGGTGAGCTTGTTGGGCGTGCCGTAGTTGTCGGCGTCGTGGGTGATCTTGTACTCCACGACCGAGCCGTCCATGTCGTCCGCGCCGTACTGCAGCGCGAGCTGGGCGGTCTGGACGCCGTGCATCACCCAGAACACCTTCACGTGCGGCACGTTGTCGAACAGCAGCCGCGAGACCGCGAAGGTCTTGAGCGCCTCGGCGCCCGTCGCCATCGACGTGCGGGCCTGCAGGCGGTTACGGATCTTGCCGTCCTGCATGTCCACGAAGTCGTGCTGGTAGCGCAGCGGGATGAAGACGTGGAAGCCGCCGGTCTCGTCCTGCAGCTCGCGCAGCCGCAGCACGTGGTCCACGCGGTGGCGGGGCTCCTCGATGTGGCCGTAGAGCATCGTGCAGGGGCCCTTGAGGCCCTTGGAGTGCGCCAGACGGTGGATGCGCGACCAGTCCTCCCAGTGGGTGTCGTGGTCGACGATGTGCTGGCGGACCTCCCAGTCGAAGATCTCCGCACCGCCACCGGTCAGCGACTCCAGACCGGCGTCGATCAGCTCGTCGAGGATCTCGTCGGCGGGCAGCCCGGAGATCTTCTCGAAGTGCTGGATCTCGGTGGCGGTGAAGGCCTTCAGGGAGACGTTCGGCAGCGCTTCCTTCAGCGCCCGCAGGGAGCGCGGGTAGTAGCGCCAGGGCAGGGTCGGGTGCAGGCCGTTGACGATGTGCAGCTCGGTGAGGTTCTCGTTCTCCATCGCCTTGGCGAGGCGGACGGCCTCCTCGATGCGCATGGTGTACGCGTCCTTCTCGCCCGGCTTGCGCTGGAACGAGCAGTACGCGCACGACGCCGTGCACACGTTGGTCATGTTGAGGTGGCGGTTGACGTTGAAGTGGACGACGTCGCCGTTCTTGCGCGTGCGCACCTCGTTGGCCAGGCCGCCCAGCCAGGCCAGGTCGTCGGACTCGTACAGAGCGATGCCGTCCTCGCGGGTGAGCCGCTCACCGGCGTGCACCTTCTCCTCCAGCTCACGCTTGAGCCCCGCGTCCATGGATGCGCCCGCCTCTCTGTCACTTCCGCTGCTGCGGCAACCTCAACGAGCGTACTCCCCCGCTCTCACGCCTCCTCGGGGAGCTCACCCACCCGGTTCTCCCACTTGGTGGACAGCACGATGGTCGTCCGGGTGCGGCTGACGCCCTTGGTGCCGGACAGGCGGCGGATGGTGCGCTCCAGGCCGTCCACGTCGCCGACACGGACCTTGAGCATGTACGAGTCGTCGCCGGCGATGAACCAGCAGTCCTCGATCTCCTCCAGGTCGCGCAGCCGCCGGGCCACGTCCTCGTGGTCGGCGGCGTCCGAGAGCTGAATGCCGATCAGGGCGGTGACGCCCAGACCGAGCGACGCGGAGTTGACGGTCGCGCGGTAGCCGGTGATGACGCCCGCCGCCTCCAGGCGGTTGATCCGGTCCGTGACGCTCGGCCCGGACAGGCCGACCAGCCTGCCCAACTCCGCGTACGAGGCCCGGCCGTTCTCCCGTAGAGCCTGGATGAGCTGCCTGTCCACCGCGTCCATTGCCTGGCACCTTTCAATAATCAGCGAAGTCGCCGGTTTACGTGTAGAATCTAAGGCGTGAGGGGCTCTCAGCCCCATAAATCTTTCACCAGATCAGCGAATCAACGACGATCCTTCGATCTCAGGAGTGAAGCGCCCGTGTACTCGATCGAGATGGCCTACGCCCGCATGCGTGAGCTGCAGGACCTGGCCAACCGCTCGCGTGCCCACCAGTCCGCCGACGCGCACCGCGCGAACGAGAAGCCCCGCTTCCGCCGCGCCAAGAAGCGCTAACCCGCGCGGCGGGGACCACTGGCACCACCGAGTTCTCCTTCCCATCGGCGGTACAGCCGGTGCGGCACCCCCGCCGCGTCCAGCACCCTCCCGGCGACGAAGTCCACCAGATCCTGGATGTGCGTCGCCCCCGCGTAGAACGCCGGCGAGGCGGGCAGCACCACGGCTCCCGCTTCGTCGAGCGCCACGAGCTGCCTGAGCGTCTGACCGCTGAGCGGCGTCTCGCGCACCGCGACGATCAACGGCCGGCGCTCCTTGAGCGTCACGCTCGCCACCCGCTGCAGAAGGTCCTTCGACAGACCCATGGCCACTCCGGCCACACAGGCCGTGCTCGCCGGGACGATCAGCATCCCCTTCACGGGGTACGAGCCCGACGACGGCCCGGCGGCGAGGTCGCCCGCCGCCCAGTACCGCACGTCGGACACGTCGACGTCGAAGGTCGCCGGCTTGCCGTCCGCCCCCAGCGCCAGCCAGGCGCGCAGGTCGTCCCGCCAGTGCGCGTCCCGGAACGCGATCCCGGTCTCGTCCAGCAGCGTCAGCCGCGAGGCCCGGCTGACCACCAGGTCCACCGCCTCGCCCGCCGCCAGCAGCCCGCGCACCACCGCCGCGGCGTACGGCGTCCCGGACGCGCCGGAAACGCCCACCACCCACGGCCGGCGCTGCGTTGTGTGTTCATACCGCTCCACGCCCCGAGCCTATCCGCAGGCCGGAGTCACGGCCGAAAAGTCCTTTGACATGCTTAATCTTCCTGGCATTGATTAGGTTTTGCCCAGGATCAGTCAATTGGGGGGGCCATCATCCACCGCACGCACAAGGGCCTGGCCGCACTCGGCGGCCTGGCGCTCATAGCCGCCGCGTCCACCGCCTGCGAGCCCGGCAAGGTCGGCACCGCGGCCAAGGTCCAGCGGGCCTTCGACAACCTGGGCAAGCAGAAGGCCTACTCCGCCGAGATGTCCTTCGACGCGAACGCGGAGAAGATCTACGACGTCCTCAAGGACACGGACGACTTCGACCGCGGTGACGCCGACATGCTCGCGGGCCTGAAGTACTCCTTCTCGGCCGCCTACGACAAGCCGCTCAAGGACGTCACCGACAAGGACGACAAGAGCGCGAAGATCGCCTACAAGGTGGTCCGCGGCGGCAAGCAGCTCGTCGAGGTCCGCTCCACCGACGGCAAGTCCTATGTGCGCACCGACCTCAAGGAGGTCGTCTCCCTCGTCCAGAAGTCCGGCAAGGACGGCGGGGGCTCGGAGCTGGGCGCTCCGGGGGCGGCCATCGACGAGATGATGAAGAAGGCCGACCGGCTGCCCGCCGACATGGGCGGGGTCAAGAGCGCGCTCAAGGGCGAGTGGGTCGTCCTCGACAACGCCGTCGCCGAGGAGTTCGCCAAGTCCCAGGGCACCGGCGACACCGACGACACGCCGAACCCCTTCTCGCCGGACGGCAAGTCCCAGAAGCGGTTCCTCGACGCCTTCCGCAAGGCGCTCGGCGACAACGCGCACTTCAAGGACGCCGGCAAGAAGAACGGCGTGGACCACGTGCTGGTCACCGTCCCGGCGAAGAAGGTCGCCGAGGACCTCAAGGAGGGCCTCAAGCCGCTGAAGGACAAGCTGAATCCTTTCGGCAAGCAGGACAAGGGCAAGGGCGACAGCCTCGAGGACCTCCCCGAGAAGCTCACGGTCGACGTCGCCGTCAAGAACGGCACGCTCACCGGGCTGACCGTCGACGCCGGCCAATTCGACAAGAAGGCCAAGGGCGAACTGCCGCTGGCCATCACCGTCAAGAACGGCGACGCCGCGGCCGTCGAGGTCCCCTCCGGCGCTCAGGAACTCAAGCCGCAGGACCTCCTCCGCGCGCTCATGACCATGGGCGCCGACCGCCTCGGCGACGAGGGCGGGGCGCACGGGCGCCCGGAGAAGACCGGCTTCGAAGGCATCTGACGACGGGACGGCACGGACGACACGAAGGGGCGGCCCCACCGATCCGGTGGGGCCGCCCCTTCGTGTCCGTACGGCTGTGTCCGTACGGCGGTCAGGACACCGTCAGGCCCCGCACCAGCAGGTCGAGCAGCGCGCAGACGAAGAGCGCGATACCGACGAAACCGTTGACCGTGAAGAACGCGCGGTTGAGCCGCGAGAGGTCGTGCGGCTTCACGATCGTGTGCTCGTACAGGAACGCGCCCGCCACGACCACCAGCCCGGCCCAGAAGAACACCCCGGCGCCGACGGCCAGCGCGTACCAGACCAGCAGGCCCGTGGTGATCGCGTGACAGACCCGCGCGCCGTACAGCGAGGCCGGGACGCCGAAGCGGGCCGGGGTGGACTTCACCCCGTGCTCACGGTCCGACTCCACGTCCTGGCAGGCGTAGATCAGGTCGAAGCCGCCGATCCAGACGCCCACGGCGAGGCCCAGGATCACCGACTCCCAGGACCACTCCCCCGTCACCGCCAGCCACGCGCCCACCGGCGCCATGGCCTGGGCGAGGCCCAGGATCGCGTGCGGGAAGTGGGTGAAGCGCTTGCCGTACGGATAGACCACCATCGGGATCACGGCGATCGGCGCGAGCGCCAGGCACAGCGGGTTCAGCAGCGCGGCGGCACCGAGGAAGAAGACCACGGCCACCCCCGCCCCGGTCCACGCCGAGCGCACCGACACCGCGCCCGTCACCATCTCCCGGCCCGCCGTGCGGGGGTTACGGGCGTCGATCTCGCGGTCGATGACGCGGTTGCAGGCCATCGCGAAGGTGCGCAGCCCCACCATGGCGATGGTGACCAGCAGCAACCGCACCCAGTGGACGTTCCCGTCCAGCTGGAACATCGCCGTCAGGGCGGCGATGTAGGCGAAGGGCAGTGCGAAGACCGAGTGCTCGATCATCACCAGGCGCAGGAACGCCTTGGTCCGGCCCGGTTGGGCGACGGCGGCCGTGGTCACAGCCCGTACTCCTTCCAGCGGCGGTCGACCGTGGCGGCCGTCTCCGGGTCCGACTCGACCATCCGCGGCCAGCCTCCGTCGCGGGTGTAGCCCTCCTCGGGCCACTTCGCGGTGGCGTCGATGCCCGCCTTGCCGCCCCAGAACTGCTGGTAGGAGGCGTGGTCGAGGTGGTCGACCGGGCCCTCGACGACGGTGAGGTCGCGGGTGTAGTCGGTGTTGCCCAGGGCCCGCCAGGACACCTCGTGCAGGTCGTGGACGTCGCAGTCGGAGTCGACGACGATGATCAGCTTGGTCAGCGACATCATGTGCGCGCCCCAGATGGCGTGCATGACCTTCTGGGCGTGCTTGGGGTACTTCTTGTCGATCGAGACGATCGCGCAGTTGTGGAAGCCGCCGGACTCCGGCAGGTGGTAGTCCACGATGTCGGGGACGATCACCTTCAGCAGCGGCAGGAAGAAGCGCTCGGTGGCCCGGCCCAGCGGCCCGTCCTCGGTCGGCGGACGGCCGACGACGATCGACTGCAGCAGCGGGCGCCGCCGCATGGTGACGCAGTCGATGGTGAGCGCCGGGAAGTCCTCCTGCGGCGTGTAGAAGCCGGTGTGGTCGCCGAAGGGGCCCTCGGGGAGCATCTTCCCGGGCTCGAGCCAGCCCTCGATGACGACCTCGGCATTGGCCGGGACCTGCAGCGGCACGGTCTTGCAGTCGACCATCTCGACCCGCTTGCCCTGGATGAAGCCGGCGAGGAGGTACTCGTCGATGTCGCCGGGCAGCGGCGCGGTGGAGGCGTACGTCACCGCCGGCGGGCAGCCGAAGGCGATGGCGACCGGCAGACGCTCGCCGCGCTTGGCCGCCACCTGGTAGTGGTTGCGGCTGTCCTTGTGGATCTGCCAGTGCATGCCGATGGTGCGCTTGTCGTGGCGCTGCAGGCGGTAGAGGCCGAGGTTCCGGACGCCGGTCTCGGGGTGCTTGGTGTGGGTGAGACCGAGGTTGAAGAAGGAGCCGCCGTCCTCGGGCCAGGTGAACAGCGCCGGCAGCTGCTCGAGGTCGACGTCGTCGCCGGTGAGGACGACCTCCTGGACCGGCGCGTCCTTGACCTTCTTCGGCGGTACGTGCGCCATCGCGCCCAGCTTGCCGAAGGCCTCGCGCATGCCGATGAAGCCCTGCGGCAGCTCGGGCTTGAGCAGCCCGCCGATCTTCTCGCTGATCTCCTCGTAGGACTTCAGGCCGAGGGCCTTGAGGAGCCGGCGGTCGGTGCCGAAGACGTTCATGGCGAGCGGCATGGCCGCGCCCTTGACGTTCTCGAAGAGCAGCGCGGGACCGCCCGACTTGTTCACTCTGTCGACGATCTCCCCGATCTCCAGGTACGGGTCGACTTCAGCCTTGATGCGCTTGAGATCGCCATCGCGCTCCAGTGCCCGCAGGAAGGAGCGAAGATCGTCGTAAGCCATGCGTTCCAGTATCGAGCACGCACTACCCTGGACCCGTCACGGGGGCCGCCGAGCGGCCCGCATCACCGCTCTCCGGGGGCCGCCGCCATGCTCAGGTATCTGCCGTTCCTGCTGATCCTGGCGTTGTGGATCTATGCCTTCATCGACTGCCTGAACACTCCGGAGAACGAGGTACGAGGCCTGCCGAAGCTGGCGTGGGTGTTCGTCATCCTGCTCTTCGGCGAGGTGCTCGTGGGCCCGGTGGCCTGGCTGGTCGCCGGCCGGCCCCGCGCCCGTACGCACACCCGCCCGGCGCGCCGGGAGTGGGTGGCGCCGGACGACAACCCCGAGTTCCTGCGCTCGCTGAGGAAGGACGACGACAAGGACCCGGGCGGCGAGGGCCCGAAGGGTTAGGCCGACGGGCTAGTCCAGCCGCCCGCTCTCGTAGCGCTCCCGCAGCTCGCGCCAGCGGTCCATCGTCCACTGCGACCAGTCGGCCGGCTGCCCGCCGAGGGCCTGCAGCAGGTACTCGAAGTGGTGGTGCCAGCCGGCGAGGCAGTCCAGGCGGACGTCGTCGGGCCCGGTCATCTCGTTGGTGAAGTGCAGCAGCGTCCCGCCCACGCCCAGCGGCCCGCGCTCCAGCTCGAAGCGGATCCGCCCGTGGATCTCGACGGTGTACTCGACGAGCTGCGTCGGATCCCAGGCGGTCACCCGGCCGGGAGCGACCGTGGCATGGCCCTTGGCGTCGGTGTTCTGCCACCGCAGCGTGATCGCCCCGCCCTCGCGCTGCTCGAACGGATCGGCGACGGCCAGCCACGCCGGCAGCCCCTCGGGGGTGGCGATGGCGGCCCACACCTCGTCGACGGGGTACGGGATCGACAGCTCGTAGCGCAGGACGTGGATGTCGCCCTTGGTCTCGGACGCGCCGTAGGGGGAGGGGATCTCCATGGGTCCACGTCTAACACGGTCGGCGGCGGCTCGCCTGCCGGCGCTCGCGCGAAGGCCCGCTCCCCCGAACGAGGAAGCGGGCCTTCGTACGCGCGCGTGGCGCGAGCGTGCGGTCACACCCCCGCGTAGGAGTGCTTGCCGCTCAGCAGGATGTTCACGCCGTAGTAGTTGAAGAGGTAGCAGGCGAAGGCCAGCAGGGCCAGGTAGGCGGCCTTGCGGCCCTTCCAGCCGGCGGTGGCGCGGGCGTGGAGGTAGCAGGCGTAGGCGACCCAGGTGATGAAGGACCAGACCTCCTTGGGGTCCCAGCCCCAGTAGCGGCCCCAGGCGGCCTCGGCCCAGATCGCGCCCGCGATGATCGTGAACGTCCACAGCGGGAAGACGGTGGCGTTGATGCGGTACGCGAACTTGTCCAGCGTGGCGGCCGACGGCAGGCGGGAGAGGACGTTGTCCCAGGCACTGGCGGGTCGGCCCTCGACGGCACGCGCCTCGTGGGCGTCGCGGAAGAGGTAGAACAGGCTCGACGTCGCGCCCACCCACAGCGCCGCGCCCGAGAGGATGGCGCAGGAGACGTGGATCCACAGCCAGTACGAGTGCAGGGCGGGCACCAGCTGGTCGCTGTCGGTGTAGAGCACGGAGACGGCCAGGCCCAGGTCGAGGAGGATCGACGTGGTCAGCGGCAGGCCCAGCCAGCGGACGTTCTTCTTGGCGACGAGCAGGCCGAGGTAGACGCCGACGGCGGCCATGGCGAAGGTCGTGGAGAACTCGTACATGTTGCCCCACGGCGCCCGCTGCACCGACAGGGCGCGGCTGAGCACGCCGCCCACGTGCAGGGCGAAGGCCAGCACGGTCAGGGAGACGGCGATGCGGCCGTAGAGGTCGCCCTTCTCGCTGCCGCCCGCGGCGCCGGGGCCGTCGGGGACGTCACGGCTGCCGGGGGCGGAGCGGGTGACGACCTTGGGGCGCTCCAGGACGGCCGTGCCGCCGCCCTGCGCGCTCTTGGCGGTGGTGACGGTCACCGCGGCCGCGGCAGGCGCCGTGAGCGCGGCCGCGGTCCGGCCGACGGCGCTGCGGCTGCCGAAGACCCACTCCGCGATGTGCGCGAGGAAGGCGAGGGTGTAGACGGCCATGGCCGAGTAGACCAGCACATTGCTGATGTGGGCCAGGTTCTCGTTGGTTGCGGCGGCGAGGGTCACGCGCGCGCTCCTTCGGACGTTTCGGCGGGGGCTTCGGTGGCTGGGGAGGCGCCTTCGCGGGCGTCGTCGGCGGGCGCGTCCGGCGCGCCGGCCCCGGTGTCGTCGGTGGCGTCGCCGGCCACCTGCGGGGCGTCCGGCTGCAGGGCCGCGGCCAGGTCGGCGAGCTCCTCGGGCAGCCGGGCGGACTCGCTGCGGCCGAGACCGGCCAGCTCCACGACCGTGGTGCCGTCCGCGCCCCTGACCGCCCGCACCCACACGCGGCGGCGCTGGATGAACAGCGACCCGGCCAGGCCGAGCAGCGCGGCGACGGCGCCGGCCAGCGCGGCGCCGTTGCCCGGCTTCTGGGAGACCTGGAAGGTGGCCCACTGCCGGATGCCGTCGAAGTGCAGCGTGCCCGCGCCGTCCGGCAGCGTCATGGTGTCGCCGACCTTCATGGCCTGGGCGAAGGCCCTGCCGTCCGGGTTCTTGAACTGCTTCATCTTCGTCGTGTCGAGCTGGTACACGCTCTGCGGCACGCCCGAGTCGACGCCGAGGCTGCCCCGGTAGGCGGTCAGCACCAGCCGCGGATTGTCCAGCGCGGGGAACTGGCTGAACATGGTGCCGGTGCGCAGGTCCAGCGTCGGCACGAAGTTGCCCTGGAAGCCCAGGTCGTCGGGCTTGCCGTCCTTGTCGCGGTAGTCGGCCACCTTCAGCACCGAGGTCTCGGTGACGTTGCTGTCCAGCGGCAGCGAGGGGATCGGCCCCCTGAAGGCGATGTCGCCCTTGCCGTCGCGGACGGTGACCATCGGGGCGTAGCCGTGGCCGATGAGGTAGACCTTCGAGCGGCTCGTCTCCAGCGGCTCGTTCACCTTGATGGTGGCCTTGCGGCGCTCGGCGCCGGGCTTGTCCCGGTAGGTGACGTGGGCGGCGTAGTCGCGCGGCGTGCCCTTCTGGGGGCCGGTGCGCTCGTAGCTCCCGGAGAAGCTGTCGAGGTCGAAGTCGAAGGGGTCGAGGTCGTCGGCGTCGAACAGCGAGCCGGCCTTGAAGTCGTCGTACTGGGTGAGGTTGTTCGCGAAGCCGTCGCCCTCGACGACGAGCTTGCCGCCCTCGGACTTCCACAGCTGGCCGGAGGCGAAGGCCACCAGCAGCACGATCAGGGAGATGTGGAAGAGGAGGTTGCCCGCCTCGCGGAGGTAGCCCTTCTCGCCGCCGACCGAGTCCGCGGCCGTCTCGGTGCGGAAGCGGCGCCGCTTGAGGATCCGGCCGGCCGCGGCCAGCACCTGCTCCGGCTCCGCCGACGTGCGCCAGGTGGCGTGGGCGGGCATCCGGTCCAGGTGGCGCGGGGCGGCCGGCGGGCGGCCGCGCAGCTGGCCGACGAACTTCCAGGTGCGCGGGATGATGCAGCCGATGAGGGAGACGAACAGCAGGATGTAGATCGCGGAGAACCACACCGAGCTGTAGACGTGGAAGAGCCCGAGCTTCTCGTACAGGGGCGCGAGGGTCTCGTGCTCCTTCTGCCACTGCTCGGCCTTGAGCTGGTCCACGCCGGTCTGCGGCACGAGCGAGCCGGGGATGGTGGCGAGCGAGAGCAGGAACAGCAGCAGCAGCGCCACCCGCATGGACGTCAGCTGACGCCAGAACCAGCGCACCCAGCCCGTCGCCTCGCGCGCGGACCAGGCCAGCCACCCCAGCGCGCCGGGGGCGCGCACGCCGCCGAAGGAGCCGGGCATCGCCTGGCCCCGGTCCTCGGCGGGGGCGGTGGACATCCGCGCGCCCGCGGCGCCGGCCTCGGATTCCTCCGGGGCCGGTGCGGATGCGCTCTTATCGGTCTTGGCCATCGATCAGATCCCAGGGGTGAAGTTGCTCGACCACGTCTGCAGGTCCGCGACCATGCTGTCCCACAAACCTGTGACGAGGAGCAGGCCGACCGCGACGAGCATCCCGCCGCCGATCCGCATGACCCACGCGTAGTGCCGTTTGACCCAGCCGAACGCGCCCAGCGCCCGCCGGAACGCCACGGCCGCCAGGACGAACGGCACGCCCAGCCCCGCGCAGTAGGCGACGGTCAGCAGCGCGCCGCGGCCGGCGCTGGCCTGCTGCGAGGACAGGGAGAGCACGGCGCCGAGCGTCGGCCCGATGCACGGCGTCCAGCCGAGCCCGAAGAGGACGCCCAGCAGCGGCGCGCCCACCAGGCCCATGGTGGGCCGGGTGTGGAAGCGGAACTCGCGCTGGCCGAAGAGGTTGAAGGCCCCCATGAAGCCGAGGCCGAGCAGGATCGTCACGCCGCCCAGCACCATGGAGATCGTCTGCTTGTGGGCGAGCAGCGTCTCGCCGAAGAAGCCGAAGAGGGCGCCGAAGGAGACGAAGACGGCGGTGAAGCCGAGGACGAAGAGCGAGGTGCCCAGGGCCATCCGGCCGCGCTTGGCCTCGGCCATGTCGGCGCCGCTGACGCCGGTGACGTAGGAGAGGTAGCCGGGGACGAGCGGCAGCACGCACGGCGAGAAGAAGGAGACCAGCCCGCCGAGCACCGCCACGGGCAGGGCCAGGAGCAGGGCGCCGGTCTCGACGGTCTGGTTCACGTCGCCCACGGCGGCCAGGGTGATCGTGGCGGTCACCGGGGTCACTTCTCCGCGACCAGCGGGTCGAGCGTCTTGCGCAGCTCGTCCTCGGTCAGCGCCTTCAGGGCGCGGGCCGCGATCTTCCCGTCCCGGTCGATGAAGATCGTCGAGGGGATGGCCTGCGGGTTGAGGCTGCCCTTGGGGAAGCGCAGCAGCAGCTTGCCGGAGGAGTCGTACAGGCTCGGGTACGGAACCTCGAACTCCTTCTCGAACTTCAGGCCGGGGGCGGGGTCGGGGTCGCGGGTGTCGAGCCCGACGAACTGCACGCCCTTGTCCTTGTAGTCGTTGGCGACCTTGACGAGGTTGGGCGCCTCGGCGCGGCAGGGCGAGCACCACGAGCCCCAGACGTTCAGGACGACGATCTTGCCCTTGTAGTCGTCGGCGACGTCGAGGTCCTTGCCCTCCAGGGTCTTGCCCGTGAGGTCCGGCGCGGCCTGCCGGTCCCCGCGCTCCTTGACCACGCTCACCCCGCCCGTGCCCTGCACGAACTGGGTCTGCCCCCCGCTGCCGGAGGTCTTGCCGGAACCGCAGGCGCTGAGCGTCAGCGCCGCCAGGACGGCGACGGCGGCGGCCGGCAGGGTGGTACGACGGCGTGAAAGTGGGCGTCGAAGGGCGCGGCAGGCACTCATGTGAAAAGTTTCGCATGGGCGGTTTGGGGATCTTCCGCACCCCCCTCGGTCCGCTTCGGCCTCCCTCCGGCACCCGGCCGGCGGCGGCCCGCCGTTCTCAGTCGGCCTTGGCGCTCCATTTCTCGCCGACGTCGAGCCGGCGCAGCTTCTTCAGCACCGCCGGGCTCTGCACGTCGAGCCAGTCGACGAATTGCCGGAAGGACACCACGCGGACGTCACGCCGCTTGTCGTCGGCCATGTATTTGAACGCCTCCTCCACGGCGTCCATGTAAATCCCGCCGTTCCATTCCTCGAAGTGGTTTCCCACGAAGAACGGCGCCCGGTTCGTCTCGTAGGCCCGGTCGAAGCCCGCGATGTACGACTCGGTGGCCTGCTTTCGCCAGGCGGGGTAGTTGTACGAGGCTCCCCGCGTCGTGTTCTTCGACTGATTGGCGAGGATGTTGTAGTCCATCGAGAGGACTTCGAAAGAGTGACCCGGGAAGGGCATCTGCTGCAGCGGAAGGTCCCAGATCCCGTGTTTCTTCCCCGGCCACATCTGCTGGCCGCCGGCGGAACTCGCGTCGTAGCGCCAGCCGAGTTTCGCGGCGGTCGGCAGGAGATTGTCCTGACCGAGCAGGCAGGGGGTGCGGGCGCCGACGAGTTCCTTGCGGTAGTCGAAGGGCAGCGGCTCGAGGTCGGTGAATCCGGTGTGGGTCCGCCAGCGGGTGACGAAGGAGACGGCCTGCTCGATCTCGGATTCCCAGTCCGCGGGCGTCCAGTGGGCGACCGAGCCGCTGCCGGAGCAGAAATGCCCGTTGAAGTGCGTGCCGACCTCGTGGCCCTCGAGCCAGGCCTGGCGCAGGCAGGTGAGCGTGGTCCTGATGTGCCCGTCGGTCAGGTAGCCGATGTCGGAGGCGCCCCGGGGATTGTTCGGCGGCTCGTAGAGGTCCTTCTTGGACTCGGGCACGAGGTAGATACCGGAGAGGAAGAACGTCATCTTCGCGTCGTACTCCCGGGCCAGCTTCAGGAAGCGGGGGAAGAGGCCGTTACCGACCTCGCCCGCCCCGTCCCAGGAGAAGATCACGAACTGCGGGGGCTTCTGACCCGGCTCCAGGGGCTCCGGCTTGGGGGGCTGCTGTGGCTGCTTGCCCGCGTCGGCCGTGGAGCCGTCCCCCAGGGGCCGGGCCTTGGCGGCCGGCTTGGCGGCGGGATCCACCTGCTTCGGGCCCGGCCCGCCGGCCGGGCCCGAGCCCGAAGAACACCCCGCGACCGTGCCCAGCGCGGCGGCCGCTCCCACCCCCAGTTCGAGGAGACCTCGTCGGCTGATGTCGCGCATGTCGTCTCCGTCCACATCGATGCGCCCCAATACCATACGTCGTCCATATAAATGGACATTAGGTATGAGGGCGCGCCGAACTACGACGGTTGCGCGCTTTTACTCGCCTTTAGGGGTGTATCGCAGTGCGGACCTGACCGAGCGCCAGGGCGCACACGCCCGCGCATCGGACAC
>NZ_JBFQGI010000008.1:0-457462 GCF_040932295.1 Streptomyces sp. C36 | reverse complement strand
CGCGACGACCGTCCCGGTGGCTTCCGTCGCGACGACCGCCGTGACGAGCGTCCGTCCTTCCGCCGTGACGACGACCGTGGTGGCTTCCGCCGCGACGACCGTGGCCCGCGCCGTGACGACGACCGCGGCGGTTTCCGCCGTGACGAGCGCCGTGACGACCGTGGCCCGCGCCGCGATGACGACCGTGGCGGCTTCCGCCGCGACGACCGTCGCGACGAGCGCCCGGCCTTCCGTCGTGACGAGCGTCGTGACGACCGTGGCCCGCGTCGTGACGACGACCGTGGCGGCTTCCGCCGCGACGACCGCCGTGACGACCGTCCGGGTGGCTTCCGTCGTGACGAGCGCCGTGACGACCGTGGCCCGCGTCGCGATGACGACCGCGGCGGCTTCCGCCGCGACGACCGTCGCGATGACCGTGGCCCGCGCCGTGACGACGACCGCGGCGGCTTCCGCCGTGACGAGCGCCGTGACGACCGTGGTCCGCGCCGCGACGACGACCGTGGCGGCTTCCGTCGCGACGACCGCGGCGGCGACCGTGGCCCCCGTCGTTCGTTCCGTGACGACCGTCAGGGCGGCGGCTACCGCGGCGGCCGTGACGACCGTTCCGGTGGCTACGGGCGCCGGGACGACCGCGACCGTGACCGCGGTGACCGGGAGCCGGTGAAGCGGCTGCCGATCCCCGAGGACGTGACGGGCGAGGAGATCGACAAGGACGTGCGGCAGGAGCTGATGAGCCTGCCCAAGACCCTCGCCGAGGACGTCGCCCGCAACCTGGTCATGGTGGCCAACCTGCTGGACGAGGACCCCGAGCAGGCGTACGAGTACTCCCGGGTCGCCCTGCGGCTCGCGTCGCGCGTCGCCGCCGTGCGTGAGGCCGCCGGCTTCGCCGCGTACGCCACGGGCAAGTACTCCGAGGCCCTCGCCGAGTTCCGTGCCGCGCGCCGGATGACCGGTTCGGTCGAGCTGTGGCCGGTCATGGCCGACTGCGAGCGCGGCATGGGCCGCCCGGAGCGCGCCCTGGCCATGGCCGGCGAGCCCGAGGTGCAGAAGCTCGACAAGGCGAGCCAGGTCGAGATGCGCCTGGTCGCCGCCGGTGCCCGCAAGGACATGGGCCAGGCGGAGGCGGCCGTCGTGACGCTGCAGAGCCCCGAGCTGGCGTCGAACTCCGTCCAGCCCTGGACCGCGCGCCTGCGCTACGCGTACGCCGACGCCCTCCTCGACGTCGGCCGGGAGGCCGAGGCCCGTGAGTGGTTCGCCAAGGCCCTCGAGGCCGACCAGGGCGGCACCACGAACGCCTCCGACCGGCTCGCCGAGCTGGACGGCGTGGAGTTCACGGACGCCATGGAGGAGGACGCCGACGAGGCCGACACCGCCACCGAGGCCGACACCGCCGTCGAGGTCGAGGCCGACGCCGAGCCCAAGGCCGAGGCCGAGGCTAAGGACGCCGACGCCGACGCCGACGCCGAGGCTCCCAAGGAGACCGGCGACCAGGGCTGATCCGTAGCGATCGCACGTCGAACAACGCCGAGGGCGGGGGCCCGGATCATCCGATCCGGGCCCCCGCCCTCGGCGTTTCGCGTATCAGGGCTCAGTTCAGGGCCAGGCTCCGCAGCACCAGGCCCGTGGCTGGCTTGGGGCCGAACGACGTGGACTTGCGCGGCATCGTCACGCCCTGCTCGGCCAGCTCCCGCACGACGTCCTCGCGGACGGGGTGCATCAGGACGGCCGTACCGCCGTGGCGCTCGGCCTGCTTGACGGCCGCGGCCGTCTCGTGGATGTAGCCGATGTGCTCCGGGTCGTCGGGAACCCGCCAGATGTTCTCCAGCAGGACCGAGTGCAGCACCGTCGCGTCCAGCTCGCGCCAGGCCTGCGGGCGGTCGGCCGGGACCGTGCGGTCCAGCAGCAGCGGGTCGGGACGGTCCAGCAGGTGGAAGCGGCCGTCGCCGGCGAGCAGGAAGGCGTTGCCCGGCCCCGAGGCGGCCTCGGCCAGCGCCTCGAGGGCGTTGGGCAGCGGGCCCTCGAGGGTGCGGACGCGGAAGGCGCCGCCCAGCGCGGCCAGGGCGTCCTGGACCGGCAGCCGGTGCAGGAGGCGGTGGATGGCCCGTACGCGCAGCGGGTAGCGGGCGGTGTCGACGAGCAGGACGAGGCCGAAGTCCCAGGGGCCCGGCGCCGGCTGTTCGGCGCGCAGCCGCAGGTAGGTGGCCCAGCGGTGGTGGCCGTCGGCGATCAGGGCGTGCCGGCGGCCGAGGTCGTGGTCGATGAGGGCGAGGTCGTCCGGGTCGGTGATGGACCACAGGCGGTGGGCGTAGCCGTCGTCGGTGGCGGTGGACAGCAGCGGCTCGGTGCGGATGACGCGTTCGATGACGGCTGCCGCGCCCTCCTCGTCGTCGCCGCCCCGGTAGGAGAAGAGGAGCGGCTCGAGGTTGGCGCCGGTGTCGCGCATCAGGGCGGCGCGGTCCTCGATGATGTGCGGCATGACGTCCTCGTGGGGGAGGACGACGCCCTCCTCACGCGGGGTGAGGTGCAGTGCGCCGATGAGGCCGCGCTGGAGTATGCCGTCGCCGCTCTGCTCGTACACGTAGAGCGCGGGCTCGGGGTCGGCGGCCAGGATCCGCTCCTCCTGCCAGCGGCGCAGGGTCTCGGCGGCCTGGCGGTGCCGGTCGGCGGCGGTGGCGGCCTGGGGGAGGATGAGGCGGACGATGTTGTGCGGGTCGGCGGTCTCCAGGTGGCGCAGGCCGTCGGGCCGCACGACGACGTCGTACGGTGGCGAGGTGACCGACGCGAGGCTGCCGACCCGCTCGGGGACGTAGCGCAGCCCTCGGAAGGGGGCGAGGCGCAGCCCCCGCTCTGCGGGGCTGCCGTTGGCGCCGTTGCCATGGCCTGGAGTGCTCATTGTGAAATGTTATGTCTCGTGGCCGGATGAGCAATGATCGTGGGAGAGACGTACAGCACAAGGAGCGAACACAGCATGAAGCAGACCGTCCGCACCCGGCCCGGCGGTAGCGAGCGGCGGCTGGACGCCGCCTATGACACGGCGCTGCTGGACCTCGACGGCGTGGTGTACGCGGGCGGCGAGGCCATCGCGCACGCCGTGGAGTCCCTGGGGACGGCCCGGGACGGCGGGATGCACCTGGCGTACGTGACGAACAACGCGGCGCGCACCCCGGAGACCGTGGCGGGGCACCTGACCGAGCTGGGGGTGCCGGCCGAGCCCGCGGACGTGATCACGTCGGCGCAGGCCGTGGCCCGGCTGATCTCCGAGCAGCTGCCGTCCGGCTCCCGGGTGTTGGTGATCGGGGCGGAGGGGCTGCGGGTCGCGCTGCGCGAGCGCGGGCTGGTGCCGGTGGAGTCGCTGGACGACGACCCGGCCGCGGTGGCGCAGGGGTACGGCGGTCCGGACATGCCGTGGTCGCGGCTGATGGAGGCGTCGTACGCGGTGGCGAGCGGGCTGCCGTGGTTCGCCTCGAACACCGATCTGACGATTCCCAGCGCCCGGGGCATCGCGCCGGGCAACGGCTCGGCGGTGCAGGTGGTGCGGATAGCCACCGGCGCGGAGCCGCAGGTGGCGGGGAAGCCGCTGCCGCCGATGCACCGCGAGACGATTCTGCGGACCGGTGCCGAGCGGCCGCTGGTGGTGGGCGACCGGCTGGACACGGACATCGAGGGCGCGCACGCGGGGGGTGTGGACTCGCTGCTGGTGCTGACCGGGGTGACGACGGCCGCGCAGCTGCTCACCGCGCCCCCGGAGCACCGGGCGACGTATGTGGCGGAGGACCTGCGGGCGCTGCTCGTGCCGCAGCCGGAGGTGTCGGAGGCCGACGGCGGGGCGTTCCGGTGCGGCGGGTGGACGGCGTCGGTGGACGGTGAGGCGCTCGCCCTCGAGGGTGACGGTGACCGCGCCGACGCGCTGCGGGCGCTGTGCGCCGCGGCGTGGACGGCGGCGGGGGACGGTACGTGCGCGCTGGACTCCGCGAAGGCGCTGGCCCGGCTGGGCTGGTAGCGGGTGTGGTCGTGATGCCGGGGCGGACGCGAACGCGTCCGCCCCGGCATCACGTTCCGGTCAGCCCAGTTCCGCCAGGAGGTCCTCTTCGGTGGCGCCGCGCCGCCAGTAGCCGGTGAAGGTCACCGCCCGGCGGTCGACGCCGCGGTCGCCGACGAGGTGGCGGCGCAGGGCGCGGACGGTGCCGGATTCGCCGGCGATCCAGGCGTAGGGCGTGCCGGAGGGCAGCCGTGCGGCGCGGACCGCGTCGAGGGTGGGCTGTCCGGCGACGCCGCGGATCAGCCAGGTGATGTCGGCGTCGGCCTCGGTGGGCAGGTCCGTCACGTCGTCGGGGTGGGCGACCTCGAGGAAGACCTTGGCCGGGGTGCCGGCCGGGAGCCAGGCGAGGATGCCGGCCGCGGCGGGCAGGGCGGACTCGTC
The DNA here is from genome assembly GCF_040932295.1 of Streptomyces sp. C36. Classification (NCBI taxonomy): domain Bacteria; kingdom Bacillati; phylum Actinomycetota; class Actinomycetes; order Kitasatosporales; family Streptomycetaceae; genus Streptomyces; species Streptomyces sp. C36. The sequence continues at coordinate 453,042 of NZ_JBFQGI010000008.1, read as the reverse complement.
GGCGGTGACCAGGACCCAGTCGGTGCCGGCGGGCGGCTGGAAGTCGACGCCGCCGTTCTCCTCGGCGGTGGGGCCGAGGATGGCGACGCGGTCGCCGGGGCGGGCGGTGCGGGACCACAGCGACGCGGGCCCGCTGTGCCCGTCGTCCGTTCCGTGCTGGACGAAGTCGACGTCGAGCTCGTCGGGGTCGTGGCGCAGTTCGCGCACGGTGTACGAGCGCATGACGGCCCGTACGGCCGGGTCCTGGACGCGCCATTGGGCGTACCAGCCCACGCCCCGGTCGTCCGGGAGCACCGGGGCGGGCTGTCCCGGCCGGGGGAGGAACAGCTTGAAGCGCTGGTCGCGGCCGCCGGTGACCATCTCGCCGAGCCGGTCGCCGCCGAAGGTGACGCGGACCAGGGAGGGGCCGACCCGTTCGGTGCGCAGGACGTGCAGGTCGAACCAGCGGTAGGGCGGGGGCGGGGCTTCGGACATCGCTGGGGGCGGTCCTTTCGGTCGGTGCGGTCGGGGGCCCGGCGTCAGGACGTCTTCTTGGCCTTCTCGATGGCCGCGGCGAGGTTCTCCAGGAGGGGTGCGCAGCCGGCGTAGGAGAAGCGCGGCTCGCTCAGCCAGGGGGAGACCTGGCCGGCCTTGACGGCGGGGAGCTGCGCCCAGGTGGGCTTGGCGGCGAGGTCCTTGGGCTGCAGGGCGGAGGTGCGGCTGTCGAGGATGATGAGGTCGGCCTGGTACTTGTCGGCGTTCTCCCAGCTCAGGCTCTCGAAGTAGCCGCCCTTGTCGAGCTTGTCGGGGACGACGAGGTCGACGCCGAGCTCGCGGAAGTACATCAGGTCGGCGTTGACGGCCGGGTTGGAGACGTAGAAGAGGTCGGCGCTGCCGGAGGCGGCCATGACCTTGATCCGGTTGGTTTTGGCGGCCTTGCGCAGGGTCTCGGCGGCCTTCTCGAAGCGGGCCTTGGCGTCGGTGACCTTCTTGGCCGTCAGGTCGGCGCCGAGGGAGTCGGCGAGGGCGGCGTAGCGCTTGATGGGCTCGAGCATGGAGACCCGGGCGGAGGTGAGGCCGACGCTGGGGGCGAAGCCGAGGATCTTCTTCTTGCTCTCCTCCGGCACGTACCACAGGGCCTCGGGCTCGAACATGTTGCTGACGAGCAGGTCGGGCTTGAGGGCCGCGTACTTCTCGATGCCGAACTCGCCCCAGGCGTTGCCGAGGACGGTCAGCTTGTCGATGTCGAGGTCGCCGGCCTGCGGGTCGGGCTTGCCGTCCTTGAGGGTGGTGGGGCCGAAGACGCCGACGCATTCGACGCCGAAGTCGTGGAGGGCGGCGGCGGTTCCGGTGAAGGCGACGATGCGCTGGGGGGTCCTGGCGGCCTTGACGGTCTTGCCGCGGTCGTCCTTGAAGGTCCAGGCGCCGTCTCCGCCGGAGTCGCCGGAGGCCGATGAGGACGAGCCGCCCCCGCAGGCGGTGAGGAGGGCGCCGAGGCCCAGGGCGCCGCCGGCGGTGAGGAAGCCGCGACGGGAGGGAGCAAGGGTGCGGGGGGTGCTCATGGGGTAGTGCTTCTCTCGAGTGAGGATCAGATGTGAGGGTAGGCTAACCTAACCGGGTGTTGGTCGACAGTGCCCCTCCCCCCACCGCCGCCCCGGAGGCGGAACCCCGCCGCCGCGCCGCCCCGCGCGCCGCCGGACTCCTCGCCGCGGTGGGCGCCCTCCTGCTGGTCCTCGTCGCGTCCGTCGCCGTGGGGGCCAAACAGATCCCCCTCGACCAGGTCTGGCACGGGCTCTTCCACTACACCGGCAACGAGACCGACGTGGTCGTACGCGACGTACGCGTCCCCCGCACCCTCCTCGGCCTGCTCGTCGGCGCGGCGCTCGGCCTCGCCGGCACCGTCATGCAGGCCCTCACCCGCAACCCGCTCGCCGACCCCGGCCTGTTCGGCATCAACGCCGGCGCCGCGGCCGCCGTGGTCTCCGGCATCGGCTTCCTCGGCGTCAGCTCCCTGACCGGCTACGTCTGGCTCGCCTTCCTCGGCGCCGCCGCCGTCTCCGTGGTCGTCTACGCGCTCGGCGGCAGCCGGGGCGCCACGCCCGTACGCCTCGCGCTCGCCGGCACCGCCGTCACCGCGGCCCTCAACGGCTACGTCTTCTCCGTCCAGTTGCTCGACACCGCCGCCCTGGACCGGATGCGCTTCTGGACCGTCGGATCGCTGGCCTCCGCCAACTCCACCGTCGTCACCCAGGTCGCGCCCTTCATCGTGGTCGGCGTCGTGCTCGCCCTGACGCTGGCACGGCCCCTCAACGCCCTGGCCCTCGGCGACGACCAGGCCCGCGCGCTCGGCACCCGGCTGACCGCCACCCGCGTCCTCGCGCTGGCCGCCGTCACCCTGCTGTGCGGCGCGGCGACCGCCGCCTGCGGGCCCGTCATCTTCGTCGGGCTGATGGTGCCGCACGTCGTCCGCGTCTTCACCGGCCCCGACATGCGCTGGATCCTGCCCTACGCGGCCGTCCTCGCACCCGTCCTGCTGCTCGGCTCGGACATCGCCGGCCGCGTCGTCGTCCGCCCCTCCGAACTCCAGGTCGGCATCGTCACCGCCCTGCTGGGCGGACCGCTCTTCATCCACCTCGTACGGCGCCGGAGGATGGCCCGACTGTGAAGCACGCAAGGACCCTGCGCACCCGCGGCGGGCTCTCCGTCCGCCTCGAGACGCGCGCCGCGCTCGTCGTGCTGCTGCTCGCGGCCGGGGCGCTCGCCGCCTCCGTCGCCCTCATCGGCACCGGCGACTACCCCATGACCTTCGCCGACGTCGTCCGCACCCTGACCGGCGACGGCACCCCGGCCCAGGACTTCGTCGTCCACGACCTGCGGTTGCCCCGCGTCCTGGTCGGCCTGCTCGCCGGCACCGCCCTCGGACTGGCCGGCGCCGTCTTCCAGTCCGTCTCCCGCAACCCCCTGGGCAGCCCCGACGTGATCGGGCTGGGCCAGGGCTCGACCGTGGGGGCGCTGCTCGTCATCGTCCTCTTCCAGGGCGACCCCCCGGCCGTCGCCGCCGGATCCCTCGCCGGAGGCGTCCTGTCCGGCGCCGCGATCTACGCGCTCGCCTGGAAGAAGGGCGTACAGGGCAACCGGTTCGTCCTCGTCGGCATCGCCATGGCCGCCATCCTCACCGCCGTCATCGGCTACCTGCTCACCAAGGCCAACCTCACCGACGCCGCCCGCGCCACCGTGTGGATGGTCGGCTCCCTCAACGGCCGCGACTGGGACCAGGTCCGGCCCCTGCTCCTCGCGTGCGCCGCGCTCGTCCCCCTCGTCCTCGGCCACGGCCGCGCCCTGCGCATGCTGGAGAGCGGCGACGACACCGCGTACGCGCTCGGCGTGCCCGTCGAGCGGACCCGGCTGGTCACCATGGCGGCCGCCGTGCTGCTGACCGCCGCCGCCACGGCCGCCGCCGGGCCCATCGCCTTCGTCGCCCTCGCCGCGCCCCAGCTCGCCCGGCGCCTGACCCGCACCCCCGGCCCCAACCTCATCGCCGCCGCCTGCACCGGCGCCACCCTGCTGGTCACCGCCGACTGGGGCTCGCAGCGGCTCTTCGGCGCCGACCGGCTGCCCGTGGGAGCGCTCACCGGCATGCTCGGCGGCTGCTACCTGCTGTGGCTGCTGTTCACCGAGCGCCGCGCGGGGCGGATATGAGCACGGCCCGCCCCCGTACCCCCGCACAAGGAGAGAACACCGTGAGCGACGCACGCGTGGCCACCGGCCCGCAGACCACCGCGAAGGCCGCACCCCACGCGGGCGGAGCAGCCGGCAGCACGACCACGACGAGCCGGCTGACGGCCGAATCCGTCACCCTCGCCTACGACGGACGGGTCATCGCCGAGAACCTCTCCGTCGCCGTCCCCGACAACTCCTTCACCGTCATCGTCGGCCCCAACGCCTGCGGCAAATCCACCCTGCTGCGCGCCCTGTCCCGCATGCTCAAGCCCGCCTCCGGCGCGGTGCTGCTGGACGGCGCGGCCATCGGCTCCTACCCCGCCAAGAAGGTCGCCCGCACCCTCGGACTGCTGCCCCAGTCCTCCGTGGCCCCCGACGGCATCACCGTCGCCGACCTCGTCGCCCGCGGCCGCTACCCCCACCAGGGCCTGCTGCGGCAGTGGTCACCCGAGGACGAGCGGATCGTCGCCGAGTCGATGGACGCCACCGGCGTCGCCGCCCTCGCCGACCGGTACGTCGACGAGCTCTCCGGAGGCCAGCGCCAGCGCGTATGGATCGCCATGGCCCTCGCCCAGCGCACCCCGCTGCTCCTCCTCGACGAACCGACCACCTACCTCGACATCCAGCACCAGATCGAGGTCCTCGACCTGTGCGCCGAACTCCACGAGACCCAGGGCCGCACCCTCGTCGCCGTCCTGCACGACCTCAACCACGCCGCCCGCTACGCCACCCACCTCATCGCCCTGCGCGACGGGCGCGTCGTGGCCGAGGGACCGCCCGCCGAGGTGGTCACGGCCGAACTCGTCGAGCGCGTCTTCGGACTGCGCTGCCAGGTCATCGACGACCCGCAGACCGGCACCCCCCTGGTCGTCCCCGCCGCCCGCAGGCCCCGCACGGCCCGGGCCGGCGCTACAGGATCGCCCGCAGCCGCAGCACGTCCCGCAGGCTCGCCTTCAGCCTGACCCGGCCGCCGGCCCAGGCCCGCGCGAAATTCAGCTCGCCGTCGACCAGGGCCACCAGATCGTCGCCCGTCATCTCCAGCGCGATCTCCGCCCGCGCCTCCGGAGCGCCCGGAAGAGTACGCACCTCCCGGATGTGCCCCTCGCGCAAATGGCCTACAAAGGTGACGTCGAGATCGGTGACATGGCAGCTCAGCGAGCGGTCGGGCGTGGCGGCGACACGGAGCTCGCCGCTCGCGCCCGCGAGATTCTCCGCCAGCCGGTCGAGTGCGGCACGGCACTCCTCGATCGTCGCCATCGCCATGGACGGTACACCGGCGAGCCCGGAACACCGGAGAAGCGCCCGACAAGGGGTAGCGTCGGTTTCATGACCGACGCGACCCAGCCGCACCAGCCACCCCCGGCGCCCCGCCCCCCGGGCGCCGAGCGCGCCCCCACCGGCGACGCCGGCGTGGACGCCCACCTGGCCCGGCTGGCGGACGCGGACGACCTCGAGGTGAGCGGCCACCTCGAGGTGTACGAGGATGTACACCAGGGACTGCGCGACGCGCTCGGCGCGCTCGACCAGCGCCCCGGACCCCCTCGGCCGTACGACAACAGGAGCTGAACCGCACGTGGCAGTGACCCGCCGCCGACTCGACGCGGAGCTGGTGCGCCGCAAGCTGGCCCGTTCGCGCGAGCACGCGAGCCAGCTGATCGCCGCCGGCCGTGTGACCGTCGGCGGTACGACGGCGACCAAGGCCGCCACCCAGGTGGAGACCAGCGCCGCCCTCGTCGTCACCCAGGACGACAGCGACCCCGACTACGTCTCCCGCGGCGGCCACAAGCTCGCCGGCGCCCTCGCCGCCTTCGTCCCCCTCGGCCTGAAGGTCGAAGGCCGCCGGGCCCTGGACGCCGGCGCCTCCACCGGCGGCTTCACCGACGTACTGCTGCGCTCGGGCGCCGCCCACGTCGTCGCCGTCGACGTCGGCTACGGCCAGCTCGCCTGGTCCCTGCAGAGCGACGAACGGGTCACCGTCAAGGACCGCACCAACGTCCGCGAACTGACCCTGGAGCAGATCGACGACCTGCCCGTCGACCTCGTCGTCGGCGACCTGTCCTTCATCCCGCTCGGCCTCGTGCTGCCCGCCCTCGTGCGCTGCGCCGCCCCCGACGCCGACCTGGTGCTGATGGTCAAGCCGCAGTTCGAGGTCGGCAAGGAGCGCCTGGGCAGCGGCGGCGTCGTACGCAGCGCCCAGCTCAGGGCCGACACCGTACGGGCCGTCGCGGGCCGCGCCGCCGAACTCGGGCTGGGCGTCATGGGTGTTACCGCCAGCCCCCTGCCGGGTCCGTCCGGCAACGTCGAGTACTTTCTGTGGCTGCGCGCCGGTGCGCCTGAACTGGACCCGGCGGACGTTGACCGTGCAGTGGCGGAGGGGCCCCGTTGACCACTTCAAAAGCACCATCAGCAGCACCGGCCGAGCCGGAGGCACAGACAGGACGCACCGTCTTCCTGCTCGCCCACACCGGCCGCCCGGCGGCCATCCGCAGCGCCGAACTCGTCGTCCAAGGACTCCTGCGCTGCGGCATCGGAGTACGGGTCCTCGCCGAGGAAGCCGCCGACCTGCCGCTGCCGCCCTCGGCGGAACGCGTCGAGGCCGGCCCCGGCCGGCCCGACGTCCTCGCCGGCTGCGAGCTGCTCATCGTCCTCGGCGGTGACGGCACGCTGCTGCGCGGCGCCGAGTTCGCCCGCCAGTCCGGCGTGCCCATGCTCGGCGTCAACCTCGGCCGCGTCGGCTTCCTCGCCGAGGCCGAGCGGGACGACCTCGACAAGGTCGTCGACCGCGTCGTGACCCGGGCGTACGAGGTCGAGGAGAGGATGACCCTCGACGTGCTCGTACGCACCGACGGGCACATCGTCCACACCGACTGGGCGCTGAACGAGGCCTCCGTCGAGAAGGCCGCCCGGGAACGGCTCCTGGAGGTCGTCACCGAGGTCGACGGCCGGCCCGTCTCCCGCTTCGGCGGCGACGGAGTGGTCTGCGCCACGCCCACCGGCTCCACCGCCTACGCCTTCTCCGCGGGCGGGCCCGTCGTCTGGCCCGAGGTCGAGGCGCTGCTCATGGTGCCCATCAGCGCTCACGCGCTGTTCGCCAAGCCGCTGGTGACCGCCCCCGACTCGGTGCTGGCCGTCGAGGTCCAGCCGCAGACGCCCAACGGCGTCCTGTGGTGCGACGGACGGCGAACCGTGGAGCTCCCGGCGGGGGCGCGGGTGGAGGTGCGGCGCGGTGCCGTGCCGGTCCGCCTGGCGCGCCTGCACCACGCCTCGTTCACCGACCGGCTGGTGGCGAAGTTCGCCCTGCCCGTCGCCGGGTGGCGAGGGGCGCCGCACTAGCCCGGGGCGGCCCCCTCGGGTCCGGGCCGGGGCCGGCCCGGACCCGGCCCGGGGTGCCGGTGGTCGCCGTCCGGGTGCCCGCGAGGGTGGTGAACGCGACTGCCGTGGTGACGGCGAACGACGTGTCGGGACCGCCCGGAATGTGGATGATCATGGTTCCGCCCTGTCCCCCCAAGGGATCCCCGCACGATCGGGCCGTCACCCGGAACGGCGGCGGGACTCTCCCCGGACCGGTCGACGGGGGAGGCCGTCGCGAGCGGCCCCCGGAACCTCGTATGGTCGTATCCGTGTTGGAGGAGATGCGGATCCGGTCCCTGGGCGTCATTGACGACGCCGTTGTCGAGCTGTCACCCGGTTTCACCGCGGTGACCGGCGAGACCGGCGCCGGCAAGACCATGGTCGTCACCAGCCTCGGGCTGCTGCTCGGCGGGCGGGCCGACCCCGCGCTCGTACGCATGGGGGCCAAGGCCGCCGTCGTCGAGGGCCGGCTCGCCGTCGACGCCCGCTCGGCCGTCGCCGCACGGGCCGAGGAAGCCGGCGCCGAACTCGACGACGGCACCCTGCTCGTCAGCCGCACCCTCTCCGCGGAGGGACGCTCACGCGCCCACCTCGGCGGGCGCAGCGTGCCCGTGGGCCTGCTCGGCGAGCTCGCGGACGACCTCGTGGCCGTCCACGGCCAGACCGACCAGCAGGGACTGCTGCGGCCCGTGCGGCAGCGCCAGGCCCTCGACCGGTACGCCGGCGACGCCGTCTCCGTACCGCTCGCCACCTACACCGGCGCCTACCGCCGGCTGCGGGCCGTCGCGGCCGAACTGGCCGAGCTCACCACCCGCGCCCGCGAACGCGCCCAGGAAGCGGACCTGCTCCGCTTCGGCCTCGACGAGATCGCCGCCGTCGAACCCCAGCCCGGCGAGGACGCCGACCTCGCCGCCGAGGCCTCCCGGCTCGGCCACGCCGAGGCCCTCGCCTCCGCCGCCACCGCCGCGCACGCCGCGCTCGCCGGCGACCCCGAGGACCCCGAGGGCATCGACGCCGCCACGCTCGTGGCCGGCGCCCACCGCGCCCTCGAATCCGTACGGTCCCACGACCCCGCCCTCGCCGGCCTCACCGACCGGATCGCCGAGATCGGGATCCTGCTGCGCGACGTCGCCGGAGAACTGGCCGGATACGCCTCCGACCTCGACGCCGACCCCCGCCGGCTGGCCGCCGTCGAGGAGCGCCGGGCCGCGCTCACGCAGCTGACGCGCAAGTACGGCGAGGACATCACCGAAGTCCTCGCCTGGGCCGAGCGCAGCGCCGCGCGCCTGGGCGAACTGGACGGCGACGACGACCGCATCACCGAACTCACCGAGGAACGCGACACGCTGCGCGCCGAACTCGGCGACCTCGCGCAGACGCTGAGCGACGCCCGGACCGAGGCGGCGAAGCGTTTCGCCGACGCGGTGACGGAGGAACTCGCGTCGCTGGCCATGCCGCACGCGCGCGTCTCCTTCGCCATCCGGCAGAACGAGATCGGTGGCGGAGCCGCCGACGCCTCCGCGTCCGGTATCGAGGTCGGCGGGCGCGCCGTCACCTACGGGCCGCACGGCGCGGACGACGTCGAACTGCTCCTCGCCCCCCACCCCGGCGCCCAGCCGCGGCCCGTCGCCAAGGGCGCCTCCGGCGGTGAGCTGTCGCGCGTCATGCTCGCCGTCGAGGTCGTCTTCGCCGGGTCCGACCCCGTGCCGACCTATCTCTTCGACGAGGTCGACGCCGGAGTCGGCGGCAAGGCCGCGGTCGAGGTCGGGCGGCGCCTGGCCCGGCTGGCGCGGACCGCGCAGGTAGTGGTCGTCACGCACCTGCCGCAGGTGGCGGCGTTCGCGGACCGGCACCTGGTGGTGGAGAAGACGCACGACGGCGCGGTGACGCGCAGCGGGGTGCGGGCGATGGAGGGGGAGGCGCGGGTGCGGGAGCTTTCGCGGATGCTGGCGGGGCAGGAGGACTCGGAGCTGGCGCGGGCGCATGCGGAGGAGTTGCTGGAGGCTGCGCGCGGGGGGTGCTGACGTTTGGTGCGGGTCTGTGTGCGGGTGTTCGTGCGGGTGGGTTGTGGGGCGGGGCCGGGGTGGGATGGGCCGGGCCCTTACGGGACTGGATTATTTACGGCCCGGAGCCCTCTGACGTGATGGTTGGCCCGCACCTGGGCCGCAAATAACCCTGACGTCCCTCTCAGGGCCCGGCCCATCCCACCCCGGCCCCTCCGGCCGGAGCCCCGTCCGCGGGCGGGTGGGCGCAAACGGGCCCACCGGGGCGCACCTGGCCACGTACAGTCGGTCCATGGGGATCGGGACGGCCGCGTTGCTCGCGCGGGGGACATACGAGGCACTGCGCCGCACCCGGCCCGGAGGGGCCGGGGTGTGGGACCGGAAGAACAGGTCCGGGCGGACCGTCGACCTGTGCGGTGGGCCCGCGGCGGTGACGGGCACCGTGGCGGCCGTGGTGACCGCGTCCGCGTTGTCCGGCCGGCATCGGGTCGCCGGGGCGGTGGCCGTGCTGGTGGCCGGTGGGTGCGGGGCGTACGACGATCACGCCGGTGCCGGCGATCCGCGGCGGGGGTTCCGGGCCCATGTGTCGGCGTTGCGGCAGGGTGAGGTGACCAGCGGGGCGGTGAAGCTGCTGGGTATCGGGGCGGCCGGGATCGCGGCCGGTGTCGTGCTGAAGGAGCGGCCGCTCGACCGGCTGCTGGCCGGGGTCGTGATCGCCGGCGCCGCGCACGCGGTCAATCTGCTCGACGTGCGGCCCGGCAGGGCCGGCGCGGCGGTGCTCGCGCTCGGTACGGGCGGGATGCTGCGCGGCAGGGCGGCCGGGCAGGTGGCCGCCGGGCCGGTGGGTGCGGCGGCGGCCCTGATCGCCGACGATCTCGGTGAGCGGACGATGCTCGGCGACGCCGGCGCGCACGCGCTCGGCGCCGGTCTCGGGCTCGCCGTGGTGGCGGGCAACGGCCGGGCCGGGCTGGCCTTTCACGCCGCCGTGTTGACCCTTGCGGCGGTAGTCGCGGACGCAGGGAATCCCCAAAGTGGGTGAATCCGGAGATCTGTTAGCGAGGTGGGACGGGCCGGCCTCGGGACGGTGGTGCCGGGATGTCAGCGGAGGCTGGCATCCTGGCCTCAGCACCTCGCCGTACGCCCCGCCCGACGTCGACCCAGGAGCTTCCCCCGCGTGAGCAGCACACCCGGCCCCTCGCACGGGCGGCCGCCCCTGCACGCTGTTCAGATCCTGGGCAGCGGGAGCGCGGGCAGCGGGGCGCATGTGCGGTCGCTGGCCGACGGGCTCGTGGCGCGCGGGCTGCGGGTGACGGTGTGCGGGCCGTGGGGGACGGGCGAACGCTACGAATTCACCGGCTCCGGGGCGTCCTTCACACCGCTGGGCCCGGGCGCGGGCGCCCTGACCGTCGCCGAGATCCGGGCGGCGAGCGCCGGTGCGGACGTGGTGCACGCGCACGGTCTGCGGTCCGGCGCCCTGGCCGCGCTGGCGCTGCGGGGCCGCGCGACGCCGCTGGTGGTCACCTGGCACGCCCGGGTACGGGCCGAGGGGCCGCGGTCCCATCTCGTACGGCTGATGGAACGCCAGGCGGCACGGGCGGCGGCCGTGCTGCTCGGCACCTCGTCCGACCTGGTCGATCAGGCACGGCGGCGGGGCGCGCGGGACGCCCGGCTGGCGCCGGTGGCGTTGCCGGCGCCGCGCACGCGGCCGGACGAGGACGAGTGCGTACGGCTCAAGGCCCGGGCCGAACTGGGCGCGATGGCCAGGCCGTTGATCGTCACCGTGGGCCGGCTCGAGCCCGGCCAGGGACACGGCTTCCTGCTGGACGCCGCCCGGCTCTGGCGCGAACTGGACCCCGAACCCCTGCTGATCATGGCCGGTGAGGGCGGCGGACGCGCCGCGCTCCAACGCCGGATCGAGGACGAACAACTGCCGGTCCTGCTGGTGGGGCGCCGCGACGACGTCCCGGAACTGCTGGCCGCGGCGGACGTGGCGGTCCTGCCGAGCCGGTGGGAGGCGCGGTCCCTGCTGGCGCAGGAGGCCTTGCACGCCGGTGTTCCGCTGGTCGCCACGGCCGTTGGTGGGGTGCCGGAGCTTGTCGGTGACGCGGCGGAACTCGTCCCGTACGGGGATGCGGCGGCGTTGGCGGGAGCGGTGGCGCGGCTTCTGGACGATCCCGTTCGCTGTGCGGAGCTTGTGAGTGCAGGGCGGGTGCAGTCGGCGACGTGGCCGTCCGAGGATGACACCGTGGCCCACGTCCTGAGCGTGTACGACGAGCTCAGCCAGCGCCAGCCGAGTTGACGGCCGGGCCCGTGGCCCCCAAACGGGCAGGCGGGGCGAATGCCCACCCACCGGTCCGCGGCTCGACTGACGGCCGGAGGGGCCGGGGTGGGATGGGCCGGGCCCTGAGAGGGACGTCAGGGTTATTTGCGGCCCACGTACGGGCCAACCATCACGTTCAGAGGGTTCCGGGCCGTAAATAATCCAGTCCCGTAAGGGCCCGGCCCATCCCACCCCGGCCCCGCCCCCACAACGCACCCGCACAACGCACCCGCACGAACACCCGTCACCCCACATGCCGCCGAGCCCGCAGCGCAAGACCCAGCGCCAGCACCGCCTCCGGGTCCTCCAGGTCCGTGCCGAGCAGTCGCCCGATCCGCCCCAGCCGGTCGTACAGCGTCTGCCGGTTCAGGTGCAGCTCCCGTGCCGTCTCCGCCTTGCGGCCCGCGTGGGCGAGGTAGGCCTCGAGCGTCGGCAGCAGCGCCGGCCGCGAGGCCGCGTCATGGGCCAGCAGCGGGCCGATCACCCGCTGGACGAACGCCGCCAGGTCCCCGTGCGAGCGCAGCCGCCACAGCAGCACGTCCACGTCCAGCCGCCGCACGTCGTACCAGGGCGTACCCCCCGCCTCCGCCGTCTCCGCAGCCTCCGCGGCCCCAGCCGCGTACCGCAGCCCGGCCCCCGCCGTCTCCCACGTGGCCGGCGCGCCCACGACCACCACCGGCGGCCGGAAGCCCGCCCGCTCCGCCCCCGCCCGGAGTGCCGCCGCCACCCGGTCGGCCACGGCGGGACGGTCCTTCTCGGCGCGCAGCCCGACCAGCAGCGGTACGCGCCCCTCGGGCAGCCGGACGCCGAGCAGGACGGGGGCGCCGACGCCGGCCAGCTCCTCCTGGAGGGAAGCCGCCAGTACGGCCCAGCTCTCGGCGGGGACGAGGTCGTCGGCGGTCCGGGTCACCACGGGGAGCAGAGGTCCAGGGCCCGGCCGGAAGCCCAGCACCCGGGCCTGGGCCGCGGCGTCCGCCGCGTCCAGCCGGCCCTCGGCGAGGTCGGTGAGGAAGTCGCCGCGGCCGCGGGCGGCCAGTTCCTCCTCCTGTCGGGCCCGCATCAGGACGACGGCCAGGAGCCCGGCGGCCCGGTCGGCGGCGATCCGGTGGACGGGCGCCGGAGCCCCGTGCACGGGCAGCACGACGAGCCGGGCCCGCACGGTGTCCGTACCGCCCCTCGAGCCCCCCGAGCCTCCTGAGCCCCCCGAGCCGGCTGGCCCGCCGGGAATGTCGGCGATGACGCTCCCCGGCAGCCCGGCGGCGGAGGCGCGCAGCCCGGCCCAGACCTGCAGTGGGTCGGCGGAGCCGGGTTCGGCGGGAGGGGTGGGCGGTCCGGCCGCGTAGAGCAGGCGGCCGTCGGGAGTCTCGAGGAAGACGGGGTTGCCGGCGAAGTCGGCGAAGAGCCGTAGCAGCTCGGGTACGCCGCCCCCGCCCAGGAGCACCTCGGTGCAGCGCCGGTGCACGTCCTCGGCGCGGCGGAGCAGGGCGTAGTGGGCGTTGACGAGCTCGGTGTGGATCTCCTCGGTGACGGCCACGAACGGCACCTCCCGGTGCAGCTGCACCAGGGGCAGGGCGCAGGAGCGCGCGGTGTCGACGACGGCGGCGGGGAGGGTGGTGAAGCGCGCGCCGAGTTCGACGACGAGGGCGGCGATGCCGCGGTCGGCGAGGCCGCGGACGAAGGCGCGCTGTTCGGCGGGCCGGCTGCCGAGGCCCAGGCCGGTGGTGAGGAGCAGTTCGCCGCCCTTGAGGAGGGCGGCGATGTTGGGTGCCTCGCCGGCGTGGACCCAGCGCAGGGGGCGCCGCAGCGCGTCGCCGCCGACGAGCACCTCGGGGAGGCCGCGCCGCAGGGTGGGCAGCGCCAGGGCTTCCGCCACGGTGATCGTGCCTTGTTCCATGGCGGGGAACCTAACAGGGCGGTGTGCCGCCCCCCGGCGCGGCGGTCAGCCGCCGAAGGCGCTGGAGGCGGTGAGCCGCAGCGCGGTGTCGATGAGCGGCACGTGGCTGAAGGCCTGCGGGAAGTTGCCGACCTGCCGCTGGAGGCGGGAGTCCCATTCCTCGGCGAGCAGTCCGAGGTCGTTGCGCAGGTCGAGCAGCTTCTCGAAGAGCCGGCGGGCCTCGTCGACGCGGCCGATCATGGCCAGGTCGTCGGCGAGCCAGAAGGAGCAGGCGAGGAAGGCGCCCTCGTCGCCCTCGAGCCCGTCGACGCCCGCGTCGGTGCCGGCGGTGGGGTAGCGCAGGACGAAGCCGTCGGGGGTGGACAGCTCGCGCTGGATGGCCTCGATGGTGCCGATGACGCGCTTGTCGTCGGGCGGCAGGAAGCCCATCTGCGGGATGAGCAGGAGGGAGGCGTCGAGTTCCTTGGAGCCGTAGGACTGGGTGAAGGTGTTGCGCTCCTTGTCGTAGCCCTTCTCGCAGACGTCCCGGTGGATGTCGTCGCGCAGCTCGCGCCAGCGCTCGAGGGGGCCGTCGACGTCGCCGGACTCGATGAGCTTGATGGTGCGGTCGACGGCGACCCAGGCCATGACCTTGGAGTGGACGAAGTGGCGGCGCGGGCCGCGTACCTCCCAGATGCCCTCGTCGGGCTCGTTCCAGTGGTCCTCGAGGTAGCCGATGAGGCGCAGCTGCAGCACGGAGGCGTAGTCGTTGCGGGCGAGGCCGGTCATGTGGGCCAGGTGGAGGGCCTCGATCATCTCGCCGTAGACGTCGAGCTGGAGCTGGCCGGCGGCGCCGTTGCCGACGCGGACGGGGGTGGAGTTCTCGTATCCGGGCAGCCAGGGCAGCTCGGCCTCGCCGAGCTCGCGCTCGCCGGCGATGCCGTACATGATCTGCAGGTTCTCGGGGTCGCCGGCGACGGCGCGCAGCAGCCATTCGCGCCAGGCGCGGGCTTCCTCGCGGTAGCCGGTGCGCAGCAGGGAGGAGAGGGTGATGGCGGCGTCGCGCAGCCAGGTGTAGCGGTAGTCCCAGTTGCGGACGCCGCCGATCTCCTCGGGCAGGGAGGTGGTGGGGGCGGCGACGATGCCGCCGGTGGGGGCGTAGGTGAGGGCCTTGAGGGTGATCAGGGAGCGGATGACGGCGTCCCGGTAGGGGCCGTGGTACGTGCAGTGGCCGACCCATTCCCGCCAGAACTCCTCGGTGGCCTCCAGGGAGCCCTCGGGGTCGGGCAGTGCGGGCGGCTCGCCGTGCGAGGGCTGCCAGCTGATGGTGAAGGCGACGCGCTCGCCGGGGGAGACGGTGAAGTCGGAGTAGGTGGTGAGGTCCTTGCCGAAGGTGTCGGCGGTGGTGTCGAGCCAGACCGAGTCGGGGCCGGCGACGGCGACGGTGCGGTCGCCCACCTTGTGCACCCAGGGGACGACCCGCCCGTAGGAGAAGCGCATGCGCAGGGCGGAGCGCATGGGCACCCGGCCGCTGACGCCCTCGACGATCCGGATCAGCTGGGGTGCCCCGTCGCGCGGGGGCATGAAGTCGATGATCCGGACGGTGCCGCGGGGGGTGTCCCATTCGGATTCGAGGACCAGGGAGTCGCCGCGGTAGCGGCGGCGGTCCGCGTGCGGTGGCGCCGCTCCGGAGGGGTGCGCCGGGCCGATCCGCCAGAAGCCGTGTTCCTCCGTGCCGAGCAGGCCCGCGAACGCCGCGTGGGAATCGAATCGGGGCAGGCACAGCCAGTCGGCCGTGCCGTCCCGGCAGACCAGGGCAGCGGTCTGCATATCGCCGATGAGTGCGTAATCCTCGATACGCCCGGCCACGTCATCTCCAGTCGAACGGCATCCAGGACCCCTTCAGGGGTCGAACGGCATCCAGGGCCCTGCGGGGCCCTTTGCTGGTCAAGCGATCTTCGACGAGCTCTGTTCCGGAGTGGCCCTTCCCAGAGGTAGCTGGGGGAGGGCGTGGTGCCGTGCCGGCCGGCTCGCTGCGTGTGTCCGAGCAGGATACGACGCCCAGTTGGCAGACGCGCGACGGTTGGCCGGGGAACTTGTGCCGAATGGGTGGCCTGTGACGACCGCCCGTGACGCAGGGTCGGCGGGGGCGTCGCGCCGCGTCACCGGAAGCGGCCGGGCCCGGTCGCTGATACCCTGGTACCCCGTGGACCGGTGGGCGCAAGACCCCCCAACCGCAGCGACGGCACCCCCGAAAACACCGGGTGATCGCCGGAACGCACCCTCACTCGCGACCACGGGAGCCCCCCTTTGGCCATTGCCGCAAAGCCCACGACGACCAAGCACATCTTCGTCACCGGGGGTGTCGCCTCCTCGCTCGGCAAGGGGCTGACCGCCTCCAGCCTGGGCGCGCTGCTCAAGGCCCGGGGCCTGCGGGTGACGATGCAGAAGCTCGACCCGTACCTGAACGTCGACCCGGGCACGATGAACCCGTTCCAGCACGGCGAGGTGTTCGTCACCAACGACGGCGCCGAGACCGACCTGGACATCGGTCACTACGAGCGCTTCCTCGACGTCGACCTCGACGGCTCGGCGAACGTCACCACCGGCCAGGTGTACTCCACGGTGATCGCCAAGGAGCGCCGCGGCGAGTACCTGGGCGACACCGTGCAGGTCATCCCGCATATCACCAACGAGATCAAGCACCGCATCCGCCGGATGGCGACCGACGACGTCGACGTCGTGATCACCGAGGTCGGCGGCACGGTGGGCGACATCGAGTCGCTGCCGTTCCTGGAGACCGTGCGCCAGGTCCGCCACGAGGTCGGCCGGGACAACGTCTTTGTCGTGCACATCTCGCTGCTGCCCTACATCGGCCCCTCCGGCGAGCTGAAGACCAAGCCCACCCAGCACTCCGTCGCCGCCCTGCGCAACATCGGCATCCAGCCCGACGCGATCGTGCTGCGCGCCGACCGTGACGTCCCCACCGCCATCAAGCGCAAGATCTCGCTGATGTGCGACGTGGACGAGGCCGCCGTGGTCGCCGCGATCGACGCCCCCTCGATCTACGACATCCCCAAGGTCCTGCACACCGAGGGCCTGGACGCCTACGTGGTGCGCAAGCTCGACCTGCCCTTCCGCGACGTGAACTGGACCCAGTGGGAGGACCTGCTGGACCGCGTCCACAACCCCTCGCACGAGGTCACGGTCGCGCTGGTCGGCAAGTACATCGACCTGCCCGACGCCTACCTGTCGGTGACCGAGGCCATCCGCGCCGGCGGCTTCGCCAACCGCGCCAAGGTCAAGGTCAAGTGGGTCGCCTCCGACGACTGCAAGACCCCGGCGGGCGCCCGGGAGCAGCTGGCCGACGTGGACGCGATCTGCATCCCGGGCGGTTTCGGCGACCGTGGCGTCAACGGCAAGGTCGGCGCGATCACCTACGCCCGCGAGAACAAGGTCCCGCTGCTGGGCCTGTGCCTGGGCCTGCAGTGCGTGGTCATCGAGGCCGCCCGCAACCTGGCCGGCATCGAGGGCGCCAACTCCACCGAGTTCGACCCCGCCACCGCCCACCCGGTGATCTCCACGATGGCCGAGCAGATGGACATCGTCGCCGGTGAGGGCGACATGGGCGGCACGATGCGCCTGGGCATGTACCCGGCCAAGCTCGCCGAGGGCTCCATCGTCCGTGAGGTCTACGGCGACCAGCCCTACGTGGAGGAGCGTCACCGTCACCGCTACGAGGTGAACAACTCCTACCGCGGCGAGCTGGAGAAGAAGGCGGGCATCCTCTTCTCCGGTACCTCCCCGGACAACAAGCTGGTCGAGTACGTCGAGTACCCGCGCGACGTCCACCCCTACCTGGTGGCGACCCAGGCGCACCCCGAGCTGCGCTCCCGCCCGACCCGCCCGCACCCGCTCTTCGCGGGTCTGGTCAAGGCCGCCGTCGAGCGTCAGCAGGGCTGATCTGTACGGTTGACCGGGGTGAGGGCCTCCGCTACGGAGGCGCTCACCCCGGTTTCGTATTTCTGGAGGACGCAGATGGGCAGCTTCACGGACACCCCCGCCGAGTGGCGGGTCAAGGCGAGCGCCACGCCGTTCCGGGGCAACAAGACCAGCGTGCGCACGGACGAGGTGGTCATGCCCGACGGCACCACCGTCACCCGTGACTACCAGGTCCACCCCGGTTCCGTGGCCGTCCTCGCCCTCGACGACCAGGACCGGGTGCTGGTCCTGAGCCAGTACCGCCACCCCGTGCGGCAGCGGCTGTGGGAGATCCCCGCGGGCCTGCTGGACGTTCCCGGCGAGAACCCGCTGCGCGCCGCGCAGCGCGAGCTCTACGAGGAGGCGCACGTCAAGGCCGAGGACTGGCGGGTGCTGACCGACGTCTACACCACGCCGGGCGGCTGTGACGAGGCCGTGCGCATCTTCCTGGCGCGCGGCATCTCCGACGTCGAGGGCGAGCGCTTCGAGGTCGAGGACGAGGAGCTGGACATGGAGCTGGCGAGGGTTCCGCTGGCGCTGCTGGGGCGCGGCATCCTCAAGGGCGAGCTCCACAACAACTGCCTGGTCGTCGGCGTTCTTTCGGTCATGGCCGCGATGGCCGGGGACGGCCTGGACGCGCTGCGCCCGGCCGACGCCCCCTGGCCGGCCCGCCCCTTCGAGGCGTGAGCGACGGGGCGCCCCGCGGCCGCCGCGGGGTGCCCCGGACGGGTGCCGTGGTCCGACCATCGGTCAACCCGAAGAGGTGATCTTCAGCATGGCGGGTCGGCGTTACCCGGAGTGCGGGGGGCGGTGAACTAGGCTCGATATGTTCCCGCCGCGGCCGCGGCGGGCTCGCACGTGCAGGTGGAACGGGAGTGGGCCCGTGGCGGAGCGGACGGTGGAGACCGGCGGACCGGCGGCGGCCCCGCCCGAGCGGCGGCTGCCCGCCCCCGCCCCCGGAATGAGCCCCCGTCAGACGGCCGCCGCCGTACCGGCGTCGGCGGACCGTCCGTTCGTCGGCCGGCAGCGCGAGCTCAAGGAGCTGCGCGCCGACATCATCCGGGCGGGCCTGGACACCCTCTCCGGCCGTAAACAGCCGTGCAGTCGGGTCCTGCTCATCGCCGGCCGACCCGGCTCCGGCCGCACCGCGCTGGCCGAGCGGCTGGCCGGCCAGCTCACCAGGGAGTACCCGGACGGAGTACTGCGCGCCCGCCTCACGGGTGCCGACGGCTCACCCGTGCCCACCGAACGCACCGCCCGCGCCCTGCTCGCCGCCCTCGGCGCGCCCGTGCCGGCCGGGGCCGAGGAGGACGAGCTGACCGCCGCGCTGCGCGCCGCGCTGAACGGCAAGCGGGCGCTGCTGCTGCTGGACGACGCGGCGGGCGCCGAGCAGGTGGACCCGCTGCTGCCGGACGAGCCGGAGTGCCTGGTCGTCGCCGTCTCCCGGGGGCCGCTGACCGGGGTGCCGGACGTCCGCCCGTGCGCGCTCGGCGGCCTGGACAAGGCGGCCGCCGTCGATCTGCTGGAGTGGTACGCGGGCCCGACGCGGATCACCTGCGACCCGGTGGCGGCCGGTGCCGTCGTGGAGGAGTGCGGCGGCCAGCCGGCCGCGCTGGTGCTCGTCGGCGGCTGGCTGGCCGCCCACTCGAAGATGTCGGTGGTGGACGCGGCCAAGCGGCTGCGGGAGCCGCCGCCGGCCGGGCGGCCCGAGAGCGCGGCCCGGCCGCTGGCGCGGGCGTTCTCGCTGGCGTACGAGGCCCTGTCGCCCACCGCCGCGCGCATCCTGCACCTGCTGGCGCTGGCCCCGGCCGGGCTGGCCGACGCGCATGTGGCCTCCGCGCTGGCGGGCTGCTCGCTGACCACCGCCCAGTCCGTGCTGGAGGACCTGACGGCCCGTGGCCTGCTGCGGCTGGAGGCTCCGGAGGGCGAGGGCGGCGTGCTGCCCGCGCAGTACCGCGTGCCCGGCTGCCTGGCGCCCATCTTCACGGCGCTGCTGCAGGCGCAGGAGCGGCCGGCCGAGACGGAGCTGGCGCGGGCCAGGATGCTGGAGCGGACGGTGCGGCAGCTGTACTCCTGCCGCGCGGTCACCGAGCGCGACGACCCGGCGGTCCGCCGCAGGATCGAGCAGCTGCCCAGGCCGCTGCGCTTCCCCTCGGCGCGCGCGGCCGAGGAGTGGCTGCTGGCCCGGCTGCCGGCGCTGCTCGCCGCGGCCCGGCTGGCGGTGGAGGACGGCCGGCTCGACACCCTGGCGCGGCGGCTGGTCTCCGCGCTGACCCGGGCGCTGACGGCCCATCTGGGCCCGGAGGCCGCGGCCCCCGAGCTCTACGGGCTGCACCAGCTCGTCCTCGATGTGGCCCGGCGTTGCGAGATGCCGCTGGAGAAGGCCGCGGCGCTGCTCAACCTCGGTGACCTGGACGCGCGGGCCGGGCGCACCGCGGAGGCCCTCGAGCGCTACCGCCAGGCGCTGGACTCGGCGCGGGAGGCGGGCGATCCGTACGCCGTCAGCCGGGCGCTGGAGTCGGTGGGCGCCGCGCATCAGGAGCTGGGGGACTGGCAGCGGGCCGCCGACTGGTACCGGCGCGGGCTGGAGCTGCGGCTGACCCGTGGGGAGCTCGCCGACGAGGCGCGGCTGTACGGGCGGCTGGGCGCGGTGCACGCGTACGCGGGCCAGTTGACGGAGGCGCTGCGCGACTGGCGGGCGGCGGCCGCGGCGTGCCGCCGGCTGCGGGACGTGCCCGGGCACGCGCGGGCGCTGAGCGAGGTGGCCCGGGTGCTGGAGCACGCGGGGCGGCCGAGGGAGGCGCTGCGCACGTACCAGGAGGCGGTGGAGTGCGCGCAGCAGGCGGGCGACGCCCGGCTGGAGGCCGCGCTGCGGCTGCGGCTGGCGGACGTGCTCGAGTGGGCGGGCGACGTCCCGGGGGCGGGAGCGCAGCGTCAGGCGGCCGAGCAGCTGCTGGACCGGGCGGGGCGCGCCCCGTCGCAGGACGGTGGGTCACCCTGACGGTGCAACGCAGGGTAACCGATCGTGAACCTAAGAAACAGATGGCGTAGCGCTCAAAGATTGGTGCATTGCAAGGCTAGACAGCGGGGGATCCTTCATTAGACTGGCAACGCCGCGATCGACGCGGTCTGCACTGGTGTGCCCGGGCATATCAGGAATAGCCTGTCATTCTCTGAACAAGGACCGTGATCGACGTGAAGGTCGGCATCCCCCGCGAGGTCAAGAACAACGAATTCCGCGTGGCCATCACCCCCGCCGGGGTGCTGGAGCTCGTGCGCAACGGCCACCAGGTCTTCGTGGAGAAGGGAGCCGGTCTCGGCTCCTCCATCACCGACGCCGAGTACGTCGGCGCCGGTGCCGCCATCCTGGACACCGCTGACGACGTCTGGGCCACGGCCGACCTGCTGCTGAAGGTCAAGGAGCCGATCGCGGAGGAGTACCACCGCCTCCGCAAGGGCCAGACCCTCTTCACCTACCTGCACCTGGCCGCCTCCCGCGAGTGCACGGACGCCCTGCTGCAGTCCGGCACCACCGCCATCGCGTACGAGACCGTGGAGCTCGCCAACCGCGCGCTGCCGCTGCTCGCCCCGATGTCCGAGGTCGCGGGCCGGCTGGCCCCGCAGGTCGGCGCCTACCACCTGATGCGCTCGGCCGGCGGCCGCGGCGTGCTGCCGGGCGGCGTCCCGGGCACCCACGCGGGCAAGGCCGTCGTCATCGGCGGTGGCGTCTCCGGCTGGAACGCCGCGCAGATCGCCGTCGGCATGGGCTTCCACGTCACCCTGCTCGACCGTGACATCAACAAGCTCCGCGAGGCCGACAAGGTCTTCGGCACCAAGGTGCAGACGATCGTCTCCAACGCCTACGAGCTGGAGAAGGCCGTCGTCGAGGCCGACCTGGTCATCGGCGCCGTCCTGATCCCGGGCGCCAAGGCCCCCAAGCTGGTCACCAACGAGCTCGTCGCCAAGATGAAGCCCGGAAGTGTACTTGTCGACATTGCGATCGACCAGGGCGGCTGCTTCGAGGACTCCCGTCCCACCACCCACGCGGAGCCGACCTTCCAGGTCCACGACTCCGTCTTCTACTGCGTCGCCAACATGCCGGGCGCGGTGCCGAACACCTCCACCTACGCGCTGACCAACGCCACGATGCCCTACATCGTGGAGCTGGCCAACCGTGGCTGGCAGGAGGCGCTGCGTCGTGACGCCGCGCTGGCCAAGGGTCTCAACACCCATGAGGGTCAGGTCGTTTACGGCCCCGTCGCCGAGGCGCACGGCCTGCCGCACGTCGAACTGAGCACCCTCCTCGGCTGAGTCGGCGCACGCCGTCGGCAGTCGACGAAAGAACAGCACATACCCGGCCGGGCCTTGTTCAGCAAGGCCCGGCCGGGGTGTTTCGCCATGGTTTCGCCCGACCGTGATTCTTCCGGGTTAGGGGCCGTACACCCTTGACAGAAGCCTGTTCGATTGCCGACACATCGTGCCGTCTCCGGCGGATTGTGTTGCTGCGGACCGCCGACACGCCATAGAGTCGCCAACCGTCGGCATGGTGCCACGCTGACCTATCTAGATGTTTCCTGGTCACCAAGGAGGTAGGACGACTTGTGAATGAGTCGACATTTGCTCCCGGGGGTGGTCACCCAGGAATGCCTGCGCTGGGCCAGAGTCCCGTGGGACTCCAAGCTGTCGGCTCCGTCGCTGTCCACACCTTCGCAGCCCACCAGAACATCCAGAGCATGACGACAGCCCACCAGAGCATGGACGGTCAACACGTGAACGCCATGGCCGGCAACCGGGGTGGGGCGGAATCCACCCGTCTCGCCGAGTACGAGGAAGTGTCGGACGGTCACTTCTACGACCCCGACGCGGAGTACGAGCCCGACCCCGAGTACGCGGCGACCCTCGCGCCCGACGCCGCCCGCCAGCGCCGCGAGCGCATCGGCCCCACCGGGCGTCCCCTGCCGTACTTCCCGATCCCCGGACCGCTGGCCGACCACGGCCCGGCGAAGATCATCGCGATGTGCAACCAGAAGGGCGGGGTCGGCAAGACCACCTCGACCATCAACCTGGGCGCGGCCCTCGCGGAGTACGGCCGCCGGGTGCTGCTCGTCGACTTCGACCCCCAGGGCGCGCTGTCCGTCGGGCTCGGAGTCAACCCGATGGAGCTGGACCTGACGGTCTACAACCTGCTCATGGAGCGGGGCATGTCGGCCGACGAGGTGCTGCTGAAGACGGCCGTGCCGAACATGGACCTGCTGCCCAGCAATATCGATTTGTCAGCGGCCGAGGTCCAGCTCGTCAGCGAGGTGGCCCGTGAGTCGACCCTCCAGCGGGCCCTGAAGCCCCTGATGGCCGACTACGACTACATCGTCATCGACTGCCAGCCCTCGCTCGGCCTGCTCACCGTCAACGCCCTGACGGCCGCTCACAAGGTGATCGTGCCGCTGGAATGCGAGTTCTTCGCGCTGCGCGGCGTGGCCCTGCTCACCGAGACCATCGAGAAGGTCCAGGAGCGGCTCAACCCCGAGCTCGAGCTCGACGGCATCCTCGCCACGATGTACGACTCGCGCACCGTGCACAGCCGCGAGGTGCTCGCGCGCGTGGTCGAGGCGTTCGACGATCACGTCTACCACACGGTCATCGGCCGTACGGTCCGCTTCCCCGAGACCACGGTCGCGGGCGAGCCGATCACCACGTACGCGTCCAACTCCGTCGGCGCCGCCGCCTACCGTCAGCTGGCCAGGGAGGTGCTCGCCCGGTGTCACGCCGAGTGAGTCTGCCCGGCGCCGACGAACTGTTCCGCACCACCGGCGGCATGGGACTGCAGTCCTCCTCCCCCCGCCGGAAGGCGAACGGCGAGACGCCGGCGAGGGTGCCGCAGCCGGGCGACGCGCCCGACGGGGAGCGGCCGGGCAAGACGGCCGAGCGGGACGGGCGCGCCCCGGCGGCCCCCGCCGCGGCCGGCCCGGAGCAGGACGGCGAGCGGCGCCCCGCCCCGCCGGAGCGCGACCGCGCCACCACGGCCGCCCGTACGGCCTCCGAGCCCGCCACGGGCAAGCGCCGCGGCCGCGGCGCCGGACGGCGGCCCAGCGGCCGTGAGCGGCACGACGAGAAGATCACCGTCTATGTCTCCGCCGAGGAGCTCATGGACCTCGAGCACGCCCGGCTGGTGCTGCGCGGCGAGCACGGGCTCGCGGTGGACCGGGGCCGGATCGTCCGGGAGGCCGTCGCCGTCGTCCTGGCCGACCTCGAGCAGCGCGGCGACGCGAGCATCCTCGTACGGCGCCTGCGCGGCCGCTGAGCGGCCCGGCCGCGCTAGCCTCCTGCCGTACGCCGCTTCGGCCCGTACGGCCCGTTCCGCACCCGCACCCTGGAAACCCGATGCCCGCAGTCCCCGCCACCCCGGTCCGCCGTGCCCTGGGCCACGGCCCGGACGGGCCGCCGCCCCCGCCGCAGCGGGAGCCGGAGCCGCGGGACGGGACCGCGGGGAGCGAGCCGGGGGAGACCGGGGCCGAGGCCGGTGACGGGCGGTTCACGGTCCGGCTGGACAACTTCGAAGGACCGTTCGACCTCCTGCTGCAGCTGATCGCCAAGCACAAGCTGGACGTCACCGAGGTCGCCCTGTCCAAGGTCACCGACGAGTTCATGGCGCACATCCGGGCGATGGGGCCGGACTTCGACCTGGACCAGACCACCGAGTTCCTCGTCGTCGCCGCCACCCTCCTCGACCTCAAGGCCGCCCGGCTGCTGCCCGCCGCCGAGGTCGAGGACGAGGCGGACCTCGCCCTGCTGGAGGCCCGCGACCTGCTGTTCGCACGGCTGCTGCAGTACCGGGCGTACAAGCGCATCGCGGAGATCTTCAGCGACCGGCTGGCCGCCGAGGACCGCCGCCGGCCCCGCACGGTCGGCCTGGAGCCGCACCACGCCGAGCTGCTGCCCGAGGTCGTCCTCGGCATCGGCCCCGAGCGCCTGGCGGAGCTGGCCGCCAAGGCGATGCGGCCCAGGCCCGCGCCGCAGGTCTACGTCGACCACATCCACGCGCCGCTGGTCAGCGTCCGCGAACAGGCGGAGGTCGTCGTCGCCCGGCTGCGCGCGGAGGGCGAGACGGACTTCGGCCGGCTCGTCGAGGACGCCCCGGACACCCTGACCGTCGTGGCGCGCTTCCTGGCCCTCCTGGAGCTCTACCGCGAGCGCGTGGTGGTTCTGGACCAGGGCGAGGCGCTGGGGGCCCTGAAGGTCCGCTGGACGGGCGCGGAGGACGCCGCCCCGCTGGTGACCGACGAGTTCGACCGCGAGCCGGAGACCGAGCCCGAGGAGGGGACGGCGTGAGCGAGGACCTGATGACGGACGCGAGCCGGGAGACGCCACCGGACGGACCGGCGCCCGCTGGGGCGGCGGTGACCCCGCTCGCCCTCAAGCCGGCCCTGGAGGCCGTGCTCATGGTCGTCGACGAGCCCGCCACCGAGGAGCACCTCGCCGGGGTCCTCGGGCGGCCCCGCCGCGACGTCGCCACCGCCCTGCGCGAGCTGTCCGACGACTACACCGCCCAGGGCCGGGGCTTCGACCTGCGGCAGGTGGCCGGGGGCTGGCGGTTCTTCACCCGCGCCGAGTACGCCGACGCCGTGGAGGCCTTCGTCCTCGACGGGCAGCAGACCCGCCTCACCCAGGCCGCGCTGGAGACCCTGGCCGTGGTCGCGTACCGTCAGCCGGTCAGCCGTTCGCGGGTCTCGGCCGTCCGCGGAGTGAACTGCGACGGCGTCATGCGCACCCTCCTCCAGCGCGGTCTGGTGGAGGAGGCGGGGACGGAACCCGAAACAGGTGCGATCCTGTACAGGACGACGAATTACTTTCTGGAGCGCATGGGCCTGCGCGGCCTGGACGAGCTCCCGGAGCTCGCCCCCTTCCTCCCCGAGGCGGAAGCGATCGAGGGCGACACTCAGGAAGGTGTGCCGTCGTTCGATCCGGACGCACCGGACACCGACGCAGACGACAAGACGGAACTTTGATGCGAAGCAGCGGCAGGAACAGCGGAAGCGGCAACCGGGACGACCGGGGCGGCCGGGCAGGGTCTCCCCGTCCGGGGTCCGGGGGCGGACGCGCGGGCGGCGGTCGTTCCGGCGGCGGGCGCCCCGAGAGCGGCGGCCGCTCCGGCGGCGGGAGCTACGGCGGCGGTCGCTCCGGTGGCGGCGGCTACGGCGGTGGCCGCTCCGAGGGCGGTCGCGCCGGGGACCGGCGTGACGACCGCCGTGACGACCGGCAGCAGGAGCGCCCCCGCCGTCCGCGCCCCGAGGAGCGCCGCTACGACGTGGGCCCCGACGCCGAGCGCACCCGGGGCGGTGCCACCAGCGGCCGCCAGAGCGGTCCCACGAGCGGTCGCGGTGCGGCCGCCCGCGGCGGCGCCAAGGGCGGCCCCCGCAAGAGCTCGACCGCCGGTGCCGGCGGCCGCAGCAGCGGTCCCGCCCGTGGCCACGGCTATGCCCCGGCCCGCCCGCGCGAGCTCGACGCCAAGATCGAGGAGCGCAACCGGGAGCGGCACAACAAGCCGCAGGTGAAGACCCCCAAGACCTTCCCCGGCGCCGAGCAGGAGGGCGAGCGTCTGCAGAAGGTGCTGGCCCGGGCCGGCATGGGCTCGCGGCGCGCCTGCGAAGAGCTGATCGAGATGGCGCGCGTCGAGGTCAACGGCGAGATCGTCACCGAGCAGGGCCTGCGCGTGGACCCGGAGAAGGACGAGATCAAGGTCGACGGCCTGACGGTCGCCACCCAGTCGTACCTCTTCTTCGCGCTGAACAAGCCGGCCGGTGTCGTCTCCACCATGGAGGACCCCGACGGCCGCCAGTGCCTCGGCGACTACGTCACCAACCGCGACACCCGGCTCTTCCACGTCGGCCGTCTCGACACGGAGACCGAGGGCATCATCCTGCTCACCAACCACGGTGAGCTGGCCCATCGCCTGACGCACCCCAAGTACGGCGTGCAGAAGACGTACCTCGCGGCCATCACGGGCCCGCTGCCGCGCGACATCGGCAAGCAGCTCAAGAGCGGCATCCAGCTGGAGGACGGCTGGGCCCGCGCCGACAACTTCCGGGTCATCCAGCAGACCGGAAAGAACTACCTCGTCGAGGTGACCCTCCACGAGGGCCGCAAGCACATCGTGCGCCGCATGCTCGCCGAGGCCGGCTTCCCGGTCGAGAAGCTGGTCCGCACCAGCTTCGGCCCGATCCCCCTCGGCGACCAGAAGTCGGGCTGGCTGCGCCGCCTGACGAACACCGAGGTCGGCATGCTGATGCGCGAGGTGGAGCTCTAGCAGGCCCTTCTCCCGGGGCGCTCCGGCCCCGGGAGACGGCCCGCTACGACCACAGGGCCAGGCCCGTCGCCCGGCCCTCCTCGTCCCGCTGGATCTCCATCATTCCCTCGACCGCGTCGCGGGTGATGCGCCCGAAGACGTGCGGGAAGAGGGTTCCGGGGGCCACCCCCGGCGGCGGGGCCGGGTCCGCGGCCTCCCAGCGGACCATCACGTCGAGCTTGTGCTCGTCGATCAGCAGGACCATCAGCGGGCCCGGCACGTCGCGGTAGTACGCCGTCGCCACCGCCAAGGTGGTCGCCTCGTCGGGCGAGCAGTGGACGAAGCCCTCCTCGCCGAGGGACGCGGGGGAGTAGGGACGGTCGGGCACGGCCAGCCAGTCGTCCAGGGGGACCACATGAAAGATCATGGGAACGTTCTACCCCGACTAGGCTGAGCGCCGTGAGAACCGCCCTTGTGATCGGAACCGGACTGATCGGCACGTCCGCCGCCCTCGCCCTCGCCGGCCGCGGCGTCCAGGTGCACCTAGTGGACCACGACCCCGCCCAGGCCCGTACGGCCGCCGCGCGCGGCGCCGGCACGGACCAGGCGCCCGAGGGACGCGTGGACCTCGCCGTCGTCGCCGTACCACCCGCGCACGTCGCCGACACGCTCGCCGAGGCCATCAGGGGCGGGATCGCCCGCGCCTATCTGGACGTCGCCAGCGTCAAGGGCGGCCCCCGCCGCGAACTCGAGGCGATGGGCTGCGACCTCACCGGCTACCTGGGCACCCACCCGATGGCCGGGCGCGAGCGCTCCGGCCCCATGGCGGCCACCGCCGACCTCTTCGAGGGCCGGCCGTGGGTGCTCACCCCGACCCGCGAGACGGACACCGAGGTCCTCAACCTCGCCCTCGAGCTCGTCGCCCTGTGCGGCGCCGTCCCCGTCGTCATGGACGCCGACGCCCACGACCGGGCCGTGGCGCTCGTCTCGCACACCCCGCAGCTGGTCTCCAGCCTCGTCGCCGCTCGCCTGCAGGACGCCGACGAGACGGCCGTACGCCTGTGCGGCCAGGGCATCCGCGACGTGACCCGGATCGCCGCCTCCGACCCGCGCATGTGGATCGACATCCTCTCCGCCAACCCCGGGCCCGTCGCCGACGTCCTCGCCGGCATCGCCGCCGACCTCGACGAGACCGTCACCGCCCTGCGCGCCCTGGAGTCCTCGGACGAGGACACGCGGCTGGGCGGCGCGGCCGGCATCGAGGACGTGCTGCGCCGCGGCAACACCGGCCGCTCCCGCGTGCCGGGCAAGCACGGCGCGGCCCCGGCGGCGTACGAGACGGTGACCGTCCTCATCGGCGACCAGCCGGGCGAGCTGGCCCGGATCTTCGCCGACGCCGGCCGGGCGGGCGTCAACATCGAGGACGTCCGCATCGAGCACGCCACCGGCCAGCAGGCGGGCCTGATCCAGCTGATGGTCGAGCCCGCCGCGGTGACCGGTCTCACGGCGGCCCTGCGGGACCGGGGCTGGGCGGTGCGGCAGTAGGGCGGCCGCGCGCCCGCCGGTCCGGGGCGGTCCGGCGAGACAGTAACCTTGTGTGAGCCTGATATGGATCGCTATTTCTCCGCCCCGTGCACAAGGAAGGTGTCTGACACCGTGGAAACCGCCGCCCGGACCGCCCCGGCAGCTGTCATCGTCGGCATCGACGGCCCCTCCGGCACGGGGAAGTCCAGCACCTCCAAGGCCGTCGCCGCCAAGCTCGGCATGCGCTACCTCGACACCGGCGCCCAGTACCGGGCGATCACCTGGTGGATGCTGAGCAACGGCATCGACGTCGACGACGCCGCCGCCGTGGCCGACGCCGCGGGCAAGCCCGAGATCGTCTCCGGCACGGACCCGTCCGCCCCGACCATCGCGGTCGACGGCGCGGACGCCTCCGGGCCGATCCGCACCCAGCAGGTCACCGCCGCCGTGAGCGCGGTCAGCGCCGTGCCCGAGGTGCGCACCCGGCTGACCGAGCTGCAGCGGGCCATCGCCGCCGGTGCCCCGGAGGGCATCGTCGTCGAGGGCCGCGACGTCGGCACCACCGTCCTGCCGGACGCCGACGTCAAGATCTACCTCACGGCCTCCCCGGAGGCCCGTGCCGCCCGCCGCAGCGGCGAGCTCAAGGGCAAGGAGGCCACCGACCTGGCCGCCACCCAGGCCGCGCTGGTCAAGCGGGACGCCGCCGACTCCGGCCGCAAGACCTCCCCGCTGGCCAAGGCCGCCGACGCCGTCGAGGTGGACACCACCGAGCTGACCCTGGAGCAGGTCATCGAGTGCGTGGTCACGCTCGTGGAAGAGAAGCGGTCGGCGTGACCGCATCCGGTGCCGCCGTCGGGCGGCGGATCGGCATCGGCCTGATGTACGGGCTGTGGAAGCCGCGCGTGCTGGGCGCCTGGCGGGTGCCCACCGCGGGGCCCTGCATCCTGGCCGTCAACCACACCCACAACATCGACGGCCCGATGGTGATGGGCACCGCGCCCCGACCCGTGCACTTCCTGATCAAGAAGGAGGTGTTCGTGGGTCCGCTCGGCCGGTTCCTGCGCGGGATCGGCCAGCTCGAGGTGGATCGCGCGGGCGCCGACCGCACCGCGATCACGGGCGCGTTGAAGGCCCTCGAGGACGGCGGCGTGCTGGGCATCTTCCCCGAGGGCACCCGGGGCGAGGGCGACTTCGCCTCGCTGCGCGCGGGCCTGGCCTACTTCGCCGTACGGTCGGGAGCCCCGATCGTGCCGGTGGCGGTATTGGGGAGCGCCGACCGCGCGGGACGTGTCATAAAGGGTCTGCCGCCGCTGCGCAGCGGCGTCGACGTGGTCTTCGGCGACCCCTTCGAGGCCGGCGACGGCAGCGGCCGCCGTACGCGCAAGGCGCTGGACGAGGCGACCGTGCGCATCCAGGAGCACCTGGCCGCGCACCTGGCGGACGCCAAGCGGCTGACCGGCCGCTGAACGAGACTTTTCAGTAGTGGGCCGTAAGGGTCCGCCGATGACGAAGAACGAGGAAACGACTTCATGAACGACCAGATCCACTCCGGCGACGAGCACGGTGAGCTTGGCGACGCCGAGTACGCGGAGTTCATGGAGCTCGCGGCGCAGGAGGGCTTCGACGCCGAGGAGGTCGAGGGCGCGCTCGGCGAGGCCGGTCACGGCCCGCTGCCCGTCCTCGCCGTCGTCGGCCGCCCCAACGTCGGCAAGTCGACGCTGGTGAACCGCATCATCGGCCGCCGCGAGGCCGTCGTCGAGGACCGTCCGGGCGTGACCCGCGACCGCGTCACCTACGAGGCCGAGTGGGCCGGCCGCCGCTTCAAGGTCGTCGACACCGGCGGCTGGGAGCAGGACGTCCTCGGCATCGACGCCTCGGTCGCCGCCCAGGCCGAGTACGCCATCGAGGCCGCCGACGCCGTGGTCTTCGTGGTGGACGCCACCGTCGGCGCCACCGACACCGACGAGGCCGTCGTCAAGCTGCTGCGCCGGGCGGGCAAGCCCGTCGTGCTGTGCGCCAACAAGGTCGACGGCCCCTCCGCCGAGGCCGACGCCGCCATGCTGTGGTCGCTGGGCCTGGGCGAGCCGATGCCGGTCTCCGCGCTGCACGGCCGCGGCACCGGCGACATGCTGGACGAGGTCCTCAAGGCGCTGCCCGAGGCCCCCGCCCAGACCTTCGGCGCCGCCCTCGGCGGCCCGCGCCGCATCGCCCTGATCGGCCGGCCCAACGTCGGCAAGTCCTCCCTGCTGAACAAGGTCGCGGGGGAGGAGCGGGTCGTCGTCAACGAGCTGGCCGGCACCACCCGCGACCCGGTCGACGAGCTGATCGAGCTCGGCGGCACCACCTGGAAGTTCGTGGACACCGCGGGCATCCGCAAGCGCGTCCACCTGCAGGAGGGCGCGGACTACTACGCCTCCCTGCGCACGGCCGCCGCGGTGGAGAAGGCCGAGCTCGCGGTCATCCTCATCGACGCGAGCGAGTCCATCTCGGTCCAGGACCAGCGCATCATCACCATGGCCGTCGAGGCCGGGCGCGCCATCGTCATCGCGTACAACAAGTGGGACACGCTCGACGAGGAGCGTCGCTACTACCTCGAGCGCGAGATCGAGACCGAGCTCCAGCAGATCGCCTGGGCCCCCCGGGTCAACGTCTCGGCGCAGACGGGCCGGCACATGGAGAAGCTGGTCCCGGCGATCGAGACGGCGCTGGCGGGCTGGGAGACCCGGGTGCCGACCGGACGGCTGAACGCCTTCCTCGGCGAGCTGGTGGCCGCCCACCCGCACCCGATCCGCGGCGGCAAGCAGCCCCGCATCCTCTTCGGCACCCAGGCGGGCACCAAGCCGCCGCGCTTCGTGCTCTTCGCCTCGGGCTTCATCGAGGCGGGCTACCGCCGCTTCATCGAGCGCCGGCTGCGTGAGGAGTTCGGCTTCGCGGGCACGCCGATCCACATCTCGGTGCGGGTCCGCGAGAAGCGCGGCCGCAAGAAGTAGGGGGCGCCCCGGGGGCTCGGCCGGGGGTCCGGGGGTTGTCCCCCGGGTAAGCACCGTATCGAGCGCCGACTGCGTGAGGAGTTCGGCTTCGCGGGTACGCCGATCCACATCTCGGTGCGGGTCCGCGAGAAGCGCGGCCGCAAGAAGTAACGGAGACCGCCGTCGGCGGTCACCGGCCGGCCACGGCCCGCCGGTCCGCCCCGGGCCCCCATGCGGGGTCCGGGGCTCCGTCGTAAGCGATTACGGCGGGAGCCGCGGCTAGAAGCCGCGCGTACGGCCGTCGCGCTGGCCGGGCGGCAGGGCGGGCAGCGCGCTGCCGCGCCGACCGCCGTAGTAGGAGTCCCAGACGGCGTTGTAGGCCGAGGGCCCCTGGTAGGGGGAGTTGCCCGCGGGGATCTGGCCGGTGTGGCCGCCGTACCCGCCCGGCCGGGGGCCGAAGTCCTTGAACCTCAGCTCCTCCTCTCCCGAACGGTCCCCGGGCAGGGCCCGGAACGACCGGCGGTACTCGGAGCACAGAGCGTCGTAGATCGGGGTGACCGAGCCGGGGTGACCGTCCGAGGAGGCGTCGCGGGGTGGCCGCATGCCGGGGATGTAGTTCTGGTACGAGGTCCGGGCGGGTTCGTATGAGTACACATCCCTGCCAACGACCTCGAGGCCCGTCGGATGCGGGCCCGGACGCGAATGGCCCGCCAGGACGATGTCCGTGGAGTGCACGATGCGAGCGCCGTCCTCGTTCATGTGCCCGCCAGCGGCATGGTGCCACCGACCAGCCGGCCGGCCGCGGCGGCCCGGTCCAGGGCGGCGCGCAGCAGGTCCTCGCGCGGCTGGGCGCCGATCGTGCCGGACGGGGTGCAGAGGACGAGCACCTGGCCGGACTTGTTGAGGGCGGCCCGCCATTCGTCGGCGACCTGCATCGGGCGGTGCGCCTGCCACCACGCCTGCGCCGGGGTGCCGCCGACGGCCG
Organism: Streptomyces sp. C36; assembly: GCF_040932295.1. Lineage (NCBI taxonomy): Bacteria > Bacillati > Actinomycetota > Actinomycetes > Kitasatosporales > Streptomycetaceae > Streptomyces > Streptomyces sp. C36. Next base: position 421,057 of record NZ_JBFQGI010000008.1, on the reverse strand, counting down.
GCTGGAGGACCGCGTGCAGCTTGCCCAGGGCCACCAGGACCGACCAGCCCGGCAGCTGCCCGGGGATGTCGTTGACGTCGGTCACGGAGGAGAAGCCCTGCTCGCGCAGCAGGTCCAGGAAGACGTCCACGGGGCCGCTGGTGCCGGGGCGGGCGATCGGGCCGAGCGGCTCGACGACCAGGGCCGGGTGGACGTCCCCGGCGGCCAGCACCAGGCCGCTGGTCACGCCGAGCTCGGCCTGCAGCGGCACCTCGGCCTCCGCCCCGCCGCCCTCGCCGGTGATGGACCGCACGGCGCCCTGCAGCTGCTCCTCCGCGACGGGGACGACCTGGGAGGGGATGCAGGCGGCGTGGGCGAAGGCCAGCACGGCGGTCTCGTCGCCGACGAACAGCACGGTGCTGGTGCGCTCCCGCTCGGTGTTCCCGGGCGTGCGGCAGGACGTGCAGTCGTAAAGACCCGGGGCGCTGTCGCCGCCCAGCAGGCGCTCCGCCTCTTCGTCACCGATCTCGGCGCGTACTTCGTCGCTGACATCGAGCATGCGCGGCACGGGGTCTCCTCGAACTTGGGTGTCGTACTCGGTGCGGGGGTGCCGGGTTGCGTCCGGCTCCTCTGGAGACAACGGACGATCCGGGGCCGGGGTCACGCCCCGGAAAAGTTCCCGGGATCCGCTACCGATTCCTCATCGCTTGGGGAACGAGTTGGTGATCTAGGCCAACCCGGCGGGCCACGCCACGGTCTAACCTCTCAGTGGAGGCGGGCTACCGGGAATGTCCGCGGCACACCGGCTGCATGGGGACGAATGCACATCTCATTCCTGATTCACAACGCGTACGGGATCGGCGGCACGATCCGCACCACGTACAACCTCGCGGGCACCCTCGCCGAGCACCACGACGTGGAGATCGTCTCCGTCTTCCGCCACCGCGACGAGCCCGTCTTCGCCCCCAGCGGCAAGGTGCGGCTGCGCCACCTGGTGGACCTGCGCAAGGACAGCCCGGGCTACGAGGGCGACGAGCTCGAGTACCGCACGCCGGCCTCGTTCTTCCCCGCCGCCGAGGGCCGCTACAAGCAGTACAGCGCGCTCACCGACCGGAAGATCGCGGAGCACCTGCGGGGCCTGGACTGCGACGTGGTCGTCGGAACCCGGCCCGGTCTGAATGTGCACATCGCCCAGCAGGCGCGCCGCGGTCCGGCCCGCGTGGGTCAGGAGCACCTGACGCTGAGCACCCACTCGTCGCAGCTGAAGCTGACGCTGCGCACCCACTACCCCCGGCTGGACGCGGTCACCACCGTCACCGAGGCCGACGCCCGTACGTACCGCAAGCTGATGCGGCTGCCCGGGGTGCGCGTCGAGGCCGTGCCCAACAGCATCCCCGCCCCGGCGCTCGCCCCCGCCGACGGCAACGGCAAGTGGGTGATCGCCGCCGGCCGGCTCGCGCCCGCCAAGCGCTACGACGTCCTCATCCGCGCCTTCGAGAAGGTGGTCGCCGAGCGCCCCGACTGGCGGCTGCGGATCTACGGCGCCGGCGCCGAGCGCGGCAAGCTGCGCGCCCTGATCGACAAGCGCGGTCTCTACAACCACGTCTACCTCATGGGCCCCGCCACTCCTCTGGAGCCGGAGTGGGTCAAGGGCTCCATCGGCGCCGTCACCTCCAGCCTGGAGTCGTTCGGCATGACGATCGTCGAGGCCATGCGCTGCGGCCTGCCGGTGGTCTCCACCGACTGCCCGCACGGCCCCGGCGAGATCATCGACGACGGCGTCGACGGCCTGCTCGTCCCCGTCGGCAAGGTCGACGCCATCGCGGCGGGACTGCTCAAGCTCATCAACGACGACGACCTGCGCCGGCGGATGGGCGCCAAGGCCCTGGAGAACTCGGCGCGCTTCGACCCCGCCGAGGTCGCCGGCCGCTACGAGAGCCTCTTCGCCGACCTCGCCGGCCGCGGCAACCTGCGCGGCTCGCTGCACCGCACCCGGGGCGCCCTGCTCAGCAGCGCCTTCCAGGCCAAGGACAGAAGCCGCACCGCCCTGCGAAGGGTGCGTGCCGCATGACCCCTTCCACCGCGCCCGGCGACGCCGGCGACGGCCTGCCCGCAGCGGCCCCCTCGACGGGCCGTCCGACCCCCACCTCCGAGGAGTGCGCCACCGTGTCTGCCCCTCCCCTGGCCTTCGGCGCGGGGAACCCCAGCGCCGACTGCATCGCGGACTCCGCGGGCGGACTCACCTTCGACCTCGACGTTCCCGGCCACTCCGCCGCCGACGCCGCGCACTGGTCCGCGGCGCTGGTGCTGCGCCGCCGGGGCGCCGACGCCGTCGAGAGCCCCGAGGAAGAGGTACGGTTGCCGTTGACGCCCAACGGCGACGGCCGGCTGCGCGCCGTGCTGCCCAGCACGGTCGCCCTGCCCGAGGGCCGTTGGGACGTGCATGTCGCCTGCGGTGAGGCCCCCGCCCAGCGGCTGGTGCCCGGCATCGCCGACCTGCGGTCCCTGGTCGACCGCAGACCCGGCCCGAGCACCTCGCCGCTCGCGGTCCGCATCCCGTACGCGACCAAGCACGGCAACCTGTCGCTGCGCAGCTGGCTGCGCGGCCCCCACGCCGAGGCCGGGGACCTGCGCGTGGAGGCCGCCGGGATAACCGGTCGGGGCACCCTTCACCGCGTCGAGAACCCTCAGGCGTGGCTCGACGGCGCGGTCCTCGAGGCCCGCTGCCGCCGCGCCGGGGAGCTGGTGCGGACCGTGCCGGTCACCGCCGAGGGGCAGGACTTCTCCTTCACCCTCCCCTTCGCGGTGCTGTGCGAGGAGTGGCAGGGCGGCCCGGAGGTGTGGGACCTGTGGCTGCGCGGCGGCCCGGAGGGCGCCGAGGAGGTCCGCGTGGCGCGTCTCCTCGACGACGTCGCCGACAAGAAGCAGATCTTCACCTACCCGGCGCGGGACGTCGCCGCCCCCTACGCGCCCGCCCAGGTGGGGCCGTACTACACCGTCGACAACGACCTCTCGGTCCGGATCGACGAACGGCCGCCGGTGGGCGGCAGGTAGCCACCCACTCCTGAGGGATCAGCCGGCGGGCCCGGCCGCCACCGGCGGCTCGGCCCGCCGCACCGTCTCCGGGTGGTGCAGGTCGAAGGCCGGCGACTCGGAGCGGATGCGGGGGATGGCGGTGAAGTTGTGGCGGGGCGGCGGGCAGGAGGTCGCCCACTCCAGCGAGCGGCCGTAGCCCCAGGGGTCCTCCACCTCCACGCGCTTGCCGTACCGGGCGGTCTTCCAGACGTTGTAGAAGAACGGCAGGTTGGACAGGCCCAGCAGGAACGCGCCGATCGTGGACAGGGTGTTGAGCGCGGTGAAGCCGTCGGCGGCCAGGTAGTCGGCGTAGCGGCGGGGCATGCCCTCGGCGCCCAGCCAGTGCTGGACGAGGAACGTGGTGTGGAAGCCCGTGAAGAGCGTCCAGAAGTGCATCTTGCCCAGCCGCTCGTCCAGCAGCTTCCCGGTGAACTTCGGCCACCAGAAGTAGAAGCCGGCGAACGTCGCGAACACCACCGTCCCGAACACCACGTAGTGGAAGTGCGCGACGACGAAGTAGGTGTCGGTGACGTGGAAGTCCAGCGGCGGCGAGGCCAGGATCACCCCGGTGAGCCCGCCGAAGAGGAAGCTCACCAGGAAGCCCACCGCCCACAGCATGGGCGTCTCGAAGGACAGCGAGCCCTTCCACATCGTGCCGATCCAGTTGAAGAACTTCACGCCCGTCGGCACCGCGATCAGGAACGACAGGAACGAGAAGAACGGCAGCAGCACCGCGCCCGTGGCGAACATGTGGTGGGCCCAGACCACCAGCGACAGCGCCGTGATGGTCATGGTGGCGCCGATCAGCGTCAGATAGCCGAAGATCGGCTTCCTGGAGAACACCGGGATGATCTCGGTGATGATGCCGAAGAACGGCAGCGCGATGATGTAGACCTCGGGGTGGCCGAAGAACCAGAACAGGTGCTGCCACAGCAGCGCCCCGCCCCACTGGGCCTCGAAGACCACGGCCCCGAACCGCCGGTCGGCCTCCAGGCACAGCAGCGCGGCGGCGAGCACGGGGAAGGCCAGCAGGATCAGGATCGAGGTGAACAGCACGTTCCAGGTGAAGACGGGCATCCGGAACATCGTCATCCCCGGTGCGCGCATGCCGATGACGGTGGTGAGGAAGTTGACCGCGCCGAGGATCGTGCCGAAGCCGGACAGCGCCAGACCCATGATCCACATGTCGGTGCCGATGCCCGGTGAGCGGACCATGCTGCTGAGCGGGGCGTAGCCGGTCCAGCCGAACGTCGCGCCGCCCTGGGGCATCAGCAGGCTCGCGACCACGATCAGGCCGCCGAAGAGGTAGAGCCAGTACGAGAGCATGTTCAGCCGGGGGAACGCCACGTCCGGCGAGCCGATCTGCAGCGGCATGATCGCGTTGGCGAAGCCGGCGAAGGCCGGGGTGGCGAACAGCAGCAGCATGATCGTGCCATGGGCGGTGAACGCCTCGTTGAACCGCTCGTTGGTCAGCAGCTGCAGGCCGGGGCGGGCGAGCTCGGCGCGCATCACCATGGCGAGCAGGCCGGCGACGAGGAAGAAGCCGAACGACGTGATCAGGTAGAGGTGCCCGATCTTCTTGTGGTCGGTGGTGGTCAGCCAGTCCACGATGATCCGGCCGGGATGTCGTGCCCGGGCCGGGCCTTCCGTGGTGGCCTGCGCGGTGTCGGTCCCCATCCGGTGCCCCCTCGCTGTCGGCTCGCACGGGCTGCCCCGCCGTGGTGCGACGCGGAGTCAGTCGGCCATCCGCCATGATGCTCGCCGCGGGGGCGTCCGCGCGAGAGCGCCTCTGTCGACGGGCCGTCAAATCCGGCCTGCCGGGCCGGAGCCGATGTTCCCGGAATTTTATATTCCGGCCCGGGGGCGGAGGCGGAAGCGGAGGGGCCGTCAATTCTCCCGTCCTGCTGCCGCATGGGGGGGTGGGCGCGGAATTCACCGGGAGTTTCCGTGCACCGCCGGCGGAACGCGGGAAAAGCGCGGTGAATTCACCGCGAGGGTATTGCGAAGGCTTCGGCGGGGATGGGGAAAGGCACGTATGAGTGATGCGCGGCGCGGTAAACCCCCATGAGTTCACTGTGACAGAAGTGTGACCAGTGGCGGACCGGGCGGGGACGGAAGTATGCGGGGGCCCGGCTTCCGCGCCCGTCCCATGACGCCTACGGTGGCTGCCATGGCACCTCTTCCCGATCTCCCCGCAGAGCCGGACGACGACCTCGACGCCTATGTCGGCCTCGAGGCCGAGGCGGCGGCCGACCGGGCCCGCGCCCGGGGCTGGACGGACGTACGAGCGCTGGCGCCCGGCACGATCATCACCCTGCAGTATGTGTTCGGCCGGCTGAACTTCGAGGTGGCGGACGGCACGGTGCGCCGCTGCTGGAAGGGCTGAGGAGCCGGCGCCCGGGCCCGTACGCGAAGGCGGCCCCGGACGGTGTCCGGGGCCGCCTTCGCGTGTGCGCCGAGGAGAAGCCCTGGGTCAGCCGCCCGCGGTGCCGGCCGTACGGCCACGGCCCGTGGCCGGGCCGAGCGGCGCGGTGCGGGGCACGCGGTCGGCGTGCGGCGGCCGGCGGCTGCCGGTCGGGGTGACCGGCGTCCGCTCGGAGCGGATGGTGTGCGTCCGGGGGGACAGATGTGACCGGCCGTCGGCGACGCGGGGAGGCGTCCCGCCGCCTGGGCGGCTGCCGGCGCCCACGGGCTCGCGCGCGGGCAGTTCGTCGTCGACGGCGGTGCGCGGCGCGCCCAGCGCGACGGCCGCGGGGACCGGGGCCGGGACGAGGGTGACGCGGCGCTCGCGCAGCCGCCGCCACAGGGCCAGCAGCCCCGCCTCGGCGCGGGCCATCAGCGGCTCGAACCAGGGCAGGACCAGCAGCACCATCAGGCCCGCGGTCCAGCCGAGGGTCACATCGCTCATCCAGTGCGTGCCCAGGTAGACGGTCGTCATCCCCACGCCCAGCGCCAGCAGCGCGGCGATCACCGAGGCGATCCGGCGGGCGTGCGAGGTGGTGGCCAGATAGGCGAGGACGCCCCAGGTCACCACCGCGTTCGCGGTGTGGCCCGAGGGGAATATGTCGCCGCCGGCGAACATCTCGTTGGAGCCGATCGAGGTGGCGTAGTGCGGGCCGAGCCGGCCCATGCCGATCTTCGCGGCGCCCACGGTCGCGTTGAGCAGCAGCAACGACGTGCCCAGCACCAGCAGCGGGCGCAGGGTCTTCTGCTTGTGCGTGCACCAGCCCAGCCACGCGGCGACCGCCACGGCGGTCGGGCCGCGCTGGCCCAGGACCACGAAGTAGTCCAGGAAGGTGTGGATCTCCGGCCACTGCTTGTACGGCCGGAAGAGCATGACCTGCCAGTCGAACCGCACCGGCCAGGACGTGGTGAGCACGCCGACCACGATCGCCACATAGACCACGGAGGTCGCCACGAAGATCCCCAGACGGGTCCGGGTCATCCGTGGTCGCACGGGATCGGTCGGGCGCTCCTCCGCTGGGACGAGCTCGTCGTTGGTACGCACTCAATCGACGTTACATTGCGTGACGGGAAGCTTCGGCCGATCGAGGCGCTTTGTGATGACGATGTGATGTGGAATGCGTCTCAATCGTGGCGCCCCGCAGGTTTGAAACCGCGGAATAAGAAACGGATAAAGGTGCGTCAGTTGCACCTCCGGCCATTGCCCGGCCGTTTAATTCTTTTATGTACGGCGGAGTTTATCGGCGATTGGCCGGGCGGCTCCGCCACGTTTCCCGCCGGCCGCCGGGCCCCGCCGAATTACGATCATGGCGGGCCGGAGCCGTGCAGCCAGAACGCCCCGTAGACGGCCGAGGCGAGGACCACGGCGGAGACGATCGCCGCCGCGCGTACCGTGCGTAGTCGGGCCAGGGCCACCGCCAGGGGCAGCAGCAGCGGGAAGGCCGGCATCATCAGCCGCGGCTTGGAGCCGAAGTACCCCTTCGCCGTCAGCGCCAGCAGCAGCACCGTGCCCGCGTAGACCAGCAGCGGCAGCGGCTGCCCCTGCCGCACCCCGGCCCAGTACAGCCGCAGCACCAGGGCGACGCCGATCAGCAGGCCCAGCCCGGCGGCGAACGCCGGGGACGCCAGGCGCTCGGCGATGAAGGAGCCGAACGCCAGCCCGCCGTCGAAGCCGTTGCCCCAGCCGCCCTGGACGTCCAGATAGCCCGTCGGGCTGCCGGTGCGCACGCCGACCCAGACGAAGTACGCCAGCCAGCCCAGCGGCGCCAGCGCCGCGCCGAGCAGCAGCCGGGCGAGGGGCGGCCGTTCCCCGCCGTCGCGGCGCGCCCGGACCAGGGCCGCGGCCGCGGTGATCCATACGGCCGCGACCACCGCCGCGCCCACCGGCCGGGTCAGCCCCGCCAGCGCCGCGAACGCGCCCGCCCACACCCAGCGGCCGCTGAGCACGGCGTACACGCTCCACGCCGCCAGCGCCGTGAAGAGCGACTCGGAGTACGCCATCGACTGCACCACGCCGACCGGCAGCGCCGCCCACAGCACGACGAGCAGGACGCCGGCCCGCCGCCCGTACAGCCGCTCGCCGACCGCGAAGATCCCCCAGGCGGCGAACAGCGAGGCCACCCCCGCGACCACCAGGCCCGCGTCGTTCGCCGAGAGCGGCACGAGCGCGGACAGCGCCCGCTCCAGCCACGGCAGCAGCGGGAAGAACGCCAGGTCGGAGTGGACCTTGCCGCCCGCCAGATGAAGGGTGTAGCCGTAGCCGTCCTCGGCGATCCGGGCGTACCAGAGGGAATCCCAGCGCGCTGACAGCAACTGATGCGGACCCTTGCCGTCCGCCAGGCCCCACAGGGCCAGCGCCACGACGCCCAGCGCCCGCACCGCCGCGTACAGCAGCAGGGCGGGCGCGGCCAGGCTCAGGGCCCGGCCCCGGGGCGGGGCGGCCGCGCCGGAGGCCGCGCGGGAGGCCGCACCGGAGGGGGTGGCGAGAGAGGTCATCCGTCGATTGTCCCAGCACCGGCGACGTGCGACGTCGTGTGAGAGCTGCCACGTGGGTTCCGCCGGGACTCGCGTACTCTGTCGACTCACTCGCCCCTCGACACCGCCGGGGCCCATTTCCCCCAAGGCCCCCGAGCGGCCGCGAGCGCATGACACGGAGGTGTGTGGATGTCCGGGACGACCACGGCCGGGCCCCGTCGGCCGGTCGGCGTTCCCCGGCCGCGCCGCGCGGAGGACCCCGGCGTTCCCGGGGTGAGCCGGTGGACCGTGCTCGTCGTCCTGTGCGTCAGCCTGCTGCTCGTCGCCGTCGACGCCACCGTCCTGCACGTCGCGGTGCCGGCCGTCACCGAGGACCTGCGGCCGAGCGCCATCCAGCTGCTGTGGATCGTCGACGTCTACCCCCTGGTCTGCGCGGCCCTCCTCATCCTCTTCGGCACCCTCGGCGACCGGGTCGGCCGCCGCCGGGTGCTGCTGCTCGGCTACGGGCTCTTCGGGGTGGCCTCCGCGCTCGCGGCGCTCGCGACCGCGCCGGAGGTCCTCATCGCCGCCCGCGCGCTGCTCGGCGCCGGCGGCGCGATGATCATGCCGGCGACGCTGTCCATCCTGCGGCAGGTCTTTCCCGACCGGCGGGAGCGGGCCGTGGCCATCGGCGTGTGGAGCGCGGTGGCCGCGGTCGGCGCCGCGGTCGGACCGCTGCTCGGCGGCCTCCTGCTGGAACACTTCTGGTGGGGCTCGGTCTTCCTCATCAACATTCCGCTGATGGCGGTCAGCCTCCCGGTCGGCCGGTGGCTGCTGCCCGAGTCGACCGGCGACCGCGACGGCCCCTGGGACGTGCTCGGCGCGCTGATGGCCGCGTTCGGCCTGTTCGGCGCGGTCTTCGGGGTCAAGCGGATCGGCGGCGCCGACCCGCTCTCGCTGGGCACGGTCGTCCCGGCGGCGCTCGGCATCGCGCTGCTCGTCCTCTTCGTCCGCCGCCAGCGGCGCCGCCGCCACCCGCTGGTCGACCTCGCGATGTTCGCGCGGCCGGCCTTCGGCACATCGGTGGGCTGCATCGTGCTGGCCATGCTGGCGCTGGTCGGCCTGGAGCTCGTGGCCGCGCAGTACCTGCAGCTCGTCCTCGGCCTCACCCCGCTCGAGACCGGCCTGCGGCTGCTGCCGCTCACGCTCGCCGCGATGGCGGCCGGGCTGGCGGGCTCCCGGATCCTGCAGCGCTTCGGGCCGCGCACGATGGTCGTGACGGGATTCGTGCTGACGGCGATGGCGGTGCTCTCGCTGACCGTGATGGGCCGCCAGGACCAGCCCGCCGTCCTGGTCGTGGGCTTCTTGGTGCTGGGCTTCGGCCTGGAGACCACCCTCTTCGGGGCGTACGAGTCGATGCTGAACGAGGCCCCGGCCAGGAGCGCGGGCGGCGCCGCCGCGATCGGCGAGACCTCCTACCAGCTGGGCGCCGGCATCGGCATCGCGCTGCTCGGCAGCGTGATGAACGCCGCGTACACGCCGGGCGTGGAAGCCGTCCCCGGCGTCCCCAGCGCGGCGGGCGCCTCGGCGCGGCACTCGCTGGGCGAGGCCTACGCCGTCGCCGACCGGCTGGGCGGCGCGCCGGGAGCGGCGCTGCGCGCCGCCGCGCGCGACGCGTTCGTGCACGGCCTGCACGTCACCCTGGCGGTGAGCGCGGGGCTGCTGTTCCTCGGGGCGCTGGCCGCGCTGCGCCTGCCGCGCGTGATGGACTGCGGACGGCCCACGGACTGACGGGCGGCCGGCGGCCGGCCGGGTCTGGACGAGCGGGGTTACCCGGCCGTAGCGTCTGCGGTAACCGATGATCACCGCACCGTGCCGGAGGCTGACGTGTTCGACCCGCATGATCCGCTCGGCATCGACGACCTGCTCACCGACGAGGACCGGGCGATCCGCGACACCGTCCGCGCCTGGGCCGCCGACCGCGTCCTGCCGCACGTCGCCGACTGGTACGAGCGCGGCGAGATCCCCGGCATCCGCGAGCTCGCCCGTGAGCTCGGTTCGCTGGGGGCCCTGGGCATGCAGCTGACCGGCTACGGTTGCGCGGGCGCCAGTGCCGTGCAGTACGGGCTGGCCTGCCTGGAGGTGGAGGCCGCCGACTCCGGCATCCGCTCGCTGGTGTCCGTACAGGGCTCCCTCGCGATGTACGCCATCCACCGCTTCGGCTCCGAGGAGCAGAAGCGGCAGTGGCTGCCGGGCATGGCCGCCGGGGAGATCATCGGCTGCTTCGGCCTCACCGAACCCGACCACGGCTCGGATCCGGCGGGCATGCGGACCTACGCCAAGCGCGACGCCGGCGGCGACTGGGTGCTGACCGGGCGCAAGATGTGGATCACCAATGGTTCCGTCGCCGGGGTCGCGATCGTCTGGGCGCGGACCGACGAGGGCATCAGGGGGTTCGTCGTCCCCACCGACCGGCCCGGCTTCTCCGCTCCGGAGATCCGGCACAAGTGGTCGCTGCGCGCCTCGGTCACCAGCGAGCTGGTGCTGGACGAGGTCCGGCTGCCCGCCGACGCCGTGCTGCCGGAGGTCACCGGGCTGCGCGGGCCGCTGAGCTGTCTGAGCCACGCCCGCTACGGGATCGTGTGGGGAGCGATGGGCGCGGCGCGCACCTGCTTCGAGACGGCGCTCGCGTACGCGCGGAGCCGGGAGCAGTTCGGCAGGCCGATCGCCGGCTTCCAGCTCACCCAGGCCAAGCTGGCCGACATGGCGGTGGAGCTGCACAAGGGGATCCTGCTGGCCCATCATCTGGGGCGGCGGATGGACGCGGGGCGGCTGCGGCCGGAGCAGGTGAGCTTCGGGAAGCTGAACAACGTGCGGGAGGCGATCGAGATCTGCCGTACCGCCCGGACGATCCTGGGCGCGAACGGTATCTCCCTCGAGTATCCCGTCATGCGCCACGCGACGAACCTGGAGTCGGTGCTGACCTACGAGGGCACCGTCGAGATGCACCAGTTGGTGCTGGGCAAGGCGCTGACCGGCGTCGACGCGTTCCGGTGAGGGCCGGCCCAGCACTCCGCTCCACGCGCCGTACACACCCGGGGGGCGTTCCCCCGGGCCCCGGCCGGGGGCGTCGGCGGCTCAGCTCTGGTTGAAGAAGCCGCCGTTCACGCGGCCCATGGGCTCGCCGCTGACGACCTTGTAGTCGGCGGGGGTGAGCAGGAAGACGCGGTTGGCCACCCGCTCGATCGAACCGCGCAGCCCGAAGGTCAGGCCGGCGGCGAAGTCCACCACCCGCTTGGCGTCGCTGGGTTCCATGCCGGTGAGGTTGACGATCACCGGGACGCCCTCGCGGAACAGCTCGCCGATGCCCCGGGCGTCCCGGAAGCCGTCCGGGGTGACCGTGGCGATGCGGGTGCCCTGCTCCTGCGCGACCTCGTCGGCCACCCGGACCTTGGGGTTGGTCACCCAGGAGTCGCCGGGCTCGGGCCCCTCGTCCGAGTCCTCTTCGTAGCCGCCGTAGTAGCGCTCGTCATCGCTGTCGTCGACGAGGCCAAGCCAGGCACTCGCCTTGCGCACCGATCCCATGGACGCCTCCTCTCACACGCGGTGTGTTCCGCCCGCTCCTCTATGGTCGTCCATGATGCGGATGATGTGCCAAGTGGATGGCGGCCATGCGGGGATTTCGTGACGCATCTGGTGCAAAGTGGGTGGCGGTGCGTCAGAAACTCCTATGAGTGGACCGCAGGCGTTGGACCTGGGCATATGCGGCATGCTGCGGACGGGGCGGGTTCCGGCCGAGCACGATTGTCCCCGGTGAATAGGATGCCCGGGCACATCGACACCACACACGGGGGCACGTTTTGTTCGGGATCATCAGGCCATGCCGTCACCGGCTGTCCGAGAGCATGCGAACGGAGTGGATGGCCCATCTCTGCGGCCTCTGCCTGGCACTGAAGGGCGATCACGGGCAGCTTGCTCGAATAGCCACCAACTACGACGGTCTGGTCATATCCGTGCTGGTGGAGGCGCAGTCCGCCCGCCCCGACGGCCCGGAGGGCGCCGCCTCCTGGCGGCGCACGGCGGGGCCCTGCCCGTTGCGCGGGATGCGCTCCGCGCCCGTGGCGCAGGGCGAGGGCGCGCGGTTGGCCGCGTCGGTCTCGCTCGTCCTGGCGTCCGCGAAGATGCGCGACCATGTCGCCGACGGTGACGGGATGTTGGCGCGCCGTCCGGTCGCGGCGGCCGCCCGCCGCGTCGCCGCGGTGTGGGACCGTGCGGGCGCCCGTACGGGATCGGAACTCGGCTTCGACACGGCGGTCCTGGTCGACGCCGTCGAACGGCAGGCCGGGCTCGAGGCGCTGGCCACGGCCGGCACCCCGCTGCTGGAGGTGACCGAGCCCACCGAGACGGCCACCGCCGCCGCCTTCGCCCACACCGCCGTTCTGGCGGGGCGGCCGGACAACCGCGAACCGCTCGAGGAGGCGGGCCGGCTCTTCGGCCGGCTCGCCCATCTGCTGGACGCCGTCGAGGACCTGGACGAGGACGCCCGGGCCGGCGCCTGGAACCCCATCGCCGCCACCGGCACCCCGCTCGACGAGGTGCGGCGGCTGTGCGACGACGCGGTGCACGGCGTGCGCCTGGCGCTGCGCGACGTGGAGTTCGCGAGCAAGGCGCAGGGCAGGCTCGCGCACATCCTGCTGGCGCACGAGCTGGAACGTTCCGTCGACCGGGCGTTCGCGGGCGGCGGGTGCGCGACGGGCGCGGGCCATGAGCACCACGGCGACCACCCGCCCGCGCCCGAGGGCTCCTACGCCCCCTACGGCGCACCGCCGATGCCGCCGCCGCCCGGTCCGCCCCGGCCGCCGCGGCGCCGGCGCGGGCTGATCGCGGGGTGCGCGGTATGGACGGGGATGTTCTGCACCGGACAGATCTGCTGCAGGGATCCCTACCCGGACCCGTGGTCCGGGGAGCCGCGCGAGGGCTGGTGCGCCAAGTGCTGTGACAACTGCGACGGGGGCTGCGACGGCTGCAGCAACTGCGACGGCTGCTGCGACTGTTGCAACTGCTGTGGTGGCGATGGCGGCGGCTGTGATTGTGGATGCGACGGCTGCGGTTGCGACTGCTGAGGAGACGAACCGGCTGAGCGGAGCGAGGGGAGGGCGCGGCCGAACGGTCGCGCCGGTGAAGGCAGCGGGGCCGGGCGCCCGGGGGCGCGGCCGGGGGCACCTCCCGGCGGTGGCCGGGAGAGGGCGGGGTCAGCGCGTACAGGAGGCGGACCACACCCGACCGAAGTCGATGTGGTCGCGGGTGACCAGCCGCTGCCTTTGTCGCATGGGCCAAGTGGAGCAGGCATCCGTTTCTCCGTCAACTGCCCCCGGACGCCCGGTCCATAGTGTGGACGGCGTCCCGGACAGGCTTGACAGCGGGCCGTGGCACCGGCATAGCCTCGACGTCCGGCCGTGCTGAGGGGCGCGGTCGCCCTGTGAAGGCAGCTCATCCCGTGTTCGATCCCGCATCCACGGAGCCTTCGCATGCCCGCACACCCCCGTCCGTCGTCGGACGAACCCGCCTCCACCCTCGCCTCCGCCCCCGTTCCGTCCCTCGCCGTCATCGGCGCGGGCCCCCGGGGCACCGGCCTCCTCGAGCGCCTCGCCGCCAACGCGCCCGCGCTCCTGGGGGCCGGCCGCCTCGATGTGCACCTCGTGGATCCCCACCCGCCCGGCGGGGGCCGGATCTGGCGGCGCGACCAGTCGCCGCTGCTGTGGATGAACTCCCTGGCCGAGGACGTCACGATGTACACCGACGACAGCGTCGAGATGGCCGGGCCGGTGCGCCACGGACCCTCGCTCGCGGAATGGGCGGCCCGCGTCCGCGACGGTGAGGAAACGATCCCGCTCGATCCCGGAACCGCCGCCGAGGCCCACCGCCTGACGCCCAGGAGCTTCGCCGGACGACGGCTGCAGGGCGCCTACCTCACCTGGGTGTACGAGCGCGCGGTCGCCTCCCTGCCACGGGGGATCACCGTCCACGAGCACCGCCGGCGCGCCGTGCGGCTCGCCGGACCGCCCGACGGCGGGCAACGCCTGTGGCTGGAAGGACGTACCGAACCCCTCCACGCCGACCTCGTCGTCCTCGCGCTCGGCCACCTCGACGCCGAGCCCGCCCCCGAAGAACAGGCCCTGGCCGCCTTCGCCGCCGACCACCGACTGACCTATCTGCCGCCCCGGTTCACCGCCGACGCCGACCTCGGCGGCCTGCACCCCGGCGAGCCGGTGCTCGTCCGCGGCCTCGGCCTCGCCTTCATCGACCTGATGGTCCTGCTGACCGAGGGCCGCGGCGGGCACTACACCGCCGACGACGCCGGAACCCTCACCTATCACCCCTCCGGCCGCGAGCCCGTCCTGCACGTCGGCTCCCGGCGCGGCGTGCCCTACCGCGCCAAACCCGGCTACGCCTGGCATGGCGAACGGCCCCCGCTGCCCCGCTTCCTCGGCCCGGCGCGCATCGAGGAACTGCGCCGCCGCCCCGGTCCGCCCGACGCCCGGCGCGACCTGTGGCCGCTCGTCGAGAAGGAACTGGGCTTCGCCCACTACCACCGCCTGTTCACCGCCCACCCGGGACGCGTGAGCGTCGGCTGGGCCGACTTCGAGGAGAAGTACGCCGCCTGCGAGCCCGGCAGCGCCGCCCTCGACACGCTGGTCGCCGCGTCCGTGCCCGACCCGGCCGACCGCCTCGACCTCGCCGCCCTGGACACCCCGCTCGCCGGGCTGCGCCTCCCCGACGGCGACTCCCTGCAGGCCGTCCTGCGCGCGCACATCGAGGCCGACCTGGCACGGCGTCACAACCCCTGTCACAGCCCCGACCTCGCCGTCTTCCAGGCGCTGCTGTCCGTCTACGGACAGCTGGCGGGGCTCGGCGACACCGGTCCCCAGTGGCACGGCTTCTTCAGCTATCTGGCCTCCGGCCCGCCCGGCCCCCGGCTGAGGCAGCTGCTCGCCCTCTCCCGGGCCGGGCTGGTGCGCTTCCTCGGCGCGGACACGGCCGTGGAGGCCGATCCGGTGCGCGGAGTGTTCCGGGCGCACAGCCCGAGCGTGCCCGGCCGTGCCGTCGAGGCCCGCGCGCTGGTCGAGGCCCGGCTGCCCGAGCCCTCGGTGGCCCGGTCCCGGGATCCGCTGCTACGGGGACTGGCCGACGAAGCCGGTGTCACCGCCGGGGGGTTGCTCACCGTGCGTCCGGAGGACGGGCGGCTGCTGGGGCGCGACGGGCGGCCCCACCGCCGCCGGTTCGCGCTCGGGCCGCACACCGACGCCCGGGCGTCGGCGGCGTTCGCGCGGCCGCGCGGCAACGCGCCCGCGTTCCGCCAGAACGACGCCACCGCGCGCGCCGCGCTCACGTTCCTGCGCGACCGCACGGGCTGAGGCCGGCCGGCGCCCGCGGGCCCGTTCGCCCGCGCGCCCCCGGACCGGCCGGAACGACCGCCCACCCCGTTCACCCACGGCTCTCCCAAGGGATCCCTTCATGCCCGAACCCACCCGCCCCCTCCACCTCGCCGTCGCCCTCGACCGGCCCGGCGCCCACGACGCCGGGCCCTACGTACGGGCCGCCCGGCTCGCCGAGCGCGGCCGGCTGGACTTCGTCACCCTCGGCGACTCCTTCGCCCCGCCCCGGCGCGGGGCCGGCCGCCCGGACGCCGTCGCCGCCCTCGCCCGGGTCGCGCCCGCCACCGAGCGCATCGGCCTGGTGCCGACCGTCACCACCACCCACACCGAGCCCTTCCACGTCTCCTCCGCCCTCTCCACCCTGGACTGGGTGAGCCGGGGCCGCGCCGGCTGGAACGTGGCGGTCTCCACCGACGAGGCCGAGGCCCGGCACTTCGGCCGCCGCCCGGCGCCCACCGCGCGGGCGGCGTGGCGCGAGGCGGAGGCGGTCGCCGACGTCGTCGCCCGGCTCTGGGACAGCTGGGAGGACGACGCCGAGATCCGGGACGCGGCCACCGGGCGCTTCATCGACCGCGACAAGCTGCACCACGTCGACTTCCAGGGCCCCGGCTTCAGCGTCCGCGGTCCCTCCATCGTCCCCCGGCCCCCGCAGGGCCGCCCCGTCATCGCCGTCGAGGCCACCGCCGAGCCCTCCCGGGAGACCGCCGCCCGCCACGCCGACGTGGTCTTCGTCCGCGCCGAGCACGCCGGCGACGCCCGTAGGGTCCGGGCCGTCCGGGACGACCTGCGCCGACGCGCCCGCGACCACGGCCGCGACGTGGCCGGCGCCGGCCGGATCGTCGTACTGGCCTCCCTGCCCGTCGCGCTGTACGCGGCGGCCGACGCCGTCGCCCTCGCCGACCTCGTCGGCGACTGGTACGCCGACGGCGTGGCCGACGGCTTCCACTTCCGGCCCCGCGACCTCGACCGGGACCTCGCCCTGCTCGTCGACGGCACCGTGCCCGTACTCCAGCACCGCGGCCTGTTACGCGCCTTCTACCCGGGCGGCACCCTGCGCGAGCACCTGTGCCTGCCCCGCCCCGCCAACCGCTACACCCGTGTGAAGGAGACGGCATGACGCCCCGTCAGCCGAGGAAGCCGGCCCGTCGTCCGATGCACCTCGCCGCGCACTTCCCCGGGGTCAACAACACCACCGTCTGGGACGATCCCCGCTCCGGCAGCCAGATCGACTTCGCCTCCTTCACCCACCTCGCCCGCGTCGCCGAACGCGGCCTGTTCGACTTCTTCTTCCTCGCCGAGGGGCTGCGGCTGCGCGAGCACAAGGGCCGCGTCCACGACCTCGACGTGGTCGGCCGCCCCGAGTCGCTGACCGTGCTCGCCGCCCTGGCCGCCGTCACCGAGCGGCTCGGGCTGGCCGCGACCGTCAGCGCCACCTTCAACGAGCCCTACGAACTCGCCCGCCGCCTCGCCTCCCTCGACCACCTCAGCGGCGGGCGCGCGGCCTGGAACGTCGTCACCTCCTCCGACGCCTTCACCGGAGAGAACTTCCGCCGCGGCGGATACCTCGAGCACACCGAGCGCTACACCCGCGCCGCGGAGTTCGTCGCCACCGCGCGCGAGCTGTGGGACTCCTGGACGCCGGAGGGCACCCCCCGCCCCTTCGCCCACCACGGGCGGCACTTCTCGGTGTCCGGGGAGTTCGACGTCCCCCGCCCGCCGCAGGGCCACCCCGTCGTCATCCAGGCCGGGGACTCGGGCGAGGGCCGGGAGTTCGCCGCCGCTGCCGCCGACGTCGTCTTCAGCCGGCACGGCACCCTCGAGGAGGGCCGCGCGTTCTACGCCGACGTCAAGCGCAGGCTCGCGGCGTACGGCCGCGCCCCCGCCGACCTGAAGATCATGCCCGGGGTCACCCACGTGCTCGGCGACACCGCCGCCGAGGCCCAGGAGCGGGCCGCCGGAATCCGCCGGCGTCAGGTCTCCCCGCAGACCGCCCTGCTGATCCTGGAACAGGTCTGGGGCCGCGACCTGTCCTCCTACGATCCCGACGGGCCGCTGCCCCGTATCGACCCCGATCCCGGCGCGGAGGTCTCCCACGGCCGGGTCCGCCACCACGACCGGCTCGCCGTCGCCGCCCGGTGGCGGGCGCTGTCGGAGGCCAAGGGGCTCTCCATCCGGCAGACGGTGATCGAGACGACCGGGCGGCAGTCCTTCGTCGGAACCCCGCGCCAGGTCGCCGACGAGATGGCGCGCTTCGTGGCCGCGGAGGCCGCCGACGGCTTCATCCTCGTCCCGCAGCTGACCCCCGGCGGGCTCGACGAGTTCGTCGACCGCGTCGTTCCCCTGCTCCAGGAGCGCGGCGTGTTCCGGACGGAGTACGCGGGCCCCACCCTCCGCGATCACCTCGGGCTGGCCCGACCCGTGGCGAAGGGCCGACCGGCATGAGGCGGCGCGCCCGACGGTCGGATTCCGGCCGTCCCCGGGCGGTGGTCCGAGGAGCCCGGGGCCGGCGGGGGAGCGGAACCCCCTCGCGGGCCGAGGCGTCGAAGGAGTGCGGCGGGAGCCCGCGGAGCGCGGTCCCGGCGGCCGGGAGAGCCGTCGGGGCTCCTTGTCGTGCGCCGGGGGCGCGTCTGAAAGATGCTCTTGCGCTGTGCCCCCTTGCGCCCGAATACTCCCGAGCAGCGCTTGTCAGGGGCACGGCGAAAACGGAATCCGGTGTGCCTTTTGACCGCGCCTCACGGGCCCGCGCACGCCCCGGCCCCCGACCCCACTCGGGAGGAACAACGTGAGGATCAGGCGCACCACCCCCCAGGGCCGTACCGCAGGACGAGCCAGGATCGTCGCCGCGACGTCCGTACTCGTCGCCGCCTCCGCCCTCGCCGCCACCGACGCCCGGGCGCAGCCCGCCGGATTCTCGGCGGCGCGGCTGTCCTCCGCGAGCGCCGCCGTGGAGTCGGCGGACGTCGCGGGCACCGCCTGGGTCGTCGACCCCGCCACCCGCACGCTCGTGGTCACCGCCGACTCCACCGTCTCCCCGGCGGACATCGCCAGGATCAGAGCGCAGGCGGGACCCGACGCCGAGGCGATACGCGTCGAGACCGTACCCGGCGCCTTCAAGAAGCTCATCGCGGGCGGCGACGCCGTCTACGCGCCGAGCTGGCGCTGCTCGGCCGGCTTCAACGTCCGCAAGGGCAACACCTACTACTTCGTGACCGCCGGCCACTGCACCGAGGGCAAGCCGCAGTACTACGCCAACTCCGGCCACACCACGAGCATCGGCCCCACGACGGGGACCAGCTTCCCGGGCAACGACTACGGCATCGTGCAGTACACCAACGGCTCGCTTCCCCACCCGAGCGAGGTCGACCTCTACAACGGCCGCTCCCAGCGCATCACCGGCGCGGGCAACGCCTCCGTGGGCCAGAGCGTCCAGCGCAGCGGCTCCACCACCGGGGTGCACGGCGGCAAGGTCACCGGGCTGAACGCCACCGTCAACTACGGCGGCGGCCAGGTCGTCCGCGGCCTGATCAAGACCGATGTGTGCGCCGAGCCGGGCGACAGCGGCGGCGCCCTCTTCGCCGGGTCCACCGCCCTGGGCCTCACCTCCGGCGGCAGCGGCAACTGCCGCTCGGGCGGCACCACCTTCTTCCAGCCGGTCACCAAGGCCCTCAGCGCCTACGGAGTGAGCATCTTCTGATCCTCTCCGTGACCCGCCCCCTCCACCGGGGCACCGCAGACGTCTGACCGCGAGCGTTCCGCCCTTCCCCAGCCTGCGGCCAGCAGCACAGGAGCCCCCGGCCCCTCCAGGGCCGGGGGCTCCGCCACGCCCCGCGGATCGGGGCGCCGCCGTGCTCGACCGCGCCGCGACGCGGGCATACCGTGGACGTAACACCTGACGTGCACGGCGGCAGGGGGTCCGTGATGGTCGAAGACCTCGTGGTGGTGGCATTCGCCACCCTCTCGGCGGGCGTGGTGTACCTGGGCGCCGCGGCCCGGGTGGTCCGGCAGTACGAGCGCGGAGTGGTGCTGCGCCTGGGGCGGCTGCGGTCCGAGATCCGCCAGCCGGGGTTCACGCTGATCGTTCCGGTGGTGGACCGGCTGCGGAAGGTGAACATGCAGATCGTCACCATGCCGGTGCCCGCCCAGGAGGGCATCACCCGGGACAACGTCACCGTCCGGGTGGACGCCGTCGTCTACTTCAAGGTCGTGGACCCGGCCGAGGCCGTCATCATGGTCGAGGACTACCGCTTCGCGGTCTCCCAGATGGCCCAGACCTCGCTGCGGTCCATCATCGGCAAGAGCGACCTGGACGATCTGCTGTCCAACCGCGAGAAGCTCAACCAGGGGCTGGAGCTGATGCTCGACAGCCCCGCGGTGGGCTGGGGCGTGCACATCGACCGGGTGGAGATCAAGGACGTCTCCCTGCCGGAGACCATGAAGCGGTCGATGTCGCGGCAGGCGGAGGCGGAGCGGGAGCGCCGGGCGCGGGTGATCAACGCGGACGCGGAGCTGCTGGCGTCGAAGAAGCTCGCCGAGGCGGCGCAGACGATGTCCACCCAGCCGTCGGCCCTGCAACTGCGGCTGCTGCAGACCATCGTGGCCGTCGCCGCCGAGAAGAACTCGACGCTGGTGCTGCCCTTCCCGGTGGAGCTGCTGAGGTTCCTGGAGCGGTCGGGCGCCGCCCCGGCTCCCGGCGCCGCGCCGGAGACCGCGCCCGCCCCGGAGTCCGCCCCCGCTCCCGAGGCCGCCCCCGAGGTCACCTCGGGGACCGTCCCGGGCCTGAGCCCCGCCCCCGAACGGGAGCCCGGGCTGCCGGCCGGACGCGAGCGCGAGGAGGAGCCGCGGGCCGCGCGCGACGAGCCGGGGTCGTCGGCCAGGTGGGAGCCCGAGCCGCCGTTCGGGCCCGAATAGGAACCTCGGGCCCGAATAGGAACCGTGACGCGGCCCTGAGCGAAGCTTCCGTCCCACGACTCCCGTGAACGACGGGCGTCGGCTTGCGGCATGCCATGGGGGCGCGCGTATGAAAATACGCGCGACTGGAAGTCGCCCTTGTGCACTCCCTCGCCCGATCGGGACACTCGACGGACCAACTTGGCATGGACGCGACCTCCTATCGGGGGTGCGGCTGTGTCGTTCGTCCTCCGGGCCCGTGTCCTGCGCGCGCGGGCCCAACCCCCCACTGGAGGTGCCGAGTTGAAGCTTCGTCGGATGCCCGTGCGCGCCGTCCTGGCGGGCGCTGCCATCGCCGCCCTGGCCATCGTGACCCCTACGCCGCAGCAGGCCCAGGCGGCGCCCGGTGACGGCGGGGGCGGCGGGCTCGTCGCCGGTGTCGTCGACACGCTCGACCGGGTGACGGGCGCGCACCCCGGGCGGGCGCGGATCGCCCGGGCCCGGCTGGAGTCGGCCCGGGCGACGCTGGACGAACGCGTCGCGATCCCCGGCACCGCGTGGGTGACGGACCCCAGAGCCGGCCGCGTCGTCGTGACCGCCGACCCCACCGTCACGGGCGCGAAGCTGGCGAAGCTCAACGAGGCCGTCGCCGGGCTCGGCGAGGCGGTGACGATCCGCAGAACGTCCACCAGGCTCACCCGGTTCATCGCCGGCGGCGACGCCGTCTGGGGCCCCAACGCCCGCTGCTCGCTGGGCTTTCCCGTCAAGCGGGCCGGCAAGCCGGACGGCTTCCTGACGGCCGGTCACTGCGGCAACGCCGTCACCACCTGGTCCGCGACGCGGGGCGGCCCCCCGATCGCGCGGACCGAGGCGTCGACGTTCCCCGGCGCGGACCACGCCGTCGCGGCGTACACCGCGGCCGTCGACCACCCCTCCGCCGTGAGCCTCTACGACGGCACCTCCCAGCCCATCACCGGCGCCGGGCCGGCGGCCCTGGACGAGGCCGTCAGGCGCAGCGGTTCCACCACCGGGGTGCACGCGGGGAAGGTCACCGGCCTCAACGCCACGGTCAACTACCCCGAGGGCCAGGTCAGAGGGCTGATCAAGACCAATGTCTGTGCCCAGCCCGGCGACAGCGGCGGGCCGCTGTTCGACGGCCCCAAGGCGCTGGGGCTGCTCTCCGGCGGCAGCGGCGACTGCGTGCTCGGCGGGGAGACGTACTACCAGCCGGTGCAGGCGGCCCTCGCCGCCTACGGGGCGACGCTCGGCTGATCGCGCCGGCGCCCCCGCACGAGCCGCGGCCCCCGGACACACCTCCACGGTGTCCGGGGGCCGCTTCCCGTGCCGGGGCCGGGCGTCGGTCGTCAGAACTCGAAGACCGTGCCCTTGCCCGCCTTCAGCTCACAGGGGTTGGCGAAGGTGCGCTCGAAGCTGACCCGGCGGCCTTCCCATACGCCTTCGGCCGTCACCGTGCTCGGGTTCCACTCCCGAGTACAGGCGGTGCCCTCCTTGACCTTGGTGACCTTGTCGAAGTCACCGCCGGTCACGCGCAGTTGGGCGCAGGCACCGCGGGTGTTCGGGTGAGTTCCGCCGGCCTTCGGTGTGCACGTGAGGGTCACGGCGCGCTGGACGCCGGCGCTGGCCGCCGAGTCGCCCTGACCGATGGTCAGTACGAGCGCTGAGGGCGCGTACAGACTCTGGGTCTGTGCCGCGGGTATGGGCGTGGGCGAGGCGGTCGCCGACGTCGCGGCTCCCGCCAGGCCGCCCAGTGCCAGCGCGGCTCCCAGCGCGATTCCCCCAGTGATGTACCGCATTCCGAACACTCCCTTGTTCGTCGGTGCAGATAACGGACGGAAGTCTTGCCGAAGTTGTGCATGAACGCACCCCGAACGAACACTTTCAGTCGCTGGTTGAAAACCCTGCGTAGCGCCGCCACGTGGCCGGATTCGATGTGAGGCAGGTCTCCTCGTGCGCCGCGCGATGCGGGGTAGGCCCGGCGGCATGTCCGACTTGGGGGAGAAGGTGGGGAATTAATGTTTCAGGGATATTGACCAGCGCGAATTCCTTGTAATCATTGATGGAATATCAAGCTCGCCTGTGAAAGCATGATTTATGGCGCGGTCGGGTCGCTGGTTCTCATGAGTCTCGCGTCGAGCGGGGACGCCCCGGCAGCCCGGCCGAAAAGAGGCTCGCCCGCCCCGCGCGCGGCCGTCGGAGCGTTTTCGGAACGTCGCAGCAATGGCCGAAGACCACTCAGACCGACTGTTCGGTCTGTCGTCGAGGGGCCCTTCGCCGCCGTCAGGCGGAGTCGGCGGGCCGACGGCGGGCCCGGCGGGCCGCGCCGATCAGCGTGACGGCCGCACCGCCCGCCGCCCAGGCGGAGAGCACCAGCAGCGGGCAGGTCAGCGCGTTGCCGTGGAAGTAGGCGAGGGAGCGGGCTGACCAGGTGCCCGCGCCCGGCGGCAGGGCCGGGCCGATGGCGCGCCAGAACGGGGGCAGCAGGGGGTAGGGGTACGCCCCGCCCGCGCTGGGGTTGCCCAGCACGACGACGACGGCGATCGCCAGCCCGATGCCCACGATCCCCGCGAGGCCCTGGAAGGCCAGGGTGAGGGCGCCGACGGCGAGGACCACCAGCGCGCCCAGCCCCCACAGCCCCAGGATGCCGGCCGGCAGCGCCCCCAGCACCGGGCCCGCGATCACGGCGCCGAGCAGGCCGGCGACGATCGCGTAGACGGCGATCGCCCCCAGCCGGATGACCGCCCGGTGGGGGTTGGCCGGGCGGGCGCCCGCGCTGACGGCGAGGATCGCGGCGCACAGGTAGCCGCCCACGCACCAGCCCACGACCAGGTAGAACGAGCTCAGCCCGCGGGCGTCGCCGACGGCCGCCGGGTTCACGTCGACGACCTTCAGGGTGCGCCCCTCGGCCTTCTCGGCGCGGGCGACGACCGCCTCGGTGGCCTGGGCGAGCGAGGCGCCGGAGCCGGTGGCGACCAGCAGGGTGTCCGTGTCGCCGCGCGGGTCGACGATCAGGGCCCCGTCGAGGTCGCGCTCGTCGATCAGCCGCCGCGCCTCCGCCCGGTCGTGGACCGCGCGCGGGTCGAGCGGGTCGCCGGGCAGCGCGGCCAGCTTGTCCACCAGGGAGCCGGTGATCTGCCGGGGGGCGACCACCCCGATCGGGATCTCCTTCGGCCTCGGACTGTGGAAGGCGCCGATATAGGAGATGACGAACGCGAGCTGCAGCACCAGCGCGCCGATCACCAGCAGCGCCGCCCGGCCCGTCACCGCCTCCCGGACCTCCTGCGCGAAGCGGGTGCCGCCGTCGGGGGTGCTGGCCATGCCTCGAGCCTGCGGGGTCCGGGGGGTCCGCGCAGGCGGTGGGAGCCGTTCGGGTGTGCCGTTCGCATTGATTCGTACGAACGTTCGAGAAGTGGTTTATGGTGGAGACACAGGGGCGGTTTTCGGCCAGGGGGTGAGCGAGCGGCAGGAGGTGCGATGGCGTCGTTCTCGAGGACACCGTCGTCCCCGGCGGCCTCCGCGTTCACCCACCTGCGCACCGCCTCGGGCTTCTCCACGCGGTACGGCGCCGCGCACCCCGAACGGCTGGCCGAGCGGGCCGCCGAACGCGGCATGGACGCGCTCGCCCTCACCGACCGCGACAGCCTGGCCGGCGCGGTCCGCTTCGCCAGGGCCGCCGCCGAAGCGGGGGTGCGTCCGCTGTTCGGCGTGGACCTGGCCGTCCGCGAGCCGCTGCCCGCCGACGGGCCCACGGTGCGCCACCGCACCCCCGCCCGCGGGGGCGCCTTCGTCGACGAGTCCGCGCCCCGCGCCGTCTTCCTCGCCCGGGCCGGCGCACCCGCCTGGGCCGCGCTGTGCGGCCTGGTGTCCGCCGCCCACGCCGGGGGCGCCGACCGGCCGGAGCTGGCCCGGGAGGACCTCGCGGCCGCCGCCGGCGGGGCCCGCGCCCCGCTGACCGTCCTGCTCGGACCGGACTCCGAGATCGGCCGCGCGCTGGCCGCGGGACGCCCCGACCGGGCCGAGCGGCTGCTGCCGCCCTGGCGGGAAATGTACGGTGACTCCCTGCGGCTGGAGGCCGTCTGGCACGGCCGCTCCGGCACCGGCCCCGGCTCCCTGCGGCTCGCCGCCCGTACCGTCGGCTTCGCCGCACGGCAGGGCGTACCCGCCGTGCTGACCAACGCCGTCCGCTACGCCGACCCCGGCCAGGGGCCCGTCGCCGACGTCCTGGACTCCGCCCGCCGCCTGGTGCCCGTCGACCGCCGCAGGCCCGAGGCCCTCGACGGCGGGGAGCGCTGGCTCAAGGACCCCGCCGCCATGGCCGCCGTCGCCGAGCGCGTCGTGGAGGCGGCCGGATTCCGTCGCACCGACGCCCGCCGGCTGCTGGCCGCGACCGAGGACACCGCCGCCGAGTGCCTGGTCGACCCCGAGGACGACCTGGGCCTGGGCTCCGTCCACTTCCCCGAGCCGCACCTGGTCGGGGCCGGCCGCCGCACCGCCGCGCGCGTGCTGCGCTCCCGCTGCGCCGCGGCCATGGTGCTGCGCGGCCACGACCGCGACCGCCGCTACTGGGACCGGCTGGAGGAGGAGCTGCGCATCATCGAACAGCGCGGCTTCCCCTCGTACTTCCTCACCGTCGCGCAGGTCGTCGACGACACCCGGGGCCTGGGCATCCGCGTCACCGCCCGGGGCTCCGGCGCCGGCTCCCTGGTCAACCACCTGCTGGGCATCGCCCACGCCGACCCCGTCGCGCACGGCCTGCTGATGGAGCGCTTCCTCTCCACCCGCCGCAAGGCGCTGCCCGACATCGACATCGACGTCGAGTCCGCGCGCCGCCTCGAGGTCTACCGCGCGATCTTCGACCGCTTCGGCGCGGAGCGGGTCGCGACCGTCTCCATGCCCGAGACCTACCGGATCCGGCACGCCGTGCGCGACGTGGGCGCGGCCCTCGGCATGGACCCGGCCGAGGTGGACGCCCTCGCCAAGGCCTTCCCGCACATCCGGGCCCGCGACGCCCGCGCGGCGCTCGCCGAACTGCCCGAGCTGCGCGGCGTCGCCACCGGGCCGCACGGCCTCGCCGCCACCCGGCTGTGGCAGCTGGTCGAGGCGCTGGACGGGCTGCCGCGCGGCATCGCCATGCACCCGTGCGGGGTGCTGCTCTCCGACGCCACCCTGCGCGGGCGCACCCCCGTCGTGCCGACCAGCGGCGAGGGCTTCGCGATGTCGCAGTTCGACAAGGACGACGTGGAGGAGCTGGGGCTGCTCAAGCTCGACGTGCTGGGCGTGCGGATGCAGTCCGCCATGGCGCACGCGGTGGGGGAGATCGAACGGGTCACCGGGCGCCGGATCGACCTCGACGACCCCGCGCAGGTGCCGCCGGGCGACAGGAGGACCTACGAGCTGATCCGCTCCGCCGAGACGCTCGGCTGCTTCCAGATCGAGTCGCCGGGCCAGCGCGACCTGGTCGGGCGGCTGCAGCCCTCGACCTTCCACGACCTCGTGGTCGACATCTCGCTCTTCCGGCCGGGGCCGGTCGCCGCCGACATGGTCCGCCCCTTCATCGAGGCCCGGCACGGCCGCGCCCCCGCCCGCTGTCCGCACCCCGACCTGGCCCCGGTGCTGAGCGAGACCTACGGCGTGGTCGTCTTCCACGAGCAGATCATCGAGATCCTGCGGATCATGACCGGCTGCGACCGGGGCTTCGCCGACGAGACCCGGCGCGCGCTGTCCGACTCCCGCCTGGTGGGCCGGGTGCGGGCCTGGTTCGCCGAGCGGGCGCGCGGGCGCGGCTACCCGACCGACGTCGTCCGCCGCACCTGGGAGATCGTCGAGGCGTTCGGTTCGTACGGCTTCTGCAAGGCGCACGCCGTGGCCTTCGCCGTGCCGACGTACCAGTCGGCCTGGCTCAAGGCCCACCATCCGGCGGCCTTCTACGCCGGGCTGCTCACCCACGACCCCGGCATGTACCCCAAGCGGCTGCTGCTCGCGGACGCCCGGCGGCGCGGGGTGCCGATCCTGCCGCTGGACGTGAACCGCTCGGGGGCCGCCTATTCGATCGAACTGATGTCCGGTGATGCGGTGGGTGAGAGGCGCTTCGGCATCCGCCTCGCCCTGCGCGAGGTGCGGGGCATCGGCGAGGCCGAGGCCCTGCGGATCGCCGACGGCCGCCCGTACACCTCGCTGACGGACCTGTGGCGGCGCGCCCGGCCCGCGCGTCCCGTCGCCGAACGGCTGGCGCGCGTCGGCGCGCTGGACGCCTTCGGCGCCAACCGCCGGGACCTGCTGCTGCACATCGCCGAGCTGCACGGACGGCGGGACGCCGAGGGCGCCGTCCAGCCGACGCTCGTCGACAGCGCCCGGGCCGAGCCGGTCGGCCTGCCCGACCTGGACGCGGACGAACGGCTCGGCGCCGAGCTGAAGGTGCTCGGCATGGACGCCTCGCGCCATCTGATGACCGACCACCGGGCGTTCCTGGCCGAGCTGGGGGCGATCCCGGCCTCGCGGCTGCGCGACGCGCGGCACGGCGAGACCGTCCTGGTCGCGGGCGCCAAGGCCGCCACCCAGACGCCGCCGGTCCGCTCCGGGCGGCGGGTCATCTTCACCACCTTCGACGACGGCACGGGCCTGGTCGACTGCGCCTTCTTCGACGACAGCCACGCGGCCTGCGCCCACACGGTCTTCCACTCCTGGCTGCTGCTCGTGCGCGGCGTGGTCCAGCGGCGGGGCCCGCGCAGCCTGAGCGTGGTGGGCGCGGCCGCGTGGGACCTCGCGGAGCTGGTGCGGCTGCGGGCCGAGGGCGGGCTGGGGGCGGTCGCGGCGGTCCTGGCCGCGCCCCCGGGCGCGCCCGCGCCCGCGGAGACCGGCCGCCGCATCCGGCTGTCCACCGGCTACGCCCTCCACCCGTGGGCGGACCTGCGGCCCGCCGGCGAGGGGGCGGCCACCGGGCGCAAGCTGTGGCACGCGAGTCCGGGGAGCGCGGGACGATGACCGAGCGCCGGCTGTCCCCGGTCCCGCCCCTTCCCGCGACCGGAAGCCCTTCCCCCGGACCCCCGGAGGAGGCGACCGTCCTCTATGCGCACTTCCACCCGGCGACCGGCGCCGCCCTCGACGAGGAGACCTACGACGGCCTGCTCGCGCTGCTCGCCGAGATCACACCCGTCGTCCAGGCCGTGCCGCCCGACGCCGCCCTCATGGACGTACGCGGCGCCGTCCGCTACTTCGGGCACGACCCGGCCGGGCTGGCGGAACTGCTCCGGGTGCGGACCCTCGCCCGCTACGGCGCCGACTGCACGGTCGGCATCGCCGGCAACCCGATGCTCGCGCGGATGGCCGCGCACGACGGCCCGCCCGGGGCGGTCCGCAGGCTCCCGGGCGAACCGGAGGCCGTGGCCGCGTTCCTGGCGCGCAAGCCGGCCGCCGCGCTGTACGGCGTGGGACCGGCCACCGCCCGGACCCTGTGCTCGTACGGGCTCGACAGCATCGGCCGGATCGCCGCCGCTCCGCCGGCCGCGCTCCAGCGCATCCTCGGCGCGGCCGCCGGGCGGCGGATCCACGAGCGGGCGCACGGCATCGACCCGACGCCCGTCACCCCGGACGCGCGGGCCCGCTCGATGGGCGCCGAACACCGCTTCGGCGGCGACGAACTGGACCCGGAGCGGCGGCGGCACGCGCTGCTGGCGCTCGCCGACGGGCTGGGCGCCCGGATGAGGGCGGGCGGCCAGGTCGCCCGTGGCCTGAAGCTCACCGTCCGGTACGCGGACGGCTCGACGAGCACCCGGTCGAGGACCTTCGCCGAACCCACCGCGCACACCCCCGAGCTGACCGCCGCGGCCTACGCGCTGCACGCGGCCCTCGCCCTGCAGCGGGCAAGGGTGCGGGCGGTGGCGCTGCGCGCCGAGGGGCTGTGCGAGGCGGGACGCACGGCGCACCAGCTGACGTTCGACCCGGCGGACGAGAAGGCGCGGCGCGTGGAGGCGGCGGTGGACCGGGCGCGGGCGCGCTTCGGCATGGCGGCGGTGGGGCCCGCGGCGACGCTGGACGTGGCGTAATCACGCCACCGTCGATTTCGGTGAATTTGCTTGACGCAAGCATGGAAATCGCCACACCCTACTCGCAAGTAAGTTAACGCCCTTTTAATGCGCCGGTAACACCCGTTGCCGGTGCTTTTCGGCATACCCAACCCCCCACCTGCAAGGAGTTCACGTGAAGCTGCGCCGCAGAAACTGGAAGTCGCTCCGTTCCGTATGCACCGCGCTGACCCTGGCCGTGGGTGCCGCCGTCGTGCCGACCGCCGCGACCGCCGCCCCGAGCGCGGAGCGCACGGTCACCAGTGGCTGGAACGACTACTCCTGCAAGCCCTCCGCGGCCCACCCGCGCCCCGTCGTCCTCGTCCACGGGACGCTCGAGAACTCCACCAGCAACTGGTGGGCGTTCGCGCCCTACCTGGTCAACCGCGGCTACTGCGTCTTCTCCTTCGACTACGGCAAGCTGCCCGGCATCCCCGCCTTCTACGGCCTCGGCCCCGTCGCCAAGTCGGCCGAGGAGCTGGCCGGCGACGTCGACAAGGTGCTGGCCGCCACCGGCGCCTCCAAGGTCGACATCGTGGGCCACTCGCAGGGCGGGATGATCCCCCGCCAGTACATGAAGTTCAACGGCGGCGCGAAGAAGGTCAACGCCCTGGTGGGCCTCGCCCCCAACAACCACGGCACGACCCTGTCCGGCATCACCAAGCTCCTGGACATCGTCCCCGGCGCGCGCGGCGTCATCAGCGCCACCGCCCCCGGCCTGACCGACCAGGTCGTCGGCTCGGACTTCATGAAGCGCCTCAACGAGGGCGGCGACACCGTGCCCGGCGTCCGGTACACCGTGATCGCGACCCGGTACGACGAGGTCGTCACGCCCTACGAGACCCAGTTCCTCTCCGGTCCGAACGTCCGCAACGTCACGGTCCAGGACCTCTGCCCGGTCGACATCTCGATGCACCTGACCGTCGGCACGATCGACCGCGTCGCCTTCCACGAGGCGGCCAACGCCCTCGACCCCGCCAACGCCACCCCGGCGAACTGCGCGTCGATGGTGAGCTAGCGGGGAACCGGCCGGACGGAAAATGAGTGGCTCCGCGCCGCGCGGCGGGAGAGGCTGCGGCCGTTGACCGACGACGAGGCGTGGAGCGGGGATTCGATGACGAGCGGGGCATTGACGGCGGGCGGAGCGGTGACGGTCCGTCTGGTGAAGGCGGGCCGGACCAAGGTGAGCTATCCCGCCGGGGTCGTGTACGACGACGGCACCCATGTCGTCGTCACGGCGCCGTGGGCGGGGGACGGCACCCGCGACTTCGGGTTCGTGCGCTTCGAGCACGGCGACGTCTTCACCGAGCACTACTGGCGCGACCGCTGGTACGCCGTCAAGGAGGTGCGCGACGCGGCCGGCGGGCTCAAGGGCTGGTACTGCGACGTCACCCGGCCCGCCCTCGCCTCGCGGGACGCGCTCGTCGTCGAGGACCTCGACCTGGACCTGTGGGTCTCGGCGGACGGGGGCACCGTCCTGCGCCTGGACGAGGACGAGTTCGCCGACAGCGGCCTGGCCGGGCGCGACCCGGCGGCCGCCGAGGCGGCGCTGCGGGCGCTGGACGAGCTGGAGGCGCTGGCCCGTTCGGACGGATTCGACGGTCTTCTCGCCCGGGCGTGACAGGGTGACGCCATGACCGATACCGGCAAGCGCACCTCCGCCCTCGACCTCGTCCTGGCCGTCGTCGACCCCGGCAGCTGGCGCTGCTGGGACGAGCCCGTCGCGCTGACCACCGACGATCCGGACTACCGCGCCGATCTGCTCGCCGCCCGGGAGCGGACCGGGCTGGACGAGTCGGTGATCACCGGCGAGGGAAGGGTGCACGGCCGCCGAGTGGCCCTGGTGGCCTGCGAGTTCCGCTTCCTGGCGGGGTCGATCGGCGTCGACGCGGGGGAGCGGCTGGTCCGGGCCGTGGAGCGGGCCACCGCCGAGGGGCTGCCGCTGCTGGCGGCGCCCGCCTCGGGCGGGACGCGGATGCAGGAGGGGACCATCGCCTTCCTGCAGATGGTGAAGGTGGCCGGCGCGATCACCGATCACAAGGACGCGGGCCTGCCCTACCTGGTGTACCTCCGCCACCCCACCACCGGCGGCGTGCTGGCCTCGTGGGGTTCGCTCGGTCATCTCACCGCCGCCGAACCGGGCGCCCTCATCGGCTTCCTGGGCCCGCGCGTGCACGAGGCGCTGTACGGCGAGGAGTTCCCGCCGGGCGTCCAGGTCGCCGAGAACCTGCTGGCGAACGGGCTGGTGGACGCGGTGCTGCCGGCCGGGCGGCTGGCGGAGGTGGCGGCGCGGGCGCTGTCGGTGCTGTGCGCGGACGGCGCCCGCGAGCGCCCGTCCGCCCCGCCCGCCGCCGATCCCGCGCCCGCCGCGTACGAGGACGCGCCGCCGGTGGAGGAGTCGATCCGCCGGTCGCGGCGGCCCGACCGGCCGGGCGTGCGCGAGTTCCTGGGCGCCGCCGCCACCGACGTCACGCTCCTCAGCGGGACGGGCGCGGGCGAGCGCGACCCCGGGCTGCTGCTCGCGCTCGCCCGCGTCGGCGGCACGGCCTGCGTGGTGCTCGGCCACGACCGGGGCAGCCACCCCGACCCGGCCGCCGGGCAGGCGCTGGGGCCCGCCGGGCTGCGGGCGGCCCGGCGCGGCATGCGGATCGCGGCCGGACTGGGCCTGCCGCTGCTCACCGTGGTGGACACGGCCGGCGCCGCGCTCTCCCGGGAGGCGGAGGAGGGCGGGCTGGCCGGCGAGATCGCCCGCTGCCTCGCCGACCTGGTGAACCTCCCCGCGCCCACCCTGTGCCTGCTGCTGGGGCAGGGGGCCGGCGGCGCGGCCCTCGCGCTGCTTCCGGCGGACCGGGTGGTGGCGGCCCGGCACGCGTGGCTCTCCCCGCTGCCGCCCGAGGGCGCCTCGGCGATCCTGCACCGCACGACGGACCGGGCGTACGAGATCGCGGCCCGCCAAGGGGTGCGCTCCGCCGACCTCTTGGCGAACGGAATCGTGGACCGCATCGTAGAGGAAGGACGGCCGGAGGACAGGACCTTCCTTACGGTTCTCGGGCGGGTGATCGGAGGGGACATGGCTGCTCTGACGGCGCGTGACCAGCGGGAGCGGCGCGCGGCGCGCCGGTCGCGCTATCGGCGCCTCGGCGGCGCGGGTGTTGTTCAACCCTAAAGAAAAGGGATCTTTAGGGGTATACGTTCGGAGAGAATTGACAAGGTTAGGTTTGCCTAACCTAAGGTCATCCTCGTGAACGTGACCGATGCCCCGCCGGACCGGGCGTCGCGGTCCGCCGCCGGGCTGCCCGCGACAACGCGCAGGCTGCTCCTCCTCGTTGGGGGAGCGGCCCTGCTCGTCGGCTGCGCGGCCCTCAGCCTCGCGGCGGGCTCCCGCTCCGTGCCCCTGGCCACGGTGTGGCACGCCCTGACCGACGGCGACCAGAGCCGCGACGGCCTTGTCGTCACCGGGCTGCGCGTGCCGCGCACGGTGATCGGCATCGTGGTGGGCGCCGCCCTCGGCGTCGCCGGCGCCCTCGCCCAGGGCATCACCCGCAACCCGCTCGCCTCGCCCGCCACCCTCGGCATCAACCACGGGGCCGGCTTCGCCGTGGTCGTCGCGAGCTACGCCCTGCACCTCACCCACCCCGCCCAGTACCTGCCCTTCGCCTTCGCCGGCGCCGCGCTCGCCACCCTCGCGGTCCTCTCCCTCGCCCGCCGCGCCGGCGACCTGGACCCCGTACGTCTCGCGCTCGGCGGCACCGTGCTGGACGCCGTGCTCATCTCCTGGACCTCCGCGGTGATGCTCACCAGCCACCGCACCCTGGACGAGGCCCGCTTCTGGCTGGCGGGCTCGCTCGCCGGACGGCAGACCGACATCCTGCTGCCCGTCGCCGTGCCGCTGGCCGTCGGCCTCGTCCTCGCCCTGGCCATCGCGCCCGCGCTCAACGCCCTCGCCCTCGGCGACGAGACCGCCCAGGCGCTCGGCGTCCCGGTCGCCAGGATCCGCGCCGCCGGGGGAGTGGCGGTCATCCTGCTCGCCGCCTCCTCCGTCGCGGTCGCGGGCCCGCTCTCCTTCGTCGGCCTCGCCGCCCCCCACCTCGTACGCAAGCTCGTCGGCGCCGACCACCGCTGGCTGATCCCCGGCTGCCTGATCGCGGGGCCGCTGCTGCTGCTCGCCGCGGACGTCCTCGGCCGCGTCGTGCTGCGCCCCGTGGAGCTGGAGGTCGGCATCGTGACCGCCCTGCTCGGCGCGCCGATGCTCGCCTTCCTCGCCCGGAAGGTGGCGCGATGACTCCCCTGACAACAGAGACGACCCCCCGCGCGGCGGGCGGCGCGCTCGCCCGGCAGCGCCGGCGGACCGCCCTGCTCGGCGCGGCCGCCACGGCCCTGCTCGTGACGCTGACGGCGATCGGGCTCGGCACCGGCGAGGTGTCGATCCCGCCCCTGGACGCCCTGCGCGGCCTGGTGGGCCTCGGCGACCCCGGGAACGTGATGCTCGTTCAGGAGCTGCGCGCGCCCCGGGTGCTCTCCGCCGTGGCGGCCGGGGCCGGACTGGCCGTCGCCGGCGCCATCCTGCAACGGGTCGCCCGCAACCCGCTCGCCTCGCCGGACGTCGTCGGCGTGACCGGCGGCGCCTCCCTGGCCGCCGTGGCCGTCATCGCCTCCGGCGCTCCGGCCGCGCTGATCTCGCCGGCCGCGCTCGGCGGCGGCCTGCTCGCGGCCGTGCTGCTCGGACTGCTGGCCTGGCGCGGCGGGTTCACCGTCTCCCGGCTCGTCCTCGTCGGCCTCGCCGTGCAGTCCGGCCTCGCCGCCGCCGTCAACCTCCTCATCGTCCGCTTCCCCGCCGAACTCGCCTCCTCCGCCCTCCAGTGGACCACCGGCTCGGTCTACGGACGGACCTGGACCGAGGTCGACGCCGGAGGAGCGGTGATCCTCGCCGGCATCGCCGCCGCCCTGCTCGGCCACCGCCAACTGTCCGTCCTCGACCTCGGCGACGACAGCGCGGGCGCGCTCGGCCTGTCCCCGGGGGCCGCCCGGCTGCGCCTGTTGCTCCTCGCCGTGGTGCTGGCCTCCGTCGCCGCCGCCCTCACCGGGCCCGTCGGTTTCGTGGCCCTGGCAGTACCGCACATCGTGCGGTTCCTGGCCGGGCCGGCCACCGCCGGCACGCTCGTGCTGACCGCGCTCGCCGGCGCCGTCCTGCTGCTGGGCGCCGACCTCGCCGTCCTGCACCTCCTGCCCGTCCACGGGCTGCCCGTCGGCGTCCTCACCGCGACGCTCGGGGCGCCCTGGCTGCTCGTACTGATGCTGCGCCACATGAAGCCCAACGCTGGGAGTGCCACCCGATGAGCGCGACGAACGCCAACCAGCTCGCGGCCCACGGCCTGACGCTCGGCTACGGCGGCACCGTCATCGTCGACGGAGTCGACCTGACCCTCCCCGGCGACGCCGTCACCGCCGTCGTCGGCCCCAACGCCTGCGGCAAGTCCACCCTGCTGCGCGGCCTGGCCCGGCTGCTCGCCCCCACGGCGGGCACCGTCACCCTCGACGGCGCCGACATCCACCGGATGTCCGCCCGCGCCCTGGCCCGCCGCATGGGACTGCTCCCGCAACAGGCCGTCGCCCCCGAGGGCATCACCGTCGAAGCGCTCGTACGCCTCGGCCGCTACCCCCACCAGCGCATGCTCACCCCCTGGTCCGCCGCCGACCAGGCGGCCGTCGAGGAGGCCCTGACCCGCACCGGCACCGACGCGCTGCGCGACCGGGCCGTGGACGAACTCTCCGGCGGCCAGCGCCAGCGCGCCTGGATCGCCCTCGCCCTCGCCCAGGACACCCCCCTGCTGCTCCTGGACGAGCCCACGACCTTCCTCGACCTGCGCCACCAGCTCGACGTGCTGGACCTGGTCGAGGAGCTCAACTCCGAGGCCGGACGGACCGTGGTGATGGTCCTGCACGACCTCGGCCAGGCCGCCCGCTACGCCGACCACCTGGTCGTCATGCGCGACGGCCGCCCGGCAGCGGCCGGGCCCCCGGCGGACGTCCTGACCGCCGAACTCGTCGAGGAGGTCTTCCGGGTTCCCTGCCGGGTCGTCCCCGACCCGGAGACCGGCACCCCCCTGGTCGTCCCCCGCGACCGTTCCCGCAGACGCGTGACGCCCGCGGCCTCCTGACCTCCCCCCACCCCAACCGCTCGAAGAAGGAACCCCGCCATGACCGTGCTCCGACCCGCCCCGAAGAGACTGCGCAGAGTGTCCGCGACACTGCTCGCTGTGATCGTCGGCAGCTCGGCGCTCGCCGCCTGCGGTGGCGACGACAAGAAGGAGGCCGAAGGCGCGAACAAGCCGGCCGCCTCCGACGCCGGCTTCCCGCGCTCGATCACCCACGCCATGGGCACCACCGAGATCAAGAAGAAGCCGCAGCGCGTCGTCGTCCTCGACACCGGCGAGCTGGACGACGTGACCATGCTCGGCGTCACGCCGGTCGGCGCGGTCTCCCCCCACATGAAGACCGAGGGCGGCTTCCCCTCGTACCTCGGCGACAAGACGAAGGACGCCAAGGACGTGGGCCCCATGGCGGAGCCCAACATCGAGCGCATCATGTCGCTCAAGCCCGACCTGATCCTGTCCTCCAAGGTCCGTCACGCCAAGGTCTACGACAAGCTCAAGGGCATCGCCCCCACCGTCTTCACCGAGACCACCGGCGCGCCCTGGAAGGACAACCTCAAGGTCCACGCCAAGGCGCTCGGCCTGGAGAAGGAAGCGGCCTCGGCCATGGACGCGTACGAGAAGCGCGCCAAGGCCCTGGGCGAGGAGATCAAGAAGAAGAACGACGGCAAGATGCCGACCGCCTCCGTCGTCCGCTTCGTCGCCGGCCCCACCCGCCTCTACCAGAAGCAGTCGTTCAGCGGCATCGTCCTGTCCGACATCGGCCTGCGCCGTCCCGAGTCGCAGGACGTCGACAAGCCCATGCTCGAGGTCTCCCCGGAGCAGATCGACAAGGCCGACGCCGACATGGTCTTCGTGACCGTCGCCGACGACCCCAAGAAGACCCAGCAGGACGCCGTTCAGGGCAACCCGCTCTGGAAGGGCCTGGGCGCCGTCAAGAACGACAAGGTCGTCCAGGTGCCCGACGAGACGTGGATGTCCGGCATCGGCGTCCAGGCCGCCGGCCACGTCCTCGACGACATCGCCAAGGCCGCCGGCGTCGACGCCCCCAAGTAGCCGGCCCGGGCGGCCGGCGCCCCACGGCCGCCCCGCACGACCCTCCTCCCCACCTCCTGTGCCGGGCCGCGTATGCGGCGCGGCCCGGCACAGGCGCCCCCGAACACCCCTGCCTCCGAAAGGTGCCCCTGTGCGGCTGCATCTTCTCGCGCTCAACCCGACCGACTCCGTCACCGAGGGCTATCTGCCCGCCGCCGCCCGCCTGGGCCTCGCGGTCACCCTCCTGACCGACCAGCCCGAGGCCCACCGGCGCGCCTACGCGCGTCATGTCGCCGACGGCGGCGAGGCCCTGCCCCGACTTGAGCTGGTGCACTGCGACGTACGCGACTTCCGCGAGGTCATAGGCCGCATCTCCGAGCTCGGCCGCCCCGACGCCGTCTTCACCAACAGCGACCACCTGCAGACCCAGGCGGCGCTGGCCGCCGACTACCTCGGCCTGCCCGGCAAGGACTGGAAGGCCGCCCACAACGCCAAGAACAAGGCGCAGCTGCGCCGGGCCCTGGCCGACTCGGGCCTGGACGCCGTGCGCTCCGTGGAGCTGCGCCCCGAGCAGGACGTCGCCGAACTCGCCGAAGCCGGCCTCCCCTTCCCGTGCGTGGTCAAGCCCCGCGAAGGCGTCGCCAGCGAGGACGTCGTCCTCGTCCGCGACGCCGCCGAACTGGCCGAACGCTGCCGGGAGATCCGTGCCCGCCGGCCGGAGACGGCCCTCGTCGTCGAGGAGTACCTGGACGGGGAGCTGCACACCCTGGAGACCCTCGGCGACGGCACCACCCTGCACCCCTACGCCGCCTTCCGCACCCGGCTCTCCCCGCTGCCGTACTTCATCGAGGAACGCCTCGACCTGCTGCCCGAACCGCCGCGGCCCCACAGCGAGCAGGTCCTCGCCCAGCTGAGGGCGCTGGGCATCGGGTTCGGCGTCTGCCACACCGAGTACGTCGTCCAGGGCGACCGCGCCCGCCTCATCGAGGTCAACTACCGCTCCATCGGCGACCAGTGCGACCTCGTCCTCGCCCCGCTGCTGGACATACCGCTCTTCGAACACATCCTGCGCACCCACCTCGGTGAGCCACTCCCGGCCGAACTCGGTGCGCGCACCGACGGCCGGGTACGTATGGAGTACGTGTGCGCCGAGCGCGGCGGCGTCCTCAAGGCCGCGCCCGGCGCGAGCGAGACCGAGCGCGACGGGGTCCGGCTGGTCTACCGGCCGCTGCGCGAGCTCGGCGAGGAGCACCCGCATTACCGCACGAACCGCGACTACCTGGGGGTGTTGCGGGCGACCGGTACCGACCAGGACCGGATCGACCGTGCCGTCGCGGAATTCCTGGCCGCCCGGCGATGGGAGATCGTCTCATGAGCGCGGCCGAGACGACCGCACCGGCGCGCGACGCGCTGGAGGAGGAGCTCCTCGGCAGGGTGCTCAGCACCCTGCTGCGCGAGGACGCCTACCAGCTGCGCTCCAAGGCGGTCGCCGAGAGGCGTCCCGACGGCGACTGGCTCCGGCTCCCCGTCACGGGGGAAACGTTGCTGCTCCCGGTCGGGCCCGAGGGCTTCCAGTGCGAGGTCCGGGCCCGCGACGCCGTCCTGGAGACCGCCGAGGGGCCGGTGCGGGGCCTGCGCCCCGCCCTCGCCCGGCTGCGCGCGGCCGCCGCCCCCGAGGACCGGCCCGGCTTCGACGCCTTCCTCGCCGAGTGCGACGAGGCGCTCGCCGCGCTCCGCCTGCACGGCCGGGTGCGCGACGACGTCGTGCGGCGGCTGGCCGACGCCTACGGACACTCCACCGCCGCGTGGACCGGGCTGCGCGGCTCGCTCGCCTTCGACACCCTGGCCGCCTTCCGCGACCATCCCGTCTACCCCACCGGACGCGCCCGCTCGGGCCTGACCGAGCGCGAACTACGCGCGTACGCCCCCGAGTTCCACCCCTCCTTCGCCCTGCGCTGGCTCGCCCTGCCGCATACCGCCGTCACCGGCGACCGGGCCGGACTGCCCGACTGGTGGCCCACCCCCGCGGCGCTGGGCCTGCCGCACCTGGACGCCACCCACCTGGCGCTGCCCGTCCACCCGCTGACCGCCGGCGCCCCGCTCGCCGAGGCGCTCGCCGCCACCGGCCTCGCCGGCTCCGCCCACCTCGCCGACAAACCCCTGCTGGAGGTGACCCCGACCCTGTCCATGCGGACCGTCGCCGTCGCCGACGACCCCACCACCCACCTCAAGCTCCCGCTGGCCACCGCCACCCTGGGCCTGCGCAACCGGCGCACCATCCAGCCCGGCACCCTCCTGGACGGCGAGGTCGGCCAGCGGCTGCTCGAGGAGATCGTCGCGGCCGAGCCGCGCTTCGCCGGCGCCGTGCTCGTCGCCGACGAACGCACCCACCTCGGCGCCGGCCACGAACTCCTGGCCACCCTGGTCCGCCGCTACCCGGACGGGCTCGCCGGCGCCCACGTCGTCACCGTCGCCGGGCTGCTCGCCCGCACCCCCGACGGACGCCTGGTGGCCGACGCGCTCGCCGACCGGTACTACGGCGGATCGCTCGTCGCCCTGGTCGACGCCTATCTGACGCTGCTGCTGGACTGGCACACCACCCTCTTCTCGTACGGCATCGCCCTCGAGTCCCACCAGCAGAACACCTCCGTCGTCCTCGACGAGATCGACGGCCGCCCCCGGATGCGGCTGCTGCTCAAGGACAACGACGGGCCGCGCGTGCACTCCGTCCGGCTCGCCGCCCGCCTGGGCGGCGAGGCCGCCGACCTGCTGGGCTTCGACGACCGGCGCATCCTCGTGGCCGGCGACGGCCCCGTCGCCGACGTCTTCGCCACCATCACCGTCCACCTGTGCGCCGGCGCCCTGGCCTTCGAACTCGCCCGCCTGGGCCGGGGAAGCCTCGAGCAGTGGCTACGACAGCTGCGCGAGCGGCTCGCCCAGGCCGTGGGGCGGATCGCGCCCGGCCCCGCCGCCGTGCTGCGCGCCCGGGTCCTGGACGCCGACCGGCTCCCGGTCAAGGCCATGATCACCGCGGGCACCCTGCTCACCAAGGAACGCTCCGGCGCCGCCGACATCAACAAGCACTACGTCGACGGCCCCAACTACCTGCGCGGGGCCCCGCGGTGACCGCCGTCCTGGAGCGCACCGGGACACGGGCGCCCGCCGGCCTGCGCACCCGGCAGATCCACGCGGTGGCGGCCTGCTACTTCGTCGCCTCCTTCGCGGCGCTGGGCCTGCCCCCCTACCTCACGGCGATCCTGCCCTCGCTCGGCGACACCGAGGCCCGCTGGGCCGGGCTCCTCTACATCGTGCCGACCGTCTTCGGTGCCCTCGGCGCCCCCCTGTGGGGGCGGCTCGCCGACCGCTACGGCCGCAAACGGCTGCTGCTGCGCGCCCAGCTGGGCCTCGCCGTCTCCTTCCTCCTCGCCGGATGGGCGGACAGCCTGCCCGCCTTCACCGCCGCCCTCGTCCTGCAGGGCGTCCTCGGCGGCACCTTCGCCGCCTCCAACGGCTACCTCGCGGCCGCCCTCGACGGGCACCGCCTGTCCTGGGCGCTGACCCTGATGCAGGGCGCCGCCCGGCTCGCGCTCGTCGCCGCGCCGATCGTGGTCGGCTCGCTCTCCCCGTGGGTCTCCCCGCACCGCCAGTACGCCCTGCTCGCCGTGCTGCCGCTGGCCGCCGCCCTGATGCTGGCCGCACTCCCCGAGCCGCCGCGCCCCGCGCCGCCGGCGGCCGGGACGCCGGCCGCCGGCGAGGCGGAGGTCCCGGCCGCCCGTTCGCCCCGCGCCCTGTACGCCCTCGAGTTCGCCTTCGTCCTGGCCACCGTCATCTCCTACCCGTACCTGATCACCCTGGTCGAGCAGCGGCTGCCCGGCCTCGGGCCCTTCGCGAGCGGCGTCCTCTTCGCTCTGCCGCACATGTGCTACCCGCTGCTGGCCAGGCCCGTGCACACCGCCGTCGCCCACCGCCCGCTGCTCGGCGCGGTCAGCGGCTTCGCCCTGGTGGCCGTGGCCCTCGCCGGGCACTGGGGCGCCGGCACCGTGCTCTCCTTCGTCGCCCTGCGGCTGCTGCTCGGCGCCGGGATGACCCTCGGCCTGGTGAGCCTGTCCGCGCTCGCCGCCGACGCCTGCCGCGGCCGCGGGCCCGGCCGGATGTTCGGCACCTTGGAGTTCATATCCAAGGCCGGGGCCGTCGTCGCGGGGGCGGTGGCCGCCGTCTCCAACGACGTCTGGGGCCCGGCCGCACCCATCGTCGCGGGATCCGCCGTCGCCGCCCTGACGGCGCTCGTCAGCACGCCAACCCTCCTCCGCTGGAGTCGCTGAAATGTCCTCCTCCGCTTCCTCCGCCGCCTCCCTGCGCCCGAGCCCCCCGGCGCCCGACGGCCTCCCCGGCGCCGACCACGTGGTCGCCCACACGCTCCTGAACTGCCTGCTGCGCGAGGTCTCCGGCCCCGAGCACCAGACCGCCGTCACCGACGGACACCTGCTGCTGCGACTGCCCCGCGGCGGGGCCCTGCTGCGGGTCCGGCTACGCCGCGCCTCCCTGATCGGCGCCCACCGCTTCACCGGCCCGGTCACCGAGGAACGCGACGGCGTCTGGGAAGAGCTTCCCTGGCGCACCCTGGCCGCGTACATCCACCACGAGCTGGAACTGCGCACCGGCGTCCGCAACGACGAGTTCCTCGGCCAGGTCGCCGCCGGCCACGCGGGCGTGAGCGCGGCCCTCGAGGCCTGGCGCCCGGCCGCCGGCGACCTCACCCCGGCCGGGCGCTACCTCGACTCCGAGCAGTCCCTGCTCTTCGGCCACCGCTTCCACCCCACCCCCAAGGCACGCACCGGCTCCCCGGAGGACTGGGCCCGCTACGCCCCCGAGGCCCGCGCCTGCTTCCCCCTGCGCCACCTGGCCGTACGCCGCGCGCTCGTCCGCGAGGAGGCGGCCCGCCCGGGCGCCCTCGCCGCGCTCGACCGGCAGGGGAGCGTGCCCGAGGGCTACGTCCTGCTGCCCGCGCACCCCTGGCAGTACGCCATGCTCGAGGACCACCCCGCGCTGCGGGCGGCCAGGGAGCGCGGCGACGTCCTCGACCTCGGTGAGCGCGGCGCGGACTTCGCGCCCACCGCGTCGGTGCGCACGCTCTACGACGGCCGGGACTTCCTGAAGTTCAGCCTCAACATCCGCATCACCAACTGCCTGCGCAAGAACGCCGAGTACGAGCTGACCGGCGCCGTCGCCCTGACCCGCCTGCTGGAGCCGGTGGCCGGCGACCTGGCCGCCCGCTTCCCCGGCGCCGGCCTGCTGCGCGAACCCGGCTACCGCACCCTGGACCTCGGCAGCCGCGAGCTCGCGGAGGGCTTCGGCGTCATCGTCCGCGAGGGCCTCGACGCCCGCCTCGCGCCCGGCCTGACCGCCCTGCTGGCCGGGGCCGTCGCCGACGAGTACCCCACCACCGGCGCCCAGGTCGCCCGGCTGCTCGCGGGCACCGGACCCGACGCCGCGCTCACCTGGTGGGACGACTACCTGTGGCTGCTCGTCCCCCCGGTGCTGGCCGCCTACTTCGACCACGGCGTCGTCCTCGAGCCCCACCTGCAGAACGTCGTCGTCGGCGTCGACGACGACGGCATGCCCCGCCAGGTCCTGCTGCGCGACCTGGAGGGCACCAAGCTGCTCGCCGAGCACCACGGGGCCGCCCTCGCGGAGCTCGCCCCCGAGGTGGCCCGCCCGATGACGTACGACCGCGAGCGCGGCTGGGACCGCGTCGTGTACTGCCTGCTGGTCAACCACCTCGCCGAGGTGCTCGCCGCCCTCGCCGACCGCCACCCCCAGCTCGAGCCCGAACTGTGGTCCGCCGTACGCCGGGTGCTGGCCCGGCGCGCGGAGGCGCACGGCAACCCGCCGCTGCTGCGGGCCCTGGTCGCCGGCGTGCCGCTGCCCGCCAAGGCCAATCTGCTCACCCGCTGGGAGCGCAAGGCCGACCGGCACGCCGGGTACGTCCGCATCGGCTCGCCCCTGGTCTCGGACCTGCTGTCGGTGGCTCGCGGCGGTCAAGGCTCGACGGAATCCCGCACCGAACCCTGGAGCGCCACCCAGTGATCACCCCCCGAGCCGCCGCCCACGCCGAACGCCTGCCGGCCGGCGAACTGCCCGCCTACCTCTACGACCTCGCGGCCCTCGACGAGCACGCCGAGCGGGTACGGGCCGCGCTGCCACCGGACGTGGAGCTGTACTACGCGGCCAAGGCCAACCCCGCCCCCGAGATCCTGCGGGCCCTCGCCCCGCACGTCGACGGGTACGAGGTCTCCTCCGGCGGCGAACTGGCACACGTCCGCCGGGCCGTGCCCGGCCTCCCGCTCGCCTTCGGCGGGCCCGGCAAGACCGAGGAGGAGCTGCGGCTCGCCCTCGACCTGGGCGTCGAGCGCCTGCACGTGGAGAGCGAGAACGAGCTGCGGCTGCTGGCCCGGCTGGCCGGCGAGCGGCCCGGCCGGGCGCCCGTGGACGTCCTGCTGCGCGTCAACCTCCCCGTGGGGGACGGCGATCTGGGCGGCGCGGCGCTCGCCATGGGCGGCAGGCCCAGCCCCTTCGGCCTCGACCCGCGCCGCGCCGAGGCCTGTGTCCCCTCGCTGGGCCCCGGGCTGCGGCTGCGCGGCGTCCACGCCCACCTCGCCAGCGGCCTCGACGCGCCCGCGCAGCTGGCCCTCGCGGCCCGGATCACCGCCTGGGCGCGGGAGTTCGGCGACCGGCACGGCCTGGGCTCGATGGAGGTCAACGTCGGTGGCGGCATGGCCGTCGACTACGCGAGGCCGCACACCCGCTTCGACTGGGCCGGCTACGGGCAGGGGCTCGGCACCCTCGGCGAGCGGTACCCGGACGTCACCCTGCGCATCGAGCCCGGCCGGTCGATGACCGTCCACGCGGGCTGGTACGTCACCGAGGTCCTGGACGTCAAGCACAGCCACGGCGAGGCCTTCGCGGTGCTGCGCGGCGGCACCCACCACCTGCGCACCCCCGCCGCCAAGGGCCACGACCAACCCTTCACGGTGCTGCCCGTCCAGGACTGGGACCTCCCCTGGCCGCGCCCTGCGGCCCTGGACGAGCCGGTGACCCTCAGCGGACAGCTGTGCACGCCCAAGGACACCCTCGCCGCCCGGGTGCCGGTGGCGGAGCTGCGGGTGGGGGACCGGGTGGCGTTCTCCATGGCCGGCGCGTACGCCTGGAACATCTCGCACCACGAGTTCCTGATGCATCCGGCCCCGTCCTTCCACTTCCTGTCCTGAGCAGGCCGTCGTACCCTCCCGGGGCCGCCCGCCGTCGCCCCGCCGCCCACCAGCCGGTTCCCGGCCGTTTCGGCGACCGTAGATGGTGGATGCATCTATGTGGGCGTAGCGTCGTCCGACACGGTCCGCCGCACCCGCGGCGGGCCGTGCCCACGGGGGACCGTCTACCGAGAGGGGACACCGCCCATGTGCGGAATCACCGGCTGGATCTCCTACGACCAGGACCTCACCACCGCCCGCGGCACGCTGGAGGCGATGACCGCCACCATGGCCTGCCGCGGGCCCGACGCCGGCGGCGTCTGGCTGGACACCCACGCCGCCCTGGGCCACCGCCGGCTGGCCGTCATCGACGTCGAGGGCGGCCGCCAGCCCATGCTCGCCGAACACGGCGGCCGCACCCCGCTCGCC
The DNA here is from genome assembly GCF_040932295.1 of Streptomyces sp. C36. Classification (NCBI taxonomy): domain Bacteria; kingdom Bacillati; phylum Actinomycetota; class Actinomycetes; order Kitasatosporales; family Streptomycetaceae; genus Streptomyces; species Streptomyces sp. C36. Next base: position 377,822 of record NZ_JBFQGI010000008.1, on the reverse strand, counting down.
CTCACCTACAGCGGCGAGGTCTACAACTACCGTGAACTGCGCGCCGAACTGCGCTCCCACGGCCACGCCTTCCGCACCGACAGCGACACCGAGGTCGTGCTGCGCGCCTACCTCCAGTGGGGCGAGGCCTTCACCGAACACCTCAACGGCATGTACGCCTTCGCCCTGTGGGATCCGCGCACCGAGGAACTCCTGCTGGTCCGCGACCGCATGGGCATCAAGCCGCTGTACTACCACCCCACCGCCGACGGCGTGCTCTTCGGCTCCGAGCCCAAGGCGATCCTCGCCCACCCCGCCGTGCGCCCCGCCGTCGACGCCGAGGGCCTCGCCGAGCTGATGGCCTTCACCAAGACCCCCGGCCACGCCGTCTACAAGGGCATGCGCGAGCTGCGCCCCGGCCACATCGCGCGCGTGCGCCGCGAAGGCCTGATCTTACGCCGCTACTGGGCCCTCGAGGCCGACGAGCACACCGACGACCTCCCCACCACCGTCTCCCGCATCCGCGAACTGCTCGAGGACATCGTCGCCCGCCAGCTCGTCGCCGACGTGCCCCTGTGCACCCTGCTCTCCGGCGGACTCGACTCCTCCGTCATCACCGCGCTGGCCGCCAAGGGCCTGGCCGGCGCCGGACGCGGACCGGTGCGCTCGTTCTCCGTCGACTTCACCGGCCACACCGAGAACTTCCGGGCCGACGCCCTGCGGCCCACCCCCGACGGCCCCTACGCCCACGCCCTCGCCGAGCATGTGCGCTCCGACCACAGCGACATCGTGCTCGACACCGCGGACCTCGCCGACCCCGCCCACCGCGACGCCGTGCTGACCGCCCGCGACCTGCCCGTCGCCGGCTTCGGCGACGGCGACACCTCGCTCTACCTCCTCTTCAAGGCCATACGTCAACAGTCCACCGTCGCGCTGTCCGGGGAGTCGGCCGACGAGGTCTTCGGCGGCTACGCGTGGTTCCACAACCCCGAGCACGTGGCCGCCGACACCTTCCCCTGGATCGCCGCCCGCGTCGCCGACCACTTCTCCGGAGAGGGCAGCGGGGGCCGCACCGGGCTCCTGGACCGAGGACTTCTGGCCAAACTCGACCTGCCCGGCTACACCGACGCCGGCTACCGCCAGGCCCTCGCCGACGTCCCCCGCCTGCCCGGCGAGAGCGGGCGGCAGAAGCGGATGCGCGAGATCAGCCACCTGCACCTGACCCGGTTCGTACAGATGCTGCTCGACCGCAAGGACCGGGCCAGCATGGCCACCGGCCTCGAGGTGCGGGTGCCCTTCTGCGACCACCGCCTGGTCTCCTACGTCTTCAACACCCCCTGGGCGATGAAGACCTTCGACGGCCGCGAGAAGTCCCTGCTGCGCGCCGCCACCCGCGACCTGCTCCCCGCCGCCGTCGCCGACCGGGTCAAGAGCCCCTACCCCAGCACCCAGGACCCCCGCTACGCGGCCGCCCTGCGCGCCGAACTCGGCCGGGTGCTCGCCGACCCCGGCGCCCCCGTGCACCCCCTGCTCGACACCGCCGCCGTCTCCGACGCGCTCTCCGGGGACGCCGGAGAGTCCTTCCGCGCCGCCACCGAAGTGGCCCTCGGCCTCAATACCTGGCTCGCCTCCCACGGCGTCCGGCTGGAGCTCTGAAACCCAGCGGGCCTGCGGGCACGGTGGGCACGCCTGGCGCACAATGGACGGCACACCGCCCGCCCAGCCAGGAGTCCCACCGTGGCCTTGCAGATGACCGTCGACCCGGACGCCGCCGAGCCCCCCTTCGAGCAGATCCGCGCCCGCATCGCCGAGCGCGCACGCTCCGGCGCCCTCCCGGTCGGCTACAAACTGCCGACCGTACGCGGCTTCGCCGAGGAACTGGGCCTGGCCGCCAACACCGTGGCCAAGGCCTACCGCGCACTCGAGGCGGACGGTGTGATCGAGACCCGCGGCCGCAACGGCACGTTCATCGCCGCCCGCGGCGACACCGCCGAGCGCGAGGCCGCGGCGGCCGCCGCCGCGTTCGCCCAGCGGGCACACCGCCTGGGCCTGGACCAGGAGGCGGCCCTGGCCGCCGCCCGGGAGGCGCTGCGGGCGGTCTACGAGCCCTGAGCCCCACGGGCGAAAGACCCTTCGACGTCCCGCCTGCCGTGAAGGCACCGCACGTCCGTTCCGCCCCGGTTACCCTTTCCGTGATGGGACGTCATGGTGGATCTCGGACGTCGCCGCGGGCGACGTCGTGGCGGTCGTGGACGCCGCGGGCACGGCTCGTCGTCCTGCTCACGACCGCGTTCGCCGCCCTGCTGGCGGTGGTCGCCGTGAGCCTCGCGGTACGCCCCGGCGGGACCGGGGACGCCGGGGGCCGCGTCGGCGGGGCCGCCGCCGACATCGGCTGGGGCTTCACCCACACCCAGTACAGCGCCGATCTCGGCCAGGACCCCGCCCGCCGCACCGCCGCACGCACCCTCTCCGGCGACCGGCTGCCCCAGAACCAGCACATCATGGGCTGGGGCGTCGACAACCCCGAGCCCAGAAAAGGGCGTTACAACTTCTCCGACCTCGACCGGCGCGTCGCGCTCATGCGCGCGACCGGCACCACCCCCGTCCTCACCCTGTGCTGCGCCCCCGACTGGATGAAGGGCGGCGACGAGCACACCGACTGGTCCCAGAAGTCCCTGGAGAAGGCCCCCGACCGGGCGCACTACAAGGACTTCGCCAAGCTCGCCGGCGTCATCGCCAAGCGCTATCCCGACGTCCGGCACTTCATCGTCTGGAACGAGTTCAAGGGCTTCTACGACGAATCCAGGAAGCGCTGGGACTACGAGGGCTACACCGAGCTGTACAACCTCGTCTACAAGGAAGTGAAGAAGAGGAACAAGCACGCCCTCGTCGGCGGGCCGTACGTCGTCATGGACAGCGAGGCCCCCGGAGCCGACTCCAACGCCTCCCGGGTGAGCGGCCCCTGGGGCGCGGTGGACCAGCGGGCCGTCGACGCGGTGGAGTACTGGGACGAGCACAAGGAGGGGGCGGACTTCGTCGTCGTGGACGGCGCCAGCTACACCCGTACGGGCAGCAGGACCGTGCCCGACGAGTTCCGGGCCACGGCCAAGTTCACCGACGTCAGCGCCTGGCTGAGCCGCACCACCGGGCTTCCGGTGTGGTGGGCCGAGTGGTACGTCGAGCCCGCCGACGAGCACGACAACCGCCGCATGTGGAACGAGACCCACCGCGTGGCCGTGCAGGCCAGCGCCCTGATGCGGCTGGCCGAGGCGGGCGTGGCGGGCGCCTTCTACTGGAACCCCGAGGAACAGGGCGCCGACTGCCCCGGCTGCCTGTGGCGCAGCACCGAACTGGGCGACGGAGGAGGGCAGCTGCCGATGCTGGACCTGCTCACCCGCTTCGCCAAGGCCTTCCCGCCCGGCACCCGGCTGCGGGAGGTGGACGTGGGCGGCGAGGACCGCGCTCAGGTCCAGGTGCTCGGCTCCGCCGGCGCGGTGCTGGCCGTCAACACCCAGGACCACGCCGTCACCGCCCGCATCGACGGCCGCGAGGTCCGGCTAGGGCCGTACGAGACCCGCTGGCTGTGAGGCCGGCGGCACGGCCCGCCGCGAGCGGCTCCCTCCCCACCGAGCGAAAGGAAGACCGCCATGCCCGAGACCGCCATGCCGGAGGAGGCGAGCCAGGCGCTGGTCATCGCCGACGCGGAGAACAACTACTACGTCCTGCCCCGCGAGGTCGTCGAGATGGCGCGGGCGGCGCCCGAGGCCCGGGCCGCCATCGACGAACGCCTCGGCGCGCAGGGCAGGATCCCGCTCGCGGAGGGCTACACCTTCGTCGGCGTGCTGCGCCTGCCGACCGAGGGGGAGATGACCCACTACACCACCGAGGCCTCCTGGCCCGTGGCCACCACGCCCTGATGACCGCCGCCGAGCCGCCGCTCCCGCTGCGCGCCACGGTCACCCGGGCCCAGCAGCGCGCCTTCGCGGACTGGGGGTACGTGCCGCTGGCCGGGCTGTGGGACCGCGCCCTGGCCGAGGCGGTCGCGGCGGAGGGCCGGCGGCGGCACGCCGTCGCCGAGGTCCCCCGCGACGGCCCGCGCACCCCCGTCCCCGCCCGCCGCGCACCGCGCCGGCCCACCCCCACCACGAGCGGGCCGCTGCTGGCCCGGGTGCACCTGGCGCTGGTCGGCGCGGCCAGGGCGCTGACCGGCCGGCTGCTCGTGCCGACCTTCGCGGCCTACGGCTACTACGAGGGCGACGACGAGGTGTTCCTGCACGTCGACACCGAACAGTGCGATCTGACGCTGCTGACCGTCGCGTTCGGCGAGGTCGGCCCGCTGCATGTGCATCCCGGCCTGATCGGCAGCACCATGGAGCGGCTGGGCGAGCTGGAGGGCGACCCCGGCTGGGACCGCACCGGCGGCATCCGCGTCACCTACCCGGACACCGGCGTCACCGCCCTCGACGGCCACGTCCTGCCGCACCACCGGCCCGGCCGCCCGCGCCCCGGCCTCCACGCGGTGGCCGCCCTCTGCTACCGCTCCCTGTACTGACGCTGCCCCCCGCCGCCCCGGCGCTCCCGTGACGACCGGCTCACCACCGGCATACGACCGGCTTACGACAGCGTCACCAGCCGCCACACCAAGGACCCCAGCACCACCGCCAGCAAGGGCAACGCGAACCAGAACGAGCCCTGCAGCCACCGCAGCTGCCGCACTCCCGGCCGCACCCCCACCCTCACCAGCTCCCTGGCCGCCAGCAGCATCAGCAGCGCCGCCGCGGCCAGGGCGCCGACCACCGACACCGGCGTCCACGTCACCCGTGGCCCCGCCGGGCCGGGCCGGGGGTCCGGGGCGGGGCCGGCGGGCTTGTCCTTCAGCTCGTACAGCACGGCGTCGTCGTTGGTGAGCACCCGGCGCAGCTGCGGCAGCCCGTCCAGCGAGCCGCGCAGGCGCTGCTCCCAGCCGGGTGCGTAGCCCGCGCTGAACTCGAGGTAGACGGACTGGCCCCGGCTGACCATCAGATAGGCGTTGGGGCCGGCGGCGCGCAGCCTGTCCACGAGAGCGGGCGCGTGCGCCGTGTCGCGCGGGGCGAGCGTGGGTTCGTACAGGACGCGTTCCATGTCGCGCGCTCCCCACGGTATGGCGGGGGTGACGTCGTTGACGGTGTCGCTGCTCATCCACAGCAGCCGCACGGTGGGCCGGTCGTGGCGGTAGACGTACTCCATGGCCGCGACCTCGCCGGGACGGACGCGCTCGAAGGGTTCGTTGCCCCAGCGGGCCACCAGGAAGCCGAGCACCAGCACCAGCCCGGCCAGCAGCGCCGCCAGCGGAGCCCGCCATCCCCCCTCGCCCCCGGCTCCGGGCCGGGGGAACAGCGCGAGGGCGGCCAGGACGCAGGCGCCCGGCAGGGCGAACAGGAAGACGCGCAGGGCGACCTCGCCGCCGTAGGACTGCATCCCGAAGGCGAGGAACGGCACACAGGCGAGGACCAGCAGCGACCTGTCGCCGATGCCGGCCCGGCGGCGCCGCCACCAGCCCAGGGCGGCCAGGGCCAGCACGCCGCCCGCGAGGGCGACACGGACGTAGAGCACCGCCTTGTGCGTGGCGCTGCCGCCCTCGATGCGGCCGGAGACGGACGAGGAGACGTTGCCGCCGAGCGAACCCAGCCCGCCGAAGAGGTCGTCGAAGTGGCCCGACCAGTACGGCTCGGCCAGGAAGCCGACCCACACCGCGAGCGCCACCGCGCACAGCAGGGGCAGCCCCGGCAGGGACAGCCGGCGGGCCAGGGCGAGCGCGGTCACCACACCCAGCATGACGAACGGGGTCAGCTGGTGGCTGGCGACCGAGGCGACGAACAGGGCCAGCAGCAGTGCCAGCAGGACCGCGGCCTCGCCCCGGCCCACCGGCGCGACCTCGCGCTCGCCGGGCAGCAGCGCGCCGCGCAGCTGACCGGGCCAGCGGAACCACACCAGCAGCACGGCGACGAAGAGCAGATAGAACAGGTAGTTCAGCGACTGGGGGGAGAAGTAGTCCTGCCCCACCCAGCCGCTGAGCGCGAACAGCCACAGCGCCGTCCACTTCGCCCGCCGGCCGGCCCGGACAGCGCGCGACAGCAGCCACAGCGGTGCCAGGCCGAGCAGCTGGATCGCCAGGGGCCACCAGCGCAGCACCCCCTCGAGGTCGTCCATGCCCGCGGCGCGGGCGGCGAACGCGACCAGCGCGAAGAAGCCCGGCCAGCTCCAGCGGGCGTCCAGGTCGGGCGCGGCCGTGCCGAAGCGGTCGAGGTAGTCCAGGAAGCCCAGGTGCTGCCAGGCCGTGGCGAAGCGCGGCTGATCCTCCAGCACGGCGGGCACGGCGTGCAGGGACACCACGGTCGCCAGCAGCACGGCGGCCGGCAGCCAACGGCCGGGCCGCGGCAGCCACAGCGTCCAGGCGAAGGCCGCCACCAGCAGCCCCGCGCCCAGCAGCGTCGCCACCGGCAGCACGGACACCAGCCCGAACCCGCCCATGCCGTCCAGGTCCACCTCGCCGACGGCCGTCAGCGGCAGCCAGTACAGCGCCAGCGCGGCCGCCAGCAGCAGCCAGACCCCCACCACGGGCGTACGCCACCGGCGCGCGGGGCGCGGCACGACGCCCCCGGCCGGGGCCGGGGGCGCGGGGGCTCGCTCGACCGCCTCGGGGGCGGGCCTGACGTCGGGGCGCCGCTCCGGATGGTCGATGTCCAGCCGTACGCCCAGCGGCAGCGTGTCCGCGTCGAGCGCCGAGCGCAGCGCCCAGCGCGGGCCGAACCCGCCGCCCTCGCGCTCGCCCGGCCGGCCGTCCCCGCGGTCGCCGTGCACCGCGAGATCGGCCAGGTCCCCGTCGGGCGGGGTCTCGGCGTCCCGGGGCGCGGCCTCGCGCTCGGCCTTGCGCTCGGCCCGCAGGACCGAGCGCAGCTTGACGGCGGCGATGGTGACGATCACCGTGAGGCTGCAGATCTCCGCCACCCCCGCGCCCACGAGCCCCATCCGCGGCAGCAGCACCAGCGTCAGCCCCAGCACCAGCGCGCACAGCAGCCCCTGCAGATAGGCCAGTCCGGCGGTGCGGCTCTGCGCCCGCAGCACCGCGAAGTAGACCTCCATCACCACGCGCAGCGCCGCCCCGACCGCGAACCAGCGCAGCAGGGGGGTGGCCGCGTCGGCGTACCCCCGGCCGAAGACCCGCAGGACGTAGGGCGCGAGCAGGAAGAGCAGCAGGCACACCGGCACCATGAGCTTGGCCATCCGGCGCAGCGCCGCCCGGCAGTTCTCCGCCAGCCGCGCCGGGTCGTGCGAGCCCTCCACGGTCAGCGAGGCGCCCATGTTGATGGCGAGCAGATTGACCGTGCCGGCGATGGTGGAGGTGATGTAGAAGTAGGCGTTGTCGGCCGGGCCGACCTGCGCGGCGACGAGCACCGGCACCAGATAGACCACGGCCAGCGAGAACAGCGACCCCGTGCAGTCCCCGGCCAGGAAGCGGCCCATCTCCCGGTAGGAGGCCGGGCTCGCCGTCCGTTCGGTCGCCGCGACATGCGCGGGCACCAGCCGCCGGAAGACCAGCCAGCCCAGCGGCAGCACCGACACCGCGATCGAGACCACCCAGGAGACGAACACCCCGGACACCGGCAGCGCCACCGCCAGCGCCACCAGCAGGGCGAGCTTCACCACCGAGAAGACCGTGTTGCCCACCGGTACCCAGAAGGCGCTGCGCAGCCCGGTCAGCACCCCGTCCTGCAGGGTGAGCACCGACCAGGCCACGGCGGCCGCGACGAACCCCAGCCCCGCGAGCGGGCCGTGCAGGAAGCGGTACGACGGGCCCCAGCGGTCGAGGGTGAGGACGAAGACGCCCGCCGCGACCGCGACGAGCAGCGAACTCCCGGCGTACGTACGCCCGACCAGGGCGCCGGTGGTCCGCCCCGCGACCGGGATGAAGCGGGCCAGCGCCCCCGTGAGGGTGATGGCCGTCAGCCCCGCCAGGAGCTTCATCGCGGCGATGGCCGCCGAGCCCCGGCCCACCGACTCCTCGGTGTAGTAGTGCGCGGCGGCCAGCCAGAAGCCCAGCCCCAGGACGCCGCTGATGCCGGTGTTGAGCATTAGGGCGAAGGCGTTGCGGAACAGCGGGCTGCCGCTGCCGCGCCCGGGCAGCCGCAGCCGCCGGGCGGCCGGCTCCACGGCTCTTTCGGGCCGGGTGGACGTTTCAGGCACGGGATCCGTTCGCTTTCCTGATGCCGCTGTTCCTGACGAGAGGGCTGTTCCTGATGAGACCGCGGGTTCTTCGGACGACGGCGTACCCCTTGGTCAGCGCCCGGTCCCGGGCGAAGAGCCGGCCGATCGCCCTGCCCTCGACGAGCCGTTCGAACTCGGCGAGGGACGTCGAGCGGCGCACGGTCACCCGCTCCAGGGCGTACGGGCCCTGGTGGCGCGCGGCCAGCGCGTTCCCCACGGCGAGGGACACCCCGAACCCGGCCGCGCGCACCGTATCGCGCACCCGGCGGCTGGAGTAGCCGTAGGGATAGGCGAACGACTCGGGCGGGTGACCCAGTTCGGACGTCAGTACGTCACGGCAGTGCGCCACCTCGAACCGCAGCCGGTCGTCGGTGAGCTGGTCGAGCTGGGGATGGGTGTGGCTGTGCCCGCCGATCTCCAGCCCGGCCGCGGCCAGCTCCCGGACCTGCTCCCAGTGCAGCATCAGGTCCAGCGCGCCCCCCGTCTCGTGCTCGCCGCGCAGCCAGCCCGTGGAGGCGAACAGCGTGGCCGTGAAGCCGTACGCGGCGAGCACGGGAAGGGCGTAGCGGTGCACGCCCTCGTAGCCGTCGTCGAAGGTGATCAGTACCGGCCTCGGGGGCAACGCGGCGCCCGTGCGCCAGGCGGCGGCCAGCCCTCCGGCCGTCAGCGGCGTGCAGCCGTGCCGGGCCAGCAGCCCCATCTGCTCCCCGAAGGAGGCCGGCGAGACCGACAGCCCGTACGCCGCGCGGGCCGGCGAATGGGCCACCGAGTGGTACATCAGGATCGGCACCGGGCCGTCGCTCATGCGCCCGCCCCTTCGGGCGCCGCCGCGCCGCCCGGCACCGCCTCACGCCCCGTCCCCGGCGCGACCGCCGCCACCGCGAACCGGCCGCCGCCCCGGCGCGCCCGCAGCGTGCCCAGGGCGTAGCCCCCGGCCGCCGCGGCCACCCCGGCCACGATCGCCCCAGCCCGGCCCGCGCCGCCGGGCCGCCCCAGCAGCGCGTCCCGCACCCCGCGCCCGACGCCGGCCGGAAGCACCCGGGTGGTGTAGCGGCGCTCGGTCGAAAGCCCCTCCTGGGCGCCCACGCTCCGCGCCACCAGCGCCTTCGACAGGCCCTCGGCGTACGCCCGGGTGCGGAAGTAGCGGAACCGCTCGCGGACCGGCGGCACCCGGTGATGGATCACCGAGCGGTCGTCGATCAGCAGCACGGCGCCGGGCAGCGCCCGGGTCAGCCGGATGCACAGCTCCGTCTCCTCGCAGCCCAGCGGCAGCCGGTGGCCGTCGCGGCCGATGCCGGCGGCGAACCCCCCGGCCGCCTCCAGGGCCGATCTACGGAAGGAGGCGTTGCCGCCGAGGACGTTGCGCACCGCCACCTTGCCCGGCGGCAGCCCCCGGTACGTACACCCCACGACCCAGTCGAACTCCTCCGGGAACCACGCCGGACGGCGGCGGGAGGCCCACACCGGCTGGGTGCGGCCGCCCACCGCCATCACCCTCGGGTCGGCGTAGCCCTCGGCGAAGTGCAGCAGCCAGTCCCGCTCGGCGACGGCGTCGTCGTCCAGGAAGGCGACGACCTCGCCGGCGGAGGCGGCGACGCCGGTGTTGCGGCCCGCCGACAGGCCGCGGGGGCCCGCGTTGGCGAGCACCCGCACCGGCCGCGCCCCCGCGCCCGCGCCGTCGTCGCCGTAGGCCTTGGCCAGGCGGCGCAGCAGCGCGGGGTTGTGGTCGACCACGAGCAGCGTCTCCAGCGCGGGACAGGACTGCTCGCGCACCGAGGCCACCGCGGCGAGGATGTCGCCCCAGCGGTCCTCGGTGTAGACGCAGATCACCACCGAGACGGTCGGCATGCCGGTCCGTGGCGTGGGCACAGCGCTCAAGAGACTTCCCCGCGGTTGGCGGTGGGCGCGATGGCGAGCGTCCCGCGCCCCCCGGGGGAGCGGCGGCCGGTGCCGCGTTCGCGCAGGATGACCTTCAGCACCCGTAGTCCGTCGCGCACGGCCCGCAGGTTGCTGGTGCCGTGGATGCGCACGAACTCATGGCTGGGAATCTCCTGTACGCGCAGCCCGGCCTTCACCACTCTGATGTTCATCAGGGTCTCGACCTCGAAGCCGGCGCAGTCGAGGGCGATCTCGTCCAGGCAGTGCTTCCAGAACGCGTTGTAGCCGTAGCACAGGTCGGTGTAGCGCGCGCCGAACTTGTGGTTGACCATCGAGGTCAGCACGCGGTTGCCCAGTTTGCGGATCAGCGTCATGTCGTCCGTGCCGCCGCCGTTGGCGAAGCGGGAGCCCTTGGCGAAGTCCGCTCCTCCCACCAGTGCGGAGACATAGCTGACGATCTCGCCGCCGTCCGCGGAGCCGTCCGCGTCGACCATCACGATGATCTCGCCCGTGCAGGCGGCGAAGCCCGTGATCAGGGCGTCGCCCTTGCCCTTGCCGAGCTGCTCGACGACCTTGACCTCCGGGTAGAGGTCGCGGGCGACCCGCACGGTGTCGTCGGTGGAGTTGCCGTCGACGAGAACCACTTCGTGGATCCAGTCCGGCAGGGTCTTGAAGACGTACGGAAGGTTCTCCGCCTCGTTCATGGCGGGAATGACGACGCTCACCGGTGGCGCTATCGCGAAGTGCGAGGTCACCGGTCGGTAGCGGCCTGATGTCTCCGGATCCTCTTCACTGGCCGCCGGCCGCAGGAACGCACTCATGTGTCTTCTTTCCCTCTCGTCCGGTGGACCGCCTGCCCCAGCGGTCCAATCGTGTATCCGGTTCGAAAAGGGGGTACTCGCCGTGCCCGCCCGGCATGAAAGACCATGCGGGCAGGGCGAGTTGGCAAGTATCACCGAGCCGCGCGGCACGCGACCCGGCGCTGTTGACTGGCCGAGCGCGGCACCCCCTGCCGCGCCCCGCGCCGGACATCATCGCGACGCTGTGAGCCCTCCCCGAGCCGCTTGGAGATGATGGGCCGATGCGGGTAGATGTACGACGGTATTGAAGCTTGAGACTGTATGGCAAGAGGTGGGGCGGAGACTCCTCCTTTGGTGTTTTTTGCGCCTATGCAACTATCCGTACCCTCTCAGCTCTTGACGACGGCTTCGCCGGGTCCGGTCCGCCCGGTCCATCCGGTATTCCCCCCGGGCGTCGTCGCCCGGGCCGTCACTCGCCGTGCCGGATGCGCCCCACACGCTTGAGCAGCCGGTCGGCCGGCTCGAACAGCTCCGGCCGGGACAGCACGGTGTTGCGCAGCGCGCGCACCGGCGCCCGCCGGGCCCGGTAGCCCAGCGCCACCGGATGCCGCCGGGTCACCCAGCCCTCCGAGACGCTGAGCTCACGGGTCTTGAGCGAGTCCTTGTACGCCTTGCCGCCCCGGCCCAGGTCCAGGTAGGCCAGCCCGTCCGCGGCGGCCCCCTCGGCCATCCGCATGTGCAGCACCAGCCCGGGGGAGTAGCGCGCGAACTCCGGGTCGTACGCCGGGAACCAGCAGGCCAGCACCGTCGTCGAGCGCAGCCCGAAGTGCGCGGCGACCGGCCGTCCGGCGGCGTAGAGCACCGACAGCAGCCCGGCGAATGACTCCGTGCGGGTGTGGAACAGCTGCTCGACGAGATGGGATATCCAGGGGCGCGCGAAGCGGTCCGCACGCCCTGTTCTTCGGTACTGCGCCGATTTCCAGCCGGTCAGGACCCGCAGCGCGGCCGGATCGCGCTCGTCGTGGACGTACCGGATCTCCCCAACGTCGCGCGCCAGCCGCCGCTCCTTGGCCAGCGTGGTGCGGGTGAACTTCGGCGACTGCTTGCGCAGCGCCGCCAGATAGCGCTCGTAGCCCTGGTCGACGTCGATGACGGGCGAGGCGTACGAGCCGGAGGCCGCCATCTCGAACGGCTTCTGCCCCTCCACCAGGTGGTCGAACTCCCACAGCGACAGCCCGCAGGCGAGCAGCAGCTCGCGGGTGTCCCACTGGAAGCCGGGCCGGTGCACCAGGCCCTGGGCGTCGGAGACGCCCAGTCCGATGGCCCGCCCCACCCCCAGCGAGGAACGCTGGAAGGGGAAGTACGCCACCGGCTCCCCGTCCTCCCGTACGACCGCTATCCGCGCCCCGCGCCGGCAGCGCCCCACGGCCAGTGCGAACTCCGGAGCGAGGAAAGGATTCGCGAGCTGCGGCGAGCCGTCCTCCACGGCCCGTCGCTGCATCGCCGACCACTCCGCCCGGTCGGCCGCGGTGAGCTCGCCGGGCCGGTACACGCTGATGTCCACGTCACGAAGCCCGACTTCTCGTGGCGCGGCCCCGATGGCGCCACGCGTGTGCCAGCAGGAACACCAGAAGGCTGACCGCCGCGACCGCCGCGACGCCGCCCCGCACCGTCCAGGCGTGCAGTGCCAGCATGACCTGGGCGATCAGCAGGTCGACGGCCACGGCCGCGCCCGCGGCCACCACCGCCCGGCTGAGCGGGTCCAGGCCGCGCAGCGCGGCCGCCACGGCGCACGCGGGCGCCACGATCAGGAAGAACAGCGTGAACGGCGCGCGCAGGGGCGATCCGATGTCGGCGAGCGCCAGCACTCCGCCCACCCCGGCGATGGCCGCGGCCGCGCCCGCCACCACGGGGAGCGAGTCCCCCGCGGGAGCCCTTCTCCCGCCGTCACCGCCGCCCGTACCGTCCCGTTCCGCCGAATCGTCAAGACCGGTGAGATCAGTGAAGCTCTGCATTGGCGACTTAGCCCCCCGAAGCGCCGGATGCCGGGCTTCAATGTCGCGCAACGGGCAAAGGCACGTCAAGATGTGAAGGCCGTGCGAACAGCCCCCGAACGGTACGCCCGCCACAACCGGAAGCTGTCCGTCGGATGAACAGTCGGTGCGTCGTGACGATGATCCGACGTCCCGTCAATCAGGGATCCCCCGGGGTGGATTGACAACCGTCGAGAGTTCAACTGCTTCGAACGGAATGTCATATACACGACATGAATCAGCCATCCTCCTAGGGTGTCGATCACCCGGTTTTGGCATGGACACTTCCAGCAACGCCGGGCCGCTGCTACCACGGTGGTGGCAGAAAACCCTGCTAAGGGAGATTCCATGAAACTGTCCCGGGTCGCGGGTGCCGCATCCGCGCTGTCCCTCACCGCCGCCCTCGCCCTCGGCGTCCCCGGCGTCGCGCACTCTGCCGAGCGAGCGTCAACCCCCGCCTATGTGGCGCTCGGTGACTCCTACTCCTCCGGCGTCGGCGCCGGTTCCTACGACCCCGCCGGCGGTTCGTGCAAGCGCAGCACGCGGTCGTACCCCGCCCTGTGGGCGGCGCGCAACGCCCCCTCCTCCTTCGCCTTCACGGCGTGTTCCGGCGCCCGAACGGGTGATGTTCTCGCCGGCCAGCTCGGCCCGCTCAACTCCTCCACCGGACTCGTCAGCATCAGCGTCGGCGGCAACGACGCCGGCTTCGCCGACACCATGACGGCCTGCGTCCTGGGCGGCGACAGCTCCTGCCTGGACCGCATCGCCAAGGCCCGCGCGGTCATCCAGAACGAGCTGCCCGCCAAGCTGGACGACGTCTACTCGGCCATCAGATCCAGAGCCCCCCGGGCCCAGGTCGTCGTCCTGGGCTATCCGCGCTTCTACCGGACCGGCGGCCTGTGCGCGGGCCTGAGCGACACCAAGCGCAAGGCCATCAACGCGGCCGCCGACCACCTCGACACGGTCATCGCCAAGCGGGCGGCCGACCACGGCTTCGCGTACGGGGACGTCAACACGACGTTCACCGGGCACGAGCTGTGCTCGGGCAGCGCGTGGCTCAACAGCGTGTCCCTGCCGGTGGACGAGTCGTACCACCCGAACGCCGCCGGGCAGGCGAACGGATACCTGCCGGTGTTCGACAAGGCGGCCTAGCCCGAAACTCCTCCGTACAGGCCCGACCCCGACGGCTTCGACGCGGATGCCGATGCCGATGCCGAGGGTGCCGGCCCGGACGGGCTCGGCGCGGCGGGGGAGGAGGACCCGCCGCTCGGCGCCTGTGCGCAGGACACCGTGAACGGCACCCGCTCCGAGGACGCCGTGCGGGGGCTCTTGACCTCCACCGCGATCCAGTCCTTGTCCGGATCCCCGCTCCGGTGGCCGGTCTCCACGTGCTCCACGAGCTGCGTCAGCCCCGCGCCCGCGCCGAATCGCAGGGTCTTCCATCCGCCGTCGCTCACATGGCCGCTGCCCGTCACCCACCGGTAGACCACCTCCACCGGAGCCCGGTCCACGGCGATGCCCGCCTGGAAGGAGGGGGCCGAGGAGCGCGGCGGCGGGCAGGGGCCGGAGTAGCTGTCGCGCAGCGCGGTCACGACGACGTTCACCGCGGACGAGCCGGAGCCCCCGCCGGGGCCGGAGGCCGAGCCGGACGCGGCGCCGGCCCCGGCCTTCCCGTCGCCGCTCGCGGCCGACGCGCCGCCGCCCGGCGAGCCGCCCGCGCCCGACCCGCCGCCGCGGGTCAGCCCCCACACCAGGCCGGCCGCGGCCAGCGCCGCGACCAGCACGCCGGCCACCAGTACCGTCCGGCCGCGCCGCCCCCGGGACGCGGGGGCGTCCCCCTGCCCTCCCGTCCCTTCCGGCGCCGGCTCCGGTCCCGCTCCGCGCGCGGGCGGGGCCGGGTCGGCCGGTGCGGCAGCGACGGTCGGCGCGTACGCCGGGCCCGCCGCCGCCCGGTCGCCCGGCGCCGTACCTCCCGCGGCCACCGTCCGCAGCATGTTCTCCGCCTGCGGCACGCTGGGCCGTTCGGCGGGATCCTTGCGCAGCATCGCCGCCAGGACGGGGGTGAGCGCGCCCGCGCGCTGGGGCGGGGGGAGCTCGGCGTCGACCACGGCCCGCAGCGTGCTGAGCGGGGTGTCCTGACGGAAGGGGGTCCGCCCCTCGACGGCGGCGTAGAGCGTGACGCCCAGCGACCACAGATCCGACTCCGGGCCGGGCGGACGCCCCAGCGCCCGCTCGGGCGCCAGGTACTCCGGCGAGCCCACCAGCTGCCCGGTCGCCGTCAGCGCCGAGCTGCCCTCGAGCGTCGCGATGCCGAAGTCGGAGAGCACGACACGCCCGTCGTTACCTATGAGCACGTTTCCCGGTTTCACATCGCGGTGGAGTACGCCCACGGCGTGCGCGCCCCGGAGCGCGGCCAGTACCTCCGCACCGATTCGTGCCGCGCGGGCGGGATCGAGGAGGCCCTCGGCCTCGAGCAGGTCCGCGAGCGACACGCCGCGCACGAGCTCCATGACGATCCACGGGCGGCCGTCGTCGCCCACCACGTCATGGACGGTGACGACGTTGCGGTGCGACACGCGGGCGGCCGCGCGCGCCTCCCGCTCCAGCCTGGCGTACAGCTGCCGCACGTCGGGACCGGGCATCCCGGCGGGGGCCAGGACCTCCTTGACCGCGACCTCCCTGCCCAGCACCTCGTCCCGGGCCTGCCACACCACGCCCATGCCGCCGTGCCCCAGCCGCCGCTGGAGCCGGTAGCGGCCCGCCAGCAGTCGTCCCGTGCCGGAAGTCCCGTCCATGACGTCCGTCCCTCCCCCGAGAGCGATTCGGGGTGAATGTACCGCAACGGAGTGTGATTGCCCCCTGTGCGGCAGCGGAATGTCCCGGCCAACTCGCGCACGGTGACGGCAGGTTCACGCCAGGCTCGTCAACGCCCTTGACGGGGTGGTGAATCCGACCCGCGGATGCGCGGGTGACGCGATGGGGCGATAGGGTTACTCTGCCTGGGCCGGGTGCCTCGTACGGGTGGGGAGTCTCATGGATCAGATAGCAATGCGCAGCAGGCCGCGTGTGCCTGCCGTCAGCTACGGAAACGGCGCGTCCAGCGCGCGCCTCGACCGTCACCTCGCGGTGCTCGGCGGCCCCGCCGTGCCGCAGCGCGAGGCCGAGGGCGCGACCGTGCTGATGCGCGAGCTCACCGCGCGTGACAACACCCGTGCCGGACAGAGCAAGACCGCCCGGGTCTCCCTGTTCGCCCCGATCAAGCGGCTGCGCCGTTCGCTCTTCGGCAGCCACAGCGGCCCCGCCACCAGCGCCGGCAGCAGCCCCGCCTGACGGTCCCCCCCGGCCCGAACCCGCACGGCCCGCCCTCACCCCCAGGGGCGGCCGGCTCCACCGGCACTCCGTCGTCCCCTCACCCGGGCCGTCCCCTTCGCCCGGCCGGCCCGCCCGCAACCACCGGCATCCGGCGGCTCCATGGCGCCCGCGCGGTCTCAGTGCGCGTCGAGCGTGACCGTGAAGGAGAAGCGGTCGCCGCGGTAGCGGATGCGGGCCACGTCGACGGGACGGCCGGAGTCGTCGTAGGTGACGCCCGTGTAGTGCAGGATCGGGCTGAGCAGCGGCACCTGCAGCAGGCGGGCCGTCTCGGGGTCCGCCAGACGGGCCTCGACGGTGTCGGTGATGCGGCTGATGCGCACCCCGACCGCGTCCCGCAGCACCTTGGTCATCGGCCAGCGGGTCAGGTCCGCGAGGTCGATGCGCTCGGCCACCTCGGGGCGCACGAAGTTCTCCGCCCAGTTCGTCGGCTCGCCCGACGCCTCCTCGGACCGCAGCCGCCGGTAGGCCGGCACCTCGTCCAGGCCGGGGAAGTACTCGGCCAGATCGGCCGGAACCGCCGTCGGGCCGTGCTCCAGGACGGCCGTGCGCTCGCCGGACTGCTGGGCGACGATCGTGTCGACCGAGCCCAGCAGCCGTACGGGCGAGCCACGCCGGGCGCTGGGCTCGATGAAGGTCCCGCGCCGGCGGTGCCGGCTGATGAGCCCCTCCGCCTCCAGCTCCTTCAGCGCCTGTCGCATGGTCAGCACGCTCACGCCGTAGTGGCCGGCGAGGGCGTCCTCGGTGGGCAGGCGCAGCGGGTCGTCCGGGCGCCGCCCGAGTATCGAGGCACGCAGCGACTGCGTGACCTGGTACCACAGCGGGAGCTTGCGGTTGAGCGCGAGGGAGTCGGGGGCGAAGGTGGTCACGGGAAACTCCGGCTCTACGGTGGCGTCAGCGACTGAAGTGGCGCTCCAGACCCTGCCATACCCCGTCGTAGCCGCTCTGAAGATGGTCGGCCTCCGCCGCCTGCGGCGTCAGCGTCACCGGCCAGCGGGTCTCGAACATGAAGGCGAGGCCGTCGTCGACCTTGTGCGGGGCCAGCTCGGCCGCGCTCGCCCGGTCGAAGGTCTCCCGGTCCGGGCCGTGCGCCGACATCATGTTGTGCAGCGATCCGCCGCCGGGGACGAATCCGCCCTCGCCCGCGGTCTTGGCGTCGTAGGCGCCCTCGATCAGGCCCATGTACTCGCTCATCACGTTGCGGTGGAAGTACGGCGGCCGGAAGGTGTCCTCGCCGACCAGCCAGCGGGGCGCGAAGACCACGAAGTCCACGCCGGCCAGGCCCGGGGTGTCCGACGGCGAGGTGAGCACCGTGAAGATCGACGGGTCCGGGTGGTCGTAGCTGACCGAGCCGATGACGTTGAAGCGGCGCAGGTCGTAGACATAGGGGACGTGGTTGCCGTGCCAGGCGACGATGTCCAGCGGGGAGTGGTCGTACGTCGCCGACCAGAGGTTGCCGCAGAACTTGTTGACCACCTCGACCGGGCCCTCGGTGTCCTCGTAGGCCGCGACCGGCGCGAGGAAGTCCCGGGCGTTGGCCAGGCCGTTGGCGCCGATGGGGCCGAGGTCGGGCAGCACGAAGGGCTGTCCGTAGTTCTCGCAGACGTAGCCGCGGGCGGTGGCGTCCAGCAGCTCGACGCGGAAGCGGACCCCGCGCGGGATCAGGGCCACATGGCCGGGCTCGGCGCGCAGCAGCCCGAACTCCGTGCGCAGCAGCAGCCCGCCGCGCTCCGGGACGATCAGCAGCTCGCCGTCGGAGTCGCTGAAGACCCGGTCCATGGAGGACGTGGCGTGGTAGAGGTGCACGGCCATGCCGGCGCGCTGGGTGGCGTCGCCGTTGCCGCCCAGCGTCCACAGCCCGGCGAGGAAGTCCGTGCCCGGGGCGGGCTCGGGCAGCGGGTTCCAGCGCAGCCGGTTGGGGTCGGGGACGGTCTCGGTGAAGGGCGCGCCGCGCAGCGCGCCGCCCGGCACCCGGGTGAACGGCGGGTGGGCGGCCGACGGGCGGATGCGGTACAGCCACGACCTGCGGTTGTGCCGGCGGGGCTCGGTGAAGGCGGAGCCGCTGAGCTGCTCGGCGTACAGGCCCAGCGGCGCCCGCTGCGGGGAGTTGCGGCCCTGCGGCAGCGCGCCGGGCACGGCCTCGCTGCTGTGCTCGTTGCCGAAGCCGGACGAGTACACCAGCGCCTCGGCCGTCTTTCGTGCCTGCTCGTTGCCCGTACCGCTCATCGCGCGCTCCCGCTGCCGGTGGATCCCTCATGGATTCCTATGGAGGACCGTAGGATTCCTGGCGGGGCACGTCAATGGATCAGCTGCCGGAACGGGTGACGCCGCCCGGAAACGGCCGTCGCGGCGGCCGGATCCCCGAGCCCGGCGGCGCTCAGGACCCGGGCCTGCCCGGGTGCCACTGCGGGGACGGCAGATGGATCAGTACGAGGACGAAACCGGCGAGGGTGACGTTGCGGAGGGCGGCCGCGAGGCCGTTCCACTTGGCCGACTGCCACATCGCGAACCACTCGCCGCCTATGGCCATGAAGCCCAGCCCGAACAGCAGCAGGAGCATCACCAGCCCCGCCGTGGTGGCCCGCCGGGCCGGGGCGTAGCCCTGCCCGCCCGGCCGGAGGCCGCGCAGCCAGAGCAGGGTGGCCGCGATGAGCACCAGCGCGGCCAGTACCTCCCAGCCGATGATCGCGACGTAGACGGCGTCCTGGACGGTGCGGTTCGTGATCGCCCGCCACATCAGGTCCTCGTCCTGGAACGTGGTGTCCATCGCCAGGACATGCCGGACGAACTCCTGGTTGGTGCCGAAGTCGGTGATGTTGCCGAGGGCGACGAGCGTGATCAGGACCGCCACCGTGGCGGTCAACGCCGTGGCCGCCGCCGGCAGGGTGCGCTCAGCGGTCATGGCGGTATGCATGCCCGGGCGGCCGGTCCCGTACGCACCCCTAAGCGCTTGCTCAGGCGCCGGGGTATGGTGTGCGTTCCCTTCCGTCGGCGAACAGGGCCCGCAGCGGCCCGGAGAGCGGGGCACGCTATGGGCGCGCAGGCGCAGCGCACCGAGGAGTGGGCCGACGTCACGCCCGACGCCGCCCGGCGGCTGCTCACCGCGGCCGTCGAGGCCTTCGCCGAACGCGGCTACCACGCCACCACCACACGGGACATCGCCGGCCGCGCCGGCATGAGCCCCGCCGCACTCTATATCCACTACCGCACCAAGGAAGAGCTGCTCTACCGCATCAGCGGCGTCGGCCACCGCCTCGCCCTCGGCATCCTGCGGCAGGCCCGCGACGGCGCCGGCACCCCCGCCGAGCGGCTCGCCGACGCCGTGCGCCGCTTCGTGCGCTGGCACGCCGAACACCACACCACCGCCCGCGTGGTGCAGTACGAGCTCGGGGCGCTCGGCGAGGAGCACTACGCCGAGATCGTCGCGCTGCGCCGGGACACCGACGGCGCGGTGCGCGACATCATCGAGGACGGCGTCGCGGCCGGCGACTTCGACGTCCCCGACGTGCGCGGCACGACGCTGGCCGTGCTCTCCCTGTGCATCGACGTCGCCCGCTGGTTCAACGCGGACGGCAAGCGGAGCCCCGAGGAGGTCGGCGAGCTCTACGCCTCCCTGGTGCTGCGCATGGTCGGCTGCGCGCAGGAGCGTTGACGTACAGCTGACGTACAGTCGGATCCGTGCCCCAGATTCCACTGAAAGTCCACGAGCTCACGGTCGGGCAGCTCGCCGCCCGAAGCGGGGTCGCCGTCTCGGCCCTGCACTTCTACGAGGCCAAGGGGCTGATCACCAGCCGCCGCACCAGCGGCAACCAGCGCCGCTACAGCCGTGACGCGCTGCGCCGGGTCGCCTTCATCCGCGCCTCCCAGCGGGTCGGCATCCCGCTCGCCGTGATCGGCGAGGCGTTCGCCAAGCTGCCCGACGGGCGCACCCCCAACCGGGCCGACTGGGCCCGGCTGTCGGAGGCGTGGCGCACGGACCTGGACGAGCGGATAGCGCGGCTGGCCAGTCTGCGCGACCGCCTCGACAGCTGCATCGGCTGCGGCTGCCTGTCCCTGGACTCGTGCGCGCTGTCCAACCCCGAGGACCGCATAGGCGAGCGCGTCGACGGCTCGTTGCTCAGCGGCTGAGCCGCGGCGGCGGGCCGCCGGGGGCCGGCGCTCCCCTGCTCGTGCGGGGAGCGCGCCCTCACACCGTCGCGTACCGCTCCGCGAAGGCGTACCGCCGGGCCGAGAACAGCGCGGCGGGGGTGAGTACGGACACCGGGACCACGATGCCGCAGTCGGTGCAGACCGGTCCCTCGAGCGGATAGCGCTCCAGGTCGGTGCGCCACTCGATGCGCTCCTGGGCGCACACGGGGCAGGCCTCGCCGGGCGCGGACTCCATGGCCGCGATCACCCGGCGCAGGACGTCCGCGAGCCGGGCGTCCGGCGTCACATCGGGCGACGCGCAGGGCACGATGTCACAGCCGCCCCAGGTGTTGCGGTGCCAGTCGTCGACGGCACTGGGCTGGCGGATGCCGTCGTGCTTCTCGCGGCGGCGCCGGCCCGCGAACCCGGCCTCGTACGTCAGCCAGACCTCGCGCGCCTCCTCCAGCTCGGCCAGCGCGGAGATCAGCAGGGTGGGGTCGGGAGCGCGGTCGTCGGGGGCGAGGCCGGCGCGGGCGCACAGATGTCGCCAGGTCGCCCGGTGCCCGTAGGGGGCGAAGCGTTCGAGGCATTTGCGCAACGAGGTCCGCCGTAGCGCGATGGTGTTGCGGGGATTGCGGACCTCTCGGGCCAGTGCTCTGAAACCTGCCACTGCATCCCACCTCCGACGGCGCGGACTCGGATCGACATGGAAGGGACGTATCCCGTCGCCCATCGGATCCATCCGATCTTCGGATCCTCCGGACGCGCGTACGCCCGACTTCGGTCTGCTACCCCCAAAGGCCGCACAGATGTGAACTTCCGCGAACGTGGCGGATGATCGCTCACGGATGTGCCCGCCCGCGGTCAGCGGACGAGCCGCCCGGCCAGCAGGACCAGGCGCGCCAGCTCGCCGTGGCAGATGTCGCTGTGGGCGCCCGAGGGCGGGCCGCCGCGCCGGACGACCGCCGAGACGTCGACGTTCACGCAGCCTTCGGCGGGCAGCCCCTCCAGGGCCTCGGCGAGCGGCAGGGTCGTGGTGCCCTCCACGGCCTGGACGCCGTCGTGGCCCATCGCGCCCCAGCGGACGTCGCGCGGGCCGAACGCCGAGGCGGGGTCGCGGGAGATCTGGGAGGCGAGCGGGTAGAGCAGCCCCAGCGCCTGGTCGTGGTCGGAGTGGCAGCACACCACCGGGCCCCGCACCTTGGCGTGCAGCCCCTTCAGGGCGCCGCCGCGGCCGGCGTCGAAGGGCAGCCGGGGCGCGAAGGCGTAGTGCGAGAAGGCGCCTTGGAGCAGCGTGAGGGAGTGCACGCACCCGGTGCGCTCCGGAAGCGCGCCGAGCGCGAACGCCATGAGCCGCCCGCCGAAGCTGTGCCCCACCAGATGGACGCGCAGCTCGGGGGAGGTCTCGGCGAGCAGCCCCAGCACCGGCCCGAGTCCCGCGCCGCCGACCGTGCCCGCGCGCCGTTTCATCTCCCAGTACGAGCCCTGGCGCAGCAGCTCGAGGGCGCCGCTCCACAGCCGCCGGCCGAGGTCGCCGAAGAGCTCGGCCCCGGCCGCGTCGGGTGCCGCGTCGGGGGGAGCCTCCATGGCGGCCAGCGCGTCCGCGAAGCGGCCGCAGACGCGCGCCGGGTCGTCGGCGAACATCACCGGCTCCGCGGCGGCCTCCGCGTCCGGCTCCATGTCGTGCGCGGAGGGGCCCGCGGTGGCCGCGGCGTCCGTCCGGCGCGGGGCGACGAGCCGGCGCACGAGGGCCGCGAACTCCTCCAGCCGGGCCGGGTCGTCCGGCCGTTGCTCGAGCAGTTCCGCCAGCCGGTCCAGCAGCGACTCGCTGCCGGGGAAGGCGCGGGCCAGCGCCCGCAGCGTCGCGGGCTCGAGGCAGGGCGCGGGGGCCGGCGTGGCGGCCGGTGCGGCGGCTTGCGCCGGGAAGTCCGGAATCGGCTCGTCCGTGAACCGCATGGACGGCCAGATCACGCCGGCGTAGCCGAGGCGCGCGGGGCTGTCGGCGTCCCTGAGGAGGGCGGGGAAGGGGGCGAGGAAGCGGTCGTAGAGGAGGGTGGCGGTCGACCGGTCGTTGTTCCAGCCGTGCGAGAAGATCACCAGGTCGGTGAGTCCCCGCTCCGTCACCCCGCGTACCAGGGCGTCCCGTGCGCCCGCGTCGGGATCCCCCTCGGCGTCGAACGTCAGCTCCCAGTACGGCTCCACGGATATGCCCGCCATGGCGCGTCCCCCTGCCCCGGTCCGATGTGCGCGCATCTTCCTGCCGTCAAGGGGACATGTCCAGCCTCTTCCGCACCTGTTCACCCGTCCGTGATTCGCAGGGTGAACCCTTGTGCGGGGGCCGGGCGGACGTGAGCCCGGGACGGGCCGTGCCCGGCGCCCTTCCGCCCCGACATACCGACCGGTTAGTCTGCCCGGGCCGTCGGTGCGAGGGAGGCACGAGCGTGAAGTCCGTACGGAACGCGGGAGTTGTGGTCACCGGGGCGGGCGGCGGCATCGGGGCCGCGCTCGCCCGCAGGTTCGCCGCCGAGGGGGCCCGGGTCGTGGTCAACGACCTCGACCCCGCCAAGGCCGCCGCCGTCGCGGAGGAGACCGGCGCCGTCGCCGTCCCCGGCGACGCCTCCGCCGTCCTGCCCGCCGCCCGCGAGGCCCTGGGCGGAGTGATCGACGTCTACTGCGCCAACGCCGGCGTCGCCCACACCGGCGGCCCGGAGGCCGCCGAGGACGACTGGGCCGCGGCCTGGGACGTCAACGTCATGGCCCACGTCCGCGCGGCCCGCGAGCTGCTCCCCGGATGGCTCGAGCGCGGCAGCGGGCGGTTCGTGGCCACCGTCTCCGCGGCCGGCCTGCTCACGATGGTCGGCTCGGCTCCGTACAGCGTCTCCAAGCACGCGGCCCTCGCCTTCGCCGAATGGCTCTCGCTCACCTACCGCCACCGGGGCGTCGACGTGCACGCCATCTGCCCGGCGGGCGTCCGCACGGACATGCTGCGCGACAGCGGCGCGGTGGGGGACCTCCTCCTGCGGCCCACCGCCGTCGAACCCGACGCCGTGGCGGACGCGCTCTTCAGGGGCATGGCCGAGGGCCGCTTCCTGATCCTCCCGCACCCCGAGGTGGCCGGCTTCGCCGCCGCCCGCGCGGCCGACCCCGACCGCTGGCTCGAGGGGATGAACCACCTCCAGCGCAAGGTCGAGGACCTGTGACGGCCCGGGAGTCCGCCGGAGGCGGAACCGCGCGGGCGGTCGCGGGACTAGTGTGCGGGGCGTGCACGGAGCACAGCGGCGGAAGGGCGGGCAGCGGGCGATGACGACCAGGGCGGCGACGGCCAGGGCGACGGACAACGGCGGAAGGCCGGTGCCACGGCGGTTGCTGGCCGCCGCCACCCGGCTGTTCGCCGAACGGGGCTACGACCGGACGTCCGTACAGGACATCGTGGAGGCGGCGGGTGTCACCAAGGGCGCGCTCTATCACTATTTCGGGTCGAAGGACGATCTGCTGCACGAGGTCTACGGGCGGGTGCTGCGGCTCCAGCAGGAGCGGCTCGACGGCTTCGCGGGCGCCGACGCCCCGGTGGAGCGGCGGCTGCGGGCCGCCGCGGCCGACGTCGTGGTGACGACCCTGGAGAACCTCGACGACACGAAGATCTTCTTCCGGTCCATGCACCACCTCGGCCCCGAGAAGTGCAAGCAGGTGCGTGCCGAACGCCGCCGCTACCACGAGCGGTTCCGGGCCCTGGTCGAGGAGGGCCAGCGCTCCGGCGTCTTCAGCTCCGCGACCCCGGCCGACCTGGTGGTGGACTACCACTTCGGCTCCGTCCACCACCTCGGCAGCTGGTACCGCCCGGACGGCGCGCTCGCGCCCCAGCAGGTCGCCGACCACCTGGCGGACCTGCTGATGCGGGCGCTGCGGCCGTAGTACCCGCCCCCGGGTCAGCGGTGGCGCGCGAGCTCCCGGCGGGCCAGCGAGCGCTGGTGCACCTCGTCCGGCCCGTCGGCCAGCCGCAGCGTCCGCGCCGCGGCCCACAGCTCGGCCAGCGGGAAGTCCTGGCTCACCCCCGCCGCCCCGTGCAGCTGGACGGCCTTGTCGAGGATGTCCACGACCGTGCGCGGGGTGGCGATCTTGATGGCCTGGATCTCGGTGTGGGCGCCCTTGTTGCCCACGGTGTCCATGAGCCAGGCCGTCTTCAGCACCAGCAGCCGCAGCTGCTCGACGGCCACGCGCGCGTCCGCGATCCACTCCCGCACCACGCCCTGCCCGGCGAGCGGCTCGCCGAACGCCGTCCGGGTCAGCGCCCGTCGGCACATCAGCTCGATGGCGCGCTCGGCCATGCCGATCAGGCGCATGCAGTGGTGGATGCGGCCGGGGCCGAGCCGGGCCTGGGCGATGGCGAAGCCGCCGCCCTCCTCGCCGATCAGGTGGCCGGCGGGCACCCGGACGTCGTCGAAGACGACCTCGGCGTGCCCCCCGTGGTAGTGGTCCTCGTAGCCGTAGACCGTCATGGCGCGCCGGATCCGGACGCCGGGGGTGTCACGGGGCACCAGGATCATCGACTGCCGGCGGCGGACGTCCGGGGCGCCCGGGTCGGTCCGGCCCATCACGACGAAGATCCGGCACTCCGGGTGCAGGGCACCGGAGATGTACCACTTACGCCCATTGATGACGTAGGTGTCGCCGTCCCGCTCGATGCGCGTCTCGATGTTCGTCGCGTCGGAGGAGGCCACCTCGGGCTCCGTCATCGCGAAGGCCGAGCGGATCTCGCCGGCCAGCAGCGGGCGCAGCCAGCGCTCGCGCTGTTCGTCGTTCCCGAACTGCGCCAGCAGCTCCATGTTCCCGGTGTCGGGCGCCGCGCAGTTCAGGGCCGTGGGGGCCAGCTGCGGGCTCCGGCCGGTGATCTCGGCCAGCGGCGCGTACTGCAGATTGGTCAGCCCGGCGCCGCGCTCCTCGCCGGGCAGGCCGGGGGTGTCGGGGAGGAAGAGGTTCCACAGCCCGCGCCGGCGCGCCTCCGCCTTGAGCTCCTCCACCACCGGCGGTACGTCCCACGGCGAGGCGAGCTTCGCGCGCTGCTCGGCGGCGGTGGCCTCGGCCGGGTGGACGTGCTCGTCCATGAAGGCCAGCAGCCTGCCGCGGAGTTCCTCGGTGCGGGCGTCGAATGCGAAGTCCATGGGACTCAGCCCTCCTTGAGGGTGGTCAGGCCGTTGCGGACGAAGAGCGGGACGAGCTGCCCGATGCGGTCGAAGCCCGCGCCGACGGTCTGCCCCAGGGTGTAGCGGTAGTGGATGCCCTCGAGGATCACGGCGAGCTTGAAGTAGGCGAACGCGGTGTACCAGGGCAGCGCCGTGACGTCGCGGCCCGAGCGGGCGGCGTACCGCTCGACGATCTCGGCGGGCGCGGGATGGCCGGGCGCCTCGCGCGTGGTGGTGAGGGGGGAGCCGGGAACGGCCCGCTGCTCGCTGTACATCACCAGCAGGCCGAGGTCGGTCAGCGGGTCGCCGAGCGTGGACATCTCCCAGTCCAGGACGGCCCGTACGGTGTCATCGGCGCCGACGAGCACGTTGTCGAGCCGGTAGTCGCCGTGGACGACGGCCGGCGCGGGGGAGCGGGGCAGCGCCCCGCCCAGCGCCGCGCGCAGCTCGTCGATCCCGGCCAGCTCACGGCTGCGGGAGGCCTCGAGCTGTTTGCCCCACCGCCGCAGCTGCCGCTCCAGGAACCCCTCGGGCCGCCCGAAGTCCGCGAGCCCGGCCTCCTCGGGATCCACGGCGTGCAGGTCGACGAGCGTGTCGGCGAGGGCCAGCACGACCTCGCGGGTGCGCTCCGGGCCGATCGCGGCGAGCTGGGCCGCGGTGCGGTACGGCGTGCCCTCGACGAACTCCATGACGTAGAAGGGCGCCCCGAGCACGTCCTCGTCCTCGCACAGGAGCAGCGCCTGGGGCACGGGGACCGCCGTCCGGCGCAGCGCGCTGATCACCCGGTGCTCGCGCCGCATGTCGTGCGCGGTCGCCAGGACGTGCCCGAGCGGCGGCCGGCGGACCGCCCACCGCGTCGTGCCGTCGGTGACGGCGTAGGTGAGGTTGGACCGGCCCCCCTCGATCAGCCCGGCCGTCAGCTCCCCGCCCACCAGCCCGGGCAGCGCCCGGTCCAGATGGGCCCGGAGCCGCTTCGGATCGAGTCCGGGGGGATTGCCCTTGCTCATCGCACGCTCCTCGTCAGGGGAGTTGACCGCCACGTCCGGAGGCCATCATGCCGACCGGTCGGTATGCCGTCCAGAGGGAGCCCCCGGCCGGGGCCGGTGGGCGGGGCGGCTCACGCGTGACAGGCGATCGGGCGGCCGCCGTTCATCGTCTGCATGTCGGCGAGCACGGTGGGCGCGTCGAGCGGGGCGCCCAGCGGCAGGCCGTCCAGTTCGGCGTAGGCGCGGTGGAGGTTGGCGACCAGGCGCTCGCTCTCGCGCAGGGCCGCGAACTCGCCGAGGTCGGCGTCGCGGGCGGCCTCCAGCGGGGTGCGGCCGGCGGCGTGGGACGTACGGGCCAGGTCCTCGACGAAGCGCAGGTAGGCCTCGACGGTGTCGTACACCCCGGGGTCGGTGACCCGCCCGTGGCCGGGCACGACGACGGGCGCGTCGAGGGCGCGCAGCCGCTCCACGGCGCGCAGCGAGCCGCTGAGCGAGCCCATCATGAGGAAGGGCGTGCCGCCGTGGAAGACCAGGTCGCCGGTGAAGACGACGCCGTGCTCGGGCAGGTGGGCGATGGTGTCGCCGACGGTGTGGGCGACGCCGGGGTGGATCAGGCGCACCTCGGTCCCGCCGATGTGCAGGGTGAGGGTGTCGGTGTAGGTGAGCGTCGGGGCGGTGACCTCGACGTTGCCGTAGTCGACCTCGGGCCACAGGGTGTGCAGCTGCAGGCCCGCGGCGAGCACCTCGGCGCGGCAGTCGGCGTGCCCGATGACGGTGGCCTCGGGGGTGAAGACGCAGTTGCCGTAGGTGTGGTCGCCGTGGTGATGGGTGTTGACCAGGAGGGAGGGCCGCGGGGCGCCGCCAGCCGCCACCGCGTCGCGCAGCAGCAGGGCCCGCCGCTCGGTGGGCGCGGTGTCGATCAGCAGGGTGCGCCCGCCGCCGGTGACGATCCCGGCGTTGTTCAGGCACCAGCCGCCGTCGGGCTGGATGTAGGCGCTCACCCCGGGGGCGAGCGGGACGGTGTAGGGCTCGGTACCCTCGGCTCCCGGAGCGGGTGCGATGGTGCGCGTGCTGGTCATGCGAAGGCCTCCCGTGCCGTCCGCCGCCCGGCCGGGCGGATCCGATCACCCGTCAGAATACGGGCGGGGGCCGCCGCTTCACCCCCGGTGCTCGAGTCCGGGCCGCAGTCGCTCGAGGAGGCCGTACAGGGCCGTGCGCTCCGTCTCGTCGAGGGCGTCGAGCGCGCTGTGCGTGGCCTGCATCTCGGCGCGCACCCGGCGGATGGTCTCGCGGCCCTCGTCGGTGGCGACCACGTTCTTGACCCGGCGGTCGGCCGGGTCGGGCTCCCGGCGCACCAGGCCGCGCGCCTCCAGCCGGTCCACGATGCCGGTGACGTTGGAGGCGTCGCACAGCAGCAGCGCCGCCAGGCCGCGCATGGGCACCGGGCCCTTGAGCTGGGCCAGCAGCTTGGCCTGGACGGAGGTCAGGCCGTGGCGGGCCGCGGCGGCGGCGAAGTCCTGCCACTGGGCGGTGCCGAGCGCGGCGACGAGCTCCAGGAGCTGGGCCTTGGTCGGGGTGTGGGGGGTGGGGCCGGTCATGGCCTCGAGTGTACTCAAGAGCTTTATGTCATTAACCATTAACTTGACTACCTGAAGTATCCCCGCCTACCGTGGTCCGAGTTGCTTGACGATCTCAAGCATCAATGTCGTGAAGTAACACGAGCAACGTGAAGGAACACCCCCGCCCCATGACCTCCCAGGCCCCCGCCGCGCAGGGCAGTCGGCGCAACGAGACCGTCATCGTCTTCGCGCTGAGCCTCGCCGCCATGGTCGTCTCGATGATGCAGACCCTGGTGGTGCCGATCCTCGGCCTCATCCAGAACGACCTCGAGACCACCTCCGCCAACGTCAGCTGGGTCACCACGGCGACCCTGCTCTCCGCCGCCGTCTTCACCCCGCTGCTCGGCCGCTTCGGCGACCAGCACGGCAAGAAGCAGACCCTGGTCGGCGTGCTGATCGTCATGGTCGCGGGCTCCGTCCTCGCCGCCGTGACCCACTCCCTGCTCTGGCTGATCGTCGGCCGGGTCCTGCAGGGCGCCGCCACCGCGATCTTCCCGCTGGCGCTGTCCGTGCTGCGCGAGGAGATCCGCCCGGCCAAGCTGCCCGGCGCCATGGCCATGGTCAGCGGCACCCTCGCCTTCGGCAGCGGCCTGGCGCTGGTGGCCACCGGCCTGCTCACCTCCGGCGACAACCCCGACTACCGCAGCGCCTTCTGGCTGGCCACCGGCCTCGCCACGCTCGCCCTGATCGCCGTCGTCGCCCTCGTCCCCGCCACCCGTGAGACCACCGGCGGCCGCACCGACGTCCTCGGCGCCCTCACCCTGGCCGCCACCCTGGTGCTGCTCCTGTTGCCCATCACCCAGGGGCACGAGTGGGGCTGGTCCTCCGCCCGTACGCTCGGCTGCTTCGCCGGCGCCGTGGTGATGGCCGCCCTGTGGACCGTGGTCGAGCGCAAGGTCCGCGAGCCGCTGGTGGACATGCGGATGTTCGCCCACCGCCCGGTGCTCTTCGCCAACGTCGCCGGCCTGCTCGTCGGCTTCGGCTCCTTCGCCCTGTTCATCGGCGTCTCCTACCTCGTGCAGATGCCGTCGAAGATCACCGGCTACGGCTTCTCCGCCAGCGTCCTGCGCGCCTCGGTGGAGTACCTGCTGCCCAGCACCATCGTCTCGCTGCTCGCGGCCCCCGTCGGCGGCCAGCTCGTCCGCCACAAGGGCCCCCGCCTGGTGCTGCTGCTCGCCTCGCTGATCGGCACCGCCGGCTTCGTGTGGATCGCCCTCGACCACGAGCACACGTTCTCCGTCATCGCCGCCGGCATGCTCGTCGGCGCGGCCATCAGCTTCGGCTACGCCGCCATGCCCGCCGTGATCGTCGCCAGCGTGCCGCCCAAGCAGACCGGCATCGCCAACGGCATCAACTCCATCTCCCGCTCGACCGGCAGCGCCATCGGCAGCGCCATGATCACCACGGTGCTGGCCTCCAAGAGCATCGAGCACCTGCCGCCGGGCGCGCCCAAGCTGCCCGCCGAGAGCCAGTTCACCCTCACCTTCGTGATCGCCGGCACCGCGTTCCTCCTGGTCGCCCTGGTGGCCTGGGCCGGCCTGCGGAGGATCCACACCCTGCGGGCCGCCGAGGTGGCGGGCCCGGCCCCGGCGGCCGACGCTGGGACGGGCGGCCGGACGCCGGAAGCGGCCGCACCGAGCGACAAGGAGACGGCACGATGAAGGCTGTCAGCTACCGCGCCTACGGGGGCCCCGAGGCCCTGGAGTACGGCGAGCTGCCCGACCCCCGCCCCGGCCCGGACAGCGTCCTGGTGCGGGTCAGGGCCGCGGCCGTCAACCCCGTCGACTGGAAGGCCCAGGCCGGCTACCTCGCCGGCATGATCGACCCGGTCTTCCCCGTCATCCCCGGCTGGGACGTCTCCGGCGTCGTCGTCGCCCTGGGCGCCGACACCCCCGAGTTCCAGGTGGGCGACGAGGTCATGGGCTACGTCCGCGAGGACTTCCTCTCCCGGGGCACCTTCGCCGAGTACGTCGCCGCCCCGGTGCGCACGCTCGCCCGCAAGCCCGCCAACCTCTCCTTCGAGGAGGCCGCGGGCCTGCCCCTGGCGGGGCTGACCGCCTTCCAGAGCCTGAAGGCGGCGCGGGCCGGCGAGGGCGACACCGTCCTCGTGCACGCCGCGGCCGGCGGCGTGGGCTCCATGGCCGTCCAGCTCGCCCGGCACCTCGGCGCCCGGGTCATCGGCACCGCCAGCGAGCGCAACCACGACTACCTGCGCTCGCTGGGCGCCGAGCCCGTGACGTACGGCGAGGGCCTGAACGAGCGGGTACGGGCCATGGCGCCCGGCGGCGTGGACGTCGTCCTCGACCTCGTGGGCGGGGTCGTCAAGGACTCGGCCGAGGTGACCGCCGAGGGGGCCCGCCTGATCTCCATCACCGACCCGGAGGTCACCGGGCTCGGCGGCCGCCTGCTGTGGGTCCGCCCGGACGTCGCGGACCTCACCGCGCTCGGCCACCTGGCCGAGCAGGGGGTGCTGTCCGTGGAGGTCGCCCGGGTCCTGCCCCTGGAGAAGACGGCCGAGGCCCAGCGGCTCAGCGCCGAGGGCCACACCCGGGGCAAGATCGTGGTGACGCCCTAGGGGGACACCCCCTAGGCGTCCTGGGAGGTACGCCGGCCGGACGGGCCGCTCAGCCCGTCCGGCGGTGCTCCCGCAGCCGGGCGTAGGCGGCCAGCCCGTCCGGCACCCACTCCCACGCGTCCAGGCGCGAGCGCAGCTCCTCCTCCGCCAGGAAGTCCCACCAGGCCACTTCCTCCTCCTGCGGCGCGACCGGCAGCTCGCAGCGGACCTCGTAGACCGCCGACCACCACCGCCCGCCGGGCCCCTCGTACAGGAACCGGAACAGCGGCGTGGGCGCGGGCAGCCCGCTGACCCCCAGCTCCTCCTCCGCCTCGCGCAGCGCGGCCTCGTCGTAGGACTCGCCGGTGCCGAGGACCCCGCCCACGAACATGTCGTACCGCGAGGGGAAGACGAGCTTGCGGTCGGTGCGGCGGTGCACGAAGATCCGCCCCCGCGCGTCCCGGGCCTGGACGAACACACAGCGGTGGATCAGGCCCTTCGCGTAGACCTCGCCCCGCGGCGCCCGCCCGACGACCCGGTCGTGCTCGTCGACGACGTCCAGCACCTCGTCGGCCGCGAGCGGCTGCTGATCACTCATGCGGCCATCCAACCAGCCCCCGGCCCCCGCGTCAGTGCGGCTGCAGGTCCCGCACCCGCCCCTCGGGGGTCATCCCCGACGGCATCGCCGGATGGCGGCCGATCAGCACGATCCCGCACACGATCGCCACCAGGCCCGCCGCCTGCCAGGCCAGCGCCCCGGGCGTGGTGCGCAGCCGGTCGCCGAGGAAGCCCACCCCGCAGGCGATCCCGGCCAGCGGCTGGGCCGCGGTCAGCGCGGGCAGCGACATCCGCAGCGGCGCCGTCTCGAAGGCGCTCTGCACCAGCAACAGTGCCGTGAGCCCCAGGGCCGCCACCGCGTACGGCTGCCAGCTGGTGACCAGCGCCGCCGCGCCATGGGCGTCCAGGCGGTCGCCGGTCACCCGGGTGAGGGCGTCCTGGACGCCGTAGAGCAGCCCGGCGGCGACGGCCAGCAGGGCGGCCTCCGTGCTCATCCGCACCCGTTTGGAGATGGCCGCGAGCAGCAGCGCGCCGCCCACCATCACGCCGACGATCAGCCAGTGCCGCAAGGGGTCGGTGACGGTGGCGCCGCCGGTCGGCCGGCCCGCGACGATGAACGCGGCCACCCCGCCCGCGAGCAGCCACAGCCCGGCCCAGCCCGCGAGGCCCAGCGGCTGTTTGGTCTGCCAGCGGGAGAGGGCCATCGCGAACAGCAGGTTCGTCGCCATCAGCGGTTCGACCAGCGAGACCTCCCCCCAGTTGAGCGCGAGGGCGCCCAGCACCATCCCGCAGACCATGAACGCGATGCCCGCCAGCCAGCGCGGCATGCGCGCGAGGTCCAGCAGCAGCCGGAAGGAGAGGAAGTCGCTCATGGGGGCGTGCTGCGCGGCGTTCTGCTGCAGCACGAACCCGACGCCCAGACAGCATGCCGCGCTCACGGCGAAGGCGAAGACCATCACGTCGCACCTCAAGACCGTGCGGTCGAAGGGGATTTGAACGAAAGCTGGCAGAAATGCAACAGAAATACGGTAGCCGCCCTGGGGGCGGTGTGGCGCCCGAGTACCCCTCTTTCGGCCGTTCATCCGGAACAGCCGTGCCCATCCCTTAAGGTCGAACATGAGTACGTCGCATATGCATGCGTCAATCGGGGGTGCGCGGGGGCCGTCCCGCCCTGGCGGATCCGGCAACTTGTACTGACGGTACGTTACTTGACGTTACGTCAGCATCAAGATCGGTCTTGACGCGGAGCCGTGACTACCGGTTTGCTGTGCGTGATCGAGCAAGCTTATTCACCGGCGCCCGGCGACCCGGCGCCCGGAGGGGACGTACGCCGTGGAGGAAGCCCGCAGATGACGCCCCCGCCCCCCTTGGGCCGCTCCCGGAACAAGGAGGGGCCGGCCTTCGAAGCGGCCCTCGACGACCATGAGCTGGCCACCGTCCGGGACGCGCTGGCCCGGGGCCGCTGGGCCGACGCCCGGCAGCTCCTCGCCCGCACCGGAGACGACTGGGACCGCCGCGGCCACCGCCTCGTCGTCCTCGCCGAGGGCCCCACCAGCGTCGCCTGGGCCCGCGAATGGCAGCTCGCCGAGCCCGACAGCCCCGACGCCGCCGCCCTCCTGGCCTGCGCCACCGTCGCCCGGGCCGTCCACGGCAGGGACAACCCCGACGTCGCCCGCGCCCTGTGCCTGGACGCCGCCGGAATGGCCCCCCGCGACCCGACCCCCTGGCTCGGCATCCTCATCCTCGCCCACGGCACCGGCACCGACGGCGAGCGCGTCCGCGCCTTCGACCAGGTGCGCGCCCGGCACCGGGACCACCACCACGCCCACCACCTGATGGCCGCCTGCCTGGCCGAACACCAGGACGGCGACCGCGACGACCCGCTCCACGAGGTCTACGACTTCGCCTCCTGGGCCGCCGAGCAGGCCCCCGCCGACTCGCCGCTGGCCGTCCTGCCCGTCGTCGCCCACGCCGAGCGCTACCGCGTCCTCGCCCGCGCCGGCCTCGAGCCCGCCGACCCCGCCCGGTCGGGGCACTGGGGCACCCGCCGCGCCCGCCAGGTGATGAAGGCCGCATTCGACTGGTGGCTGGAATGGGACGTCGACGACGGCACCGCCCACCCCCGGCGCAAGGTCGACCTCAACTTCCTCGCCCACGCCAAGCTCCACGAGGGCCGCCCCGCCGAGGCCGCCGCCCTGCTCACCCGGATCGGACCGCACGCCACCCACGCCCCCTGGTCCTATCCCGACCGGGATCCCAGGAAGGCCTTCAGGGCCGCCCGCCGCGCCGCCCTCGGCGCCGCCTGAGCCGGCCCCACCCCACGGGAAGGACCACTCCCGCCATGCCGACGGGCACCACCAGCGAGATCAGCACCTTCAAGGGCCGGGCCAGACGCCTGCGCGCCGACCGCATCGGCGTGGCCGGCCTGCTGCTGTCGGTCGTCGCCGCCAGCGCCCCCCTGATGGTGACGGCGGGCGTCATGCCCACCACCTACGGGACGATGGGCATCGTCGGACAGCCCCTGCTCTACGTCGCCCTCGGCGCCGTCCTGACCCTCTTCTCCGTCGGCTACGCCGAGATGAGCCGGCACGTCCACAACGCCGGCGCCTTCTACGCCTACATCGCCCGCGGCCTGGGCGGCACCGCCGGAGCCGCCGCCTCCGTCGTCGCCCTCGTCTCCTACAGCACCATGCAGGTCGGGATCTACGGCATCTTCGGCCACGAGCTGGCCACCCTCCTCGACGACCACCTCGGGGTGAGCGTCGCCTGGTGGGTGCCCGCGCTCGCCGCCGTCGCCGTCACCGGCGCCCTCGGCTGGCTCAAGACGGACCTCAACGTCAAGGTCCTCGGCGTGCTGCTGCTCGTCGAGTGCGCCATGGTCGCCGTCTTCGACGTCGCCGCTTTCGCCGGCCCCGGCACCGACGGCCTGTCCTTCCACTCCTTCGACCCCGCCACCCTCTCCGGCGCCGGCCTCGGCACCGCGCTCTGCCTGACCATCGCCTCGTTCGTCGGCTTCGAACAGGCCGCCGTCTACGCCGAGGAGACCAGCCGCCCGCAGGTCGTCGTCGCCCGCGTCACCTTCCTCGCCGTCGGCTTCATCGCCCTCTTCTTCGCCGTCGGCTCCTGGGCCCTGAGCGTGGCCGCCGGCCCCTCCCGGATCGTCGAGGCGTCCCGGGACGCCGGCCCCGGCCTGCTCTTCGTCCTCGCCGAGGACCGGCTGGGCGCCGGCTTCACCGACGTCATGCACCTCTTCTACGTCACCGGGACGTTCGCCGCCCTGCTCAGCTTCCACAACGTCGTCGCCCGCTACGCCTTCGCCATGGGCCGCGAGGGCCTGCTGCCCGCCGCCGTCAGCCGCACCGCCCGCACCAGCGGCGCCCCCGCCCACGGCTCGCTGCTGCAGAGCGTCGTCTCGCTCCTGGTCGTCACCGTCTTCGCCGTCACCGACGACCGCCCCCACGGCGACCCCACCACGCCCGTCATCCGCCTGTTCACCTGGACGGGCAACGTCGGCGCGCTCGGCGTCATCCTCCTCATGGCCGCCACCAGCGCCGCCGTCATCGCCTTCTTCGTACGCCGCGGCGCGGCCCGCGCCCAGGCCCCGCGCCTGCTCGCCTCCGCCGTCGCCGGACTGGCCCTGC
Organism: Streptomyces sp. C36; assembly: GCF_040932295.1. NCBI lineage: Bacteria > Bacillati > Actinomycetota > Actinomycetes > Kitasatosporales > Streptomycetaceae > Streptomyces > Streptomyces sp. C36. Next base: position 342,853 of record NZ_JBFQGI010000008.1, on the reverse strand, counting down.
TGGTCATCACCGGCTACGCGGTCGCGGACTTCGGCGCCCTGCTCGGCACCGGCCCCCGCTCCGCCCTGCGCTGGCTCCCGCCCGGCGTCATCGGCCTCGCCGCCGTGGCCGGAACGGTCCTCGGGCTGGTGCTCAAGGCCGTACGGCCCGAGGCGCACGGCCGGATCGGGCTGGGCAACGAGGCGTTCCAGCTGGAGCGCGCGGCGGAGGCCGCGACGGACCCCGCCACCTCGCGCACGGGCGCCCGATGAGGCCCCGCCCGCGGCCCGTCAGCCCTCGAGCGCCTTGCCCACCCGCCGCGAGACGGTGAACTCGTAGAGGTCCAGCACCCCCGGCGCCTCCGCGAGCCCCGGCCCGCCGGCCCGCACCCAGGCCGCGATGTCCGCCAGCGCCTCGTCGTCGTTGACCAGGCCGAGCCACACGGGCCGGCCCCCGGCCGCCCGGCCCGCCGCGGACGGCTGCACCACCGTCACGTTCGCCTGGTCGCACACGTCCAGGCACTCCGACGCCCGCACCTGCGCGGCCTCGCCCACGGCCCGGCGCAGCCGCCCGATCTGCCCGGCGTGGTCGACCCCGGGCACCTTGCGCGCGTCGCCGCAGCAGCAGCCCCGGCACACCGTGATGCGGCAGGGCGCGGCGGAAGGGGCGGGAACGCGGGCACTGTTGGAGATCATCCGGCAGATGATACGCACGGCCCGCGTACGGCCCGCGGGCCCCGGGCGCGGGCGGTGGGCCTCAGGCGAACTCCGGTTCCACCGTGGCCGGACCGCCCAGGGCGTCGCGGCGCCGGGGCATCCGCAACGTGACCATCCGGCGCCAGCCGCCGAGGCGTTCGTAGGCGTACAGGGCGTGGATGCCCGCCGTCAGCGCCGCCGACTTCGCCCGGGGCCAGTCCAGGACGCGGCCCATGCGGTTCATGACGGCGAGGCTGACGTCCCGGTAGATCGCGATCTCGGCGAGCGCGCTCTCGCGCAGCAGGTCCTGGATGAGCCGGCCGTGGCCCTCCGCGGCCAGGCGCAGCAGCTCCTCGTGGCAGTAGGCCAGGTGGTTGGCCTCGTCCTGGCAGATCATCCGGAAGGCCTTGCCGATCTCCGGATGGTCGCCGAAGTGCGCGGTGAGCATGTTCATCTGCTCGGAGGCGCGCTGCTCGGTGACCCGGCTGTGGGCGAGGTAGGCGATGATGTCGCGCTCGGTCAGCGGGGAGTCGGCGCGCAGCTTGGCGTGCGGCAGACCGATGCCCTCCCGCTCGAGGATCCTCGTGTAGTCCGTCTCCGGCGGGACGTCGATCCGTCGCAGGCCGCGCCTGTGCAGCAGGGCGTCGAAGATCCGGCCGTGCTTGTCCTCGTCCGCGCCGTGCCGGGCGATCCTGGGGGCGAGCGCCCGCCGGCTCTCGGGCACGAGGGCGGCGATCCGGCCGTTCTCCCAGCCGCCCTGATGCTCGCCGCTCGCGGCGATGGAGCAGAACAGCCGGTAGGAGTCGTCGTTGTCGAGGATCTCCTGGAACAGACTTCTGGCCGTGAGCATGGCCGTCACCTCCGTAGGCACAGTCAAGTGCCCCGCACGGGGCGCGGCAATCAGGGGCCGCCGCGCGCTCGGCCGAACGGAGGATTTCGTACGGGGATTCAGGGGCCGTCCGGCGCGTAACCACCGGGGCGTCCCGGCGTTGTGCTCGGTGTCGGCCGTGGCGGGGAAGACGACCCCCGAGCCCCCACCACGGCCGCGGCCCCTCCCGGCGTTACGCCAGCCCGGCCCGCTCGAGCGCCTCGACGCCGGTGCGCAGGCCCGCGATCCGCTCGTCCAGGGTGAATCCCGCCGGGGCCAGCGACAGGGTGGTCACCCCGGCGTCGGCGTAGGCCTGCATCCGGTCGGCGATGCGCTCCACACCGCCCAGCAGGGCGGTGGAGTCGATCAGCCGGCGCGGGACGGCCGCGGCGGCGCCCGCCTTGTCACCGGAGAGGTACTTCTCCTGGATCTCGGCCGCCTCCTTCTCGTACCCCATGCGGCGCGCGAGCTTGTTGTAGAAGTTCTGCTTCGCACTGCCCATGCCGCCCACGTAGAGGGCGGTGTACGGGCGGAAGATGTCGGCGAGCGCGTCGATGTCGTCGCCCACGGCCATGGGGACGGTCGGGACGACGTCGAAGCCCTCGAGGTCCTTGCCCGCCTTGGCGCGGCCGGCCCGCAGGGAGCCCAGGGTGGTCTCCTCGGCATGCTCCGGGGCGAAGAAGATGACCAGGGCGCCGTCGGCGATCTCGCCGGTCTGCTCCAGGTTCTTCGGACCGATGGCCGCGATGTACAGCGGGATGCGCTCGCGCACCGGGTGCACGGTGAGCTTGATGGGCTTGCCGGGGCCGTCCGGCAGCGGCAGCGTCCAGTGCTCCCCGTCGTGGGTGACGCGCTCGCGGGCCATGGCCTTGCGGACGATCTCGACGTACTCGCGGGTGCGGGCGAGCGGCTTGTCGAACTTCACGCCGTACCAGCCCTCGGAGACCTGCGGGCCGGAGACGCCCAGGCCCAGGCGGAAGCGGCCGCCGGAGAGCGAGTCGAGGGTGGCGGCGGTCATCGCCGTCATGGTGGGCGTACGGGCGGGGATCTGGAAGATGGCCGAGCCGACGTCGATCCGCTCGGTCTGCGCCGCGACCCAGGACAGCACGGTCGGCGCGTCGGAGCCGTACGCCTCGGCCGCCCAGCAGACCGCGTAACCCAGGCGGTCGGCCTCGCGGGCCACCGCGAGGTTGTCCGCGTCCATCCCGGCTCCCCAGTAGCCGAGGTTGATTCCGAGCCTCATCCGACTCATCCGGGGCACCCCTTACTGATCAGTAACGTCGTCGTTGCGGGGACTCTAGCGCGCCTGCCCGGGGTACGTCATCGGCGAGTTGTCCACAGACAGTGGCGGCATGGCGACGCACCGCGGCCCGGACAGTAATCTCAGCGCTCATGGAACAAAGGCATCTCGGCCGCACGGGCCTGCGGGTATCCCGGCTCGGGCTCGGCACCCTCACCTGGGGCCGGGACACCGGGGAGCACGACGCCGCCGAGCAGCTCAAGTCGTTCCGGGACGCGGGCGGCACGCTCGTCGACACCGCCGACGTCTACGCCGACGGGGGCGCGGAGTACCTTCTGGGCCGGCTGCTGCGGGACCTCGTCCCGCGCCGCGACGTCGTCATCGCCACCAAGGCCGGCAGCGTCCTGGACCCCGGGCGTCGCGTCGACTGCTCACGCGGCCACCTGCTCGCCGCCCTCGACGCCTCGCTGGAGCGGCTGGGCACCGACTACGTGGACGTATGGCAGATACACGCCTTCGACCCGGCCACGCCGGTCGAGGAGACGCTGCAGGCCGTCGACCTCGCGGTCGGCAGCGGCCGGGCCCGCTACGCCGGCGTCTCCAACTTCTGCGGCTGGCAGCTCGCCAAGGCCGCGACGTGGCAGCTCGCCGCGCCGGGCGCGCGCACCCGGCTGGCCTGCACGCAGATGGAGTACTCCCTGCTGCAGCGCGGCATCGAGCGCGAGGTGCTGCCCGCCGCCCGCGACCTGGGGCTCGGCGTGCTGCCGTCCTCGCCGCTGGGCCGGGGCGTGCTGACGGGAAAGTACCGCCGTGCCACCCCGTCCGACTCCCGCGCCGCCTCCGAGCACCTGGCGCCCTTCGTCGAGCCCTACCTCGACGAGACGGCGACCCGCATCGTCGACGCCGTCGCCACGGCCGCCGACGGCCTGGCCACCACCTCCCTGCAGGTGGCCCTCGCCTGGATCCGCGACCGCCCCGGCGTCGTCGCCCCCATCGTCGGAGCCCGCACGGCGCAGCAGCTGAGAGAGGCACTGTCAGTGGAGGCCCTTACGCTTCCGGACGAGATCTGCCAGGCGCTCGACGACGTGTCGGCGCCCGTGCACCGCTACCCGGACCAGGACTGGAGCACGCTGTGAACGACCACCGCCTCGCCGGCGAGGCCACCGACGAGGCCCCCGAGGCGGCCACCACGGTGGCCGCCGAGGAAGGCGACGGCCCGGGCACACCCCCGGGCCCGGACCCGGACGCCCCCGCCGAGCCGGGTGAGGCCGGTGGTACGGACGCGTCCGGTGGTACCGGCGACTCCGGTGCCAGGGAGGGCTCGGGAGCCGCGGCCGCGCCGGAGCCCGGCCCTGCCGCCGAGACGCCCGGGACGCCCGAGGAGCCCGGGTCGGCCCGGCGGTCCGCCGTCGCCGAGGCGCTCGCCGCGGCCGTGCGGGCCGTGGAGAGCGGGGAGCGCCCGGCCGCGTCGTTCTTCAACGAGCCGAAGCCCGCCGCGCGTCCCGCACGCCCGGCGCGCCCCGCGCCGGCCCCGCGCGCGGCCGCCGCGCCGCCCGCCCGAGCGGCGGTGATCCCGCCCAGCGCCGAGCTGACCGAGGTGCTCGCCGCCGGCGGGGCACCGGAGCAGCTGGCCGGGCCGGTCGCCGCGACGCTCGGCGAGCACGCCGCCGAGGCCCTGCGGGAGGACCCGTGGCGGCTGCTGGCCGTGCCGGGTGTGCGGCCCGAGCAGGCGGACGGCTTCGCGCGGGCGCTGCTCGGAGCGGAGTGCGGGCCGGGCGACGAACGGCGGGCACGGGCCCTGGTCGGCTGGCTGCTGGAGCGCGCCGCCCTCACGGGGCACACGGTGCTGGAGTCCACGGCCCTGCGCGCCGAGCTCGCCCGGCGCTCCGTCCCGGACGCGGACGAGGCGCTGCAGAGCGCCGTCGCCGAGGGCTCGGTGCTCGTCTTCCGTGAGGGGCCGGAGCCCGAGGAGACCGAAGAGACCGCGGAGGCGGACGGGAGCGGGGAGCCGGTCCGGCTGCTGCTGGGCCTGGACCGCTACGCCATGGCCGAGGAGAGCCTCGCCGACGGCCTGGCCCGGCTGGCGAACGCCGCCGGCCGGGACGAGGACCTCGCCGGCTGGGAGGACGCCGCCGCCGGCGCGCCCTCGCCGTCCGCCGCCGAGCTGATCCGTGCCGTCGCGTCCGCCGGCCTGGTCACCCACAGCGGCGGAGAGGCCGCCCGGGCCGAGCCCGCCGCGCTGATCGCCGCCGCCGAGGGACTGGGCCTGCGGGCCTGCGCCGCGGCGCACACCGAGGACGGCCGCCGGCGCCTGGCCGCGCTCGGCGTCACCGACGCCGTGACCCTGACCGGCCTGCTCTCCGGCCAGGAGGGCCCGGGGCGCGACGAGGACGGCGCCCTGGCCCTGGACGTCCTGGCCGTCCTGGACGCCCCCCAGCTGGACGTGGAGACGGCCGCCCTGCTGGTGGAGTCGCTCGCCGACGGCACCCGCCTCGTCCTCTCCGGAGACCCGGGCGTCCTGTGGTCCGCGGGTCCCGGCCGGGTGTTCGCGGACGTCGTGGCCTCCCGTACGTGCCCGGCGGTCGTCTCCCGCACCCCCGACCCCGGCCCCGTCGGCGAGCTGGTCTCGGGCATCGCCGTCGGCGAGCTCCAGCAGGTGGACGCCCCCGGCAAGGAGGTCGTGATCGTTCCCGTGCGGGATCCGGGCGAGGCGGTGCACCGCACCGTGCAGCTCGTCGCGGACTCCGTGCCGCGCGCCATCGGCGTGCCCGCCGAGCGCACCCAGGTCATCACCCCCGGGCACGGCGGCCCGGCCGGCACCCGCGCGCTCAACGCGGCGCTCAAGGAGCGGCTCAATCCCGGCCCGGGCCGGTTCGGCGGCTTCGACCCGGGCGACCGCGTCGCGTACGTGCCGGCGCCCGGCCGGATGGTCCCCGGCGCCGTGGTCTCGGCGGACGCGGACGGGCTGCGGCTGGACTGCGGCGGCACGCCCGTGGTCGTACCGCCGGCCCGGGTGGCCGAGGAGGTGCGTCACGGCTGGGCCGTGACGGCCCACCAGGCCGCCGGGACGCGCTGGGAGGCCGCCGTGGTGGTGCTGCCGGGCGACGCCGCGGCGACGCTCACCCGGTCGTGGGTCTACACGGCCTTCAGCCGGGGCGAGCGGCATCTGTCGGTCGTGCACGGGGTGGACCAGGCGCTGGCCCGCGCGGTCGCCGAGGTGCCGGCCACGGAGCGCGACACCCGGCTGCGGCCGCTGCTGGAGGCCCAGCTGCGGCCCGCCGGCTGACCGGCGCGCCCCGGGGGCCGCTGGGCCTCCGGGGCGGGCCTCGGTGGATCACCGGGCGGGGCCGCCCGCGGGGATCACCGCTTGGGCGTGCGGACGCCCCCGGTGCCGGTGCCGTCCTCCTCGTCCCCGTCGAGGTCCAGCTCGTCGTCGATCCCGTCGTCCAGCCCCTCGGCGTCGTCGAGGTCGTCGTCGGGGTCGTCGCCGAGAGCCGTCTCCTCGTCGAAGACGGCGCTGACGTCGAAGCGGCAGACGACCCGCTGGGCGTCGGGCTGGTCGAAGGGCGCGGACAGCCACTCGCCGGGCTCGGCGGGATCGTCGGCGGCGGCCACCCACAGCGTGGAGTCGCCCTCCTCCAGGCCGAACTCCTTGTGCCGGGAGGCGATCTCGTCGGGTTCGTACTCCCCGAAGAGCACGCCGAGGGCCGTGTGCACGTTGTGGCCCACGCCGCCCGGGCCGGCCGCCGCCGTGTCCGTGTCGGTGGCGTCGGGATCGAGGTCGGCGACACGCTGGGCCTGGGCGAGCAGACGCTGGGGCTCGACCACGGCGTAGTCCCTGCGGATCAGCACGCTGAGCGCACTGGGTTCCTCGGGCCCGGCGTAGGCGGGCAGCGTGTCGTCCCCGGGGATCTCGAAGGGGGTGACCTCGTCATAGGCGTCGTAGAGCAGCTCGTCGTACGCCTCGGCTGTCGCGGCCAGCTCGTTGAACGCGGCGTAGACGGCCGGGTCGTCCTCCCCCGAACGGCGTTCGACGGCCTCGAGGTGGCGGTCCAGAGCGGCTTTGACCGCCTCGGCGGCGGCCCGTACCTCGGCAGCGGTTGGCTGCGCAGCATCAGACATAGTGCAGACGCTATCCGCACCGGGCCCGTTCCCGCACAATAGATGCGATGCCGGAATACGAATTCTGTGATGTGTATGTGCCCCGGGGCGTCTCCCGGAAGGCCGCCACACGACTGCTGACCGACCACGCCGAGTACGGACACTGGGAGTTGGACCGACTGCGCCTCTATCCCGACGGCAGCCGCAGGGCACGGCTGCGCCGCCGGATCATCCGCCAGATCCGGGCGACCTGGTGACCGGGTGAACACGCCGACCGGGTGACGGCCCCGCCGAAACGCGTCAGGGAGCGGGCCCCGCGACCGCGGGACCCGCTCCCTGTGTGTCCTCGGGCCGGCTGCCCGTCTTTCAGGTCGGGCAGCCCTGAGCGTCCTCAGCCCTGGGCGCCGCGCGCACGGCGGTAGAGCATGGCACCGCCGAGCAGCAGGCCCGCGCTGGCCGCGCCGGCCGCGCCGAGCTGGCCCGCACCGGTGTGCGCGAGCTCGGCGGCCTGCTGGGCCACCGTCGCCGGACGGTGCTCGGAGCCGAGCGCCGTCGGAGGCATGTGCGCGTCCTTGACCTCCATGGCGGGCTTGGCGTGGTGGTCGCCGGGCGCGCCCGGGTGACCGGCAGGCCGGTCCTGGTGGCCGGCCGGCTTGTGGCCCGGCTTCTCGTCGCCGGGCTTGCCGTGGTGGCCGCCGGGCTTGTGCTCGTGGCCGCCCGGGTGGCCGGGCTTGTCGCCGTGCGGCGGCTGGTGGCCCTGCTCGTGACCGTGGCCGTGCTCGTGACCGCCGGACTGGGCGTGTCCGTCGTTGACGCACGTGTTGCTGGTGGCCGGGTTGCCGATGCCGACGACGTTGACGCTGTTGCCGCACGCGTTGACCGGGATGCTCACCGGGACCTGCGCGGTGTTGCCGGAGACGACACCGGGCGAGCCGGTGCTCTTGCCCTGCGCCAGCGCGCCGCCCTGGTGGCCGTGGCCGCCGCCCTCGTTGACACACCGGTTGCCCGTCGCGGGGTTGAGCAGCCCGATCACGTTCACGGTGTTGCCACAGGCGTTCACCGGCACGTGGACCGGAACCTGGACGGTGTTGCCGGACGCGACACCGGGGGAGTTCGCCGCGACACCCCGGGCTCCCGAGTCCGCCGAGGCGTAACCGCCCGTGACCGCCGCGAGCACTCCACTCGCCGCCGCTGCCGTGATCAGGCCCTTCTTGGTGACCTGTCGCATTTCCTCTTGCCCCTCTACTGCTTTCTGTGCCATGCGGAATACGCAGGGGCGTCATGACCCCGCCCACGCGCGAAAGACTCACGGGTCGAAAGCCGGGTGGCTCCGGCGCACATGGCATGTGCCCCGGAGCCACCCGGTTTTCAATCCTTCACGGGATGAGACGCAACGTCACTTGTTGACGCAGACGTTGCCCGCGGCGGGGTTGAGCAGCCCGACTACGTTGATCGTGTTCCCGCACAGGTTCACCGGCACAGCCACCGGGACCTGGACGACGTTGCCCGAGACGACGCCGGGGCTGTTCACCGCAGCGCCCTGCGCACCCCCGCTGGCGGCGGCGATGCCCGCGCCCGCGAGAACGAGGCCACTGGTGGCAGCCGCAGCAGCGACGACCTTCTTGAGCATTTTTCCTCCTTGTTGGCAATGCGGTCCCAGCCGCGGACCGCACACCTGTAACGACGAGGAGGGAATGGGGCTACGTAACCACTCCGGCGTTCACTCTTTCTGGTTAACAAAACGCCAAATGTGTGCAGTCTGACGCTCGTTCAGACGCGGCTCAGCACTGATCCAGGAATCGATCGAGCACGCGCGCCCCGAATTTCAGACCATCCAACGGCACCCGCTCGTCGACGCCGTGGAACATTCCCGCGAAGTCCAGCTCGGGCGGCAGCTTCAGAGGGGCGAAGCCGAAGCAGCGGATGCCCAGGTCGTCGAAGGACTTGGCGTCGGTGCCGCCGGAGAGCATGTACGGCACCGCCCGCGCGATCGGGTCCTCGGCCCTGAGCGCCGACTGCATGGCATCCACCAGGTCGCCGTCGAAGCTGGTCTCCAGGGCCTTGTCCGCGTGGACGTCCTCCCGCCGGACCCGGGGCCCCAGGATGCGGTCCAGGTCGGCGAGGAACTCCTCCTCGTACCCCGGCAGGAAGCGGCCGTCGACGTGCGCCGTGGCCTGTCCCGGGATCACGTTGACCTTGTAGCCCGCGCCGAGCATCGTGGGGGCCGCGGTGTTGCGCAGCGTGGTGCCGATCATCTTGGCGATGCCGCCGAGCTTGGCGAGCGTGGCCTCCATGTCCTCGGGGTCGAGGGGGGTGCCGAGCGCGTCCGACAGCTCGTCCAGGAAGGACCGTACGGTCTTGGTCACCCGCACCGGGAACTCGTGCCGGCCCAGCCGGGCGACCGCCTCGCACAGCTCCGTGATGGCGTTGTCCTTGTTGGTCATCGAGCCGTGGCCCGCCGTGCCGTCCACGGTGAGCCGCATCCAGTGCATGCCCTTCTGGGCGGTCTCGATCAGATAGAGCCGCAGGTTCTCGTTGACGGTGAAGGAGAAGCCGCCCACCTCGCCGATGGCCTCCGTCACCCCCTCGAAGAGGCCGGGGTGCTTGTCGACCAGATGGCGGGCGCCGTACGTGCCGCCCGCCTCCTCGTCGGCGAGGAAGGCCAGCACGATGTCGCGCGGCGGCTTGCGGCCCGAACGCAGCCGGTCGCGGACCACCGCGAGCGTCATCGCGTCCATGTCCTTCATGTCGACCGCGCCGCGCCCCCACAGGCACCCGTCCGCGATCTCGCCCGCGAAGGGATGGTGGGTCCAGTCGTCGGCGTCGGCGGGCACCACGTCGGTGTGCCCGTGGATGAGCAGGGCCGGCCGGGAGGGGTCGGCACCCTCTATCCGCGCGACCGTGGAGGCCCGCCCCTTGTGCGACTCGATGATCTTCGGCTCGAGGCCCACCTCGGCGAGCTTCTCGGCCACGTACTCGGCGGCCAGGCGCTCGCCCGGCCCGGAGTGGTCGCCGTAGTTGCTGGTGTCGATGCGGATCAGGTCGCGGCACAGATCGACGACCTCGCTCTCGGCGCTCAAGCCGGCGGTGGCCGGCTTCGACTCGCTCACGCTGCCTCCTCGTCGTTGCCCGCCGGTCGGCCGGTCCGCGCGCGAGCGGCGGCCTCCGGCGGAGGTCCACCGCCATCCTCCACCCGGCGTTCCCCCAGCCCAAGGCCGCAATGCCGCCGACACGCCCCGGCAACGATCACGGCCCCCGCGATCCGGCCGGGTGATCGAGCACCCCCGGATGTTTGCTATTGTTTTCCATGTCGCCGCGGGGAACACCGCGAACGACAGACACCTTGTCCGGGTGGCGGAATGGCAGACGCGCTAGCTTGAGGTGCTAGTGCCCTTTATCGGGCGTGGGGGTTCAAGTCCCCCCTCGGACACAAACGAGAACCCCACTTCGGTGGGGTTCTCTTGTTTTACCCGGCGGGTGTTCTACCCGGCGGGCCGGCCGGGCCCGCCGGGCAGCCGCCGGCCGCCGGTCGCCCGGCCCGGTTCACAGCCAGCCGCGCCGCTTGAAGAGGCGGTGCAGCCAGAAGACGAGGCCCGCCATCAGGATCAGCACGGCCGGGTAGCCCCATGGCTCGCGCAGCTCGGGCATGTGGTCGAAGTTCATGCCGTACACCCCGGCGACCATCGTCGGGACCGCCGCCATCGCCGCCCAAGCGGAGATCTTGCGCATGTCGTCGTTCTGCTGGACGCCCATCTGCGCGAGGTGGGCGGAGAGGATGTCCGTCAGCAGGCGGTCCAGGCCGTCGACGGACTCGTTGGCCCGCGTCAGGTGGTCGCTCACGTCGCGGAAGAACGGCCGGGCGCGCTCGTCGACGAACGGCAGGCCCGACGCCGCCAGCCGTATCACCGGCTCGGTCAGCGGGACGGTGGCCCGGCGGAACTCCACCACCTGGCGCTTGAAGGAGTAGATGCGCGACGCCGTATGCCGGGTGTCGCCGCCCGGCGGGGCGAACACCTCGGCCTCCAGGTCGTCCAGGTCCGCCTGCAGCATGGCCGACACCTCGATGTAATGGTCGACGACGTCGTCGCTCACCGCGTAGAGCACCGCCGTCGGCCCGTGCGCCAGCAGCTCGGGGTCCTGCTCCAGGCGGCGGCGCACCCGGGCCAGCGGGCTGCCCTCACCGTGCCGGACGGTCACCACGAAGGAGTCGCCGAGGAAGAGCATCAGCTCGCCGGTGCTGACGGTGTCCGCGTCGTCGTCGTAGACCACCGGCTTGAGCACCACGAACAGCGAGTCGTCGTACACCTCCAGCTTCGGCCGCTGATGCGCGTTGAGCGCGTCCTCCACGGCCAGCGGGTGGAGCGCGAACTCGCTCGCCACCAGCTCGAACTCCTTCTCGGTGGGCTCGTGCAGCCCGATCCACACGAAGGCGTCGCCGGCCGCCCGCGCCTCGTCGAGCGCGTCGGAGAAGTCGGAGGGCCCTTCGGTGCGGTGCCCGTCCCGGTAGATGGCGCAGTCCACGATCACGCGGGGCATTCTGCCCTGCCTGCCGGAACGTAGTCGCGGTAGCCGTCCGGGGCCGTGGCGGGCGTCGTAGGCTGGCTGCCATGCCCACGCTGATCCTGGTCCGGCACGGCCGGTCCACCGCCAACACCGCGGGAGTGCTCGCCGGCCGGACTCCCGGCGTGGCCCTGGACGAACGCGGCGCGGCGCAGGCGGCGGCCCTGCCGGCCCGGCTGGCCGGCGTCCCGCTGGCCGCCGTGGTCACCAGCCCGCTGCTGCGCTGTCGCGAGACGGTCGCGCCCCTGCTCACCGCCCGGCCCGAGCTGTCCTCGTACACCGACGAGCGCATCGGCGAGTGCCACTACGGCGACTGGACGGGTCGCAAGCTCACCGAGCTCGCCGACGAGCCGCTGTGGGAGACGGTCCAGCGCCACCCGTCCGCCGCCGCCTTCCCCGGCGGGGAGTCGCTGCGCGCCGTGCAGGCCCGCGCCGTGGACGCCGTACGGGAGTGGAACGAGCGGATCGAGCGCGAGCACGGCGAGAACGCCGTCTATCTGATGTGCACCCACGGCGACCCCATCAAGGCCGTCGTCGCCGACGCCCTGGGCCTGCACCTCGACCACTTCCAGCGGATCACCGCCGACCCGTGCTCGGTCACCGCCGTCCGCTACACCCGGCTGCGCCCGTACCTGCTGCGCCTCGGCGACACCGGCGACCTGGCCGGTCTCGCCCCGGCCCCGGCGGCCCGTGAGGAGGGCCACAGCGAGGACGCGGCCGTGGGCGGCGGCGCGGGGGCCCCGTGATCGACCGGCGCAGTAGGGTGGTGACGCGGGACCGCCCCTGATCCCGCACCCGGAACAGTCACTTCCGACCACCGAACCCAATGGAGCAGGACGTTGTCCCGTCAGGTGTTCCTCTATGACCCGCCGGACCGCTTCGTCGCCGGTACGGTCGGGCTGCCGGGCCGCCGCACTTTCTTCCTCCAGGCCAGCGCCGCCGGCCGGACCACCAGCGTCGCCCTGGAGAAGGCCCAGGTCGAGGCGCTCGCCGAGCGCGTCGACGAACTGCTGGACGAGGTGGTCCGGCGCACCGGTGGCAGCGCCCCCGTGCCCGCCGTGGCCCCCGTCGAGTTCGCCGACACCGCCCCTCTGGAGTCCCCCGTCGAGGAGGAGTTCCGGGTCGGCACCATGGCACTGGCCTGGGACGGCGACGGCCAGCGCATGGTGGTCGAGGCCCAGGCCCTGGTCGAGCTGGAGGCGGACACCGACGAGGACCTCGCCGAGGCCGAGGAACGGCTGCTGCAGGACGAGCTGAACGGCCCGCCGATGCTGCGGGTGCGGCTGACCGGAACCATGGCCCGGGCCTTCGCCAAGCGCGCCCTGGAAGTCGTCAACGCCGGCCGGCCCCCGTGCCCGCTGTGCAGCCTGCCGCTCGACCCGGAGGGACACGTATGTCCGCGCCAGAACGGATACCGCCGCGGAGCCTGACCCCGCACGAGCTGCTCGCCAAGGGCGAGCTGACGGTGCGTGGGCAGATCCGCGAGGCGTCCAACGCGGTCCTCTACTGCACGGTCGAGTACGAGGGCGTGAGCGCCGCCTGTGTGTACAAGCCGGTCGCGGGGGAGCGACCGCTGTGGGACTTCCCCGACGGCACCCTCGCCCAGCGCGAGGTGGCGGCCTACGAGCTCTCCGAGGCCATGGGCTGGGGCCTGGTCCCGCCCACGGTGCTGCGCGACGGGCCGTACGGGCAGGGCATGTGCCAGCTGTGGATCGAGGCCAGCGAGGCTGGTGAGGCCGACGAGGCCGGTGAGGACGCCGAGGACACCGGAGAGGCGGCCGGGCAGGACCGGCTGCTCGCCCTGGTCGAGGGCGACGAGCCCGGCCCCGGCTGGAAGGCCGTCGGCTACGCCGACGTGGGCGAGAACCGCACCGCGCTGCTCGTCCACGCCGACGACGAGCGGCTGCGCCGGCTGGCCGTCCTCGACGCCGTGATCAACAACGGTGACCGCAAGGGCGGCCATCTGCTGCCCGCCGCCGACGGGCGGCTCTACGCCATCGACCACGGTGTGACCTTCAACGCGGACGACAAGCTGCGCACGCTGCTGTGGGGCTGGGCGGGGGAGCCGCTGACCGAGGAGGCCCTGGAGGCCCTACGGCGACTTTCGGCCGATCTGGCCGAGGGCCGCCCCCTGGCCGTCCGGCTGGCGGAGCTGATCACTCCGGCCGAGATCGAGGCCCTCCGGGGCCGGGTCGCCGAGCTGCTGCGCACCGGGCGCCACCGTGAGCCCAGTGGTCAGTGGCCGGCGATCCCCTGGCCGCCGGTGTGATCTTTACGGGCCGACGCATGGGAATACACACGTCGGGAGCGGTGCGCAAGAAGGGAACTTCGGCCAACCCCCGCGCCCGGTTCGTATCCGGAACGTGCATCCGGTTACGCTCAAGTCATGCATGCCTGGCCCGCTTCTGAGGTTCCCGCCCTGCCCGGCAGTGGCCGCGACCTCCGGATCCACGACACCGCGACCGGCGAGCGAGTGACCCTCGCCCCCGGTCCCGTCGCCCGTCTCTACGTGTGCGGCATCACGCCGTACGACGCCACCCACATGGGGCACGCGGCGACCTACAACGCGTTCGACCTCGTGCAGCGCGTGTGGCTCGACACCAAGCGGCAGGTGCACTACGTCCAGAACGTCACCGACGTCGACGACCCGCTGCTGGAGCGGGCCGTCGCCAACGGCGACGACTGGACCGCCCTCGCCGAGCGCGAGACCGCCCTCTTCCGCGAGGACATGACCGCCCTGCGGATGCTTCCGCCCCGCCACTACGTGGGCGCCGTGGAGTCGATACCCAAGATCGTCCCGCTGGTGGAGCGGCTGCGCGACGCCGGTGCCGCCTACGAGCTCGAGGGCGACATCTACTTCTCCGTGGCCTCCGACCCCACCTTCGGCAGCGTCTCCGGCCTCGACGCCGAGGCCATGCGCCTGCTGTCCGCCGAGCGCGGCGGCGACCCCGAGCGCCCCGGCAAGAAGAACCCCCTCGACCCCATGCTGTGGATGGCCGCCCGCCCGGGCGAGCCCAGCTGGGACGGGGCCTCCCTCGGCCACGGCCGCCCCGGCTGGCACATCGAGTGCGTCGCGATCGCCCTCGAGCACCTGGGCATGGGCTTCGACGTCCAGGGCGGCGGCTCGGACCTGATCTTCCCGCACCACGAGATGGGCGCCTCGCACGCCCAGGCGCTCACCGGCGAGAACCCCTTCGCCAAGGCGTACGTCCACGCCGGCATGGTCGCCCTCGACGGCGAGAAGATGTCCAAGTCCAAGGGCAACCTCGTCTTCGTCTCCGCGCTGCGCCGCGAGGGCGTCGACCCGGCCGCCATCCGGCTCGCGCTGCTGGCCCACCACTACCGCGCCGACTGGGAGTGGACGGACGCCGTGCTGACCGGGGCCGTGGAGCGCCTGGACCGCTGGCGTGCCGCCGTCTCCCGTCCCGACGGCCCCTCCGCCGACGCCCTCGTCGAGGAGATCCGCGAGGCCCTCGCCGACGACCTCGACGCCCCGGCCGCGCTCGCCGCGGTCGACCGCTGGGCGGCGGCCCAGGCCGCCGACGGCGGCACGGACGAGGGTGCGCCGGGCGTGGTCTCCCGCGCGGTGGACGCGCTGCTGGGCGTGGCGCTGTAGCCGACGCACGGGAGCCGTGAGGCCCCCGCCCCACCGGCTTCGGGGGCGCTCCCCGCGGGTCCTCCGCGGGGAGCGCCCCCGTTCGTTCTCCCGACCGGTACGGCCGTGAGAACCGTGTTCGTCGGCGCCCGCGGCGGCCGGTGCGATAAGTCCACGCGCCCGGTGCGCCAGTCCATGGTCGCCCGCACGCCCGGTGGACTATCCACGCGGTCATGAGCATGCGACAGCGAACACGACGGCTGAGAGCGGTGGTCGCCGGCGCTCTCCTGGCGGCGGTGGCGACCATGGCCGGCCCGGTCCACGGAGCGCGGGCCGTCGCCGCCGAGGAGACCGTGGGCGACGTCACCGGCTTCGCGACGGCCGGGCCCGTCTTCCACCTCCGGGCGGGCACGGCGGCGGTGCGGGTGAGCTTCGTGACGGCGGACTCGTTCCGGGTGGAGCTCGCGCCCGACGGTACGTTCACCGACCCCACCGGCAAGGACATCGTCCAGCGCCAGGGCCCGCCCCCGCAGACCCACTGGCGCGAGCGGGCCGACCGCTACGAGCTGGGCACCGCGGCGGTCACCCTGCGCGCGTACAAGCACCCGCTGCGCTTCGCCCTGCATCGCGCCGACGGCTCCCGGCTGTGGGCCGAGACCAAGGGCCTGACCTGGACCGCGGACCGCACCACCCAGACCCTGGCGCGCGGCGCGGACGAGCAGTTCTTCGGCGCCGGGATGCAGAACGGGCGCGGCAACACCTCGCACCGGGACAAGACGGTCGAGGTGGGCGTCGACTACGACTGGAACGACGGCGGGCACCCCAACTCCGTGCCCTTCTACCTCTCCTCGGCGGGCTACGGCGTCTACCGCAACACCTACGCCCCCAACACGTACGCCTTCGCCGACCCCGTGACGGCGAGCGCGCGGGAACGGCGCTTCGACGCGTACTACTTCGCCGGGACGTCGGCGAAGGACGTCATCGGCCGGTACACACGACTGACCGGACGGCCCTTCCTGCCCCCGCTGTACGGCCTGGAGATCGGCGACTCCGACTGCTACCTGCACAACAAGAACCGCGGCGAGCGCCGCACGCTGGACGCGCTGAAGGTCGCCGACGGCTACGTGGCCAACGACCTGCCGCTCGGCTGGATGCTCGTCAACGACGGCTACGGCTGCGGCTACGAGAACCTCGCCGAGGCGAACAAGGGCCTGGGCGACCGGAAGATGACGATGGGCCTGTGGACCGAGGACGGCCTGGCGAAGCTCGCCGACCAGGTGAAGGCCGGTCAGCGGGTCGCCAAGCTGGACGTGGCCTGGGTCGGCGACGGCTACAAGTTCGCCCTCGACGGCTGCAAGGACGCCTACAAGGGCATCGAGGACAACAGCGACGCCCGCGGCTTCACCTGGGCCCCCGAGAGCTGGTCCGGCGCCCAGCGGTGCGGAGTCCAGTGGTCCGGCGACCAGAAGGGCTCGTGGGACTACATCCGCTGGCAGATCCCGACCTACGCGGGCGCCACCATGTCGGGCCTCGCCTACACCACGGGCGACGTGGACGGCATCTTCGGCGGCAGCCCGAAGACGTATGTGCGCGACCTGCAGTGGAAGGCCTTCCTGCCGGCCGTGATGACCATGGACGGCTGGGCCCCCAGCGACAAGCAGCCGTGGCGGTACGGCGACCCGTACACCTCGATCAACCGGAAGTACCTGAAGCTGAAGGAGTCGCTGCTGCCGTACATGTACTCCTACGCGGCCCAGGCGACCCGCACGGGCGTCGGGCCGGTGCGCCCGCTGGCGCTGGAGTACCCCGACGACCCCAGGGCGTCGTCGGACGCGGCGAAGTACGAGTTCCTTACGGGCGAGTACTTCCTCGTGGCGCCCGTCCACGAGGACACCGACGTCCGTGACGGCATCTATCTCCCCCGGGGCACCTGGACCGACTACTGGACGGGCCGCACGTACCAGGGCCCGACCACCGTGAACGGCTACCGGGCCCCGCTGGACACGCTGCCGCTGTTCGTGAAGGCCGGCGCGAACATCCCGATGTGGCCCGGCATCCGCTCCCACGAGGACCGCACCGCGGACTCGCCCGTGGCCTGGGACGTCTACCCGAAGGGCACCTCGTCCTTCACCCTCTACGAGGACGACGGCGTCACACGGGCCCACCGCACGGGCGCGTACGCGGAACAGGAGCTGACGGTCCGGGCGCCGTCGGACGGCCCGGCCGGCGACGTGACGCTGTCCCTGTCCGCTCTGAAGGGCGACTACCGGGGCAAGCAGACGGCCCGCCCGAACCACTTCACGGTCCACACCGCCACCGCCCCGGCCACGGCCGCCCTGGACGGGCGGCCCCTGCCGAGGCTGGAGTCGAAGGAGGCCTTCGAGGCGGCCGACGAGGGCTGGTGGTACGACGCCTCCGACCGCGGCGGCGTCGTACGGGCGAAGACGGGCGTCCGGCCGACGGACCGGGGGCTGACGCTGGCGCTACGGGCGCGGTGACCCGGCCGACCGCGGCTCGGGGACGGCCGGCAGCACCGGCGGGTCGCCCTTGGTCCAGGTGATGTTCAGGACCATCCGGCGCAGGCGCCAGCCGTCGGGGGTGCGGACGGCCTCGGCGTCGACGTGGCCACCGGACTCGAAGAGGCGCTCGGGGGTGCCGAGCACGTGGGTGCTGAGCTGGTTCCAGCGGACGGTGGCGCGGTCGCCCTCGAGGTCGACGGCGATGTTCGAACCGAAGTGGACGGTGCGCGCGAAGAGCGCCATGGCCTCGCGCATGGAGGTCAGCTGGGCCTCGGCGCCTTCGTGCGTGCCGGCCGGGGTCCGGGTGGAGGCGTCCTCGGTGAAGACGGAGCGGGCCCAGCCGCCGTCGAAGGCGCGCTCGTCGAGCGAGCGGAGGTAGTCCGTGACGAGGCGTTCGATGGCGGCGCGGTCGGCGAGGGCGTGGAGTACGGAGTTCTGCTGCTGCGATTCCATGGTCATATCGTGTGACCTCAAGGGAGGTTGAGGTCAACCCCCGGCCCCGGGGGAGGGTCCGGGGGGTGCGGCCCGCGGGACGTTCAGCCGACGCGGACCCCGTAGGCGGTCAGCGGCTCCGTCACCGGCTGGAAGTACGTCGTGCCGCCCGCGGTGCAGTCGCCGCGGCCGCCCGAGGTCAGGCCGAGGGCCGTGGCGCCGTCGAAGAGAGGGCCGCCGCTGTCCCCCGGCTCGGCGCAGACAGTGGTCTCGATCAGGCCGGAGACCGTGCCCTCCGCGTACTGGACGGTGGCGTTGAGGGCGGTGACGGTGCCTCCGTGCACCCCGGTGGTGCTGCCGCTGCGCTGCACGGCCTCGCCCACGAAGGCGTCCGCGGCCCGGGAGACGGGCTGCGCCGAGCCGTTGTAGAGGTTCACCTCGGAGGGGTGCTCGATGCCGGGGCCGTACTTCACGATCCCGTAGTCGTCGCCGGGGAACCGGCTGCCGGTCGCGCGTCCGATCTCCCGGCCGCTCGCGTCGTTCCACACCGCGCGGCCGTTCGTGCAGTGACCGGCGGTCAGGAAGTACGGGGTGCCGTCGCCGCCGAGCACGTTGAAGCCGAGCGAGCAGCGGGCGCCGCCGCTGAGGACGGCGTCGCCGCCCCGGATGTAGGTCGTGAACCGCGCGTCGGTGCGGCGCGTCTCGACCTTGTCGCCGAAGGTGCCCGCCATCGTGCTGAGGTTGCCGAACCGGGGGGTGTCGACGGTGCGGTCGGCGGTGACGACGATCTTGTTGATCCTCGGGTCGATCGCCCAGGCCGTGCCCGGCGTGTTGGCCTTCTCCCGCAGCGCGGTACCGGCCGCGTCGAGCTGCGCGGTGGTGTGCTTCACCGTCCGGGGCTCGGCCCCGGCCTTGCGCACCGTCGCGGCGCCGGCCTCGTCGACCACGTTCACCACGAGCTTCTTCGTGGCGGCGTCGTAGTACGAACCCGCCGCCCCCGCCTTGAGCTCGCCGGCGAGGGACGCCGAGAGGGTTCTGGCCTCCTCGCCCGAGAGGTCGCGCGGTTCGGCGTACGAGGCGGCCGGGGCCGGGCCCGCGGCGGCGCCGGCCATGCCGAGGCCGGCGGTGAGGGCCAGGGCCGCCAGGCCGGTGAGGGCGGCCGCCGTGATCCCGGAGATCGAGCGCTGCATGGTCAACTGCCTCCTGCGGGTGGCGGGGCCCGGCCGCGCGGGGGCGGCGACCCCGGAGGGCACGACGAGCGCGCATACACCGTCACCATACGTAGGCGCATCGATGCATTGCGTAGCGACGCTCACGTTAGGGGGCGCCCCCGGGGCGCACACAAGAGTGGTGTGGCGCGCGAGTGGTGTGGCGCGCGCCCCACCTGCCCTCGCGGGACCGGGCGCCCGCGTCAGGTCAGCACGGCCGCGCGGACCGGGCCTCGAGGCCCAGGCCCGGGGTGTACGAGCCCGATGTGAGGACGACGGGCCGGCCGCCGTAGGACGGCCGCGGGTAGAGGCACCAGGCCACGCCGGTCTGGTTCTTCGCACTGCGGACCGCCGGGTCGAGGCGGGGCGCGGCGCGCGGGAACATTCTCACGCCGCCCCCCGAGTCGGGCTCCGACCAGGTGCACAGGCCGACGATGTGCGGGCAGATCGGCATGCGCGCCCGCCCCTGCGCGTCGGCCGTGGACGCCGGCAGCAGGACCGCCGTTCCCACGGCCGCGGTGGCGACCGCGAGCGTCACCGCCTTCGACATCGCATGCCTCGTCGCACGCCTCATGGCCGTTCCTCCCTCGTTTCCGGCGATGGGGCCACCGCCAGGCGGTGGCCTTTCCCGCGAGCATCGCCGGCAAACGGGGGCAACAGCCGCAATCCTCCGATCGGGTGCGTCGAGCGACTCCGCCGCGCTACCGCGCGTTGAAGTACTTCGCCTCCGGATGGTGGATCACGATCGCGTCCGTGGACTGCTCCGGGTGGAGCTGGAACTCCTCCGACAGCCGCACGCCGATGCGCTCCGGCTCCAGAAGGGCGGCTATCTTCGCCCGGTCCTCCAGGTTCGGGCAGGCGCCGTAGCCGAGGGAGAAGCGGGCGCCGCGGTACTTCAGGGCGAACATGCCCTCGACGTCGTCCGGGTCCTCCGCGCCGAAGCCCAGCTCGGCCCGCACGCGCGCGTGCCAGTACTCCGCGAGCGCCTCGGCCAGCTGGACGGACAGGCCGTGCAGCTCCAGATAGTCGCGGTAGGCGTCCGCCGCGAAGAGCTTCGCCGTCGCCTCGCCGATCCTCGAGCCGACCGTGACGACCTGGAGGCCGACCACGTCCGTCTCGCCCGACTCCTCCGGGCGGAAGTAGTCCGCGAGGCACAGCCGGCGCCCGCGCCGCTGGCGCGGGAAGGTGAAGCGGGTGCGCTCGGTGCCGTCCTCGTGCAGCAGGATGAGGTCGTCACCCTTGCTCACGCACGGGAAGTAGCCGTAGACGACGGCCGCCTCCAGCAGGTTCTCCGTGTGGAGCTTGTCCAGCAGTCCCCTCAGGCGCGGCCGGCCCTCGGCCTCGGCCAGCTCCTCGTACGTCGGGCCGCTCGTACGGGCCTGCTTCAGGCCCCACTGGCCCTTGAACAGCGCGCCCTCGTCCAGCCAGGACGCGTAGTCCTTCAGCGGAATGCCCTTGACCACGCGCGTACCCCAGAAGGGGGGTTCGGGGACGCGGTTGTCCACGGCGACGTCCGAGCGCACCGACCCCTCGGGCTCCTCGGCCTCGAGCACGGGCACGTCCCGCTTGGGCACGCGCCGCTGCTTGAGCTCCGGCAGGGCCGCGCCCGGCACCCCCCGCTTGACGGCGATCAGCGCGTCCATCAGCCGCAGGCCCTCGAACGCGTCGCGGGCGTAGCGCACCTCGCCCTCGTAGATCTCGTGGAGGTCCTGCTCGACGTAGGCACGGGTCAGCGCCGCACCGCCGAGGATCACCGGGTAGGTCGCCGCCAGCTTGCGCTGGTTCAGCTCCTCCAGGTTCTCCTTCATGATGACGGTGGACTTCACCAGCAGGCCGGACATGCCGATGACGTCGGCCCGGTGCTCCTCGGCGGCCTCGAGGATGGCCGAGACCGGCTGCTTGATGCCCAGGTTGACGACGTTGTAGCCGTTGTTGGACAGGATGATGTCGACGAGGTTCTTGCCGATGTCGTGGACGTCGCCGCGCACGGTGGCGAGCACGATCGTGCCCTTGCCCTCGGCGTCCGACTTCTCCATGTGCGGCTCGAGGTGGGCGACCGCGGTCTTCATCACCTCGGCCGACTGCAGCACGAACGGCAGCTGCATCTGGCCGGAGCCGAAGAGCTCGCCGACGACCTTCATGCCCTCCAGCAGGGTGTCGTTGACGATGTCGAGCGCCGGACGCCCGGTCAGCGCCTCGTCGAGGTCGGCCTCCAGGCCGTTCTTCTCGCCGTCGACGATGCGCCGGCGCAGCCGCTCCTCCAGCGGCAGGGCCGCCAGCTCCTCGGCCTTGCCGGCCTTCATGGACTTGGTGTCCACGCCCTCGAACAGCTCGAGGAACCGCTGCAGCGGGTCGTACCCCTCGCGCCTGCGGTCGTGGATCAGGTCGAGGGCGACCTCGCGCTGCTCCTCCTCCAGCCGGGCGATCGGCAGGATCTTGCTGGCGTGCACGATGGCCGAGTCCAGGCCCGCCTCGACGCACTCGTTGAGGAAGACGGAGTTGAGCACCATGCGGGCGGCCGGGTTGAGGCCGAAGGAGATGTTCGACAGGCCCAGCGTCGTCTGGACGTCGGGGTGGCGGCGCTTGAGCTCGCGGATGGCCTCGATGGTGGCGATGCCGTCGCGCCGGGACTCCTCCTGCCCGGTGGCGATGGTGAAGGTGAGGCAGTCGACGATGATGTCGCACTCCCGCACCCCCCAGTTGCCGGTGAGGTCGGCGATCAGCCGCTCGGCCACGGCCACCTTGTGCTCGGGCGTACGGGCCTGGCCCTCCTCGTCGATGGTCAGGGCGATCAGCGCGGCGCCGTGCTCGACCGCCAGCCGGGTGATGCGGGCGAAGCGCGAGTCGGGTCCGTCGCCGTCCTCGTAGTTGACCGAGTTGATCACGGCCCGGCCGCCCAGCTTCTCCAGGCCGGCCCGGATGACGGCGGGCTCGGTGGAGTCCAGCACGATGGGGAGGGTGGAGGCGGTGGCGAAGCGGCCGGCGATCTCGGCCATGTCGGCGACGCCGTCCCGGCCGACGTAGTCGACGCACAGGTCGAGCAGGTGGGCGCCCTCGCGGATCTGCTCGCGGGCCATCTCCACGCAGTCGTCCCAGCGGGCGTCCAGCATGGCCTCGCGGAACTTCTTCGAGCCGTTGGCGTTCGTCCGCTCGCCGATGGCCAGGTACGAGGTGTCCTGGCGGAAGGGCACGGTCTGGTAGAGCGAGGCCGCTCCCGGCTCGGGGCGCGGCGCGCGCTCGCTCGGGGTCAGGTCCCGCACCCGCTCCACGACCTGCCGCAGGTGCTCCGGCGTGGTGCCGCAGCAGCCGCCGACCAGGGACAGCCCGTACTCCCTGACGAACGTCTCGTGGGCGTCGGCCAGCTCGGCGGGGGAGAGGGGGTAGTGGGCGCCGTTCCTGCCCAGCACCGGCAGGCCGGCATTGGGCATGGCGGAGACGCGGGTGCGGGCGTGGCGCGAGAGGTAGCGCAGGTGCTCGCTCATCTCGGCGGGGCCGGTGGCGCAGTTCAGGCCGATCATGTCGATGCCCAGCGGCTCCAGGGCGGTCAGCGCCGCGCCGATCTCGGAGCCCAGCAGCATGGTGCCGGTCGTCTCGACCGTCACCTGGACCAGCAGCGGCAGGTCCACGCCGGCCGCCGTCATGGCGCGCCGGGCGCCGACGACGGACGCCTTGGTCTGCAGCAGGTCCTGGGTCGTCTCCACCAGGATCGCGTCGGCGCCGCCGGCGACGAGGCCCTCGACGTTCCGCTGGTAGGCGTCGCGCAGCGTCCCGTACGAGGTGTGGCCGAGGGTGGGGAGCTTGGTGCCGGGGCCCACCGAGCCCAGGACCCAGCGGGTGCGGCCGTCGCCGGCCGCGTACTCGTCCGCCACCTCGCGGGCGATGCGGGCGCCGGCCTCGGAGAGCTCGAAGATACGATCGGAGATGTCGTATTCGCCCAGAGCGGAGAAGTTCGCTCCGAACGTATTGGTCTCCACGCAGTCCACGCCGACGGCGAAGTAGGCCTCGTGCACCGAGCGCACGATGTCGGGGCGGGTGACGTTCAGGATCTCGTTGCAGCCCTCGAGCTGCTCGAAGTCCTCGAGGCTGGGGTCCTGCGCCTGAAGCATCGTGCCCATCGCCCCGTCGGCCACCACCACTCGGGTGGCGAGGGCCTCGCGCAGTTGCGCGGCTCGGGCGGGCAGAGGGGTCGATGGCGTACGCGAGGCCATGGATGTGCTCCCGGGTGTGCGACGGCTGTCGGCTTTACGCCCTCCCTGCAGAGGGCGCACGCCGCAAGCGTAGCCGCAGCGCGCCGCGCGGGCAGGGGGCGTCCCAGGGGGCGGACGGGCGGCGTCCGGGGGCGGTGTACGGCGGGGGTGGCCGGATTGGGCCGGGAGGCGGGTCTCAGCGATCATGGAGAAGCCTGCTGTCGGGTACCCCCTGGTCGGCATCGGCCGATAGTGTTCAGCATTGCCGAACGGATACAAACGGATACAGCCGGTCGGCGGCGTGTAAGGAGGTTGCTCGATGGCACGGACCATCCAGTCGCTCGAACGGGCTGCGGCGATGCTGCGGTTGCTCGCGGGCGGCGAGCGGCGGCTCGGACTGTCCGACGTGGCCTCCGCGCTGGGGCTCGCCAAGGGCACCGCCCACGGCATTCTGCGGACCCTGCAGCAGGAGGGCTTCGTCGAGCAGGATCCCGCCTCGGGCCGCTATCAGCTGGGGGCCGAGCTGCTGCGGCTGGGCAACAGCTACCTGGACGTGCACGAGCTGCGGGCCCGGGCCCTGGTGTGGGCCGACGACCTGGCCCGCTCCAGCGGTGAGAGCGTCTATCTGGGCGTGCTGCACCAGCAGGGCGTGCTGATCATCCACCATGTCTTCCGGCCGGACGACAGCCGTCAAGTGCTGGAGGTCGGCGCGATGCAGCCGCTGCACTCCACCGCCCTGGGCAAGGTGCTGTGCGCCTACGACCCGGTGGCGCACAGCGAGGTGGCCGAATCCGACCGCGAGGCGTTCACCCCCAGCACCGTCACGGCCCTGCCCGATCTCGAGGGCGTGCTCGATCTCACCCGCGCCCGCGGCTGGGCCGCGGACGTGGAGGAGACCTGGGCGGGCGTGGCCTCGGTGGCGGCGCCCATCCACGACCGGCGGCGGATGCCGGTGGGGGCGGTCGGCGTCATGGGCGCCGTGGAGCGCGTGTGCGAGAAGGGCGAGGTACAGGCCCGCCTGGTGGCGGCCGTCCGCGACTGCGCGCGGGCCGTCTCCCGCGACCTCGGCGCGGGGCGTTTCTAGGTCCCGGAGCGGGCCTGCGGAACGGACCGTGCGGTCCGTTCCGGGGGCCCCCGAGATCCCCTCGTTACCCACCGGTATCCATACGGAGATTTCCGGCCAGTTGGCCCAAAGTTTTCGGTCACAGAACCCTTGACGCGCCCTTAACCGTGCAGAAAACTGCCGTGCATCGGTCGGCATTGTCGAACACCTAACGACAATATTCGCTATGGTGTGCAGTGCGTGCAGTGACATGAGGCCGATCACCGCCCTCACGGAGGGCGCGGACCGCCGGAGCTACCCGGGGTTCGCCTTCCCCTGGACGAAGGACAAAGGAGTCGCGGGTGTCCAGCTCCGACATCTTCACCGGTGAGCTCATCGGTACCGCAGTGTTGATCCTGCTCGGCGGCGGCGTGTGCGCCGCCGTCACCCTGAAGCGCTCGAAGGCGCAGAACGCGGGCTGGCTCGCCATCACGTTCGGCTGGGGCTTCGCCGTACTGGCCGGTGCGTACATCGGCGCCAAGTCCGGCGCGCACCTCAACCCCGCCGTCACCCTCGGCCTCGCCATCGACGGCGCCGTCAAGTGGAGCGACGTTCCGCTCTACATCGGCTCCCAGATGCTGGGCGCGATGATCGGTGCGTCGCTGGTGTGGCTCGCCTACTACGGCCAGTTCAAGGCCCACATGACGGACCCGGAGCTCGTCGAGAGCCTCAACCCCGCCGAGGGCATGGTCGACCAGACCGCGACGCCCGAGGCCGGCCCGGTGCTGGGCGTCTTCTCGACCGGCCCCGAGATCCGCAACGTGGTGCAGAACCTCGTCACCGAGATCATCGCCACCGCGGCGCTGGTGCTCTTCATCCTCACCATGGGTCTGACCAAGGGCCTTGCCACCAGCGGCACGGGCACCCTGATGGTCGCCTTCGTCGTCGTGGGCATCGGCCTCTCGCTCGGCGGCCCGACCGGCTACGCCATCAACCCCGCCCGCGACCTCGGCCCGCGCATCGTGCACGCGCTGCTGCCGCTGCCCAACAAGGGCGGTTCAGACTGGGGCTACGCCTGGGTTCCGGTGGTCGGCCCGCTCGTCGGTGCCGCGCTCGCCGCAGGCATCCACAAGATCGCGTTCTGATCGCACCCGCCGAGACCCTTCAGACCTCAGGAGCAGACACCACCATGACCGAGACCACCGGCACCCACGCCCAGGGCCCGTTCATCGCCGCGATCGACCAGGGCACCACCTCCTCCCGCTGCATCGTCTTCGACCGCGACGGACGCATCGTCTCCGTCGACCAGAAGGAGCACGAGCAGATCTTCCCGAAGCCGGGCTGGGTCGAGCACGACGCCATGGAGATCTGGACGAACGTCCAGGAGGTCGTCGCGGGCGCCGTCGAGAAGGCCGGGATCACCGCCGCCGACGTCAAGGCCATCGGCATCACCAACCAGCGTGAGACCACGCTGCTGTGGGACAAGAACACCGGTCAGCCGGTCTACAACGCCATCGTCTGGCAGGACACCCGCACCGACGCCCTGTGCAAGGAGCTCGGCCGCAACGTCGGTCAGGACCGCTTCCGCCGTGAGACGGGCCTGCCGCTGGCGTCCTACTTCTCCGGCCCGAAGGTCCGCTGGCTGCTGGACAACGTCGAGGGCCTGCGCGAGCGCGCCGAGGCCGGCGACATCCTCTTCGGCACCATGGACTCCTGGGTCATCTGGAACCTCACCGGTGGCACCGACGGCGGCGTGCACGTCACCGACGTCACCAACGCCTCCCGCACGATGCTGATGAACCTCCGCAGCCTCGACTGGGACGAGCGCATCCTGGAGTCGATGGAGGTCCCGGCCGCCGTGCTGCCGGAGATCCGCTCCTCCGCCGAGGTCTACGGCACCGCCAAGGGCGGCGCCCTGGCCGGTGTGCCCGTCGCCTCCGCGCTCGGCGACCAGCAGGCGGCCCTCTTCGGTCAGACCTGCTTCTCCGAGGGCGAGGCCAAGTCGACCTACGGCACCGGCACGTTCATGCTGATGAACACCGGCGACGAGCCCGTCAACTCCTACAACGGCCTGCTGACCACCGTCGGCTACCGCATCGGCGACCAGAAGCCGGTCTACGCCCTCGAGGGCTCCATCGCCGTCACCGGCTCCCTCGTGCAGTGGATGCGCGACCAGATGGGCCTCATCAAGAGCGCGGCCGAGATCGAGACGCTGGCCAGCTCCGTCGAGGACAACGGCGGCGCCTACTTCGTGCCGGCCTTCTCCGGCCTGTTCGCCCCCTACTGGCGCTCCGACGCGCGCGGCGTGATCGCGGGCCTGACCCGCTACGTCACCAAGGCGCACATCGCCCGCGCCGTGCTCGAGGCCACCGCCTGGCAGACCCGCGAGATCACCGACGCCATGACCAAGGACTCCGGCGTCGAGCTGACCGCGCTCAAGGTCGACGGCGGCATGACCTCCAACAACCTGCTGATGCAGACGCTCTCGGACTTCCTGGACGCACCCGTCGTGCGCCCGATGGTCGCCGAGACCACCTGCCTCGGCGCCGCCTACGCCGCCGGCCTGGCCGTCGGCTTCTGGCCGGACACCGACGCCCTGCGCGCCAACTGGCGCCGGGCCGCCGAGTGGACCCCCCGCATGGACGCGGACACGCGTGACCGCGAGTACAAGAGCTGGCTCAAGGCCGTCGAGCGGACCATGGGCTGGATCGAGGACGAGGAGTAATCATGACAACCCCGCAGAGCGTTCCGACCCTGGGAACGCACCCGGCCGCCGGTGCCAACCCGGGCCGAGCCGAGACCCGGGAGCGACTGTCCAACGCGACGTACGACCTCCTGGTCATCGGCGGCGGCATCCTGGGCACCTCGGTCGCCTGGCACGCCGCGCAGTCGGGACTGCGGGTCGCGATGGTGGACGCCGGCGACTTCGCCGGCGCCACCTCCTCCGCCTCCTCCAAGCTCGTCCACGGCGGTCTGCGCTACCTGCAGACCGGCGCGGTCAAGCTGGTGGCGGAGAACCACCACGAGCGCCGGGTGCTGGCCAAGGACGTGGCCCCGCACCTGGTCAACCCGCTCACCTTCTACCTGCCCGTCTACAAGGGCGGCCCGGTGGGCGCGGCCAAGCTCGGCGCCGGTGTCTTCGCCTACTCGGCGCTGTCCGCCTTCGGCGACGGCGTCGGCAAGGTGATCTCCCCGGCCAAGGCCAAGGCCGACAACCCCGGCCTGCGCACGGACAACCTCAAGGCCGTGGCGGTCTACTACGACCACCAGATGAACGACTCCCGCGTGGCCGTCATGA
Source organism: Streptomyces sp. C36 (assembly GCF_040932295.1). Classification (NCBI taxonomy): domain Bacteria; kingdom Bacillati; phylum Actinomycetota; class Actinomycetes; order Kitasatosporales; family Streptomycetaceae; genus Streptomyces; species Streptomyces sp. C36. The sequence goes on along the minus strand of NZ_JBFQGI010000008.1, from coordinate 315,129 downwards.
CGGTCCGCGCGGCCGTCGAGTCGGGTGCCGTGGTCCTCAACCACGCCGAGGTGACCGGCCTGCGCTTCACGCACGGCAAGGTGACCGGCGCGGAGCTCAAGGACCGCATGGACGGGACCGAGTTCGGCATCGACGCGCGCGTCGTCCTCAACGCCACCGGCCCGTGGGTGGACCACCTGCGGAAGCTGGAAGACAAGGGCGCCGCGCCGTCGATCCGGCTCTCCAAGGGCGCGCACATCGTGATGAAGCGCAAGTCGCCGTGGAAGGCCGCCATGGCCACCCCGATCGACAAGTACCGCATCACCTTCGCCCTCCCCTGGGAGGACCAGCTGCTGCTGGGGACCACCGACACCCAGTACGAGGGTGACCCGGCGGACGTGCGCGCCACCGAGGAGGACATCCAGCAGATCCTCGACGAGGCGGCGTTCTCCATCCAGGACGCGGACCTCGACCGCGACCTGATGACGTACGCCTTCGCCGGCCTGCGCGTGCTGCCCGGCGGCCCGGGCGACGTCGCCCAGGCCAAGCGCGAGACGGTCGTCTCCGAGGGCAAGGGCGGCATGCTCTCTGTCGCCGGCGGCAAGTGGACGACCTACCGTCACATCGGCCGTACGGTCATGAAGAAGCTGGCCCAGGTGCCCGGCAGCCCGCTGACCGAGGACATGGAGCCCATCTCCAGCCTGGTCCGCCGCACCCCGCTGCCCGGTGTCGCCAACCCCAACGCGGTCGCCCACCGCCTGCTGGTGGACCGCGAGCCCGGCAGCCGCATGGATCCGCTGACGGCCCGTCACCTGGCCACCCACTACGGCTCGCTGTCCTTCGACATCGCGCGCCTGGTCAACGAGAACCCGGAGCTCGGCGAGCGGATCCACGAGGACGGCCCGGAGATCTGGGCCCAGGTCGTGTACGCCCGTGACAACGAGTGGGCCGAGACGGTCGACGACGTGCTGCGCCGCCGCACCACCCTGACGATCCGCGGCCTGGACACCGAGGACGTCCGCGCCCGGGTCAAGGGCATGCTGAACGACAAGAGCTGACGCTCTCGCGGACGCGCGAGCGGAAGGGGAGGGGCGCCCGGGGTGCCCCTCCCCTTCCGCATGCGATCCGAACGCAACCGCCGTGGGCTCGAACACGTCCCTCGAAGGGAAGAGGGGGACGACATGAACCGGCCAAAAAAGCGGCGCACGACGCTGCTCAGGCGCCTCGCGGTGCGCGTCGCGATCGGCCTCGCCCTGTTGGTGCTGATACCCGTCGTGACGGCGGGCAGCGCGCTGCGGGCGTCGTACGCGGGCTCGCCGGCCCGGGACGCGGTCACGCGCGGCAGGGACGCCGTCTGGCTGGGGCACGCCTGGATCGACGGCCGCCGCGGCGAGGCCGACCTGGCCCGGCTGAAGCGGCGGATCGGGGACACCGGCATCCGCGACCTGTACGTGCACGCCGGCCCGCTCGAGAACGACGGCACGCTGCCCGCCTCGGCCTACCGCGACGCCGCCTGGCTCATCGGGGCCGTGCACCGCGAGCTGCCGGGCGTACGGGTGCAGGCGTGGCTGGGGAACAAGCTGGTGACCGGGCCGGGCGGCGCGGGGCTGTGGCTGGGCTCGCCGGCCGCCCGGGCCGCTGTGGTGGCCTCCGCGCGCCAGGTGATGCGGGCCGGGTTCGAGGGCGTGCACGTGGACGTCGAGCCGGTGCCCACCGGCGACGCCGCCTTCCTCGCCCTGCTCGACGACCTCCACCCGGCCGTGCGGTCCGCCGGCGGGGTGCTCTCGGTGGCCGCCCAGCAGATCGACCCGCTGCCCTCGATGCACAGCGCGGCCCGCGTGATGGGCAGCAAGAAGTGGTGGACCCAGAGCTACTTCGGCAAGGTCGCCCGCCGGGTGGACCAGATCGCCGTCATGTCGTACGACACCGCGCTGCCGTGGGAGAACCTCTACGGCGGCTATGTGGCCCGGCAGACGGCGCTCGCCCTCGAGGTGACCCCGGCGACGACGGACCTGCTGATGGGCCTGCCCTTCTACCACACCGACAACTGGGGCCATCAGAGCCGGGCCGAGACCGCGGCGGCCGCCGTGCGCGGCGCCCGGCTGGGATTGACCCGCGAGGACCACGGCCGGCAGCGGTTCGGGATGGCCCTCTACGTGGACTTCGCGGCCACCGAGGCGGACTGGCGTGCCTACCGCGGCCAATGGGGCGTGCGTGGCTGAAAGGCCTCCCCCACGGGGGCTGCGAACGGGGGTCGTCGAAGTCGTAGGCTTGGGGCACACGCACGACAACGACAACTGCACGGAACGGCAACCGGCGACGCCCTGGACATCCGAGGGGCAGACCGGTCGGAAGGAGGCGCTGGGTGATCGAGCTTGAGGGGGTTCCCGAGCTGATCGACCCGGTCATGATCTGTGCCTTCGAGGGCTGGAACGACGCCGGTGACGCCGCCTCCAGCGCGGTCGCGCATCTGGACCGGGAGTGGAAGGGCGAGGTCTTCGCGGCGCTCGACGCCGAGGACTACTACGACTTCCAGGTCAACCGGCCCACGGTCTGGCTGGACGGCGGCGTCCGCAAGATCACCTGGCCGACCACCCGGCTCTCCGTGGTGCGCACCGGCGGCGACAAGGGCGCGCCGCGCGACCTCGTCCTCGTGCGCGGCATCGAACCGAGCATGCGCTGGCGCTCGTTCTGCAACGAGATCCTGGGGTTCGCCCACGAGCTGGGCGTGGAGATGGTGGTGATCCTGGGTTCGCTGCTCGGGGACACCCCGCACACCCGGCCCGTTCCGGTCAGCGGCGTGACCTCCGACCCGGACCTGGCCCGCACCCTGGACCTGGAGGAGTCCCGCTACGAGGGCCCGACCGGCATCGTCGGCATCCTCCAGGAGGCGTGCACCCACGCCGGCGTCCCGGCGGTGAGCCTGTGGGCGGCGGTTCCGCACTACGTCTCCCAGCCGCCGAACCCGAAGGCCACCCTGGCCCTGCTCAACCGCCTCGAGGACCTGATCGACCTGCGCGTCCCGCAGGGCGAGCTGCCCGAGGACGCGCGGGCCTGGCAGCTGGGCGTCGACCAGCTGGCCGCCGAGGACAGCGAGGTCGCCGAGTACGTCCAGTCGCTGGAGGAGGCGCGGGACACCGCGGATCTGCCGGAGGCCTCCGGCGAGGCCATCGCCCGGGAGTTCGAGCGCTATCTGCGCCGCCGTGACGGCCAGCCGGGGCAGCCCGGCCAGCCCGGCGGGCTGGCGGCGGAGCCGGGCCTGACCGAGGGCGGCCGGGACGCCTCGTACCTGAGGGACACCACGAGCGGGCGTACGCGGCCTCCCAGGCCTCCCGCCAAGGATGAGGACGAGGGGGCGGCCGAGGGCCCCGAGAGGGGCCAGGACGGCCCGAAGGACGAGGACTGACCCTCCCGTCCCGGCTTTCGCGGTTTATTGACGCGACGCACCGTAATGGTCGGTCGTACACTTGTCTGCCCGGTGAAGGCCGGTTCACCGCCCCGTACGGGGGTGGGGGACCGGCCTTCTCGTCCCCCAGGAGGTGTGCGGATGACCAGCAGCATTCCCGCTGTCGACACCCGTTCGGAGGCGTCGGCCCTGCAGGCCGTCCTGCTCGACATGGACGGCACTCTGGTCGACACCGAGGGTTTCTGGTGGGAGGTCGAAGTCGCGGTCTTCGCCGAGCTGGGACACCAGCTGCTGGAGGAGTGGCGCGAGGTCGTCGTCGGCGGCCCGATGGCCCGCAGCGCCTCCTTCCTGATCCAGGCCACCGGCGCGCGGATCGCGCTGGCCGAGCTGTCCGTCCTCCTCAACAGCCGCTTCTCCGAGATGATCGTCCGCGGGGTGCCGCTGATGCCGGGCGCCCGCCGGCTGCTGGCCGAGCTGGCCGCGCACTCGGTGCCGACGGCGCTGGTGTCGGCCTCGCACCGGGAGATCATCGACCGGGTTCTGCACAGCCTGGGCCCCGAGCACTTCACGCTCACCGTCGCGGGCGACGAGATGGCCCGGACCAAGCCGCACCCGGACCCGTATCTGCTGGCCGCCGCCCGGCTGGGCGTGGACCCCGCGCGCTGTGCGGTGGTGGAGGACACCCTCACGGGCGTGACGGCGGCGGAGGCGGCCGGCTGCCGGGTGGTGGCGGTGCCCTCGGTGGCGCCGATCCCGCCGGCGGCGGGGCGTACGGTCGTCCGCTCCCTGGAAGAAGTCGACTTGTCTTTTCTGCGGGGCCTGATCAAGGTCTGATCCCCGCGGGGCCTGCTCACGGGAATGCACCGGCGCATGCACTGAGCGTGCGGCGCCGGAATGACCAAGAACTCTTAGCGTTTGGTCGATTGTTTTCCGTGACGAATGCGGCGGCTGAATTCACGCGGTCGGCCAGGAAATCGAGCACGTGACGTTCGTCACCGGATCCGAAGTCCGCGCGTCGCCTTGCGTCGCCCCGCGAGGGTGTTCTCGAGAGCTGAAGCGCGCCCTTGTGTCCCGTTTGGTGATCTCCTGCCGGAATCGTTCCGGCGTCCGAATATCGGACATTCACCTGTCGTTATCACTGCGTGATTTTGCGTCGACTTCGACCTGTTCCGGGGGCGGCGGCCGCGCGCACTAATCTTTTCGCGAGAACTTCACGGCTGCCCGTATGACCAACACATCGACTATCGGTAAGGTCCGGGCAGTCGAACGCACCACAGGGAGAACCCCAGACAATGAACCGCAAGACGTTGGTCCTGCCGATCGTGGCAGGCCTGCTGGCACCCGCCCTCGTCGCCTGTGGCGGGGGCGAGGGGACCGGCGGGCACAAGGCCATCGTCATCGGCACGACCGACCGGTTCGAGGAGACCACCGACGCCCCGGCGCCGTTCGACCCCGCCGCCGCGTACGACATCGGCGCCTGGAACGTTCTCCACAGCACCTTCCAGACACTCCTGCGGCTGCCCCGCTCCGGCACCGAGCCGGTCGGCGACGCCGCCGAGAAGTGCGTGTTCGGCGACCGCAAGAACGAGCAGCTCCGCTGCACGCTGCGCAGCGGCCTGAAGTTCTCCAACGGGCACGCGCTCACCGCCGAGGACGTCAAGTTCTCCATCGACCGCGCCCGGACGATCAACTTCGAGAACGGCCCGGTCTCCCTGCTGAACAACATCGACAAGGTGGAGACCCCGAGCGAGCGCGAGGTGGTCTTCCACCTCAAGTCGCCCGACGCGACCTTCCCGCAGAAGATCGCCACCCCGGCCGCCTCCATCGTCGACAGCGAGTCGTACCAGAAGGACAAGCTGGGCAACGGCTTCACGACGGTCGGCTCCGGCCCGTACACGCTGAAGACCGAGGCCAAGGACGGCCGGGTGGTCAAGGCCACGTTCAGCAGGAACGGGAGCTACAAGGGCTCCGTGAAGGTGCTGAACGACAAGGTCGAGATGCGCTTCTACGACGACTCCGCGTCGATGGAGAAGGCGCTCAAGAGCGGCGACGTCGACATCATGAACCGCGCCCTGCTGCCCGAGCAGATCGGCCGGCTGCGCACCGCCACGGACCAGGGCGTCCGCCTGCTGGAGTCGCCCGGCCAGGAGATCAGCTACCTCGCCTTCAACACCGAGGACCCGTCGGTCAAGCCCAAGGCCGTGCGCCAGGCCGTGGCCCAGCTGGTCGACCGGCAGGAGCTGGCCCGCGACGACTACAAGCGCACGAGCGAGCCGCTGTACTCCCTGGTGCCCAGCGGCATCGCCGGCCACCAGAACTCCTTCTCCAACAAGTACGGCGAGCCCAGCACCGAGAAGGCCCGCGCCCTGCTGAAGGCCGCGAACATCACCACCCCGGTGCCGCTGACCCTCACGTACACCACCGACCACTACGGTGAGACCACCGAGAAGGTCTTCAAGTCGCTGCAGAAGCAGCTCAACGGCAGCGGTCTCTTCAACGCCAAGGTGCAGGGCGTGAAGTGGGCGGACTTCCGCCCCGAGGCGGCCAAGGGCAAGTACGCCGTCTACGGTATGGGCTGGTTCCCCGACTTCCCGGACGCGGACAACTTCATCGCCCCGTTCGTCGGCAAGGACAACTTCCTCTCCTCGCCCTACCGCAACCCGAAGATCTCCAACGAGCTGATCCCGCAGTCCCGCGAGGCCGCGCAGCGCGACGCGGCCGCCAAGTACTTCCAGCAGGCCGCGGACCTCGTCGCCGAGGACGTGCCGGTGCTGCCGCTGTGGCAGGCCAAGCAGTACGTCGCGGTGCGGGAGAAGATCACCGGCGCCGAGTGGGCGCTGAACTCCGCCTCCGAGCTGCAGCCGTGGGAGCTCACCCGCGGCTCCTGACGGCCGGCGCCACCTCGATTCGAACCACCAACGCAAGTCCGGCTTCACCGGTTTCACCAGATGGTCTTCTGCGATCAAGAACTGTGAGGAAAGTGCACGTGAGGAAACGTGACCAGTGGCTCGCCGCCCCGCTCGGCGCGGGGCTTGCCGCCGCCCTGCTGAGCGGGTGCGGATCGGAAGACGGCAACGCGGCCGGCACCGGGCAGTCGGTGGTCATGGGCATGTCGGACGAGGTGCTCTCCACCGACCCGGCAGCCGGTTATGACCCGGGTTCCTGGCTGCTCTTCAACAACGTCTTCCAGTCGCTGATGAGCTTCCCCAAGGGAAGCACCACTCCGCAGCCGGACGCTGCCCAGAGCTGCAAGTTCAAGGACGACACCAGCACGGTCTACGAGTGCACGCTGGTGGAGGGGCTGAAGTTCAGCAACGGCCACGACCTCACCTCCGAGGACGTCGCCTACTCCTTCCGCCGCACGCTGAAGATCGACGACAAGGGTGGTCCGGCGTCGACCATGCTGTCGACGATCAAGAACATCAAGACGCCGGACAAGTCGACCGTCGTCTTCCAGCTCAAGCGCTCCGACGCGACCTTCCCACAGAAGATCGCCTCCGGTGCCGGCTCGATCGTGGACCACACGGAGTACCCGAAGGACAAGCTCCGCACCGACGGCAAGGCCGTGGGCTCCGGGGTCTACAAGCTGGAGTCCTTCGACAAGAAGACGAAGGCCGTCTTCAAGCCCAACGGCTCCTACAAGGGCCCGGCCACGCTGCAGAACAGCGGCATGACCCTCAAGTTCTTCGACGGCAAGCAGGACGAGCTCAAGACCGCCGTGCAGAAGGGCGACGTGGACCTGGCCTACCGAGGCCTGGCCATGAAGGACATCGCCGACATCGAGGCCGCCGACGCCGGCGACAAGGGCAGCCTCAAGGTGATCGAGGGCACCAGTGCGGAGGTCCAGCACCTGGTGTTCAACACCAAGGACTCCGTGGTCGGCAAGATCGGCGTCCGCAAGGCGATCGCCTACACCATCGACCGCTCGACGCTCGTCCGCGACGTCTACAAGCGCACCGCCGAGCCGCTGTACTCGATCGTCCCCAGTGGCATCACCGGCCACCGGACGCCGTTCTTCGACGCCTACGGCGACCGCCCGCAGCCCGACAAGGCCGCCGCGGCCATCAAGTCGGCGGGCATCTCCGGCAAGGTCAAGCTCACCCTGTGGGCCACCCCGGTGCGTTACGGCCCGGCCACCGTGGCCGAGTTCAACGAGATCGCCAAGCAGTTGAACGCCAGCGGTCTCTTCGAGGCCGACGTGCAGAGCGTGCCGTTCGACCAGTACGAGAAGGACATCGCCGCCGGCAAGTACGGCGTCTACGTCAAGGGCTGGATTCCTGACTACCCGGACCCGGACAACTTCACCGCGCCGTTCTTCGGCGAGGACAACGTGCTGGCGAACAACTACCAGTCCAAGGAGATAGCCGGCATCCTGCCGAGCACCGCCGCCCAGGGCAGCCGTGCCGCGACCGTCGCCGACTTCACCAAGGTCCAGAACGCCGTCGCCCAGGACGTGCCGGTGCTGCCGCTGTGGCAGGGCAAGCAGTACGCGGTGGCCAACGAGCAGATCTCCGGTCTGCAGTGGACCCTGGACGCCTCGACCGTCTTCCGTTTCTGGGAGATCAGCAAGGGCGCCAAGGGATAGCACTCCCCGTCGACACGACGACGCCCCGGCACACGATGACCGTGTGCCGGGGCGTCGTCGCGTCGCGGCGCCTCACCGCGCTCGCGGCCTGAGGCAGTGTCGTACGGGGTGGGGTCACTGCGCCCCGGGGCGCACCAGTCCGCTCTCGTAGGCGTAGACGGCGGCCTGCACCCGGTCCCGCAGGCCCAGCTTGGTCAGCACATGCCCCACATGCGTCTTGACCGTGGTCTCGCTGACGAACAGATCCGCCGCGATCTCGGCGTTCGACAGGCCCCGGGCCACCAGCTTGAGCACCTCGACCTCACGGTCGGTCAGCGTGTGCAGGGTGTCCGGCAACGGCTCCTCGCCCGACGGCAGATGCCCGGCGTACTTGTCCAGCAGCCGCCGCGTGATGCTCGGCGCCAGCATCGCCTCGCCGCCCGCCACCACCCGGATCGCCTGTACCAGCTCATGGGCGGGCGCGTCCTTGAGCAGGAATCCACTGGCCCCCGCCCGCAGCGCCTCGACCACGTACTCGTCGAGGTCGAAGGTGGTGAGCACCAGCACCTTCGCCGGGCCGTCACGCTCCGGGCCGGTGATCTGCCGGGTGGCCTCGACGCCGTCCATGCGGGGCATCCGGATGTCCATCAGCACCACATCGGGCTGCAGGGCCCGGACCTGGTCGATGGCCTGCAGACCGTCCCCGGCCTCCCCGACGACCGCGAGATCCTGCTCGGCCTCCAGGATCATGCGGAAGCCGGTGCGCAGCAGAGGCTGGTCGTCGACCAACAGGACGCGGATCGCCACAGGAGAACTCCTTCGCTAGACCGCGTCCATTCTGCCCTGCGCCTCGCCGGCCGGGGCAGTCGGACCGTCGTCCGGCGCCGTCCGCGGCGCCGGAACGGGCAGCGGATACGGCGGGGGAGTGCCGCCGAACTCCGGGCAGAGCGCCTGGTGGTCGCACCAGCCGCACAGCTTCGTCGGCCGCGGCCGCCAGTCGCCGGTGTCGGTGGCCAGGGAGATCGCCTCCCACAGCGCGCGCAGCTTGCGCTCCACCGCCAGCAGCTCCGCCTCCACCGGGTCGTACGTCAGCACATCGCCGCTGCCCAGGTAGACCAGCTGCAGGCGACGCGGCATGCGGCCCTTCAGCCGCCACATCACCAGCGCGTAGAACATCATCTGGAACAGCGGGGTGTCGCGGTACCGCGGGGCGGGGGCCTTGCCGGTCTTGTAGTCCACGATGCGCACGTCGCCCGACGGGGTCACGTCCACCCGGTCGACGATGCCGCGCAGCTTCAGCCCCGAGTCCAGCACCGTCTCCACGAACAGCTCCCGCTCGGCCGGCTCCAGCCGCGTGGGGTCCTCGAGGGTGAACCACCGCTCGACCAGCCGCTCCGCGTCCGCCAGCCACGTCGCGAGCCGGTCGGCGTCCTGGCTGCCGTCCTCCCGCAGGAACAGCTCCGCCAGCTCCGGCTTCGAGCCCAGCAGCCGCTCCCACTCGCCCGGGACCAGCCCCTTGGCCCGCGGCGCCGTCCGCTCGGCCGCCGGGGCGTCGAAGAGCCGCTCGAGCACCGAGTGCACCACCGTGCCCCGGGTGGCCGCCGCGCTCGGCTTCTCCGGGAGCTTGTCGATCACCCGGAAGCGGTAGAGCAGCGGACACTGCATGAAGTCGGCCGCGCGCGACGGCGACAGCGAGGCCGGGCGGGCGGCGGCCGGCGCCGGGGCGGCGGAGGGCTCGGGGGCGGTATCCATGACACAAACCCTACGGCCGGTCACTGACAGTCGGACGCATACCATCGACGGTAGACCCCTTCGCACTGCATGATCGTAAGAATGCACCACGTGGGTGCGAATGACCGGATCCGACGAGGGGACACCGTGGACAACAGCGGGCAGGGCCAATCCGGCGGCGTCGGAGGCGCCGGCCGACCGGCCGGGCCCGGGGACCGTAAGCCGCAGCGCCCGCGCGAGAGCGGCGGCGGCATCCTCATGGGCCGGCCCTTCGGGGTGCCCGTCTACGTCGCTCCCAGCTGGTTCCTCGTCGCCGCCCTCATCACCTGGGTCTTCGGCGGCCAGCTCGACCGCGTCCTGCCCGAGCTGGGGCGCGTCCGCTATCTGGTCGCCCTCTTCTTCGCGGTCGCCTTCTACGCCTCCGTCCTGGTCCACGAGCTGGCCCACACGGTCGCCGCACTGCGCTTCAAACTGCCGGTGCGCCGCATCCAGCTGCAGTTCTTCGGCGGCGTCTCCGAGATCGAGAAGGAGACCGAGACCCCCGGCCGCGAATTCGTGCTGGCCTTCGTCGGGCCGCTGCTCTCGCTCGTCCTCGCCGGGCTCTTCTATCTCGGCGTGCTCGCCGTCGAGCCGGGCACCGTGCCCGCCGTGCTGCTCGCCGGGCTGATGGTCTCCAACCTCCTCGTCGCGGCCTTCAACCTGCTGCCCGGCCTGCCGCTGGACGGCGGCCGCATGCTCCGGGCCATCGTGTGGAAGATCAGCGGCCGGCCCATGACCGGCACCGTGGCCGCCGCCTGGGTGGGCCGCGCCCTCGCCGTCTCCGTCCTCGTCGGCCTCCCGCTGCTCACCCACCGCGACTCCACCGAGGAACTGGGCGGCCTCGACACCCTCACCGACGCCCTGCTCGCCGCCATCCTCGCCGCGATCATCTGGACGGGCGCCGGGAACAGCCTGCGCATGGCGCGGCTGCGCGAGCACCTGCCCGCCCTGCGGGCCCGCGCCCTGACCCGGCGCGCCGTCCCCGTCGAGACCGACACCCCGCTGTCGGAGGCCCTGCGCCGCGCCAACGAGGCCGGGGCCCGCGCCCTGGTCGTCGTCGACGGACAGGGCAACCCCACCGCGCTGGTCCGCGAGGCCGCCATCGTCGGCGTGCCCGAGCACCGCCGCCCCTGGGTCGCGGTCGGCACCCTCGCCCAGGACCTGCGGGACGGCATGCGCATCCCCGCCGAGCTCTCCGGCGAGGACCTCCTCGACGTGCTCCGGGCCACCCCCGCCACGGAGTACCTGGTCGTCGAGGACTCCGGCGAGGTCTACGGCGTCCTGTCCACCGCCGACGTCGAGCGCGCCTTCGTCGCGGCCATGGCCAGGCCCTCGTCCTGAAGGCTCCGCGGGCCTCCTGGTGCTTCGTGGTGCTTCATGGCGCCTCGCGGCGCCTCGTGGTGCTGAGGCCTCCGCGGGCCCGGTAGGCTGGTCACATGTCCGAACCGACCGGTGCCGCCCGCCGTCGCGGGCCCTTCCAGGTCGGGGACCAGGTCCAGCTCACCGACCCCAAGGGACGCCACTACACGTTCACGCTCGAGGCCGGGAAGAACTTTCACACCCACAAGGGTTCTTTCCCGCACGACGAGCTGATCGGTGCTCCCGAGGGCAGTGTTGTCCGTACCACGGGAAACGTCGCCTACCTCGCGCTGCGCCCCCTGCTCCCCGACTACGTCCTGTCCATGCCCCGCGGTGCCGCCGTGGTCTACCCCAAGGACGCGGGGCAGATCCTGGCCTTCGCCGACATCTTCCCCGGCGCCCGCGTCGTCGAGGCCGGTGTGGGCTCCGGTTCGCTCAGCAGCTTCCTGCTGCGGGCCATCGGCGACCAGGGCATGCTGCACTCCTACGAGCGCCGCGCGGACTTCGCCGAGATCGCGCAGGCCAACGTGGAGCGCTACTTCGGCGGCCCGCACCCCGCCTGGCAGCTGACCGTCGGTGACCTGCAGGACAACCTCTCCGACACCGACGTCGACCGGGTCATCCTCGACATGCTCGCCCCGTGGGAGTGCCTGGAGGCCGTCTCCAAGGCGCTCGTGCCCGGCGGCATCCTGTGCTGCTACGTGGCCACGACCACCCAGCTCGCGCGGACCGTGGAGTCCATCCGTGAGATCGGCTGCTTCGCCGAGCCGCAGCCGTGGGAGTCGATGATCCGCAACTGGCACGTCGAGGGTCTCGCGGTCCGCCCGGACCACCGGATGATCGGTCACACCGGCTTCCTGGTCACCGCCCGCCGCCTGGCGGACGGCGTCGAGCCCCCGATGCGCCGCCGCCGTCCGGCCAAGGGCGCCTACGGCGACGACTACGAGGGCCCCAACAAGGGCTGACGCCCGCCCGTACCACCGAGCGCCGCCGCCGAGTTCCATGAACTCGGCGGCGGCGCTCGTGCGTTGAGTGAATCCAGGGCCCATGCCCGCCGTAGGACGGCCGGGCGTCGTATGGCACGATGCGGAAGATCCTCGTCCCCAGCTCTCACAGGAGTCGGTGCGCGTGCAGTCCCCGGCAGGACCCGAGCCCCACCCGCACACCCGTCCCCGCCCGGTCCACTGGCTGGCCACCGCCGCCGCCCTGGCCGGCGTGATCGCCGGCGTGGCCCTCCTGGGCCCCGGCGACGCCACCGCCACCGCCACCGCGCCGGCCACCGCGGCCGCGGCGCCCGACGCCCGGGCCGTGCGGTATCCGGTCCACTGCGGGCCGGCGCGCGCGGAGGTCGTGCGCGCGGTCGCGGGAGACCTCGACGGCGACGGCCGGGCCGAGACGGCGGCGGTCGTGCGCTGCCCCGCGGGGGCGGGCACCCCGCCCAGCGGCGTCTACGTCCTCGCCCCGGCGGCCGCCCCGGGGGCCGCGCCCCGGATCGTGGCGACGCTGGTCGACCCCGGGCAGAAGATGAACGTCACCGGCCTCACCGTCACCGAGCGCACCGTTTCGGCCACTCTTCTCGGCTACTCCGCGGCAGCCGTCCCGCGCTGCTGCCCCGACCTGAGGCGTGCGGTCAAGTGGCACTGGCGCGAGGGGAAGTTCGCGCTGACCCCGCTGCCGGTCGCCACGCGTGCGTGAGCCGTTACGCCGCGTCCGGCCCGTACACCTCGACCTTGTCCGAGACGCGCCGGACGTGGATGCAGTCGCCCGGGCACTCCCGGGCCGAATCCCGCACGTCGTCGAGCAACGGCAGCGGGACGCGCGTGGTGGCACCCTTGTCCTGGAGCAGCTCGTCGTCCGCGCTCTTCACATAGGCGAGACCGTCGATGTCCAGCTCGAAGACCTCGGGGGCGTACTGGGCGCAGATGCCGTCACCGGTGCACAGGTCCTGGTCGATCCAGACTTCCAGCTCACCGAGTCCCTCTTCCTGCACGGTCATCTCGCCTGCCGTTTCCTGCGTACGTGAACCAATTGGAGCCAGCCCTGACGGGTGTTGACCGACTCGACGATACAACCGCCCGCTTTCCGATGTTGATGGGTGGGTATTCCCCTCACGTGAGGACGTGCGCAAGGGTGAAGATCGGACACACTCCGACCGGGTTTGTGATCTAGGGGTTTCAACCTGCACCGGCCCAGGTAGGGTCAGGAAGCGTCCAGCTCCCCTTGGAGGAGGTGAGGACCGTGGCAGCCCACGACGACGACATGAACCGCGGCATCCGGCCGGGACGAGGGTCTGACGACCCCGCGGGCCAGGTTGCCTATCTCGAGCAGGAGATCGCCGTCCTGCGCCGCAAGCTCGCCGACTCTCCGCGCCACACGAGGATTCTCGAAGAGCGGATCGTCGAGCTCCAGACGAACCTGGCCGGCGTCTCCGCACAGAACGAGCGCCTCGCGAACACCCTCCGCGAGGCCCGGGACCAGATCGTGGCCCTCAAGGAGGAGGTCGACCGGCTCGCGCAGCCGCCGGCCGGCTTCGGGGTCTTCCTGGCGGCGAACGACGACGCCACCGCCGACATCTTCACCGGGGGCCGCAAGCTCCGGGTGAACGTCAGCCCCGGCGTCGGGCTCGAGGAGCTCAGGCCCGGCCAGGAGGTCATGCTCAACGAGGCCCTCAACGTGGTCGACGCCATGGCGTACGAGCGGCACGGCGACATCGTCACCCTCAAGGAGATCCTCGAGGACGGCGAACGCGCCCTGGTCATCGGGCACACCGACGAGGAGCGGGTGGTGAGGCTCGCCGAGCCGCTGCTGGACACCACCATCCGCCCCGGCGACGCCCTGCTGCTCGAGCCCCGCTCCGGCTACGTCTACGAGGTCATCCCGAAGAGCGAGGTCGAGGAACTCGTCCTCGAAGAGGTCCCGGACATCGACTACACGAAGATCGGCGGCCTGGGGAACCAGATCGAGCTGATCCGCGACGCGGTCGAGCTCCCCTACCTCTACCCCGACCTCTTCAAGGAGCACGAACTGCGGCCGCCCAAGGGCGTGCTGCTGTACGGCCCGCCCGGCTGCGGCAAGACGCTCATCGCCAAGGCGGTGGCCAACTCCCTTGCCAAGAAGGTCGCCGAGGTCACCGGCAAGCCCGCGGGGAAGAGCTTCTTCCTCAACATCAAGGGTCCCGAGCTGCTCAACAAGTACGTCGGCGAGACCGAGCGGCACATCCGGCTGATCTTCCAGCGCGCCCGGGAGAAGGCCAGCGAGGGCACGCCGGTGATCGTCTTCTTCGACGAGATGGACTCCCTCTTCCGCACCCGCGGGTCCGGGGTCAGCTCGGACGTGGAGAACACCATCGTCCCCCAGCTGCTCTCCGAGATCGACGGCGTGGAGGGCCTGGAGAACGTCATCGTCATCGGCGCCTCCAACCGCGAGGACATGATCGACCCGGCGATCCTCCGCCCGGGCCGGCTCGATGTGAAGATCAAGATCGAGCGCCCGGACGCCGAGGCCGCCAAGGACATCTTCTCGAAGTACCTGACCGAGACCCTGCCGCTGCACGCCGACGACCTCGCCGAGCACGGCGGGTCCGCCAGGGCGGCCGTCGGGGGCATGATCCAGTCGGTCGTCGAGCAGATGTACGCCGAATCCGAGGAGAACCGCTTCCTGGAGGTCACCTACGCCAATGGTGACAAGGAAGTCCTCTATTTCAAGGACTTCAATTCCGGGGCGATGATCCAGAACATTGTGGACCGGGCGAAGAAAATGGCCATCAAGGCCTTCCTGGACCACAACCAGAAGGGCCTGCGCGTCTCCCACCTGCTCGCCGCCTGCGTGGACGAGTTCAAGGAGAACGAGGACCTGCCCAACACCACCAACCCGGACGACTGGGCCCGTATCTCCGGAAAGAAGGGCGAGCGGATCGTCTTCATCCGCACCCTGGTCACCGGAAAGCAGGGCGCCGACACCGGCCGCTCCATCGACACCGTGGCCAATACCGGCCAGTATCTGTAACACCGCCGTCCGGCTGCGGATGTCCCTGAAGTTCCGCCTTCCCCGCCTCCGGGCGGGGGAGGAACCAGGGCGTCCGCAGCCGGACGCGTTTTGCACCATGTGTTGCACCACTTGTGGGACTCGCACAAGCGATGTTTTCCGACCGCCACAAGAACCGGAGCAATGACTGTAATGATCTCCCCAGGGCCGCAAAGCCGTTCTAGGCTCTTCGGTACCGCCGCCGAGCGCAGTGGGGGATCGGGGACCGTGCACGTTCTGGATGCGCAGCGGTACTTGAGCGGCCACCCCACCCGGGGGCGCCGCCGGGCAAGGAGGGCCGCATGACCGTACGGCGAGTAATGGGCATCGAGACGGAGTACGGGATCTCCGTCCCGGGTCACCCGAACGCCAATGCCATGCTCACCTCGTCCCAGATCGTCAACGCCTACGCGGCCGCGATGCACCGGGCACGCCGTGCCCGCTGGGACTTCGAGGAGGAGAACCCGCTGCGGGACGCCCGCGGCTTCGACCTCGCCCGCGAGGCCGCGGACTCCAGTCAGCTCACCGACGAGGACATCGGGCTGGCCAACGTCATCCTCACCAATGGCGCACGCCTGTACGTCGACCACGCCCACCCGGAGTACAGCTCCCCGGAGATCACCAACCCCCGGGACGCCGTCCTCTGGGACAAGGCGGGGGAACGGATCATGGCCGAGGCCGCCGAGCGGGCCGCCCAGCTGCCCGGAGCCCAGCCGATCCACCTCTACAAGAACAACACCGACAACAAGGGCGCCTCCTACGGCACCCACGAGAACTACCTGATGAAGCGGGAGACCCCCTTCTCGGACATCGTGCGCCACCTGACGCCGTTCTTCGTCTCCCGCCAGGTCGTCACCGGCGCCGGCCGCGTCGGCATCGGCCAGGACGGCCACGAGCACGGCTTCCAGATCAGCCAGCGCGCCGACTACTTCGAGGTGGAGGTGGGCCTGGAGACCACCCTCAAGCGGCCCATCATCAACACCCGGGACGAGCCGCACGCCGACGCCGAGAAGTACCGCCGGCTGCACGTCATCATCGGCGACGCCAACCTCTCGGAGATCTCCACCTACCTCAAGCTGGGCACCACCGCCCTGGTGCTGTCGATGATCGAGGACGGCTTCATCGCCGTCGACCTCGCCGTCGAGCAGCCCGTGCGCACCCTCCACCAGGTCAGCCACGACCCCTCCCTGCGACGCCTGATCACGCTGCGCAGCGGCCGTACGCTCACGGCGGTGCAGCTGCAGATGGAGTACTTCGAGCTGGCGCGCAAGTACGTCGAGGACCGCTTCGGGGCGGACGCGGACGAGCAGACCAAGGACGTGCTCACCCGCTGGGAGGACGTCCTGAACCGGCTCGAGCACGACCCGATGAGCCTGGCCGGGGAGCTGGACTGGGTGGCCAAGCGGGAGCTGCTCGAGGGCTACCGCCGCCGCGACGGCCTGGGCTGGGACGCGGCCCGGCTGCACCTGGTGGACCTGCAGTACGCGGACGTGCGGGCGGACAAGGGCCTGTACAACCGGCTGGCGGCCCGGGGCCGGATGAAGCGCCTGCTGGACGAGGCCGACGTGGCCCGCGCCCGCACGGCCCCGCCCGAGGACACCCGGGCCTACTTCCGCGGCCGCTGCCTGGAGCAGTACGCCGAGGACGTGGCGGCCGCCTCCTGGGACTCGGTCATCTTCGACCTGCCCGGCCGTGACTCCCTGCAGCGGGTCCCCACGCTGGAGCCGCTGCGCGGCACCCGCAACCACGTCAAGGAGCTCCTGGACCGCTGTCGCACCGCCGAGGACCTGGTGCGGGTGCTCTCGGGCGGCTGACGCCGGGATCTCCCCGGCGATGCCGGGGGAAGGGTCTGAGAAGCCCGGGATGAGGGAATCATCAGGGTGGTTCCGGGACGTTGTAGCAAGTGCGGGGCCGATGCCGGGCCCTGCTTGTAGGGTCTGATCTTGTACGGCGCTACATCCGGAAGTTTCGTCCGAACACGAGCGGGGTGAGGGGTATGGCGACCAAGGACACCGGCGGCGGGCAGCAGAAGGCCACGCGTTCGACAGAGGAGGTCGAGGAGCAGGCGCAGGACGCGCAGGTCTCCGAGGACCTCAAGGAGCGCCAGGAGAAGCTGTCGGACGACGTGGACTCCGTGCTGGACGAAATCGATGACGTGCTCGAAGAGAACGCCGAGGACTTCGTACGTTCGTTCGTACAAAAGGGCGGACAGTAGGGCCGGCACTCCGTCCCGTGTCCCGTGCCGGGGCACGGGACGGACGGCTTGACGGCCCGGCGGTATGGTCCCGTTCAGTATTTCTAGATGATCTCTTCGAAGGATTCGTGTGGAAGCCAACTTTCCCAGTACAGGGCGTCTGCCGGCTGCCTTCCTGACGCCCGGCTCCTCGTCGTTCATGGACTTCCTCGGGGCGCACCAGCCGGAGATGCTGCCGCGCAACCGGCAGCTGCCGGCGCAGGGCGTCATCGAGGCCCCGCACGGCACGACCATCGTCGCGGTCACGTTCCCGGGCGGAGTGGTGCTCGCCGGTGACCGGCGGGCCACCATGGGCAACGTGATCGCGCAGCGCGACATCGAGAAGGTCTTCCCCGCCGACGAGTACTCCGCGGTGGGCATCGCCGGCACGGCCGGGCTGGCCGTGGAGATGGTCAAGCTCTTCCAGCTGGAGCTGGAGCACTTCGAGAAGGTCGAGGGGGTCTCGCTCTCGCTGGAGGGCAAGGCGAACCGCCTGTCGACGATGATCCGCAGCAACCTCGGCATGGCGATGCAGGGGCTGGCCGTGGTGCCGCTGTTCGCCGGCTGGGACGTGGACCGCCAGAAGGGCCGCATCTTCTCCTACGACGTGACCGGCGGGCGCTCCGAGGAGCACGGCTACGCGGCGACGGGCTCCGGTTCGCTGTTCGCGCGCGGTGCGCTGAAGAAGCTCTTCCGGGAGAACCTGACGGAAGAGCAGGCCGCCACGCTCGTCGTGCAGGCGCTCTACGACGCCGCCGACGACGACTCGGCGACCGGTGGGCCCGACCTCGCGCGCCGCATCTACCCCATCGTCACCGTCATCACCGACGACGGCTTCCGCAGGCTCACCGACGCGGAGGCCGCCGAGGTGGTCCGCGCCATTCACGAGCGGCGGCTCGAGGAGCCCGACGGCCCGCGGGCCGGGCTCCTGTGACGCCTTCGACACTGACGGAATCCCACACGAGAAGGGACGGATAACGGTGTCGACGCCGTTCTATGTCTCACCCCAGCAGGCCATGGCCGACCGCGCCGAATACGCCCGCAAGGGCATCGCGCGCGGCCGCAGCGTCGTGGTCCTCCAGTACAACGACGGCGTCCTCTTCGTCGCCGAGAACCCCTCCCGCGCGCTGCACAAGGTGAGCGAGATCTACGACCGGATCGCCTTCGCGGCGGTCGGGAAGTACAACGAGTTCGAGAACCTGCGCATCGGCGGCGTGCGCTACGCGGACCTGCGCGGCTACACCTACGACCGGGACGACGTCACGGCCCGCGGCCTGGCCAACGTCTACGCCCAGACGCTGGGCACGATCTTCTCCAGCGCGGGCGAGAAGCCGTACGAGGTCGAGCTGATCGTCGCCGAGGTCGGGGCCGGCCCCGAGGACGACCAGATCTACCGCCTGCCGCACGACGGCTCCATCGTGGACGAGCACGGCTCGGTCGCCGTCGGCGGCAACGCCGACCAGATCAGCAACTACCTCGACCAGCGGCACCGCGACGGCATGACGCTCGCCGAGGCGCTCAAGCTCGCCCGGGCCTCCCTCGCCCGCGACACCAACGGCACCGAGCGCACGCTGACCCCCGAGCAGCTGGAGGTCGCCGTCCTGGACCGGACGCGGCCGCAGCAGCGGAAGTTCAAGCGGCTGCTGGGCCGGCAGCTCTCGCTGCTGCTGGAGGAGGGCTCCGGCGCCACGTCCGTCGCGGACGTGGCCGACGAGTCCGGCGAGGACACCGGCTCGGAGGGCTGATCCGCCCTCCCCACCGACTACCCCACCGACGCCTCACGCCGCGCGCCCCGCCGGGTCTCCCGCCCGCCGGGGCGCGCGGCGTCGTACGGCCCGCTGGTCCCCCGGGTGACCAGCTCCACCGGCACGGTCGTGGCCGTCGCGGGCTCCCCGTCGAGCACGGCCACCAGGGCCCGCATCCCCGCCGCGCCCACTGCCTCGGCGGGCAGGCGGACGGTGGTCAGCTCCGGCTCCACGGCGGTCGCGAGCGAGAGATCGTCGAAGCCGGTCACCGACACCTCCTCCGGCACCCGCAGCCCCAGCCGCCGGGCGGCCTTGCAGGCGCCCGCCGCCAGGACGTCGTCGTCGCAGATCAGGGCGGTCGGGCGGGGTCCGGGCCCGGTCAGCGCCCGCTCGGCCGCGCGCAGGCCGGCGGCCACGGTCAGGGCGGCCGGCTCGGTGCGTACCACCGCCGCGTCCGCCGTGGCCCCGACGGCGTCGGCCAGGGCCCGGGCGCGGACCCGGAAGGTCCAGGAGTCGACGTCGGCCGCGAGGTGCGCGACGCGCCGGTGGCCCAGGGCCAGCAGATGCTCCGTCACCTGGCGCATGCCGTCGGCGATGTCGAGGTTGACGGTCGCCACGGCCTCCGTGCGGTCGGGGTCGCTGTCCAGCATGACCAGGGGCAGGCCGCCCTCGCGCAGGTCGCTCAGGGCGTCCGCCGCCATGGAGGAGGCGATCACGCCGTCGAGGGTCGCCCGGGCCGAGGCGAAGGGGTCACGGGCCGGGCCGGTGCCCTCGGGGGAGGGATAGAGGACGACGCCGACGCCGTGCTCGGCGGCGACGCGGGCGGCGCCGGTGTAGACGCCGGCGAAGAACTCGTTGGTGAGGGCGGGGACGACCAGCAGCGCGGTGCGGGTGCGGCCCAGGCGCAGGTTCCGGGCGGCGAGGTTGGGGCGGTAGCCCAGCTCGCGGGCGGCGGCGCGCACGGACTCGGCGGTGGGCTCCGAGACCCGGCCCCGCCACTTGCCGCCCATCACCAGGGAGACGGTGGCCTGGGAGACGCCCGCGGCGCGCGCCACGTCCCGGCTGGTGGCCCGGGCGGCCGCGGCGTGCCTGCCCCGGACGGTCGGCCAGCGCGTCCCGGCGCCCGTGTCGTCCCCGTCCCCGCGCTTGTCCTCGGCCACCGCCGCGACACCCCTCTCCGCTGCCTGCAGAACCGCGCGGGTGGACCCGCGGGCTGCCGTCATGGTACGTATAACGGCGCTAGTTATACGTAAAACCGGGATGGCTCGGTCATAAGACTACCGGGCCTGTCAAAAACAGACCGGTTTCAGGAGAGGCGGACCATGGCGGCGGCGGGCGGCGGATACGTCGAGATGCTCAGAACGCGGCACGCGGCGCGACTGCTCACCGGCACCCTGGTGGGGCGGCTGCCCAACGCCACGGCCGCGCTGGCGATCGTGCTCTTCGTGCGCGCCGAGGGCGGCAGCTTCACCCTCGCCGGAGCGCTCTCCGCGGTCTACGGCGTGGCCAACGCCGTCGGCCAGCCACTGCTCGGCCGGGCCGTCGACCTCTACGGCCAGCCCCGCGTCATCCTGCCCTCGGCGCTGATGACCGCGCTGGGCATGGCCTGCTTCACCGTCGTGGGCCTCGACCCGCTGCCGCTGTCCTACCTGGCCATGATCGTGGCCGGCTTCTTCGCGCCGCCGCTCGAGGGCGGCCTGCGGGCCCTGTGGCCGTCGGTGCTCAAGAACGAGGACGACCTCCACGCCGCGTACTCCCTGGACGCGATCGCGCAGGAGCTGATCTACGTGGTCGGCCCGCTGATCGTCACCCGGATCGTGGCGATCTGGTCCGAGGCCGCCGCGCTGAACGCCCTCCACCTGATGGGCGTCGTCGGCGCCCTCGCGGTGGTCACCTCGCCGCCCTCCCGGAAGTGGCGCAGCGAGCCCCGCGAGGCGCACTGGCTCGGCGCGCTGCGCTCGCGCGGGCTGCTGGTACTGCTGGGCACCTTCTTCTTCATCGGCTCGGCGCTGGGCTCCATAGCCGTCGCCGCGGTGGCCTACGGCGACGCGCACGGCGGCGGCAACATCGCCGGCTGGCTGCTGTCGGCCCTGGGCGTCGGCGCCCTGATCGGCGGCTCCGTCCACGGCGCCCGGCAGTGGCCCGGCAGCCCCGAGCAGCGCCTGCGGGTGCTCGTGGGCGGGCTGGCCCTGCTCTACGTGCCGCTGGTGCTGACGCCCGGTGTGGTGGCCATGACGGTCCTGGCCGGCGTGGCGGGCCTCTTCCTCGCGCCCTGCCTGGCCACCGCCTTCGTGGTCGTGGACCGGCACGCGCCGCGCGGCACGGTGACCGAGGCGTTCTCCTGGCTGGTGACCTCCTTCGGCGTCGGCGCGGCCATCGGGACGGCCTTCGTGGGGCCGGCGGTCCAGTCCGGCGGCGCCCGGGCGGGCTTCCTGGTGGCGGTCGGCGGCGGGGCCGCTGCCCTGCTCGTCATGGTGCTGGCCCGGCGCTCCCTGCGGGCCCCCTCGGTCCCCTCGCCCGTGGTGGCCCGGTCGGAAAATGATCGAAGCGGTGCTGTCGAACCCGGTTTCAGCGCAGGGCATCAGGCGTAGTGTTCAGGCATGGACCGCCGCATTTTCGGGCTGGAGAACGAGTACGGCGTCACGTGCACCTTCAGAGGACAGCGCCGGCTGTCCCCTGACGAAGTGGCGCGGTACCTCTTCCGCCGTGTCGTTTCCTGGGGCCGCAGCAGCAATGTCTTCCTGCGCAACGGCGCTCGCCTCTACCTCGACGTGGGTTCGCACCCGGAGTACGCAACACCGGAGTGCGACAGCGTGACCGAGCTGGTCACCCACGACAAGGCGGGGGAGCGCATCCTCGAGGGCCTCCTCGTCGACGCCGAGAGGCGTCTGCACGAGGAGGGCATCGCGGGCGACGTCTACCTCTTCAAGAACAACACCGACTCCGCCGGGAACTCCTACGGCTGCCACGAGAACTACCTCGTCGCGCGGCACGGGGAGTTCTCGCGTCTCGCGGACATCCTCATCCCCTTCCTGGTCACCCGGCAGCTGATCTGCGGCGCCGGGAAGGTCCTGCAGACCCCTCGCGGCGCGGTCTACTGCGTCAGCCAGCGGGCCGAGCACATCTGGGAGGGCGTCAGCTCCGCCACCACCCGCTCGCGCCCCATCATCAACACCCGGGACGAGCCGCACGCCGACGCCGAGCGCTACCGCCGGCTCCACGTCATCGTCGGCGACTCCAACATGTCCGAGACCACGATGCTGCTCAAGGTCGGCGCCACCGACCTCGTGCTGCGCATGATCGAGGCCGGCACGGTGATGCGCGACCTCACCCTGGAGAACCCCATCCGGGCCATCCGCGAGGTCAGCCACGACATCACCGGCAGACGCAAGGTGCGCCTGGCCAGCGGCCGGGAGGCCTCCGCCCTGGAGGTCCAGCAGGAGTACTACGAGAAGGCCGTGGACTTCTGCGAGCGCCGCGGCATCCGCACGGGCACCGTGGAGCGGGTGCTCGAGCTGTGGGGCCGCGCCCTGGAGGCGATCCGGGACGAGGACCTGGACCGTATCTCCACCGAGATCGACTGGGTGATGAAGCACCAGCTCATCGAGCGCTACCGCGCCAAGAACAACATCACCATGTCGCACCCGAGGATCGCCCAGATAGACCTCGCCTACCACGACATCCACCGCCGCCGGGGCCTGTACTACCTCCTGGAGCGGCGCGGGCAGGCCGCCCGGGTGTGCGACGACCTCAAGATCTTCGAGGCCAAGTCGGTGCCCCCGCAGACCACTCGCGCCCGGCTGCGCGGCGACTTCATCCGCCGGGCCCAGGAGCAGCGCCGGGACTTCACCGTCGACTGGGTCCACCTCAAGCTCAACGACCAGGCGCAGCGCACGGTGTTGTGCAAGGACCCGTTCCGGTCGGTGGACGACCGGGTGGAGAAGCTCATCGCCGGAATGTGACGGCGGGGGCGGCGGAGGCCGCAAAAGGCACGCGTGTGCGCCGGGTTCACCGTACCCGGCGCACATCCGTGTCGGACGGGGTTGATCGGCGCGATACAGGCCGTAGAGTGACGGGCACTGCCCAGCCGACCCCTATAGCCCGAGTTGGACTTGATGAACCACACGAAGAACGCGCGTCGCCTCGCCGCGGCGTTGGCCGTGCCCGTCCTGCTGCTGACCGCCTCGGCGTGCGGGTCCGACGACGGCGGCTCGTCCGACGCCAAGGTGACGGTGGAGGGGAAGTTCGGCGAGAAGCCCGAGATCTCCGTGCCGAAGGACACCAAGCCGGCGGACAAGCTCGTCGTCAAGACCCTGACGGAGGGGACGGGCGCGAAGGCCGAGAAGGGCTCGTTCGTCCGGCTCGATTTCGCCGGGCAGACGATGAAGGACAACAAGCCGCTGGGCGGTACCTGGGCAACCCAGGACAAGTCGGGCAGCAAGGGCCCGCGCCGCCAGATGGTCCAGCAGCTCGGCCAGCCCAGCCAGGAGATGCCCGCCAAGGTGCTCGACGCCGTGATCGGCCAGAAGGCCGGCTCCCGCATCGAGGTCGAGGGCACGGCCAAGGCGCTGATCGGCGACCAGCTCAACCCGCAGGCGGGCGTCAAGCCCGAGGACGGCCTGGTATGGGTCATCGACGTCGTCGGTGCCCAGAAGGTCGACCCCAAGGCCGAGGTCAAGGGTGAGCAGGCCAAGCCGGAGGAGGGCATGCCGGAGGTCAAGGCCAACGCCCAGAAGGCCGCGGACATCACCATTCCCAAGGACACCAAGCCGCCGACGGACCTCAAGGACCAGGTCCTGATCAAGGGCAGCGGCCCGGAGATCAAGGCCGGCGACGGCCTGATCGCCCAGTACACGGGCGTGAAGTGGGAGGACGGCAAGAAGTTCGACTCCTCCTGGGACCACTCCGGGGCCACCGCGTTCCAGATCGGCACCGGCTCGGTCGTCCAGGGCTGGGACAAGGGCCTGGTCGGCAAGCATGTGGGAGACCGGGTGGAGCTGGTGATTCCGCCGAAGTTCGGTTACGGGGGCCAGCCGGGCAGCGAGCTGGACAAGAACACCCTGGTCTTCGTCGTGGACATCGTGGGCAAGGTCTGATCCGCTGATCGGGATCTGCCAGAATTGCACGGTTGTCCGCAGGATTGATTCGTAGGAGCACGTTCGTGAACATCGAGAAGCCCGAGATCGACTTCCCCGAAGGCGACGTCCCGTCCGACCTCGAGATCACCGAGATCTGGGAGGGCGACGGCCCCGTGGCCAAGGCCGGCGACTTCGTCAAGGTCCACTACGTGGGCGTGGCCTTCTCCACCGGTGAGGAGTTCGACGCGAGCTGGAACCGCGGCAGCGCGCTGGAGTTCAAGCTCGGCGCCGGCCAGGTCATCGAGGGCTGGGACAAGGGCATCCAGGGCATGAAGGTCGGTGGCCGCCGCAAGCTGGTCATCCCCGCCCACCTCGCCTACGGCGAGCGTGGCGCCGGCGGCGGTGTCATCGCCCCGGGCGAGACGCTGATCTTCGTTTGCGACCTGATGGGCGTCTGAGACACCCCGAACGAAGGCCGAGGGCCCGTGCCAGCCTGGCGCGGGCCCTCGGCTTTTGTCGTACGAGCCGTGAGCGGTACGGTCAACGGTTGAGAGCACAAGTAGAGAGGGCGTCGATGGCGATTGCCAAGGCCGAGCGGCTGATGAACCTGGCGTTGTGCCTGCTGGGCACGCGCCGCCCGCTCAGCAAGGGGGAGTTGCGGGCTTCGATCGAGGCATACATCGAAAGTGGTGCAGGGGCCTCGGGCGAGTCCGGGAACGACGACGCCTTCAACCGGATGTTCGAGCGTGACAAGGACGACCTCCGCGAGCTCGGCCTGATCATCGAGACCGTCGAGGGCCTCGACGGCGAGACCGGCTACCAGGCCCGCCGCGACAGCAACCGGCTCCCCGCGATCACCCTCGACGTCGAGGAGGCCGCCGCCCTGGGGCTGGCCGCCAAGGTCTGGCAGCAGGCCCGGCTGGCCGGCGCGGCCAGCGGCGCGCTGCAGAAGCTGCGGGCCGCCGGGATGCCGCTGGCCGAGGACGGCTCCCACAGCGTCCTCGAGACCCGCATCCCCGCGCACGAGGCCGCCTTCGAGCCCCTGATGCTGGCCGCCCGCGACCGCCGCCCCGTGGTCTTCGACTACCGCAAGGCCAACGCGGTCCACCCCGAGCAGCGCCGCGTCGAGCCCTGGGCCCTGGAGTTCTGCCGCGGCCACTGGTACCTGGCCGGCTGGGACCGCGACCGCCAGGCCGAGCGCGTCTTCCGCCTCTCCCGCATCACCGGCAAGGTCCGCTCCCGGTCCCTGCCCTTCACCGCGCCCGTGCCCGACCACGTCACGGTCCGCACGACCGTGGAGAGCTGGGCCGGGGAGACGGCCACCGGCACGGCCCGGATCAAGGTGCGGGCGGGCCACGGCTACCCGCTGCGGGCCCGCGCCGGCGCCACGCGCGACCTCGGCGACGGCTGGGACGAGCTGGAGATCCCCTCCGGGCACGGGCTGGACGCCTGGCTGGTGGAGTTCGGACCCGACGTGATCGTGCTGGAACCCGCCGAACTGCGGGCCGATGTGATCGACCGGCTGCGTGCCGTGGCCAAGGGCTGAGAGGAACGGGAGCGACTTCTGATGGCAGCCAACGCCATTGACCAGACCCGGCGGATGCTGTCGCTGGTCACCTACCTGCGCGAACGGCCCGGTGCCCGGGTCGCCGACGTCGCCCGCGCCTTCGGCATCACCGAGGACGAGCTGATCGGCGACCTCGACGTGCTGCCCATGTGCGGCACCAGCTTCCGCGGCGGCGACCTGCTCGACATCGACACCGACGGCGACCGCATCTGGTGGCACAACCCCGACGCCTCCGGCACCAGCACCGGCGAACCGCTGCGCCTGGCCGCCGACGAGGCCACCGCGCTGCTGGTCGCGGCCCGGGCCGTGGCCACCCTGCCCGGCCTGCGCGAGAGCGACCGGCAGGCGCTGCTGCGCGCCACCGCCAAGATCGAGGCCGCGGCCGGCGAGGCGGCGGGCGCCAGCTCCCGGCTGTCGGTCCGCTTCGAGTCCGAGGGCGGGGTCTTCGCCGACGTCGACCGGGCGATCTCCGAGCGCCGCCGCGTCTGGCTGCGCTACTACTCGCCCGCGCGCGACGAGCTCACCGAGCGCGAGGTCGACCCGATCCGGCTGTTCGCCGTGGGTCACACCTATATGGAGGCGTGGTGCCGGCTGTCCGAGGCGCGGCGCACCTTCCGCCTCGACCGGGTGGCCGAAATCCGACTGCTCGACGAGCCCTCCGACCCCCCGCCGGTCGAGCTGCGCGACCTGTCCGAGGGCCTGGTCCAGCCCGCCGCCGAGGACCCCGAGGTGGTCATCGAGGTCGGCCCCGGAGGCCGCTGGGTCGCCGAGTACTACCCCCACGACAGCGCCGAGGAGCTCCCCGAGGGCGGCCTGCGGATCACGCTGCGCACCCCCGACCCCGCCTCGCTGCGCCGCCTGGCGCTGCGGCTGGGCCGGGACGGGCGGATCGTCTCCCCGCCCGAGCTGTCCGTCAGCGCGCGGGAGGCGGCACGCGAGGCCCTTGCGGCGTACGGCGAGTGAAGGGGAACGTGAAGGTGGACGGCGCAGGGGACGTCATGGACGCGAGGACGTCGGTGGCCGCGGTCTTCAAGGCCGCGTGCCCCGACTGCCGGGGCAGCTTCGAGCTGGCGGCCGGCGCGCTGCGGCTGGCGATCGGCGCCAGCGACCGCACCACCTTCTACTCCTTCACCTGCCCCGACTGCGGCTCCGCGGTCCGCAAGCCGGCCGGCGAGCGGATCGTCGAGCTGCTCACCGACGGCGGCGTGCGCACCCTGCGGTTGCACATCACCGCCTGACCCCACCGCCCCACCCCACCCCGCCCGACCAGCGAGATCCGGCCAAGTGTTCCCCCGGCCGGTCCTCGCCCCCCGATAGGCTCGTCCCCATGTTCTGGCCCATGCTCGCCATCGCCCTCGGCTTCTGCGGCATCGCCGTCCTCGCGGTCCTCGCCGCGCGCGTCTTCGCCGAGGTACGGCGGCTCTCCCGGCAGGTCTCCGAGGCCTCGCACCGGATCACCCGGGCGGCCGAGGACCTGGAGCGGGCCGCGTCCCCGCTGGCGGCACAGACCGCCCGTACGCTGCGCGAAGGCCGCTGAACGTCGCATACGGGGGCTCTCCTGCGGTTTCGGGCGGACGGTACGCTGGTCGAGGTGGCCCTGTTGACGAGGCGGAGGGTCGCGACTGGGAGTATGCACAGGGATTGCCGAGCGTTTACCCCTGCGCGTTACGATCGCTGCCGTACGGCTGATGGACATATGTCCGGTCAGCCGGCCGGTCCCACACCCATCCCGCTTCGGTGAGAAGGTAAACCCTTATGTTCGGACGGCTCGGAGCTCCGGAGCTCATCCTCATCCTCGTCGTCGTCTTCCTGCTGTTCGGTGCGAAGAAGCTTCCGGACATGGCGCGCTCCCTCGGCAAGTCCGCCCGCATCCTCAAGAGCGAGGCGAAGGCCATGAAGTCCGAGAACCAGGACAACGCCGCCGCCCCCGCCGACCCGCCCGCGGCCGAGCAGGCCCCCCGTACGATCAAGGCCGCGCCCGGCGACGTGACCTCCCGCCCGGTCGGCGAGCCGAGCGACCGTACGACCCAGCGCTGACCCCCGGACAGACTTCAGACGGCCGCCGTGTTCGGGCGACCGTCTGCCGCACGAGAATAGGGACGTGGGTTGCCGAAGTCCGCCCGCAAGAAGGAGAAGGACCCCGAGGGGCGGATGCCGCTCGCGGAGCATCTGCGTGAGCTGCGCAACCGGCTGGCGAAGTCCGTCCTCGCCATCGTGATCGTCGCCGTGGTGGCCGCCTTCTACTACAAGGACATCATCGAGGTCTTCAAGCACCCGATCCAGGAAGCGATCGGCTGCAAGATCTCCTTCGCGGAGCTCGCGAACAAGGACAGCCGCCAGCAGTGCGCCAACATCACCATGTCCGGCCTGGTCGGACCGTTCACCCTGATGGTGAAGGTCTCGCTGGTCTCCGGCCTGGTGCTGGCGAGCCCGGTGTGGCTCTACCAGCTGTGGGCGTTCCTCGCGCCGGGGCTGCACAAGACCGAGAAGAAGTACGCCCTGGGCTTCGTCGCCGCGGGCGTGCCGCTCTTCGCGGCGGGCGGTTTCTTCGCCTACAAGGTCCTGCCCTCCGCGGCGAAGGTCCTCATCGAGTTCACCCCGGGCGGCGTCGACAACCTGCTGCCGCTCGATGAGCTCATCGACCTCGTCACCCGCCTCGTGGTCGTCTTCGGCCTCTCCTTCGAGCTGCCGCTGCTGCTGATGATGCTCAACTTCGGCGGAGTGCTCACCGGCCGCCGCATGCTGGGCTGGTGGCGCGGCATGATCATGGGCGTCACGGTCTTCTCCGCCGTGGCCACCCCGACCGTCGACCCGTTCTCGATGTTCCTGCTGGCCGGCCCGATCATCGTGCTGTACTTCATCGCGGTGGGCATCGCGCTGCTGAACGACAAGCGCAAGCGCGAGGCCAACCCCGACCAGCTGCTCTCCGACGACGAGGCCGCCCCGCTCGACCTCACCCCGCAGCCCATCGGCGACTCCGAGCCGCTGCCCCCGCTGACCGAGCAGTCCGCAGGCCACGGCAAGGGCTACGACGACGTGACGTGACCGGGCGCGCACGACGCACCCGGACCCGACCCGCGAAGGGGCGGCCGCTGATCCCAGCGGCCGCCCCTTCGTCGTACCCCGCCCCCGCCGACCGGTAGTGTCCCCGGGTGACCAGCGACATCACGTTATTCGTCAACCCCACGGCCGGCCGGGGCCGCGGCGCCCGGGCGGCCGCGCCCGCCGCCCGCGTGCTGCGGGACGCCGGATTCCACGTCCGTACGGTGGTGGGCGCCGACGGCCCGGACGCGCTGCGGCGCGCCCGCGAGGCCGTCGCCGGAGGCACCGGAGCGCTCATAGCCGTCGGCGGCGACGGCATGACCTCGCTGGCCCTGAACGCCGTCGCCGGCACCCCCACCCCCCTCGGCGTGGTGGCCGTCGGCACCGGCAACGACTTCGCCCGCGCCGCCGGACTGCCCGTCCGCGACCCCGTCGCGGCCGCCACGGTGGTCGCCGCCTCCCTCAAGGGCGACGGCGGCCGGGCCGTCGACCTCGGCAGGGTCGGGGAGCGCTGGTTCGGCACCGTCCTCGCCTCCGGCTTCGACTCACGGGTCAACGACCGCGGCAACCGCATGCGCTTCCCCACCGGGCGACTGCGCTACGACGCGGCCCTGCTCGCCGAGCTGGCCGCGCTGCGCCCCATCCCCTACCGGCTGCGCCTCGACGACGGCCCCGAGCTGCACCTCCGGGCCACCCTCGTCGCGGTCGGCAACGGACGATCCTACGGCGGCGGCATGCGCATCTGCGCGGGCGCCCGCCTCGACGACGGCCTCTTCGACGTCACCGTCGTCGGCCCCTGCCGCCGCTCCACCCTGCTCACCGTCTTCCCGAAGGTCTACCGCGGCACCCACCTGAGCCACCCCACGGTGACCACCCACCGGGCCGCGAAGGTGACCCTGGAGGCGGACGGCGTCACCGGCTACGCCGACGGGGAACCCCTCGGCCCGCTGCCGCTCACCGCCGAGACCGTACCCGCCGCCGTGCGGCTCCTGGGAGCTCGATAAAGATCGGGTGGCTGTCGGAGGTCCCCGGTAGGCTCGTAGACAAGATGACCGACGACATGTCCCCTGCTGAGCGCTACGCCCTGGCACGGCAGCGCGCCGCGGAGCAGGCCACCGCGCTCGCCCCCTTCCGCGAGATGTACGAATTCGAGCTTGACCCCTTCCAGATAGAGGCCTGCAAGGCCCTGGAGGCCGGGAAGGGAGTGCTGGTCGCGGCACCGACCGGCTCCGGAAAGACCATCGTGGGCGAGTTCGCCGTCCACCTGGCCCTCACCCAGGGCCGCAAGTGCTTCTACACCACGCCGATCAAGGCCCTGTCCAACCAGAAGTACAACGACCTGGTCCGGCGCTACGGCGCCGCCAAGGTCGGCCTCCTGACCGGCGACAACAGCGTCAACGCCGACGCCCCCGTGCTGGTGATGACCACCGAGGTCCTGCGCAACATGCTCTACGCGGGCTCGCAGGCGCTCATAGGCCTCGGCCACGTGGTCATGGACGAGGTGCACTACCTCTCCGACCGCTTCCGCGGCGCCGTCTGGGAAGAGGTGATCATCCACCTCCCCGAGTCGGTGACGCTGGTCTCCCTGTCGGCCACCGTCTCCAACGCCGAGGAGTTCGGCGACTGGCTGGACACCGTCCGCGGCGACACCGAGGTGATCGTCGCCGAGGAGCGCCCCGTCCCGCTGTGGCAGCACGTGCTGGCCGGCCGGCGGATGTACGACCTCTTCGAGGAGGAGACCGACCACGGCGGCCGCGGCGCCGCCCGCCGCGAGGTCAACCCCGACCTGCTGCGCATGGCCCGCATGGAGAACAGCCGCGTCTACAACCCCCGCGAGCGCCGCCGCGGCAAGATGGTGCGCGAGGCCGACCGCGAGCGCGAGCGCCGCCAGCGCAGCCGCATCTGGACCCCAGGCCGCCCCGAGGTCATCGAGCGCCTGGACGCCGAGGGCCTGCTGCCCGCCATCACCTTCATCTTCAGCCGCGCCGGCTGCGAGGCCGCCGTCCAGCAGTGCCTCTACGCCGGCCTGCGGCTCAACGACGACGCGGCCCGCGCCCGGGTCCGCGAGATCGTCGAGGAGCGCTGCGCCCCCATCCCGGACGAGGACCTGCACGTCCTGGGCTACTTCGAATGGCTCGAGGGGCTCGAGCGGGGCATCGCCGCCCACCACGCGGGCATGCTGCCGACCTTCAAGGAGGTCGTCGAGGAGCTCTTCGTCAAGGGCCTGGTCAAGGCCGTCTTCGCCACCGAGACCCTGGCCCTGGGCATCAACATGCCCGCCCGCACCGTGGTCCTGGAGAAGCTCGTCAAGTGGAACGGCGAGCAGCACGCCGACATCACCCCCGGCGAGTACACCCAGCTCACCGGCCGCGCCGGCCGCCGAGGCATCGACATCGAGGGCCACGCGGTCGTCCTGTGGCAGCGCGCCATGGACCCCGCCGCGCTGGCCGGCCTGGCCGGCACGCGCACGTACCCGCTGCGCTCCAGCTTCAAGCCGTCGTACAACATGGCGGTCAACCTGGTCTCGCAGTTCGGCCGGCACCGCTCGCGCGAGCTGCTGGAGACCTCCTTCGCCCAGTTCCAGGCGGACAAGTCGGTCGTCGGCATCTCGCGTCAGGTGCAGAAGAACGAGGAGGGCCTCGCCGGGTACCGCCAGGCCATCGAGTGCCACCTCGGCGACTTCGAGGAGTACGCCCGCCTGCGCCGCGACCTGAAGGACCGTGAGACCGAGCTGGCCAAGCAGGGAGCGGTCCAGCGGCGGGCCGCCGCGTCCGCCTCGCTGGAGCGGCTCAAGCCGGGCGACGTCATCCACGTCCCCACCGGCAAGTACGCCGGCCTCGCGCTCGTGCTCGACCCGGGCGTGGCCCCCGCCCGCACCGACCGCCACCGCGGCTACGACCACCACGAGGGCCCGCGCCCGCTCGTCCTGACCGCCGAGCGGCAGGTCAAGCGGCTCGCCTCGATCGACTTCCCGGTGCCGGTCGAGCCGCTGGAGCGGATGCGCATCCCCAGGTCCTTCAACCCGCGCAGCCCGCAGTCCCGCCGCGACCTCGCCTCCGCGCTGCGCACCAAGGCCGGTCACCTCGATCCCGGCCGGCAGCGGCGGGGTCGGGCCGCGGCCGCCGACGACACCGAGATCGCCCGGCTGCGCACCGCCCTCCGCGCGCATCCCTGCCACGGCTGCGACGAGCGCGAGGACCACGCCCGCTGGGCCGAGCGCTACCACCGCCTGCAGCGCGACACCCGGCAGCTGGAGCGGCGCATCGAGGGCCGGACGAACACCATCGCCCGGACCTTCGACCGCATCTGCGCGCTGCTCACCGAGCTGGGCTATCTCCACGGCGACGAGGTCACCGAGAACGGCCGCCGGCTGGCCCGGCTCTACGGCGAGCTGGACCTGCTGGCCTCCGAGTGCCTGCGCGACGGCGTCTGGGACGGCCTGAAGCCGGCCGAGCTCGCGGCGTGCGCCTCGGCGCTGGTCTACGAGGCCCGCGCCGCCGACGACGCGGCCCCGCCGAAGCTGCCCTCGGGCGCGGCGCAGGACGCCCTCGGCGAGATGGTCCGCATCTGGGGCCGGCTCGACGCCCTGGAGGAGCAGCACAAGATCAACCAGACGGAGGGCGTCGGCCAGCGCGAGCCGGACCTCGGCTTCGCCTGGCCCGCCTACCGCTGGGCCCTGGGCCACGGCCTGGACGAGGTGCTGCGGGAGATCGACATGCCGGCGGGCGACTTCGTGCGCTGGACGAAGCAGCTGATCGACGTCCTCGGCCAGATCGCGGCGGCGGCCCCGCCCGGCAGCCCGGTCGCGCGCAACGCGCGCAAGGCCGTCGAAGGACTGCTGCGTGGCGTCGTGGCGTACTCGTCGGTGGGCTGAATCCGCCTCAGGGCGTGTCTGATGCCCCGGACGGGCCGGTGCTCACCGGCCCGTCCGGGGCTCCTCCGCGTCCGCCGGGCGCGAGCGCGTCAGTCCCAGCAGGTCACGCGCCGGCCCCACCGGCCGGTGGCCCGTCGGCCACACCGCGCGCAGCGCACGCCGCAGGGGGACGTCCGCCACCGGGATCTCCACCAGGCGCCGCCCCGCCAGCTCCTCGCCGATCGCGAGTTCGCTGATGACCGAGGGGCCCGCCCCGCTGACCACCGCGGCCTTCGCCGCCGTCGTCGAGGCCAGCTCCAGCAGCGGCTCGGCCGCCGCGAGCCCGCCGTGCGCGGCCAGTGCCGCGTCCAGGACCTGGCGCGTCCCCGACCCCCGCTCCCGAAGGATCAGGGGTGTCGCCGCCAGCTCGCCCGCGCTCAGCGCCGCCCGGCGGCGCGCCCAGGGGTGCTGCGGGGCGGTGACGACGACGAGCCGGTCGTGGCCGATCACCGTGCCGTCCAGGCCGGGCGGCACGTCCAGCCCCTCGACGAAACCAAGGTCCGCCTCCCCGGCGAGCAGCCGCGCGGCGACGGCGGTGGAGTTGCCGGCGAGCAGCGAGACGGCCGTGTCCGGCCGCTGCGTGCGCAGCGCGACCAGCCATCCCGGCAGCAGGTACTCGGCGATGGTCATGCTGGCGGCGACCCGCAGGCGCGCGTCGCGCCGCCCCCGCAGCGCCTGCGCGCCCGCGTCGAAGGCCTCGGCCGCCTCCACGATCCGCCGTGCCCAGTCCGTGACGAGCACCCCGGCGTCCGTCAGTCGCGAACCGCGTGGCGAGCGCTCCACCAGCGCGACCCCGAGCTGACGCTCCATGCCGCGCAGCCGGCCGCTCGCGGCGGGCTGGGTGATCCCCAGCTCCCTCGCCGCCCGCCCCAGGCTGCCCAGCCGGGCCACGGCGAGCAGCAGCTCGAGCGCCCCGAGGTCGGGCACCCGGTGCGCCAGCGGCACTCGGAACGGCTCCTGGGTCATCAGTCCAGCTTATGCCCTCATAGCCACATCGTCCCTGGTGAGGGCCTCGCCCCGGGGAGAGGGTGGAACCATGAGCACGCACAGCCACCCCACACCCCTGCGCCACCTCGGCCCCAACTGGTACGCCACCGTCATGGGCACCGCCATCGTCGCGTCCGCCGGGGCCGCCCTGCCCGTCCACGTGCCGGGCCTGCGCGGGGCGTACGAGGCGGTGTGGGCGCTGGCCGTGCTGCTCCTGCTCGCCCTCCTCGCCGCCCGCGCCGCCCACTGGGGCCGCCACCCCGACCAGGCCCGGCGGCACCTCGGCGACCCGGCCGTCGCGCCCTTCTACGGCTGCCTGGCGATGGCCGTGCTCGCCGTCGGCGGGGCCACGCTCTCCGTGGGCTCCGGGGTCGTCGGCGAGCGCGCGGCCGTGGCCGCCGACGCCGTGCTGTGGGTGGCCGGCACCGGCATCGGGCTGGCCGCGGCGGCGGCCATCCCGTATCTGATGGTCACCCGCCACCGGATAGCGCCGGGCGACGCCTCCCCGGTGTGGCTGCTGCCCGTCGTCGCGCCGATGGTCTCCGCCGCGCTCGGCCCCGCGCTCGTGCCGCACCTGCCGGCCGGACAGTGGCGGGAGGCGATGCTCCTGGGCTGCTACGCGCTGTTCGGCGCGAGCCTGCTGGCGACGCTCGTCATCCTGCCCGCCGTCGTCGCGCGCCTGATCCACCACGGGCCGCTGCCGCTCGCGCTGACCCCCACGCTCTTCCTCGTCCTCGGCCCGCTGGGCCAGTCCACGACGGCCGTGGGCAACCTCGCCGACGTCGCACCGGGAGCGGTCGCGGCCCCCTACGCCGACGCCCTGGCCGGCTTCGCGGTCCTCTACGGCGTGCCCGTCATGGGCTTCGCCCTGCTGTGGCTGGTCCTGGCGGCTGCCATGACCATCCGTGCCGTCCGCGGCGGCATGGGCTTCGCGATGACCTGGTGGGCCTTCACCTTCCCCGTCGGCACCTGCGTCACGGGCGCCGCCGGCCTCGCCCGGCACACCGGGCTGACCGCCCTGACCTGGGTGGCGGTCGGGCTGTACGCCCTGCTGGTGACGGCGTGGGCCCTGGCTGCGGCCCGCACGGCGGCCGGGCTGGTCAGTGGCCGGCTGCTCGCAGCGCCGCGCCCAGCACCGCCGGCGCCCGCACGAGCGATGGCCCGTACCACGTGAGATGACGCCCGCTGACGAGCGCGGACGGCAGGCCGGGGAAGGACTCCGGCCCGTCGTCCGCGCCGAAGCGGTACGGCTCGTCGGGCAGCACGACCAGCTCGGCGCCGCAGGAGTTGAGCTCCTCGAGCGGGATGCGCGGGTAGCGCTCGCCGTGCCCGGCGTGGACGTTGGCCACCCCGAGGCGGGCGAGGACGTCGCCGGCGAAGGTGTCCCGGCCCAGCACCATCCAGGGCCTGCGCCACACGGGCACGACGGCCCGCGTCAGGGGCCCCTCCGCCCGTACGTCGCGCCACGCGTCGCGCGCGTCGTCGAGCCAGCCGGGACGGGCCAGCCGACAGCCGCGCACCAGGACGCGCTCCAGCTCGGCGAACGCCTGCTCGAGCGTGCGGACTTCGGTGACCAGGACGTTCAGCCCGGCCGCCCGCAGGGCGCCGAGGTCGGGGGCGCGGTTCTCCTCCTCGTTGGCGACGACGAGGCCGGGGGCCAGGGCCACGATCCGTGCCACGTCGGGGTTCTTGGTGCCCCTGACGCGGACGACGTCGAGGTCCGCGGGGTGTTCGCACCAGTCGGTGGCCCCGACCAGCAGCTCCGGCGCCGTGGCGGCCACGGCCTCGGTCAGCGAGGGGACCAGGGAGACGACGCGGCGTACGGCGGGGCGAACCCTGGACGCGGGACACGTCGGGGTCGTCGGGGTCACCGCCCCACCGTACGCCTGTTCGTCAGTTGCCGGCAGGCGCCATCCTGTCGGCGTAGCCCGGGTGGGCGTCGAGCCAGCGGCGGGCGGACTCCTTCTCCTTGCCCTTGCCGCCGTTCTGGATCTCCGCCTCGAGCGAGGAGAGGTCCTTCTCGGTCATACGGAAGTTCTTCATCCACTCCGCGACGCGCGGGAAGTCCTGGGCGAAGTCCTTCTTGCCCACCGCGTGGATCTCCTCGCCCTTGCCCCAGGCGCCCTTGGGGTCCTTGAGCTTCTTCAGGTCGTGGGTGCCGTACGCCCAGTGCGGCGACCAGAGCGTGGTGACGATGGGCTCCTTCTTCTTGATGGCCCGGTCGAGGTCGGCGAGCATCGCGGAGGTGGAGGACGAGACGACCTTGTACTCGCCGTCCAGACCGTACTCCTTGAGCACCGTGTCGTTGAGCCGGGACATCATGCCGGCGCTGGCCTCGATGCCGGTGATCTTGCCGCCGAACAGCGCGCCCTTGCCCTTGAGGTCCGCCAGGGAGTCGACGCCCTTGACGTAGGAGGGCACGGACAGCTCCAGCGAGGTGGGGCCGTACCAGGAGCCGAGGTCGGCGAGCTTGTCGCCGTAGCGGTCCATGTACTGCTTGTGGGTCGTGGGCAGCCAGGCGTCGAACTGCAGGTCCATCTGGCCCTGCGCGAGGGCGGTGTAGAGCGGGCCCGGGTCGAGCTGCTGGACGGTCGGCCTGTAGCCGCGGTCCTCGAGGACGTTCTGCCAGAGGTAGGTGGAGGCGACCGCCTCGTCCCAGGGGAAGTACCCGAGCTTGATGCTCTTGCCCCGGCCGACGTTCTGGCCGGCGGCCACGCTCTGCCGGCCGTCGTCGCCGCCGACCAGGCGCAGGCCGCCGCCGAGGAGCGCGAGGACGACGATGCCGACGGTGGCCACCGCCGTGCCGGGACGGTAGCGCAGGAACGCGGGGGTGGCCCGGCGCGCCGAGGCGGCGGCCTTGGCCGAGGCCCGGCGGCCGAGCGGGGAGACCCGTCGGCCGAGCGCGCCGGTGATGCGGTCGAGGTACATGGCGAGGACGACGACCGCGAGGCCGCTCTCGACGCCGCCGCCGATGTCGACCTTGGTGACGGCGGAGTACACGGCCTCGCCGAGACCGCCGGCGCCGGCCATGCCGGCGATGACGACCATGGACAGCGCCAGCATGATCACCTGGTTGACGCCCGCCATGATGGTGGGCAGGGCCAGCGGGAGCTGGACGCGCACGAGGGTGTCGCGCGGGGTGGTGCCGAAGGCCCGGGCGGCCTCGACGAGTTCGCCGTCGACCTGGCGGATGCCGAGCTCGGTCATCCGCACGCCAGGGGGCATCGAGAAGACGATGGTGGCGATCAGGCCGGGGATGGGCCCGATGGAGAAGAACATCACGCCCGGGATCAGGTAGACGAAGGCGGGCATCGTCTGCATGACGTCCAGTACGGGCCGCAGCACCCCGCTCACCCGGCGGGAGCGCGCCGCCCAGATGCCGAGGGGGACGGCCACGAGCAGGGTGATGAGGCTGGCGACGAGGACGAGCGAGAGCGTCGCCGTCGCCTCGTCCCACAGCCCGAAGGAGTCGATCAGCGCGAGCCCGGCGAAGGCGAGCACGCCGGCGGCCAGTCCGCGCAGCCACCAGGCGAGGACGGCGAGGATGCCGGCGGTGATCAGCGCGTCGGGCGCGCCGATGACGGCGTCGACGCCCTCGTACAGGCCGGTCAGCACGGTGTTGACGGCGTCGAAGAGCCAGGAGAGGTGCGTCTGCAGCCAGCCGACGGAGCTCTCCGCCCAGCCGCCGAGGTCGATGCTAGGCACGGGCGGTCACCTCCTCGGTGGTGGTGCGGGGTTGTTCGCCCAGCGCGGCCAGCAGTCCCTCGCGGGTGACGACGCCGGCCGGTTCGCCGTCCTCGCCGGTGACGGCGACGGGGGAGCCGCTGCGGGAGAGGGGCGCGAAGAGCTCGGCCACGGGCGTGCCGGCGTCGACGGTGGTGGCGGTGGCCGGGACGGCGGCGGACGGCTCGTCCATGATCGAACCGGCGGTGAGCACGCGGGAGCGGTCGACGTCCTGGATGAAGGAGGCGACGTAGTCGTCGGCGGGCCGCACGAGGATGTCCTCGGCGGTGCCGTTCTGCACGATCCGGCCGTCGCGCATGACGGCGATGCGGTCGCCCAGGCGCATGGCCTCGTTGAGGTCGTGGGTGATGAAGACGATGGTCTTCTTCAGCCGCTTCTGCAGGTCCAGCAGCTGGTCCTGCATGTCGCGCCGGATGAGGGGGTCCAGCGCGCTGAAGGACTCGTCCATCAGCAGCAGGTCGGCGTCGGTGGCCAGCGCGCGGGCGAGGCCGACGCGCTGCTGCATGCCGCCGGAGAGCTCGTCCGGCCAGGAGGTCTCCCAGCCGGCGAGGCCGGTCAGTTCCAGGGCCTCGGCCGCGCGCTCCTCGCGCTCGCGGCGCGGGACGCCGCGGACCTCGAGGCCGTAGGCGGCGTTCTCCAGCACGCTGCGGTGCGGGAAGAGGGCGAAGTGCTGGAAGACCATGCTGATGTTGCTCGAGCGCACCTCGCGCAGCTCGCGCGGGGACAGCGCGGTCAGGTCGCGGCCGTCGTAGCGGACGCTGCCGGAGGTCGGCTCCAGCAGTCCGTTGAGCATGCGCAGCAGCGTGGACTTGCCGGATCCGGAGAGCCCCATCACCACGAAGATCTGGCCGGCCTCGACCTCGAACGACGCGTCGATCACCGCCGCGGTGGTGCCGTCGGCGCGCAGCTCGTCGCGGCTCGCGCCGTCCTCGAGCCGTCGGACGGCGGCTTCGGGTCGTCTGCCGAACACCTTGTACAGGTGCTCGGCCTTCAGCCTGGACACATAGACCTCTCGGGTTGAACTCGTTCCCGCCCGCCTCCCCCAACCGGGCCGGGCCACTCCGGGCTCGCGCCTGCCCCGGGCCATTAAGGGCAAACCGAACAGTGATCCACTTCACATCCCGGTGCGGCGCTGTCGGTGGCGTGCGGCATGATCGAGCCGTGACCCGACGCCTGATGCTCCTCGACACCGCCTCCCTGTACTTCCGCGCCTATTACGGGGTGCCGGACTCGGTGAAGGCCCCCGACGGCACGCCCGTGAACGCGGTGCGCGGCCTGCTGGACTTCATCGCCCGCCTGGTCCAGGATCGCCACCCCGACGACCTGGTGGCCTGCATGGACTTCGACTGGCGGCCGCACTGGCGGGTCGAGCTGATCCCCTCGTACAAGGCGCACCGGGTGGCGGAGGAGACGACGTCCGGCCCCGACGAGGAGGAGGTGCCGGACACCCTCTCCCCGCAGGTGCCGGTGATCGAGGCCGTGCTGGACGCGATCGGCATCGCGCGCGTGGGGGCGGCGGGGTACGAGGCCGACGACGTGATCGGCACGCTGACCGGGCGGGCGGCGGGCCCGGTGGACATCGTCACCGGCGACCGCGACCTCTATCAGCTCGTCGACGACCGGCGCGGGATCCGGGTGCTGTACCCGGTCAAGGGCGTGGGCACGCTGAACGTCGTGGACGAGGCGGTGCTGCGGGAGAAGTACGGGGTGGACGGCCCGGGCTACGCCGACCTGGCGCTGCTGCGCGGCGACCCCAGCGACGGGCTGCCGGGAGTTCCCGGGATCGGGGAGAAGACGGCCGCGAAGCTGCTGGCCTCCTTCGGCGACCTGGCCGGGATCATGGCGGCGGTCGACGACCCGGCGGCGAAGGTCACCCCGGCGCAGCGCAGGCGGCTGGACGAGGCCCGCCCCTATCTGGCGGTGGCGCCGAAGGTGGTGCGGGTCGCCTCGGACGTGCCGCTGGCACCCTTCGACGCGGCGCTGCCGGCCGCTCCCCGCGATCCGGCCGGCCTCGAGGAGCTCTCGGCGCGCTGGGGGCTGGGCGGATCCCTGCAGCGGCTGCTCTCCTCTCTTCCCGGGTGAGATGTTAGGTTAGGCAGGCCTAACTTATCGTGATCAGGGGATCAGGGGAGAACGCCATGGCAGACCGTCCCGTCCGCAAGAAGCCGCAGCTCACGCAGGCGCACGTGGTCCGCACCGAGCGGATCGCGCCGCACATGGTGCGGGTGGTCCTCGGCGGCGAGGCCCTCGCGGACTTCGGCGCCGGTGAGTGCACCGACCACTACGTCAAGCTGCTCTTCCCGGTGCCGGGCGTGGCCTACCCGGAGCCCTTCGACATGGAGGTCATCCGCGGCGACCTGCCGCGCGACCAGTGGCCGCGCACGCGCACGTACACCGTGCGCTCCTTCGACCGCGCGGCCCGCGAGCTGGTGATCGACTTCGTCGTCCACGGCGACGAGGGCCTGGCCGGCCCGTGGGCCGCGGCGGCGCGGCCGGGCGACGAGATCCGCATGCTGGGCCCCGGTGGCGCGTACGCCCCGGACCCGGCCGCCGGCTGGCACCTGCTGGCGGGCGACGAGAGCGCGCTGCCCGCGATCGCCGCGTCCCTCGAGGCGATGCCGGAGGGCGCGGTCGTGCGGGCCTTCGTCGAGATCGCCGACGAGAGCGAGGAGCAGAAGCTGGAGCTGCCCGC
Source organism: Streptomyces sp. C36 (assembly GCF_040932295.1). Taxonomy (NCBI): domain Bacteria; kingdom Bacillati; phylum Actinomycetota; class Actinomycetes; order Kitasatosporales; family Streptomycetaceae; genus Streptomyces; species Streptomyces sp. C36. The sequence continues at coordinate 275,027 of NZ_JBFQGI010000008.1, read as the reverse complement.
CGGCGTGGAGGTCACCTGGCTGCACCGCGGCGGCTCCCCGGTGGGCGAGGCCCTGGTCGCGGCCGTGCGCTCGCTGGACTTCCCGGCCGGGGACGTGCAGGCCTTCGTGCACGGCGAGGCCGGGTTCGTGAAGGAGCTGCGGCGTCACCTGCGCATGGAGCGCGAGGTGCCGCGCGAGCGGCTGTCCATCTCGGGCTACTGGCGGCGCGGCCACGACGAGGACGGCTGGCAGGCCTCCAAGCGCGAGTGGAACCAGCAGGTGGAGGTGGAGCAGGAGGGCGGCCCCGCGACCGCCGCCGGCTGAGGCCGGAGGTGACCTGACGGACCGTCCGCCACGGCCGCTCTCGTATTCTCGCCGCATGAACCCTGCCCGGACCTCGCTGGCGGCCCTGGCCGCGGCGGCCCTCGTCCTCACGGCCGCCCCCGGCGCCGCCGCGGACCCCTCCCTGTCCGACTCCGAGAGCTCGATATCGAGCGGTGCCCCCACCCAGCGCGGCCGCGAGGTGGTCTTCACCGTGACCACCGGGCAGACCACGCTCGACGAGCACGACGGCTATCTGACCGTCGAGTCGCCGGCGTTCGCCAAGAAGCTCACGCTGCGGGCGAAACGTTTCCAGGAGGGCAAGAACGGCGAGCTCTACACCAAGGTCGCGGGCATGGTGCTGTGCGACATCGAGCCCGGCACCTACCCCGTGGAGCTCAGGGACGGCGGCGAGGACGAGCCGGCGGACTCCGTCGAGCTGACGGTCGTCTCCGCGATGGACCCGGGCAACCGCGAGTTCTGCGCCGGCCCCGCCGACTACGACTCCGCCGTCGACAGGACCAGCGAGACGGCGCCGGACGAGGACGAGGAGGAGGACGGGGGCGTCACCCTGGGCGAGCTCGCCGCCGTCATCGCCGGCACGGCGGCCCTGGCCGCCGCCCTCGCGGCGACGGCCACCTATCTCCTCACCCGGCGGCGTCGCGGCAAGGGGCCGGAGGGGCCGGACACCCCGGCGTGACCGCCGGACGGGAACGGCACCCGGCCCCACCCGCCCGGGTGGACCGCGCCCAAAGCCCGGACGCCGGGGCGCCGGGCCGGGAACGATGCCGGGCATGCCGGCCGACCCTCACCCCGCGCCCCGTGCCCCTCTCGTGCGGTGCAACCGCTGCCACCACCCCCTGTGGTGGGACCTGACGCCGGGGCGGCCCCCGTGCTGGTACTGCTCGCCGTGCGGGCACCCGGCGGAGCGCAGGATCAACGCCGCCGCCGTCCCGCCCCCGTGCCCCCGGGGGTGTTCCTCGCCGGTCACCGAGATCCGGGACGGGGCGCGGCGGCACATCTGCCACTGAACGCCGCGGGCGTCACCGGCGCGAGGCCGCCGCCCGCACCAGCGCCTGGGCCAGGCGCAGGTCGTCCCGGGCCTCGGGGTGCCACTGGACGCCCAGGGCGAAGCGGTCGCCCGGGTACTCGAGGGCCTCCACCGTGCCGTCCTCCGCGTGGGCCGTGGCCGTCAGCCCGTCGCCCAGCCGGGCCACCGCCTGGTGGTGGTGGGTGGCCACGTCGAGGGCGTCGGGCAGCAACCGGGCGGTCAGCGTGCCCGGGACCGGCTTGACGAGGTGGCCGGTGAAGACGCCCGCCCGGGGGTTGTGGGCGTCGTGGCCCACCTCGTCCGGGAGGTGCTGCAGCAGCGTGCCGCCCGCGTGGACGTTCATCAGCTGCATGCCGCGGCACACGCCCAGCACCGGAACGCCCTGGTCCAGCGCGGCGGCCAGCAGGGCCAGCTCCCAGCGGTCGCGTTCGGGGACGGCCGCGCCGGTGCGCGGGTGGGGCTCCTCGCCGTACAGGGCCGGGTCCAGGTCCTCGCCGCCGGCGAGCACCAGGCCGTCCAGCCGGCCGATCACGGAGGCGGCGGCCGCCGGGTCGTCCGGCGGCAGCATCACCGCCAGGCCGCCGGAGCGCTGGACGTACTCGGGGTAGGCGGCCGGGAGCAGGGCCGCGGGCAGGTCCCACGCCACCCCCCAGCGGGCCCGGGTGAGGTAGGTGGTGACGCCGATCAAGGGTGTCCCGTCGGACCGTGACCGGGGCGGCTGTGACTGAACGTTCAATTCCATGGTCCTTTCCTGCCTGTCGCGCCCGCGCGTCAATCGCGGGCCAGTTCCGCTTCCGCCCGGGCCAGCGCCGCGAACTCCTCCTCGGGTGCGCTCGCCACCAGGCGGTGCCGGCTGTAGAGGGCGAAGTACGCCGCGGCGACGGCGTACACGCCGAGCGCGATCAGGGCCGCCGTCACGTCCACCAGGAACGTGGCCACCAGTGCCGAGCAGGCCAGCAGGAACGCCACCGTCGAGGTCACGGTCCCGCCCGGCGTGCGGTAGGGCCGGGCCAGGCCCGGCTCACGGCGGCGCAGCACGATGTGGGAGAGCGACATCAGCGCGTACGAGATGGTGGCGCCGAACACGGCGACGTTGAGCATCCGCGCCCCGTCGCCGCTGGCGGCGGCCAGGGCGAAGCCGAGCGTGCCCGGTACCAGCAGGCCCAGCCAGGGGGCCTTGCGCCGGCTGGTGAGGGAGAGGAAGCGGGGGAGGTAGCCGGCCCGGGAGAGGGCGAAGAGCTGACGGGAGCCGGCGTAGATGAGGGAGAAGAAGGAGGCCACCAGGCCGGCCAGCCCCGCGTAGTTGACGATCCGGCCGAGGGTGGTGGGCCGGCCGTCCGGCTGCAGCGCGGCGACCAGCGGATTGCCCGCGTCCTTGATGGCGTCGGCCCCGCCCGCCCCGGTGGAGGCGAGGAAGGTCACCAGGGCCAGGACCAGCAGGATGCCCATCGAGGTGGCCATGGCCCTGGGCAGCGTACGCGCCGGGTCGCGGGTCTCCTCGGCGGCCAGCGGCACGCCCTCGACGCCGAGGAAGAACCACATGCCGAAGGGGAACGCCGCCCAGATGCCCAGCAGCCCGAACGGCAGCCAGGACGAGGACCCGAAGGCGTGCGGGTCGGCGGGGATGTCGTTGAGGCGGGCGGCGTCGAAGTCGGTGAAGGCCCCCACGGCGAAGACGACCAGGGCGGCCACCGCCACGCCCGTGACGACGAAGCTGAACCGCAGCGCCTCGCCGACGCCCCACAGGTGGATGCCGATGAAGAGCGCGAAGCAGGCGAGATAGACCGGCCAGGAGGAGGTGAGGCCGAACAGGTGGAGGGATTCGACGTAGTCGCCGATGAAGAGGGAGATGGCGGCGGGGGCCAGGACGTACTCGATGAGGATGGCGGTCCCGGTCAGGAAGCCGCCCCAGGGGCCGAGGGCCCGGCGTGCGAAGCCGTAACCGCCGCCCGCCGTGGGGAGGATGGCGGCGAGCTCGGCCAGGGCGAAGACCATACAGGTGTACATCAGGCCCATCAGGGCGGCGGCGACGGCGAGTCCGCCGAATCCGCCCTGGGCCAGGCCGAAGTTCCAGCCGGAGAAGTCGCCGGAGACGACGTAGGCGACGCCCAGGCCCGTGAGCAGGAGGGGTCCGGCGCTGCCCCGGCGCAGGGTGCGCCGGTCGAGGTAGCCGGTGGATCCGGGGGAGCCGCCGGGCGGGGCGGCGGGGGGCGGTGCGCTGGGGGAGTCCGTGCGATCGGCCATGAGCCGCTCCTGCCTGGAAATGCCGGGGGGCAAAGGTTTTGCGCCATACCTTTGCCCCGGCGGCGGCCGCAACGCAACCCCTGTGCGTTAAACCCGGGTTACTTCCCCTCTCCCGCGCCGGTCACGCCAGGAAGCCGCGCAGCAGCGCCGCGGTGCCGCAGCAGTGCTCGCGCATCACCTCGCGCGCACCGTCCGCGTCCCGGTCCAGCACCGCCTCCACCAGCGCGGTGTGCTGCCGCTGCGAGTGCTCGAGGTTGCGTACGAGCAGCGGGATGCCGTCCAGCAGGTCGTTGACGGTGGCGCGGACGGCGGCGTACTGCGCGGCCAGCGTCGCCGACCCCGACAGCTCGGCCAGCGTCAGGTGCAGCAGGGTGTCCAGGCGGCGGTAGTCGGCCAGCGGCGCGTCGTGGGTGGCGGCCAGCGCGGCGCGCAGCCGCCGCGTCTGCTCGCCGGTCAGCCCATGGGTCGCGCACAGGCCGGCCGCGCCCACCTCCAGCACCTCGCGGAAGCGCAGGGTGTCCTCGACGTCCACCGCCGCGACCCGGCGCCGCACCTCCTCCTCGCTCGCCGAGCGCGTCCTGGCCAGCACGAACGTCCCGCCGTAGCGGCCGCGCCGGCTCTCCACCAGCCCCTGGTCCTGCAGCACCTTCAGCACCTCGCGCAGCGTCACCCGGCTGATGTGCAGACGCTCGGCCAGTTCGCGTTCGGCGGGCAGCCGTTCGCCCTGGGGCACCAGTCCCAGCCGCACGATCTGCAGGATCTGCTCCAACGCCTCCTCGAAGCCGTTGCCGGCCCGGACGGGCCGCAGTACCGGCGCCAGCCGGTCGTCCATCTCGTGCCCGGTCATCATTCCCCCCTTCCCAATCAATGGTCTACGGCCCTACCTTAAGACCTCCGGCCGCACCGACAGGAGGCCCACCGTGGCAGACCGCACGCCCCCGCTCACGGTCGACGAGCTGCGCCGGCTCGTGGACACCGGGGAGATCGACACCGTCGTCCTCGCCTTCACGGACATGCAAGGACGGCTCCAGGGAAAGCGGTTCGCCGCCCGGTTCTTCCTCGACGACGTCCTCGAACACGGCACCGAGGGCTGCAACTACCTTCTCGCGGTGGACGTCGACCTCAACACCGTCGACGGCTACGCGATGTCGTCCTGGGAACGCGGCTACGGCGACTTCGCCATGCGCGGCGACCTCTCCACCCTGCGCCGCACGCCCTGGAACCCCGGCACCGCCCTGATGACCGCCGACCTGGCCTGGCACGACGGCACCCCCGTCGTCGCCTCCCCGCGCCAGATCCTGCGCCGCCAGCTGGACCGGCTCGCCGAGCACGGCTGGAGCGCCTACGCGGGCACCGAGCTGGAGTTCATCGTCTTCAAGGACACCTACGAAGCCGCCTGGAACCGCGGCTACCGCGAGCTGACCCCCGCCAACCAGTACAACAGCGACTACTCCGTCCTCGGCACCGGCCGCGTCGAACCCCTGCTCCGCCGCATCCGCAACGAGATGGGCGCCGCCGGCATGACGGTGGAGTCCGCCAAGGGCGAGTGCAACCTCGGCCAGCACGAGATCGCCTTCCGCTACGACGAGGCGCTGACCACCTGCGACCAGCACGTCGTCTACAAGACCGGCGCCAAGGAGATCGCCGCCCAGGAGGGCATGGCGCTCACCTTCATGGCCAAGTACAACGAGCGCGAGGGCAACTCCTGCCACATCCACCTCTCGCTGCGCGACGAGGCCGGGCGGCCCGTGCTCGCCGACGACTCCGGCCCGTACGGCATGTCCCCGCTGATGCGGCACTTCCTCGCCGGACAGCTCGCCGCGCTGCGCGACTTCACCCTCCTCTACGCCCCCAACATCAACTCCTACAAGCGCTTCCGGCCCGGCTCCTTCGCCCCCACCGCCGTCGCCTGGGGCCCCGACAACCGCACCTGCTCCCTGCGGGTCATCGGCCACGGCCACTCCCACCGCTTCGAGAACCGGCTGCCCGGCGGCGACGTCAACCCCTACCTCGCCGTCGCCGGCATGGTCGCCGCCGGGCTCTACGGCGTCGAGCACCGGCTCGAGCTGCCCGAGGCCTGTACCGGCAACGCCTACACGGGCGACGCGGCACACGTCCCCGCCACCCTGCGCGAGGCCGCCCAGCTGTGGGAGAACAGCCCGATGGCCCGCGAGGCCTTCGGCGACGACGTCGTCGAGCACTACCTGAACATGGCGCGTGTCGAGCAGGAGGCGTACGACACCGCCGTCACGGACTGGGAGCGGTTCCGCTCCTTCGAGCGGATGTAAAGGACAGCCGCCTTGGACATCGTCAACCCGGCGACCGAAGAGATCGTCGCCACCGTCCCCGACACCACCCGCGAGGACGTCGACGCCGCCGTCGCCCGCGCGGCGAAGGCCCAGACGGCATGGGCGGCACTGCCCCCCGGCGACCGCGCCCGCCATCTGCGCCGCTTCGCCGACGCCGTCGACACCCACCTCGAGGAGCTCGCCCAGCTGGAGGTCCGCGAGGCCGGCCACCCCGTCGGCAACGCCCGCTGGGAGGCGGGCAACGCCCGTGACCTGCTGGAGTACGCGGCCGGGGGAGTCGAGCGGCTCAACGGCTCCCAGATCCCCGTGCCCGGCGGCCTCGACGTCACCTTCCACGAACCGCTCGGCGTCGTCGCCGTCATCGCCCCGTGGAACTTCCCGATGCCCATCGCCGCCTGGGGCTTCGCCCCCGCGCTCGCCGCGGGCAACGCCGTGCTTCTCAAGCCCGCCGAGACCACCCCGCTGACCGCCCTGCGGCTGGCCGGCCTGGCCCTGGAGGCCGGGCTGCCCGAGGACCTCTTCCAGGTGCTGCCGGGCGCCGGGCCGGTGGCGGGCGACGCACTCGTCGGGCACCCGGGCGTCGCCAAGGTCGTCTTCACCGGCTCCACCGCCGTCGGCAAACAGATCATGGCCAAGTGCGCGGCGGACGTGAAGCGCGTGACCCTCGAACTCGGCGGCAAGAGCCCCAACATCGTCTTCGCCGACGCCGACGTCGAGCGCGCCGCCGCGGCCGCCCCCGGCTCCTTCCTCGACAACACCGGCCAGGACTGCTGCGCCCGCAGCCGCATCCTCGTCCAGCGCCCGGTCTACGACCGCTTCATGGAGCTCCTGGAACCGGCCGTGAAGTCCTTCGTCGTCGGCGACCCCACCGACCCGGCGACCCAAATGGGCCCGCTGATCTCCGCCGCCCACCGCGAGCGCGTGCGCTCCTACGTCCCCGAGTCCGCCCCCGCCGCCATCCGCGGCGAGGTCCCGGCGGGCAAGGGGTTCTGGTACCCCGCCACCGTGCTCGAGGGCCGGCCGGAGGACCGTACCGCCGTCGAGGAGATCTTCGGCCCCGTGGCCGTCGTCATCCCCTTCGAGGACGAGGCGGAGGCGGTACGGATCGCCAACGCCACCGACTACGGCCTGGCCGGCTCCGTGTGGACCCGCGACGTCTCCCGCGCCCTGCGGGTCTCCCGGGCCGTCGCCGCCGGCAACCTCTCCGTCAACTCCCACTCCAGCGTCCGCTACTGGACGCCGTTCGGCGGCTTCAAACAGTCCGGCCTCGGCCGGGAGCTCGGCCCCGGCGCGGTGTCCGCCTTCACCGAGACCAAGAACGTCTTCATCGCCATCGACCCCGTGGAGGAGTCCAAGTGACCGACCAGAGCCCCGTCTGCCGCCGCCTCGTCGGCCGCACCGCCGTCGTCACCGGAGCCGGCAGCGGCATCGGCCTGGCCACCGCCCGCCGGCTGGCCTCCGAGGGCGCGAACGTCGTCTGCGCCGACATCGACGAGAGCGCGGGCAAGGCCGCCGCGGCCGAGACCGGCGGCCTGTTCGTCAAGGTCGACGTCACCAGCCCCGAGGAGGTCGAGGCGCTCTTCAGGACCGCCCACGACACCTACGGCTCGGTCGACATCGCCTTCAACAACGCCGGCATCTCGCCGCCCGACGACGACTCCATCCTCACCACCGGCCTCGAGGCCTGGAAGCGCGTCCAGGAGGTCAACCTCACCTCCGTCTACCTCTGCTGCAAGGCCGCGCTGCCGTACATGCAGCGGCAGGGCAAGGGCTCCATCATCAACACCGCCTCCTTCGTCGCCGTGATGGGCGCCGCCACCTCCCAGATCAGCTACACCGCCTCCAAGGGCGGCGTGCTGGCGATGTCCCGCGAGCTGGGCGTGCAGTTCGCCCGCGAGGGCATCCGCGTCAACGCGCTGTGCCCGGGGCCGGTGAACACCCCGCTGCTGAAGGAGCTCTTCGCCAAGGACCCCGAGCGCGCCGCCCGCCGCCTGGTGCACGTGCCCGTCGGCCGCTTCGCCGAGCCCGAGGAGATCGCGGCCGCCGTCGCCTTCCTCGCCAGCGACGACTCCTCCTTCGTCAACGCCGCCGAGTTCCTCGTCGACGGTGGCATCGCGGGCGCCTACGTCACCCCGCTGTAGGGTCCATGATCAAGTGCCGGGACCGGCCCACGGCGTACGCTCCGGCGCCGGTCCCGCCGCGAGCCCTGCCCTCCTCACGCACCAAAAGAGAGCACATGCGCACCAAGTCCGCCATCGTCGTCGGCCTCGCCGCCGCCGCGGCCCTCGCCGCGTCGGTCCCGGCCACCGCCGCCCCCGCCCACGAGGCCCCCCGCCGCAACTGCCCCCAGCTCGACACCAAGCTCCCGTGGGCCGGCGACAACCGCGCCAGGCTCCAGAAGATGATCGACGAGCGCGGCACCTGTTCCGGCAAGAACGGCCCGCGCCCGGTCGCCGCGTTCGACTGGGACAACACCGTCGTCAAGAACGACATCACCGACGCCACGCTCGCCTGGGCCCTCAAGCACGACAAGATCCTGCGGCCCAGGAGCTGGAAGGACACCAGCGCCTGGCTCACCACCGCCGCCGACAAGGCCCTGACCAAGGCCTGCGGCACCGCCGTGCCCGTCGGCCGGCCGCTGCCCACCTCGAAGAACACCGCCTGCGCCGACGAGATCTTCGAGATACGCGAGAAGTCGCAGACCATGTCCGGCGAGACGGCCTTCGCCGGCGACTGGAACCACCGGCGCACGGTGCCCGCCTACGGCTGGATCCCGCAGCTGTTCTCCGGACACACCCCCGCCGCCCTGACCTCCTTCGCCCGCCAGGCCCGCGCCGAGCAGCTCGCCGCGCCCGTCGGCGCCAAGCAGACCGTCGGCACCCACACGATCGCCGGGTACATCCGCTACTACGACCAGCAGAAGGACCTGATCCGCACGCTCAAGGCGGCCGGCTTCGACGTCTACATCGTCTCCGCCTCCTCCGAGCCGATCGCCGAGGCCTGGTCCAGCGGCGTCGGCCTGGACCGCAAGCACACCATCGGCATCCGCAGCATCACCAAGCGCGGCCTCCTCACCCCCGCCCTCAAGGGCTGCGGCGGCGTCGAGACCGGCCGCGGTGACGCCCTGCCGTACATGGACGGCAAGCGCTGCATGATCAACCAGGAGATCTTCAAGATCAAGGGTGCCAAGGCCTGGAAGCAGCAGGACTTCTCCCACCGCATCGCCCTCGGCGCGGGCGACGCCGACACCGACGTGACCTTCGTCAACGACGCCACCGGCGCCCACGTCGCCATCAACCGCAACAAGTCCGAGCTGATGTGCCGGGCCTACGACGACGTGGACGGCCGCTGGGTGGCCAACCCGATGTTCATCGACCCGATGCCGCGCAAGTCCGGCGCCTACCCCTGCTCGACGACCGGCGCCACGGCCGAGGACGGCTCGAAGGTGCCCGTCCGGCGCGCCGACGGCTCCGTCATCGCGGACCAGGTGGACAAGGCGTTCTGAGCCGAGCGCTCACAGGAACGTCCGCCCCTCGCCCCGGTAGGTGGCGACCGTGTCGACGACGCGGTCGCCATCGACGAGGTGCAGCGCGGGGAAGCGCTCGCACAGCTCGCCGGCCTTCGCGTGCCGGAACCACACCCTGTCGCCGATCAGCAGGTCGTCCGCCGCCTGGCCCAGCAGGGGCGTCTGCACCTCGCCGGCGCCCTCCCGGGGCGCGAGCCGCAGCCCCGCCGGGAGATACGGCACCGGCAGCCGGTCCGCTCCGGCCGTGCCGGACGCGGGGTAGCCACCACCCAGCACGGTCACCACGCCCACTCCCGGCCGACGCACCACGGGCAGCGCGAACAGCGCCGCCGGGCGGGCCCGGAACGCGCTGTAGTCGTCGAACAGGCGGGGCGCGTACAGGCCCGAGCCCGCCGCGACCTCCGTCACCGCCGGCTCGGAGGCGGTGTCGTGCACGCTGCCGGTGCCGCCGCCGTTGACGAACTCCAGGTCCGCCACCTCCCGCACCGCCCGCACGGCCTCGTCCCGCAGCGCCCGCAGGTGGGTGCGGGCGGCGGACTGCATCAGGCGGACCGCACGGGCGCGCAGCGGACGGCCCGCCGGGCTGTCACCCACGCCCGCCACATGGGCCTCATAGGCCATCAAACCCACCAGTCGGAAGCCCGGTCTGCGATGGACGGCCCGGGCCAGCTCGGCCAGTCTGCCCGGATCGCTCACTGGTGACCGTAACGCCCCGATCCGTACCCGCCCGCCGAGCAGCCGCAGCGAGACGTCCAACTCCAGGCACACCCGTACCTCTTCGCGCCCCTGCCGGGCGGCGTCGATCAGCGCCAGCTGGGCCGGGTCGTCCACCGTCACCGTGACCGCGCCCGCCAGCTCGGCGTCCGACGTCAGCTCGGCGAACCCCGCGCGGTCGGCCGAGGGATAGGCCAGCAGCACGTCCGCCACACCCGAGCGCGCCAGCCACAGCGACTCGGCGAGCGTATGGCTCATCACGCCCGCGAAGCCCTCCCGCGCCAGCACCCGGTCCAACAGTGCCCGGCAGCGCACCGACTTGCTCGCCACCCGCACCGGCTTGCCCCGCGCCCGCCGCACCAGATCGGCGGCGTTGGCGTCGAACGCCCGGAGGTCGACCACCGCCAGCGGAGCCTCGAGGTGGGCGGTGGCACGGTCGTAGCGCACTCGGTCCGACGGCATGGCGCGCAGCTTGCCAGAAGGCGAATCGCGCTGGATAGGGGGAGGGCGCGGGCGAATGGCACCCGCCGTGCCACGCACCGTAAAGTGGCGCGCACGCCGGGCCCTTCGGGCCGCGGCCGATGTCCGACATGGGGCGGTTCGGCGAGCCGGGCCCGCGAGGGGGAGCGCACGTGAGCACCGAAGCGGATGCCCTCGTGCCGCCTGCCGCTCCGCTGTACCCGCCGCCGCCTCCGGGGCCGCCCCCGGCCGCCGGCGCACGGCCCGCCGCCCGCAGGAGCGCGGCCGCCGCCGTATGCCTGTTCGCCGGACTGGGGCTCATAGCCGGGGCCGCCGCCGGAAGTTGGCTCACGGGCGGCCGGCCCGAGCCGCCCGCCGACCGCGCGGCGTACGAGCGCGGCGCCACCGTCTGGCGCACCGTACCCGTCGACGAGCTCTTCCCCCGCAGCGTGCACGGCGACGCGGCGGGCCCCGGCGGGGCTCGGCGCGACTGGACCCGCGTCGGCGTCGCCCCCGACGGCGACTGCCGGGGCGCCTTCGACCCCCCGCTGGCCGAGGCCCTCGCCCCCGTGGGCTGCCGGCGCCTGCTGCGCGCCACCTACGCCGACGTCACCTCCTCCAGCGTGACCACGGTCGGCCTGATGGTCACGGACACCGGCACCTCCGGCATGCGGGAGCTGCGCGAGCGGTTCGCCGCCGAACGCCTCGACGAGCGCGCCGGCCTGATGCCCCGCCCGTACGCCCCCCGGGGCACCGTCGCCGAGCGGTTCGGCGACGCCCAGCGCGCCAGCTGGCGCATCAGCGTCCTGACGGACGTCCCCGCCGTCGTCTACTCCGTCACCGGCTTCGCCGACGGCCGCACCGGCACCCCGCCCCAGCCCGCCGCCCGGGCAGTCGCCCCCGGCGCGACCACCGCGCCGGCCCAGGCGGGCCTCGGTCACGACGCGACCGCCCTCGAGGAGGCAGTGGAGCGCGTATTCCGCCGGAACGCGCACAAGCCGGGCTCCGGGAGCGGCCGATGACGATCCGGCGGCGCCGCCCGCGCGTCCTCGCCCCGCTCGCCGCCGCCCTCGCCCTCGCGCTGGTGGCCGCGCCGCCCGCGCACGCCGACGCCATAAGGGCACAGGAGTGGGCGCTTCAGGCGTTGCACGCCGAGGACGCGTGGCGGACGACCAAGGGCGCGGGCGTGACCGTCGCCGTGCTCGACACCGGCGTCGACGACGGGCACCCGGACCTGCGCGGCCGGGTGCTGCCGGGCAAGGACCTGATCGGGTTCGGCGCGGCGCCGGGGGAGCGCTCCTGGGCCCGGCACGGGACCGCCATGGCCGGCATCATCGCCGGCCGGGGCCACGGCCCGTACGACGCCGGCGGCGTCATGGGCGTGGCACCCGAGGCCAGGATCCTGCCCGTGCGCGTGATCCTCGAGGACGCCGACCCCGCCCGGCCCAAGGCCCGCGGGGCGCGCGGCAGCGCCCTCGCCGACGGCATCCGGTGGGCCGCCGACCACGGCGCCGACGTCATCAACCTCTCCCTCGGGGACGACAGCGACACCGCGCACCCCGAGCCGCGCGAGGACGCCGCGGTGCAGTACGCGATCGGCAAGGGCGCCGTCGTCGTCGCGTCGGCCGGCAACGGCGGCGAGAGCGGCGACCACGTCTCCTACCCCGCCGCCTACCCCGGCGTGATCGCCGTGACGGCCGTGGACCGCTACGGGGCGCGGGCCGCGTTCTCCACCCGGCGGTGGTACGCCACCGTCAGCGGGCCGGGCGTCGACGTCGTGATCGCCGACCCCGACCGGCGCTACTACGAGGGGTGGGGGACGAGCGCGGCCGCCGCGTTCGTCTCCGGCGCCGTCGCCCTGGTCCGGGCGGCCGGCCCCGGCCTGAGCCCGGCCGAGATCCGCGCGTTGCTGGTGCGCACGGCGCAGGACGCTCCGCCCGGCGGGCGCAGCGACGACCTGGGGGCCGGGCTGGTGGACGCGGCGGCGGCGGTGGCCGCCGCCGGCCGGGGCACGCTCTCCACACGCGGCGGGGCGGCGGAGGCCCCGCGCTACTTCGGCGGAGGCCCGGGCCCCGCCCGCCGGGACGGCGCCGGCGACGCGCCGCCGACGCCGGCCCTGGCCGCGGGCGGCGCGGGAGCGGTGCTGCTCGCCGTGGCGGCGGTCCTGCGCCGGCGGCGCCCGCGCGGGGCGGCCTGAGCCCGTCCGCGGCCGCGCCGGGAGCCGGTCCCCGGCCCGCACCCGGACCCGGGCCGGCCCCCGGTCCCCGACGCCCCGCGAAGGCCGCCGGCACCGCCCGATAGGCTCGCCCCGTGGCCCTGAAGAACATCCCCGATCCCGGTTTCTCCGACGACGACGGCTCCGCCGACCCGGCGCTGACCGAGGCGCTCGCCGCCTGGGCGGCCGACCGGTCCGCCGAGGGGCGGGTGCTCGCGGCGCTGCCGGGAGCACGACTGCTCGTCCCCGTCGTGGCGGTGCTCGGCGAGGTGGAGACCGGGCCCGACGGGCTCCGGCGCGAGAAGACCAGCGACATGGCCGTGCCGACGCTGCAGGCGCCGGACGGGCGGCGGGCGCTGCCCGCGTTCACCTCGACGGAGTCGCTGGCCCGCTGGCGCGCGGACGCCCGGCCCGTGGCCGTACCGCTGCACCAGGCGCTGCAGGCGGCGGCGCACGAGAAGGCGGACACCATCGTGCTCGACCTGGCCGGACCGGTGACGTACCCGCTGACCGGCCCCGCGCTGCTCGCGCTGGCCGAGGGGCGCACCAGCGCCGACCCGCTGGCCGACCCGGCCGTCGCGGACGCGCTGCGCGGCGTGCTGGCGGCCGAGCCGGGCGTGCTGCGGGCGCACCTGGCCCCGGCCCCGGAGGCGGACGGCACCCTGGTGCTGACGCTGGCGCCGCAGGCGGCGGCCGGCGAGGTCGTGGGGCGGCTGGCCCGGGCGCTGGCGGCCGACGAGGTGCTGCGGGCCCGGCTCGTGAAGGGCCTGGAGGTGGCCCTGCTGCCGGCCGGGGCGACGGTGCCGGCGGGCGCGGAGGCGCTCTTCAGCCGCTGATCTCCGAGAGGCGCCGGGGGAGAGACCGTCCGACAATTGCGTACGGACGGTCCACGAGATCCTCGGGAGGACGCCATGGACGCCCTGAAGAACGTGAAGCCGGCGTGGGAGAACCTCGACCCGGTGAAGACGAGGGCCATTTCCGCCGAGTTCCTCGGGACCCTGCTGCTGGTCTTCTTCGCCGTCGGCTGTGTCGTCCTGGCCGCCGACTACATCGGTGTGCTGGGCATCGCGCTGGCCTTCGGCTTCACTCTTCTGGCCCTCGCGTACGCCCTCGGACCGGTCTCCGGCTGCCACGTCAACCCGGCGGTGACGCTGGGGCTGCTGCTCGAGCGCCGGATCTCGCTGCACACGGCCATCGAGTACTGGATCGCCCAGGTGCTCGGCGCGATCGTCGGCTCGGCGATCCTCTTCCTGCTGGCCAAGCAGGTGCCGGGGCTCAAGACCCACGGCGCCTTCGGCAGCAACGGCTTCGCCGAACGGTCGGCCGTGCACCTCAACACCGGCGGCGCGTTCCTGGCGGAGGTCGTGATGACCTTCCTGCTGGTCTTCGTGGTGCTCTCGGTGACGCACCGGGTCGCCGTGGTCGGCTTCGACGGGCTGGCGATCGGCGTGGCCCTGGCCGTCGTCCACCTCATCGGCGTGCCGCTGACCGGCACGTCCGTGAACCCGGCCCGCAGCATCGGCCCGGCGCTCTTCGCGGGCGGCGGGGCGCTGTCCCAGCTGTGGCTGTTCATCATCGCCCCGCTGATCGGCGCCGCACTCGCCGCCTGCGCGCACCGGGTCACCCACCCCCTGCACTCGCCGGCCATCGTCGCGGACGACATCGCGGCCCCCGAGCGGCTGGCCGCGCGGCCGGCGGCCGGCCCGCGGGGCGGCCCCGGCGGCACGGCGGACGAGCGGGGCCCGGAGGGCGGCGCGGGGACCGGCCCGGCCTGAGCCCGGCGGGGCCGGCCGCGCCGGCCGTCAGGAGGACGCGGCCGTCAGGAGGACGCGGCCGTCAGCAGGACGCGGCCGTCAGGAGCAGGCGGTCGTCAGGAGTAGACGGGCCCGGTGAACTTCTCGCCGGGCCCCTTGCCGGGCTCGTCCGGCACCACGGACGCCTCGCGGAAGGCCAGCTGCAGCGACTTCAGGCCGTCGCGCAGCGGCGCGGCGTGGAAGTTGCTGATCTCGGTGGCGCTCGCGGTGACCAGGCCGGCCAGGGCGTGGATCAGCTTCCTCGCCTCGTCCAGGTCCTTGTGCTTCTCGCCCTCCTCGGCGAGGCCCAGGTTGACCGCCGCGGCGCTCATCAGGTGCACGGCGACGGTGGTGATCACCTCGACCGCGGGGACGTCCGCGATGTCGCGCGTCATGCTGTCGAAGTCCGGTGCGCCCTCGTTGTCGGGGGTGGCCTCGGGGGTGGCGTCGCTCATCGTTGCTCTTCCGTTCTTCACGTTCTTCGTTCCGCGGCGGTGCGCACCAGCCTAGGGGCAGGGCCCCGGCGCGCTCGGGTGGGGACCTGACCGGCTCGCTGGTATGCTGGACCACGACCGGCCGGACACCCGTGTGCCCGGCCCACAAGTGGAGGCTCCGATCTCCCACCTGACCGACCCCTGGTCGGCAGGTCTCGGGTCAGACAGGTGGCCCATCGTTCCGTACGGACGATGGGGAGCTGTCTATCGCGCCTCGCGGCTCACCGCGGCGGTGCTCCCTGAGTGTGAGGAGCCCTGCCTGTGACCCGTCCGGGGCGTTTTTTGCGTCTCGCGCGACGCGGCGGTCACACCGAAAAGACGTTACGCGGCTGTCCGCCAGGCGGCCGTGTGGTGCTACCGAGGAGGCCCCATCAGCGCCGAGCCCCGCATCAACGACCGGATCCGAGTCCCCGAGGTGCGACTTGTCGGTCCCAGTGGCGAGCAGGTCGGCATCGTGCCGCTTGCCAAGGCACTGGAGCTTGCGCAGGAGTATGACCTCGACCTGGTCGAGGTCGCGGCGAACGCCCGTCCGCCGGTCTGCAAGCTCATGGACTACGGGAAGTTCAAGTACGAGTCGGCCATGAAGGCCCGTGAGGCGCGCAAGAACCAGGCGCACACGGTCATCAAGGAGATGAAGCTCCGGCCGAAGATCGACCCGCACGACTACGACACCAAGAAGGGTCACGTCGTCCGGTTCCTCAAGCAGGGCGACAAGGTCAAGATCACGATCATGTTCCGTGGTCGCGAGCAGTCCCGGCCCGAGCTGGGCTACCGACTGCTGCAGCGCCTCGCGGAAGACGTCCAGGACCTGGGTTTCGTCGAGTCGAACCCCAAGCAGGACGGCCGCAACATGATCATGGTCCTCGGTCCGCACAAGAAGAAGACCGAGGCGATGGCCGAAGCCCGCGAGGCGCAGGCCGCCCGCAAGGCGGAGCGCCAGGGTGGATCCACCGCGGACGCCGCTGAGGAGCCCGCAGAGGCGTGATCCCGGGGCCCGCAGCGGCCCCGGCGCTCACTCCGGGGCGTCCCCGCCCCGGAACAGCAACCAACAGTTGACGCTCCCATGCGCCCTGAAACGGGCCGGGAGTGCCACCGACGAGGAGAGAACGGCGCTATGCCGAAGAACAAGACGCACAGCGGTGCCAAGAAGCGCTTCAAGGTGACCGGCTCCGGCAAGGTGCTCCGTGAGCGCGCCGGCAAGCGCCACCTGCTCGAGCACAAGTCGTCCCGCCTGACGCGTCGCCTCACCGGCAACGCCGAGATGGCCCCGGGCGACGCCGCGAAGATCAAGAAGCTTCTCGGCAAGTGACGTCCGGCGCCTCCGCGCCGAACGCCCGCACCGGGACCCAATCGAATTCGGGCCGTGTGAGAACCCACCACGGCCCCGCTACAAGGAGTTAACAAGTGGCACGCGTCAAGCGCGCAGTCAACGCGCACAAGAAGCGTCGGGCGATCCTCGAGGCGGCCAGCGGTTACCGCGGCCAGCGGTCGCGTCTGTACCGCAAGGCCAAGGAGCAGGTCACCCACTCCCTGGTCTACAACTACAACGACCGCAAGAAGCGCAAGGGCGACTTCCGTCAGCTGTGGATCCAGCGCATCAACGCCGCTGCCCGCCAGAACGGCATGACCTACAACCGCCTCATCCAGGGTCTGAAGGCCGCCAACATCGAGGTGGACCGCAAGATCCTGGCCGAGCTCGCGGTCAACGACATGAACGCGTTCGCCGCGCTCGTCGAGGTTGCCCAGAAGGCGCTGCCGGCCGACGTCAACGCGCCGAAGGCTGCCGCCTGATCCAGGCGCCACCAGGCGTTGAAGCGGACCCGCAGGCCCCCGCGGCCTGCGGGTCCGCTGCCTTTTGCCGCTTGACGCCGCTTGCCGCTCGCCGCGCAGTCCGCGAGGCCGTACGACCCCACCCAGTGAAGTGAGCCGCCGCCCATGGGCACCCCCGAGCTGATCTCCCCGCGTTCCCCCCGCGTCATCGCCGCACGGCGGCTGGCCAAGCGTAGTTTCCGGGTGAAGGAGCGCCGGTTCATCGCCGAGGGCCCCCAGGCCGTGCGCGAGGCGATCGAGCACCGCAGCGGCGGCGAGCCGACGCTGATCGAGCTCTTCGCGACCGTCGAGGCCGCCGAGCGGCACGCCGAGATCATCGGCGCCGCCCAGGACGCCGGGGTGCGCTGTCACCTCGCCGCCGACGATGTGATCGCCGACCTGTCGCAGACCGTGACCCCGCAGGGCCTCGTCGGCGTCTGCCGCTTCCTCGACTCGTCCTTCGAGGAGATCCTGGCCGCCCGCCCCCGGCTCGTCGCCGTCCTGGCGCATGTGCGCGACCCCGGGAACGCCGGCACCGTGCTGCGCTGCGCGGACGCCGCGGGCGCGGACGCCGTCGTGCTCACCGACGCCTCGGTCGACCTCTACAACCCCAAGTCCGTGCGGGCCTCCGTCGGCTCGCTCTTCCACCTGCCGGTGGCCGTGGGCGTTCCGGTGGAGCTGGCCGTGCAGGGGCTGCGGGCCGCGGGCGTACGGATCCTGGCCGCCGACGGCGCGGGCGACCGCGACCTGGACGCCGAGCTGGACCGGGGCACCATGGGCGGGGCCACCGCCTGGGTCTTCGGCAACGAGGCCTGGGGCCTGCCGGAGGAGACCCGGGCGCTCGCCGACGCCGTGGTGCGCGTGCCCATCCACGGCAAGGCCGAGTCGCTCAACCTCGCCACGGCCGCCGCCGTGTGCCTGTACGCCTCCGCCCGTGCGCAGCGCGCGTCCGGAGGGTGCCGCTCCGTGACCTCCAGCTAGTAGGGTGGCGCTCCGGGGGCTCGGGAGGGGGTGCGGATGAGGTACGTCAGAACTTCCGGGAGCGTGGCCGGCACCTGCCCGGCGGCGTCCCCCGCGGGCTTCGGCCTGCACCCCGACGACCTGCCCGACGGCCTGGTCGTCGCCGATGCCGCCGGCCGTGTGACCTGCTTCAACTCCGCCGCCGCCCGCATCACGGGCGTCCGCGCGGGCGACGCCGTGGGCAGGCCCCTGGAGAGCGCGCTGCCCCTGGAGGACCTCGACGGCCGCCGCTGGTGGGCGCTGACCGACCCCTACGGAGGCCTCGCCACCCGCACCGGGCAGCCCGAGCGCAATCTGCTGCTGCCCGGCGGCCGCCAGGTGCTGGTCTGCGCCCGCTACGTACGGGAGCGGCCGGGCGGCCCCGTGACGCGCGTCGTGGTCCAGCTGCGCGGCACCGAGGCGCGCCGGCGCACCGAGCGCAGCCACGCCGAGCTGATCGCCACCGTCGCCCATGAGCTGCGCTCCCCGCTGACCTCCGTCAAGGGCTTCACCGCGACGCTGCTGGGCAAGTGGGAGCGGTTCACCGACGACCAGAAGCGGCTGATGCTGGAGACCGTCGACGCCGACGCCGACCGGGTCACCCGGCTGATCGCCGAGCTGCTGGACATCTCCCGCATCGACTCCGGCCGCCTGGAGGTGCGCCGGCAGCCCCTGGACATCGCCGCCGCCGTGCACCGCCACGTCCAGGCGCACGTGCGCGCCGGGCAGAGCGAGGACCGCTTCGTGGTCCATGTCGCGAAGGAGCCGCTGCCCGCGCTCTGGGCGGATCCGGACAAGATCGACCAGGTGCTGGGCAACCTCCTGGAAAACGCGGTGCGCCACGGCGAGGGAACGGTCACCATAGAGGTGGCACCAGCAGTGATGAAGGCCCGTGCGGAGGGGACGGCGGTCACCGTGAGCGATGAGGGCCCCGGCATCCCCGAGGAGTCGATGGCCCGCGTCTTCACCCGCTTCTGGCGGGGCAGCAAGCGCGGCGGCACGGGCCTGGGTCTGTACATCGTCAAGGGCATCATCGAGGCCCACGGCGGGACGATCACGGTGGGACGCGCCCCCCGCGGCGGCGCCCAGTTCCGATTTACCCTGCCCGTGAGCGCCCCGGCCTTCCTCACCCAGGCCTGAAGCCGCGCCCCACGGGCTCACCGGACCACACGCGCCCCTTAGACTCGACCTTTGGCACCTTTGGCATCACCTGGCCAATGTCGTCGGGCAAAAGCCGCGCAGCGAAGCGAAGCCAGCCAACTGGAAGCACGGGAAGAGATGTCGGCACCGAATAAGTCGTACGACCCTGTCGAGGTCGAGGCACTGAAACCGCAAGAGATCGAGCGCATGCGGGACGAGGCGCTCGCCGCCTTCGCCGCCGCCGCCGACCTGGAAGCCCTCCGCGAGGCGAAGGCCGCCCACATGGGCGACCGCTCCCCGCTGGCGCTGGCCAACCGCGAGATCGGCGCCCTGCCCCCGCAGGCCAAGGCCGAGGCGGGCAAGCGCGTGGGCATGGCCCGCGGTGCCGTGAACAAGGCCCTCGCCGCCCGTCAGGCGGAGCTGGAGGCCGAGCGCGACGCCCGGGTCCTGGTCGAGGAGGCGGTCGACGTCACGCTGCCCCACGACCGTGTCGCCGCCGGCGCCCGGCACCCGCTCACCACGCTCTGCGAGCGCATCGAGGACGTCTTCGTGGCCATGGGCTACGAGGTCGCCGAGGGCCCCGAGGTCGAGGCCGAGTGGTTCAACTTCGACGCCCTGAACTTCGAGCCGGACCACCCGGCCCGCGCCATGCAGGACACGTTCTTCGTCCAGGGCGCCGACAAGAAGGCCGAATCCGGCATCGTCCTGCGCACCCACACCTCCCCGGTGCAGGTCCGCTCGATGCTGGACCGCGAGCCCCCCATCTATGTGGTCTGCCCGGGCCGCGTCTACCGCACCGACGAGCTGGACGCCACCCACACCCCGGTCTTCCACCAGGTCGAGCTCCTCGCCATCGACGAGGGCCTGACCATGGCCGACCTCAAGGGCACCATCGAGCACATGGTGCGCTCGCTGTTCGGTGAGGGCCTGACCACCCGGCTGCGGCCGAACTACTTCCCGTTCACCGAGCCCTCCGCCGAGCTGGACATGGAGTGCTACGTCTGCCGCGGCGAGTCGGTCGGCAACCCCGAGAAGGCCTGCCGGACCTGCTCCAGCGAGGGCTGGATCGAGCTGGGCGGCTGCGGCATGGTCAACCCCCGGGTGCTGGTCTCCGCGGGCATCGACCCGGAGAAGTACAGCGGATTCGCCTTCGGGTTCGGCATCGAACGGATGCTGATGTTCCGCCACAACGTCGAAGACATGCGAGACATGGTCGAGGGTGACGTGCGCTTCACCCGGCCGTTCGGGATGGAGATCTGATGCGCGCCCCGCTTTCCTGGCTGCGGGAATACGTCGACCTGCCGGCGGGCGAGACCGGCCGTGACGTACAGGCCAAGCTCATCGCCGCAGGCCTCGAGGTCGAGCGCGTCGAGCAGCTCGGCGCCGACATCAAGGGCCCCCTGGTCGTCGGCAAGGTGCTGACCATCGAGGAGCTCGAGGGTTTCCGCAAGCCGATCCGCTTCTGCACCGTCGACGTCGGCGACGCCAACGGCACCGGCGAGCCGCAGGAGATCGTCTGCGGCGCCCGGAACTTCTCCGTCGGCGACAAGGTCGTCGTGGTGCTGCCCGGCGCCGAGCTGCCCGGCGGCTTCGCCATCGCCGCCCGCAAGACCTACGGCAGGGTCTCGCACGGCATGATCTGCTCCGGCGAGGAGCTGGGCATGGGCGACGACGGCACGCACGGCATCATCGTGCTCTCGCCCGAGCACGAGGCCGGCACCGACGCCATCGAGCTGCTGCAGCTCGTCGACGAGGTCCTCGACATCGCCGTCACCCCCGACCGCGGCTACTGCCTGTCGATGCGCGGCATCGCCCGCGAGGCCGCCACCGCCTACGGCCTGCCGCTGCGCGACCCGGCCCTGCTGGACGTGCCCGCGCCCAACAGCTACGGCTACCCCGTCCAGGTCGCCGACCCCACCGGCTGCGACCGCTTCACCGCCCGCACCGTCACCGGCCTCGACGCCGAGGCGCGCTCCCCGCTCTGGCTGCAGCGCCGCCTGCAGAAGGCGGGCATGCGCCCGGTCTCGCTGGCCGTGGACATCACCAACTACGTGATGCTCGAGCTGGGCCAGCCGCTGCACGCCTACGACCGCTCCCGTGTGGACGGCACCCTCGGCGTGCGCCGCGCCCTGCCCGGCGAGAAGCTCGTCACCCTCGACGGCACCAAGCGCGTCCTGGACGCCGAGGACCTGGTCATCACCGACAACCGCGGCCCCATCGGGCTCGCCGGTGTGATGGGCGGCGCCGACACCGAGATCGCGGACCACGCGGCCGGCCAGGGCACCACCGAGGTCGTCATCGAGGCCGCGCACTTCGACCCGGTCGTCGTCGCCCGGGCCGCCCGCCGCCACAAGCTGTCCTCGGAGGCGTCCAAGCGCTTCGAGCGCGGCGTCGACCCGGAGGCCGCCTCCGCGGCCGCCCAGCGCACCGTCGACCTGCTGGTGCTGCTGGCCGGCGGTACCGCCGAGGCCGGCGTCACCGAGATCGTCGCCCCCAGCGGGCCCCGCACGATCACGATGCGCGCCGACCACCCCGACCGCGTCGCGGGCGTCGAGTACGGCCGTGAGACCGTCGTGCGCCGTCTGCAGGAGGTCGGCTGCGACGTCTACGGGCAGGACGAGCTGATCGTCACCGTGCCCAGCTGGCGGCCGGACATGACCGACCCCAACGACCTCGCCGAGGAGGTCATCCGGCTCGAGGGCTACGAGAACCTCCCCGCCACCCTCCCGCAGCTGCCGGCCGGCCGGGGCCTGACCCCGCGCCAGCGCCTGCACCGCCGGGTCGGCCGGGCGCTGGCCGGCGCCGGGTACGTCGAGGCGCTCAACTACCCCTTCATCGGGGAGTGGGCCCTGGACCACCTGGGCCTGGAGGCCGACGACCCGCACCGCACCGCCGTGCGCCTGGTCAACCCGCTCTCCGACGCCGAGCCGCTGCTGCGCACCACGCTGCTGCCGGGGCTGTTCGCCGCCCTGCGCCGCAACGACAGCCGTGGCGAGCACGACCTGGCGCTCTTCGAGACCGGCCTGGTCTTCCGCCCGACCGGCGACGAGATCGCCCCGGTGCGCCTGCCCGTCGACCGCCGTCCCACCGACGAGGAGATCGCCGCGCTCGACGCCGCGCTGCCCCGGCAGCCGCGCCGCGCCGCCGTGGTCCTCGCCGGGGCCCGCGAGCGGGCCGGCTGGTGGGGCCAGGGCCGCCCGGCCACCTGGGCGGACGCCGTCGAGGCGGGCCGTGCCGTGGCCCGCGAGGCCGGCGTCGAGCTGATCGTCCGCCAGGACCAGCAGGCGCCGTTCCACCCGGGCCGCTGCGCCGCGCTGCTCGCCGTCGTCGACGGCGAGGAGGTGCTCGTCGGCAACGCCGGTGAGCTCCACCCGCGCGTCACCAAGGCGTTCGGCCTGCCGGAGCGCACCTGCGCGATGGAGATCGACCTGGACCGCCTGGAGCAGGCCGGCACCGGCCCGGTCATGGCCCCGCACGTCTCCTCCTTCCCGGTGGCCACCCAGGACGTCGCGCTCGTCGTGGACGCCTCGGTCGCCGCGGCCGACGTCGAGGCCGCGCTGCGGTCCGGCGCGGGCGACCTGCTCGAGTCGCTGCGCCTGTTCGACGTCTTCACCGGCCCCCAGCTCGGTGAGGGCAAGAAGTCGCTGGCCTACGCGCTGCGCTTTCGCGCCGACGACCGCACGCTGACCGCCGACGAGGCCTCCGCGGCCCGTGACACGGCGGTCCAGGCGGCCGTGGAGAGCACGGGCGCGGTGCTGCGCGGCGCGTAGCGCCCGCAGCGGCCGACGCGCCGTACGCACGCGCGAGGGGCGCCCCGGACTTCCGGGGCGCCCCTCGTGTTTGTCACGCATCGTCAGCGAGGCACGCTCCGAATATCACTCAATGGGGTGGAATCAGGGGGTCAGGTCGTTACTTTCGCGTGACCGCTCGCAAGAATCGAGCGCGTCATTGCTGCAATGGGGGGCCGACGGCATGATCCGTGAACGGGCGCTTCAATGGCGGCGGGCTCTGGTGGTGGCGCTGCCCGGGCTGTGGGTCCTCGGAGTCGTCTGCTGGGAGCTGCTGAGCCCCCTGGGAACCCAGTTCGTCCAGCTCCTCGCCGCCGCGCCCGCGATCGCCTGCGCCGGCAGCGGACGCCGCCAGTGCGTCGTCCTGGGCGGCGCCTGCGCGCTGTTCGCCCTGGTGCCGCTGGGCTCCACCGGCCGCGCCGACGACGCCACCCGGCTCGGCACCTGCTGCGCGATCCTCGCGGTCCTCGGCGCCGGCTGCCTCACCTCGGGCCGCGGCCGCCGCCTCGCCCAGGAGCTCGAGCACGTCAGGGCGGCGGCCGCCGCCGCCCAGCGCGCCCTGCTGCGGCCCCTGCCGCCCCGGCTCGAGGGCCTCGCCCTGGCCGGCGGCCATCTGTCCGCCAGCAGGGGAGCCCTCGTCGGCGGCGACCTCTACGAGGCGCTCGACACCCCGCACGGCGTCCGCGTCGTCATGGGCGACGTCCGCGGCCACGGCCTGCCCGCCCTGGGCACCGTCGCCGCCCTGCTCGGCAGCTTCCGCGAGGCCGCCCACGACGAGCCCGAACTGCCCGGCGTCCTGCGCCGCCTGGAGCGCGCCCTGCAACGGCACCTGCGCGAGAGGGCCCGCGCCGACGCCGGGCCCGGGAGGGAACGGTGCGACGCCGAGGAGTTCGTGACCGTCCTGCTGCTGGAGGTCGGCGAGGACGGCGAGATCACGGCCCTCAACTGCGGGCACCCCTGGCCGCACCGCCTCACCGGCACCGGACACGGCGGCCCCCGCGCCGTCGCCGTCACCCCCGGCGACCCGCTGCCGCCGCTCGGCATGTTCCCGCTGCCCGCCGAGCTGCCCCCGCTCACCCTGGGCCGGCTGCGCCCCGGCGACGCCCTGGTCCTGCACACCGACGGCGCCGAGGACGCCCGCGACGCCGCCGGGGCGTTCTTCCCCCTCACCGGCGTCCTCACCGAGGCCGCCCGCCGCCCGCCCCTGGCCCCCGCGGCCGTCGTCGAGCACGTCCAGGACGCCCTGCTGCGCCACACCGGCGGCCGGGTCGGCGACGACTTCGCGCTGCTGGCCCTGCGCAACGACCGCCCCCGCGTCCCCGCCGAAGCGTCCCCCGCACCGCTCGCCCGCTGCGCCCGGCACTGAAGGACCGTACGGCGGTGGCTCGTTCACACCCCGTGCGAAGCGGCCTCCACTACGCTGATCCCACCGAGCGCACCGGAGGGCGGGCATGGAGCCCAACACACTGCTCGACGCCATCCTCGACGAAGCGGGAATATCCCACGCCGGCCTGGCCGCCCACATCAACGCGGCGGGCCGGGCGCGGGGGCTGGCGTTGCGTTACGAACACACCGCCGTCGCCCGCTGGCTCAAGGGCCAGCGGCCCCGCGGCCAGGTGCCGGACCTGATCTGCGAGGTCCTCGGCGAGCGGCTGCACCGCGCGCTGACCCTCGACGACATCGGCCTGGGCACCCCCGGCACCCCCCGGGCGCCGGGCACCCCGCTGTCGGGCTTCGTCGAGCGCGCCACCGCCCTGTGGCGCTCCGACGAACAGCAGCGCGAACACGTCGTCCAGGCCCCCGCCGTCACGGGCACCCCCGCCGTGATCCCGGTCTGGGAGTGGGAGAACCCTCCCGAGGACGCCGACGTCTCACGCCGCGGGCTGACCCGCGTCTCGCCGACCGACATCGAGATGCTGCGCGCGGCCCGCGCCCACTACGAGCAGATGTACCGCAAGGCCGGGGGCGTCGCGACCCGGGCCAGGGTGGTCGGCTTCCTCAACGCCGAGGCGGCGCCCCTGCTGCGCGGCAGCTACTCCGACGCCACGGGCCGTCAGCTGCACCGGGCCACCGGGGGCCTGGTGGCCGTCGCGGGCATCTGCGCGTACGACTCCGACGCCCACGGCCTGGCCCAGCGCTACTTCCACCAGGCGCTGCGGCTGGCCAAGGCCAGCGGGGACCGGGGCCTGGGCGCGTATGTGATCGCCCTGCTCGTCAACCAGTCGCTCTTCATGGGGGAGTACCGCCAGGCGGTCGCGTTCGCCGAGTCCGCGCTGCGGGCCGCGGGCTCCGACCTCACCCCCGCGCTCGCCGCCGACCTCTACGCCATGCAGGCCAAGGCGTACGCGCGGCTCGGCGACGGCGCCGGGGCGCTCGGCTGCATCCGGCGGGCCGAGGCGGCCGCCGAACGCATCCACCGCGGCCAGGAGCCCGCCGAGACCGGCTATGTCCAGCCCGGCCTGGTGAACGTACAGGTGGCGGAGGCGCTGCTCAGCCTCGGCGACCTCGGACCCGCCCGTGAGCACGCGGACCGGGCCGTCGACACCCCCGCTCACGACCGGGGCCGTGTCCACCGGCTCGCCATGCTCACGCACATCGAGCTGCGTCAGGGAGACGCGGACAAGGCGGTGGCCACCGCACGGGAGATGACCGAGCAGGCGAGAGGCATGGAATCGCAGCGCTTACGGGACCGGCTCCGAGCGGTGCGCGAGCACCTGATCGAAAGTGGGTGCGCGGCCACGGCCGAGGCCGCCGAGATGATCGACGGGGCGCTGCGCGTGCCCTTGTGAGACACGTCGCCGGGACGACGCCCGGGAGGTGGCCACCTCGGCGGAAGGTGGCTTACACGTGCGCTGGAAGAATCTCAGGGAGCTGACCGTCTACGAGAACCGCTGGTTCCAGGTCAATCTCGCGGACGTCGAACTCCCCGACGGCCGTCACCTCGACCACTTCCTCATCCGGCTGCGGCCCGTCGCCGTGGCCACGGTGGTCAACGCGGCGAACGAGGTCCTGCTGCTGTGGCGGCACCGTTTCATCACCGACAACTGGGGCTGGGAGCTGGCGGCGGGCGTCGTCGAGGACGGCGAGGACATCGCCGGCGCCGCGGCCCGCGAGATGGAGGAGGAGACCGGATGGCGGCCCGGCCCGCTGCGGCACCTGATGTCCGTCGAGCCGTCCAACGGTCTCACCGACGCCCGGCACCACATCTACTGGACGGACGAGGCCGAGTACATCGGTGACCCGGAGGACGGCTTCGAGTCGGACCGCCGGGAGTGGGTGCCGCTCAAGCTGGTGCCCGACCTGATCGCCCGCGGTGAGGTGCCGGCCGCCAACATGGCGGCCGCCCTGCTGCTCCTGCACCACATCCGGCTCGGCTGACGCCTCCCGCGTCGTCGGCCGTCCCCGTGGTTCCGCGTTCATCGGCCGACCGCCTGCCAGACGGCGACCGCCAGTCCGGCGAGGCCGGTGAGCGCGGCAAGTGACGGCAGCGGCCATGTGCCGTGCTCCAGAGCCCGTACCCGCTCGGTCATCTCGGTCAGATCGCGCTCCGCCTGGTCGCTGCGCTGGGTGAGCAGGGCCAGGTGCCCGTCGATGCGGACGACGCCGACGTCGAGGCTGCGCCTGAGCTCCGCGAGCTCGGCCGCCCTGACGGCGTGCTCGGGATGGATGGTCACGGTCCGTACCCCTTCCGGAAGGTCCATGCGTGGTGACGACGATCCGAGTCAATCGCGCGGACGGGCGGGGCGGGAGCGTGTGCGGAGGGTATCCGCGGGTCACCGGCGCACACCCCGTGTGAACGCGGAACCCCCGCCGGCGGGCCGGCGGGGGCGCGGTCGGTGACCGAGGGTCAGCGCACGGGGTGCTCTCAGTAGGTGTAGAAGCCCGAGCCCGTCTTGCGGCCCAGGCGGCCGGCGTCGACCATGCGCTGCAGCAGCGGCGGGGCGGCGTACAGCGGCTCCTTGTACTCCGCGTACATGCTGTCGGCGACCGAGGCGACGGTGTCCAGGCCGATCAGGTCGGACAGCCGCAGCGGGCCCATGGGGTGGGCGCAGCCCAGCTCCATGCCGTTGTCGATGTCCTCGCGGCTGGCGATGCCGGACTCGAACATCCGGATCGCCGAGAGCAGGTAGGGGATGAGCAGGGCGTTGACCACGAAGCCCGAGCGGTCCTGGGCGCGGATGGCGTGCTTGCCCAGCACCTTGGCGACCAGCGCCTCGGCGCGCCGGATGGTCTCCTCGCCGGTGGTCAGCGCGGGGATCAGCTCGACGAGCTGCTGCACCGGGGCGGGGTTGAAGAAGTGGATGCCGATGACCTTGTCCGGGCGGGAGGTCGCCACGGCCAGCTTGACCAGCGGGATGGAGGAGGTGTTGGAGGCCAGGATCGCGTCCGGGCTGGTCATCACCTGGTCGAGGACCTTGAAGATCTCCGTCTTGACCTGCTCGTTCTCCACGACGGCCTCGATGACCAGGTCGCGGTCGGCGAACTCGCCGAGGTCGGTGGTGAAGCTCAGCCGCGCCAGGGTGGCGTCGCGCTCCGCCTCGGTGATCTTGCCGCGTTCGGCGGCCTTGCCGAGGGAGTTGGTCAGGCGGGTGCGCCCCAGCTCCAGAGCGTCACCGGTGGTCTCGGCGACCTTGACGTCCAGTCCCGCCCGGGCGCACACCTCCGCGATGCCCGCGCCCATCTGGCCGCAGCCCACCACTCCGACGCGTGCAATGCCGGCGATTGAGTCTGTCACCTCGTGCCTTTCGCTGATCTTCGTCGATTGCCGCGGGTGGTCGAAGGTCGTCCGGCTCCCGCCTTGGCAAAGACGTTACTCCGCGGTCGGCGGTGGTGAGAGGGCCGGGGCGGGCATGCTCTGCGCGAATGGTGTGACACACGAGGCATCCTCAAGCAGGGAGGATTCGCAAATGGGGCGTTTGACCAGAAGAGGGTTCGGGGTGGCCGCCGCGGGTGCGATGACGGCGATACTGGCGACGGGCGAGGCGGGCGCGCTGCCGGCGCCCGAGGACGCCGGACGGAACCGCAAGCGGGAGTTCCGGGGCATGTGGACCGCCACGGTCGTCAACGTCGACTGGCCGTCGAAGCCCGGACTGCCCCCCGAGCGCCAACAGGCCGAGCTGACCGCGCTCCTCGACGTCGCCGTGGCCCGCCGGCTCAACGCCGTGGTCCTGCAGATCAGGCCCACCGCCGACGCCTTCTGGCCGTCCCGCTACGAGCCGTGGTCGGAGTACCTGACGGGCACTCAGGGCCGTTCGCCGGGCTGGGATCCGCTGGCCTTCGCGGTGCGCGAGGCCCACAAGCGCCGCCTGGAGCTGCACGGCTGGTTCAACCCGTACCGCGTCGCCAACCACACCGACCCCGGCCGGCTGACGCCCACCCACCCGGCCCGGGTGCACCCCGGCTGGGTGCTGCCCTACGGCGGCAAGCTCTACTACAACCCCGGCCTGCCGGAGGTCCGCCGCTTCGTCCAGGACGCCATGCTGGACGCGGTCTGGCGCTACGACCTGGACGGCGTGCACTTCGACGACTACTTCTACCCCTACCCCGTGGCCGGGCAGACCTTCGACGACACGGCGGCCTACGAGCGCTACGGCGCCGGCTTCCCCGACCGGGCGGCCTGGCGGCGCGACAACATCGACCGGCTGGTGCGGGAGATGGCCGAACGCATCAACAGGCGCAAGAGACATGTGCGGTTCGGCATCAGCCCGTTCGCCGTCTGGCGCAACCACGCCACCGACCCGCTGGGTTCCGACACCCGGGCGGGCGTGCAGACCTACGACGACCTCCACGCCGACACCCGCAAGTGGGTCCGTGAGGGCTGGATCGACTACATCGTCCCGCAGTGCTACTGGCACATCGGCTTCACCGTCGCCGACTACGCCAAGCTCCTGCCCTGGTGGGCGGAGACCGTACGCGGCACCGGCGTCCACCTCTACATCGGTGAGGCCCTCTACCGCGCCGGGGACCCCGCGCAGCCCGCACCCTGGCAGGACCCTGCCGAGCTCTCCCGCCACGTCGCCCTCGGCAGGACGTATCCGGAGGTGCTCGGCAACGTCTACTTCTCCGCGCAGCACGTCGCCCGGGACCGCATCGGCGCGATGGCGCGCGTGGTGAAGGACCACTACCCCCACCGCGCGCGTCCGCCGCGCTGACGTCCCGGCGCGGCTACTGGTCGGCGGCCTTGCGGTGGTCCACCACGGAGTCGGGCCCCGGCGACATGATGCTCTCGTGGCCGTTCTCCGCCCGGACCCGGTACGGAGGGGTGCCGTCACGGCCGAGGACCTCGACGATCTCCACGACGTGGTCCTGCTGGCCGACAGTCCTGCCGTGCACTACCAACCGGTCGCCCTTGCTCGCATGCATCGACGTGACCCTTTCGTCGCGAGAGACAGGTCCACTCGGATACTCCCAGCCTAGGGCGACCGGCGGTATAGGGCGCGCCCAGGAACCGCCGCTCACCCCGCCGCCCGCCGCGCCACGGCGGTCAGCGCGCGGCCCGCTGGGTCACGCCGATGCACACCAGCACGGCGAGGGCGGCCGCCGGGGCCGCCGGCGTCAGCCGTTCGCCCAGCAGCACCACCGACCACACCAGGGTGAGCAGGGGCTGGGCCAGCTGCAACTGGCTGGCCCGGGCCACGCCGATCACGGCCATGCCCCGGTACCAGATCCACAGGCCGACGAACTGCGAGCCGACCGCCACCCACAGCAGCCCGGCCACGGTGTGGGCGGTCAGCCGCACCGGCTCGGCCGACAGGGCCCACGCCGCCCCGGCGGCCGCCACCGGCAGGCACAGCACCAGGACCCAGGCGGTGACCTGCCAGCCGGGCATCTCCCGCGCGAGCCGGCCTCCTTCCGAGTAACCCGCCGCGCACACCAGCAGCGCGGCGAAGAGGTACAGGTCCTCGGTGGTCGGCGCCCCGCCGCTCTGCCACAGGGCGAAGCCCGCCACCACGGCCGCCCCGGCCACCGCCGCCGCCCAGAACAGGCGCGAGTGCCGGGCCCCGGTGCGCAGCGCCGCGTAGGCCGCCGTCGTCAGCGGCAGCAGGCCGACGACCACGGCCGCGTGGGAGGTGGTGGAGGTGCGCAGGGCGAGCGTGGTCAGCAGCGGGAACCCGACGACCGTGCCGCCGGCCACCACGAGCAGGGCGGGCCAGTGCCGGCGCGCGGGCAGGGCCACCCGCCCCACGAGCAGGGCGGCCGCGGCGAGCAGGCCCCCCAGGACCAGCCGGCAGGTGGTGACCGACCACGGGCCCATGCCCTCCAGGGCCCAGGCGGTCGCGGGGAAGGTGAGCGAGAAGGTGGCGACTCCCAGGGCGGCGAGCAGGGTGCCCGTGCCGAGCTCGGACCGGTCCGGGCGGCGATCCACCGCTATCGCGACCGGGGGAGTAGCGCTATCGTGAGCTGTCATGCACGAGCGTAACAGCGTGAGCGAGCTGGCCGGGATCCTGCGCGGAGAGCTCCACCGCTACTCTCCGGGTGAGAAGCTGCCGTCCAGCCGCTCCCTCGTCGACCGCTTCCGCGTCAGCCCCGTCACCGTCTCCCGGGCGCTCGCCGCCCTGACCGCCGAGGGCCTGGTCGTCACCCGCCCCGGCGCCGGCGCCTTCCGTGCCGAGCCCCGCCCCGCCCCCGCCCGGACCGGCGACACCTCCTGGCAGCAGGTCGCGCTGAGCGCCGAGACCGGCGACGAGGCCGTTCCCCGGTCCGTCGACGCCTCCGGCGTCGTCTCCAGCCTCGCCGTCCCGCCGCCCGGGGTCATCGAGCTCGTAGGCGGCTACCTCCACCCCACGCTCCAGCCCGAACGCGCCCTGGGCGCCGCCCTAGCCCGGGCCGGGCGGCGGCCGGGCGCCTGGGAACGTCCTCCGCTGGAGGGCGTGGGGGAGCTGCGGGCCTGGTTCGCCCGCGAGATCGGCGGTCCGGCCGGCCCGCTCGCCGCCTCCGACGTGCTGATCACCGCCGGAGGGCAGAGCGCCCTGACCACCGCGCTGCGCGCCCTCGCCCCGCCCGGGGCGCCCGTGCTCGTCGAGTCCCCCACCTACCCCGGCATGCTCGCCGCCGCCCGCGCCTCGGGGCTGCGGCCCGTGCCCGTCCCCGTCGACGTCCACGGCCTGCGGCCGGACCTGCTCGCCGACGCGTTCCGGGCCGTCCGCGCCCGCGTCCTGGTCTGCCAGCCGCTCTACCAGAACCCCACCGGAACGGTCCTGGCCGCCGACCGGCGGCGGGAGGTGCTGCGCGTCGCCCGCGCGGCCGGCGCCTTCGTGATCGAGGACGACTTCGCGCGCCGGCTCGCCCACGAGGACGCCCCGCCGCTGCCGCCCACCCTCGCCTCGGACGACCCCGACGGCGTCGTGGTGCACGTCTGCTCGCTGACCAAGTTCACCTCGCCCAGCCTGCGCGTGGGCGCCCTCGCCGCCCGGGGCCCGGTCCTGGACCGGCTGCGGGCCATCCAGATCGTCGACAGCTTCTTCGTCCCCCGCCCGCTGCAGGAGGCCGCGCTCGAACTCGTCGGCTCGCCCGCCTGGTCCCGCCACCGGCGTACCGTCGCCGCCGAGCTGCGCGTCCGCCGCGAGACGCTGCTGGCCGCGCTGCGCCGGGAACTCCCCGGCCTCACGGCGGAGTACGTGCCGCCCGGCGGCTTCCACGTCTGGCTGCGCCTGCCGGACGGCACCGACGAGAGCGCCCTGGCCGCCGCCGCGCTGCGCGCCGGCGTCGCCGTCACCCCGGGCCGGCCGTTCTTCTGCGCCGAGCCCCCGGCGCCGCATCTGCGGCTGTGCTTCGCGGCGGCCGCGAGCACCGCCGAACTGGAGGAGGGCGTCCGCAGACTGCGCACCGCCTGCGAGGAGACGGCCGGCTAGGGGGTGTCCCCCTGGGGCGCGTCCTGCTCCGCCGGCCCGCTCGTGATCCGCGCCACCGCCGCACGCAGCCAGCGGTGCGCCGGGTCGGTGTCCAGCCGTACGTGCCAGGCCATGCCCGTGGTCACCGCCGGCAGCTCCAGCGGGATCTCCCGCACGGCCAGCGGCAGCTCCTCGGCGGCCCGGGCCGCGACGGCGGCGGGCACCAGGGCCAGGACGTCGCCGCGCAGCGCGAAGAAACACGCGGTGATGTGCGTGGGAACGGTGGCCAGCACCCGGCGGGTCAGCCCGAGGGCGGCCAGGCGGTCGTCGACGACGCTGTGGAAGCGGCCCCTGCGCGAGGCGGTGATGTGCGGGATCGCGGCGAAGGCCGCGGGGGTCAGCGGCTCGTCCGCGCCCGGTGCGTCCCGGCGGCACACCGCCGCGAAGCGGTGCCGGGCCAGCTCCCGGCCGCGTACGTCCTGCGGGAGGTCCGGCAGGTGGCCGATGTCGAGGTCGACGCGGTCCCGCAGATCCGCGGGGTCCTCGTCGCCCTCGGGCAGCCAGCGCAGCTGGATGCCGGGCGCCTCCCGCGTCACCCGCTCGGTCAGCGCGGGGCCCAGGACGACGGCGAGCCCGTCGTCGGAGCGCAGGGTGAACCGGCGCCGCACCGCCGCGATGTCCACGGGCTGCGCCGGCCGCAGCGCGGCCAGCGCTCCGGCCAGGGCCGCCTCCACCGACGGTTGCAGCTGAAGCGCCCGCGGCGTCAGGGCCAGCCCCCGCCCGGCCGGCACCAGCAGCGGGTCGTCCAGCACCCGGCGCAGCCGGCCCAGCGTGCGGCTCATCGCGGAGGGGGAGATGTTCATCCGGGTCGCGGCCCCGGTCACGCTGCCCTCGCGCAGCAGGGCGTCGAGGGCCGGCAGGAGGTTCATGTCGGGCAACTGCATGCCGCCATAGTTGCACGGGAGTCACACTTGGCTTGAGTATTCGGACCTTGTGGTCAACCGTCGCGCGTTCCACGATGGGCGGGACGAGAAAGCGATGGAGCAGATGATCGATACCAAGCAGCGCAACACGGCCCTCCTGGTGGCGGGGTGCTTCTTCATGGAGAACCTGGACGGCACGATCGTGTCGACGGCCGCGGAGTCCATGGGGGAGTCCCTGGGCGTCGCGCCGACGGCGATAGGGCTGGTGGTCACCGCCTACCTGGTGACGCTGGCCGTCCTGATACCGCTCAGCGGCTGGCTGACCGCCCGCTTCGGGCCCCGGCGCGTCTTCCTGACGGCCATCGCCGTCTTCTCCCTCGCCTCGCTGGGCTGCGCGCTGAGCTCCAGCCTCGGCGAACTGGTGGCCATGCGGGTCCTGCAGGGCGCGGGCGGCGCGATGATGGTGCCGGTCGGGCGGCTGATGGTGGTCGCCCGGGCCGCCAAGCCGGACATACCCCGCCTGGTCTCCTACGTCGTCTGGCCCGCCCTGGTCGCCCCCGTGATCGCGCCGCTGCTCGGCGGCCTGCTCACCACCTACGCGAGCTGGCACTGGATGTTCCTGGTCAACCTCCCCCTCGGCGCCACGGCCTTCGGCATCGCATGGCGCCTGATCGACGCCGCCCCGCCCGGCTCCGACGTGCCGCGCCTGGACCTGTGGGGCGTCCTGCTCACCTCGACCGGCCTCGGCGCACTGACATGGACGGCGCACCTGCTGTCCGCCGCGGGCGAGCCCTGGCAGCCCGCGGCCGCCACCGGCGCCCTGGCCGTGCTGCTGCTCGCCGTGGCCGCGTGGCACCTGCTGCACACGGACCGGCCGCTGATCGACCTGCGCACCCTGAAGGTGACGACCTTCCGCGCGTCGGTGTCCGGGGGCTCGCTGTTCTGGATCGTGGTCGCGGCCGTGCCCTTCCTGCTGCCGCTCCTCTTCCAGGAGGTCTTCGGCTGGAGCGCGGTGCGCTCGGGCGCCGTCGTGCTGTTCGTCTTCGTCGGCAACATCGGCATCAAGCCCGCGACCACCTACCTGCTCAACCGCTTCGGCTTCCGGCCGCTGCTGCTCGCCGCCACGCTCGGTGTCGGCGCCACGACGGCCGTCTGCGCCTTCCTCACCGCCGCGACGCCGCTCGCCCTGATCGTCGTGGTCACCGTGGTCAGCGGCGCCGCCCGCTCGCTGGGCCTGACCTGCTACCAGGTCATCGCCTTCGCCGACATCCCGCACGAGCGCATGCGGGACGCCAACACCCTGCAGTCCACCGCCCAGCAGGCCGCCGCGGGCCTCGGCGTCGTCGCCGCCACGGTCGCCCTGCGCGCCGGCGGCCCGCTCGGCGACCTGCTGCCGGGCACCCCGTCCCCGGGCACCGCCTACGGCATCGCCTTCTGCCTGCTCGCACTCGTCAGCCTCGGCGCCCTGGCCGGGGCCGTGCGCCTGCACCCGACGGCGGGCGACGCCGTGCGCCGCCCGGCTCCCGCCCGCGAGCCGGCGCCGGCCGGCGGCCGCTGACGCCCACCGGAACCGATGGGGGCGGCCGCGTCGCGGCCGCCCCCATCCGGCTGTGCCCGCCCGAGGTGGCCGGAAACCGACGCCCCGGGCAGGAGCCCGCCGCTCGGCGGGAGGGCGTTCAGCAGGGGTCCGACTCGTGCTCCTCGAGCCGCTCGGAGATCGCCTCGCACGCCTCCGCGAACCGGTCGAGCAGCTCGGGCCCCAGCACGTCGGCGAACATCGCCCGGACCGAGGCCGCGTGCGTCGGCGCCGCGCGGACGATGGCCGCGTAGCCCTGGTCGGTCAGCACCACCTCCGGGTAGCGGGCGCCCGGCACCGCCTCCCGGCCGACCAGGCCGCGCCGCTCCATCCGGGACAGCTGGTGGGACAGCCGGCTCTTCTCCCACTGGGTGGCCCGGCCCAGGTCCACGGCCCGCATCCGCCGCCCCGGCACCTCGGAGAGGTTCACCAGGATCTCGAAGTCCTGCGGGGACAGGTCGAACTTCCGCTGCAGCTGCCGACCCAGATGGGTGTTCAGGCGTTTGCTCATGGCCAGGTATGCCCGCCACGCCCGCTGTTGCGTCTCGTCAAGCCAGGGTTCCTCTGCCATGGGACGCATTCTAGCCATAGGTTGACGCATCAACCCGAGCCCTCTACGTTGGTTGCCATATCAACCTGCAGTTCGGGGAGGACTGGAAATGAGCGAGCAGAAGATCATCGCGGTGGTGGGGGCGACCGGCGCTCAGGGCGGCGGGCTGGCCCGGGCGATCCTGGCCGACCGCGACGGGGGGTTCGCCGTCCGGGCGATCACCCGTAACACCGGGTCGGCCAAGGCCCGGGCGCTCGCCGACCTCGGAGCCGAGGTCGTGGCGGCCGACCTCGACGACGAGGCCGCGCTGCGGGCCGCGTTCGAGGGCGCGTACGGCGCGTTCGTGGTCACCAACTTCTGGGAGCAGCGCTCGGAGGACGAGGCGCGCACCCGCACCGCGGCCCAGATGGAGCTGACCCAGGCCGGCAACGCCGCGCGGGCCGCGAAGGCCGCGGGCGTGCGCCACGTCGTCTGGTCCACCCTGGAGGACACCCGCCCGTTCTTCGGGCTCGGTGGCGAGCGGGTGCCGACGCTCGACGACGGCACGTACACGGTGCCGCACTTCGACGCCAAGGCCGAGGCCGACGACATCTTCCGCGAGGCGGGCGTGCCGACCACGTTCCTGCGCACGAGCCTGAACTTCGACGCCTTCCTGACCATGATGGCGCCGCGCCGTGACGAGCAGGGCGCGCTCGTGCTCGCCCTGGCCATGGGCGACGCGAAGATGTCCGGGATCGCCTCCGAGGACGTCGGCCGGAGCGCGTACGGCATCCTCCGCCGCGGCGGCGACCTCATCGGCCGGACGATCTCCGTCGCCGGCGACCACCTGACCGGCGAGGAGTACGCCGCGGCCATGAGCAAGGCCTTCGGCGAGCCGGTGACCTACTACGCGCAGCCCTTCGAGCAGCTGCGCCAGTTCTCCGTCGAGACCGCCAACATGTTCCAGTACTACGCCGAGAACGAGAAGGAGTTCGTCGGCGCTCGTGACCTCAGCCTGGCCCGGGAGCTCAACCCGGAGCTGCAGTCCTTCGAGGCCTGGCTGGCCGCCCACGCCGACGCCGTCCCCCGGGGCTAGGCGAGGGATCCGACGGCCAGGACCGGACACCCGGTCCTGGCCGTCGGCGTTTCCGCGTGCCGGCGTTCCCGCACGTCGGCGTTCCCGCACGTCGGACGGGGCATTGCATAAAACTTCCTGTCTCCGTATAGTCATGCTGCATACGGAGGAGGGCCGATCCATGGCGATACGTGCGGCAGTGGCCGGAGCGAGCGGATACGCGGGCGGCGAGGTGCTGCGCCTGCTGCTCGGACACCCCGAGGTGCGCATCGGCGCCCTGACGGCGAACTCCAACGCCGGACAGCGCCTGGGCGCCCTCCAGCCCCACCTGCCCCAGCTCGCGGACCGGGTGCTCGAGCCCACCGGCGCCCAGACGCTCGCCGGGCACGACGTCGTCTTCCTCGCGCTCCCGCACGGACAGTCGGCGGCCGTGGCCGACGAGCTGGGCGACGACGTGCTCGTCATCGACTGCGGCGCGGACTTCCGGCTCAAGGACGCCGGCGCGTGGGAGCGCTTCTACGGCACCGCGCACGCCGGCACCTGGCCGTACGGCCTGCCGGAGCTGCCCGGCGCCCGCAAGGCGCTGGGCGGAACCCGGCGGATCGCGGTTCCCGGCTGCTACCCCACCGCCGTTTCGCTCGCCCTCTTCCCCGCCTACGCCGCCTCCCTGGCCGAGCCCGAGGCCGTGATCGTCGCCGCCTCCGGCACGTCCGGCGCCGGCAAGGCCGCCAAGACGCACCTGCTCGGCAGCGAGGTCATGGGCTCCATGAGCCCGTACGGCGTCGGCGGCGGCCACCGGCACACCCCCGAGATGGCGCAGAATCTCTCCGCCGTCGCCGGGGAGCCCGTCACCGTCTCCTTCACCCCCACCCTCGCGCCCATGCCCCGCGGCATCCTCGCCACCTGCAGCGCCAAGGCGCGCCCCGGCGTCACCGCGCAGGGCGTGCGGGCCGCGTACGAGAAGGCCTTCCAGGACGAGCCGTTCGTGCGGCTGCTGCCGGAGGGACAGTGGCCGGCCACGGCGCACGTCAACGGCTCCAACGCCGTGAACGTGCAGGTCGCCCTCGACGAGGCGGCCGGCCGGATCGTCGCCGTCAGCGCGATCGACAACCTCACCAAGGGCACCGCCGGCGGCGCGGTGCAGAGCATGAACATCGCCCTCGGGCTCCCCGAGGAGCTGGGCCTCCCGTACACCGGAGTGGCGCCGTGAGCGTACGCCGGGCACTCGCGAGCCTTCTGGTGCGGCTGACCCCGTGCCACACCCCCCAGGACATGACGACCATCGAGTCGGTACACAAGGAGATGGCGTGAGCGTCACCGCAGCGAAGGGATTCACGGCCGCGGGCATCGCCGCCGGGATCAAGGAGAGCGGCAGCCCCGACCTGGCCCTGGTGGTCAACCGCGGCCCCCGCCTGGCCGCCGCCGGCGTCTTCACCGCCAACCGGGTGAAGGCCGCGCCCGTCCTGTGGTCCCAGCAGGTCCTGCGCGGCGGCCAGGTCTCGGCCGTCGTCCTCAACTCCGGGGGCGCCAACGCCTGCACCGGCCCCGAGGGCTTCCAGGACACCCATGCCACCGCCGAGAAGGCCGCCCAGGTCCTCGGCCACAGCGCGGGCGAGATCGCCGTCGCCTCCACCGGCCTCATCGGCGTCCGGCTGCCCATGGACAAGCTCCTGGCCGGCCTCGAGAAGGCCGCGGTCGAACTCTCCGAGCACGGCGGCGAGAAGGCCGCCATCGCCATCAAGACCACCGACACCGTCCACAAGACCGCCGTCGCCCAGGGCGACGGCTGGACGGTGGGCGGCATGGCCAAGGGCGCCGGCATGCTCGCGCCCGGCCTCGCCACCATGCTCGTCGTCCTCACCACCGACGCCGACGTGGACGCCCCCGGCCTCGACGCCGCCCTGCGCTCCGCGACCCGGCAGACCTTCGACCGGGTCGACTCCGACGGCTGCATGTCCACCAACGACACCGTGCTGCTGCTGGCCTCCGGCGCCTCCGGCGTCACCCCGGAGGCGGCCGCGTTCGCCGAGACCGTACGGACCGTCTGCGACGACCTCGCCCGCCAGCTCATCGGTGACGCCGAGGGCGCCAGCAAGGACATCCGCATCGAGGTCGTCGGCGCGGCCACCGAGGACGACGCCGTGGAGGTGGGCCGCTCCATCGCCCGCAACAACCTCCTCAAGTGCGCCATCCACGGCGAGGACCCCAACTGGGGCCGGGTGCTCTCCGCCATCGGCACCACCTCCGCCGCCTTCGACCCCGACAGGCTGAACGTGGCCATCAACGGCGTGTGGGTCTGCCGGAACGGGTCCGTCGGCGACGACCGCGACCTCGTCGACATGCGCTACCGGGAGGTCCGCATCACCGCCGACCTGGCCGAGGGCACCGAGTCGGCCGTCATCTGGGCCAACGACCTCACCGCCGACTACGTCCACGAGAACAGCGCGTACTCCTCATGACCGCGACCGCCGAGCCTCAGAGCACCCGCAGGCACACCGCCCTGCCCAAGGCCCGCACCCTCGTCGAGGCGCTGCCCTGGCTGACGCGCCATCACGGCAAAACCGTGGTCATCAAGTTCGGCGGCAACGCCATGGTCGACGAGGCGCTGAAGGCCGCCTTCGCCCAGGACGTCGTCTTCCTGCGCCAGGCCGGCCTCAAGCCCGTCGTCGTGCACGGCGGCGGCCCCCAGATCAGCGCCCACCTCGACCGGCTGGGCCTGGAGTCGGAGTTCAAGGCCGGGCTGCGGGTCACCACGCCCGAGGCGATGGACGCCGTACGGATGGTCCTGGCCGGCCAGGTCCAGCGCGAGCTCGTCGGACTGCTCAACCAGCACGGCCCGCTCGCCGTCGGGCTCACCGGCGAGGACGCGCACCTGATGGCGGCCACCCAGCACTACGCCCACGTCGACGGCGAACGCGTCGACATCGGCCGGGTCGGCGAGGTCACCGGGATCGACCCGGGCATCGTCCGCACCCTGCTGGACGACGGCCGCATCCCGGTCATCTCCTCCATCGCGCACAGCGCCGACGCCGACGACGCCCGCGGAGTGTTCAACGTCAACGCCGACACGGCCGCCGCCGCCCTCGCCGTCGCGCTGGGCGCGGAGACGCTGATGGTCCTCACCGACGTCGAGGGCCTCTACGCGGACTGGCCGCACAGCGACGACGTCATCAGCAGGCTCACCGCGAGCGAGCTCGAGGAGCTGCTGCCCGAGCTGGCCAGTGGCATGGTGCCCAAGATGGAGGGCTGCCTGCACGCCGTGCGCGGCGGCGTCACCACCGCCCGCGTGATCGACGGGCGGGTCCAGCACTCGATCCTGCTGGAGATCTTCACCGACGAGGGCATCGGCACCATGGTCGTTCCCGACCCCGAGGGGCAGCAGTGAACAACGCGGACCTCACCCGGCGCTGGCAGGGCGCGCTGATGGACAACTACGGCACCCCCCGCATCCCGCTCGTGCGCGGTGAGGGGACGGCCGTATGGGACGCCGACGGCACGCGCTACCTCGACTTCGTCGGCGGCATCGCCGTCAACGCGCTCGGCCACGCGCACCCCGCGATCGTCCGGGCGGTCTCCGACCAGATCGCCACCCTCGGCCACGTCTCCAACCTCTTCACCGCCGAGCCCACCGTCAGGCTCGCCGAGCGGCTGCTGGAGCTGGCGGGCCGCCCCGGACGCGTGTACTTCTCCAACTCCGGCGCCGAGGCCGTCGAGGCCGCCGTCAAGATCGGCCGGCGCACCGGGCGTACGCACATGGTCGCCGCCGCCGGCGGCTTCCACGGCCGCACGATGGGCGCCCTCGCCCTGACCGGCCAGCCCGCCAAGCAGGAACCCTTCCTTCCGCTGCCCGGCGACGTCACCCACGTCCCGTACGGCGACACGGAAGCGCTGCGGGCCGCGGTCACCACCGACACCGCGCTCGTGGTCCTGGAACCCGTCCAGGGCGAGAACGGCGTGGTCGTGCCTCCGCCCGGCTATCTCGCGGCGGCACGGGAGATCACCCGGGCCACCGGAACGCTGCTCGTCCTGGACGAGATCCAGACAGGTATCGGCCGCACCGGCGACTGGTTCGCGCACCTCGAACAGGGCGTCGAGCCCGACGTCGTCACCCTCGCCAAGGGCCTCGGCGGCGGCCTGCCCATCGGCGCCACCCTGGCCTTCGGACCCGCCGCCGACCTGCTGACGCCCGGTCAGCACGGGTCCACGTTCGGCGGCAACCCCGTCTCCTGCGCGGCCGCGCTCGCCGTCCTGGACACCCTCGCGGCCGAGGAGACCCTCCGACAGGTCCGCCGTACGGGCCGCCTGTTGAGTGACGGGATCGCTGCGCTCGGGCATCCCCTGGTGGACCACGTCCGTGGCACCGGCCTGCTCCTGGGTATTGTCCTTTGCGAGCCCCTCGCACCGAAGGTGCAGCAGGCGGCCCAGGAAGCCGGTCTCCTGGTGAACGCGGTCGCGCCCCACGTGGTGCGGCTGGCCCCGCCACTGATCATCACCGAGGATGAGGTGGGGGCGTTCCTCCGGGCGCTGCCAGGCGTCCTGGACGCCGCCGCCGGCAGGGCCCACGAGGAATGACGATCCGGAGACTGACGACAACGATGACCGAGGCGCAGGAGACCGAGCCGGGCCACGGCGGACAGGCCGTGCCGCAGACCCGTACCGCACGCCACCGCCGGATCGTGGACATCCTCAGCCGGCAGGCCGTGCGGTCCCAGAGCCAGCTCGCCAAGCTGCTGGCGGACGACGGGCTCTCCGTCACCCAGGCCACGCTCTCCCGCGACCTCGACGAACTGGGTGCCGTCAAGATCCGCAACACCGGCGGCGAGCTGATCTACGCCGTCCCCTCCGAGGGCGGCGACCGCACCCCCCGCGCCCCGCTGGGGGAGTCCGCCACCGAGGCCCGCATGGGCCGCCTCGCCGCCGAGCTGCTGATCTCCGCCGAGGCCTCCGCCAACCTGGTCGTGCTGCGCACCCCGCCGGGCGCGGCCCAGTTCTTCGCCTCGGCCATCGATCAGGCGGGCGTCCACGAGATCATCGGCACCATCGCCGGCGACGACACCCTCCTGCTGATCAGCCGCGACCCGGCTGGCGGCCAGGCCCTGGCGGATCACCTGCTGAGGCTCGCGCAGAAGGAAAGCTGAGCGCCCCCGCGGCGGGGGCCCCGGCCCCCGCCGCGGGCGATCGCCCGGATAACGCGAAAGGCCGTTTCCGCGTCTGCGGAAACGGCCTACGACCTGCGAAAATCGCTGGTCGGGACGGCGGGATTTGAACCCACGACCCCTTGACCCCCAGTCAAGTGCGCTACCAAGCTGCGCCACGTCCCGGTGCGACGTTCCCTCCGGGCTTTTCTTCCCGGTGGGGCGTGCAGAAAGAAAATATCCTGTTCCGCGCCGTGATCCAAATCCGGGGGTCCGGTGGGGGTCAGGTGCGGCGTTTGAAGGTGTCCGTGGGGATGTCGATCCGGCGTCCGTCCGGCAGGTGGAGGGGGATGGTGTCGCCGTACTTGAACAGAACGCGGTGGGCGTAGATGTCGTCCCTGGGGCGCGTGAGCAGGGTGCACTCCCCGAGGAACGGGTCGATGATCAGGTAGACGGGGACGCCGAAGCGGGCGTACTGCCGCACCTTGATCGCGTAGTCGTTCTTGTCGTACTTCGACGAGACGACCTCGATCGCGGCCAGGAGGTCCTCGTAGGTGAACTTCTCCGTGGCCTCGTCCTCGACGATCGACAGGTCCGGGCAGCGCTTGGGCTCCCCGGGGAAGGCGAACTCGACGTCGGAGAACACGCGGTCCTTGCGGATGCCGGCTGTCACGGCGGCGTCGCGGACGTCAAAGATGGTCAGACTCTGGACGCTGCTCTGCGGCGTCATGATGATGCGGTCCCCCACTGCTTCGATCTTGAAGCCGTCCAGCACCGCCGCGATGCGTTCGATGGTTTCCTGCAGGGAATCGCTCTGCGCGGTCATGGTCAAAACAGCCTCCCCTACTCGGGCCGATCGATAGTCGCATCGTAGACCTCGCCCGAACGCGCCGAAGCCCGAACATTCACCCTCACGCGCTATTGACGAAACATACGGCGCAGTGCATAGTTATGCCTAACAGCGCATGGAACAGCGCACTGCACCGTAAGGAGAAACCCGTGACCGAGCGCGTCGTACTCGCCTACTCCGGCGGCCTTGACACCTCCGTCGCCATCGGCTGGATCGCCGAGGAGACGGGCGCCGAGGTCATCGCCGTCGCCGTGGATGTCGGCCAGGGCGGCGAGGACCTGGACGTCATCCGCAAGCGCGCGCTCGCCTGCGGTGCGGTGGAGGCGGAGGTCGCCGACGCCAGGGACGAGTTCGCCGAGGAGTACTGCCTCCCGGCGATCAAGGCCAACGCCCTCTATATGGACCGGTACCCCCTGGTCTCCGCCCTCTCGCGGCCCACGATCGTCAAGCACCTGGTGGCCGCCGCCAAGAAGCACGGCGCGACGACCGTCGCCCACGGCTGCACCGGCAAGGGCAACGACCAGGTCCGGTTCGAGGCCGGCATCTCCTCGCTCGCCCCCGAGCTGAAGTGCATCGCCCCGGTCCGGGACTACGCCATGACCCGGGACAAGGCCATCGCCTTCTGCGAGGCCAAGGGCCTGCCGATCGCGACGACCAAGAAGTCGCCGTACTCCATCGACCAGAACGTCTTCGGGCGGGCCGTCGAGACCGGCTTCCTCGAGGACATCTGGAACGCCCCCATCGAGGACGTCTACGACTACACCGCCAACCCGGCCACCCCCCGGGAGGCCGACGAGGTCGTCATCTCCTTCGAGCGGGGTGTGCCCGTGGCCATCGACGGCAAGCCCGTCAGCGTGCTGCAGGCCATCCAGCAGCTCAACGAG
Organism: Streptomyces sp. C36; assembly: GCF_040932295.1. NCBI lineage: Bacteria > Bacillati > Actinomycetota > Actinomycetes > Kitasatosporales > Streptomycetaceae > Streptomyces > Streptomyces sp. C36. The sequence goes on along the minus strand of NZ_JBFQGI010000008.1, from coordinate 232,382 downwards.
CGGGCCGGGGCCCAGGGCATCGGCCGGATCGACATGGTCGAGGACCGGCTGGTCGGCATCAAGTCCCGGGAGATCTACGAGGCGCCCGGCGCGATCGCGCTGATCACCGCCCACCAGGAGCTGGAGAGCGTCACCGTCGAGCGCGAGCTGGCCCGCTACAAGCGGCAGGTCGAGCAGCGGTGGAGCGAGCTGGTCTACGACGGCATGTGGTTCTCCCCGCTCAAGCGGGCCCTGGACGGCTTCATCGACGAGGCCAACGAGCACGTCACCGGCGACATCCGGATGACCCTGCACGGCGGCCGGGCCGTGGTGACGGGCCGGAAGTCCGCGCAGTCCCTCTACGACTTCAACCTCGCCACCTACGACACGGGCGACACGTTCGACCAGTCCATGTCGAAGGGCTTCATCGAGATCTTCGGTCTCTCCGCCAAGATCGCGGCCAAGCGGGACCTGGTGTGAGCGACGAGCAGCAGGACGTACGCCTGTGGGGCGGCCGGTTCGCGGACGGACCGGCCGAGGCCCTCGCCAAGCTGTCCGCCTCCGTCCACTTCGACTGGCGGCTCGCCCCGTACGACATCGCCGGCTCCCGGGCCCACGCCCGGGTCCTGCACAAGGCCGGGCTGCTCACCGACGACGAGCTGAAGCGCATGATCGAGGGCCTGGGGCTGCTCGAGGCCGACGTCGCCGCCGGTACGTTCATGGGCACCATCGCCGACGAGGACGTGCACACCGCCCTCGAGCGCGGCCTGCTGGAGCGGCTCGGCGCCGACCTCGGTGGCAAGCTGCGCGCCGGCCGGTCCCGCAACGACCAGGTCGCCACGCTCTTCCGGATGTACCTGCGCGACCACGCGCGGATCATCGGCGGCCTGATCGCCGACCTCCAGGACGCGCTCGTCGGCCTCGCCGAGGCGCACCCGGACGTCGCCATGCCGGGGCGTACGCATCTGCAGCACGCCCAGCCGGTGCTCTTCGCCCACCATGTGCTCGCGCACGTCCAGGCGCTCTCCCGGGACGCGGAGCGGCTGCGGCAGTGGGACGAGCGCACGGCGGTCTCGCCCTACGGGTCGGGCGCGCTGGCGGGCAGCAGCCTGGGCCTCGACCCCGAGGCGGTCGCCGCCGACCTCGGCTTCGAGCGGGGCTCGGCGGGGAACTCCATCGACGGCACGGCCTCGCGCGACTTCGTCGCCGAGTTCGCGTTCATCACGGCCATGATCGGCATCGATCTGTCGCGGATCGCCGAGGAGGTCATCATCTGGAACACGAAGGAGTTCTCCTTCGTGACCCTCCACGACGCCTTCTCCACCGGCTCCTCGATCATGCCGCAGAAGAAGAACCCGGACATCGCCGAGCTGGCGCGCGGCAAGTCCGGGCGGCTGATCGGCAACCTCACCGGGCTGCTCGCCACGCTCAAGGCCCTGCCGCTGGCGTACAACCGCGACCTGCAGGAGGACAAGGAGCCGGTCTTCGACTCCTGCGACCAGCTGGAGGTCCTGCTTCCCGCCTTCACCGGGATGATGGCGACCCTCACGGTCCACCGCGCCCGGATGGAGGAGCTGGCCCCGGCCGGGTTCTCGCTGGCCACCGACATCGCCGAATGGCTGGTCAAGCAGGGCGTGCCGTTCCGCGTGGCGCACGAGGTCGCGGGGGAGTGCGTCAAGGAGTGCGAGGCGCGGGGCATCGAGCTGGACGGGCTGAGCGACGAGCAGTTCGCCGCCATCTCCCCGCACCTGACCCCCGAGGTCCGCTCGGTGCTCAGCGTGCCGGGCGCGCTGGCCTCGCGCAGCGGGCGCGGCGGCACGGCTCCCTCGGCGGTCGCGGTGCAGTTGCAAGAGGTCAAGGCGGACCTGGCCGTCCAGCGGGAATGGGCCGACGCGACGCGACACAGCTGATCATTTTGAGACGGCCACCACCCGAATGAGACATCCGTGTCTCATTCGGGTTATGGTCGTCTCATGAGCCTTGACCGCCGCGAGCATGTACTGAGAGCAGCCGCAGCCCTGCTCACCCGTAAGGCGACCGCCTCCATGGACGAGATCGCCAAGGCCGCCGGCATCAGCCGCGCCACCCTCCACCGCCACTTCGCCGGCCGCGACGCGCTCGTACGGGCCCTGGAGAAGCTCGGCATCGAGCAGTTCGAGCGGGCCCTGGACGAGGCCCGGCTGGACGAGGGCGACGCGGCGCAGGCCGTGCGCCGGCTGATCGTGAAGGCCGAGCCGGCCGCCGGGCTGATGTCCTTCCTCTACTCCGAGAACCAGCTCTTCGAGGGCGAGGTCAACGAGGGCTGGAACCGCCTCGACGCCCGCGTCCACGCGCTCTTCCTGCGCGGCCAGGAGGAGGGCGCCTTCCGGGTCGACCTCTCACCCGCCTGGCTCACCGACGCGCTGTACGGGCTGATCGCCTCCGGGGCGTGGGCCGTGCAGGATGGGCGGGTGGCCGCCAAGGACCTCACCCGCATGGTCTCCGAGCTGTTGCTCGGCGGGGCGCAGCGGAGGGCCGAGCGGTGAGCGCCAAGACCGCCGATCCGGCGCCCGGTGCGCCCGCGTCGGTGGAAGCGCCGCGGCCGGGCCGCTGGCTCGCCCTGGCCGTCCTCGCCCTGGCCGTGCTGCTCGTCGCCGTCGACGCCACCGTCCTCGGCCTCGCCACGCCCTTCCTCAGCGAGGACCTGCGCCCGACGGGCACCCAGCTGCTGTGGATCGGCGACGTCTACTCCTTCGTCATCGCCGGGCTTCTCGTCTCCATGGGCAGCCTCGGCGACCGCATCGGCCGCAAGAAGCTGCTGCTGTGCGGCGCGGTGGCGTTCGGCGCGGTGTCGGTGCTCAACGCCTACGCCTCCAGCCCCGAGATGATGATCGCGGCCCGCGCGCTGCTGGGCGTGGCGGGCGCGACGCTGATGCCCTCCACCCTCGCCCTCATCCGCAATCTCTTCCACGACCCTCGGGAACGCAGCCTGGCCATCGGCATCTGGGGTGCCATGGCGTCGGCCGGCGCGGCCGTGGGCCCGGTCGTGGGCGGCTTCCTGCTGGAGAACTTCTGGTGGGGCTCGGTCTTCCTGATCAACCTGCCGGTCATGGCGGTGCTGGTGCTGGTCGGCATCAAGCTGCTGCCCGAGTCCCGCGACCCCTCGCCGGGGCCCTGGGACCTGCTCAGCGTGGTGCTGTCGATGGTCGGCATAGTGGCGGTCGTCTACGCGATCAAGGAGGTGGCGACCCACGGGCCGACCTGGTCCATGGCCCTCGTGGGCGTGACCGGCGCGCTGGCGCTGGTGTGGTTCGTACGCCGTCAGCTCACGCTCCCCTCGCCGCTGCTGGACATGAGGCTCTTCCACCACGGGGGCTTCTCCGGCGCCGTGCTGGCCGACCTGCTGACCGTGCTGGGACTGTCCGGGATGGTCTTCTTCCTCTCGCAGTTCCTGCAGCTGGTGCAGGACCGCAGCCCGCTGGAGGCGGGGCTCGCGGAGCTGCCCGCGGCCGTCGGCGCGGTGACGGCGGGCCTGCTCGCCGGCCAGGCGGCCCGGCGCTTCTCGGTGCGGTCGGCGGTCACGGCGGGCCTCGCGGCGATCGGGGTGGCGCTGGCGGCGCTGATGTGGCTGTCCCCCGACACCGACTATCCGGTGCTCGGCGCGGTGCTGCTGATCGTCGGCGTGGGCGCCGGCCTCTCGTTCACGGTCACCGCCGACGTGATCCTCTCCAGCGTGCCCAAGGAGCACGCGGGTGCGGCCTCGGCCGTCTCGGAGACGGCGTACGAGCTCGGTGCCGCGCTCGGCATCGCCCTGCTCGGCTCGATCGTCACCGGCGTCTACCGCGACTTCACCGTGCCCCCGGGCGTGCCGGCCGCGCAGGCGGGCGAGGCCCGCGAGTCGCTGGGCGGCGCGGTCGAGTCGGCGTCGACGCTGCCCGCCGACACGGGCCAGGCGCTGCTGTCCTCGGCGCAGGAGGCCTTCGTGGACGGGCTGCGGATCGCCTCCGGGGTGGGTGCCGCGGTGCTGCTGATCACGGCCGTCGCGGCCTGGTTCCTGCTGCGCGGACAGCGGCTGGAGGAAGGGTACGGCGGCTGAGCCGGATACAGCTCGGATGAGCAAACATCACAGGGGCCGGGGCTGACAAGCCCCGGCCCCTGTGATGTTTACCGGCCGGTAACTCTCTTGACGGCATCCTTATGCGCCGGAGAACATCACGTCCACCGGTCGACATTGTCGAACGTGGTTCGGACGAGGGCGTCCGCAGTGGGACGCCGTATTCAAAGGAATCCCCCACATGCGTCTGCGTACCACCGCACGGTTCCTGGTCGCCGCCGCGGCCACCGCCGCACTGAGCCTCATGGGGCTCACCGCCACCCCGGCGTCCGCCTCGCCGCTGGACATCCCGCCCAAGGGCGCCAACGACTGGTCCTGCAAGCCGGACTCGGCGCACCCGCAGCCGGTCGTGCTGGTCAACGGCACCTTCAAGCTGATGGCCGAGAACTGGGCCAAGCTCTCCCCGGCGCTGAAGGACGCGGGCTACTGCGTCTTCGCCTTCAACTACGGGCACATGGAGACCGACCCCATCCCGCAGGCCGCCGCCGAGCTCTCGGACTTCGTGGAGGCCGTGCGCGGCGCCACGGGCGCGGAGAAGGTCGACATCGTCGGTCACAGCCAGGGCGGCATGATGCCGCGCTACTACGTGAAGTTCCTCGGCGGCGCCGCCAAGGTCGACGACCTCGTGGGCATCGTCCCCTCCAACCACGGCACGAAGAACCCGCTCGCCATCCCCGCGGGCTGGACCTTCTGCCCGTCCTGCGTGGACCAGCAGGTCGGCTCCGACCTGCTCAAGAAGCTCAACGAGGGCGACGAGACCCCGGCCGGCCCGGACTACACGGTCATCACGACCCGCTACGACGAGGTCGTCATCCCCTACACCAGCGCCCTGCTGACCGGCCCGGCCGAGCACCTCACCAACGTCGTGCTGCAGGACAAGTGCCCGCTCGACCTCTACATGCACGACCAGGCCACCAAGGACCCGGTCGTCGCCCAGTGGGTGCTCAACGCGCTGGGCCGCAAGGGCCCGGCCGACGCGGGCTTCCAGCCCCGCTGCCTCGGCGGCGGAGCGTAGCCACCCGGCGCCGCCGTCAGGCGGCCTTGGCCTCGCGGGCCTTGGTGGCGTACATGTCGACGTACTCCTGGCCCGACAGCTCCATCACCTCGCTCATCACCTCGTCGGTGACGGCGCGCAGCACATAGCGGTCGCGGTCCATGCCCTCGTAACGGGAGAAGTCCAGCGGCGCGCCGAAGCGCACCGTCACCGGCGCGATGCGGGGCAGGCCCTTGCCGCTCGGCTGGACCTTCTCGGTGCCGATCATGGCGAACGGCACCACCGGCGCGCCCGTCATCAGCGTCAGGCGGGCGATGCCGGTCCGGCCGCGGTAGAGACGGCCGTCGGGGGAGCGGGTGCCCTCCGGGTAGATACCGAAGATGTTGCCCTCCTCCAGGATCCGGCGGCCCGTCATCAGCGCGGCCACACCGCCGTTGCCGCCGTCACGGTCGACCGGGACCATGCCCGAGGAGCTGAAGAACCACGCCATCAGCCGGCCCTTGACGCCCTTGCCGGTGACGTACTCGTCCTTGCCGATGAAGAAGACCTGGCGCTTGACGATCAGGGCGAGGAAGAGCGAGTCGATGAACGTGGTGTGGTTTCCGGCGAGGATCACCGGCCCGCTGTCCGCGATGTGCTCGGCCCCCTCCACCTTCGGGCGGTACAGGACGCGCATGAGCAACCCGAGAAACGCCTTGAGCAAGATGCGGGACAACGGACCCTCCGGTCGTGGTGTATCGGACTGGCGCACAGGGCGCGGTCGCTGACGATACTCGTGGGTACCACCCCTGTGCACGCGGGGTTGACCGACTCGAAACAGAGTGTTGACGTGACTTTTCACTCCGTTCCGTTTCCGTTTCTTCAACAGGGAAGTCGTACGTGCATACGATCACCCGGCAGTGCACCACCACGGAACGAGGAGAGTTCATGCAGCAGGAGCAGCGGCCCGGCAGGCGTACGGTGCTGGGAGCGGCGGCGGCGCTCGGCGCGGGAGCGGTCGCCCTCGGCGGCGGCATCACCCCGGCGTCGGCGGCCGAGCCCTCGGCGCGGCGGGGCGGCCACGGCGGCACGTACCAGGACCTGCCCGTGCCCACCGTCATCGGACACCGCGGCTGCAGCGGCTCCCGGCCCGAGCACACCCTCGGCTCCTACCAGTTCGCCCTGGACAACGGCGCGGACGTCATCGAGCAGGACCTCGTCCCCACCAAGGACGGCCACCTGGTCTGCCGCCACGAGAACGACATCACCGGCACCACCGACGTCGCCTCCCGCCCGGAGTTCGCCTCCCGCAAGACCACCAAGACCGTCGACGGCGAGGCCCACACCGGCTGGTTCACCGAGGACTTCACCCTCGCCGAGCTGAAGACGCTGCGCGCCAAGGAGCGCATCCCCGGCACCCGCCAGCACAACACCCTCTACGACGGCCGCTGGCAGGTGCCCACCTTCGAAGAGGTCCTCAAGTGGGCCGAGGAGCAGGGCCGCAAGCGCGGGCGCCGGATATGGCTGCACGTCGAGACCAAGCACCCCACGTACTTCCGCAAGGCCGGCCTGGGCCTGGAGGAGCGCCTGGCCAAGCTGCTGCGCCGCTACGGCCGCGCCGGCCGCGACGGTCACACCTTCCTGCAGTCCTTCGAGCCCAGCAGCCTCCAGCGGCTGGGCAGGCTCGGCATCGACTGCCCCAAGGTCCTGCTGCTGGACGACCTGCCGACCCGCCCCTGGGACTTCACCGAGGCCAAGGACCCGCGTACGGTCGCCGACCTCATCACCCCCAAGGGCCTGAAGTGGGTCTCGGGCTTCGCCCAGGGCATCGGCCCGTGGCTGAACCTCGTCATCCCGCGTGACAAGGACGACAGGCTCACCAAGCCCACCACGCTGGTGCGCGACGCGCACGCCGCCGGGCTGATCCTGCACCCGTACACGATGCGCAACGAGAACAGCTTCCTGCCGGCCGACTTCCGCCGGGGCACGGACCCGAACGCCTACGGCGACGCCTTCGCCGCGTTCCGGACCTACTTCGCCACCGGCATCGACGGCATCTTCACCGACAACCCCGACACCGGTGCCCTCGCCCGCGCGGACTTCGTCAAGGGCTGACCCTCGCCGTCCCCCGTACGGGTGGTGCCCGGTCGTCGCGGAAACCGCCGGCGGCCGGGCACGCGTCACGGTTCCCGTGACGCGGAGTGATCTTCTGACCGGGCTGGGCGCGCTGCTGAAGGCGGAGTGCGCCGCCGAGGCGGCCGCGGTCGGCGGCGTGGAGGCCGCCGACCTCGAACAGGGCGTCTGGGTCCGGCTGCTCGACGACGGCCGCACCGCCGTGACGGCGGTGCGGTTACGGGCGACCGTACGGGCCGAGGCCCGCGCCGCACGGCGCCGGGCGCGCCGCGAGGTGCCCTACGACCCGACCGCGCAGCCGCCGCCCACCACCACGCCCGGCGTCGAACAGACGGTCCTGGACGCCGAGGCGCGCCGCGAACTGCGCGCCGCCGTCCGCCGGCTGCCCGGCCGCTGCCCCCGCCTGCTGGGCGCCCTGCTCTCCGCGAACGACCCGACCTACCGGGAAATCGCAGGGAAGTTGGGTATGTCACAAGGATCTTTGGGACCGGTACGTTCCCGTTGCCTGGGATGCCTGCGCAGAATGCTCTTGGCAGAGATTGCGGCTCCTTGACCCGGGGGAAAGGAGCGGTAAGCGACCCACCAGGGGAGGCATGCGCACATGGGTATGAGCGTGACCATCTCGGCCGCGGCCGGGGAAGATGCCGAGCAGATCCTCAAGCTCCAGTACCTCTGTTATCAGAGCGAGGCCGCACTCTACGGCGACTACTCCATCGAGCCCCTCACCCAGACCCTCGACGACCTGCGCGCCGAACTGGGCCGCGGCTGCGTGCTCGTGGCCCGGCTCGGCGAGGAGGTCGTCGGCTCGGTGCGCGGCACGGTCGACGACGAGGGCACGGCCGTGATCACCGGCCTCATCGTGCACCCCAGGATGCAGCGGCACGGCCTGGGCGGACGGCTGCTCGCCGCCCTCGAGGAGCGCCTGGCGGGGGAGTGGGCCGCCAAGCGCTACCGGCTTGCCACCGGCCAGCGCAGCGAGGGAAATCTGCGGCTGTACCGCAAGTGGGGCTACGAGCGCACCGGATCCCAGGTGGTGACCCGCGCGTTCACGCTGGTCACCCTGGAGAAGGAGGCCCGGACCGCGCTGGCGGCCGGCGTCTAGTCCCGGGGTGCCCGGCGCAGCCACATCATCGCGGTCACCGGAAGGATGACCGGGATGAAGAGATAGCCCATGCCGTAGTCCGACCAGACCGTGGCGTCGGGGAAGGCGGACGGCTCGAGCAGCGTCCACGTCCCCACCGTCATCACGCCCGCCAGCTCGGCGGCGCAGCACACCAGCGCCGCCCGGCGGGCCGACTCCCCGCCGCGCACCAGCGAGTACGTGATGAAGGCGTACACCACGGCCGCGCCGGCCGAGAGCACGTACGCGAGCGGCGCCCTGCCGAAGTCCATGATCATCTGGACGATGGAGCGGGACGCCGCCGCGACCGTGAACACCCCGTAGAGCCAGACCAGCAGCCGGCCGGGGCCCTGGCCCAGGTCGAAGCCGGAGCGCTGCCGCGTGTCGGTGGACTCGGCCATGTCAGCCTCCCCAGATGTCGTAGAGCCGCACCTCGAGCACGGCGAGGATCACGGCGCCCGCCGCGACGGTGGCCGAGCCCCAGCGGGTGCGTTCGGTCAGTGACATGAAGCCCGCCGCCGGCACCGCGGCCGCCGCGCCCAGCAGATAGGCGACGAAGATCGCCGTGCCCTGCTCGGGCTTGTCGCCGCCGGCCAGCCGCACCACGCCGATGACGAGCTGCACCACGGCGAGCAGGGAGACCACGGCCATGCCGATGAAGTGCCAGTCCTTGGTGGACTGGTCCCGCGAGAAGGCGAAGCCGCACCAGGCGGCCAGCGCGAGCGCGGCCAGACCGGCCGCCAGCGTCAGCGCGTGGATCACCGCGGCCCCCGGTCGGTGAGGGTGTGCGGATGGGGCATGACAGGCATAGGGCGACTCTAATGGCCCGCGCCCGGCCGGCCGTGCGCGACCCCGGGCGTCCACGGACTGAACCACCCTGTCCGCTATACGGACAGGCTTGGCTTATTCGCACACGCTTCTGTTTTACTTGCCCGCATGACCACGACGAGCACCCGCATCCTTGCGACCGAGGCGATGACGACGCCCGGTGCTGCTCGTCGCATGTGTCGAATGTGTGACTGCTGAGGGCCCCCGTCCGTGCCTCGCGCCCCGAAGCGAGACCCCGTAGAGCCCGTCCCGGCCACCCCGGCCGGAACGAACAGCTCCCCGCCCCGCGTCACCAGGAACCCCTTCACCGCGCCACAGCGCATTGTGAGGGGACCCCTATGCCGCGTTCCGCAATGAATTGCCCGTGCCGGCATTCACCGCCGCGCACTCGACAGTGACGGAAACCCCCTGTGATCACCACTACGGGCCTGACAAAGGTCTACCGCTCAGGCGGCCGCGAGGTCACCGCCCTCGACGGCGTCGATCTGCACGTCCGTGAGGGCGAGGTGTACGGCGTCGTCGGCCAGAGCGGCGCCGGCAAGTCGACCCTCATCCGCTGCGTCAACCTCCTGGAGCGCCCCAGCTCCGGCACGGTCACCGTCGCCGGACAGGACCTGACGGCCCTCGCCGGCCGGGGTCCCCGCGCGGGCGCCGAACTGCGCCGGGCACGCAGCCGCATCGGCATGGTCTTCCAGCACTTCAACCTGCTCTCCTCGCGCACGGTGCAGAGCAACATCGAGCTGCCGCTGGAGATCCTCGGCATCTCCGGCAAGGAGCGCGAGCGCAAGGCCCTCGAGCTGCTCGACCTCGTCGGCCTCGCCGACAAGGCCAAGGCCTACCCCGCCCAGCTCTCCGGCGGCCAGAAGCAGCGCGTCGGCATCGCCCGCGCCCTGGCCGGCGACCCCAAGGTGCTGCTCTCCGACGAGTCGACCTCCGCGCTCGACCCCGAGACCACCCGCTCCATCCTCCAGCTGCTGCGCGACCTCAACCAGCAGCTGGGCCTGACCGTCCTCCTCATCACCCACGAGATGGAGGTCGTCAAGACCATCTGCGACTCCGCCGCGCTGATGAAGGGCGGCCGCGTCGTGGAGTCCGGCACCGTCTCCGAGATCCTCGCCACCCCCGGCTCCGAGCTCGCCGCCGAGCTCTTCCCCGTCGGCGGCGAGGCCTCCGGCCCCGACCGCACCGTCGTGGACGTCACCTTCCACGGCGAGGCCGCCACCCAGCCGGTCATCTCGCAGCTCTCCCGCACGTACAACATCGACATCTCGATCCTGGGCGCCGCGATGGACACCGTCGCCGGCAAGCAGGTCGGCCGGATGCGCATCGAGCTGCCCGGCCGCTTCGAGGAGAACGTCGTGCCGATCGGCTTCCTGCGCGAGCAGGGCCTGCAGGTCGACGTCGCCGACACCAAGAACCCGGCACCCGCCGACGCGCTCCTGAAGGAAGGTGCCAAGTGACCTGGACCGAGATGCAGCCCCTGCTGCGCGACGCCTGTCTCGACACCCTCTTCATGGTGTGGTGGTCCACCGTCTGGGCGATCATCGGCGGAATCCCGCTGGGCCTGCTGCTGGTCCTCACCGACCGCGGCGCGCTGCTGCAGAACGTCGTGGTGAACAAGGTCGTCGGCGCGGTCGTCAACCTCGGCCGCTCGCTGCCCTTCATCATCCTGCTGGTGTGGCTGATCCCCTTCAGCCGCCTGGTCGTCGGCACCTCCATCGGCCCCAGCGCCGCCGTCGTGGCCCTGGTCATCGGCGCCGTGCCGTTCTTCGCCCGGCTGGTGGAGACCGCGATCCGCGAGGTCGACCACGGCCTGATCGAGGCGGCCCAGTCGATGGGCGGCGGCACCCTCACCGTGATCTTCAAGGTGCTCCTGCCGCAGGCCCTGCCCTCCCTCATCGCCGGCCTGACCACCACGGTCATCGCCCTCCTGGGCTACTCCGCCATGGCCGGCGCGGTCGGCGGCGGCGGCCTGGGCAACCTCGCCATCACCTACGGCTACATGCGCCACGAGACCGATCTGATGAACGTCACGATCCTGCTGCTCATCGCGATCGTCACCGTCGTCCAGCTCGCCGGCGACCTCGTCGTACGACGCCTGTCCCACCGCAGCGGACGCCAGGCCCCCGCCGCGGGCCTGCGCCGGCTCCGGTCCGCCGCCGTCCCCAAGCCCCGCACCGCCCCCGAGGCCGCGGAGCCCACCAAGGCGGCATAAGGCCCACGGCCGCACCCCCCCAGAACCCACGAGCCCGGACCCTTTGCCGGGCGGCAACACCTCGTGAGAACAAGAAAGAGGCACTCTTCGTGCGTACCACCCTCAAGCTCACCGCCGCCGTCGCGGCAGCCGCCGCACTCACCCTCGGCCTGAGCGCCTGCAGCGCCCCCTCCGACACCTCCTCCGGCTCCGGCAAGAAGGGCAAGGACGCCGACCCGGCCGCCAAGCTCGTCGTCGCCGCCAGCCCCACCCCGCACGCCGACATCCTGAACTTCGTCCGCGAGAAGCTCGCCAAGGACGCCGGCCTGAACCTGGAGGTCAAGGAGTTCAACGACTACGTCCTGCCGAACACCGCGACCCAGAACGGCGACGTCGACGCGAACTTCTTCCAGCACAAGCCCTACCTCGACGACTTCAACAAGAAGAACAAGACGGACATCGTCCCCGTCGTCAACGTCGAGATCGAGCCGCTGGGCCTGTACTCCAAGAAGGACAAGAAGGTCGGCGACCTCGGCTCCGGCTCCACCATCGCCGTCCCCAACGACGCCACCAACGAGGGCCGCGCCCTGAAGCTGCTCGCCGACAACGGCGTCATCAAGCTCAAGGCGGGCGTCGGCGCCGAGGCCAAGCTCTCCGACATCGAGGACAAGAAGGGCGTCGAGTTCACCGAGCTCGAGGCCGCCCAGATCCCCTCCCGCCTGGCCGACGTGGACGCCGCCGTCATCAACGGCAACTTCGCCATCGGCGCCAAGCTCAACCCCGCCAAGGACTCCCTGGCCCTGGAGAAGGCGGAAGGCAACCCCTACGCCAACTTCCTCGCCGTCAAGAAGGGCAATGAGGGCGACCCCCGCATCGCCAAGCTCGTCAAGCTCCTCAACTCCGACGAGGTCAAGAAGTTCATCGAGCAGAAGTTCAGCAACGGCGCCGTCATCCCCGCCTTCGGCACCCCCAAGAGCTGACACCTTGTAACCTCGGCCCTTCGTACGGTCGCAGGCCCCGCGCACACGAACCGCCCGTGCGCGGGGCCTGACACTTGGCGTATCCACCTGCCGATGCTGCATGCTGGTGCACCCGAGCCAGACCGGTACCACCCCCGAGCCATCTCGCACCGGCGTTGGAGCAGCACATGACATCCACCTTTCCGGACATCTCCATCAGTACGGACCGGCTGGTGCTGCGCCCGTTCGAGGCGGGAGACGTCTCCCCGCTCGCCGAGATGATGAACGACGAACTCATCACCGCCTGGACCTCCGCCCCGCACCCCTACACCACCGCCGACGCCCGCGACTGGGCCCTGCGGCGGGCCCCCTCGGAACGCATCTCCGGGCGCGGAATCGTCTTTGCGGTCACCGAATTCCTCACCCAGCGCCTCGTCGGCACCCTCCACCTGCGCAACACCGACTGGCGCACCCTGACCACCGAGGTCTCCTACGTCACCGCCCCCTGGGCCCGCGGCGAGGGCTACGCCTGCGAAGCGGTGCTCGCCGCCGCCCAGTGGCTCTTCCGCGACCAGAAGTTCGAACGACTCGAACTGCGCACCGCCGCCGACAACAGCGCCGCCCAGCAGGTCGCCCAGAAGATCGGCTGCGTCAGCGAGGGCGTCCTGCGCAACGCCTGGATAGCGCGCAGCCGCACCGAGGACGCCGGCTGGACCGAGATCCGCACCGACCTCATCGTCTGGAGCCTGCTCCCCGAGGACCTCGACGAGTTCCGCGACGCCCCGACCGGCGGCTACGACTACGCCGCCACCTTCCCCGACTGGCGCTGAGCGGCCCCCCGCCCGCCCCGGGCCCCGCACACCCGACCGGGGTACCCTCACCCTGCCCGCGCGCATGCGGGACCGACCCGCGACAAGCCCAGGAGACTGACGACGATGGCCGACCGGGTCACGGTGATCGGATGGGACGGCTCACCGCTGACGGACGCGGCCCGCTCCGCCCTCGGCGCCGCCACCCTGGTGGCCGGCGCCGCACACCACCTGGCCCTGCCCGAGGTCCCGCCCGCCGCCGAACGCATCCGCCTGGGCAGCATCGACCTCGCCGCCCGCCGCATCGCCCAGCACCGCGGCTCCGCCGTGGTCCTCGCCGACGGCGACCCCGGCTTCTTCGGCGTCGTCCGCACCCTGCGCGGCCCCGAGCACGGCCTCGAGGTCGAGGTCGTACCCGCCGTCTCCTCCGTCGCCGCCGCCTTCGCCCGCGCCGGCATGCCCTGGGACGATGCCCAGATCGTCGTCGCCCACAGCCGCGACCTGCGGCGCGCCGTCAACGTCTGCCGCGCCCACCCCAAGGTCGCCGTCCTCACCTCGCCCGGCGCCGGCCCCGCCGAGCTCGCCCTCCTCCTCGGACCCGTCCACCGCACCTTCGTCATCTGCGAGGAACTGGGCACCGACCGCGAGGAAGTCACCGTCCTCACCTCCGACCGGGCCGTCGACCACGTCTGGCGCGACCCCAACGTCGTCATCGTCATCGGCGGCTCCGGGACACCCGTACGGGGCGGCGGCTGGATCGCCGGCCGCGACCCCTCCGCCGTACGCGGCTGGGCGCTGCCCGCCGAGGCCTACGCCGGCCGCCCCGGCGAGGGCGAGTCCACCGAACTGCGCGCCGCCCAACTGGCACGACTCGGACCGCGCGTGGGCGACCTGGTGTGGGACATCGGCTCCGGCAGCGGCGCCGCCGCCGTCGAGGCCGCCCGGTTCGGCGCGGCCGTCATCGCCGTCGACCAGGACCCCGAAGCCTGCCACCGCACCACAGCCGCGGCCCGCCACCATGGCGTGCAACTGCAGGTGGTCCAGGGTGTCGCCCCCCAGGTCCTGGAGGACCTCCCCGAACCCGACGTCGTCCGCGTCGGCGGCGGGGGCGCACCCGTCGTCGCCGCCTGCGCCGACCGCCGCCCCGAACGGATCGTCGCCCACGCCGCCACCCGCGACGACGCCGAGGCCATCGGCCGCGCCCTCGCCGAAGGCGGCTACACGGTGGAGTGCACGCTGCTCCAGGCAGTGGAGTTGGACACAGCCGCCTGGACCGAACGCGAGCGCGCCGTAGCCTTCCTCCTGAGTGGCCGTCGCACGCACCCCTGAGGCCCCGCTAAAGGGCGGAGGGTAGGCTGGCGGATCGTTGTGCAGCCCCCCGGTGTCCGACACCACAGTCGCCAATGCTCCGAACGCCCCCCTCGATTGGCGCGTACAGGGCAAGGTGACACGGGACGGCACACAACGTGCCGCGAGGCATGCACGCTCGTTCTTCTCTATGGGCGTGAGCGGTTGGAAGGAGCACTACCGATGGGCGAGGGGTACGCATGACCGACACCGGCCGGTTCCCGGACGAGGGACAGCCGGAGAACGCAGGCGCCGCGGCCCCTGCCGACACCGGAACTCGCGGACCCCACTCGACGTACGCCTTCCTCGAGGGGGACACCGCGGACGAGGACGACCTGCTGCTGATGCCGGGCGCCCAGGGCGCCTGGATGGAGCAGCCGCCCGCCCAGGCCGGTACGCACGAGACGGGCGGCCGCGACACGGGCTCCCTCGACTACACCGACGTGCGCACCCCGCCCCCGGCGACCGCGCCCGCCGCCACCCCGCCGCGCCGCCCGCTGCACATGGGCCCGCCCGTGCCGGACCCCACCAGCGGCGTCGTCCGCTCCCTCGCCGACCGCGGCCCCGCCACCCAGCAGCAGCCCGTCGGCTCCCCGGTCCCTCCGCCGGCCCCGCCGGTCGGCGGCGTCGAGTACCTCGACGCCCCGCTCGAGGAGACGGCGCCGGCGGCGCCTTCCTTCGTCCCGCCGCAGACGGCCGAGGCCCAGGCCGTCGCCGTCGCCCCGGCGCCCGAGACGCTCCTCGAGACCACTCCGCAGGCTGACGTTCCGTCAACGGCCCCGGCCGTTCCCGCCGCGCCGGCGGAGAGCCTCGACCTGGGCACCGAGCCGGCCGCGGCCGCGCAGCCGGTGCCGCCGGTGCCGAGCGCGGACGCCGCGCTGGCGGTCATCGCCAGGGCGACGCAGGAGGTCGCCTCGGCCCTGACGCAGCCGGCGCCGGTTGACGTCCCGTCGGAGCAGCCCGCCCCGGAGGCGGCGGAGGCCGTAGCCGAACCGGCCCCGGCCGCCGAGCCCGAGCCCGCCCCGGTCGCCCCGGTGGCCGAGGCTCCCGAGGCCGTGCCCGCCGCCGAGGAAGCGCCGGCCGAGCCGGTCCCGGCGGAGCCCGTCGTGGCAGAGGCCCCGGCTCCGGTCGCCGTACCCACCGAGGAGCAGCCCGCAGAGCCGGTTCAGGAACCGGCCCAGGAGCAGGAGCAGCCCCCGGCGGAGCCCGTCGCCGAGCCGGTGCAGGCCGCCCCGGCGCCGGTCACCCCTGAGCCCGTCGCCGTGCCCGCCCAGCCGGAGCCCGAGCCGGCCCCGGTCCCGGCCGCCCCCGCGCCGGAGCCGGTGCAGGCCGAGATCCCGCAGCCCGCGCCCGTGGAGCAGACGCCGGAAGCGGTGGCGCCCGCGCCGGAACCCGCGGCCGAGCAGGAGACGGAGCCCGAGGCGCCCGCCGAGCCCGCCGTGACGCAGGAGCCCGTGGAAGCGACGGAGCCGCAGGCCCCGGAGCAGGTACAGGCCCCGGCACCCGAGCAGGCCCCGGAGCCCGAGCCGCAGCCCGCACCGGCCGCGGAGGAGACCCCGGCACCCGAGGAGACCCCGGCGCCCGAGCAGGCGCCGGTCGCTGAGCAGGCCCCGGCCCCTGAACCCGTACCGGCCCCCGAACCCGTACCGGCCCCGGAGCCCGAGCCCGCACAGGAGCCCGCCCCGGAGCCGGCAACGGCAGCGACCCCCGAGCCGCAGCCCGCACCGGAGCCGACGCCAGTGCTGACTCTGGCACCGGAACCGACCCCGACCCCGGAACCGACCCCGGCACCGGAGCCGACCCCGGAACCCGAACTGACCCCGGAACTGACCCCGGAACCGGCACCGGAACCGACCCCGGCACCCGAACCGACCCCGGACGCGACGCCCGAACCCGAACCCGAGCCGATGCCCGAACCCGAACCGGAGCCCGTAGGCCCCCCGGCGGTCGGCTACGACGAGGCGGAGCGCGCCGCGGTCCACCGCGTGATGCGCGAACGCCGCGACATCCGCAACGGCTTCCGTCGCGACCCGATCCCGCACGAGGTGCTGCTGCGCGTCCTGGAGGCCGCGCACACCGCGCCCAGCGTGGGGCACTCCCAGCCGTGGGACTTCGTGGTCATCCGTTCCGAGGAGACCCGCCGGACGATGCACGAGCTGGCCACTCGCCAGCGCGATGCGTACGCCAAGTCCCTCCCCAAGGCCCGGGCGAAGCAGTTCAAGGAACTGAAGATCGAGGCCATCCTCGACACCCCGGTCAACATCGTCGTCACCGCCGATCCCACCCGGGGCGGACGCCACACCCTGGGCCGGCACACCCAGCCCCAGATGGCGCCGTACTCCTCCGCGCTCGCGGTGGAGAACCTCTGGCTGGCCGCGCGTGCCGAGGGCCTCGGCGTCGGCTGGGTCAGCTTCTTCGACGAGCGCGAGATGGTGCGTACGCTCGGCCTTCCGGAGCACCTGGAGGTCGTCGCCTACCTCTGCGTCGGCTACGTCGACGAGTTCCCGGACGAGCCCGAGCTGATGCAGGCCGGCTGGTCGAAGCGGCGCCCGCTGTCGTGGGTGGTGCACGAGGAGGAGTACGGGCGCAGGGCGCTGCCCGGCGAGGACCCGCACGACCTCCTCGCGGAGACCCTGCGCGGCATCCGCCCGCTGGACGCCAAGGCGCTCGGTGAGGCGTGGGAGCGCCAGAAGCGGATGACCAAGCCGTCCGGCGCGCTCGGCATGCTGGAGATCATCTCCGCGCAGCTGTGCGGCCTGTCGCGCAAGTGCCCGCCGCCGATCCCGGAGCCCGCCGCCGTCGCGATCTTCGCGGGCGACCACGGGGTGCACCACCAGGGCGTCACGGCGTGGCCCCAGGAGGTCACCTCCCAGATGGTCGCCAACTTCCTGGGCGGCGGGGCGGTCTGCAACGCCTTCGCCAACCAGGTCGGCGCCGAGGTCGTCGTCGTCGACGTCGGCGTGGCGGCAGAACTGCCCAGCACGCCGGGCCTGCTGCCGCGCAAGATCCGCCCCGGTACGAGCGACTTCACCAGCGGCCCCGCGATGACCCGCGAGGAGGCGCTGCAGGCCGTCGAGGTGGGCATCGAGACGGCCCGCGACCTGGTCACGGCCGGCAACAAGGCCCTGCTCACGGGCGAGATGGGCATCGCCAACACCACCGTGTCGGCGGCCTTGATCTCGGTGTACACGGGCGCCGACCCGGCCGAGATCACGGGCCGGGGCACGGGCATCAACGACGAGATGCACGCCCGGAAGATCGACGTCGTCCGCCGCGCGCTGGAGCTGCACCAGCCGGACCCGCAGGACCCGATCGGCGTCCTGGCCGCGGTCGGCGGCTTGGAGCACGCGGCGCTCGTCGGCCTGATCCTGGGCGGCGCGTCGCTGCGCACACCGGTGATCCTCGACGGGGTCAGCGCCGGAGCCGCGGCGCTGGTCGCCCGTGCGATCGCGCCGGAGGCACTCGCGGCGTGCATCGCGGGCCACCGCAGCGCCGAGCCCGGCCATGTCGCGGCCCTGACCAAGCTGGGTCTGCGCCCGCTGGTCGACCTCGACCTGCGGCTGGGTGAGGGCACGGGGGCGCTGCTGGCGCTTCCGGTGGTGCAGAGTGCGGCTCGTGCGATGCACGAGGTCGCCACGTTCGACACGGCGGGCGTCACCGAGAAGGGCTGACGCCCTTGGGAGTACGGGTGTGGGTGCGGCCCGGTGGTCGGGTTTGTGCCCACCCGTCCCGCCTTGCGGGACCATTGCCCACAAACCGGGGGGCGAGTGCCCACCCACCACCCACCCACCCGCGGACTGGGCTCCGGCCGGAGGGGCCGGGGTGGGAGGGGCCGGGCCCTGGGAGGGACGTCAGGGTTATTTGCGGCCCAAGTACGGGCCAACCAACCCCGTAGAGGGCTCCGGGCCGTAAATAATCCAGTCCCGTAAGGGCCCGGCCCCTCCCGCCCCGGCCCCGCCCCACAGCGCCCCCGCCCCCACGTAAGGTGTCCCCACCAGCGCATTCGCACGAGGAGCCCGCATCCATGGCCGAGCTGCACGCACACGTCGCCGCCTATCCCGTCGGACTGCGCCTCGCCGGGCGCCGGGTCGTCGTCCTGGGTGCCGGTCAGGTGGCCCAGCGCCGTCTGCCCGCCCTCCTGGCCGCCGGTGCCGACGTCCTGCTGATCTCCCCCTCGGCCACCCCTTCCGTGGAGGCGATGGCCGAGGCAGGCGAACTGCGCTGGGAGCGCCGCGGCTACCGCGACGGCGACCTGGACGGCGCCTGGTACGCCCTGATCTCCACCGACGACCCCGCCGCGAACGAGGCGGCCTCCGCCGAGGCCGAGGCCCGCCGCGTGTGGGCCGTACGCAGCGACGACGCCGACGCGGCCTCGGCCTGGACCCCGGCCACCGGCCGCGCCGCGGGCGTCACCGTCGCGGTGCTCACCGGCCAGGACCCCCGCCGCTCCGCCGCCGTGCGCGACGCGGTGGTCGAGGGCCTGCGCGACGGTTCGCTCGCCGCCCCCCACCACCGCGCCCGCGCCAAGGGCGTCTCCCTCGTGGGCGGCGGCCCCGGCGACCCCGACCTGATCACAGTGCGGGGCCGCAGGCTCCTCGCCGAGGCGGACGTGGTCGTCGCCGACCGCCTGGGCCCGCGCGACCTCCTCGACGAACTTCCCCCGCACGTCGAGGTCATCGACGCGGCCAAGATCCCCTACGGCCGGTTCATGGCCCAGGAGGTCATCAACAACGCGCTGATCGAGCACGCCAAGGCCGGAAAGGCCGTGGTCCGCCTCAAGGGCGGCGACCCCTTCGTCTTCGGCCGCGGCATGGAGGAGGTCCAGGCCCTGGCCGAGCACGGCATCCCGTGCACCGTCGTCCCGGGCATCTCCAGCTCGATCAGCGTCCCGGCCGCCGCCGGAATCCCCGTCACCCACCGTGGGGTGGCACATGAGTTCACGGTGGTCAGCGGTCACGTGGCGCCCGACGACCCGCGCTCGCTCGTCGACTGGGAGGCGCTCGCCCGGCTGCGCGGGACGCTGGTCCTGCTGATGTCGGTGGAGAACATCGCGGCGATCGCGCAGACGCTGATACGGCACGGCCGGCCCGCCGCCACGCCCGTGGCGGTGGTGCAGGAGGGAACCACGGCCGCCCAGCGCCGGGTGGACGCGACGCTGGAGACGGTGGGGGAGAGGACGGCGGTGGAGGGCATACGCCCGCCGGCGGTCATCGTGATCGGCGAAGTGGTGAACGCGGCCCAGCCGAACGAAGGCTGAAGCGACACGAACCCCACCGGCCACCCCAGCCCACCCCCACGTCCACCCCCACCCTCACCCTCACCCCCACCCCCACCCCCACCCCCACCCCAGGCTGGGTCCGGCACCCGATTTCGAACCAGGCGAACCAGGAAAAAGAACAGACCATGGCCGACCTCATCACCATCGACGACCCCGACGACCCCCGCCTGCACGACTACACCGGCCTGACGGACGTCGAACTGCGCCGCCGCCGCGAGCCCGAGGAGGGGCTGTTCATCGCGGAAGGCGAGAAGGTGATCCGCCGCGCCGGGCAGGCCGGCTACGAGATGCGGTCGATGCTGCTGACGGCCAAGTGGGTCGAGGTGATGCGGGACGTCATCGAGGAGAGCACGGCCCCGGTCTACGCCGTGACCCCGGACCTGGCGGAGCGGGTGACGGGCTATCACGTCCACCGCGGAGCTCTCGCCTCCATGCGGCGCAAGCCGCTGCCGGAAGCCGGTGAGCTGCTGCGCACGGCGCGCCGGGTCGCGGTGCTCGAGGGGCTGGTGGACCACACCAACATCGGCGCGATCTTCCGCAGCGCGGCCGCGCTGGGGATGGACGCGGTCCTGCTGTCCCCGGACTGCGCCGACCCGCTCTACCGCCGCTCGGTGAAGGTCTCGATGGGCGCGGTCTTCTCCGTCCCCTACGCCCGCCTGGACAGCTGGCCGGCCGACCTGGAGGCGGTGCGCGAGGCGGGATTCGGCCTGCTCGCCCTCACCCCGCACGAGAAGGCGACGTCCATGGACGAGGCGGCTCCGCACCGCCTGGAGCGGGTGGCGCTGATGCTGGGCGCGGAAGGTGACGGCCTGTCCGACCGCGCGCTGCGCGCGGCGGACGAGTGGGTCCGGATCCCGATGGCCCACGGAGTCGACTCCCTCAACGTGGGCGCGGCGGCGGCGGTGGCGTTCTACGCGGTGACGACGGGCCGCCCGACGGCCTAGCGGCCGACCGCCGCCCCGGCCCCCGGGCCGACCGCCGCTCCCGAAACCCCCACCGGCGCTCCCGGCGCGAGCGGCGCCCCCGGCGCGAGCGCCGTTTCCGGCACGAGCGGCACGAGCGGCGCCACCGGCACCCCGGAGACCTCCCCCATACTCCGGGCAGGCCCTTGGCACCCCTGCGCGGCCGCGATCCCGAGCGCGACCAGCAGGGTCACCACGACGAAGACGATGAGCCGCTGCCGCAGCAGCTTGCGGTCCGGCCCGGGCCGCCGCCCGCCGCCGCCCGGGCGCGTACGGGCGCCGGTACGGGCGCCGGTGCGCGAGGTGTTGCGGTCGCGTGCGCCCCGCTGGGCCGCCACCGGCCCCCGCCGGTCGATGGCCGTCGGGCCGGGCGCGGGCGCGCCTTGCGGGACCTGCGGGGCGTGCGGCCGCGGCGTGGGGGCGCTGCCGGGCCGCCGCTCGGTGCGCTGGCGCTCGTAGTCGGCGGCCCGTCGGGCCGAGGGCCGGTCGGGCTCGCGGCGCGGGGACGGGGGCCGGCCCTCGGCCAGCCCGTGTGCCTCGCGGGCCGCGATCTCCTTCAGCCGCAGGGAGAGCTGCAGGGTGCTGGGCCGCTCCTCGGGGTCCTTGGCGAGGCAGGCGTGAATGAGCGGGGCCAGGGCGTCGGGGACGCCCATGAGCTGCGGCTCCTCGTGGACGACGCGGTAGAGCATGACCTCCGAACTGCCCTGCCCGAACGGAGAGTCGGCCGTGGAGGCGTAGGCCAGCGTGGCGCCGAGCGCGAAGACGTCGGTCGCGGGGGTCACGGCGGCGCCGCGCACCTGCTCGGGGGCGAGGAAGCCGGGGGAGCCCACGGCCGTGCCCACGTGGGTGAGCGTGCTCGCCCCGGTGGCCCAGGCGATGCCGAAGTCGATGATGCGGGGGCCCTTGGGGGAGAGCAGGATGTTGGAGGGCTTGAGGTCCCGGTGGACGACGCCGGCGTCGTGCACGGCCAGCAGTCCTTCCGCCAACGCGGCCCCGATGGAGGCGGTCTGAGCGGCCGACAGCGGCCCTTCCTCGGTCACCTTGTCGTGCAGGGAGGGGCCCGGCACGTACTGCGTGGCGAACCAGGGCCGGTCCGCCTCCAGGTCGGCGGCCACCAGCCGCGCCGTACAGCCGCCGCGGATGCGCCGGGCGGCGGAGACCTCGCGGGCGAAGCGGGAGCGGAACTCCTGGTCCTCGGCGAGGTCCGGACGGATGACCTTGAGCGCCACGCGCTGCCCGCGCCGGTCGGAGCCCAGGTAGACCACGCCCATGCCGCCCGCGCCCAGTCTGCGGTGCAGCCGGAAGGAGCCGACGACACGCGGGTCCTCGCGCCGGAGCCGCATCATCGTCATGTTCGTCCCCTACCTCCGGTGGGGCTGCCCCACATCGCTGCCCTTCGGCCGTCCGGCCCTTTGGTCGGGCCGTCAGGCCCCGTTGGCCGCCCGGCCTCTGACGTGGCACAGCTTACGGATTGACGGACGGTCGCGCTGCGAGGCCGCGCATGCGTCGGCAAGTGGATTGTCGGTGCCGGGCGGGATGCCCGAAGTGCGGGCGCGGGGCGGCGGAAGGCCGCCCCCGGCGCCGGACCGGCGGCTCAAGGGGCCGCTGCGAAAGGGGGATTGGCGCCCTCAGGGGGGACCGGGCGGAGAGGATCTTGGACGCCGGGGGCAGGACTCGAACGTATGACGTGACGGTGGGCATGGCGGCCCCGAGGGCGGAGGCGGCGGCCCGCCGGGACGTGGTGGAAGTGAGCGAAGTCACCCGGTGTCCACCGCCGCGGGCGGACGGGAGGGGGCGTCCCCTCGGGGAGAACCCCCAAGGCGCGGGGGAGGGGTCTCCACCCACGGGAGTAGCCCCGGGGGTGCGGCCTCATCCTCGCGGAGAACCGTCAAGCGGTACGAGGGCATGACGCCGGGCGGCGGCCCCGCGCCTAGTGTTGAAGGCAAGCGGCGGGCGCGAACACTCGTCCCCCGAGGTCAGGTGCCCGCCGCCCCCGAGCAACGCACGAGCGGGCACCACGGGTGGAAAGGAGAGGACCGATGGCGCACTACGCGGAACGTCCCGGCGGCCGGGCAAGGACCCGGCAGTCCGCGGACGTGTTCGGGCAGCGCCCGTCCTCCACTCGTCACCCGCTGGTCGCGGCGGCCATGGTGCTGCCGCTGGCGGCCCTCCTGGCCGTCGTCTTCGGCGGCTGGGACGCCGTCGTCACACAAGCGTCGTCCGTGGCCGGAATGCTGGGGCGCTGACGCGCCCCGGGTCCGGGAGAGCGGCCCGGGCCGAGAACGGTCATAACCCCGTGGGGACGGGGGTGCGGCGGACGGCACGAGGGGCCGGGTACCTGGGGAGGTGCCCGGCCCCTCGCGTTCTCGTACAACCCACGGCTGCGACGTACCGCGGCTGCGACGTACCGCACGAAAAAGACCGGTGGCCGGAGCCCTGAGTGCCCCGGCCACCGGCCGTGATGGTGCGCGATACTGGGATTGAACCAGTGACCTCTTCCGTGTCAGGGAAGCGCTCTCCCGCTGAGCTAATCGCGCGGGAAGATCCTTGCGGATCCGGTGGACGATACTGGGATTGAACCAGTGACCTCTTCCGTGTCAGGGAAGCGCTCTCCCGCTGAGCTAATCGTCCGGGGTGGTGCTGCGTGCGCGATACTGGGATTGAACCAGTGACCTCTTCCGTGTCAGGGAAGCGCTCTCCCGCTGAGCTAATCGCGCGGGAAGATCCTTGCGGATCTGGTGGACGATACTGGGATTGAACCAGTGACCTCTTCCGTGTCAGGGAAGCGCTCTCCCGCTGAGCTAATCGTCCTTGGAGGTGGAGACGGGATTTGAACCCGTGTAGACGGCTTTGCAGGCCGTTGCCTCGCCTCTCGGCCACTCCACCAGGAGTGCGGGGGTTCGGGAAGATCCCCCTACTCGAGCGGACAACGAGACTCGAACTCGCGACATCCACCTTGGCAAGGTGGTGCTCTACCAACTGAGCTATGTCCGCAGGTGCCTCCCCCGGATCACCGGGAGCTGCTCCGCCGTTTCGCTTCCGCGTCCCGGCGACGTGTTGAACTTTAGCGGATTCCGGCGCCAGCTCAAATTCCGTTTGCCCAGCGTGCTGCGCTGATCCCGCGCGAGGGCCGGTCGCGGACCCCGCGCCATAGACTCGATGACGTGCAGAGCCTCCCTCCGATGTCCTCCCCGATGGCCCGCTTCGGCGGCCTGATCGCCACTGACCTGCGGGATGTCACCAGTGACCCGGCCGCCCTGGAATCCACCGGCTGGTGGGCCGTCGTCGCCGACTTCGAGGGCGGCCTGACGTGCGCGCGCTTCGGCGACGTCCGGCCCGCTCCCGCGCCCGCCCCGGTGCCCGGCCGCTGGCGGGGCCCGGCGCCCGAGGACTGGACCAGCTCCCTGGACCGCGACGCCTACGTCGCGGGCGTCCGGCGCGTACGCGAGCACATAGCGGCCGGCGAGGTCTACCAGGCCAATCTGTGCCGCGTGCTGAGCGCGCCGCTGCCGGACCCGGACGCCGCCGACGTGGACGCCCTGACCGCTCTGCTCGCCCGGGGCAACCCCGCCCCCTACGCCGGAACGGTTCGCCTGCCCGCGCACGGGGTGGAGGTGGCCACCGCCTCGCCCGAGCTCTACCTGCGCCGCTCCGGCCGCACCGTCGAGTCCGGACCCATCAAGGGGACCGGCCGCACCGCCGAGGACCTGCTGGAGAAGGACCACGCCGAGAACGTGATGATCGTGGACCTGGTCCGCAACGACCTCGGCCGCGTCTGCGCCACCGGCTCCGTGACCGTCCCCGCGCTCTGCGCGGTCGAGCCGCACCCCGGACTGGTCCACCTCGTCTCCACCGTCCGCGGAGAGCTCGCCGACGACATCGGCTGGGCCGGGCTGTTCGGCGCGACCTTCCCGCCCGGCTCCGTGACCGGCGCCCCCAAGGCCAGCGCCCTGGACATCATCGGGTCCCTGGAACCCGCCCCGCGCGGCCCCTACTGCGGAGGCGTCGGCTGGGTGGACGCCGACCGGGGCACCGGCGAGCTGGCCGTCGGCATCCGCACCTTCTGGATCGACCGCGCGGCACCCGGCGGACCGGTCCTGCGCTTCGGCACCGGAGCCGGCATCACCTGGGGATCCGACCCGGAGCGCGAGTGGGCCGAGACCGAGCTCAAGGCGTCCCGGCTGCTCGCGATAGCGTCGGGAACACACCGGCCGCTGGAAGGGACGAAACGGTGAGTATCTGGCTCAACGGTGCGCTGCGCGACGCCGACAGCGCCCATGTCTCCGTCTTCGACCACGGCCTGACGGTCGGCGACGGCGTCTTCGAAACGCTGAAGACCACGGCCGGCCGGCCCTTCGCCATGACCCGCCACCTGGCCCGGCTCGCCCGCAGTGCCCAGGGCCTCGGCCTGCCCGAGCCCGACCTCGACGAGGTCCGCCACGCCTGCGCCGCCGTCCTCGAGGCCAACCCCATGCCGCTCGGCCGGCTGCGGATCACCTACACCGGAGGGCTCTCCCCGCTGGGCTCGGACCGCGGCACCGCCGGCCCCACCCTCGCCGTGGCCCTCAGCGAGACCACCCGGCGCGCCGACACCACGGCCGCCGTCACCGTGCCCTGGACCCGCAACGAGCGCGGCGCCCTCGCCGGCCTGAAGTCCACCTCGTACGCCGAGAACGTCGTCGCCCTCGAGCGGGCCCGGCAGCAGGGCGCCACCGAGGCGCTGTTCGCCAACACCGTCGGCGCGCTCTGCGAGGGCACCGGATCCAACGTCTTCGTCGTCCTCGACGGCGAGCTGCACACCCCGCCCGTCGCCTCCGGCTGCCTGCCCGGCATCACCCGTGCCCTCGTCATGGAATGGACCGGCGCCCACGAGAGCGACCTGCCCCTGGACGTCCTCGACCGCGCCGAGGAGATCTTCCTGACCTCCAGCCTCCGCGACGTCCAGGCCGTCCACACCCTCGACGGCCGCCAACTCCCCGGCGCGCCGGGGCCGGTGACCGCCAAGGCGATGCGGGTCTTCGACGAGCGCGCGGCCGCGGACATCGATCCGTAAATCCCGTGACGGGGAGCCGCCGGGCCGGTACAACACCAGGAATGACCACCACCCTGCGGCCCACCGCACCCGAACAGCGCACCGACGACGGCGCCCGGTCCCGTTCGTACGAGGTCCGCGTCAACAGCCGGCGCGTCGGCACGGTCGACATCTCCACCGAGCCCCGCCTCGGGCCGACCGTCGGCAGGATCGCCCACCTGGTGATCAACGAACGCGACCGGCACCGCGGGCGCGCCACGGTCGCCGCGCTCGCCGCCGAGGAGGTGCTGCGCGGCTGGGGCTGCGCGCAGATCGTGGTGGGCGTCCCCGCGAGCGCGACGACCGCCCTGGGACTGGCCGGGGCGCTCGGCTACACCGAGCGCAGCCGCAACATGTCCAAGCCGCTGGCCGCCGTCCCCGAGCTGCCCGCCGGCAGCACACCCCGCCCCATGGACGAGGCGGAGTTCCTCCGTTGGCTGGACCACTCCCGCCGGTGCTACGCCCAGGACTGGATCGAGCGGGGCCTGCCGCCCGCCCTGGCCGAGGCCAAGGCCCGGCGCGACCACGAGGGCGCGCTCGGACAGGGCCTGGCCACGCCCGACACCACCCTCGCCGTCCTGTCCCACGACGGCGAGGACGTCGGCACCCTGTGGGTGGGGCCGCACCCCGACGGCCGCTACGTCTTCGACGTCGAGGTCGGCGAGGCCCACCGCGGCCGCGGGCACGGCCGCACCCTGATGCTCCTCGCCGAGCGCGAGGCCCTGGCGGCCGGCGCGGCCACGCTCGGGCTCCACGTCTTCGCCGGCAACACCGCGGCCCTGCGGCTGTACGAGTCGCTCGGCTACCGGCCGACCGCCTTCAACCTGTACAAGCCGCTGCTCTAGCCACGGTGTCTTCCCCGTGGCGCGCCCGAGGGTTCAGCCCGCGAGCAGCCGGTCGGCGATCTCCTCGATCCGCTCCCGCAGGCCCTCCTGGCTCTTGCCGCCGTCCAGCCGCTCCCCGTCGATGACATAGGTGGGCGTCCCCGTCACGCCGATGGCCTTGCCCTCGGCCTGGTCGGCGTCGACGATCAGCATGTGCCGCCCGTCGATCAGCGCGGTGTCCACCTCCTCGGCGTCCAGCCCCAGCTCGCCCGCCGCCTCCACGAGCACCTTCTCGCCCCGGGCGCCGAGCTCCGCGGTGCGCTCCAGCAGGGCCTCGGCGTACGGCCACGCCGTGCCCTGCTCCGCGGCCTCCTCGGCGGCCTGCGCCGCGGCGTAGGCGTGCTTGTGCTTCTCCAGCGGGAAGTGCCGCAGCCGGATCTCCAGCCGGTCGCCGTAGCGGGCGCGCAGCGCGCGCACGTCGTCGAGGGCCTTGTGGCAGTCGGGGCACTGCAGGTCGCACCAGACGTCGAGGACGGCGCGGACGGTGTCGGTATCGCTCATGGGGCCAGTCTCCCAGCCCCCGCTCTCCCCGCCCCCGCCGCCCGGGCGTGATCCCCTACCTGAGGAGGAGGCCGGAGGGGCCCGGACCCGGAGTTCTCCCCGAGGACCGGGCCGGTCGTGGCATGTCCGGCTCGGCCCGGTGCACGATGGAGACGAGGAGAACGTCACCGGCAGGAGGCCCCGGATGCTGACCTCGACCGTATGCGTTGCCGTGTCCGCGGCGGGCCTGGGCATCGCCCTGCTGACGGCCTACCGCAGGCGCTTCCTGGCCGCGGCCCGGATCGCCGCCTGGTCGCTGGTGCCCGTAGGGCTGGTGATGACGGGCGTCGTGGACTGGCTGGCGGGCATCGTGTTCAACCCCACCGTCTGGGCCGGCTTCGGCGTGCTCGCGCTCTCCGCCGTGCTGTTCCTGATCACCCGGAGCGTCGAGCGCCGCCGCGCCGGAGGCCGCCGCGAGCGCCGCGAGGCCGCGGCCGCCGGTCGGCCCGGAGCCGTGGCCCCGGCCGCCTCCGCCCCCTCGCTCGGCCCCACCCGCGCCAAGGACCCCCGGCCTGCCGGGACGAAGGCCCCGGCCGGCGACGCAGAGGACTTCTCGGACATCGAGGCGATCCTCAAGAAGCACGGGATCTGACGAACTCCCCCTGGCAGTTGGCGCGTTGGTGAGCGGGCGGCCCCGCCGCTGCGCCATGATCTGTCGGAGATGAACGACGAACCACCGGCCCAGATCACCGACGAGCCGCGCGGCTGCCTGTTCGCGCTGTCCCAACCGCCGCTGATGTTCTTTCTCGCCTTCGTCGCCACGCTGGTCCTGCTGACCGCCGTGCACGACCTCTACCGCTGGTGACCCCGCCGGCCCGGCGGTCGTCAGTCCGCGGCCCCCCGGCGACGCGCCCGGTACGCGGCCACGTGCAGCCGGTTCCCACAGGTGCGCCCGTCGCAGTAGCGGCGCGAGCGGTTGCGGGAGAGGTCGACGAACGCCCGCCCGCAGTCCGGCGCCGCACAGCGCCGCAGCCGCTCGCGCTCGCCCTCCACCAGCAGGAACGCCAGCGCCATGCCGCCGTCGGCCGCCAGGTGCTCGGCCAGGGAGGCGCCGGGCGCGAAGTAGTGGACGTGCCAGTCGTAGCCGTCGTGATCGGTCAGCCGGGGCGTCGTGCCCGCCTCGGCGACCAGTGCGTTCAGAAGCGTCGCGGCCGCCCGCGCGTCCTTGGTGTCGAACACCTGGGCGAAGCGGTCGCGTACGGACCGGACCGCCGCCAGGTCCGGCTCCCGCAGGACGTCGATGCCGCTGATCTCGTGGCGCTCGACGAAGCCCCGCAGCGCCGCCAGATCGTCGAGCTCCATGTTCAGCAGGTCGACGACGGTGTCGAGCGTGCGGCGGGTGTCGTGGTTGATCAGCACGGAACGTTCGCTCCCTGGCCGGACGGACGGAGGGCGGCAGGTGTTCGACCGCGGGGAGCAGACTCTAGCGGCTCCACGACGCGACGGCGCCGTCGTCCGCGGTGGATCCGCGGCGACGGCGCCGTGTCGTGGTGTTCGATGTGCGGTTGTCCGGATGCGCGGCGCCCGGCCTCCCCGAGTGGGCCGGCGCGCCCTGGTCAGCTACGGCCCGGCATCAGCTCTCGGCCAGGATGTGCGAGAGCTCGGTGTCCAGATCGAAGTGACGGTGTTCGGTGCCTGGTGGCACCGCGGCGTCGGTCCGCTTCAGGAACGACTCCAGTGCCCGCGCCGGCGCCTCCAGCAGGGCTTCGCCCTCGGGAGAGCTCAGCGCGATGCAGACGACGCCCTGGCCATGACTGCGGGACGGCCAGACGCGGACGTCGCCCGTGCCCGTGGGCCGGTGAAGGCCCTCGGCGAGCAGATCACGGGCGAAGACCCACTCGACCGTCTCTTCGGCTCCGGTGTGGAAGGTGGCGTGCACGGCATACGGATCGGCCGTGTCGTACCGCAGGCCCGCGGGTACGGGCAGTGAGGATTCGCTCGACACAACGAGGCGCAGGTGCAGCTCGCAGCTGACCGTGGTGTTCATAAGCGCCAAGGCCTTTCGCTCAGTGTGCGCTCGGGGATTCGCACGTCGGCGAAATCGACATGCCACCTACGGTGCCGTTGTAAACCCCTCTGCCCGTTTTGAGGCTCTTCGGATACCTCGGACGGCCCAGCGCTCACGCCACGCATACCGCCGAACCGGTGATGTCACGCCCTTCGGGTACGTTGGACCTCATGAACGCGGAGAGTGACGAGCGGAGATCCGCTCCGGCGGACGGCGACGCCGAGCCCGGCAAAGGCCTCGGCTCGCGAGCCCCGCACTTCATCAAAAGATCCCGGCCGCTCCACCTGAGCTGGCAGGTCGGCGTCTTCGTCGTCGGCCTCGCCGTCGTCGTCGCGGGCATCATCATGCTGCCCCTGCCCGGCCCCGGCTGGCTGGTGATCTTCGGTGGCATGGCCATCTGGGCCACCGAGTTCGTCTGGGCCCAGCTCGTCCTGCGCTGGACCAAGCGCAAGGTCACCGAGGCCGCCCAGCGCGCCCTCGACCCCAAGGTCCGGCGCCGCAACATCACCCTCACCGTGCTCGGCCTGCTGATCATCGCCGGACTCGCGGGCTTCTACGTCGCCAGCTACGGCCTCACCCTGCCCTGGAAGGCCGCCCACTGACCCTCCCGGCCCCCTGACCAGGCACGGGTGGCGCGAAGCACCGTCTGACATGCGGTAATGTTTGCGGTGCGCCCGGGCGATTAGCTCAGCGGGAGAGCGCTTCGTTCACACCGAAGAGGTCACTGGTTCGATCCCAGTATCGCCCACATCCCACCGAGGGTCCGCAAGGTTCACACCCCCTTGCGGACCCTCGGTTTTTCGTATGCCCTTGGTCCCCATGGCCCGCCGCCGCACGCACTCGCCGCATCACTACCGCTTCCGCGACGCCTGGACCCTCCCGGCGCCGCCCGACACCGTCTACACGGTGCTGGAGGCCGTCGCCGACTACCCCTCCTGGTGGCCCCAGGTCCGCCGCGTCCACCAGGCCGACGACATCAGCGGCACCGTCCACATCCGCTCCCTGCTGCCCTACGGGCTCACCCTCACCGCCCGCCAGAGCCGCCGCGACCCCCACGCCCGCGTCCTGGAGGTCGTCGTCCACGGCGACCTGGAGGGCTGGGCGCGCTGGACCGTCCTCCCGCACGGCACCACCGGCAGCATCGCCCGCTTCGAACAGGACGTGGATGCGACCAAACCCCTCATGCGGCACCTGGCCGTCCCCGCCCGCCCCCTCTTCCGCGCCAACCACGCGTGGATGATGCGCTGCGGACGACGCGGCCTGCGCGCCCTCCTGGAGAGCCGGCCACAGGGCCGCCCCGAGGCCGGGCCGGAGGGGATTTGAAGGAGGGCCGCCGCGACCTGTATTGTTCAGTGCGTCGCCGGGGAAACCCCCGAAGACAGCCCCGGGCGATTAGCTCAGCGGGAGAGCGCTTCGTTCACACCGAAGAGGTCACTGGTTCGATCCCAGTATCGCCCACGCCCGGGAAGGCCGGTCCGTCAACTGACGGACCGGCCTTTCGCATTACCGGCCCCCTCACGCCGCCGCGGGCAGCTCCGGACGCAATGGCCACGCCGGATCGCACTCCTCGTCCGAACCGTTGCGCGCGAACCACGCCTGCAGCCCCCGCGCCTGCGCCGCGTGCCACACCGCCTGCCGGGTGTGCAGCTCCGCCGGACTCAGCCGCTCCAGCCGCGAGGCGAAACGCCGCCCCACCGCCCGCACGACCTCCAACGCCGCCGTGGCGTCGACGGCCGCGTCATGCGCCCCCGCCAGGTCCACCCCGTACTGCGCACACAGGTCCGTCAGCGTCCGCCGACCCTTGCGATAACGGTCCAGATGCTTGTCCAGCACCCACGGATCCAGCACGCACAGCGGCGCACCGCCCAGATAGTCCGCCAGCGACGACGCCCGGTGCCGGCGCAACTCCCGGTCCAGCAACGTCAGATCGAACGGGGCGTTCATCACCACCAGCGGCACACCACGCGCCGCATGCCCCGCCAGGGCCCTCGCCACCTCCTCCATCACGGGGGCCGGCCACCGGCCGTACCGCTGCAGATGGTCCTCGCTCAGTCCGTGTATCGCGGTCGCCTCGGCGGGAACGGGAATCCCCGGATTCACCAGCCAACGGGTGGCCACCGGCGCGGCCCCCGCCTGCGACTGCGTCACGAAAGCCGCCGAAACGATCCGGTCCTGCTCCACGTCCACCCCGGTCGTCTCGGTGTCGAAGGCGGCCAACGGCCCTTCGAGCCAGCACGGCATGACACAACTCCTCGCGCTTGTGCGGCATATGGCGTGTTTCCCCTCCCCGCCAGGTGATACCCGGCCACCCGAGTGCCCGAACCGCCGCCGTTTGCCGGGGAGTTCGCGTGGAGACAACACAGATGTACGACCAAAGAACCGGCGAGCCCGGAAGGTTTTTCGGACATGGCGCTCGCTCAGCCCGACCCGGCCACCCCCCACGGCCGCCGGCCCCCCGGGCACCTGACCGCGCCCCGCGGCAGCCTCGCCGTCACCGCGTGCATGGAGACCCTCCAGGTCGGCTACCTGCACGCCGTCGCGGCCGCCGCCGGCTGCTCCCTCGCCCAGCCCTTCCCCGACAACGGCATCGACTGGCACGTCAGCCACAGCGCCCCCGGCCACACCACCGACGACGAGGTCACCATCAAGGTGCAGCTCAAGAGCACCTACCAGCTCGGCCCCCGCCCACCCGGCCCGACCTTCGGCTTCACCCTCGACAACGACCACCTGGTCAAGCTCGCCCGCACCCCCGTCTCGGTCCACAAGATCCTCGTCGTGATGATCGTTCCGCGCACCCAGGACGACTGGCTACGGGCCGGCCCCGACCACCTCGAACTGCGCCACTGCTGCTACTGGACCAACCTCGCCGGCCACCCCGTCACCGGCCGACGCAGGACCACCGTGCGGATCCCGACCACACGCGTCTTCGACGACCGCGCACTGCGCGAGATCATGACCCGGGTCGGGGCGGGAGGGAGACCCTGATGCACCGGCCGACCGACGACCCCCCGCACCACCCCCACGACCCCGCCGTCCTCGGCACCCTCCTCGCCCGCCACGGCTGGCGACGACACGGCGGAGCCCCCGGCCGCTACCACCGCTGGACACCCCCCACCGGCCCCGGCACCAGCCTCCTCGTACCCGCCGGCAACGCCTTCCCCGACAGCGCCGACCTCCTCACCGAAGCCCTCACCGCCCTCGAACACAGCGCCGCCCCCTCCGCCCGCGAGATCCTCATCGCACTGCGCACCCCCAGCGACGAGATCCGCTGGCACCGCGAGAACCCCGCACACCGCGCACCCACCGCCGCCTGGGCCGACCAGGAACGCCTGCGCACCGGCGCCCGCGCCATGCTGCTCGCCGGAGCCCTCGCCACCCGCGCCCGCACCGGCCACCACGGCGCCCGCCACCGCCGCCAGGCCGAGACCACCCTGGCCCCCCTGCTCCTCGGCCCCACCCCCAACGGAAGCGACCTCACCGTCTTCCTGCCCCTCGAAAACCCGGCCGCCACCGGCGGGCACACGGGACGGAACACCACCGACGGCCCCGACCGCCTCGCCGCCACCCTCCTGCGCGCCCTGCAGACCACCCGCGACGCCACCGACTACCGACGCGCCACCGGCCGGCCCGACGCCTTCGACAAAGCCGTCGAAGCCGGCGTCAGCCGAGAGCTCACCGACGCCCTCGTCACCCTGACCGCCGGATCCCAAGGCATACGGATCACCGTGGAATGGGCACCCGCCGCCGGCCCGCCCAAAGGCTTCGCCACCCGCCCCGAACCGCTGGAATTCTCCCCCGGCGACCTCCCCGCCCTCCGCGAAGCCGGAGCCCGGTACGTACGTGACGAGCCCTCCGTCCCCGTCCGGATCACCGCGGCCGTGGTGCGGCTGCGCCGCGAGACACCGGGCGGGACGGGCACGGTGCGCCTGCGGGTGCTCGAGGGAGCCGACGTCCCCCAGGTGCGGGCCACCCTCACCGACGACGACTACCGCGCCGCCGGCCACGCCCACCTCGCCGGCCTCCCGGTCAGGGTGAGCGGGCGCCTGGAGAGCCACGGCGGCTTCCGCCGCCTGGCCGACGCCCACAGCGTCACCCCCGTCCCGGCGGACGAAGCCGAACGGGACGGACTGCTGAAGTCCCTGCAGTCCCCGGAGGAGGAATAACCGTTTAGCGACCAGGGGGCCGGGCTCGGTACGATTCAAGCGCGCAGCGACCGCTGTCGTGCCCCATAAGTCAGGAGAGACCGGTGTCAGACGTCCGTGTGATCATCCAACGCGATTCCGAGCGGGAAGAGCGCGTGGTGACGACGGGCACTACTGCCGCCGACCTCTTCGCCGGAGAGCGCACCATCGTCGCCGCGCGCGTCGCGGGCGAGCTGAAGGACCTGGCGTACGCCGTCGCCGACGGCGAGGAGATCGAGCCCGTCGAGATCTCCTCCGAGGACGGCCTGAACATCCTGCGCCACTCGACCGCCCACGTCATGGCCCAGGCCGTGCAGGAGCTCTTCCCCGAGGCCAAGCTGGGCATCGGCCCGCCGGTCAAGGACGGCTTCTACTACGACTTCGACGTCGAGAAGCCCTTCACTCCCGATGACCTCAAGCTCATCGAGAAGAAGATGCAGGAGATCCAGAAGCGCGGTCAGCGCTTCTCGCGCCGCGTCGTCACCGACGACGCCGCCCGCGAGGAGCTGGCCGACGAGCCGTACAAGCTCGAGCTGATCGGTCTCAAGGGCTCCGCCTCGC
The DNA here is from genome assembly GCF_040932295.1 of Streptomyces sp. C36. Taxonomy (NCBI): domain Bacteria; kingdom Bacillati; phylum Actinomycetota; class Actinomycetes; order Kitasatosporales; family Streptomycetaceae; genus Streptomyces; species Streptomyces sp. C36. The sequence continues at coordinate 198,462 of NZ_JBFQGI010000008.1, read as the reverse complement.
ACGACGACGGCGCGGACGTGGAGGTGGGCGCGGGCGAGCTCACCATCTACGACAACATCGACGCCAAGACCGGCGAGCTGTGCTGGCGCGACCTGTGTCGGGGCCCGCACCTGCCCACCACCCGTGTCATCCCGGCGTTCAAGCTGATGCGCAACGCCGCCGCCTACTGGCGCGGCAGCGAGAAGAACCCCATGCTCCAGCGCATCTACGGCACCGCCTGGCCGTCGAAGGACGAGCTGAAGGCGCACCTGGAGTTCCTCGCCGAGGCCGAGAAGCGGGACCATCGCAAGCTCGGTAACGAGCTCGACCTCTTCTCCATCCCGGAGCAGATCGGCTCCGGCCTGGCCGTCTTCCACCCCAAGGGCGGCATCATCCGCCGGGTCATGGAGGACTACTCCCGCAAGCGGCACGAGGAAGAGGGGTACGAGTTCGTCTACACCCCTCACGCCACCAAGGGGAAGCTCTTCGAGACCTCGGGTCACCTGGACTGGTACGCCGACGGCATGTACCCGCCCATGCAGCTCGACGAGGGCGTGGACTACTACCTCAAGCCCATGAACTGCCCGATGCACAACCTGATCTTCGACGCGCGGGGACGCTCCTACCGTGAGCTGCCGCTGCGCATGTTCGAATTCGGGACCGTGTACCGGTACGAGAAGTCGGGCGTCGTGCACGGCCTGACCCGTGCCCGCGGCTTCACCCAGGACGACGCGCACATCTACTGCACCCGTGAGCAGATGGGCGAGGAGCTCGACCGCACCCTCACCTTCGTGCTCGACCTGCTGCGCGACTACGGCCTGAACGACTTCTACCTGGAGCTGTCCACCAAGGACGAGACCAAGTTCGTCGGCTCGGACGAGGCGTGGGAGGAGGCGACCGAGACCCTGCGCAAGGTCGCCGAGAAGCAGGGCCTCGAGCTCGTCGCCGACCCGGGTGGCGCGGCCTTCTACGGCCCGAAGATCTCGGTGCAGGCGCGGGACGCCATCGGTCGTACGTGGCAGATGTCGACCATCCAGCTCGACTTCAACCTGCCGGAGCGATTCGACCTGGAGTACACCGGCGCGGACGGCACCAAGCAGCGCCCGGTCATGATCCACCGGGCCCTGTTCGGAAGCATCGAGCGCTTCTTCGCGGTGCTGCTGGAGCACTACGCGGGTGCGTTCCCGGCGTGGCTGGCCCCGGTCCAGGCGACGGGCATCCCGATCGGTGACGCGCACATCGAATACCTGCAGGACTTCGCCGCCGAGGCGAAGAAGAAGGGTCTGCGGGTCGAGGTCGACGCCTCCTCGGACCGCATGCAGAAGAAGATCAGGAACGCGCAGAAGTCCAAGGTGCCGTTCATGATCATCGCGGGTGACGAGGACGTCGCGAACGGTGCGGTGAGCTTCCGCTACCGCGACGGGTCGCAGGAGAACGGCGTCCCGCGTGACCAGGCTCTCGCGAAGCTCGTTGATGTGGTGGAGCGTCGCGTACAGGTGTGATGCGTTCTTCGCGTGAGCGGAGGTGAGCCGGACCTGTGCCGGGGACCTCACCTACCGACGACGTGACTCTCCGCGCAGGCGGAGGTAGAGGGGCGGCCCCACCAGGGCCGCCCCTCGTCGCATTCGCATCCACCTCAAGGAATATGCTGACTCGCATGACGAGTGAGCCGGAGCAGCAGTTCGGGGTGGGGACGCCAGACGCCTTTCAGCGGTTGTGGACGCCTCATCGGATGGCGTACATCCAGGGTGAGGGCAAGCCCACCGGGCCCGGGGCCGATGACGGCTGTCCGTTCTGCTCGATTCCGGCGAAGAGTGACGAGGACGGGCTGATCGTGGCCCGGGGCGAGCTCGTTTACGCCGTGCTGAATCTTTACCCCTACAACGGCGGGCACCTGATGGTCGTGCCGTTCCGGCATGTCGCCGACTACACGGAGCTGGACGAGGCCGAGACGGCCGAGCTCGCCGCGTTCACCAAGCGCGCGATGCGTGCGCTGCGTGAGGCGTCCGGGGCGCACGGCTTCAATATCGGGATGAACCAGGGTGGCGTCGCGGGTGCCGGCATCGCCGCCCATCTGCATCAGCATGTGGTGCCGCGTTGGGGTGGTGACACCAACTTCCTGCCGGTGATCGGGCACACCAAGGTGCTGCCGCAACTTCTCGCGGACACCCGCAAGATGCTGGCGGATGTCTGGGCGGCCGTCTAGGTCGTGGGTGGGTGTGGCAGTTCCGGTCGGATGGCGACCGGACAGGACACACCCCGCCCAGAATCGGGCAAATCTCACCAATTCTTCTTAAAGAAGCTCTAATAGGACGGTGACCTTTCTTCACCGTCGTACCGTGCTGCGCGCGGCCGCCGGCAGTGCCCTGGCCGGGGCCGCCGGCGGTGCGGTCGCGGGCTGCGACGCCGAGCGGTCGGCCACCGAAGGGGCCCGGCAGCGCACTCCCCAGCCGGCGGGCGCGTCCGCCCCGGCGCGGGCGGGGGCTCGGGCCAGGGCGTCGGCGCCGCCCGGGCCGGGCCTGCTGCTGGCGAAGCTGCCCTCGGGGTTGCCGGCGCAGATCGACCACGGTCCGCGGAAGGGCCGTTCGGTGGCGCTGACGTTTCACGGCCGGGGTGATGCGAAGTCGGCGACGGCGTTGCTGGCGGAGGCAGAGCGGGCCGGGGCCCGGGTGACCGTACTGGCCGTCGGGGACTGGCTGGACGCCGAGCCGCGGATGGCTCGCCGGGTGCTCGACGGCGGGCATGAGCTGGGCAATCACACCATGCGGCATCTGAACATCTGCTCGATGCCCGCGAAGGCCGCCTACGCCGAGATCACCGAGTGCGCCGACCGGCTGCGCAGGCTCACGGGCGGTATCGGTCGCTGGTTCAGGCCCTCGCGCGCGCAGCGGGCGACCGATCAGGTGGTGCGGCTGGCGAGAAAGGCCGGTTACCCGCACGTCCTGTCGTACGACGTGGACTCCCTCGACTTCACCGACCCGGGCGCCGAGGCGGTCCGGCGTACCGTGTTGAACGCGGTACGGCCGGGGTCGGTGGTCAGTCTGCACTTCGGGCACGCCGGCACGGTCGCCGCGCTGCCCGCGATCCTCGACGGCCTGCACCGCCGCGGCCTGCGTGCGGTGACGACTACGGAGCTGCTGACCCGATGATCCAGTTCTCGCATCACCGTCCTCGACGCTCTGTCCGTTCTCTCCGCTCCCTCGGCCCCCTCCGCTCTCCTGGTGCGTTCCGGTCGTCTCTGCCCGGCCGTTCCCTGCCCGGGTTTCCCTTCCGCTCGCGGGGCCGGCGCCGGGCGGCGTTGTTCGCCACGGCCTGTGCGCTGCTGGTGGCCGGCTGCGGGGGCGGTGACGGCGGTGACGGTGCCGCCGCCCGGCAGCCCCGGCAGCCGGGCGGGGGTGCGCACAGTCAGGGGGCGGCGCGGGGTGTTCCGCAGGGGTTGCCGGGGATGCCGCCGCTGCTGGATCCCCACGATCTCTACGCGGCGGACCGGCCGAACGCGTTGTCGCCGGTGGTGAAGGACTTTCCGTCGCGGGTGTACGTGCCGAACACGGAGTCCGACACGGTCAGCGTGATCGACCCGGCGACGTACAAGGTGATCGAGACGATCCCGGTGGGGGAGCAGCCGCAGCATGTGGTGCCGTCGTGGGACATGAAGACGCTGTGGGTCAACAACGACCGTGGTCATACGCTCACCCCGATCGACCCGGCGACGGGGAAGAAGGGGAAGACGGTCGATGTGCACGACCCGTACAACCTCTACTTCACCCCGGACGGCAAGTACGCGGTGGTGATGGCGTCGATGGACCGTGAGCTGGTGTTCCGGGACGCGCACACGATGAAGCGGATGAAGACGGAGCATGTGAACTGCCTGGGCGTGAATCACGCCGACTTCTCGCCCGACGGGCGGTACTTCATCGTCAGCTGTGAGTTCTCGGGGGAGTTGCTGAAGGTCGACACGGCGCGGATGAAGGTGATCGGTCAGCAGAAGCTGCCGTTCGACGGGGCGATGCCGCAGGACGTGAAGATCTCCTCGGACGGCCGGACCTGGTACGTGGCGGACATGATGGCCGACGGGGTGTGGGTGCTGGACGGGGACAAGTTCACCGAGCCGTGGCTGATGCCGACGGGCAAGGGGGCGCACGGTCTGTACGTCAGCCGGGATTCGAAGTCGCTGTACATCTCCAACCGGGGTGAGGGTTCGATCTCGGTGCTGGATCTGCCGAGCCGCAAGCTGGTGAAGAAGTGGGAGCTTCCGGACGGCGGGAGTCCGGACATGGGCGGTGTGTCGGCGGACGGCAAGGTGCTGTGGCTGTCGGGGCGTTACAACAGCGAGGTGTACGCGATCGATACGACGGACGGGCATCAGATCGCGCGGATCAAGGTGGGCGACGGACCGCATGGTCTGGCGGTCTATCCGCAGCCCGGGCGGTACTCGCTGGGCCACACCGGCATCTTCCGGTAGTGGCCCGGCCGTGTGGCCGCCACGCCGTGTTCCAGGCGTCTTCTAGGCGTCGTAGACGTCGACCCTGCCGGGCTTGGCGTCCTGGACGGCGCCGCTGAGGTTGCCCGCGCGGGAGACGAACTTGGAGGTGTCGACGCCGTTGTCCTTCAGGACGCGCAGGGCCGCTTCGTGGACGACGCGCAGGACGGGGGTGGCGGCCCGTAGCGCGTCGTCGGCCATGAAGCGGTGGCGCCAGGGCTTGTCGGCCCAGGCGTGGCGGAGTCCGAAGGGCTCGGGGAGGACGAGCTTGCCGCCCCAGTACTCGAGGAGGGGCGGGTACCAGGTGAGGGGGGCGCGGGCGGCGAGCCGTACGACCTCCCTGGGTTCGACGATGGGGAGGGTGCGGGTCCAGGTCTCCCAGAACTTGATGCCCTTTTTGAAGGTCTTGGTGCGGTTCTTGGGGCGGCCGTTGAAGACGGAGTGGGTGGGGCCGAGGGCGTAGCCGGTGACCTCGATGCGCAGGGTCTTGTGGAGGACGGTGACGTTGATGAGGAGGTTGATGACGAGCTGGCCGTCCCAGAGGACGAACTGGACGCCGAGGTAGTGGCGGTCGCCGCTGCCGAAGTGCTGTTTGTCGCAGATGTCCTGGAGCTGGGCGCCCCTGATCTGGTACGAGGCGGCGTCGGTGCCGCCGGGGCGGGACACGGCGGAGGCGCCCTCGCCGATGGGGACGACGACCCAGTGCTCGACGTGGGGCGCGGTGAGGCCGCCGGTGTTGATGGGGGTGCGCTCGAGGAGCTTGAGCTGGTCGTGGATGGCGCGGGCGATGTCCCAGCTGCGGAAGGGGTTGATGTCCCGGCCGGGCTCGGCGGGGACGAGGTCCTCGGCGAGCTGCCAGCTGCCCCAGCGGGTGCCCATGCCGAGTATGCCCTTGGGGCCGGCGTAGAAGACGATGTTGCTCTGCTGCTCGGCGGAGAGCTTCTGCAGGCTCTGGCGGAGCTGTTCGGCGGCGCTCTCGCCGGGGTCGCGGGGCACGCTCTCGGGGATCTTGGCGGCGACGGCGCCGCCGTCGAGCAGCCCGGTCCAGCGGTCGCGCAGGTCCTTCGCGGTGCGCTCGCAGGCGGTCTTCGCCCAGAAGCCGCCGATGAGGGGGGCGATGACCATGGCGCGGAGGTAGAGGCCCCAGAAGCCGTGCAGCGGCGCCTTGACCATGGCGACGGCGATCACGACGGCGAGGGCGGCGAGGAGGGTGGTGCCCAGGGCGCCGGCGCGTTTGTTCTGGGCGCCGGCGAGGCTGCGGCGCAGCTGGAAGGCGCCGAACCAGAGGAGGACGCCGGGCAGGAAGAGCAGGCCGAAGACGGCCATGATGACCGTCAGCTGGGCGTCGCGGATCTTGCGGATGCGGTTGGCGGCGAGGCAGTGCTCGACGATGACCTGGGGTTCGAGGCCGAAGGACTGGATGAGGGGCTTGCGGCCGCCGCCGAGCATGCGGGTCTGCACGGCGCGGGCGAAGGCCTCGCCGAGGTTGGGCTCGAAGAGGGAGATCAGGGGTTTCTTGACCTCCGAGGTGGCCCAGTCGGAGTTGGCCTTGAGGAGCTCGTCCACGGGCCCGTCGCGGTAGGCCGCGGAGGCCAGGGCCTGTGTCGCCGCGGTGCCTCCGGCACCGCCCGATACCGGGATCTGCGCACCCGGGCTGAAGTCGTACCCGTCTCCTGCCACCGCTGCCCCCAACCCCGCGCGCCCGGACGCGGGCCCGCTCCCGACTGCCGCCCACGGTCTGTGTCATGGGTCGCGTGCTCAGCGTAATGGGGCGGGGTGCCGGCTGTCGTGGGAGATCGGAAAGCCGCCCGCCCCAAGTGAGTTGAGGCGGGCGGCTTGCGAACTATGAGCCGTTCTCGGCCTGTTCGCGAACGCGGTCCGCGATCTGCGGGGGCATGGGCTCGTGCCGCGCGTAGGAACGGCTGAACCGTCCCGTGCCGTGCGACAGGGAGCGCAGGTCCACCGCGTACCGGCCGATCTCGATCTCCGGTACCTCGGCGCGTACGAGCGTGCGGCCGGAGCCGGACTGCTCGGTGCCCACGACCCGGCCGCGCCGCCCGGACAGGTCGCTCATGACCGGGCCGACGTAGTCGTCGGAGACCAGGACGCGGACCTCGGCGACGGGCTCGAGGAGGTGGATGCGGGTCTCGGCGGCGGCCTCGCGCAGGGCGAGGGCGCCGGCGGTCTGGAAGGCCGCGTCCGAGGAGTCCACCGAGTGGGCCTTGCCGTCGAGGAGGGTCACCCGCACGTCGACCAGGGGGTAGCCGGCGGCGACGCCGCGGGCGGCCTGGGCCCGTACGCCCTTCTCGACCGAGGGGATGAACTGACGGGGGACCGCGCCGCCCACGACCTTGTCGACGAACTCGATGCCGCTGCCGCCCGGCAGCGGCTCGACCTCGATCTCGCAGATGGCGTACTGGCCGTGGCCGCCGGACTGCTTGACGTGCCGGCCGCGGCCGGTGGCGCGGGAGCCGAAGGTCTCGCGGAGCGAGACCTTGTGCGGCACCACGTCGACCTGGACGCCGTAGCGGGTGCGCAGCCGCTCCAGGGCGACGTCGCGGTGGGCCTCGCCCAGGCACCACAGGACGACCTGGTGGGTGTGCGGGTTGTGCTCCAGGCGCATGGTGGGGTCCTCGGCCACCAGGCGCGCCAGGCTGTGGGAGAGCTTGTCCTCGTCCGCCTTGCTGTGGGCCTCGATGGCCACGGGCAGCAGCGGATCGGGCATGAGCCAGGGTTCCATCAGCAGCGGGGCGTTCTTCGCGGAGAGGGTGTCCCCGGTCTCGGCGCTGACGAGCTTGGCGACGCAGGCGATGTCGCCGGCGATGGCCTGGGACAGCTGCCGCTGCTGCTTGCCGAAGGGCTGGGACAGGGCGCCGATGCGCTCGTCGACGTCGTGGTCCTCGTGGCCGCGGTCCTCGAGGCCGTGCCCGGAGACGTGCACGGTCTCGTCGGGCCGCAGGGTGCCGGAGAAGACGCGGACCAGGGAGACGCGGCCTACGTAGGGGTCGGAGGCGGTCTTGACCACCTCGGCGGCCAGCGGCCCGGCCGGATCGCACGTCAGCGGCGGGCGGGAGCCGCCGTCGGGGGAGGTGACCTCCGGCGGTGTCCGTTCGGGCGGGGTGGGGAAGCCGCCGGTGACCAGCTCCAGCAGCTCCACGGTGCCCAGCCCCTGCCGGGCGCCCTCCTGGGCGGGGGCCGCGGCCAGCACCGGGTGGAAGCTGCCCCGGGCCACGGCCCGCTCGAGGTCCTCGACGAGGGTCTTGACGTCGATCTCCTCGCCGCCCAGGTAGCGGTCCATGAGGGTCTCGTCCTCGCTCTCGGCGATGATCCCCTCGATGAGGCGGTTGCGGGCCTCCTCGATCAGCGGGAGCTGGTCGTCGTCGGGCGCGGTCTCGGTGCGCGTGCCGGAGGAGTAGTCGAAGACGCGCTGGGTGAGCAGTCCGACGAGCCCGGCCACCGGGCGGTGGCCGTCGGGGCCCTCCTTTCCGTGCAGGGGGAGGTACAGGGGCAGGACGCCGTCGCCGGACTCGCCGCCGAAGGCGGCGCGGCAGGTCTCGGTCATCTCCTCGAAGTCCGCCCGGGCCGCCTCCAGGTGGGTGACGACGATGGCGCGCGGCATGCCGACGGCCGCGCACTCCTCCCACAGCATGCGGGTGGCGCCGGCGACCCCCTCGACGCCCTCCGCCGCCGAGACGACGAAGAGGGCCGCGTCCGCGGCGCGCAGACCGGCCCTCAGCTCGCCGACGAAGTCGGCGTAGCCGGGTGTGTCCAGCAGGTTGATCTTGATCCCGGCCCATTCGACGGGCACCAGGGACAGCTGTACGGAGCGTTGCTGGCGGTGTTCGATCTCGTCGTAGTCGGAGACGGCCGCGCCGTCCTCGACCCGGCCCGCCCGGTTCACCGCGCCGGTCGCCAGGGCCAGCGCCTCGACCAGCGTCGTCTTGCCCGAGCCGCTGTGGCCGACCAGCACCACGTTCCGGATGTCGCCCGGCCGGTCGGCCGCCACTGCTCTGCCCGCGGCCCCTGGATGTGCACTCGTCTTCTCGCCCATGTGCCTCGCCTCTCGGTCGACACCTGCGGTCCTTCGAGCTTTCCACCGTGGTCACGCTGCGTCCATACGTCGCACACGGGCGCGCAACCGTCCGCCCCCCGGGTGAGCCGGCGGCAGGGGGCGGCCGCGACGGGCGTGACCTGCGCCATGGCCCGGGGGAGCGATGTGTGCGCGGCGGCCCGGGACGGGCTGGCTACGATGGGCCAGCCGGTGGCCTTCCGACCACCCGGCCCGATCACTACCTTCCGGGAAGGCCATGCTGAACAAGTACGCGCGTGCTTTCTTCACGCGTGTTCTCACACCGTTCGCCGCCCTGCTCATCCGCCTGGGGGTCAGCCCCGACGCGGTGACCCTCGTCGGTACCGGTGGAGTGGTGGCGGGCGCGCTGGTCTTCTACCCCCAGGGAGAGTTCTTCTGGGGAACGATCGTCATCACGCTGTTCGTCTTCTCCGACCTCGTCGACGGCAACATGGCGCGGCAGCTGGGCCGCTCCAGCCGCTGGGGCGCCTTCCTGGACTCCACCCTCGACCGCGTCGCCGACTCGGCGATCTTCGGCGGGCTGGCGCTCTGGTACGCCGGGCGGGGCGACGACCTCGCGCTGTGCGCGGTGGCCATCTTCTGCCTCGCCAGCGGCCAGGTCGTGTCGTACACCAAGGCGCGCGGCGAGAGCATCGGCCTGCCGGTGAACGTCAACGGCCTGGTCGAGCGCGCCGAGCGTCTGGTGATCTCGCTGGTGGCCTGCGGCCTCTCGGGTCTGCACGCGTTCGGCGTGCCGCACATCCAGGTGCTGCTGCCCGTGGCGCTGTGGATCGTGGCCGTCGGCAGCCTGGTCACCCTGATCCAGCGGGTGATCACCGTCCGCCGCGAGTCCGCCGAGGCGGACGCCGTCGCGGCCGGCGGGGGCGAGGCCGGGTGAGGGAACGCCTGACGGACGCGCTGTACGGGCTGGGCTGGGGCACGGTCAAGAAGCTCCCCGAGCCCATGGCCACGGCCCTGGGACGGAACATCGCCGACGCCGCCTGGAAGCGGCGCGGCCAGGGCGTCACGCGCCTGGAGGCCAACCTCGCCCGCGTCGTGCCCGATGCCGGACCGCAGCGGCTCGCGGAGCTGTCCCGGGCCGGCATGCGTTCGTACATGCGCTACTGGATGGAGTCCTTCCGGCTGCCCGTCTGGAGCGAGGACCGCATCCGCTCCGGCTTCGACCCGGAGGGCCTGCACCACCTGGAGGAGGCGCTGGCCTCCGGGCGCGGCGTCGTCGCCGCCCTGCCGCACATGGGCAACTACGACCTGGCCGGGGCGTGGGTCACCACCCGCCTGGGGGTGCCCTTCACCACCGTCGCCGAGCGGCTCAAGCCCGAGACGCTCTACGACCGCTTCGTCGCCTACCGCGAGGGGCTCGGCATGGAGGTCCTGCCGCACGCCGGCGGCAGCGCCTTCGGCACGCTGGCCCGGCGGCTGCGCTCGGGTGGCCTGGTCTGCCTGGTGGCCGACCGGGACCTGTCCGCCTCCGGCATCGAGGTGACGTTCTTCGGCGAGGCGGCGAAGATGCCCGCCGGCCCCGCCGCGCTCGCCCTGCAGACCGGCGCCGTGCTGCTGCCGGTCACCCTCTGGTACGACAGCTCTCCGGTGATGCGCGGACGCATCCACGCCCCGGTCGAGGTGCCCGGGGAGGGCACCCGGGGGGAGAAGGCCACGGCCATGACCCAGGCGGTGGCCGACGCCTTCGCCTCCGGCATCGCCGAGCACCCCCAGGACTGGCACATGCTCCAGCGGCTGTGGCTCGCCGATCTCGACCGGCGGCCGCGGCCCGGCCACGACAAGAGCTCCGGAACGGAGAAGCTTTGAGGATCGGGATCGTCTGCCCGTATTCGTGGGACGTCCCCGGGGGCGTGCAGTTCCACATCCGTGACCTGGCCGAGCACCTGATCCGGCAGGGCCACGAGGTGTCGGTGCTGGCGCCCGCGGACGACGAGACGCCGCTGCCGCCGTTCGTCGTCTCCGCCGGGCGGGCCGTGCCCGTCCCCTACAACGGCTCGGTGGCCCGGCTGAACTTCGGCTTCCTGTCGGCCGCGCGGGTGCGTCGCTGGCTGCACGAGGGCGACTTCGACGTCATCCACATCCACGAGCCCACCTCGCCCTCCCTGGGCCTGCTGACCTGCTGGGCCGCGCAGGGCCCCATCGTGGCGACCTTCCACACCTCCAACCCGCGCTCGCGCGCCATGATCGCGGCCTATCCGATCCTGCAGCCCGCCCTCGAGAAGATCAGCGCGCGCATCGCCGTGAGCGAGTACGCCCGCCGCACCCTGGTCGAGCACCTGGGCGGCGACGCGGTCGTCATCCCCAACGGCGTCGACGTGGACTTCTTCGCCCGCGCCGAGCCCCGGCCCGAGTGGCAGGGCGGCACCATCGGCTTCATCGGCCGCATCGACGAGCCCCGCAAGGGCCTGCCCGTCGTGATGCGCGCCCTGCCCCGGATCCTCGCCGAGCGCCCCGGCACCAGGCTGCTGGTGGCCGGGCTGGGCGACGAGCGGGAGGCCGTGGCCTCCCTGCCCCCCGAGACGCGCGCCCAGGTCGAGTTCCTCGGCATGGTCAGCGACGAGGACAAGGCCCGCCTGCTGCGCAGCGTCGACGTCTACCTCGCGCCCAACACCGGCGGCGAGTCCTTCGGGATCATCCTCGTCGAGGCGATGTCGGCGGGCGCGCCCGTCCTCGCCAGCGACCTCGACGCCTTCGCGCAGGTCCTGGACCAGGGCGCGGCGGGCGAGCTGTTCGCCAACGAGGACGCCGACGACCTGGCCGCCGCGGCCGTACGGCTCCTGGGCGACGCCGATCGCCGGGCCGAGCTGAGCGAGCGCGGCAGCCGGCACGTACGGCGCTTCGACTGGGGCACGGTCGGCGCCGACATCCTGGCCGTCTACGAGACGGTCGCGGCCGGCGCGGCGTCGGTGGCCACGGACGAACGCAGCGGCTTCCGCGCGCGCTTCGGCCTCGCCCGCGACTGACCGGGCCTCGGCCGGCCACCGGCCGGGCCTTGCCCGCGTCCGGTTGGGCCCCGCCCGCGTCCGGTTGGGCCCCGCCCGCGTCCGGCCGGGCCCCGCCCGCGACCGACCGGGACGAGCCGGGCGGGCCCGGTACTGTGACCTCGCGTGACCACATTGATCTGGATCGCGGCCGCCCTGGTCGTCATCGGCGTCTACCTGAGCTGGACCGCGGGCCGCCTGGACCGGCTGCACAGCCGCATCGACGCGGCGCGCGCGGCGCTGGACGCCCAGCTGCTGCGCCGCGCCTCGGTCGCCCAGGAGCTCGGCACCGCGGGCGTCCTCGACCCCGCCGCCTCGATGGTCCTCTACCAGGCCGCGCACGCCGCGCGGCAGGCGGAGGAGGAGCACCGCGAGGTCGCCGAGAGCGAGCTCAGCCAGGCGCTGCGCGCCGTCTTCGCCGAGGCGCAGCAGGCGGACGTGGTGCGGGAGGCGCCCGGCGGCGAGGAGTCGCTGGAGGAGCTGACCCAGGCCGTGCGGCGGGTGCCCATGGCACGGCGGTTCCACAACGACGCGGTGCGGGCGGCCCGGGCGCTGCGCCGGCACCGTAAGGTGCGCTGGTTCCGCCTCGCGGGCCACGCGCCGTTCCCGATGGCCTTCGAGATGGACGACGAGCCTCCGGCCGTATTGGGCGACCGGACAGGCCACTGACCACGGATTGGCCCTTTTCCCGGCCCTCGCACCCTGGGTTTGATGACGCTGCAGCTTCACCGCCCTTGATAGCGAGGTCACATCGTGTCCACCCCCACCACCGCCCAGACCCCCGAGACCGGCACCGCGCGCGTCAAGCGCGGCATGGCCGAGCAGCTCAAGGGCGGCGTGATCATGGACGTCGTCAACGCCGAGCAGGCGAAGATCGCCGAGGACGCCGGCGCCGTCGCGGTCATGGCCCTGGAGCGGGTGCCCGCCGACATCCGCAAGGACGGCGGCGTGGCCCGGATGTCCGACCCGAACATGATCGAAGAGATCATCGAGGCCGTCTCCATCCCGGTCATGGCCAAGTCCCGCATCGGCCACTTCGTCGAGGCCCAGGTCCTGCAGTCCCTCGGCGTGGACTACATCGACGAGTCCGAGGTCCTCACCCCGGCCGACGAGATCAACCACTCCGACAAGTGGGCGTTCACCACCCCCTTCGTCTGCGGTGCCACCAACCTGGGCGAGGCCCTGCGTCGCATCGCCGAGGGTGCGGCCATGATCCGCTCCAAGGGCGAGGCCGGCACCGGCAACGTCGTGGAGGCCGTGCGCCACCTGCGTCAGATCAAGAACGAGATCGCCAAGCTGCGCGGCTTCGACAACAACGAGCTGTTCGCCGCCGCCAAGGACCTGCGCGCCCCGTACGAGCTGGTCAAGGAGGTCGCCGAGCTCGGCAAGCTGCCGGTCGTGCTGTTCTCCGCCGGTGGCGTGGCCACCCCGGCCGACGCCGCGCTGATGCGCCAGCTCGGCGCCGAGGGCGTCTTCGTCGGCTCCGGCATCTTCAAGTCCGGCGACCCGGCCAAGCGCGCCGCCGCCATCGTGAAGGCCACCACCTTCTACGACGACCCGAAGATCATCGCGGACGCCTCCCGCAACCTGGGCGAGGCCATGGTCGGCATCAACTGCGACACCCTTCCCGAGGACCAGCGCTACGCCAACCGCGGCTGGTAACACACGTTCTCCCCGGGTGGGCGGGACCGCGCACGCGCGCGGTCCCGCCCACCCGGCGCCGTCCGCCCACCGTCCCCGGTGGGGCGCTTCGCGCACAGCATTTCTGAGAGGCAGCACCCCGTGTCCACCCCCACCATCGGCGTCCTCGCCCTCCAGGGCGACGTCCGCGAACACCTCATCGCCCTCGCCGCGGCCGACGCGCTCGCCCGCCCGGTGCGCCGCCCCGAGGAGCTCGCCGAGGTCGACGGCCTGGTCATCCCCGGCGGCGAGTCCACCACCATGTCCAAGCTCGCGGTCGTCTTCGGGATGCTCGAGCCGCTGCGCGAGCGCGTACGGGCCGGAATGCCCGTCTACGGCACCTGCGCGGGCATGATCATGCTCGCGGACAAGATCCTGGACGGCCGTGAGGACCAGGAGACGCTCGGCGGCATCGACATGATCGTGCGCCGCAACGCCTTCGGCCGGCAGAACGAGTCCTTCGAGGCGTCGGTCGAGGTGGCCGGCATCGACGGCGGCCCCGTCGAGGGCGTCTTCATCCGCGCCCCCTGGGTCGAGTCCGTGGGCGCCGCGGCCGAGGTCCTCGCCCGGCACGACGGGCACACCGTCGCCGTGCGCCAGGGAAACGTGCTGGCCACGTCCTTCCACCCGGAGCTCACCGGCGACCACCGCGTCCACGGCCTGTTCGTGGACATGGTGCGCGCGGCGCAGTAGCCCGGTCCCGGTAGGATCTCTGTCGTTCGTTACGAATTGGGTTACGCGAAGGAGACAGGCGGATGTCCGGCCACTCTAAATGGGCTACGACGAAGCACAAGAAGGCCGTGATCGACGCCAAGCGCGGCAAGCTCTTCGCGAAGCTCATCAAGAACATCGAGGTCGCGGCCCGCATGGGTGGCGTCGACATCGAGGGCAACCCGACGCTCTACGACGCCATCCAGAAGGCCAAGAAGCAGTCGGTTCCGAACAAGAACATCGACTCCGCGGTCAAGCGCGGCGGCGGCCTCGAGGCCGGCGGCGCCGACTACGAGACCATCATGTACGAGGGCTACGGCCCGAACGGCGTCGCGGTGCTCATCGAGTGCCTCACCGACAACCGCAACCGTGCCGCCTCCGACGTGCGCGTCGCCATGACCCGCAACGGCGGTTCGATGGCCGACCCGGGCTCGGTGTCCTACCTGTTCAACCGCAAGGGCGTCATCATCGTCCCCAAGGGTGAGCTGACCGAGGACGACGTGCTCGGCGCGGTCCTGGAGGCCGGCGCCGAGGAGGTCAACGACCTCGGTGAGAACTTCGAGGTCATGAGCGAGGCCACCGACCTGGTCGCGGTCCGCACCGCGCTCCAGGAGGCGGGCATCGACTACGACTCCGCCGAGGCCAACTTCGTCCCCACCATGCAGGTGGAGCTCGACGAGGACGCCGCGCGCAAGATCTTCAAGCTGATCGACGCCCTCGAGGACAGCGACGACGTGCAGAACGTCTTCGCCAACTTCGACGTCTCCGACGACGTCATGGCGAAGGTCGACGCGTAGGCGTTCCGGCTGCGGTCGGCGGACGGGCCGGCGGGACACGCGTCCCGCCGGCCCGTCGCGTTGTCAGTGGCGGCCGATAGCCTGCTGCGGCAGGTGGAACCGGCCGATCAAAGGGGGAGGGGCGCTATGCGCGTGCTGGGTGTGGACCCGGGGCTGACGCGGTGCGGTGTCGGGGTGGTCGAGGGCGTCGCGGGCCGGCCGCTGCGCATGGTGGGAGTCGGCGTCGTACGCACCCCCGCGGACGCGGAGGTCGCCGACCGGCTCGTCCTCATAGAGCGCGGCATCGAGCAGTGGCTCGACGAGTACCGCCCCGAGTACGTCGCCGTCGAGCGCGTCTTCAGCCAGCACAACGTCCGTACGGTCATGGGAACCGCCCAGGCCAGCGCGGTCGCCATGCTCTGCGCCGCCCGCCGCGGCCTGCCCGTCGCCCTGCACACCCCCAGCGAGGTCAAGGCCGCCGTCACCGGCTCCGGCCGGGCCGACAAGGCCCAGGTCGGCTCCATGGTCACCCGGCTGCTGCGGCTCGACGCGCCACCGAAGCCCGCGGATGCCGCCGACGCCCTGGCGCTGGCGATCTGCCACATCTGGCGGGCCCCGGCGACCAACCGCCTGCAGCAGATCGCCGCCGCGCACCGGCGCGTCACCGCTCCCGTACGACTCCCGAAGGGCACCCGATGATCGCCTTCGTCTCCGGGCCGGTCGCGGCCCTCGCACCGGACACCGCCGTCGTCGAGGTCGGCGGGATCGGCATGGCCGTCCAGTGCACCCCCGGCACGCTCTCCGGGCTGCGCGTCGGCCAGCAGGCCCGGCTCGCCACGTCCCTCGTCGTCCGTGAGGACTCCCTGACGCTCTACGGCTTCGCCGACGACGACGAGCGGCAGACGTTCGAGCTGCTGCAGACCGCCAGCGGCGTCGGCCCCCGGCTGGCCCAGGCCATGCTCGCCGTGCACAGCCCCGACGCGCTGCGGCGCGCCTTGGCCTCCGGCGACGAGAAGGCGCTCACGGCCGTGCCGGGCATCGGCAAGAAGGGCGCGCAGAAGCTGCTGATCGAGCTCAAGGACCGTCTCGGCGCCCCGGTCGGGTCCGCCGCCGCGGCGGTGGGCGCCCCCGTCACGCAGGGGTGGAGCGACCAGCTGCACGCCGCGCTCGTCGGGCTCGGTTATGCCACGCGCGAGGCGGACGAGGCCGTCGCGGCGGTCACGCCCCAGGCCGAGGCCACCCTCGCCGAGGGCGGCCTGCCGCAGGTGGGCTCGCTGCTGCGCGCCGCGCTGCAGACCCTGAACCGGGCCCGCTGAGACTGCCGAGAAGTACCCCGCCGAGCACTTCCGACCGTGAGGTTTTGAAACCGTGAACTGGGACGACGAGTCCGCACCCGTCACCGCGGGTGATGGCGACCGCCTGGTCGAGGCCGCCGCCGACGGCGAGGACCGGGCCGTCGAGGCCGCGCTGCGCCCGAAGGACCTGGGCGAGTTCGTCGGCCAGGAGCGGGTCCGCGAGCAGCTGGACCTCGTGCTGAAGGCCGCCCGCGCCCGGGGCGCGACCGCCGACCACGTCCTGCTGTCCGGCGCTCCCGGGCTCGGCAAGACCACCCTCTCGATGATCATCGCGGCCGAGATGGGGGCCCCGATCCGCATCACCTCGGGCCCCGCCATCCAGCACGCCGGCGACCTGGCCGCGATCCTGTCCTCCCTCACCGAGGGGGAGGTGCTCTTCCTCGACGAGATCCACCGCATGTCCCGCCCCGCCGAGGAGATGCTCTACATGGCGATGGAGGACTTCCGGGTCGACGTCATCGTCGGCAAGGGCCCCGGCGCCACCGCCATCCCCCTCGAGCTCCCGCCGTTCACCCTGGTCGGCGCGACCACCCGGGCCGGTCTGCTGCCGCCCCCGCTGCGCGACCGCTTCGGCTTCACCGGCCACATGGAGTTCTACGCCCCGCTCGAGCTGCAGCGCGTCATCCACCGCTCGGCCCGGCTGCTGGACGTGGAGATGGAGGAGGCGGGCGCCGCCGAGATCGCCGGCCGCTCCCGGGGCACGCCCCGCATCGCCAACCGCCTGCTGCGCCGCGTCCGCGACTACGCCCAGGTCAAGGCCGACGGGGTGGTGACCCAGGAGATCGCCGCCCAGGCCCTGCAGGTGTACGAGGTCGACGCCCGGGGCCTGGACCGGCTGGACCGTGCCGTGCTCGGCGCGCTGCTCAAGCTCTTCGGCGGCGGTCCCGTGGGCCTGTCCACCCTGGCGGTGGCCGTGGGCGAGGAGCGCGAGACGGTCGAGGAGGTGGCGGAGCCGTTCCTGGTGCGGGAGGGGCTGCTGGCGCGTACGCCCAGGGGTCGCGTGGCCACTCCGGCGGCCTGGGCGCACCTCGGGCTGACGCCTCCCGGGCAGGGCTCGACGGGCCCCGGCCAGCAGGGACTCTTCGATCGGTGACGGTGTGGGGACTGGTCCGCCCAGGAACCGCGGTGCCATGCTGGGCGTTGTTCCATAGGTGCGGGCTCGCTTAGACTCCGCCGATGCCGTCCGTACCGGTGCGGCATACCACCCCCGTAGACCAGGCCGCGTCCCCAAGCGGTCGTGTGAAGGAATCCCCGTCCCGTGAATATCGTGACTCTCCTGCCGTTCATCGTGCTTATCGGGGCCATGTTCCTGATGACCCGGTCGGCCAAGAACAAGCAGCGCCAGGCGATGCAGATGCGCGACCAGATGCAGCCGGGTACCGGTGTCCGGACGATCGGCGGCATGTACGCCACCGTCAAGGAGATCCACGAGGACACGGTCCTCCTCGAGGTCGCCCCGAGCGTGCACGCGATCTTCGCCAAGAACTCCATCGGCGCCGTGCTCGAGGACGCGGAGTACAACCGCATCGTCCACGGCCTGGAGCCGGAGGAGACCCCGGTGGTCCCGGACGACGCCTCCGCGCTGACCGAGGCCGTCGAGACCGGTGAGCCCCCGGCCGAGCAGAAGATCGACCTGGGCAAGGGCGCGGCCGCCGGCGACGAGGCGAAGAAGGCCGACGAGCCGAAGAAGGCCGACGACCCGGCCGAGGCGGAGACGAAGGACGCGAAGCGGGACGGCGACACCGACGCCAAGTAGCTGCTTTCCGGAACCGCGGAGCACCCGACGAGCGGTGCGCCGCGGTTCCGTTACGGTCTAGGCTCCGGCGGGGGCAGGTCCCCACAACACATCGTGGCCGTCCGGCGAACACCCGACGCCCGGCGGTTGGACAGGGAGAAACGACAAGGTGGCAGCACCGAAGAAGGGCCGCAGGTCCCCGGGCGGCCAGGGGAGGCCGGGCCGTGTCCTGGCCCTGATCCTGATCGCCATGGTGGCGCTCACCGGGGGGATGTTCGCCTCCGGGCACACCACGCCGCGGTTGGGCATTGATCTGGCGGGTGGCACGAGCTTCACGCTGGAGGCCAAGAACCAGCCCGGCAGGCCCAACGCGATCAACGCGACCAACATGAACACGGCCGTCGGCATCATCGAGCGGCGTGTCAACGGTCTCGGTGTCACCGAGGCCGAGGTCCAGACGCAGGGCGACAACCACATCATCGTGAACATCCCCAAGGGGACGGACGCGAAGCAGGCCCGTCAGCAGGTCGGCACTACCGCCCAGCTCGGCTTCCGGCCCGTTCTGACCGCCACTGCCGGTGTCAAGACCCCTGAGCCCACGCCCGGCGCGACGGGCAAGGACAAGGGCGACAAGGGCAAGCAGGACGAGAAGAACGGCGAGAAGAGCAAGGACGACAAGAGCACCGGGGCCACGACCAAGCCCTCCGGCTCGCCGTCCCCGACCGCCAGCGCCAAGCCCCAGGGCCGTCCGGTCACCGACGCCCTGAAGGCCGACGAGGCCGACGCCACCCCGGGTGCCTCCGCGTCCGGCAAGCCGGACGCGAAGAAGGACGACAAGAAGGCGCCGACGCCCACCCCGGCGCCCGGTGGCGACGCGGCCGCCCTGCAGAAGAAGCTCGACGCCCTGGACTGCTCCACCAAGGAGGGCCGCGCCAAGGCCAACGAGGCCGCCGCCGCCGCCCTGCCGACCGACATGATCGCCGCGTGCCGCAAGGACGGTCAGGTCAAGGAGATCCTGGGCCCGGTGGCCGTCGAGGGCACCAACATCAGTGGCGCCAACGCCGTCTTCGACACCCAGCAGGGCAAGGGCTGGCTCGTCCAGCTGAAGTTCGACTCCGCCGGCGCCAAGAAGTTCGCGCAGGTCACCGGCCAGCTGGCCACCAAGCAGTCCCCGCAGAACCAGTTCGCCATCGTCCTCGACGGCGAGGTCGTCTCCGACCCGTCCGTGAGCAGCTCGATCGGTGGCGGTCAGGCCGAGATCTCCGGCGGCTTCACCCAGCAGAGCGCCTCGGAACTGGCCAACGTGCTGTCCTACGGTGCCCTGCCGCTGTCCTTCGACGTGGCCAACGAGACCACCGTGACCGCCGCGCTCGGCGGCGAGCAGCTGCGCGCCGGTCTGGTCGCCGGTGCCATCGGCCTCTTCCTGGTGATCGTCTACCTGGTCGCGTACTACCGCGGTCTCGCGCTCGTCGCCCTCGCCAGCCTCGCGGTCTCCGCGATCCTCACCTACACGATCATGGTGCTCCTCGGCCCGGCCATCAGCTTCGCGCTGAACCTGCCGGCCGTCTGCGGCGCCATCGTGGCGATCGGCATCACCGCCGACTCCTTCATCGTCTACTTCGAGCGCATCCGGGACGAGATCCGCGAGGGCCGCACGCTGCGCCCGGCCGTGGAGCGCGGCTGGCCGCGCGCCCGCCGCACCATCCTGGTGTCGGACTTCGTCTCCTTCCTCGCCGCCGCGGTGCTCTTCGTCGTCACCGTCGGCAAGGTGCAGGGCTTCGCGTTCACGCTCGGCCTGACCACGCTCCTCGACGTCGTCGTGGTCTTCCTCTTCACCAAGCCGCTCATGACGATCCTCGCCCGCCGGAAGTTCTTCGCCAGCGGTCACCCCTGGTCCGGCCTGGACCCCGTCCGGCTGGGCGTCAGGCCGCCGCTGCGGGCCTCCCGCCGCCGCTCCGCCCCCGTCGACCCGAAGGAGGCGTGAGATGTCGCGACTCGGCAACCTCGGTGCCAGGCTCTACCGCGGTGAGGTCGGCTACGACTTCGTCGGCAAGCGGAAGATCTGGTACGGCATCTCGATCCTCATCACCATCACGGCCATCGTCGGCCTGGCGGTGCGCGGCCTGAACATGGGCATCGAGTTCTCCGGCGGCGCGGTCTTCAACACCCCGAAGACCTCGGTCTCGGCCACCCAGGCCCAACACGTCGTGGAGGAGGCCTCCGGGCACGCCGCCATCGTGCAGAAGCTCGGCGACCGCACGTTGCGCGTTCAGGTCAGTGAGCTGACCACCGAGCAGTCCCGGACCGCTCAGGAGGCGCTGGCCAAGAAGCTGGACGTCCCGGTCAACAAGATCAACACCGACATCGTCGGCCCGAGCTGGGGCGACCAGATCGCCAAGAAGGCCTGGACCGGCCTCGGGGTCTTCATGATCCTCGTGGTGATCTACCTGGCCATCGCCTTCGAATGGCGGATGGCCGTGGCCGCCCTGGTGGCGCTGATCCACGACCTCACCATCACCGTCGGCGTCTACGCGCTGGTGGGCTTCGAGGTCACCCCGGGCACCGTGATCGGTCTGCTGACCATCCTCGGCTACTCCCTCTACGACACCGTCGTCGTCTTCGACGGTCTCAAGGAGAGCGCGAAGGACATCACCAAGCAGACCCGCTTCACCTACAGCGAGATCGCCAACCGCAGCCTCAACGGCACGCTGGTCCGCTCGATCAACACCACCGTCGTGGCGCTGCTGCCGGTCGCCGGCCTGCTGTTCATCGGCGGTGGCTTCCTCGGCGCGGGCATGCTCAACGACATCTCGCTCGCCCTCTTCGTCGGCCTCGCGGCCGGCGCCTACTCCTCGATCTTCATCGCCACCCCGCTGGTCGCCGACCTCAAGGAGCGCGACCCGCAGATGAAGGCCCTGGCCAAGCGCGTGCGCGCCCGGCGCGCCGCCGACGCGGCCAAGGGCGAGGCGGGCGACGCGTCGGCCGACGCGGCGGGCGAGGACGAGGACGTGCAGGACGCGGCGGCGGGCGTCGTCGGCCAGCGCGGCGAGGGCGCCGGTCGCAGCCGCGGCCGTGGCGGTCGTCCCTCGGGGAAGCGCCGATGAGCGCCGCCGGCGCCTTCGGCGCCGACCAGGAGCTGCGCACGCTGCTGCTCAGCCGGATCCACGACGTTCCGGACTACCCCAAGCCGGGCGTGACGTTCAAGGACATCACCCCGCTGCTCGCCGACGCCACCGCGTTCGCCGCGCTGACGGACGCCTTCGCCGGGCTGTGCCGCGAGTACGGCGCCACCAAGGTCGTCGGTCTGGAGGCGCGCGGCTTCATCCTCGCCGCCCCCGTGGCCGTACGCGCCGGGGTCGGCTTCGTGCCCGTGCGCAAGGCCGGCAAGCTGCCCGGCGCCACGCTCGGCCAGGCCTACGCGCTGGAGTACGGCACCGCCGAGATCGAGCTGCACGCCGACGCGCTCGCCCCCGGCGACCGGGTCCTCGTCATCGACGACGTCCTGGCCACCGGCGGCACCGCCGAGGCCTCGCTCAAGCTGATCCGCCGGACGGGCGCCGAGGTGGCGGGCGTCGCGGTGCTGATGGAGCTCGGCTTCCTGCCGGGCCGCGAGCGCCTGGCCGGCGAGCTCGCCGGGGCGCCCCTGGAGGCGCTGATCACGGTCTGACCGACCACCGCGCCGCACGGCGCGCGAACGGCCCCGAGGCGGGCACCGGGAAGCTCCCGGTGCCCGCCTCGCGTTATCCCTGACGTCCCCTGTGACGCCGGCGGCCGCACGGCGGTCCGGCGGCCGGGATCGATACCATGGCAGTCCGGACCTGATCGGGGGGCCGGAACGCATGAGGAGTGCTCTTGCCAGACGAGGTCCAGCCGCTCTCCCCCAGACTCCGTCCGGGGGGACCCCCAGCCGCCCAAGAAGACACGACGTCTCCCGAGGCCGCGGCGGGCAAGGGCACGCCCGCCGGCCCCGCCCGGAGCACGAGCGGTCCCGCGCCCGCGACCGACGGGAGCAAGGCGGCCGAACCGCCCCGCAAGGCCGCCCCTCAGGCCCCCGCCCCGGCCGCACCGGCCCGCGCGGCCGCCGGCCAGGGCGCGGTCTCCCGCACCGGCTCCTCCAGCCGGGTCCGCGCCCGCCTCGCCCGTCTGGGCGTACAGCGCTCCAGCCCGTACAACCCGGTGCTCGAGCCGCTGCTGCGCATCGTGCGCGGCAACGACCCCAAGGCCGACACCACCACGCTCCGCCAGATCGAGCGCGCCTACCAGGTCGCCGAGCGCTGGCACCGCGGCCAGAAGCGCAAGAGCGGCGACCCGTACATCACCCACCCCCTCGCCGTCACCACGATCCTCGCCGAGCTGGGCATGGATCCGGCCACCCTGATGGCCGGCCTGCTGCACGACACCGTCGAGGACACCGAGTACGGCCTGGAGGACCTGCGCCGGGACTTCGGCGACCAGGTCGCCCTCCTCGTGGACGGCGTCACCAAGCTCGACCGCGTGCAGTTCGGCGAGGCCGCGCAGGCCGAGACCGTCCGCAAGATGGTCGTCGCCATGGCCAAGGACCCGCGCGTCCTGGTCATCAAGCTCGCCGACCGCCTGCACAACATGCGCACCATGCGCTACCTCAAGCGGGAGAAGCAGGAGAAGAAGGCCCGCGAGACCCTCGAGATCTACGCCCCGCTGGCGCACCGGCTGGGCATGAACACCATCAAGTGGGAGCTCGAGGACCTCGCCTTCGCGATCCTCTACCCCAAGATGTACGACGAGATCGTCCGCCTCGTCGCCGAGCGCGCCCCCAAGCGCGACGAGTATCTGGCCGTCGTCACCGACGAGGTGCAGGCCGACCTGCGCGCCGCCCGCATCAAGGCGACCGTCACCGGCCGCCCGAAGCACTACTACAGCGTCTACCAGAAGATGATCGTGCGGGGCCGCGACTTCGCCGAGATCTACGACCTGGTGGGCATCCGCGTCCTCGTCGACACCGTCCGCGACTGCTACGCGGCGCTCGGCACCGTCCACGCCCGGTGGAACCCGGTCCCGGGGCGGTTCAAGGACTACATCGCGATGCCCAAGTTCAACATGTACCAGTCGCTGCACACGACGGTCATAGGGCCCAGCGGCAAGCCGGTCGAGCTGCAGATCCGCACCTTCGACATGCACCGCCGCGCCGAGTACGGCATCGCCGCGCACTGGAAGTACAAGCAGGAGGCCGTCGCCGGCGCCTCCAAGATCCGTACCGACGTGCCCAAGAACGCCGGCAAGAACCAGGACACCGTCAATGACATGGCCTGGCTGCGGCAGCTGCTGGACTGGCAGAAGGAGACCGAGGACCCGGGCGAGTTCCTGGAGTCCCTGCGCTTCGACCTCTCCCGCAACGAGGTCTTCGTCTTCACGCCCAAGGGCGACGTCATAGCACTGCCCGCCGGCGCCACCCCCGTCGACTTCGCCTACGCCGTCCACACCGAGGTCGGCCACCGCACCATAGGAGCGAGGGTCAACGGGCGGCTGGTGCCGCTGGAGTCGACCCTCGACAACGGCGACCTGGTCGAGGTCTTCACCTCCAAGGCGCCCGGTGCCGCACCCTCCCGGGACTGGCTGGGCTTCGTGAAGTCCCCGCGCGCCCGCAACAAGATCCGCGCCTGGTTCTCCAAGGAGCGCCGCGACGAGGCCATCGAGCAGGGCAAGGACGCCATCGCGCGGGCCATGCGCAAGCAGAACCTGCCGATCCAGCGCATCCTCACCGGCGACTCGCTGGTCACCCTCGCCCACGAGATGCGCTACCCCGACATCTCCTCCCTCTACGCCGCCATCGGCGAGGGCCACATCGCGGCCCAGGGCGTGGTGCAGAAGCTCGTCCAGGCGCTGGGCGGCGAGGACGCGGCCACCGAGGACATCGAGGAGGAGGCGGCGCCGATCCGGGGCCGCTCCAAGCGGCGCTCCAGCGCCGACCCGGGCGTGGTCGTCAAGGGCGTCGACGACGTCTGGGTCAAGCTGGCCCGCTGCTGCACGCCCGTCCCCGGCGACCCGATCATCGGCTTCGTCACCCGGGGCAACGGCATCTCGGTGCACCGCGCCGACTGCGTGAACGTCGACTCGCTCTCGCAGCAGCCCGAGCGGATCCTCGACGTCGAGTGGGCGCCCACCCAGTCCTCGGTCTTCCTCGTCGCCATCCAGGTGGAGGCGCTGGACCGCTCGCGGCTGCTGTCGGACGTCACCCGGGTGCTGTCCGACCAGCACGTCAACATCCTCTCGGCCGCCGTGCAGACCTCCCGCGACCGGGTGGCCACCTCGCGGTTCACCTTCGAGATGGGCGACCCCAAGCACCTGGGGCACGTGCTCAAGGCGGTGCGCGGTGTGGAGGGCGTCTACGACGTCTACCGCGTGACGTCGGCCCGCAGGCCGTAAGCGGACATGCGTAAGGGGCTCCGGCCATGGCCGGAGCCCCTTACGTCATGCCCTTATGCCGGCGTTCAGCCGCCGAACTCCTCCAGGCCCTTCAGGGCCTGGTCCAGCAGCGCCTTGCGGCCCTCGAGCTCCCTGGCGAGCTTGTCGGCCTTGGCGTCGTTGCCGGCGGCACGCGCCTTGTCGACCTGCTCCTGGAGCTTGTCGACCGCCGACTGCAGCTGCCCGGTCAGACCGGCCGCACGCGCCCGAGCCTCCGGGTTCGTACGCCGCCACTCGGCCTCTTCGGTCTCCTGGATGGCGCGCTCGACCGCGTGCATCCGGCCCTCGATCTTCGGGCGGGCGTCGCGCGGTACGTGACCGATGGCCTCCCAGCGCTCGTTGATCGAACGGAACGCCGCCCGCGCCGACTTCAGGTCCGTCACCGGGAGCAGCTTCTCGGCCTCGACGACCAGCTCCTCCTTGAGCGTGAGGTTGCCCTGCTGCTCGGCGTCGCGCTCGGCGAACACCCCGCTGCGCGCCTGGAAGAAGACGTCCTGCGCGCCGCGGAAGCGGGCCCACAGCTCGTCCTCCGCCTCGCGCTGCGCGCGCCCGGCGGCCTTCCACTCCGACATCAGATCGCGGTAGCGCGCGGCCGTCGGGCCCCAGTCCGTCGAACCGGAGAGCGCCTCGGCCTCGGCGACCAGCTTCTCCTTGACCTTGCGGGCATCCTCGCGCTGCGCGTCCAGCGAGGCGAAGTGCGCCTTGCGTCGCTTGGAGAACGCCGAGCGGGCGTGCGAGAAGCGGTGCCACAGCTCGTCGTCGGTCTTGCGGTCCAGGCGGGGCAGGCCCTTCCAGGTGTCCACCAGGGCGCGCAGCCGCTCGCCGGCCGAGCGCCACTGCTCGCTGGCCGCCAGCTCCTCGGCCTCGGCGACCAGCGACTCCTTGGCCGTACGAGCCTCCTCGGACTGCTTGGCCTTGGCCGCCTTGCGCTCCTCGCGGCGCGACTCGACGTCGGACACCAGCTTGTCGAGCCGGGTCCGCAGCGCGTCGAGGTCACCCACCACGTGATGCTCGTCGACCTGGGTGCGCAGGTGGTCGATCGCCACCGACGCGTCCTTGGCCGACAGGTCGGTGGTCCTCACCCGGCGCTCGAGGAGGCCGATCTCCACGACCAAGCCCTCGTACTTGCGCTCGAAGTAAGCCAGGGCCTCTTCGGGAGACCCCGCTTGCCACGATCCGACGACCTGCTCGCCGTCGGCGGTACGCACGTACACGGTCCCCGTCTCATCGACGCGGCCCCACGGGTCGCTGCTCACAGCGCCTCCTCCACATGATGCCGGGGCCGGTGTGCGGCCCGCGTGCATCGTCCACAGTTGATCCGGCCGGGGCCGCGCCCCGACCGGTCCGACAGCTTGATCATCCGGGTGCGTACAGCCGCCGGATCAGGCACCCTACACAACGCCAACATAGGCGAACGGCGCCCCGGCTGTCCGTATCCCGCGCGACCGAAATTTCGCCGCGAGGGCGTCAGGATCGCGTCAGGACTTCGCCACGGTCGCCTTGTCGATCACCACGGTGGCGTTCGGAGCGCCGTCGCCGGCTCCGGTCTGCTCTCCCGCGTCGGCGATCTTCTTCAGGGTCTTCATGCCGTCGGCGCCGATGGTGCCGAACGGGGTGTACTGCGGGGGCAGCTGGCTGTCCTGGTAGACGAGGAAGAACTGGCTGCCGCCGGTGTGCGGCTGGCCGGTGTTGGCCATCGCGATGGTGCCCGCGGGGTAGACGTTCCCCTTGAGCTTCTCGTCCTTGAGGTTCTCGTCCGGCAGCGTGTAGCCGGGGCCGCCCTGACCGGTGCCCTTGGGGTCGCCGCACTGCAGGACGTAGATCCCGCCGGTGGTGAGCCGGTGGCACTTGGTGTGGTCGAAGAACCCTTCCTTCGCGAGGAACTCGAAGGAGTTGACCGTGTGCGGGGCGTTCGCGGCGTCGAGCTTGACGTCGATCGCGCCGCAGGTGGTCGTCAGGTTCATCGCGTACGACGCCGACTTGTCGACGCCCATCTCCGGCTCCGACTTCCACGTCTTGGCGGCCGGGGAGCCGGGGGCCGGCTTGGCGCAGGGGTCCGGACCCTTCTTCGGGGTCGGCAGGGCGTCCGCGGCGTCGGCCTTGTCCTTCTTGTCGCCGCCCGACAGCGCGCCGGTGGCGTACGCGGTCGCGCCGCCGACCACCACCATGGCGAGGACGGTGGCGATCACCGCGTTGCGGCGGCGGGCCTTGCGGCGTGTCGCCTCGCGACGCTGCTGCTGCCGTTCGAACTTCTCACGGGCCAGCTGTCGCCGCCGCTGCTCGTTACTGACCACCGGGGTTCTCTCCTCGTGCCGTTTCGTGCATGTCCTGAGCCGCGAATCGCGAGTGTGCCCGTACCGTATACGGGTTCGCGGCGGCGGGAGTGCCGCCGGTAGGCTCTGATCGGTCGGGTGTCCCCACCAGGGGCTCCGGCAGGGGCCCACCGCTCCGGCCGTCGACCGACCGAAGACCGACCGACATTAAGGACGAACGTGCTCATTGCCGGGTTCCCCGCCGGGGCCTGGGGGACCAACTGCTACCTGGTCGCCCCTGCCGCAGGCGAGGAGTGCGTGATCATCGACCCGGGCCACCAGGCGGCCCAGGGCGTCGAGGAAGCGCTGAAGAAGCATCGGCTCAAGCCCGTCGCCGTCGTCCTCACCCACGGCCACATCGACCATGTCGCCTCGGTCGTCCCGGTGTGCGGCGCCCATGACGTCCCGGCCTGGATCCACCCCGCCGACCGCTACATGATGAGCGACCCGGAGAAGGCCCTCGGCCGCTCCATCGGGCAGCAGCTCATGGGCGAGCTGACCGTGGGGGAGCCGGACGACGTCAAGGAACTGACCGACGGCAGCAGGCTCGAGCTCGCGGGGCTCGAGTTCACCGTCGCGCACGCGCCCGGCCATACCAAGGGGTCGGTGACCTTCCGGATGCCCCAGACGACCGAGATCCCCTCGGTGTTCTTCTCGGGCGACCTGTTGTTCGCCGGCTCCATCGGACGCACCGACCTGCCCGGCGGTGACCATGCCGAGATGCTCCAGTCGCTGGCCCGAGTGGCCCTGCCGCTGGACGACTCGACCGTGGTGCTGTCCGGCCACGGCCCCCAGACGACCATCGGCCAGGAGCGCGCCACCAACCCGTATCTGCGGGAGGTGGCCGCCGGCCTCGGAGCCGGATCCCCGGCTCCGCGACGAGGAATGTGACGAAAGCTTCCGTGAGCACCTTCAAGGCCCCCCGGGGCACGTACGACCTGATCCCGCCGGTCTCGGCGGTCTACCTGGCCGTTCGCGAGGCCATCTCCGCGCCGCTCAAGCGCGCCGGCTACGGCTACGTCGAGACCCCCGGCTTCGAGCAGGTGGACCTGTTCTCCCGCGGCGTCGGCGAGTCGACCGACATCGTGACCAAGGAGATGTACACCCTCACCCAGCGCAGCGAGGGCAGCGAGCGCCTCGCCCTGCGCCCCGAGGGCACCGCCTCCGTGCTGCGCGCCGCCCTGGAGGCCAACCTCCACAAGGCCGGCAACCTCCCCGTCAAGCTCTGGTACTCCGGCTCGTACTACCGCTACGAGCGCCCGCAGAAGGGCCGCTACCGCCACTTCTCGCAGGTGGGTGCCGAGGCCATCGGCGCCGAGGACCCGGCGCTGGACGCCGAGCTGATCATCCTGGCCGTCGACGCCTACAAGTCGCTGGGCCTGAAGAACTTCCGGCTGCTGCTGAACTCGCTCGGCGACAAGGAGTGCCGCCCCGCCTACCGGGCGGCCCTGCAGGACTTCCTGCGCGACCTCGACCTGGACGAGGACACCCGCCGCCGCGTCGAGATCAACCCGCTGCGCGTCCTGGACGACAAGCGCGAGGCCGTGCAGAAGCAGCTCACCGGCGCCCCCATGCTGCGCGACCACCTGTGCGAGGCGTGCAAGGAGTACCACGAGCAGGTCCGCGAGCTGCTGACCGCCGCCGGCGTCGCCTTCGAGGACGACGAGAAGCTGGTGCGCGGCCTGGACTACTACACCCGCACCACCTTCGAGTTCGTCCACGGCGGCCTCGGCTCGCAGTCCGCGGTCGGCGGCGGCGGCCGCTACGACGGCCTGTCCGAGATGATCGGCGGCCCCGCGCTGCCGTCCGTCGGCTGGGCGCTGGGCGTGGACCGCACGGTGCTGGCGCTGGAGGCGGAGGGCGTCGAGCTCGAACTGCCCGCCACCACCGAGGTCTTCGCCGTGCCGCTGGGCGACGAGGCCCGGCGCGTGCTGTTCGGCCTGGTGACCGAGCTGCGCCGGGCGGGCGTGGCCACGGACTTCGCCTTCGGCGGAAAGGGCCTGAAGAACGCCATGAAGTCGGCCAACCGTTCCGGCGCGCGTTTCGCCCTCGTGGCGGGCGAGCGGGACCTGGCCGAGGGCGTGGTGCAGCTGAAGGACCTGGAGAGCGGCGAGCAGAAGGCCATCCCGTTCGACACCGTGGTGAGTGAAGTCCGTTCGGCCCAAGGCTGATTCACAGCCTACTGGTGCAGAATGGGCGACTACGGCCTACTGATGGGATCGACAGCGCTATGACGACTTCGGCACTCGACCGCGACACGGATGGCGCGGAGCGGGACGGACCCGCCACGGGTGCGGTGGGCGGCAGCCGTGCGTTCGCGTGGCTGCTGGTGATCACCGGCGCGGCGGGACTGCTGGCCTCCTGGGTCATCACGATCGACAAGCTGAAGATCCTCGAGGCCAAGGTCGAGGGGAAGACGTTCACCCCCGGGTGCAGCCTCAACCCCATCGTCTCCTGCGGCAACATCATGGAGAGCGCCCAGGCCAAGGCCTTCGGGTTCCCCAACCCCATGATCGGCCTGGTCGCCTACGGCGTGATCATCGCGATCGGCCTGGGCCTGCTCGCCGGTGCGCGCTTCCGCCGCTGGTACTGGCTCGGCATGGAGGCCGGCTGCCTCTTCGGCGTCGGCTTCGTGACGTGGCTGCAGTACGAGTCGCTGTACGTGATCGGCTCGCTGTGCCTGTGGTGCTGCCTGGCCTGGGTCGCCACGATCGTCATGTTCTGGTACGTGACCGTGCAGAACCTCCGCCACGGCTTCATCCCGGTGCCGGAGGGCCTCAAGCGGGGCCTGCTGGAGTTCCACTGGGTGGTGCCGGTGCTGTGGATCGGCGTCATCGGCATGCTGATCCTCACCAAGTGGTGGTGGTTCTGGACGGGCGGCACGGCCTGACCGTCCTCCCAGGGCGTGTCCCGCCCTCGCACCCGGCTTGATCGACGCCGCCGGACCTCCGGGTCCGGCGGCGTTGTCAGTGGGGTGGCATAGGGTTTCGAGCGTGGAGCCCGACCTGTTCACCGCGGCCGCAGAGGACCGCCAGGAGAAGGACCCGGCGGCCAGTCCGCTGGCCGTCCGGATGCGCCCCCGCACCCTCGACGAGGTGGTGGGGCAGGCGCATCTGCTCAAGCCCGGCAGCCCGATGCGGCGACTTGTCGAAAAGGGTGCGGAGGGCGGCGGCCCCGCCGGCCCCTCCTCGGTGATCCTGTGGGGCCCGCCCGGCATCGGCAAGACCACGCTGGCCCATGTGGTCAGCCAGGCCACCAACAAGCGCTTCGTGGAGCTGTCCGCCATCACCGCCGGGGTCAAGGAGGTGCGGGCCGTCATCGACGGCGCCCGCCGCGCCTCCGGCGGCTACGGCAAGGAGACCGTCCTCTTCCTCGACGAGATCCACCGCTTCAGCAAGGCCCAGCAGGACTCCCTGCTGCCCGCCGTGGAGAACCGCTGGGTCACCCTCGTCGCGGCCACCACCGAGAACCCCTACTTCTCGATCATCTCGCCGCTGCTCTCGCGGTCCCTGCTGCTGACCCTGCAGGCCCTGACCGACGACGACCTGCGCGGCCTGATCCAGCGCGCCCTCACCGACGAGCGCGGCCTCGACGGCGCGGTGACCCTCCACGAGGACGCCGAGGCGCACCTGCTGCGCATCGCGGGAGGCGACGCCCGGCGCGCGCTGACGGCGCTGGAGGCGGGGGCGGGCTCCGCCATCGCCAAGGGCGAGGCCGAGATCAGCCTGGAGACGCTGGAGGGCGCGGTCGACCGGGCGGCGGTGAAGTACGACCGCGACGGCGACCAGCACTACGACGTCGCCAGCGCCCTGATCAAGTCCATCCGCGGCTCGGACGTGGACGCGACGCTGCACTACCTGGCCCGGATGATCGAGGCGGGGGAGGACCCGCGCTTCATCGCCCGCCGGCTGATGATCTCCGCGAGCGAGGACGTCGGGCTGGCCGACCCCACGGCCCTGCAGACGGCGGTGGCCGGGGCGCAGGCGGTGGCGCTGATCGGCTTCCCGGAGGCCCGGATCACGCTGAGCCAGGTGGCCGTGGCGCTGGCCCTGGCGCCGAAGTCGAACGCCGCCTACCTGGCCATCGACGCGGCGCTGGCGGACGTACGCGCGGGCCTGGCCGGCCCCGTCCCCGCCCACCTGCGCGACAGCCACTACAAGGGCGCCCAGAAGCTGGGCCACGGGCAGGGCTACGCCTACCCCCACGACGTCCCCGGCGGCATCGCCGCGCAGCAGTACGCCCCGGACTCCGTCCACGGCAAGCGGTACTACGAACCGACCCGCTACGGCGCCGAGGCGCGCTACGCGGACGTCGTGGAGCGGGTGCGGGAGAGGCTGCGCGGCGAGCGGCCGCCGGGCAAGGACACCCCCTAGGGCGTGCCCTACTCCGCCGCCTCGAAGAGCCGGTGCATCTCCGCGCGCAGGCCCACGATGTCCCGCACCGGGCGGGGGAACTCGAACCGGGCGTCGAAGGAGCGGTCCGCGGCCGTGCCGCCGCCCAGGCGCCGTGTGAAGCGCACGCGCAGGCCGAAGCGGTCCAGTGCCAGCGGCACCGCCCGCTCGAAGGCGTCCGGGCCCTCCTCGCGCCCGCCCAGCAGCGCGGCGAGACCGCGCACCTGCTCGCCGTGGCCGGAATGCAGGTGCTGCAGCAGCTCCGCCTCATGGGCGACGAGGGGATCGGGGGCGGCCCCGGCGAACTCCTCCGGTTCCACGTCCTCCGCGCCCCACAGGTCGTCGACGCTCACCTCGCCCAGCTCCAGGCGCAGCAGCATCCGTCCCGGTTCGGCGATCCCGGGGACGCAGGTGAGCCAGCCCGACAGCCGGGCGCGGCCCCGGATGCGGTGGGGAACGGAGACGGGCGCCACGTCGGTGAGCTCGAGCACCGCCGCCAGTTCGTCGTCCTGGGCGTGGGTGGCGGCCCGTACGGCCGGGGAATCGGCGGGCATGACGAGGAAGACCTCACCGTCCGGGCCGATGGTGCGCACCTCGGGGATCAGATGGTCGGGGAAGGCGGTGGGAGCCCCCGGAATCAGCAGCACGGCGGAGCATGTACTCTGTACGAGAGTTCGTGTGCGCTCGGCTGCTGACGGCATCCGTGCGATTTCAAGTCCGCTGGGACGCGGCTGACCACGATCTGATCGGACCTCCGTCACATCGACGCCATCGCCATCGGGCGCTTCGGCCTCTTTCGTGCTGTCCGTGATGTGACTGGTGTTCCCCGGGCGAGACATGCGATCTCCTTGAGTAAGGTAAGCCTAACCTAACTTACAACGGAGGTCTGGAGAACGTGCCTAACCAGTCGCGTCCCAAGGTCAAGAAGTCTCGCGCGCTCGGCATTGCGCTGACGCCGAAGGCCGTCAAGTACTTCGAGGCCCGCCCCTACCCGCCGGGCGAGCACGGCCGTGGCCGCAAGCAGAACTCGGACTACAAGGTCCGTCTGCTCGAGAAGCAGCGTCTGCGCGCCCAGTACGACATCAGCGAGCGCCAGATGGCGCGTGCCTACGACCGCGCCAAGAAGGCCGAGGGCAAGACGGGCGAGGCGCTGGTCGTCGAGCTCGAGCGTCGCCTCGACGCCCTGGTCCTGCGTTCGGGCATCGCCCGCACCATCTACCAGGCCCGCCAGATGGTCGTCCACGGCCACATCGAGGTCAACGGTGGCAAGGTCGACAAGCCGTCCTTCCGCGTTCGCCCGAACGACGTCGTGATGGTCCGCGAGCGCAGCCGCGCCAAGGCCCTCTTCGAGACGGCCCGCGCCGGTGGCTTCGCCGCCGAGGGCGAGACCCCGCGCTACCTCCAGGTCAACCTGGGTGCGCTGGCCTTCCGCCTGGACCGCGAGCCGAACCGCAAGGAGATCCCGGTCATCTGCGACGAGCAGCTCGTCGTCGAGTACTACGCCCGCTAATTCGGACGTAACGCTCTCCTGCGTACAGCCCGTCGTCTCGCCTGCCCCCGTGGCCGGCGAGCCGGCGGGCTCACGCGTTTCCGGGCCCGCCCGTCCGTGCACCGCGCCCGTGCATCCGTGCTCGTACGGACCGGTAATGCGGTACGGGCGAAGAGGCCCGGCGCGATAAGGTCGATACCCGACGTTCAAGCGAAACTACAGCTAGGGAGCGGTGCAGCGTGTCCGGTGGAGAGGTGGCCGGGATCCTCGTGGCCGTCTTCTGGGCGATCCTGGTGTCCTTCATCGCCCTGGTCCTGGTACGGCTCGCGCAGACCCTGAAGGCGGCCACCAAGCTGGTCGCCGAGGTCTCCGAGCAGGCCGTGCCGCTGCTGGCCGACGCCTCCGCGACCGTCCGCTCCGCGAACACCCAGCTCGCCCGCGTCGACTCGATCACCGCCGACGTCCAGGAAGTCACGGCGAACGCCTCCGCGCTCTCCTCGACCGTCTCCTCCGCCTTCGGCGGCCCCCTCGTCAAGGTCGCCGCGTTCGGCTACGGCGTGCGACGCGCGCTGGGCCGCAAGCCGGAGCCGGCCCGGGAGGGCACCGTCTTCGCGGGCCGGACCGTCGGCAACGACCTGCCGTCCGCCCGGCTCGGCGGCCGCCGCATCCGTGGGAAGGGCTGACCCCAGAAATGTTCCGCCGCACGTTCTGGTTCACCACCGGTGTAGCAGCCGGTGTCTGGGCCACCACCAAGGTCAACCGGAAGCTCGCCAAGCTCACCCCGGAGAGCCTGGCCCTGCAGGCGGCCGACCGCGCGGTCATCGCCGGCCG
This sequence comes from Streptomyces sp. C36, assembly GCF_040932295.1. Lineage (NCBI taxonomy): Bacteria > Bacillati > Actinomycetota > Actinomycetes > Kitasatosporales > Streptomycetaceae > Streptomyces > Streptomyces sp. C36. The sequence continues at coordinate 165,211 of NZ_JBFQGI010000008.1, read as the reverse complement.
CAAGGTCAAGCTCTTCGCGCTCGACGTCCGCGACGGCATGGCGCACCGGGAAGCGGCGCTCAAGGACGCGCTCGGCCTCACCGCCGCGCCGCCCGCACCCGAGCACCGCGCCCTGCCCGAGCAGCGCCGCCTGGTCGCTCTCGAACAGCACCACACCCACCACCCGTTCCCCCGGAAAGAGGACCACTGATGGAGTCGGCTGAAATCCGCAGGCGCTGGCTGCGCTTCTTCGAGGAGCGTGGGCACACCGTCGTGCCGTCGGCGTCGCTCATCGCGGACGACCCGACGCTGCTGCTGGTCCCCGCGGGCATGGTGCCCTTCAAGCCCTACTTCCTCGGCGAGGTCAAGCCGCCCTTCCCGCGCGCCACCAGCGTGCAGAAGTGCGTCCGCACCCCGGACATCGAAGAGGTCGGCAAGACCACCCGCCACGGCACGTTCTTCCAGATGTGCGGCAACTTCTCCTTCGGCGACTACTTCAAGGAAGGCGCCATCAAGTACGCCTGGGAGTTGCTGACGACTCCCGTGGCGGACGGCGGCTACGGCCTGGAGCCGGAGAAGCTCTGGATCACCGTCTACCTCGACGACGACGAGGCCGAGCGCATCTGGCGCGACGTGATCGGCGTGCCCGCCCAGCGCATCCAGCGCCTGGGCAAGAAGGAGAACTACTGGTCCATGGGCGTCCCCGGCCCGTGCGGACCGTGCTCCGAGATCAACTACGACCGCGGCCCCGAGTTCGGCGTCGAGGGCGGCCCGGCCGTCAACGACGAGCGCTACGTGGAGATCTGGAACCTGGTCTTCATGCAGTACGAGCGCGGCGCGGGCGAGGGCAAGGAGGACTTCCCGATCCTCGGCGACCTGCCCAGCCAGAACATCGACACCGGTCTCGGCCTCGAGCGCCTGGCGATGATCCTGCAGGGCGTGCAGAACATGTACGAGACCGACACCCTGCGCGTCGTGATCGACAAGGCCACCGAGCTCACCGGCGTCCGCTACGGCGCCTCCCAGAACACCGACGTCGCGCTGCGCGTGGTCGCCGACCACATGCGCACGTCCACCATGCTCATCGGCGACGGCGTCACCCCCGGCAACGAGGGCCGCGGCTACGTCCTGCGCCGCATCATGCGCCGTGCCATCCGCAACATGCGCCTGCTCGGCGCCACCGGCCCCGTCGTGGCCGAGCTGCTGAACGTCGTCATCCGCACGATGGGCCAGCAGTACCCCGAGCTGCTCACGGACCGTCAGCGCATCGAGACCGTGGCGCTCGCCGAGGAGGCCGCCTTCCTCAAGGCCCTCAAGGGCGGCACCAACATCCTCGACACCGCCGTCACCGAGACCAAGTCCGCCGGCGGCACGGTCCTCTCCGGCGACAAGGCGTTCCTGCTCCACGACACCTGGGGCTTCCCCATCGACCTCACCCTCGAGATGGCCGCCGAGCAGGGGCTGTCCGTGGACGAGGACGGCTTCCGCCGTCTGATGAAGGAGCAGCGCGAGCGCGCCAAGGCCGACGCGAAGGCCAAGAAGACCGGCCACGCCGACCTGTCCGCCTACCGCGAGGTCGCCGACTCCGTCGGCGAGACCGAGTTCACCGGCTACTCCCTCACCGAGAACGAGTCCACCGTCGTCGGCCTGCTCGTCGACGGCGTGCCCTCGCCCGCCGCCACCGAGGGCGACGAGGTCGAGGTCGTCCTGGACCGCACCCCGTTCTACGCCGAGGGCGGCGGCCAGCTCGCCGACCAGGGCCGCATCAAGCTCGACAACGGCGCCGTGATCGAGATCCGCGACGTGCAGAAGCCCGTCCCGGGCGTCAACGTCCACAAGGGCGTCGTCCAGGTCGGCGAGGTCACCGTGGGCGCCTCCGCCTACGCCGTGATCGACGTCCGGCGCCGCCGGGCCATCGCCCGCGCCCACAGCGCCACCCACCTCACCCACCAGGCGCTGCGCGACGCCCTGGGTCCGACGGCCGCCCAGGCCGGTTCGGAGAACTCCCCGGGCCGCTTCCGCTTCGACTTCGGCTCGCCGGCCGCCGTGCCCGGCTCGGTCCTCACCGACGTCGAGCAGCGCATCAACGAGGTCCTCTCCCACGAGCTCGACGTCCACGCGGAGGTCATGAGCCTGGACGAGGCCAAGAAGGCCGGTGCCATCGCCGAGTTCGGCGAGAAGTACGGCGAGCGCGTGCGCGTGGTGACCATCGGCGACTTCTCCAAGGAGCTGTGCGGCGGTACGCACGTCGCCAACACCGCCCAGCTGGGTCTGGTGAAGCTGCTCGGCGAGTCCTCGATCGGCTCCGGCGTGCGCCGCGTCGAGGCCCTCGTCGGCGCCGACGCCTACAACTTCCTGGCCAAGGAGCACACGGTCGTCGCCCAGCTCACCGAGCTGGTCAAGGGCCGTCCGGAGGAGCTCCCGGAGAAGATCTCCGGCATGCTCGCCAAGCTCAAGGACGCCGAGAAGGAGATCGAGCGCTTCCGCGCCGAGAAGGTGCTGCAGGCCGCCGCCGGTCTCGCCGAGGGTGCCAAGGACGTGCACGGCGTCGCCCTGGCCATCGGCCGGGTGCCGGACGGCACCGGCGCCGACGACCTGCGCAAGCTCGTCCTGGACGTCCGCGGGCGCATCCAGGGCGGCCGGGCCGCCGTGGTCGCGCTGTTCACCGTGGCCAACGGCCGCCCGCTGACCGTCATCGCCACCAACGAGGCCGCCCGTGAGCGCGGTCTCAAGGCCGGCGAGCTGGTCCGTACGGCCGCCAAGACCCTCGGCGGCGGTGGCGGCGGCAAGCCGGACGTCGCCCAGGGCGGTGGCCAGAACGCCGACGCCCTCGACGAGGCCATGGCCGCCGTCGAGCGCCTCGTGGCCGAGGCGGCCTGAGCATCGTGCGACGAGGCAGGCGTATCGCCGTGGACGTGGGGGACGCCCGTATCGGGGTCGCGTCGTGCGACCCCGACGGGATCCTCGCGACCCCGGTGGAGACCGTCCCCGGACGTGACATCCCGCAGGCCCACAAGCGGCTCGCGGCGATCGTCGCGGAGTACGAGCCGGTCGAGGTCGTCGTGGGTCTGCCCCGCTCCCTCAAGGGGGGAGAGGGGCCGGCCGCGGCCAAGGTGCGGACGTTCGCCCGGGAGATGGCCCGGCGGATCGCCCCGGTGCCGGTGCGGCTCGTCGACGAGCGCATGACGACCGTCACGGCCGCGCAGGGCCTGCGCGCCTCCGGCGTCAGCTCCAAGAAGGGGCGCTCCGTGGTCGACCAGGCGGCCGCCGTGGTCATCCTGCAGAACGCCCTGGAGATCGAGAAGATCTCCGGGCGCCCCCCGGGCGAGGCCGTCGAAGTGGTCATCTGATCGCAATACGGTAACGTTCCGCGCGACATGGCAGCTGTTCGAATGTCTGCCGGGCAGGACCAGACGTCGGACTTTCGCGCTTCACCTGGCGCACTGGCTGCCGCTGTGCGGCTCTAGGGGATAGATGACTGAGTACGGCCGGGGTTCCGGCTCCCAACCGTGGCATCCCGAGGACCCTCTGTACGGGGACCAGGGATACGGCGGGCAGCAGTACGCGCAGCACCAGCCGCAGTCTCAGCCCACCTACGAGCAGCCCTATCCCGATCAGCAGCAGCAGTACGGCTGGGACCCCTCGCAGAACGCGGGGGGTCCCGGCGACCCGTACGCCGGGCACGGCGGGACGTACGGGGGCGGCGGGCAGCCGGACCACTACCAGTACGACACGGGCACCAACCCCTACCCGCCCCAGCACCAGGCCCCGTACGCCGGGGACCAGCACACGGGGCAGCACCCGGTCCAGCAGCAGACCGGGCAGCACCCCATTCAGCAGCACACGGGGCAGCACCCGATCCAGCAGCACACGGGGCAGCACCCGATCCAGCAGCACACGGGGCAGCACCCGATCCAGCAGCAGACCGGGCAGCACCCGATCCAGCAGCACACGGGGCAGCACCCGATCCAGCAGCACACGGGGCAGCACCCGATCCAGCAGCAGACCGGGCAGCACCCGATCCAGCAGCAGACCGGGCAGCACCCCATTCAGCAGCACACGGGGCAGCACCCGATCCAGCAGCACACCGGCCAGCACCCCGTTCAGCAGCAGACCGGGCAGCACCCCATCCAGCAGGCCCAGGTGCCGGCGGAGGCGTCCGCGGAGGTGGTCGAGCAGAAGATCTCCCTCTTCGACGACCCGCTGCCGCCCGCCCCCGCCCCCGCCCGGGACGAGGACGAGTACGAGGACGACGACCCCGAGCCGCGCGATGAGCCCCGCAGGGGCCGGGGCGGCCGCGGCAAGGGCAAAAGCAAGGAGAAGGCGCCCAAGCGCCGCAGCGGCACCGCCTGTCTGCTGGTCGCCGTGGTGCTCGTCGGCGTCGTGGGCGGTGGCGGTTACCTCGCCTACGACTACTGGCAGACCCATTACGGCTCCGCGCCCGACTACGACGGCGAGGGCTCCGGCCAGGTGACGGTCGAGATCCCCAAGGGCTCCTCCCTGACCCAGATGGGCCAGATCCTGGAGAAGGCCGGCGTGGTCAAGAGCGTCGGCGCGTTCACCTCGGCCGCCGCCAAGAAGTCCATCCAGCCGGGCACGTACACCCTCCGCAAGGAGATGTCCGGTGCCGCGGCCGTCGGAATGATGACGGACTCCGGCAACTTCCTCACCCTCCACGAGGGCATCCGGGCCGTCAACGTCTACGCCGCCATCGACAAGAAGCTGGGCCTCGCCTCCGGCACCACCAAGGGCGTCGCCGCGAGCCAGGCGAAGAACCTGGGGCTGCCCGACTGGGCGAACTCCGACCCGAAGATCAGGGACCCGCTGGAGGGGTTCCTCTACCCCTCGCAGTACAGCGCGGGCAAGGGAACCAAGCCCGAGGACGTCCTCAGGCAGATGGTCGCCCGGGCCAAGGAGAACTACGCCAAGCAGGACCTGGAGGGCAAGGCCAAGGAGCTCGGCCTGAAGTCCCCGCTCCAGCTGATCACCGTGGCGAGCCTGGTCAACGCCGAGGGCATGACGCACGACGACTTCCGCAAGATGTCGCGGGTCATCTACAACCGCCTCAAGCCGACCAACGTCCAGACGAACGGCAAGCTCGAGTTCGACTCGACGGCCAACTACGCCAAGAACCAGAGCAAGCTCGACCTCAACCCCCAGGAGCTCCGGAAGTACGACCACCCGTACAACACGTACTTCATCAGGGGCCTGCCGCCCGGCCCCATCGGCAACCCGGGCGCGGAGGCGCTCAGGGCCGCGATGGATCCCGAGCCGGGTGACTGGTACTACTTCGTCTCCATCAACGAGAAGACGACGTTCACCAAGAACCTCCAGGAGCACCAGAAGCTCGTGGACGAGTTCAACAAGAGCCGGAAGACGTCATGACCGACCCGCAGCGGCGCCACCGGGCCGCGGTGCTCGGCTCGCCGATCGCCCACTCCCTCTCGCCCGTGCTGCACCGGGCCGCCTACGCGGACCTGGGCCTGGCGGAGTGGACGTACGGCCGTCACGAGGTCGGCGAGGCGGCCCTTCCGGCCTTCCTCGACGGCCTCGACGACACCTGGGCCGGGCTTTCCCTGACCATGCCGCTCAAGCGCGCGGTGATCCCGCTGCTGGACGAGGTCAGCGCCACCGCGCGGTCCGTGGAGGCCGTCAACACCGTCGTCCTGACGGAGGACGGCCGCCGCGTCGGCGACAACACCGACATCCCCGGCATCGCGGCCGCGCTGCGCGAACGCGGCGTGGAGAAGACGGAGTCCGCCGCCGTCCTCGGCGCCGGAGCCACCGCCTCCTCCGCCCTGGCCGCCCTCGCCCGCATCTGCACCGGCGAGGTCACCGCGTATGTGCGCAGCCCCGAGCGGGCCGCCGAAATGCGCCAGTGGGGTGAGCGGCTCGGCGTGTCCGTGCGCACCGCCGACTGGTCGCGGGCCGCCGAGGCGCTCACCGCGCCCCTGGTCGTCGCCACCACCCCGGCCGGCGCCACCGACGCCCTCGCCGGCGCGGTCCCGGACCGCCCCGGCACGCTCTTCGACGTGCTGTACGACCCGTGGCCGACCCCCCTGGCCGCCGCCTGGGCGGCCCGCGGCGGCACGGTCCTGGGCGGCCTGGACCTCCTGGTCCACCAGGCGGTCCTCCAGGTCGAGCAGATGACCGGGCGCGCCCCCGGCCCGCTGGCCGCGATGCGGGCCGCGGGCGAGGCGGCCCTGGCGGCGCGCGGCGCGTGACTAGGAGTCGCTGCCCTCGTTGAGGTGGGAAAGCCGAATTCCCCGCGCTTGCGGGGGTGACCCGCCGTAGTTCTGGATTCCGGCTAGCTCGGCTTGGTGGTCCCCGCGCTCGCGGGGTAGGGCGGCAGCGGGTTTCGCTGCCGCCCACATGCTGTCCTCATGCGTCCGCACCTTGGACCTGCGCCCGGTACTGGCGACAGCTCGTGGGAGGATCAGAGCGAGCATTTCGCAAGGCCATGGCTACTGAGGAGCACCGTTGAGCAGGTTGCGCTGGCTGACCGCGGGGGAGTCGCACGGCCCCGCACTCGTGGCGACGCTGGAGGGTCTTCCCGCCGGCGTGCCGATCACCACGGAGATGGTGGCGGACCACCTGGCCCGGCGGCGCCTCGGCTATGGGCGCGGTGCCCGCATGAAGTTCGAGCGCGACGAGGTCACCTTCCTCGGCGGCGTCCGGCACGGCCTGACGATGGGCTCACCGGTCGCCGTCATGGTCGGCAACACCGAGTGGCCCAAGTGGGAGAAGGTGATGGCGGCCGACCCGGTCGATCCCGCCGAGCTCGACGGTATGGCCCGTAACGCCCCGTTGACCCGTCCCCGTCCCGGTCACGCGGACTTGGCGGGCATGCAGAAGTATGGCGTGGCCGACGCCCGCCCGATCCTGGAGCGCGCCTCCGCCCGGGAGACCGCCGCCCGTGTCGCCCTCGGCGCCGTGGCCCGCTCCTTCGTCAAGGAGGCGGCCGGCATCGAGATCGTCTCCCACGTCGTGGAGCTGGCCGCCGCCAAGGCCCCGTACGGCGTGTACCCCAAGCCCTCCGACGTCGAGAAGCTCGACGCCGACCCGGTGCGCTGCCTGGACCGGGCCGCGAGCGAGGCGATGGTCGCCGAGATCGACCAGGCCCACAAGGACGGCGACACCCTCGGCGGCGTCGTCGAGGTGCTGGCCTACGGCGTGCCGGTGGGCCTGGGCTCCCACACCCACTGGGACCGCCGCCTGGACGCCCGCCTGGCCGCCGCCCTGATGGGCATTCAGGCCATCAAGGGCGTCGAGGTCGGCGACGGCTTCGAGCTCGCCCGGGTGCCCGGCTCCCAGGCGCACGACGAGATCGTGGCCACCGAGGACGGCATCCGCCGCACCTCCGGCCGCTCCGGCGGCACCGAGGGCGGCCTGACGACCGGTGAGCTGCTGCGCGTACGGGCCGCGATGAAGCCGATCGCGACCGTGCCCCACGCGCTGGCGACGGTGGACGTCGTCACCGGCGAGGCCGCGCAGGCCCACCACCAGCGTTCCGACGTGTGCGCCGTGCCCGCGGCCGGCATCGTCGCGGAGGCCATGGTGGCGCTGGTGCTCGCCGACGCCGTGGTGGAGAAGTTCGGCGGCGACAGCGTCGCCGAGACCCGCCGCAACGTCCGCGGCTACCTCGAGAACCTGGCCATCAAGTGACGGCACCCGGCACTCCCGCGGTCGTCCTGGTGGGCCCGCCCGGCGCGGGCAAGTCCACCGTCGGCGCCCTGCTCGCCGAGCGGCTGGGCACCGGCTACCGCGACACCGACGCCGACATCGAGCGCATGGCCGGCAAGCCCATCCCGGAGATCTTCATCGACGAGGGCGAGCCGCACTTCCGCGAGCTGGAGCGGCGGGCCGTGGCCGCCGCCGTGGCCGAGCACCCCGGTGTGCTCGCCCTCGGCGGCGGCGCCGTCATGGACCCGGACACCCGGGCCCTGCTCGCGGGCCTGCCCGTGGTCTTCCTCGACGTCGAGATGGCCGACGCCGTCCGCCGGGTGGGCCTGGACGCCCCGCGCCCGCTGCTCGCCGTCAACCCCCGCAAGCGGTGGCGCGAGCTGATGGAGCAGCGCCGCCCGCTCTACACCGAGGTCGCCCGAGCCGTCGTCGGCACCGGCGACCGCACCCCCTCCCAGGTAGCCGACGCCGTGATGGAGGCGCTGCGGCTGCCCCGGGCCCACACACCGGACACCACGCAGTGAGGAACGCATGACCGACGCCCCCACCCGCATCCAGGTCGCCGGCAGCGCGGGCACCGCGCCGTACGAGGTCCTGGTCGGGCGCCAGCTGCTGGGCGAGCTGCCCGGCCTGATCGGCCCGAAGGCCAAGCGCGTGGCCGTGCTGCACCCGGAGGCGCTCGCCGAGACCGGCGAGGCGATCCGAGAGGACCTGGCCTCCCAGGGCTACGAGGCCATCGCGATCCAGCTCCCGAACGCCGAGGAGTCCAAGACCGTCGAGGTCGCCGCCTACTGCTGGAAGGCGCTCGGGCAGACCAACTTCACCCGCACCGACGTGATCGTCGGCGTGGGCGGCGGGGCCACCACCGACGTGGCCGGCTTCGTGGCCGCCACCTGGCTGCGCGGGGTGCGCTGGATCGCGGTGCCCACCACCGTGCTGGGCATGGTCGACGCGGCCGTCGGCGGCAAGACCGGCATCAACACCGCCGAGGGCAAGAACCTCGTCGGCGCCTTCCACCCGCCGGCCGGCGTGCTGTGCGACCTGGCCGCGCTGGACTCGCTGCCGGTCCACGACTACGTCAGCGGACTCGCCGAGATCATCAAGGCCGGCTTCATCGCCGACCCGGCCATCCTCGAGCTCATCGAGGCCGATCCCGAGGCCGCCCGTACGCCCGCCGGCCCGCACACCGCCGAGCTGATCGAGCGCTCGATCCGGGTCAAGGCGGAGGTCGTCTCCTCCGACCTCAAGGAGTCCGGCCTGCGCGAGATCCTCAACTACGGGCACACGCTCGCCCACGCGATCGAGAAGAACGAGCGCTACAACTGGCGGCACGGCGCGGCCGTGGCCGTGGGCATGGTCTTCGCGGCCGAGCTCGGCCGGATCGCCGGGCGCCTGGACGACGCCACCGCCGACCGGCACCGCGCGGTCCTGCAGTCGGTGGGCCTGCCCGTCACCTACCGGGGCGACCAGTGGCCGAAGCTGCTGGAGACCATGAAGGTCGACAAGAAGACGCGCGGCGACCGGCTGCGCTTCATCGTCCTGGACGGCCTGGCCAAGCCCACGGTCCTGGAGGGCCCGGACCCGGCGATGCTGCTGGCCGCGCACGCCGAGATCGCGGCATGAGCGGCATGAGCGGCGTGAGCGGCGGGGCCCGGCGGGTCCTGGTCCTCAACGGCCCCAACCTCGGCCGGCTCGGCTCCCGCGAGCCCGACGTCTACGGCTCGACGTCCTACAAGGGGCTGGTCGAGGAGTGCGCCCGGCTGGGCGCCGAGCTCGGCTTCGACGTCGAGGTCCGCGAGACCAACGACGAGGGCGAGCTGGTGCGCTGGCTGCACGAGGCCGCCGACGGCGCGCTGCCCGTGGTCATCAACCCCGGCGCCTTCACGCACTACTCGTACGCCATGCGGGACGCGGCGGCGCAGCGCACCGCGCCGCTGATCGAGGTGCACATCTCCAACCCGTACACCCGGGAGGAGTTCCGCCACACGTCCGTGATCGCGGCGGTCGCCAGCGGCACCGTGGCGGGCTTCGGCATCGGCTCCTACCGGCTCGCGCTGCGCGCGCTGGCGGAGGAACTCGCGGGCTGACGGCCCGTCGGGCACTTCGTGTCACCCCCGGCCGTTGAGCGGTGCGACGGCCGGGGAGGGCGGTCTCGGGTACTCTCCCGTCTGGCCCAGCGCCCTTCACCACGCGACCGCACGAGACGGAGTGCCACCGGATGCAGTACCCCGTGGGACCGCCGCTGCCACCGGCCCACCCCCCGATGCCGGCCGTTCCCCCGCCGGGGAACGAGGCCGCCGGACACCTTCCCCCGGCCCCCGTGGCGGCCGACGCCTCCACCGCCGCCGTCGCGGTGCTCCTCATCGGCCCCGCCGGCGCCGGCAAGACCACCGTGGCCCGGCACTGGGCGGACACCCGCCGGGTGCCCACGGCCCACATCAGCCTGGACGACGTGCGCGAATGGGTGCGTTCCGGCTTCGCGGACCCGCAGTCCGGCTGGAACGACCACTCCGAGGCGCAGTATCGCCTCGCCCGGCGCACCTGCGGCTTCGCCGCCCGCAACTTCCTCGCCAACGGCATCTCCTGCATCCTCGACGACGCCGTCTTCCCCGACCGGCCCGTGGTGGGCCTGGGCGGCTGGAAGCGGCACGTGGGCCCCGGCCTGCTGCCCGTCGTGCTGCTGCCGGGCCTGGAGGTGGTCCTCGAACGCAACGCCGAGCGCAGCGGGAACCGCCGGCTCAGCGACGAGGAGGTCGCCCGGATCCACGGCCGGATGGCCGGCTGGTACGGCTCGGGTCTGCCCATCATCGACAACACCCACCAGGACGTCGCCACCACGGCCCGGCTCCTGGACGAGGTCGTCGCCCGCGCCCTCACCTCCTGGTAGCGCGCGGGGCCCCGGTCGGAGTCCTCCGAAAGGCCGGAAAGCTCCGCCGAACGTACGCTCGGAGGCATGTCCGAGGTGTACGCGGCACGGCGCTCCAGGCTGCGCGAGCGGTGCGAGGCGGCCGGCAGTGAGGCCGCCCTGGTCTCCGGCGAGGCCAACGTGCGCTATCTGGCGGGCGGAGCCCCGGCCGGCGCCGTGCTCCTCCTGGGGCCGGGCCCCGATGTGCTGGTGTGCGGCATCGACCCCTTCGCGGACGTCACCGGCGCCGGCCGGCCCGCCGACGACCTGGGCGTCCTGGTGCTGCCGAGCCCGGAGGGGGATCCGGCCGTGGCGGCCGCGGAGCGGGCCGTCGAGGCCGGGGCCGGCTCGCTGGCACTGGAGGAGCACCATCTGACCGTGGCCCGGCACCGGGCGGTGCGCTCGGTGGCGCCCCGTGCGCGCCTGGAGGACCTGGGCACGGCCGTGGAGCAGCAGCGGATCGTCAAGGACGACGAGGAGATCTCTCATCTGCGGATCGCCGCCGAGATCACCGACCAGGCGCTGGGGGAGCTGCTGGAGTCGATACTCGTCGGGCGCACCGAGCGGCATCTGGCGCTGGAGCTCGAGCGCCGGCTGATCGATCACGGGGCGGACGCGGCGGCGTTCCCCACCTCGGTGGGGGCCGGGCCGAACTCGGGGCGCGCCGGTCATGTGCCGACCGACCGCCGGGTGGAGGAGGGCGACTTCCTCAGCGTCTGCCTGGGTGCGGACTATCGTGGATACCGGAGCGAAATCGCTCGTACGTTTGTGATCGGCTCCTCCCCGGCGGACTGGCAGATCGAGCTGTACGAGCAGGTGTTCGCAGCCCAGCGGGCGGGTCGGGAGGCCCTGGCGCCCGGCGCGGCGTACCGTGACGTGGACCGCGCGGCACGGGTCGTGCTGGAGGCCGCGGGCCACGGCGAGCGGGTCGGACCCCGCATCGGCCACGGCGTGGGGCTCGAAAACGACGAGGACCCTCGGCTGGCACCGTCGGCAATGGGTAAACTGGACGCTTGCGTGCCGGTCACCGTAGATCCGGGAGTCCACCTCCCGGGACGGGGCGGCGTCCGGATCGATGACACGCTCGTCGTCCGCCCCGAGGCGGACGGCGGACCCGAGCTACTCACCATTACGACCAAAGAGCTGCTCGCGCTCTAGCGGGGCGCATCGCACTTTCTGGTTCCACCAGCCCAGGAGATACCGCAACCGTGGCATCCACGAACGACCTCAAGAACGGCATGGTGCTCAAGCTCGAAGGCGGCCAGCTCTGGTCCGTCGTCGAGTTCCAGCACGTCAAGCCCGGCAAGGGCCCCGCCTTCGTCCGTACGAAGCTGAAGAACGTGCTCTCCGGCAAGGTGGTCGACAAGACCTTCAACGCCGGCGTGAAGGTCGAGACGGCCACCGTCGACAAGCGGACGATGCAGTTCTCGTACATGGACGGCGAGTACTTCGTCTTCATGGACATGGGCACGTACGACCAGCTGATGGTCGACCGCAAGGCCGTCGGCGACGCCGCCAACTTCCTGCTCGAGGGCTTCGAGGCCACCGTCGCGCAGCACGAGGGCTCCGTCCTCTACGTCGAGCTCCCGGCCGCGGTCGAGCTGGTCATCGAGCACACCGACCCGGGTGTCCAGGGCGACCGCTCCACCGGCGGCACCAAGCCCGCGAAGCTCGAGACCGGCTACGAGATCCAGGTCCCGCTCTTCATCACCACGGGTGAGAAGATCAAGGTCGACACGCGCACCGGCGATTACCTCGGCCGGGTGAACAGCTAACCGTGTCCGCCCGCAGCAAGGCACGTAAGCGCGCCTTCCAGATCCTCTTCGAGGCCGACCAGCGCGGTTCCTCCGTGCAGAACGTCCTCGCGGACTGGATCCGGCATGCCCGGTCCGACGACCGTCAGCCGTCGGTCAATCCGTACACGATGCAGCTCGTCGAGGGCTACGCGCAGCACATCGCGCGGATCGACGAACTGATCGCCACCTACGCGGTCGACTGGGACCTGGACCGGATGCCCGCCGCGGACCGGAACATCGTCCGGCTCGGCGCGTACGAGCTGATCTGGGAGGACGAGACCCCGGACGCGGTGGCGATCGACGAGGCGGTGCAACTCGCCAAGGAGTTCTCCACCGACGACTCGCCCGCCTTTGTCAACGGCCTGCTGGGCCGTTTCAAGGAGCTCAAGCCGAGCATTCGGCGCTCATAAGGCACAGTCGCCGTAACGCACAACCGCCGTGGGGCGGGAAACCCGGCCGGGTTTCCCGCCCCACGGCGGTTTGTTATCGGCAAAAGAAGGCCTGGCGGCCCTGGTGACCGCTACGCGTCCTCGTGCTGCACGGCACGACGCGCGTCGGCGTCCAGGACGCCCCAGCTGATCAGCTGCTCGGTGAGCACCGAGGGCGACTGGTCGTAGATCACGGCGAGGGTGCGCAGGTCGTCCTGACGGATCGAGAGGACCTTGCCGTTGTAGTCGCCGCGCTGGCTCTGGATGGTCGCGGCATAGCGCTGGAGCGGGCCCGCCTTCTCGGCCGGGACGTGGGCGAGCCGCTCCAGGTCCAGGACCAGCTTCGGCGGGGGCTCGGCGGCGCCGCCGGGCGTGGTGCCGGGCAGCAGCTCCTGCACGGGCACACCGTAGAAGTCGGCCAGCTCGGCCAGGCGCTGCACGGTCACGGCACGGTCGCCGCGCTCGTACGAACCCACCACGACGGCCTTCCAGCGCCCCTGGGACTTCTCCTCGACACCATGGAGGGAGAGGCCCTGCTGGGTGCGGATGGCGCGGAGCTTGGCCCCGAGCTGTTTGGCGTATTCGCTGGACATAAAGCTCCCCGGACGCTGTATCGACGTGCGGCGGCGTCTTCTGCGACTGCCGCGTGTCTGGTAACTCACTGTGAGGTTACGCAGCGTAATCTCGGTTCGTCAAGCCGAATGCCGTCCGCTCTGGGCCGTCAGGGGGTGATGGCAAGAGGCGCCCGGCGGTGCTGGTACGGTGAAACATGTAAATCCGACGTCCTTTAAAGTCCGTCCCGTGAGGCGGAGAAGGAGGTCCGTTTCGTATGGACGCAATTCCTGCTGCGCGTCCCGTGCTGGAAGCACCGGACATCGCCCGGGTCCTGACCCGGATCGCTCATGAGATCGTCGAGCGCGCCAAGGGCGCCGACGACGTCGTACTCCTCGGCATTCCCACGCGTGGCGTCTTCCTCGCCCGGCGGCTGGCGGCCAAGCTCGAGGAGATCACCGGCGGCAAGATGCCCGTCGGCTCCCTCGACATCACCATGTACCGCGACGATCTGCGGCTGCGCCCGGCCCGTGCCCTCGCGCGCACCGAGATCCCCGGCGAGGGCATCGACGGCAAGCTCGTCATCCTCGTCGACGACGTGCTCTTCTCCGGCCGCACCATCCGCGCCGCCCTCGACGCCATGAACGACCTCGGCCGGCCGCGCGCCGTCCAGCTGGCCGTCCTCGTCGACCGCGGCCACCGCGAACTTCCCATCCGTGCCGACTACGTCGGCAAGAACCTCCCGACGTCGTTGCGGGAGACGGTCAAGGTCCACCTGACCGAGGAGGACGGCCGCGACAGCGTGCTCCTCGGCGCGGGCGCGACCGCCCCGGCCGACGGGCAGTAGTCCCCCGTCACGGACCCGGTGATCCCGGGGCCGTGCCGCGGCATGCCCGTCCGTACCCCCGCATACCTCCTCAACCACGGAGCAACCGGATGCAGCGCCATCTCATCTCGGCCGCCGACCTCACCCGCGACGACGCCGTCCTGATCCTCGACACCGCCGAGGAAATGGCCCGGGTCGCCGACCGGCCCATCAAGAAGCTGCCGACCCTGCGCGGCCGCACCGTCGTCAACCTCTTCTTCGAGGACTCGACGCGGACCCGCATCTCCTTCGAGGCCGCCGCCAAGCGGCTCTCCGCCGACGTCATCAACTTCTCCGCCAAGGGCTCCTCGGTCTCCAAGGGCGAGTCGCTCAAGGACACCGCCCTGACCCTGGAGGCGATGGGCGCGGACGCGGTCGTCATCCGCCACCACGCCTCCGGCGCCCCCTACCGGCTGGCGAACTCCGGCTGGATCGACGGCGCCGTCGTCAACGCCGGCGACGGCACCCACGAGCACCCCACCCAGGCCCTGCTGGACGCCTTCACCATGCGCCGCCGCCTGGTCGGCCGGGACGCGGGCCTGGGCAAGGACCTGGCCGGGCGCCGCATCACGATCGTCGGCGACGTGCTGCACAGCCGCGTCGCCCGCTCCAACGTGCTCCTGCTGCACACCCTGGGCGCCGAGGTCACGCTGGTCGCGCCGCCCACGCTGGTGCCGGTGGGCGTCGAGAGCTGGCCGTGCGAGATCTCCTACGACCTGGACGCGGTGCTGCCGAAGTCCGACGCCGTGATGATGCTGCGGGTGCAGCGCGAGCGGATGAACGCCGCGTTCTTCCCGACCGAGCGTGAGTACGCGCGCCGCTACGGCCTGGACGGCGACCGCATGGCGAAGATGCCGGAGCACTCCGTCGTCATGCACCCCGGCCCGATGAACCGCGGCATGGAGATCACCGCCGAGGTCGCCGACTCCCCGCGCTGCACGGCCGTCGAGCAGGTCGCCAACGGCGTCTCGATCCGCATGGCCGTCCTCTACCTGCTGCTCGGCGGCTCCGAGCCGGCCGTCACCACGAACAACGCCCGCACCGAGGAGAACAAGTAACCATGACGAAGATCCTGATCCGTGGTGCGAAGGTCCTCGGCGGCGAGCCGCAGGACGTCCTGATCGACGGCGAGACCATCGCCGAGGTCGGCACGGGCCTGAGCGCCGAGGGCGCCACCGTCGTCGAGGCCGAGGGCAAGATCCTGCTGCCCGGCCTGGTCGACCTCCACACCCACCTGCGCGAGCCCGGCCGCGAGGACTCCGAGACCGTCCTGACCGGCACCCGGGCGGCCGCGAGCGGCGGCTACACCGCCGTCTTCGCCATGGCCAACACCTTCCCCGTCGCCGACACCGCCGGCGTCGTCGAGCAGGTCTGGCGCCTGGGCAAGGAGTCCGGCTACTGCGACGTGCAGCCCATCGGCGCCGTCACGGTCGGTCTGGAGGGCAAGAAGCTCGCCGAGCTCGGCGCCATGCACGAGTCCGCCGCCGGGGTCACCGTCTTCTCCGACGACGGCAAGTGCGTCGACGACGCCGTGATCATGCGCCGTGCGCTGGAGTACGTGAAGGCCTTCGGCGGCGTCGTCGCCCAGCACGCCCAGGAGCCCCGGCTCACCGAGGGCGCCCAGATGAACGAGGGCGTCGTCTCCGCCGAGCTGGGCCTGGGCGGCTGGCCGGCCGTCGCCGAGGAGTCGGTGATCGCCCGCGACGTCCTGCTCGCCGAGCACGTCGGCTCCCGGGTGCACATCTGCCACCTGTCCACGGCCGGCTCGGTGGAGATCGTGCGCTGGGCCAAGGCGCGCGGCATCGACGTCACCGCCGAGGTCACCCCGCACCACCTGCTGCTGACCGACGAGCTCGTCCGCTCGTACAACCCCGTCTACAAGGTGAACCCGCCGCTGCGCACCGAGCACGACGTGATGGCGCTGCGCGAGGCCCTGGCCGACGGCACGATCGACATCGTGGCCACCGACCACGCCCCGCACCCGCACGAGGACAAGGACTGCGAGTGGGCCGCGGCCGCCATGGGCATGGTGGGCCTGGAGACCGCGCTGGCGGTCGTCCAGCACACGATGGTCGAGACCGGGCTGCTGGACTGGGCCGGCGTCGCCGAGCGCATGTCGTACAAGCCCGCCCGCATCGGAAGCCTCTCCGGTCACGGCCGCCCCATCGCCGCCGGGGAGCCCGCCAACCTCACCCTCGTCGATTCCGCTTACCGTGGTGTCGTGGACCCCGCGGGCTTCGCCTCCCGCAGCCGCAACACCCCGTACGAGGGTCGTGAGCTGCCGGGTCGCGTCACCCACACCTTCCTGCGGGGCCGGGCGACGGTCGTGGACGGGAATCTCGCGTGACATCTGCACTCATCAATCTGGCGGCCGAGCAGAAGTCTGCCGACGTCACCGACTGGGCCGCGCGCATCGGCTGGGTGGTCGGGCTGCTGCTCTTCATCGCGCTGGTCTACTGGCTGATGCGCGAGGGATGGAAGTGGCGCGGCACGCTCCAGGGCGGCCTGCCCGAGCTGCCCGCGGCCCCCGCCGGGACGGGCGAGCCCACCCTCGTGACGACCGGCCGCTACCACGGCTCCACCACCGCCGGACAGTGGCTCGACCGCATCGTCGCGCACGGCCTGGGCACCCGTAGCAAGGCCGAGCTCACCCTGACGGAGCAGGGCGTGGCCGTCACGCGGCCCGGCGCCCAGGACTTCTTCATCCCGGCCGCCGCGCTGCGCGGCGCCCGGCTCGACAAGGGCATCGCGGGCAAGGTCCTCGCCGAGGGCGGCCTGCTCGTGATCACCTGGCAGCACGGCGACACCACGATCGACTCCGGCTTCCGCTTCGACCGGGCGGCCGAGCACACGGACTGGGCCGAGGCCCTGACCACCCTGCACAACCAGCACAGCACCGACATGGAAGGCGCACGATGACGACCTCCACCAGGGGGACCGGCAAGCTCCCCGCCGTACTTGTCCTGGAGGACGGACGTACGTTCCGCGGACGCGCCTACGGGGCCGTGGGGGAGACCTTCGGCGAGGCCGTGTTCTCCACCGGCATGACCGGCTACCAGGAGACCCTGACCGACCCCTCGTACCACCGCCAGGTCGTCGTCATGACGGCCCCGCACGTCGGCAACACCGGCGTCAACGACGAGGACCCCGAGTCCGGCCGCATCTGGGTCGCCGGCTACGTCGTCCGCGACCCCGCCCGCGTCCCGTCCAACTGGCGCTCGCGCCGCTCCCTGGACGAGGAGCTGGCCAAGCAGGGCGTCGTCGGCATCAGCGGCGTCGACACCCGCGCGCTCACCCGCCACCTGCGCGAGCGCGGCGCGATGCGCGTCGGCATCTTCTCCGGCGAGGCGCTGCCCGACGAGGGCCTCATGCTCGCCAGGGTCCGGCAGGCCCCCGAGATGAAGGGCGCCGACCTCTCCGCCGAGGTCGCCACCAAGGAGACCTACGTCGTCCCCGCGATCGGTGCGAAGCGCTTCACCGTCGCCGCGGTCGACCTGGGCATCAAGGGCATGACCCCGCACCGCATGGCCGAGCGCGGCATCGAGGTGCACGTCCTGCCCGCGACCGCCACCGCCGAGGACGTCTACGCCGTGAACCCCGACGGCGTGTTCTTCTCCAACGGCCCCGGCGACCCCGCCACCGCCGACCACCCGGTCTCCGTGATGCGCGAGGTCCTCTCCCGGAAGACCCCGCTGTTCGGCATCTGCTTCGGCAACCAGATCCTCGGCCGCGCCCTCGGCTTCGGCACCTACAAGCTGAAGTACGGCCACCGGGGCATCAACCAGCCCGTGCAGGACCGTACGACCGGCAAGGTCGAGGTCACCGCCCACAACCACGGCTTCGCCGTCGACGCCCCGCTCGACGCCGCGACCGACACGCCCTACGGACGGGTCGAGGTCTCCCACGTCTGTCTCAACGACAACGTGGTCGAAGGCCTCCAGCTCCTCGACCAGCCGGCATTCAGCGTCCAGTACCACCCCGAGGCAGCCGCAGGACCGCACGACGCCGCGTACCTGTTCGACCGCTTCGTCTCCCTGATGGAGGGCCAGCGTGCCTAAGCGCACCGACATCCAGTCCGTTCTGGTCATCGGCTCCGGCCCGATCGTCATCGGCCAGGCCGCGGAGTTCGACTACTCCGGCACCCAGGCCTGCCGGGTGCTGAAGGCCGAGGGCCTGCGGGTCATCCTGGTCAACTCCAACCCGGCCACGATCATGACCGACCCGGAGATCGCCGACGCCACGTACGTCGAGCCGATCACCCCGGAGTTCGTGGAGAAGATCATCGCCAAGGAGCGCCCCGACGCGCTCCTGCCCACCCTCGGCGGCCAGACCGCGCTCAACACCGCGATCTCGATGCACGAGAACGGCGTCCTGGAGAAGTACGGCGTCGAGCTGATCGGCGCCAACGTCGAGGCCATCCACAAGGGCGAGGACCGCGACCTGTTCAAGGGCGTCGTCGAGGCGGTGCACGCCAAGATCGGCCACGGCGAGTCCGCCCGCTCGGTCATCTGCCACACCATGGACGAGGTCATCGCGGGCGTCGACGAGCTCGGCGGCTACCCCGTCGTCGTCCGTCCCTCCTTCACCATGGGCGGCGCCGGCTCCGGCTTCGCGCACGACGAGGAGGAGCTGCGCCGCATCGCCGGCCAGGGCCTCACGCTCTCCCCGACCACCGAGGTGCTCCTGGAGGAGTCCATCCTCGGCTGGAAGGAGTACGAGCTGGAGCTGATGCGCGACAAGCACGACAACGTCGTGGTCGTCTGCTCCATCGAGAACTTCGACCCGATGGGCGTGCACACCGGCGACTCCATCACCGTCGCCCCGGCGATGACGCTGACCGACCGCGAGTACCAGATCCTGCGGGACGTCGGCATCGCGATCATCCGCGAGGTCGGCGTCGACACCGGCGGCTGCAACATCCAGTTCGCGGTCAACCCCGAGGACGGCCGGGTCATCGTCATCGAGATGAACCCGCGCGTCTCGCGCTCCTCGGCGCTCGCCTCCAAGGCCACCGGCTTCCCGATCGCCAAGATCGCCGCCCGCCTGGCCGTCGGCTACACGCTGGACGAGATCCCCAACGACATCACCGAGAAGACCCCGGCGTCCTTCGAGCCCACGCTCGACTACGTCGTGGTCAAGGCGCCCCGCTTCGCGTTCGAGAAGTTCCCGGCCGCCGACGCCACCCTCACCACGACCATGAAGTCGGTCGGCGAGGCCATGGCCATCGGCCGTAACTTCACCGAGGCCCTGCAGAAGGCGCTGCGCTCGCTGGAGAAGAAGGGCTCGCAGTTCGACTTCGTCTCCGAGCCCGGCGACAAGGCCGAGCTGCTGGAGAAGGCGATCCGTCCCACCGACGGCCGGATCAACACCGTCATGGCCGCCATCCGCGCCGGCGCCACCGCGGAGGAGGTCTTCGACGCGACGAAGATCGACCCGTGGTTCGTCGACCAGCTCTTCCTGATCAAGGAGATCGCCGACGAGCTGGCCGCCGCCGAGAAGCTGCAGCCCGAGCTCCTGGCCGAGGCCAAGCGCCACGGCTTCTCCGACGCCCAGATCGGCGCGATCCGCGGCCTGCGCGAGGACGTCGTCCGCGAGGTGCGCCAGGCCCTCGGCGTCCGCCCGGTCTACAAGACGGTCGACACCTGCGCCGCCGAGTTCGCCGCGAAGACGCCGTACTTCTACTCCTCCTACGACGAGGAGACCGAGGTCGCGCCGCGCGAGAAGCCCGCCGTGATCATCCTGGGCTCGGGCCCGAACCGCATCGGCCAGGGCATCGAGTTCGACTACTCCTGCGTCCACGCCTCGTTCGCGCTCAGCGACGCCGGCTACGAGACCGTGATGGTCAACTGCAACCCCGAGACCGTCTCCACCGACTACGACACCTCCGACCGGCTCTACTTCGAGCCGCTCACCCTGGAGGACGTCCTGGAGATCGTCCACGCGGAGCGGCAGGCCGGCCCCGTCGCGGGCGTCATCGTCCAGCTCGGCGGCCAGACGCCGCTGGGCCTGGCCCAGGCGCTCAAGGACAACGGCGTGCCGATCGTCGGCACCTCGCCCGAGGCCATCGACCTCGCCGAGGAGCGCGGCGCCTTCGGCCGCGTGCTCACCGAGGCGGGTCTGCCCGCGCCCAAGTACGGCACGGCCTACTCCTTCGACGAGGCCAAGGGCATCGCCGCCGGTATCGGCTACCCGGTCATGGTCCGCCCGTCCTACGTGCTCGGCGGCCGCGGCATGGAGATCGTCTACGACGAGCCCTCGCTGGCCGGCTACCTCGAGCGCCACGCGGGCCTGATCTCCGAGCACCCGGTGCTCATCGACCGCTTCCTCGACGACGCCATCGAGATCGACGTCGACGCGCTCTACGACGGCCACGAGCTCTACCTCGGCGGCGTCATGGAGCACATCGAGGAGGCCGGCATCCACTCCGGCGACTCCGCCTGCGCGCTGCCCCCGATCACCCTCGGCGGCTTCGACATCAAGCGGCTGCGGTCCTCCACCGAGGCCATCGCCAAGGGCGTCGGCGTGCGCGGCCTGATCAACATCCAGTTCGCGATGGCCGGCGACATCCTCTACGTGCTCGAGGCCAACCCGCGCGCCTCCCGCACGGTCCCCTTCACCTCGAAGGCGACCGCCGTGCCGCTGGCGAAGGCCGCCGCCCGCATCTCCCTGGGCGCCACCATCGCCGAGCTGCGCGAGGAGGGCATGCTGCCCAAGGCCGGCGACGGCGGCAGCCTGCCGCTGGACGCGCCGATCTCCGTCAAGGAGGCCGTGATGCCGTGGTCGCGCTTCCGTGACGCCTCCGGCCGCGGCGTGGACACCGTCCTCGGCCCGGAGATGCGCTCCACCGGTGAGGTCATGGGCATCGACAAGGTCTTCGGCACGGCCTACGCCAAGTCGCAGGCCGGCGCGTACGGCGCGCTGCCCACCAAGGGCCGCGCGTTCGTCTCCGTCGCCAACCGGGACAAGCGATCGATGATCTTCCCGGCCCGCGAGCTGGTCGCCCACGGCTTCGAGCTGCTCGCCACCTCCGGCACCGCCGAGGTCCTGCGGCGCAACGGCATCAACGCCACCGTCGTGCGCAAGCAGAGCGAGGGCGAGGGGCCGAACGGCGAGAAGACCATCGTCCAGCTCATCCACGACGGCCAGGTCGACCTGATCGTCAACACCCCCTACGGCACCGGCGGCCGCCTCGACGGCTACGAGATCCGCACCGCCGCCGTCGCCCGGGCGGTCCCCTGCCTGACCACGGTCCAGGCGCTGGCCGCCGCCGTCCAGG
Source organism: Streptomyces sp. C36 (assembly GCF_040932295.1). Taxonomy (NCBI): domain Bacteria; kingdom Bacillati; phylum Actinomycetota; class Actinomycetes; order Kitasatosporales; family Streptomycetaceae; genus Streptomyces; species Streptomyces sp. C36. The sequence continues at coordinate 143,727 of NZ_JBFQGI010000008.1, read as the reverse complement.
GCATCGAGGCGCTGAGCCGGGGCGAGGTCGGCGTCCGCTCCCTGCAGGAGCACGCGCGGCAGCTGACCGACGCCCGCGAGGCGTAAGGCTCCCGCATCGAGGGGGACACCGGAAGGTGTCCCCCTCGGCATGCGCCCCGTCCGCCCCTCCCGCCCCGGAAGGCCCGCCATGTACCGCCTCTTCTTCGACCTGATCTTCAAGCGCATGGACCCCGAGAAGGCCCACCACCTGGCCTTCGCCTGGATCCGCGCCGCCGCCCGCGTACCCGTCCTGCGCACGCTCGTCGCCGCGGTCCTCGCCCCCCGCCACAAGGCGCTGCGCACCGAGGCCCTGGGCCTGCGCATGCACGGCCCGTTCGGCCTCGCCGCCGGCTTCGACAAGAACGCCGCCGCCATCGACGGCATGAGCATGCTCGGCTTCGACCACATCGAGATCGGCACCGTCACCGCCCAGCCGCAGCCCGGCAACCCCAAGAAGCGCCTCTTCCGCCTCGTCGCGGACCGCGCGCTCATCAACCGCATGGGCTTCAACAACGACGGCTCGGCGGCCGTCGCGGAGCGCCTGGCGGCCCGCGAGGCGATCTTCAGGACGACGGTCGGCGTCAACATCGGCAAGACCAAGGTCGTGCCGGAGGAGGAGGCCGTCGCCGACTACGTCACCTCCACCGAGCGCCTGGCCGCCCACGCCGACTACCTCGTCGTCAACGTCTCCTCGCCCAACACGCCCGGCCTGCGGAACCTGCAGGCCACCGAGGCGCTGCGCCCGCTGCTCGCCGCCGTCCGCGAGGCCGCCGACCGCACCGTCACCTCGCGCCGTGTGCCGCTGCTGGTCAAGATCGCCCCGGACCTGGCCGACGAGGACGTCGATGCCGTCGCCGACCTCGCCGTCGAGCTGGGCCTGGACGGCATCATCGCCACCAACACCACGATCGCCCGCGAGGGCCTGGGCCTGCGGACGCCGAAGCGCACCGTCGAGGCCATCGGGGCCGGCGGCCTGTCCGGCGCCCCCCTCAAGGAGCGCTCGCTGGAGGTCCTGAGCCGCCTGTACGCCCGTGTGGGCGACCGGATCACCCTGGTGGGTGTCGGGGGCATCGAGACCGCCGACGACGCCTGGGAGCGCATCCTGGCGGGCGCCACACTGGTCCAGGGCTACAGCGCCTTCATCTACGAGGGCCCGTTCTGGTGCAGGAAGATCCACAAGGGCCTGGCCGAGCACCTGGCCGCCAGCCCCTACGCCACCCTCGCCGAGGCCGTCGGCGCCGAGACCCGGAAGAAGGCAGCCGCATGACCTCCCCCGAGCCCTTCGGCGCCCGCCTGCGCCGCGCCATGGACGAGCGCGGTCCGCTGTGCGTCGGCATCGACCCGCACGCCTCCCTGCTCGCCGACTGGGGCCTGTCCGACGACATCGCGGGCCTGGAGCGCTTCACGTACACCGTCGTGGAGGCCCTGGCCGACCGGGTGGCCGTCCTCAAGCCGCAGTCGGCCTTCTTCGAGCGCTTCGGCTCGCGCGGCGTCGCCGTCCTGGAGCGGGCCGTGGCCGACTCCCGCGCCGCCGGCGCGCTCGTGCTGATGGACGCCAAGCGCGGCGACATCGGCTCGACCATGGCCGCGTACGCCGCGACCTACCTCGACCCCGCCTCCCCGCTGTTCTCCGACGCGGTCACCGTCAGCCCGTACCTGGGCTACGGCTCCCTGCGTCCGGCGCTGGACCTGGCGCGCGAGAGCGGCACCGGCGTCTTCGTCCTCGCGCTCACCTCCAACCCGGAGGGCGCCGAGGTGCAGCACGCGGTGCGGGCGGACGGCTCGAGCGTCGCGGCCACGATGCTGGACCACCTGCGGGCCGAGAACGCGGACGCCGCGCCCATGGGCTCGTACGGCGCCGTCGTCGGGGCCACGCTGAGTGACTCCCTGAGCGCCGCGGGTGCCGATCTGGCCATCAACGGCCCGCTGCTCGCCCCCGGCATCGGGGCCCAGGGCGCCACCGCCGCCGACCTGCCCAGGGTCTTCGGCGCGGCCGTGCGGGACGTTGTCCCGAATGTGAGCCGTGGAGTGCTCCGGCACGGGCCGGATACGGCCGCTCTGCGCGAGAGCGCGGCGCGTTTCGCCGCCGAGGTGCGCGAAGCGGTGGCCGGGTAGCGCGTCCCAGGCCGGAGGGAGCGGCGAGTTAACGCCAAACACCAAGGAAAATTGTCGGTCATTATGTCCGGAAAAGTCCGGGTCGATCGAGGCTGACCAGGACTTTTCGCTTGTTCTCGCTGACTGGAGCGGGATCGGCCGCTAGTCTCCGACGAGAGCGAACGTGCAAGCGCGTTGCTCGTTGCTCCGCAGGTGTGGGCCGACTAGGTTCCTCACCGGTCCGTATCCGACAGTTCGACATCCGAGGTGACGTAGGCGTGGCTCTTCCGCCCCTTACCCCTGAACAGCGCGCAGCCGCGCTCGAAAAGGCCGCCGCGGCTCGCCGGGCCCGCGCCGAGGTCAAGAATCGACTCAAGCACTCCGGCGCCTCCCTGCACGAGGTCATCGAGCAGGGCCAGAAGGACGACGTCATCGGCAAGATGAAGGTCAGCGCCCTCCTGGAGAGCCTGCCGGGCGTGGGCAAGGTCCGCGCCAAGCAGATCATGGAACGGCTCGGGATCTCCGAGAGCCGCCGGGTGCGCGGCCTCGGCTCGAACCAGATCGCTTCCCTGGAGCGCGAGTTCGGCGGCAAGGCCGCCTGACGGGCGGCCCGCGGGCCACCCGGCGGCGGCCCGGCGTTCCCAGGCACTCCCGGGAACCGGGATAATCGCTGCATGAGTACTGCAGTCTCCCGGGGGACGTCCCCCGTCCCTCCGGCCGGACAACCGCGGCTGACCGTGCTCTCCGGCCCCTCCGGGGTCGGTAAGAGCACGGTCGTCGCCCACATGCGCAAGGCCCACCCCGAGGTATGGCTCTCGGTCTCCGCCACCACCCGCAAGCCGCGTCCCGGCGAGCGGGAGGGGGTCCAGTACTTCTTCGTCGAGGACGAGGAATTCGACAAGCTGGTCGCCAACGGCGAACTGCTGGAGTGGGCCGAGTTCGCGGGCAACCGCTACGGCACTCCGCGCAAGGCCGTGCTCGACCGCCTGGAGGCGGGCGAGCCGGTCCTGCTGGAGATCGACCTCCAGGGCGCCCGGCAGGTCCGCGAGACCATGCCGGAGGCCCAGCTGGTCTTCCTCGCGCCGCCGAGCTGGGACGAGCTGGTCCGCCGGCTCACCGGCCGGGGGACCGAGTCGGCCGAGGTCATCGAGCGTCGGCTGAAGGTCGCCAAGGTCGAGCTGGCGGCGGAGTCGGAGTTCGACACCACGCTGGTCAACACCTCGGTCGAGGACGTCGCGCGCGAGCTGCTAGCCTTGCTGAGCTGAACATCTTTCTTCACCCCCCTTCGGAAGGCAGAGAGTGTCCTCTTCCATCACCGCGCCCGAGGGCATCATCAACCCGCCGATTGATGAGCTGCTCGAGGCGACCGACTCGAAGTACAGCCTGGTGATCTACGCCGCCAAGCGCGCGCGTCAGATCAACGCGTACTACTCGCAGCTCGGCGAGGGCCTGCTGGAGTACGTCGGCCCGCTGGTGGACACCCACGTCCACGAGAAGCCGCTCTCCATCGCGCTCCGCGAGATCAACGCGGGCCTGCTGACCTCCGAGGCCGTCGAGGCCCCGGCGCAGTAAGCGCAGTTTTTTCGGCATTTTTTCGGAGTTTCTTCGGAATTTCCGTCACCACGGGCCCGGCAGCGCCCCTGCCGGGCCTTTGGTGTGTCATAGACCCGTACACACGTGCGTGCGTACCGGGATCGTGGGGAGAAGCGAGAGCGATGGACAAGCCCAAGATCGTCCTGGGGGTCAGCGGCGGGATCGCCGCCTACAAGGCGTGCGAGCTGCTGCGCAGGCTCACCGAGTCGGGGCACGACGTACGGGTCGTACCGACCGAGTCGGCCCTGCACTTCGTCGGCGAGGCGACCTGGTCCGCGCTCTCCGGCCACCCCGCCGTCACCCAGGTGTGGGAGACCGTCCACGAGGTGCCGCACGTGCGGATCGGCCAGCAGGCCGACCTGGTCGTGGTGGCTCCCGCCACCGCCGACATGCTGGCCAAGGCCGCCCACGGCCTGGCCGACGACCTGCTGACGAACACCCTCCTGACCGCCCGCTGCCCGGTGGTCTTCGCGCCCGCCATGCACACCGAGATGTGGGAGAACGCGGCCACCCAGGAGAACGTGGCGACGCTGCGCCGCCGCGGCGCGGTCGTCCTCGAGCCCGCCGTCGGCCGGCTGACCGGCGTCGACACCGGCAAGGGGCGCTTCCCCGAGCCGGGCGAGATCTTCGAGGTCTGCCGCCGGGTGCTGGCCCGGGGCGCCCAGGCGCCCGACCTCGCGGGCCGGCACGTGGTCGTCAGCGCCGGCGGCACGCGCGAGCCCCTGGACCCCGTCCGGTACCTGGGCAACCGCTCCTCGGGCAAGCAGGGGTACGCCCTGGCCCGTACCGCCGTGGCCCGTGGGGCCAGGGTGACGCTTGTCGCAGCCAACAGCGAGCTGCCCGACCCCGCCGGCGTGGACGTGGTGCACGTGGGCACCGCCGTTCAACTGCGGGAGGCCGTGCTCAAGGCGGCGGCCGACGCGGACGCCGTGGTGATGGCCGCGGCCGTGGCCGACTTCCGGCCCGCCCGGTACGCCGAGGGCAAGATCAAGAAGCGGGACGGCCAGGAGCCCGAGCCGGTCGAGCTCGTGCGCAACCCGGACGTCCTCGCGGAGCTCTCCGCGGACCGCGCGCGCCCCGGCCAGATCGTCGTGGGCTTCGCAGCGGAGACCGACGACGTCCTCGCCAACGGCCGCGCCAAGCTCGCCCGCAAGGGCTGTGACCTGCTCGTCGTCAACGAGGTGGGGGAGCGCAGGACCTTCGGGTCCGAGGAGAACGAGGCGGTCGTCCTGGCCCCCGACGGCACCGAGACCCCGGTCCCGCACGGCCCCAAGGAGGCCCTCGCGGACACGGTCTGGGACCTGGTCTCCCCGCGCCTGACCTGACCCGCGCAAGGGGTGACCTGTCGTGTTCTCGTGACGGGAGTCACAGGGCGTGCCCCATGTCATGTGGGGCGGGATGTCCGAAGCCACAGAACGCCGGATAAACTGGCTCCGGATCCGGGTCGAGCGCAGCTCTCGGCAGGATCCGTCAAATGATCAGCCAGCAGCCGCTGCAACCCCAGGGAGCATTGTGTCCCGTCGCCTTTTCACCTCGGAGTCCGTGACCGAGGGGCACCCCGACAAGATCGCTGACCAGATCAGCGACTCCATTCTCGACGCCCTCCTCAAGGAGGACCCGACGTCCCGCGTCGCCGTCGAGACCCTGATCACCACCGGCCTGGTGCACGTGGCCGGCGAGGTGACCACCAAGGCGTACGCGCCGATCGCCTCCCTCGTGCGCAACAAGATCCTCGAGATCGGCTACGACTCGTCGAAGAAGGGCTTCGACGGCGCCTCCTGTGGCGTCTCGGTCTCCATCGGCGCCCAGTCCGCGGACATCGCGCAGGGTGTCGACACGGCCTACGAGTCGCGCGTCGAGGGCGACGAGGACGAGCTCGACAAGCAGGGCGCCGGCGACCAGGGCCTGATGTTCGGCTACGCCTGCGACGAGACCCCGAACCTGATGCCGCTGCCGATCGAGCTGGCGCACCGGCTCTCGCGCCGCCTGTCGGAGGTCCGCAAGAACGGGACCATCCCCTACCTGCGCCCCGACGGCAAGACCCAGGTCACCATCGAGTACGACGGCAACAAGGCCGTGCGCCTGGACACCGTCGTCGTCTCCTCCCAGCACGCCTCGGACATCGACCTGGACTCGCTGCTGGCGCCCGACATCCGCGAGTTCGTCGTCGAGCACGTCCTCAAGGAGCTCCTCGAGGACGGCATCAAGCTCGACACCGACGGCTACCGCCTCCTGGTGAACCCCACCGGCCGCTTCGAGATCGGCGGCCCGATGGGCGACGCCGGCCTCACCGGCCGCAAGATCATCATCGACACCTACGGCGGCATGGCCCGCCACGGCGGCGGCGCCTTCTCCGGCAAGGACCCGTCCAAGGTCGACCGCTCGGCCGCCTACGCCATGCGCTGGGTCGCCAAGAACGTCGTCGCCGCGGGCCTGGCCGCCCGCTGCGAGGTCCAGGTCGCCTACGCGATCGGCAAGGCCGAGCCGGTGGGCCTGTTCGTCGAGACCTTCGGCACCAACACGGTCGACACCGAGAAGATCGAGAACGCCATCGCCGAGGTCTTCGACCTCCGCCCGGCCGCGATCATCCGCGACCTCGACCTGCTCCGCCCGATCTACGCCCAGACCGCGGCCTACGGCCACTTCGGCCGTGAGCTCCCCGACTTCACCTGGGAGCGCACCGACCGCGTCGAGGCCCTGAAGAAGGCCGCGGGCCTGTAGGCCCGGCCGTCCGGCTTCCGAAGGCGCCCCCGCTTCGAGCGGGGGCGCCTTTCGTCGTCATCCGCCGTCCGTGCCGGCTGTCAGTGCCCTCTGGTAGGACTGGAGCCGTGAGCAGCGAGAACGGGCGGTCCGAGCGGGAGGCTCCCGAGGTGGAGCAGCTCGCGCTCATCCGGGAGAGCGTGCGCAAGGCCAAGGTGCCGCGGGCCAAGCCGCGGACGTGGCGGGGGGCGGCGCTGGCGGCGGAGCTGCCGGTGGCGCGGGTGCTGGTGGACAAGGGGCCGGTGCATCTGGACCGGCTGTGGGACTACGCCGTGCCCGCCGAGCTGGACGCCGACGCCCGGCCGGGGACGCGGGTGCGGGTGCGGTTCGGGGCGGGTGCGCGCAATGTGCGCGGGGGACGGCGCGAGGGGGGCGGGCTGCTCGACGGGTTCATCGTGGAGCGGGTCGCCGAGTCCGACTACCAGGGGCCGCTGGCCGCCATCGCCCAGGTGCTCTCGCCCGAGCCCGTGCTCGGCCCGGCGCTGCTGGGACTGTGCCGGTCCGTCGCCGACCGCTACGCCGGCTCGCTGGCGGACGTGCTGCAGCTGGCGGTGCCGCCCCGGCACGCCCGGATCGAGGCCGAGCCCTCGCCCGAGCCGCTGCCGCCGCCCGCCGTGCCGGAGGCGGGCAGCTGGGCGCGGTATCCGGCCGGGCCCGCCTATCTGGACGCCGTCGCCCGGGGCGACTGCCCGCGGGCGGTGTGGACCGCGCTCCCCGGCCCGCACTGGGCGGCCGAGCTGGCCCGGGCGGCCGCGGCCGCGCTGGCCTCGGGGCGCGGCGCGCTCGTCGTGGTGCCGGACGGCCGGACCGCCGCCCGTGTCGACGCGGCGCTGACCGCGCTGCTCGGCGAGGGACGGCATGTGCTGCTGACCGCCGACACGGGTCCCGAGGAGCGGTACCGCCGCTGGCTGGCGGTCAGCCGGGGCGCCGTGCGGGCGGTGGTCGGCACCCGGGCCGCGATGTTCGCGCCCGTCCGGGACCTGGGGCTCGCCGCCATCTGGGACGACGGCGACTCCAGTCACAGCGAGCCGCACGCGCCCCAGCCGCACGCCCGCGAGGTGCTGCTGTCGCGCGCCGCGCACGAGAAGGCGGCGTTCCTGCTGGGCGGCTTCGGCTGCACCGTGGAGGCGGCCCAGCTGGTCGACACGGGCTGGGCCCTGCCGCTGGCCGCCGACCGGGAGCGGCTGCGGGCGCTCGCGCCCCGCGTGCGCACGGTGGGGGAGGCCGACGAGGCGCGGGACGCGGCCGCGCGTGCCGCCCGGCTGCCCACGGTCGCCTGGGAGGCCGCCCGCGAGGGGCTCAAGCACGGACCGGTGCTGGTGCAGGTCCCGCGCCGGGGGTACGTACCCCGCCTGGCCTGCGAGCGGTGCCGGGAGCCGGCCCGCTGCGTGCGGTGCGCGGGGCCGCTGGAGGCCCGGGGCGAGGGCGGGGCGCTGCACTGCGGCTGGTGCGGCGAGGAGGCCCGCGACTGGCACTGCGGCGAGTGCGGCGGCTTCCGGCTGCGCGCACAGGTGGTGGGGGCTCGGCGGACGGCCGAGGAGCTGGGGCGGGCGTTCCCGGCCGTGCCGGTACGGACCTCGGGGCGCGACCACGTCCTGGACACCGTTCCCGGCCGGCCCGCGCTGGTGGTCTCCACGCCCGGCGCCGAGCCCGTCGCCGAGGGCGGCTACGCGGCCGCCCTGCTGCTGGACGGCTGGGCCCTGCTGGGCCGCCCGGACCTGCGGTCGGGAGAGGAGGCGCTGCGCCGCTGGCTGGGGGCGGCGGCGCTGGTGCGCGGCGCGGAGGCGGGCGGCACGGTGGTGGTCGTGGCCGATCCGACGCTGCGGCCCGTCCAGGCGCTGGTCCGCTGGGATCCCGCCGGGCACGCGGTGCGCGAGCTGGCCGACCGGGCCGAGCTGGGCTTCCCGCCGGTGTCCCGGATGGCGGCCGTCTCCGGGCCGCCGGCCGCCGTCGCGGAGCTGATCGGGATGGCGGACCTGCCGGACGGGGCCGAGGTGCTCGGCCCCGTGCCTCTGCCGGAGCCCCTGCCGGGCCGGCCGCGGCGGGCGGGGGATCCTCCACCGGGGGAGCGGTGGGAGCGCGCGCTGATCCGGGTGCGCCCGGGCCAGGGCGCGGCGCTCGCCACCGGGCTCAAGGCCGCCCAGGCGATACGGCTGGCTCGCCGCGACGGCGAGCCGGTGCGGCTGCGGGTGGATCCGCCGGACATCGGGTGACGCGATCCCGTCAGGGGTGCGGGCCGGCCCGCCGGGTGCGTGCCTGGGGGCCGAGGACCGTCGCTCAGCGGCGCCGTCCCCGGTGCCGGGCGGCGGCTCAGCCGTTGCGCGGGCCGGGGAAGGCGGAGGCGGGGCGGGGCTCCTCGCGGTGCACGGGGGCACCGGGGCTGGTGCGGGCGGCCGGGACGACGGGGACGGTGGCGGGTTCCGCCGTGCGGACGGACTCGGCCGGCTCGGGCGTGCCCTGCGCGCCCGAGCGGCGGGCGCCGTAGCGGCGGTGCACCGCCTGCTTGGTGACGCCGAGCGCCGAACCCACCGCGTCCCACGAGAAGCCCAGCGAGCGGTCGAAGTCCACCGCCGCGGTGACCAGCGTCTCGACGCTGTCCCGCAGCTCCTGCGCCAGCCGGACCGTCGGCGCGGGGGCGCGTCCGTAGACGACGAAGCCCGCCGACGGGCCGGTGCGGCGTGGGCGGTAGACATTGCCCAGCTGAGCGGTGAGAGTGCGCAGCGCGTCCACCTGACGGCGGACCCTCTCGATGTCCCGGACCAGGAGATGCAGGCTGGCCCGTGCCTGGGCGTCGTGGGTTGCGTGGTCGGGCATGAACAAGCCTCTCGGACCGGCGGTGAAGGGGACGGAAAAGGACGCAAGTTGACGCGTGGACAACCAACGCGGGGGAAGCGGGCCGCTGTTGCGGCCCGGTTCGGTCAATCTCTCTTGACCCAACGCGCCACAGGCCGCTGGGTCACGGTATGGGGGCGTACATCCGCCGGAATGGGGCGCGCGTCATCCCGCACGCCCCCTGAGGGCGTGGCCCCTCTAGACTTGGCCGTTGCCCCGCGAGAGAGGTTGTTCGCCACCCATGAGGCTCGTCTTCGCCGGTACCCCCGAGGTCGCCGTACCCGCCCTCGACGCCCTGATCGCCTCGGACCGTCACGAGGTCGTCGCCGTCGTCACCCGGCCCGACGCGCCCGCCGGGCGCGGCCGCCGGCTGGTCGCCAGTCCCGTCGCCGAGCGCGCCGAAGAAGCGGGGATCGAGGTGCTCAAGCCCGCCCGGCCACGTGACGAGGACTTCCTCGCCCGGCTCCGCGAGATCGCCCCCGACTGCTGTCCGGTCGTCGCCTACGGTGCCCTGCTGCCCAAGGCCGCGCTGGAGATCCCCGCCCACGGCTGGGTGAACCTGCACTTCTCGCTGCTGCCCGCCTGGCGCGGTGCCGCCCCCGTGCAGCACGCGATCCTCGCCGGTGACGAGGTCACCGGCGCCTCCACCTTCCAGATCGAGGAGGGCCTGGACTCCGGGCCCGTCTACGGTGTGCTGACCGAGCTGGTGCGCCCCACCGACACCAGCGGCGACCTGCTGACGCGCCTCGCCTTCGCCGGGTCCGGGCTGCTCGCCGCGACCATGGACGGCATCGAGGACGGCACCCTCGAGGCCGTGCCGCAGCCCGCCGACGGCATCTCGCTCGCCCCGAAGATCAGCGTCGAGGACGCCCGCGTCGACTGGGCCGCGCCCGCCCTGCGCGTGGACCGCGTCGTGCGCGGCTGCGCCCCGGCCCCGGGCGCCTGGACCACCTTCCGCGGCGAGCGCCTCAAGCTGATGTCGCTGGACCTGACGCCGGACCGCGGTGACCTCGCCCCCGGCGAGATGGCCGTCGCCAAGAGCTCCGTGCACGTCGGCACCGGCTCGCACGCGGTGCGGCTGCAGTGGGTGCAGCCGCAGGGCAAGAAGCCGATGCAGGCGGCGGACTGGGCCCGCGGTGTCCGCATTTCCGCAGGCGAGCGGCTCGGCGTGGCGGAACGGGCGTAGTCTGGAGCCCTTCGCCGTCACAGCTCCGGAGCACCTTTCGTGAACGATCAGGCCCCTCGCAAGCGCCCCGCAAAGCCCTACCGCCGGCCCAAGAAGGACCCGGTACGGATGCTCGCCTTCGAGGCGCTGCGGGCCGTGGACGAGCGGGACGCGTACGCGAACCTCGTGCTGCCGCCGCTGCTGCGCAAGGCCCGCGAGAAGGAGGGCTTCGAGACGCGCGACGCCGCGCTCGCCACGGAGCTGGTCTACGGCACGCTGCGCCGGCAGGGCACCTACGACGCGATCATCGCCTCGTGCGTCGACCGGCCGCTGCGCGAGGTCGACCCGCCGGTGCTGGACGTGCTCAGCCTGGGCGCCCACCAGCTGCTCGGCACCCGGATCCCCTCGCACGCGGCCGTCTCGGCCAGCGTCGAGCTGGCCCGGGTGGTGCTCGGCGACGGGCGGGCGAAGTTCGTCAACGCGGTGCTGCGCAAGATCGCCGCCCATGACCTGGACGGCTGGCTGGAGCGGGTCGCGCCGCCCTACGAGGACGACCCCGAGGCCCACCTGGCCATCGTCCACTCCCACCCGCGCTGGATCGTCTCGGCGCTGTGGGACGCGCTCGGCGGCGGCCGGGCGGGCATCGAGGACCTGCTCGAGGCGGACAACGAACGCCCCGAGGTCACCCTCGTCGCCCGCCCCGGGCGGTCGACGCCCGAGGAACTGCTGGCGGCGGTGGGGGAGGACTCCGGCCTGCCCGGCCGCTGGTCGCCGTACGCCGTCCGGCTCGCCGAGGGCGGCGAGCCCGGCGCGCTGGAGGCGGTGCGCGAGGGCCGCGCGGGCGTGCAGGACGAGGGCAGTCAGCTCGTGGCCCTCGCCCTGGCCGACGTCCCGCTGGACGGGCCGGACGAGCGCTGGCTGGACGGCTGCGCCGGCCCCGGCGGCAAGGCGGCCCTGCTCGGCGCGCTCGCCGCGCAGCGCGGCGCCGCCCTGCTGGCGTCCGAGAAGCAGCCGCACCGCGCCCGCCTGGTCGAGCGCGCGCTGGCCGGCAACCCCGGCCCGTACCAGGTCATCGCCGCCGACGGCACGCGCCCGCCGTGGCGCGAGGGCTGCTTCGACCGGGTCCTGGTCGACGTGCCCTGTACGGGCCTGGGCGCCCTGCGCCGCCGCCCCGAGGCCCGCTGGCGCCGCCGTCCCGAGGACGTGTCCGGTTTCGCCCCCCTGCAGCGCGACCTGCTGCGCGAGGCGCTGCGCGCCGTGCGCGTCGGCGGCGTCGTCGGCTACGCCACGTGCTCGCCGCACCCGGCGGAGACCAAGGCGGTCGTCGACGACGTGCTCAAGCGCGAGGGCGTGAGCGCCGAGTGGATCGACGCCCGCCCGTACATGCAGGGCGTCCCGGTCCTGGGCGACGGCCCCGACGTGCAGCTGTGGCCCCACCTGCACGGCACGGACGCCATGTACCTGGCGCTGCTGCGACGCACGGCGTGAGCCGTGCCGGGCGGCCGGCGTCCGGTGGCGGGGGCCTCGCGGCCCCTCCCGTGTCACCGCCGCCCACGCGGCATGGCAGGCTTGGGGGCATGGCCGCGCAGATCAATCCCAGCATCCTGTCCGCTGACTTCGCCCGTCTCGCCGAGGAGGCGGAGGCCGTCAAGGGCGCCGACTGGCTTCACGTCGACGTCATGGACAACCACTTCGTGCCCAACCTCACGCTCGGCATGCCGATCGTGGAGTCGCTGCTCAAGGCCACGGACACGCCGCTGGACTGCCACCTGATGATCGAGGACCCGGACCGCTGGGCCCCGCAGTACGCCGAGGCGGGCGCGGGGTCGGTCACCTTCCACGCGGAGGCGGCCGCCGCCCCCGTGCGGCTCGCGCGGGAGATCCGGCGCCAGGGGGCCCGGGCGTCGATGGCGCTCAAGCCCGCGACGCCGATCGAGCCGTTCGAGGACCTGCTGCCCGAGCTGGACATGCTGCTCATCATGACCGTCGAGCCCGGCTTCGGCGGCCAGGCGTTCCTCGACATCATGCTGCCCAAGATCCGCCGTACCCGGGAGCTGATCTCGCGGCACAACCTGCAGCTGTGGCTCCAGGTCGACGGTGGGGTCTCCGAGTCCACCATCGAGCGGTGCGCCGAGGCCGGAGCGGACGTCTTCGTGGCCGGATCCGCCGTCTACGGTATGGACGACCCGGCGGCGGCCGTACGCTCGCTGCGCGCGCAGGCGGAGCGGGCCACCGCCGGAGCACCCTGGGCCTGCGCGCACTGACCGCCCGGCCGCTCGCCCGAATTGCTGAGGGCGAAGGTCAAGGCCTGATCAAGGACCGTCGTATCTGACAGGATGACGGTCGAGTCCACAACTCCAGAGCTCTCCCCGGGACAGCTCTTGAACACATAGTGAGGAGACCGCGGTGTCGACGGGCCGTTCAGCCACGCCTATGGGGCCCGCCGAGCTGGTGCAGGCGGCGGCGATGGCGCGCCGCTTCTACCTCGAGGGCAAGTCGAAGATCCAGATCGCCGAGGAGTTCGGCGTGAGCCGCTTCAAGGTCGCCCGGGTGCTGGAGACGGCACTGGAGCGCGATCTGGTGCGGATCGAGATCCGGGTGCCGGCGGAGCTGGACGCGGAGCGCTCCGACGCGCTGCGCGCCCGCTACGGCCTGCGGCACGCGGTCGTCGTGGAGTCCCCGGCCGACGCGGCCGACGACGCGCCCGACCCCGAGAACCTCGGCGAGGTGGCAGCTGACCTGCTCGGCGAGCTGGTCCACGAGGGCGACGTGCTCGGCCTCGCCTGGGGCCGCTCCACCATCCACATGGCCGCGGCCCTGCACCGGCTGCCGCCGTGCACGGTCGTCCAGCTCACCGGCGTCTACGACGCCGGCACCGCCGAGCGCGGCTCGGTGGAGGCAGTCCGCCGGGCGGCCCAGGTCTCGGGCGGCGAAGCCCACCCCATCTACGCCCCCATGCTGCTGCCCGACTCCGCCACCGCCGCGGCGCTGCGCGGCCAGACGGGCATCGCCAGGGCCTTCGACTACTTCGACAAGGTCACCGTCGCCGCGGTCTCCATCGGCTCGTGGGAGCCGGGCATCTCGACCGTCTACGACATGCTCACCGAGGAGGAGCGGGCGCACTACGCCTCCCTCGGCGCCGCGGCCGAGATGTCCGCGCACCTCTTCGACGCCGAGGGCCGGCGCATCGGCCGTGACCTGGGCGAGCGCTGCATCACGGTCGAGGCCGACCGGCTGCGCCGTATACCGGAGGTCGTCGCGATCGCCGGCGGGCAGCGCAAGGCGGCGGCGATCGGGGCGGTGCTGCGGTCCGGCCTGGTGACCAGCCTGGTCACGGACACGGCGGCGGCCGACTATCTGCTGCTGGAGACCGGCCCCGGTCCCCGCCCGGCGCTGGACCGTGCGGACCCGGACGGCTCGTAGCGGCACGTTCGTTCCACGATGTGAGGGCGGCTCCCCCGGGATCATTCCGGGGGAGCCGCCCTCGTCGCGTAGGGGGACCGGACGTAAGGGGGCCGGATGTACGGGCCGGACGTAGGGGGGAACCGGAGGGGAACAACTGTTTTGAGCCAGCGCTATTTTGCCAATCATTGACACTCTATTGGCGAGAGCTTTACCGTCGGATCTCGCGGCGCGGGGGCGCACCCGAGCCGCGCACTTCCCACCTTTCGGAGGTCCGTCATGGAACAGCTCATCAAGAAGATGGCCCAGGACACGGTCTGGCAGGGCTGGGTCGCCGCCAACTCGGCGAGCGCCGCCGCCAAGGCCGGCTGCATCAGCGCCGCCCCCAAGGCCGGCTGCATCAGCGCGGCGCCCAAGGCCGGTTGTATCTCGTAACGCCCGGTGCTCCACGCCTCGGAGCGGGCGCCGCGGACCGCCTCCGCACACCGGCCGCCCGCTCCGGGGCATCGCCCCGGGGTCCTCGCCCCGGGGTTCTCGTTGTCCGAGCTCACCTTGGGGGTGGCAGTGAACGGTCAGCCGGCCGCGGACGTCGTCGATCTGATCAGGGATGTGCCGATCTACCGGACCTCGATCGAGCGGGGCCACTTCCCGATCCTGGAGAAACCCGAGATAGCCCGCGGCTTCCCCGACAACTGGATGACGCCCGCCCTCGCCGCGGCGCTCGAGGGGGGCGAGGCGGAATTCGTGCTCTCCACGGGCACCAACCACGCCCGCATGCAGATCATCCGGCCCCCGTACTTCCTGCTCGACTCCTACTACCGGCTGTGGAGCGAGCACCCCGACATCCACGACACCTGGGACGAGGGATGCCGGCGCGTCTCCCTCACCACGGTGCTGGCCACCGAGCACGTGGCCCGCGTCAACGCGAAGAAGCGCGGGGCGGATCCGTCGCCCGTGCCCACGCCGGACGAGCGCCGGCTCGACGCCCGTACCGCCTACCTCAATCTCCGGCTGGACCCGGCGCTGTGGGAGCGCGAGGACGTCGAGCGCATGCTCGGCGAGATCAGGGCGGCCGCCGCGGCGCATCCCCGGGGCCGGTACCACCTCGACTGCTCCGGTTACCACCTGGCGCATCTGGCGCACAAGGTCGGCGAGTGGGGCCTGTGGGACGCCTTCCCGGCGCCCGCCAGCATCATCCACGCCTACGAGTACACGCCGGTGAACGTCCGCCGCTACCTGGGCCGGCACTTCGCCTGCCCCGTCGTCGACCTCTTCGGCAGCACGGAGCTCGGCTACCTCTACTACAGCGACCGCCACGGC
Organism: Streptomyces sp. C36; assembly: GCF_040932295.1. Lineage (NCBI taxonomy): Bacteria > Bacillati > Actinomycetota > Actinomycetes > Kitasatosporales > Streptomycetaceae > Streptomyces > Streptomyces sp. C36. The sequence goes on along the minus strand of NZ_JBFQGI010000008.1, from coordinate 128,541 downwards.
CGGTACCGGCCCTACCTCGACAAGATGAGCGTCGAACTGATCCCCGTCGCCCCCGGCAGCGAGATCTTCGGCCTCATCGTCACCAGCGTCCGCAACCCGCACATGCCGCTGATCCGCTACCGCTCGGGGGACTGCGCGCGCACGCTGGACGGCACCCCGGACCCGGCCCGCATCTCCCGCTTCTGCGGCCGGGAGAAGGAGCTGCTGGACACGCCGCGCGGGCCCGTCGCCCAGGCCGACCTCGACGACCGCATCGCCGACGCCTGCCACCGGGTCTTCCTCCACCGCCTCCACGTGGACGGCGGCGACCGGGCCCGGCTGCTCGTCACCACCTTCGACGGCGCCCCCCTCGACGCGGCCGAGGCCGCGGCCCTCGCGGAGAGCGCCGGCGACCTGACCGGCCGTCACTGCGGCGTCGAGCACGTCCCGCACATCCCCGTCGGGGCGTCCGGGAAGTACGCCTGGCTGGTGAAGGACCTGTGACCCCCCGGACGGAAGAAGCCATGAACCGACAGCCCCACGTCCGCGCCGACGACCTCACGGCCCTCCTCGGCGCGTCGCTCCACGAGGAGGTGGTGCGGTACTTCGAGCGGTCCACCGGGGCGGACCGCGCCCACGTCGAGCGCCAGGTCCTCGAATGCCTGCGGTACCTCCACCTCGTCTCCCGCCACCGCGAGCGGCTCGGCGGCCTGTTCCTGCCCGTGGAGCAGGAGATCGACGAGATATGGCACTACCTCATCCTGCAGACGCGCGAATACCGCGCGCTGTGCGAGGAGAGGCTGCCCGGCCGGTTCTTCATAGAGCACCGCAGCATCGCCTACGAGGAGTACGAGCGGGAGCCGGGCCGGGAGCAGGCGGCCGAGGAGGCCCTGCGCTGGATCCCGTTGTACTGCCGGGAGTTCGGCCCGTTCGACGAGGGGGCGCTGCCGCACTGGACGATCGTGCGCTTCCTGCACGAGCGGATGGAGATGACGCTGGAGGACATCTCGGCGCTCGAACCGCTGGGCTCATGAGCGCCGGCACCTCCGAAGTCCGGGGAGCGGCAGCGGACTTCGCACACGACGAGCCCCCCGAGCAGCGGCGGATCCTGACCGTCCTGGTGCTCGCCCAGCTGCTCAGCGGCGCGGGGCTGGCGGCGGGGATCACCGTCGGCGCGCTGCTCGGCGAGGAGATGCTGGGCTCCACCGGCCTCGCCGGCGTGCCCAGCGCCCTGTTCACCGCGGGCGCCGCCTTCGGGGCCGTCGGCGTGGGCCGGCTCTGCCAGCGGTGGGGCCGTCGCCCCGGGCTCGCCGTCGGCTACGCGACCGGCGCGGTCGGCAGCCTCGGGGTCGTCGCGGCGGCCGCCCTCGACAACGTGCCGCTGTTGTTCCTCTCGCTCCTGGTCTACGGGGCAGGGACCGCCACCAACCTGCTGGCCCGGTACGCGGGCGTGGACGTGGCCGCGCCCGCACGCCGGGGCCGGGCCGCGGGCCTGGTCCTGTTCGCCACCACGCTCGGCGCGGTCATCGGCCCCACCCTGGTGACGGTCACGGGCGAGGTGGCGCACGACTGGGGCATCCCCCGCCTCGCCGGGCCGTTCCTGCTGGCGGTGGGGGCCTTCGCGGCGGCCACCGTCATCCTGGGGGTGTTCCTGCGCCCCGATCCGCTGCGGCTGGCCCGCGAGCGGGCCGCCGGCGCGGCGCCGCCCCCGGCCCCGGGCGAGGGGCGGAGCGCCCCGGCCGGGCGGGGGCACGCGCGCGGCGTCGCCACCGGCACGGCGGTCATGATCCTCAGCCAGCTCGCGATGATCGCGATCATGACGATGACGCCCGTCCATATGCGGGCGCACGGCCATGACACCCAGGCCGCCGGGCTCGTCATCGCCCTCCACGTGGGGGCCATGTTCCTGCCCTCGCCCCTGACCGGCTACCTCGTCGACCGCCTCGGCCGGGTGCGCGTCGCCCTCGCCGCCGGCGTCACTCTGCTCGCCGCCGGGCTCCTCGCGGCCCTGGCCCCGCCGCACTCGACGGCCGCGCTCGCGGTGGCGCTCGTCGTGCTGGGCCTCGGCTGGAACCTCGGCTTCGTCAGCGGCACCGCCATCGTCACCGACTCCGTGCCGCTGGCCACCCGCGCCTCGACGCAGGGCCTGGTGGACGTCGGCATCTCGCTGGCCGGCGCGACCGGCGGGATGGCATCGGGCCTGGTCGTCGCGCACGGCGGCTTCCCCGTGCTGGCCGCGGGCGGGGGAGTCCTCGCGCTCGCGATCCTGCCCGTCATCGCCCTGATGAGCCGGCCGTCACGTCCCCTTGGCGAAAGCCACAAACGTCCTCCCGGCGACTCTGGGAGAAGTCACAGAATGTGACTCATATTGGCCAGAACCCAGGAGCATCATGGATGATGGGTCCAGGAACCTCAGCCCGATCCGGCGCTGGTTCGGAGCTGACTCCCCACCCGCTTAGTCATCAAAACCGCAGGTGAGAGAGCCAGTATGCGTTTCCTTAACGATCAGAAGCCGCCGTACGACCTGACGTACGACGATGTGTTCATGGTGCCGAGCCGCTCCGCGGTCGGTTCCCGTCAGGGTGTGGACCTCTCCGCACCGGACGGCACGGGCACGACCATCCCGCTCGTCGTCGCCAACATGACCGCGATCGCCGGCCGCCGCATGGCCGAGACGATGGCCCGCCGCGGTGGCCTCGTGGTCATCCCCCAGGACATCCCGATCGAGGTCGTCACCGACGTCATCTCCTGGGTCAAGAGCCGCCACCTGGTGCTCGACACCCCCATCGTCCTCGCGCCGACCCAGACCGTCGCCGACGCGCTGTCGCTGCTGCCCAAGCGGGCCCACGGCGCCGGTGTGGTCGTCGACGACCAGCACCGCCCCGTCGGCGTCGTCACCGAGCACGACCTGACCGGCGTGGACCGCTTCACCCAGCTGTCCGAGGTCATGTCCACCGAGCTGCTGCTCCTGGACGCCGACATCGACCCGCGCGAGGCCTTCAACACGCTCGACGCCGCCCACCGCAAGCTGGCGCCCGCCGTCGACAAGGACGGCAAGCTGGCCGGCATCCTCACCCGCAAGGGCGCCCTGCGCGCCACGCTCTACACCCCCGCCACCGACGCGGACGGCAAGCTGCGCATCGCCGCCGCCGTCGGCATCAACGGCGACGTGGCCGGCAAGGCCAAGGCGCTGCTGGCGGCCGGTGCGGACACGATCGTCGTGGACACCGCGCACGGTCACCAGGAGTCGATGATCGCCGCGATCAAGGCCGTCCGGGCGCTCGACCCGCAGGTCCCGATCGTCGCGGGCAACATCGTCGCCGCCGAGGGCGTGCGCGACCTCATCGAGGCCGGCGCGGACATCATCAAGGTCGGTGTGGGCCCCGGCGCCATGTGCACCACCCGCATGATGACCGGCGTGGGCCGCCCGCAGTTCTCCGCGGTGCTCGAGTGCGCCGCCGAGGCCAAGAAGTACGGCAAGCACGTGTGGGCCGACGGTGGCGTCCGTCACCCGCGCGACGTCGCCATGGCCCTCGCGGCCGGCGCGTCCAACGTCATGGTCGGCTCCTGGTTCGCGGGCACCTACGAGTCCCCGGGCGACCTGCAGCAGACCGCCGACGGCCGGCTCTACAAGGAGTCCTTCGGCATGGCCTCCGCCCGTGCCGTGCGCAACCGCACCTCGGAGGAGTCCGCCTACGACCGGGCCCGCAAGGGTCTGTTCGAGGAGGGCATCTCCACCTCCCGCATGTTCCTCGACCCGGCCCGCCCGGGCGTCGAGGACCTGATCGACTCGATCATCGCGGGCGTCCGCTCCTCCTGCACCTACGCGGGCGCGGGCTCCCTCGAGGAGTTCGCCGAGCGTGCCGTCGTCGGCGTCCAGAGCGCCGCCGGCTACGCCGAGGGCAAGCCGCTGCACGCCAGCTGGCAGTAGATCTCCACCTGGCGGTAAGCCTCCCGGGCACCCGAAAGGGGCGCGATCCGATTCCGGATCGCGCCCCTTTTTCGCGCTCGATGTACCGATTCATAACGCGACGAGCAACGATCACCCGTTTCGACTCCCCGGACGCAATGATCCACCGGGCATACGCAAGAATGGTGCATTACGAGCGCGGCCCCTCACCTCGTAGGGTCTGCGCAGAACGTGGAGTGGCGGGTACCGCTTGCTCGGCGGTACCCCTCGCTACGGGTTTGCTCTGCCATGCCGGCGCGCCCTGGGTACCGCCGTCGGCCGTCGCTCCCGACCGGATCCCCCCGACCGGCAGTGATTGAACGGAGCGACCCCTGTGGGAGCGACCCCAGTGTTGGACAAAGGCGCAGCCTCAGCCGCCATCGGCGACGACCGGCGTGCCCCGCTGCCGACCACCGGCTTCGGCGCGCGCCTGATGCGCCGCAAGCCCGTCGAGCGCCTGGTCGCCGAGGGCGGCCAGGGCGAGGGCGGCAACCTGCGCCGCTCGCTCGGCATGTGGCAGCTGACGATGATCAGCATCGGCGCGACCCTGGGCACCGGCATCTTCGTCGTCCTGGGCTCGGCGGTGCCCAAGGCCGGCCCCGCAGTGGTGATCTCCTTCGTCATCGCCGGTCTCACCGCGCTCTTCTCGGCCCTGTCGTACGCCGAGCTCGCCGGCACCATTCCGGTCTCCGGCTCCTCGTACTCGTACGCCTACGCCACCCTGGGCGAGATCGTCGCCTGGGTCTGCGGCTGGTGCCTGATCCTTGAGTACGGCGTCTCCGTCGCGGCCGTCGCCGTCGGCTGGGGCCAGTACCTCAACGAGCTCCTCGAGGGCACCATCGGCGTCACCATCCCCACGTGGATGGCCAACCCGCCCGGCGTGGACGGCGGCGTCTTCAACCTGCCGGCCCTGCTCGTCGTGCTCCTGTGCATGGCGTTCCTGCTCGGCGGTGCCAAGGAGAGCGCCCGCGCCAACGCCATCATGGTCGGCGTGAAGATCGTGGCCCTGCTGCTCTTCTGCGCCGTCGCCTTCACCGGCATCCGGGCCGGCAACTACAGCCCGTTCATGCCGCTCGGCCTCGGCGGCGTCAGCGCCGCGGGCGCCACGCTCTTCTTCTCGTACATCGGCTTCGACGCCGCCTCCACCGCGGGCGAGGAGGCCAAGGACCCCAAGCGGGACCTGCCCAAGGCCATCATGCTCTCGCTGCTGATCGTCACCGCGCTGTACGTGCTGGTCGCGGCGATCGCGGTCGGCGCCATGCCGTGGGACAAGTTCGAGGGCTCCGAGGCCGCGCTCGCCGGCATCATGAAGGACGTCACGGGCCACGGCTACTGGGCCGTCCTCCTGGCCGCCGGCGCCGTCATCGCCATCGCCAGCGTCGTGCTGACCGTGCTCTACGGCCAGACCCGCATCCTCTTCGCCATGTCCCGCGACGGTCTGGTCCCCAAGTCCTTCGCCAAGGTCACCAAGAAGGGCGTGCCGCTCGCCAACACCGTGATCGTCTCGCTCTTCTGCGGCGTCCTGGCCGCGGCCGTCCCGCTCGCCAAGCTCGCCGACGCCACCAGCATCGGTACGCTCTTCGCCTTCGCGCTGGTCAACGTCGCCGTCATCGTGCTGCGGTTCACCCGCCCCACCATGAACCGCACCTTCCGGGTACCGCTTTCGGGTGTGCGTGTTCCCTTCGGCGACACCACGGTGCCGCTGGCCCCGGTCTTCCCCGCCATCGGCTTCGGTCTGTGCGTCTACATGATGTTCAAGCTGGACGTCGTGACCTGGGAGGTCTTCGGCGGCTGGATGCTCCTCGGCCTGGTGATCTACTTCGCCTACGGCATGCGCAGCTCCCGCCTGGCCCGTGAGGCCACGGGCGAGCAGGTCACGGCCGAGGCCGCCCCGGAGGCGGAGGCCGCCCAGAAGGCGCCCGAGGCCGCCGTGAAGGCGTCCGAGGCCCCCGCCAAGGCGTCCGTGGCCGCCAAGAAGGCGACCCAGGCTCCCGCGAAGGCGGAGAAGGCTCCGGCGAGCCCCCGCAAGGCCGCCGGCAAGGCGCCCGCGAAGGCCCGGAAGACTTCTGTGAAGAAGTGATCTTCGCCCGCCGCGCCCTATGATCCCTGGCTGCCGGGTCCGCTCCTCGCGGACCTGGCAGCCATTCGGGCATTCGACGGCCCCGGCCCGGCCGACCGGGGCGCGGAAGGGATCACATTCCGATGAGCAGCCCCCACCTCCTGCTGACCGGCGACCGCCTCGCCCTGGGCATGCCCCGCGACGCGATGCTCGCCGAATATCACAAATGGGAATCCGACCCCGGCACGATCCTCGGCCGGGGCAGCCGTTTCCCCCAGGCCTGGGAGGCCCACGCCGAGGAGTGGGACCGCCAGCTCGACGACCGCGACCACGCCCGGTTCGAGATCGTCCGACTGAAGGACAAGCAGGCCATCGGCCTGACCGCGCTGCGCGTCGACCCCAGGGAACGCAGGGCCGAGTTCACGATCTTCCTGGCCCCGCACCAGCGCGGCAAGCGCTTCGCGGAGGAGGCCACCCGGCTCACCCTGGACTGGGGCTTCCACCTGGCGGGCCTGCGGGCCGTCTGGCTGAAGGTCCTCGAGCCCAACCGGGCCGGGATCACCGCCTTCGAGAAGGCCGGTTTCCGGCCCACCGGCCGCTTCCGCAAGTCGGGCCACTGGCTGGGCCAGTACGTCGACGAAGTGCTGATGGACGCCCTGGTCGAGGACTTCCCCGGACCCTCCGCCATGTGCACCGCACTGGGCACCTGACGTCCGGTATGCGCACCCGCCGGGCGGGACCACTCCCGGGCGCGTGATCTACTGCTGGTAACGACAGCAGGTTCCCGTAGAAATGTGATCCACCCGCCGTGCGATTGAATGAGCTCGACGAACGCATCGTGCATGCCCTGGCCGAGGACGCCAGGCGCTCCTACGCCGACATCGGAGCGGAGGTCGGCCTGTCGGCCCCCGCCGTCAAACGGCGCGTGGACAGGCTGCGCGCCGAGGGGGCCATCACGGGATTCACCGTCCGGGTGGACCCCGCGGCGCTCGGCTGGGAGACCGAGGGCTTCATCGAGCTCTACTGCCGCCGCAACACCTCGCCCGAGGCGATCCACCGCGGACTCAGCCGCTACCCGGAGGTGGCGTCCGCCTCCACCGTCACGGGCGAGGCCGACGCCATCGTCCAGATCTTCGCCTCCGACATGCGTCACTTCGAGCGGGTGCTGGAGCGCATCGCCGGCGAGCCCTTCGTGGAGCGCACCAAGTCGGTGCTGGTGCTCTCGCCGCTGCTGCGCCGCTTCAGCTCCGGCGCGCCGTCCTGACCGCTCCCCGCGTGGCGGTCGGACCGGCGGTCAGCCCCGCGGCAGCGGCTGCGGCTCCCACCGCGCCACCTGGAAGTCCCCGGTCTCCACGATCTCGTACGGAGCGGAGCTAAGGCACTTCGGCACCTCCTTCATGCCGACCGGGTCGTTGGTGGCCGCCCGGTGTCGCCGGAGTGGCGGTACATCTTGGCGGAGCCCGCCGCGGGCGCGTCGGGCCGCCGGACGATCACCGCTCAGCCGTACGGCGGGCCGCCGGACGATCACCCTCGCCCGTACGGCGGGCAGCGCGTGCGACCCCGGCTGTACGGGCCCCGGTCCCGGCCCGTGGAACGCCGCGCAACGAATCGCCGCACCAGGCCCGGAACGCGCAACGTTTTTGCCGTCGTCGCGCAACGTCCATGCCTTGTCCAGGTCAGAGCCGGAACCGTACCGTCGAGACGTTTACACGAAAGTGTGTTTGACCCGGCTCCGCCTAATGGACCCACCGCGAAAACCCACCGCGAAAGAGGACGCATGACGCCGCTGCGCATCGCGCTGTACCAAGGCCCCAGCGGCGTTCCCGCGTCCACCGCCGACAGCCTGGCCGCGCTGGCCGACGCCGCCCGCCGGGCCGCGGCCGCCGGAGCCCGGCTGCTGCTCACCAACGAGCTGTACCTGACCGGCTATGCCCTCGGGCCCGCCGTCCGCGACCTCGCCGAGCCCGCCGACGGCCCCGCCGCGCGGGCGGTCGCCGCGATCGCCGCGGAGCACGGCCTGGCCGTCGGTTTCGGCTATCCCGAGCGCGACGGCGAAGCGGTCTTCAACTCGCTGCAGATCGTCGGCCCCGACGGCGGTCTCCTCGCGAACTATCGCAAGGCCCACCTCTTCGGCGACTACGAGACGACCTTCTTCACCCCTGGTGACCAGGCCGTCGTCCAGGCGGACCTCGACGGCATCCGCCTGGGCCTGCTGATCTGCTACGACGTGGAGTTCCCCGAGGCCGTGCGCGCCCATGCGCTGGCCGGGACGGAGCTGCTGCTCGTGCCCACCGCCCTGATGCGCCCGTACGAGATCGTTCCGCAGACGATCGTGCCGGCCCGGGCGTGGGAGAGCCAGCTCTACATCGCGTATGCCAACCGCTGCGGCGACGAGGGCGACTTCACCTTCGCCGGGCTGTCCTGCCTCGCCGCCCCCGACGGGACCGTACGGGCCCGGGCTGGCGCCGGCGAGGACCTGATCGTCGCCGACGTGGACCCGGGGCTGCTGAAGGCCTCGCGCGCGGAGAACACCTACCTGAGCGACCGCCGCCCCGAGCTCTACGGCTCGCTCACCTAGACCACGGGCCCTGCCCGCCCCCTGCCCCACCCCCTTGCCAGTAGGAGAGTCCAGCCGATGACGTCCACGGTGCCCACCGCCGTCCACGACGAGCACGAGCAGGCGCAGCCCGTCGAGCCGCCGATCACCATGTTCGGCCCGGACTTCCCCTTCGCCTATGACGACTTCCTCGCCCACCCGGCGGGCCTCGGCCAGATCCCGGCCACCGAGCACGGCACCGAGGTCGCCGTCATCGGCGGCGGTCTGTCGGGCATCATCGCGGCGTACGAGCTGATGAAGATGGGCCTCAAGCCCGTCGTCTACGAGGCCGACCAGATCGGTGGCCGCCTGCGCACCGTCGGCTTCGAGGGCTGCGACGAGGAGCTGACCGCGGAGATGGGCGCGATGCGCTTCCCGCCGTCCTCCACCGCCTTCCAGCACTACATCGACCTGGTGGGCCTGGAGACCAAGCCGTTCCCCAACCCGCTCGCGCCCGAGACCCCCTCCACGGTCGTCGACCTCAAGGGCGAGTCGCACTACGCCGAGACGGTCGAGGACCTGCCGCAGGTCTACCGTGACGTGGCCCAGGCGTGGAACGCCTGCCTGGAGGAGGGCGCCGACTTCTCCGACATGAACCGCGCCATGCGCGAGCGCGACGTGCCGCGCATCCGGGAGATCTGGGCGAAGCTGGTCGAGAAGCTGGACAACCAGACCTTCTACGGCTTCCTCTGCGAGTCCGAGGCCTTCAAGTCCTTCCGGCACCGCGAGATCTTCGGCCAGGTCGGCTTCGGCACCGGCGGCTGGGACACCGACTTCCCCAACTCCATCCTGGAGATCCTGCGCGTCGTCTACACCGAGGCCGACGACCACCACCGCGGCATCGTCGGCGGCAGCCAGCAGCTTCCGCTGCGGCTGTGGGACCGCGAGCCCGCGAAGATCGTCCACTGGGCGCCGGGCACCTCGCTGTCCTCGCTGCACGGCGGCACCCCCCGCCCGGCCGTCACCCGTCTGCACCGCACGGCCGGCAACCGCATCACCGTCACCGACGCGAGCGGCGACATCCGCACCTTCAAGGCGGCCATCTTCACGGCGCAGTCCTGGATGCTGCTGTCGAAGATCTCCTGCGACGACTCGCTCTTCCCCATCGACCACTGGACGGCGATGGAGCGGACGCACTACATGGAGTCGTCCAAGCTCTTCGTGCCGGTGGACCGGCCGTTCTGGCTGGACAAGGACGAGGAGACCGGCCGGGACGTCATGTCGATGACGCTCACCGACCGCATGACGCGCGGCACCTACCTGCTGGACAACGGTCCGGACAAGCCGGCCGTCATCTGCCTCTCCTACACCTGGTGCGACGACAGCCTCAAGTGGCTGCCGCTGTCGGCGAACGAGCGCCTGGAGGTCATGCTCAAGTCGCTCGGCGAGATCTACCCCAAGGTCGACATCCGCAAGCACATCATCGGCAACCCGGTGACGGTCTCGTGGGAGAACGAGCCCTACTTCATGGGTGCGTTCAAGGCCAACCTGCCGGGTCACTACCGCTACCAGCGACGCCTGTACACCCACTTCATGCAGGACCGTCTGCCCGAGGACAAGCGCGGCATCTTCCTCGCGGGTGACGACATCTCCTGGACGGCCGGCTGGGCCGAGGGCGCCGTCCAGACCGCGCTGAACGCGGTGTGGGGCGTCATGCACCAGTTCGGCGGCGCCACGGACGCCACCAACCCCGGCCCGGGCGACGTCTTCGACGAGATCGCGCCCGTCGAGCTGCCGGAGGACTGAGGCACGGGGCCGGTGCGGGGAGGTCCGTCCCCGCACCGGCCGCCCGGCCCCTCGGGGCCGGGCGTTCAACCCAGGGGGGTGAGCAGACATCGCCCCACCATCCCCACGCTCGCGTCGACGCGGTCGGTGAACTCCTCGGCCAGGTCGGGCAGCGTCCGCAGCGCCCACAGCGCGCGGAAGGAGGCCCAGGCGGCGTTCCGCGCGGCCTCGAGCGTCCAGGAGCCGACCAGATGCGTCAGCGGGTCGGCCACATCCAGCAGATCCGGGCCGGGCATCAGCTCCTCCCGGATCCGCTCCTCCATCATGACGAGCAGCTCGCCGATGCGGTGGAAGTCGCCCTCCAGCGCGCGCGGCTCCACGCCGAGCGCCCGGCAGGTGTCGGTCAGGGCCAGGGCCAGGTCGTGGCCGATGTGGGCGTTGATCCCCGCGAGCGCGAACTGCAGGGGTCGTACGGCCGGGTGCCCCCGCAGCTGGAACAGCGGCCGCCAGCAGGCCGGCGCGGGGCGTCCCGCGGCGACCTGGTCGACGGCGCGCAGATAACGCCCGGCGAAACGCACGTCGAGCTCGGCCGCCGCCCGGTGGTCGCGGAAGGCGCCCGCTCTCACCCGGCGGCCGATCTCCTCCGTGACCGACAGATAGACGCGGTTGAAGACCGCCACCCCGTCCCCGGGCGGGAGCCCGGCCTCGAGCCCCCGCATTCTCGCCACCACCCCGTCGATGCCGACGGAAACCGCCAGCCGCGCCCCCACCTTCGTCATGGACACAGAGTGACAGCTGAACACGGAGCGTAGGCGATTCGGGGCTCTATTTAGCCCGAACGGGTGAACGGTTCTGGTGAAACGATTCCTTCGGGACCCGGCCGGGCGGGCCCCAGCCGGGGTCAGGTCCCGCCCGCGACCCGGCGGGGTCAGGCCCCGCGCGGCTCCGGGCCCTCGCCGGCCGCGCCGCCGGCCACCCCGTCGCCGTAGCCGCTGGTGCCCGCGTCCAGCAGTGGTTCCTGCGCCTTGAGGTGGGCCGGGGCCAGGGCGCGCAGCGCGTGGTAGCCGCTGATGACCACGATCGTGCCGAGGGCGATGCCGCTCAGCTCGAAGTTGTCGCTGATCTTCAGGCTGACGCCGCCGACGCCGATGATGACGCCCGCCGCGACCGGCACCAGGTTCAGCGGATTGCGCAGGTCGACCTTGTTGTGCACCCAGATCTGCGCGCCCAGCAGGCCGATCATGCCGTAGAGGATCACGGTGATGCCGCCCAGCACGCCGCCCGGGATCGCGGCGACGACCGCGCCGAACTTCGGGCAGATGCCGAAGAGCAGGGCGAAGCCCGCCGCGGCCCAGTAGGCGGCGGTGGAATAGACGCGGGTGGCCGCCATGACGCCGATGTTCTCGGAGTAGGTGGTGTTGGCCGGGCCGCCGACCGCCGTGGAGAGCACCGTGGCCGCTCCGTCCGCGGCGATCGCGGTGCCCAGCTGGTCGTCCAGCGGGTCGCCGGTCATCTCGCCGACGGCCTTGACGTGACCGGCGTTCTCCGCGATCAGCGCGATGACGACCGGCAGCGCCACCAGCGCCGCCGACCAGCCGAAGCTCGGCGCGTGCAGCGAGGGCAGGCCGATCCAGTCCGCCGTGCCGACGCCGGACAGGTCCAGCCGCCAGTGGTCGACGGCCTGCGTGCCGCCGTGCACCGAATGGATCTTCCCGAAGAGCCGGTCGAGGAGCCAGGAGAGGGCGTAGCCGAAGACCAGGCCGAGGAAGATCGCCACGCGGGACCAGAAGCCGCGCAGGCAGACCACGGCGAGCCCGGTGAAGAGCATGGTCAGCAGCGCGGTCCACTGGTCCTGGGGCCAGTAGACGGTCGCGGTCACCGGCGCCAGGTTGAAGCCGATGAGCATCACGACCGCGCCGGTGACCACCGGGGGCATCGCCGCGTGAATGATCCGGGCGCCGAACTTCCGTACCGCCAGCCCGCTCAGGAACAGCGCCACGCCGACCACGAGGATCGCGCCCGTGACCGCCGCGCTGTCCCCGCCCTGGGCCCGGATGATCGCCGCGACCCCCACGAAGGAGAGGCTGCAGCCGAGGTAGCTGGGCACCCGGCCGCGGGTCGCCAGCAGGAAGATGACCGTGGCGACGCCCGACATCATGATCGCGAGATTCGGGTCGAGGCCCATCAGGACGGGCGCCACGAACGACGCGCCGAACATCGCGACCACATGCTGCGCGCCCAGGCCCGCGGTCCTCGGCCACGAGAGCCGCTCATCCGGTCTGACGACGGCTCCCGGGGCGGGGGTGCGCCCGTCTCCGTGCAGGGTCCAGCGCACGCCGAGGCCCATGGCTGCTCCATATGTCGCGTTGTGGTGATCCGGACCATGCTAAGCCGGGCCGCGTGGTGCTCCGTCTCGACGGTGGAGGGGGCGGGTGTTGCTGCGATCGGCGCAATTAGCCCCCCGTAGGACTGTACGGCCAGGAACACCGGCTGTTTATCAGTTCATGGGAGGTATGCGTGTTGTGTCCGATTTCCTGCAATTCAGGAGACACACATGCGTAACCTCGTCGGCCGCACAGCGGCCGCCGCGTTCATCGCCGGCGCAACCATCATTCCGCTCGCCGGAGTGGCCCAGGCCGCGCCGCAGATCGCGTCGGGCGCCCAGTCCGCGAGCTGGGACGACGACCACGACCGAGGCCGTGACCGCGGCCGCGACCGTGACTGCGACCGAGACAAGGGCAACCGCCACGACCGTGACAAGGGTCGTGACAAGAACAAGGACCGCGACAAGGGCCGGGACAAGGGCCGCGACCGCGACCGCGACCGTGACCGCGACCGTGACCGCGACCGCGACTGCGACCGCGGGCGCGACCGTGACCGGGACCGTGACCGGGACGACTGCGACCGCGGGCGTCACCACCGGGACCACGACCGGGACGACTGCGACCGCGGCCACCGCCACGGCAGCTGGAGCCGCGACTACAGCTGGAGCCACAGCAACTGGGGCCACAACAACTGGGGTGGCAACTGGGGTGGCATCTTCATCGGCAAGTGGAAGAACAACGGCTGGGGCGGCCACGGCGGTTGGGGCGGCCACCACGACTGCGGCCACAACAACTGGGGCGGCGGCTGGGGCGGCCACAACAACTGGGGTGGCGGCTGGGGCGGCCACAACAGCTGGGGTGGCGGCCACAGCAGCTGGGGCCACGGTGACGACTGGGGCGGCGGCCACCACCGCAAGTCGGACGACTGCGACGACAAGTGGGGTGGCGGCCACCACGGCGGCGGCCACGACCGCGGCCACGACGACTGCAACGGTCACGGCGGGCACGGCGGCCACTGGGGCGGCGGGCACGGCTGGGCCATTGTGATCTGACCCTTCCGCGCCTGACGGTTCCCCTCCACCGCGGGCCGTGGCCGAACCCTTCGGGGTCCGGTTCACGGCCCGCGGCGGCGTGTCGTACGGGCGAGGGCGGGGGACGGCCGGGCGGCGGGTGGCACGCGCAGGACGCCCGCCCCCGCGACCAGTCCCGCCGCCAGCACGGTCACCAGGGCGAAGGACACCACGAGCGACGTGGCGTTCGCGATCTGCCCGATGACGGCCGGCGCCACCAGCGCCGAGGAGTAGACGATGGTCGCCACTCCGGCGATGGCCTGGTCCGGCCGCGGCCCGCCGCGCCCGGCGGCCGCGAAGGCCAGCGGGACGACCACGGCGATCCCCACGCCCAGCAGGCCGAACCCGGCGATCACCGGCGCCGGCCCGGCCGAGGAGACCACCAGCGCCCCGCCGAGGACCGCCACGACGCCGCTCGCCCGTACGGTCCCCACCGGACCGAACCGTCGTACGACGGCGTCGCCGGCGAAGCGGGCCAGCGCCATCGCGCAGGCGAACGCCGTGGTGCAGGCGGCGGCCGTGCCCGGATCGGAGCCGATGACATCGCGGAGGTAGACGGCCGACCAGTCCAGGCTCGCCCCTTCGGCGAAGACCGCGCAGAACCCGACCGCCCCGATGGCCAGCGCGGACCGCGGGGGCGGCGAGAACCGCGGCGGGGGCCGCTCGTCGCCGGCCGGGCGCAGGTCCAGCACCCCCTGACAGGCGGCCACGCCGAGCAGGACGAGCCCGCCGGACGCCAGGGCGAAGTGGAGCCGGGCGTCCGTCCCCGCGTGCGCGGCGACCGTGCCCGCGGCGGAACCGGCGAGCGCGCCCGCGCTCCACATCCCGTGCAGTCCCGACATGATCGAGCGGCCCAGCCGCTCCTCGGTGCGCACGCCGAGCGCGTTCATGGCGACGTCCGCCATCCCGGACGTCGCCCCGTACACCGTGAGCGCGGCGCAGAGGGTGGGCAGGGAGGGGGCCAGGGCGGGCGGCACCAGCGAGACGCACCACAGGACGAGCAGCAGGCGCAGCCCGGCCCGGGTGCCGAGGCGATGGGCGACGCGCCCCGCGAGCGGCATGGCGACCGAGGCGCCGACCGCGGGGCAGACGAGCGCGAGGCCGAGCAGGCCGGATCCGATGCCCGTGTGTTCCTGGATCCAGGGGACGCGGGTGGCGAAGCTGCCGGTGACCGCTCCGTGGGCGGCGAAGACCGCCGCGATCGCGATCCGTGCCCGGCGCAGCCGGGGATCCCCGGGTTCCGCAGGTGTGCGCATGCCGCTCCCGTTCGCCGTCGGCCCGCTCGTGCGCTCTCAGTCCATCAGCAGGAGCCCTGGTCCTGCCAGACCCCCCATGGGCCGGTGGTGCCGGGCTCCTCGCCCCGCGTCCACCACTTGGCCTTCCAGGAGTGGGACTTCCACGAGACCGTGGCGCCGCCGTTGTAGGCGGCCTCCTGGTCCCAGGCCGGCGCGGTGCAGGTGCCGCCGGTGGGAGTGCCGGTCGGGGTTGCTGTCGGGGTCGCCGTCGGGGTCGCGGTGGGGGTGCCGGTCGGGGTTCCGGTCGGCGTGGGCGTCGGTCCGCCGGGGTCGACCACGGCGGTGCCCCGGGCCAGGTCGCCGGCCAGGGCGTACGTCCGGCCGCCGAAGCTCACGGTCCAGTTGGAGGGCGTGGACGTCGGCAGGTAGTAGACGAAGTCGATGTCGGCCGAGGCGCCCGGCGCGAGCGGCTGGGAGGCCGGGAGCTTCACCGAGACCCGGTGGTAGTCGCCCTTGAGGCCGCCGATGTTGCCGGTCCCGGGGTGGTCGCTGCGGATGACCTTCAGGCCCCAGCCCGACTGGTCCTTGGCGTTGCCGGGCGCGGAGGTGGCGTAGTCGAACTGCAGCTCGGCGCCGCCGGGGATGGTGGTCTTGGTGTTGTTGGTGAGGTGGATCTTCGGGTTGATCGGGTAGTTGGAGTCGCCCAGGGGGAAGCCGGTGACGTCGACGCCGAGGTCGATCGCCTGGCTCGGCAGGTCCGTCGTCGCGCGCCGCGCGCCGTAGCCGGGGGCGGACCTGAACGCGTCGTACAGGGCCGTGGTGAGCGTGGAGCCGGGCTCGTACTGTCCCTTGCCGGCGTTCCAGCCGTAGTCGCCGGCGAGCTCCCAGATCATGGTGCCGCCGAGCCCCTTGTCCACGACGTACTGGGCCTTGGCCTTCACCGACTGCTCGTCCTCGGTGGAGAGGAAGACCTTCTTCTCGGCGTTCCACAGCCAGGGAGCGGTCAGCGTGGCGTCGTAGCGGCGGGCGTAGGTGCCGGTGAGCTTGGTGCCGGCCGGGAAGCCGTACGCGGGGGCGTAGTCGCCGACGACGCCCTTCTCCAGGTTCTTCGCGTGCCACATCGGGTTGGACCCGGCGGGCGACTCCTTGCCGTCGTCGTCCTTGTCGTGCCAGAGGTTGTCGATGCCCACCGCGCCGTCGCCGCAGGTGGTCAGGCCCGACCCGGCGGGACAGGAGGACGACTTCGCCGTTCCCCACAGGCCGTCGGTGCCGCCGGTGACGTTCTTCCAGCCGCGTGTGTAGTACGGCAGGCCGAGGTTGACGCGGCCCGGCGGGAGGGCGCCGCGGAAGTAGTGGTAGGCCCAGTCGCCGTTGAGGTAGCCGATGCCGCCGTACTGCCCGGCGGTGTAGACGCCCCACTTGGCGAGTTCGGCGTCCTTTCCGTCGTCGTACAGCGCGGCGTTGGGGCCGACGAACTCGTTCCAGGCGCCGTGCAGGTCGTACGACATCACGTTGACGTAATCCAGGTACTGCGTGCTCCGGTACGTCTCCATGCCCCGCAGAAGATAGCCGGACGAGGGTGCGGCGACGGAGAGGAGATAGTGCTTTCCATCGGTGGCACCGGCCCGGTCGAGTTTCTCGCGAAGCGTTTTGAGGAGGGCCGCGTATCCCTTGTTGAGACCGCCGCGCCGGGCGTTGGCGAGGGCCCAGTCCTTCGGGTGCCCGGCGTCCTTCATCGAGGTCGGGTACTCGTAGTCGATGTCGACGCCGTTGAATCCGTATTTCTTGACGAACGCGACGGCGGAATCCGCGAAGGTGTCGATCCCGGCCTGGTTGACCGATCCGTCGGCGTTCGTCGCGGTCTTGTAGAAACCGCCGGAGTCGACGCGCTTGCCGTTCTCGTCGATATAGCCGCCGGTCTCCGCCCAGCCGCCCACGGAGATGAGCGTCTTCACCTGCGGATGCCGTTTCTTGTACGTGTTCAGCAGGTTGAAGTGGCCCTTGTAGGGGAGGGCCGGGTCCATGTCGGCGCCGGGGACGCCGGGCCAGGTCATTCCGGTCGCCGGATTGTTCGCGCCGTCCGCGCCGACGGAGATCCTGTCGTCGGGGCCGACGTGCGCGAAGGCGTAATTGAGGTGGGTGACCTTGTCCCAGGGGATGTCCGGGGCGAGATAGGCGGGAGTGCCGTCCTTGCCGGTGCGCCAGCCGGTGAAGTAGCCGATGACGCGGCGCTGGTGGTCGGCGCCCATCTTCTCGCGGCCGGCGGCGTCGTAGACCGAACAGTAGGGGACGTCGACGCCGGGCGTGGCGTACAGGCCGTCGGGGCGGCAGGCGGACTGGTCCTCGGCGTGCGAGGGCGTCGCGGAGAGCGTGCCGGCCAGGAGCGCGGCCACGGCGGTGGCCGCCGAGGCGAGGGCGACGCGCCCTCGGACGCGGATACCGGCCGATCGGTTTCCGGTGGGTCTGCCGGGGGTTCTCGTACGGGACAACACGTTCGGTTCCTCCAGTGGGGGGCTCGTGACCGAGCGATGCGGGGGGTGTGCGACGTGCTGTGGCCCGTGGTGCGCGCGCACCGGCGGGCCGTACTCCGCGGAGGTGTGGCAGAGGTTAAAAGGACTAGACCAGTGCGTCAATAGGTATGGACCAAGTGCGCGGCGATCCGGCGGGCCCCTCCGGGTGTGAGCCCGCGCACTCTGTCAAGTCCCCGTGGACACCGTGGCGCCGTCCGGCGTACGCTCGGACTCGTCGGAGCTGCGGCATTTGATGATTCCGCAGGTCAGACACCTTGTACTGTAAAATTGATCGAATTTACGCAGCGCACTCCGGGGTCGGTGAAAGTCCGAACCGGCGGTTATAGTCCGCGACCCGACCGCACACCAGCGGCCGGTTGACCAGGTGGAATTCCTGGACCGACGGTTAAAGTCCGGATGGGAGGCAGTGCGCGGCGGGCACGCATCGGCACACCGTCACAGGTGGCACGGAGCGGGCGCCCCTCGTGGCGTACCCGCATTCCCGTCCCCCTGCCCGGTGATCATCCGCTGTGGCGTACCCGCTTCCTCGTCGTCCCGTACGACAGCCCCGGAGTCCGTGCCCGAAGAGGCAGGAGGACCCCGGTGGCCACCGCTACCGAAGCAGACGCGATGCGACGCGCCATCGTGCTCGCGGCCCGCGCCCTCGGCTCCACCAGCCCCAACCCCGTCGTCGGCTGTGTCCTCCTCGACGCGGAGGGCCGCACCCTCGGCGAAGGACTGCACCACCGCGCCGGCGAGCCGCACGCCGAGGTCAACGCCCTGCGCGCCGCCCGGGAGGCGGGCCACGACGTCCGCGGTGCCACCGCCGTCGTCACGCTGGAGCCCTGCGACCACACCGGCCGCACCGGCCCCTGCACCCGCGCCCTGATCGAGGCCGGCGTCGCCCGCGTCGTCTACGCCGTCTCCGACCCCACCTCCGACGCCCGCGGCGGCGCGGCCACGCTCGCCGCCGCCGGCATCGACGTCGAGGGCGGCCTGCTGGCCGACCGGGCCGCCGCCGGCAACGCCGCCTGGCTCTCCTCCGTCCTGCACGGCCGCCCCTTCGTGGTGTGGAAGTACGCCGCCACCCTCGACGGCCGCAGCGCCGCCGCCGACGGCACCAGCCGCTGGATCACCTCCGCCGAGTCGCGCGCCGACGTCCACCGGCTGCGCGCCGAGGCCGACGCCGTCGTCGTCGGCTCCGGCACCCTGCGCGCCGACGACCCGCACCTGGCCGTCCGGGGCGCGCCGCCGCAGCGCCACGAGCCCGTCGTCCAGCCGCTGCGCGTCGTCGTCGACACCAACGCCACCGTCAAGCCGGGCGCCCGGGTCCTGGACGACGCCGCCCCCACCCTGATCGCCGTCGCCGAGGACGCCGACACCACGCACCTGCCGGGCGTCGAGACCGTACGGCTCCCGCGCGCCGCGGGCGCCCCCGGCCTCGACGTGCGCGCCCTGCTCCGCGCCCTGCACGAGCGCGGCGTGTGCTCCGTCCTGCTCGAGGGCGGCTCCACCCTCGCCGGCGCCTTCCTGGCCGCCGGCGCCGTCGACCGGGTCATCGGCTACCTCGCCCCCGCGCTGCTGGGCGCCGGTCCGACCGCGCTCGGCGACGCCGGAATCGGCACCATCGCCCAGGCGTTGCGCCTGGACGTCACCGACGTCGCCCGGCTCGGCCCCGACCTGCGGATCACCGCCACCCCCCAGGCTTCCGCCTTCGCCACCGCCCCCGCCTTTGCCAACGCCACCGAGGAGAACTGAAGTGTTCACCGGAATCGTCGAAGAACTGGGAGAGGTCGTCACCGTCGAGAAGCTCGACGACGCCTCCCGTTTCCGGCTGCGCGGCCCCCTCGTCACCGAAGGCGCCAAGCACGGCGACTCGATCGCCGTCAACGGCGTCTGCCTCACCGTCGTCGACACCGAGGACGGCGAGTTCACCGCCGACGTGATGGCCGAGTCCCTGAACCGCTCCAGCCTCGGCGCCCTCGTCCCGGGCTCCCGCGTCAACCTCGAGCGCCCCATGGCGCTCGGCGGCCGCCTCGGCGGTCACCTCGTCCAGGGCCATGTGGACGGCACCGGAACCATCCTCGAGCGCATGCCCGCCGAGCACTGGGAGATCGTCAGGATCGGCCTGCCCGAGGGACTGGGCCGCTACGTGGTGGAGAAGGGCTCGATCACCGTCGACGGCATCAGCCTCACCGTCGTCGCGGCCGAGGCCGACTGGTTCACCGTCAGCCTCATCCCCACCACCCTCGCCCTGACCACCCTCGGCCTCAAGCAGGCGGGCGACCCGGTCAACCTCGAGGTGGACGTCCTCGCCAAGTACGTCGAGCGGCTGCTCGGCCACCGCGCCGGTCAGGAGGGTGCCGCGTGAGCGCCCTCGCCTGGCTCAACGGAGAGGCCTTCACGGCCTTCGGCCAGCATGTGATCTGGTCCGACATGATCGGCAACTCCGTCGGCCTCGCCGCCCTCGCCCTCGGCTGGCGCCGCTCGATATGGACCTGGCCCGCCCAGTTCCTCTCGGGCGTCATCCTCGTGGCCGCCTACGCCTCCGCCCACCTCAGCGGCGGCATCGGCAAGCAGCTGCTGGTCATCGGCGTCGCCACATGGGGCTGGCGGCAGTGGACGCGCGGCAGCCGCGGCGCCCAGGACGGCTCCATCGCCGTCCGCTTCGCCACCTGGCGCGAGCGCGCCGTGCTGCTCGCCGGCACCGCCGTCGGCACCCTGGCTGTCGGCTCCCTGTTCACCGCCGTGCCCGAGCTGTCCTGGAACCCCTGGCCGGACGCCTACATCTTCGTCGGCACCCTCGCCGCAATGGTGGCCCAGGCCCGCGGCCTGGTGGAGTTCTGGTTCGCCTGGCTGCTCGTCGACGTGGTCGGCGTCCCGCTCGCCTTCGACAGCGGGCTCGCCTTCTCCGGCTTCGTCTACGTCGTCTATCTCGTCCTCGTCCTGTGGGGCATGCGCGACTGGTGGCTGCGGTCGCGCACGAGCCTCAAGGCAGCGTCCGTCGCGGAAGGAGCAACGGCATGACCGCCGTGCAGAGCTGGTACGAGACCGAAGGCGGGGACGCCGACGTGCTGGCCCTCGATCCCGTCGAGCGCGCCATCGCCGACATCGCCGCCGGCCGGCCCGTCGTCGTCGTGGACGACGCCGACCGTGAGAACGAGGGCGACCTCGTGGTGGCCGCGGAGAAGATCACCACGGAGATCGTGGCCTTCATGATGAGCGAGTGCCGCGGCCTGATCTGCGTGCCCCTGGAGGAGCCGGACATCGACCGGCTCGACCTGCCCCAGATGGTTACGCGCAACACCGAGTCCATGCACACCGCCTTCACCGTCTCGGTGGACGCCTCCCGCGCCCACGGCACCGACACCGGCATCTCCGCCGCCGACCGCGCCACCACCATCCGGCTGCTGGCCGACCCGACCGCCGTCCCCGGCGACTTCGTCCGCCCCGGACACGTCTTCCCCCTGCGCGCCAAGCCCGGCGGCGTCCTCGCCCGCAACGGCCACACCGAGGCGGGCGTCGACCTCGCCCGGCTGGCCGGGCTGCGCCCCGCCGCCGCCATCGTGGAGATCGCCGGGGAGGACGGCGCGATGCTGCGCCTGCCCGAGCTGGTGCCCTTCGCACGCAAGCACGGCCTGTCGATCATCTCCATCGAGGACCTGATCTCCTACCGCAGGTCGGCCGAGCCCACCGTCCGCCGCGAGGCCGAGACCCGGCTGCCCACCGCCTTCGGCGACTTCCGCGCCTACGGCTACCGCTCCACCGTCGACGGCGTCGAGCACATCGCGCTCGTCGCCGGCGACCTCGGCGAGGGCGACGACGTACTGGTCCGCGTCCACTCCGAGTGCCTGACCGGCGACGTCTTCGCCTCGCTGCGCTGCGACTGCGGCCCCCAGCTGCACGCCTCCCTGGAGCGGATCGCCACCGAGGGCCGCGGCGTCGTCCTCTATCTGCGCGGCCACGAGGGCCGTGGCATCGGCCTGCTGCCGAAGCTGCGCGCCTACGAGCTCCAGGAGGACGGCCGCGACACGCTCGACGCCAACCTCGAACTGGGGCTGCCCGCCGACGCCCGCGACTACGCCGCCGGCGCGCGCATCCTCGCCGACCTCGGCGTGCGCTCGCTGCGCCTGCTGACGAACAACCCCGACAAGACCGCGGCCCTCGTGCGCCACGGGCTCAAGGTCACCGGCCGCGAGCCCATGCCCGTACAGGCCGGCGAGCACAACCTGCGCTACCTGCGGACCAAGCGGGACCGTATGGGGCACGACCTGCCCTGGCTGGACACCGAGCGCGTGTCCGCCTGCGGCAACCAGTGATCACACCACACCGACCGAGGAGTACAGACACGTGAGCGGCAAGGGCGCCCCCCAGCTGAGTGTGAAGAACTGCCAGGACCTGCGGGTGGCCGTGATCGCCGCGCAGTGGCACGAGAAGGTGATGGACGGACTCGTCGACGGCTCCCTGCGGGCCCTGCACGAGCTCGGCATCGACGAACCGACCGTCCTGCGCGTCCCCGGCAGCTGGGAGCTGCCCGTCGTGGCCAAGGTCCTCGCCGGCCGCGGCTACGACGCCATCGTCGCCCTCGGCGTCGTCATCCGCGGCGGCACGCCGCACTTCGAGTATGTGTGCCAGGGCGTCACCGAGGGCCTGACCAAGGTGTCCGTCGACACCGGCGTCCCCATCGGCTTCGGCGTACTGACCTGTGACACCGACGAGCAGGCCCTGGACCGGGCGGGGCTCGAGGGCTCGTCGGAGGACAAGGGCCACGAGGCGGTCACCGCGGCCGTCGCCACGGCGGTGATCCTCCGTTCGGTGTCCGAGCCCTGGCACTGACGGCGGGGCGGACCGGCGTAGGGTAGGACCACCATGTCCAAGAAGACGTTCGAGGAGCTCTTCGCCGAGCTCCAGCAGAAGGCCTCCGCCGACCCCGCCACCTCCCGTACCGCCGAGCTGGTGGGCAAGGGCGTCCATGCCATCGGCAAGAAGGTCGTCGAGGAGGCGGCCGAGGTGTGGATGGCCGCCGAGTACGAAGGCGCCGAAGCCACCGCCGAGGAGATCTCCCAGCTGCTGTACCACCTTCAGGTGATGATGGTGGCCCGGGGGATCTCCCTCGACGACGTATACGCTCATCTCTGACCGGCAGGACGTCGCACTTCCCGCCCTTCCGGCTCATCCGGCACAACAACCCCACGCACAAAGGAAACCGCCCTCATGCTGCGCATCGCCGTCCCCAACAAGGGTTCTCTCTCCGAGCCTGCGTCGGCGATGCTCCATGAGGCCGGCTACCGCCAGCGCAAGGACCGAAGGGAACTCGTCCTCGTCGACGCCGAGAACGAGGTCGAGTTCTTCTTCCTGCGCCCCCGCGACATCGCCGTCTACGTCGGCTCCGGCAAGCTCGACATCGGCATCACCGGCCGCGACCTGCTGCTCGACTCCGGCTCCCGGGCCGAGGAGATCATGCAGCTCGGCTTCGCCGGCTCGACCTTCCGCTACGCCACCCGTCCCGGCACCGCCAAGGACGTCGGCGACTTCGGCGGCATGACCATCGCCACCTCCTTCTCCGGCCTGGTCACCAAGCACCTCGCCGACAACGGCGTGGACGCCGACGTCGTGCACCTCGACGGCGCCGTCGAGACGGCCATCCAGCTCGGCGTCGCCGAGATCATCGCGGACGTCGTCGAGACCGGCACCACCCTGCGCAACGCCGGGCTCGAGGTCATCGGCGAGCCCATCCTCACCTCCGAGGCCGTGGTCATCCGCCGGCACGGCGCGCCGGTCGACGACCCCAAGGTCCAGCAGTTCCTCCGCCGCATGCAGGGCGTCCTCGTCGCCCGCCGCTACGTGATGATGGACTACGACATCCGGGTCGAGCAGGTGGACCGCGCGGTCGCCCTCACCCCGGGCCTGGAGTCGCCGACCGTCTCCCCGCTGCACCACGAGGGCTGGGTCGCGGTCCGCTCGATGGTCCCCTCCCGGGACGCCCAGCGCATCATGGACGAGCTCTACGACCTCGGCGCCCGGGCCATCCTCACCACGGGCATCCACGCCTGCCGCCTCTGACCGCGTCCCGCGCCCACCGAGACCACCGAGAGAGCACCGAGAAAGAACGTACGACGTGTCCACCCCCGTGCCCGTGAGTGGCCTTCCCCTGCTGCCCGTCACCTTCCGCCCGACCCGTACCCGGGTCGTGCTGCTGAGCATCGGCACCGCCCTGCTGGTCGCGCTCACCGTGATGTCGCTGCTGCTGGAGACGCTCACCACGGGGGACCGGATCACGTTCATCTGCACCGGCCTGCTCGGCCTCGGCGTGCTCGCCCTGCTCAGCCGCCCCAAGGTCGTCGCCGCCGAGGACGGCGTCACCGTCACCAACCTCACGACGACCCGGCGGCTGGACTGGGCGCAGATCGTCCGCGTCAACCTGCGCTCAGGCGACGCCTGGGTCCACCTCGACCTCTCCGACGGCACCAGCCTGCCCGCCATGGGCATCCAGCCCGGCATCGCCCGGGACCGGGCCATCGCCGACGCGCGCGCCCTGCGCGCGCTGGTCGAGGCGCACGGCACAGGCCACTCCGCGACCTGAATCGCCGCCACTCCCACTTCCTTGATTACTCTGGTGCCACGGGCACACACGTGCCCCGCCCCACGACCGGGGCACCTGCGGACCAAGGAGTGAATCCCTCCGGCGATGGACGGATCGTCCTGTAGTACCTGCGCCGCCCCCCACGGCGAGGCGGCGTCATGAGTATCACCGTGTCCCTGCTGCTGCTCGCGGCAGCCCTGCTCCTCATCCTGGCGAACGGCTTCTTCGTCGCCGCCGAGTTCGGTCTGGTCACCGTCGAGAAGCCGGAGGCCGAACGGGCCGCGGCCGACGGAGACCGCCGCGCCGGTACGGTGGTCGCCTCCCTGCGGGAGCTGTCCTTCCAGCTCTCCGGCACCCAACTCGGCATCACCATCACCTCCTTGGTGGTCGGCATGCTCGCCGAGCCCGCGCTCGGCCGGCTGCTCACCGTCCCGCTGACCGCCGCCGGCCTGCCGGACGGCGCCGCCCCCGGCGTCGCCGTCGTGGCCGGCATGCTGCTGGCGTCCGCCGTGCAGATGGTCGTCGGCGAGCTGGTGCCCAAGAACTGGGCCGTCTCCCGGCCGCTGCAGGTCGCCCGGTTCGTCGCCGGCCCGCAGAGCGTCTTCGCCCACTTCTTCCGGCCCGTCATCACCCTGCTCAACACCGTCGCCAACCGCCTGGTGCGCGCCCTGGGCGTCGAGCCCGCCGAGGAGCTGGCCTCGGCCCGCACCCCCGGCGAACTCGTCTCGCTCGCCCGGCACTCCGCCCGGGCCGGCGCGCTCGAGCAGGACACCGCCGACCTGTTCGTCAGGACCCTCTCGCTCGGCGGCCTGACCGCCCAGCATGTGATGACCCCGCGGGTGAAGGTCAGCGCCCTGCAGTCCACCGCCACCGCGGAGGACGTCCTCAACCTCACCCGTGCCACCGGCCTCTCCCGTTTCCCGGTCTACCGGGAGCGCCTGGACGAGGTCATCGGCATGGTGCACCTCAAGGACGCCCTCGCCGTGCCCGGCCACGACCGGCTGCGCACCCCCGTCGGACGGATCGCCGTGGCCCCCCTCCTCGTCCCCGGCAGCCTGCCGGTGCAGCCGCTGCTCGAGCAGCTGCGCAGCAGGCAGCCGATAGCCGTGGTCGTCGACGAGTACGGCGGCACGGCCGGAGTGGTGACGCTGGAGGACATCGTCGAGGAGCTCGTCGGCGAGGTCCGCGACGAGCACGACGCCCTGGACGCCGGCCGGCCCGACCTGGCCGCCGTCCCCTGCGAGGACGGCCGCCCGGCCTGGGAGGCCGACGGCGCCTGCCGCGTCGACGCGCTGCGCCGCATCGGCCTGGAGGCGCCCGACGGGCCCTACGAGACCGTCGCCGGACTCGTCGCCGGCCTGCTGGGACGCATCCCCGTCCCCGGGGACGGCGCCGAGCTGCCCGGATGGCGGCTGTCGGTGCGCAGGGTCGGCCACCACCGGGCGGAGCGCGTGCGCTTCGTACGGACGGACGTCCCGGCGGGAGTGCGCCGATGAGCGTGCTGCAACTCCTCCTCGCCGTGCTGCTGGTGCTCGCGAACGGCTTCTTCGTGGGCGCCGAGTTCGCCCTCGTGTCCGTACGCCGCAGCCAGATCGAACCCCGGGCCGCCGAGGGCTCGGGCCGGGCCCGCACGGTCCTGACGGGTCTGGAGAACCTGCCGCAGATGATGGCGGCCGCGCAGTTCGGCATCACCGTCTGCTCGCTGACGCTGGGCGCGGTCGCCGAGCCGACCGTGGCGGAACTGCTGGAGCCCCTCTTCCACGCGGCGGGGCTGCCGCAGGGGCTCATCCACCCGCTGGGCTATGTGATCGCGCTGGCTCTCGTGATCTTCCTGCACCTGGTCATCGGCGAGATGGTGCCGAAGAACCTGGCCATGTCCGCGCCCGACCGGGCCGCGCTGTGGCTGGGCCCCGGGCTGGTCACCTTCGCCCGGCTGTGCCGGCCGGTCACCCGGCTGCTCGGCGCGTGCGCGCACGGCGTGCTGCGGCTGTTCAGGGTCGAGCCCAAGGACGAGGTCGAGGCCGTCTTCACCAGCGAGCAGCTCAACCGCCTGGTCGACGACTCCCGCCAGGCCGGGCTCCTGGAGCCGGAGCAGCAGGAGCGGCTCGAGGACGCGCTGGGGCTGGGCAGCCGGCCGGTGACGGAGGTGTTGCTCGACCCGGCCACGCTGGTGACGGTCGACCCGTCCGTGACGCCCCGGCAGATCGAGGAGCTGACCGTGCGCACCGGCTACTCCCGCTTCCCGATATGCACCTCCCCGGGCGGTGCCTTCATGGGCTACCTGCACGTCAAGGACGTCCTGGACCTGGAGGACCGGGAGCGGGCGGTGCCGCAGCACATCTGGCGGCGCGTGCAGACCGTACGGGCCGAGCTGCCGCTCGACGACGCGCTGACCGTCATGCGCAGGGCCGCCGCCCACCTGGCGGCGGTGACCGACGCGTCCGGGCGGGTGCTGGGGCTCGTCGCGCTGGAGGACGTGCTGGAGATGCTCGTCGGCGAGGTCCGCGACCCGGCGCACCGGGAGGTCCCGGAGGCACGGGCCCCCGAGACGCAGGACGCGATGGCGGGCTGAGACGTGGGGTGAGGGGGCCGGATCCGGCCCCCTCACGACGAGGGGTCCTGCGGATCGCGCGCGTCGCCCTGGCGGCGGCGCGGAGCCCCCCAGCCAGGCCCCGAGAGGATCTCGCCGTAGGCCTGCATGAGGTCGGGCAGGCGCAGGGTGGCGAG
This sequence comes from Streptomyces sp. C36, assembly GCF_040932295.1. NCBI lineage: Bacteria > Bacillati > Actinomycetota > Actinomycetes > Kitasatosporales > Streptomycetaceae > Streptomyces > Streptomyces sp. C36. The sequence goes on along the minus strand of NZ_JBFQGI010000008.1, from coordinate 101,784 downwards.
GTCGTCGCGGGTGGGCGTGCCCGGGTACGCCGACAGCCGCAGGTCGCGGTACGCGCAGCTCTTCTCGTACAGGGTGCGCAGGAAGCGGCCGTTGCCCAGCTCGTCGATCCAGCCCTGGTCGACGACGTGGCCGCTGATGCTGCGGAGTTCCTCCAGGGCCTCCTCGTCCCACGCGTCGCCGTTCTCCGCGGCCAGCACCTCGCCGATCGAGGTGAGTTCGGCGGGGCGGTAGCTCGGGAAGTCCACCCGGGTGGTGAAGCGGGAGTGCAGCCCGGGGTTGGCGGCCAGCAGGCGGTCCATGCCCTCGGGGTAGCCGGCGAGGATGACCACCAGGCGGTCGCGGTTGTCCTCGGCGCGCTTGAGGAGCACCTGCAGCGCCTCGTCGCCGTAGGCGTCGCCCTTGCTGTAGCCGGAGTTGGAGAGGCTGTACGCCTCGTCGACGAAGAGCACCCCGCCGAGGGCGGAGTCGATCAGCTCGTTGGCCTTGACCGCCGTCTGGCCCAGGAACTCGCCGACCAGGTCCGCCCGCTGGGCCTCGACCAGATGGTCCCCGCCGAGCAGACCGAGGGCGTAGAACACCCGGCCGAGGATGCGGGCGACCGTGGTCTTGCCGGTGCCGGAGGGGCCGGAGAAGACGAAGTGACGTTTGGGCGGCTGGACGGGCAGGCCCTGGCCGGCCCGCAGCCGGGCCATGTGCAGCTGCGCGGAGAGCGCCCGCACCTGCCGCTTGACGGGCTCGAGGCCGACCATGCGCTCCAGCTCGGCGAGCGCCCTGGCCAGCAGCACCGGGTCCGACCGGCCCGGCAGCGGCGCCGGGCCGCCCTGGGCCGGGACGCGGAACTTCTCGCGCACGCCGTCGGCCTCGACGGGGGCGCTGCCGACGGGGTCGGTGTCCGGGCCGGTGCCCGTGAGGACGTCGAGGGCGTCGGGCACCCCCTGCGGCTCGCTGTCGGCGGCCGGGTCGGCGGCCGGGCCGCCCAGCGGCACGGAGGCGAGGTCCAGGTGGTCGTCGTCGAGGCCGTCGCCGTCCGCGTCGGCGATGGCGGTCAGCCGGGCGGCGGTGTCCATGAAGGAGGGGTCGACGCGGTGCACGGCGCGGTAGAGGGGGAGGGCCGCGGCGCTGCGGCCGGTGCCCTCGTGGGCGCGGGCGAGCCAGTAGCGCAGCTCCTTGCGCTGCGGCTGCTCGCTGCGGCAGCGCATCAGCGCGGCGGCGAGCAGCGGCTCGGCGTGTCCGTACATCTCCAGCCGGACCCGGGCCATGCCGCCGAAGAGCCCCGCCTCGATGCCCAGCAGCGGGTCGTCGAGCAGGGGTTCGGTGTGCCGTACGAGCTGGTCCCAGTCCTTGACCAGGTAGGCCCGGCACGCGTGGAGGAAGCGCACCTGGGGGTCCGCCTCGACGGGCGGGCAGTCGGCGAGAGCCCGGTCCAGCTCGGGGACGTGCCGGCCGTCGAGCCAGTGCGAGGCGTGGGCCAGCAGCAGGTCGCGGCCGCTCTCCAGCACCGGCTGAACCCACCAGCCCAGCCAGTACCAGGAGTTGAGCGGGCGACGGTGGCGGGCGCGCTGCTCGCCGAAGCGGTCGCGGTGCCGGTACATGCGCAGCAGCGCGGTGGTGGTCTCGGCGCGCAGCGCGTGCAGGCCGAGCCAGGCGTCAGCCATTCCGGGATCGGCGCGCACCGCGGCCCGGAACTCCTGCTCGGCCTCGGTGTAGGCGCCCATGGTGTAGGCGTCGACGGCGCGCAGCCAGGCGAGATCGGCCGGGGCGGGCGGGCCCTGCATGCCGAGATCCATCACGTCCCCCACAAACCTGCCCCCGTAGCGTGCAGTGCCGCCGGGCGAGTGCCTTGGCCGCGCCTTTCCGAACCATTGTGCTGTGGACGGGAGTTGACCATCACTGTCGTGGTGCCGGCGCGCCCGGACCGGCGGTGCCCGCCGACGGGTGCGCCGCCTCGCATCGTACCTGCGCGATCGGTGTCGGCCGAAGGGTGCGGGGGCGCGCTTGACGGTGGGAACGCGAGCCGGGGGCGGTCGTGGAAGCGCCCCGGAGAGTGGTCACGGTGGGTGACGCGGGGGCGGACCGGACGGTGAGGCAAAGCGCTCAAATCGTGACGCGGCGGGCAGTACGAAGCCCCCGATCACGGGGGAACAACCGGGGGCTTCGCGTCTGCAAGCGGCCTGGGTGGGCCGCACATTGAGAACGTAAGACCTGTACGGCCCCTGGGTCAAGCCGAGTTGGGGCAGTAGGCGGGGATCGTTCGCAGGGGTGGCACCGGCCGGCCGCCGACGGATCACGGACGGTGAGGGAGGGGGTCGGTCAGTCGGTTTTCCGAGGCCCCGGAAGCAACTCGTACCCCTCATTACCCTGCAGCACCAGGAGTTCGGCGTAGGGCCGGGAAGGGTCGGTAGTGAAATGGGCGCGCTCCGCTCGCTTCCAGCCGTCCCAGAATTCGGTCAGTTCGGGGCCGTCGCGAAGTTGACCCCTTTCCCAGGAGCCCTCGTTGGCCAACTCCATCCACAACAGGCAGGCGAGATAGGGGCGAAGAGCCCTCCGGCCCGCGCCGACGCCCTCCACCAGCACCACCGGCGCCGCCGGCAGCTCCCGCTCCGCTCCGAAGCGCCGCGCCACCCAGTCGTACGCCCGGTACCGCGCGCTCTCCCCCCGGGCGAAGGGCGCGAGGATCCACTCGGTGAGCCGTCCGGTCCACTCGAACAGCTCCTCGTGCGTCGCGAGATCGTCCAGATGGAGGACCGGAGCGCCGCCCAGCGCCGCGGCCAGCCGCTCGCCGAAGGTGGTCTTCCCCGATCCGGCGTGCCCGTCGACGGCGACCAGGCGCACCGGGCCCACGGACGGCGGCAGCGCACGCAGCCGGCGGGCGAGCGCGGCGAGCGCGCCGGGGCCGGTCGGGCCCGAGGGATCCGGGTGGTCCGAGGGGTCTGTGGGTTCCGAGGGTTCCGAGGGATCCGATGGGTCCGACGGGTCCGGGCGGTCCGAGGGGTCCAGGGGCCGGAATTGATCGTTCACCGGACCACCCTAGGACCGCCCCGCGCCCCGCACGGCATTCCCGCCGGTATCGGGGACGCGCCGCGCGGGCATCACTGGCCGTGGACCGCCGCAGCCGCGATAGTGGTCCGGCCGGTGCGGACCTCCACCGGGCCGGACCGCGCCCGCAGCCCCATCCACCGACGACTGGGGGACCACCGTCATGACCAGCAGACCCACGCCCCGCCGAGCCGTGCTCACCGCCGCCCTCGCCGTCGCGGCCGCCGCCTCGCCCTTCGCCTCGGCCACGCCCGCCTTCGCGGGCGCGTCCGGGAGCGGCCCCGGTCCCGCCGAAGGGGCCGTCGACCACCGCGCCTGGGCCACGTTCCCGCAGTGGTCCGGCGGCCGGGGCGCGGGCACCCGTGTCATCGGCAGCACCCGGCCCGGGCTGGTCGTCGGCGACCCCATCGGCACCCACGAGTACCGCGACCCGCACACCGGGACGACGGCGGCGTGGGAGTACGCCACCTGGCTCTCGCCCGTGCGCACCCTGCCCGCACCCGCGACCGAGGTCGTCGTCTCCTTCAACGCCCGCACCCCCGCCGGCACCTGGCTCCAGACCGAACTGCGCGGCACGTACACCGACCGTACCCGCACGCCCTGGTACGTGATGGGCCGCTGGACCTCCGGCGACGCGTCGGGCGACATCCGCAGGACCTCCGTCGACGGCCAGGGCGACGGAAAGAGCAGCGTCTCTACCGACACCCTCGCCGTCGACAACCCCGCGAGCGGGCTGCGCCTGGCCTCCTACGAGCTCCGGCTCACCCTCTACCGCCGGCCCGGCACCCGTCTGACGCCGACCGTCTGGCGGCTCGGCGCGATGGCCTCCGACATCCCCGACCGCTTCACCGTCCCCGCCTCCAGGCCGGGGGAGGGGGCCGGCCACCGGCTGCGGGTGCCGCGCTACTCGCAGGAGATCCACAAGGGGCAGTACCCCGAGTACGACAACGGCGGCGAGGCCTGGTGCAGTCCCACCTCCTCGCAGATGGTCATCGAGTACTGGGGCCACCGGCCGAGCCGGGAGGACCTCGCCTGGGTCGACCCCGCCTACGCCGACCCCCAGGTCTGCCACGCCGCCCGGCACACCTACGACAACCAGTACAAGGGCTGCGGCAACTGGCCCTTCAACGCCGCCTACGCCGCCACCTACCCCGACCTGCAGGCCGTGGTCACCCGGCTGCGCTCGCTGAACGACGCCGAGCGGCTCGTGCGCGCGGGCATCCCCCTCATCACCTCGCAGTCCTTCCTCGCCTCCGAGCTCGAGGGCGCCGGGTACGGGACGGCCGGCCACCTGATGTGCGTGGTCGGTTTCACGGAGAGCGGCGACGTGGTGGCCAACGACCCGGCGAGCCCCTCGAACGCGGCCGTCGAGCACGTCTACCGGCGCAGGCAGTTCGAGAACATCTGGCTGCGCACCAAGCGCCACAACGCCCAGGGGGAGGTCAGAAGCGGCTCGGGCGGCATCTGCTACCTGTACTTCCCGCTGCGCCCGACGACACGTCAGGCGCGGGCGCTGGCCTCGGTCGGGGTGCGCTGAGCCGCGCCCGGGCGGCGGCTCGTCGGCCGCCGTCCGGGACCCCCGCACGTACGGTGCATAGCTCCTTCATGTGATCATTTGCTCCAGTGACCCGATGAAGCGATCAATGGTGTGATGTTTGGCGCGTTCCGGCGCCGGGCCGGCATGGCCCGGGTTCCCCGGCGAAGGAGATGCATGTCACGCGGTCGGGTGGTTTCGAACCACCTCGAACGACACACCCGCAGGAGGCGAAGGTGAGTGGTGGCCGAATGCGGATCGCCCATTTCCGCTTGCTACTTCCATTCGAACGGGCGATCAGTAGCCTCTGCTCAACACCCCTGAGATGAGCTGGAGACACAGTCTGATGGAGCGTTCCACCCGGGCCCCCCAGGGCATCGACCCGTCCGTACCGAACGAGCCGGGCCCGGCGGTCCGCACGCGGGGGGAAGGATGGCGGGGTGCGGGCCGAGCGGTCGGTTCTGCATCGCTGATGGGCCCTCAAAAAGGCGGTGCGCGCGGCGCCGCGGAGCGGCGGTCGGGGGCGGTCGCGGCGGCCCCGACCGCGTATGCAGGACCGGCAGGGGTGGGGCGGAAGCCGTGAGCCGAGTGAGCAGTGGCAGAATGCTGCCCGTGAATCAAACCGCCTCCCCGGTTTCGTACGTCGCCATGGGTTCCTCCGGGACCGCCGTGGAGACCGTCGGCTCCGATGCCCGGGACGACCGGCTGAGGCGCTTCGCCGCCATCTGGAGCCGCGCGGTCCACCCCGCCCTGACGGCACCGGCCATGGCCCGCGCCGAGTTCGAGCGCTATCTCGTTCCGCTCGCCCGCACGCTCAGCGACGCGCTGAGCGCCCGGCCGTTCGACCCCCGGCCCGCCGCATCGGTCGGCGAGGCCCTGGTCCGGGCGCACTGCACCGACCCGGACGCCCTGCCCCTGATACTCGGCGTCATCGACGCCTACCTCGTGCTCTACTGCCCGCCCGACCGGCCCATGCCCGCCGAGGAGAGCCGGGCCCGCTGCTCGCGGCTGCAGCACGCCGTCGCCGCCGGCTTCGCCCGCGCCCTGCACGAGCGCACCCTCGTCGAGCAGGAGGCCGTCTGCGGCGCCGCCCTCGCCGCCCAGGCCGAGACCGAACAGGCTCTGCACCGCAGCGAGGCCCGCTTCCGCGCGGTCTTCGAGGGAACGGCCGTCGGCGTCGGTATCGCGGACATCGAGGGCCGCATCATGGACGTCAACAAGGCGACCCTGCGGATGTTCGGCAACCTCCAGAGCACCCCCACCGGCCGCAACGTCGGAGAGCTCGTCCACCCCGACGACGCCCCCGACTTCTGGGCCCTCTACCACCAGCTGGTACGCGGCGAACGCGACCACTACCGCGTCGAGAAGCCGTACTACCGCAGCGACGGCAGCGTCCTGTGGACCGACCTGTCCGTCGCCCTGCTCCGCGACACCTCCGGCCGGCCCCAGTACCAGCTCGCGCTCATGGAGGACATCACCGAGCGCCGGCAGCTGCACGAACGGCTGCGCTACGAGGCCACCCACGACGCCCTCACCGGCCTGCCCAACCGCACGCTCTTCTTCGAGCGCCTCGACCACGCCCTCGAACCCCGCGCCGACGGCTCGCGCCGCGTCAGCCTCTGCTACCTCGACATAGACGGCTTCAAGGCCGTCAACGACAGCCTCGGCCACACCGTGGGCGACCAGCTGCTCGTCGCCGTCGCCGAACGGCTGCGGGCCTGCGTCACCGGCTCCGGCGAGCTCGTGGCCCGCCTGGGTGGCGACGAGTTCGTGGCCCTGATCACCGGCCCCGCCGCCCCGGGCGACGCCACCGCCCTCGCCCGCCGGATGCTGGCCGCCCTCGCCGAGCCCGTCCACCTCGACGGCCGCCACCTGTCCGTACGCGCCAGCATCGGCGTCGTCGACGGCGCGGCCGGCAAGCGCGGCGCGGCGGAGGTGCTGCGCAGCGCCGACATCACCATGTACCGCGCCAAGGCCGCCGGCGGGAACCGCTACGAGCTCGCCGACGCGGACTCCGACGCCCGCGCCATCGCCCGGCACAGCCTCACCAACTGCCTGCCCGCCGCGCTCGACAACGGCGAGTTCTTCATCGAGTACCAGCCGCTCGTGCGCCTGTCCGACGGCACCGTACGAGGCGCGGAGGCCCTGGTCCGCTGGCTGCACCCGGCCCACGGCGTGCTCGGACCCGACCAGTTCATCCCGCTCGCCGAGAGCACCGGGCTGATCGTGCCGCTGGGGCGCTGGGTCCTCGAGGAGGCCGCCCGCCAGGCCCGCTCCTGGAAGTCCGCCGGACAGTACGAGGGCCCGCTGCGCGTCAACGTCAACCTCTCGCCGTCCCAGCTGCGCTACCCCGGCCTGGTCGCCGACACCGTCGCCGTCCTCGACGACGCGGGCCTGGACCCCACCGCCCTGTGCCTGGAGGTCACCGAGAACGCCCTCATCGGCGCCGACGAGGACGAGCTCCGCCCGCTGCGCGAGCTCGCCGACCTCGGCGTCGACATCGCCCTCGACGACTTCGGCACCGGCTACTCCAACCTGTCGTACCTGCGCCGGCTGCCGGTCAGCACCCTCAAGCTCGACCGGTCCTTCACCCGCGGCATGCAGCGCGCGCCCGCCGACCCCGTCGACGTGAAGATCGTCGAGGGCATCGTCTCCCTCGCCCACACCCTCGACCTGTCGGTGACGGTCGAGGGCGTGGAAACGGGTACCCAGGCCGACCACCTGCGTTTACTGGGCTGCGACACCGCCCAGGGCTGGTACTACGCCCGGCCCGGCCCCCCGGAGCGCCTGCACACGCTCTCCCTCGCGGACGCGTCCTCGTCCTGAGGGAGGCCCGCCGCGCCCTCGGCGGCGTCCCCGTCGCCGAGGACCCGCGCCTCGTGATCCGTCAGCAGCCGCGAACGGATCAGGAAGCGCACCCCCTCGGGGGCCTCGAGCGAGAAACCGCTGCCGCGCCCCGGCACCACATCCACCGTCAGGTGGGTGTGGCGCCACCGCTCGAACTGGTCGGCCGACATCCAGAACCCGACCGGCTCGTCCACCTCGCCGACCACCAGCTCGGCCAGGAGCACGTCGGAGGCGCCCGTACGGAACTCGCCGCGCGGGTAGCACATCGGTGAGCTGCCGTCGCAACAGCCGCCGGACTGATGGAACATCAGCGGTCCGTGCCGGGTGGTCAGGTCGCGGACGAGCCGCGCCGCGGCGGGCGTCAGCGCGATCCGCGACACGTCGGGTAAGCGTGCGTTCATGGGCCATCTCTCCTTATTGCGTCTCGAATCGTGTCGAGAGAGGTCAGCCTGCCCCGTGCCGGGCCTGATCGCCAGAGCAGGGCCCGGGCCGCCCGGCACGGGAGAGAAAACCGCTGGTGGCAGGGGCCGCACCGGGCCGAGAATGACCGGCATGGCGCAGCAATGGGACCATCTGGTCGAACAACACTCCATCCTGACCGTGGTCGTGGGGTCGCGTGCCTTCGGGCTGGCGACCGCCGGATCGGACACCGACCGGCGCGGCGTCTATGTGGCCCCCACCGAGGACTTCTGGCGGCTGTCCAAGCCGCCCACCCACCTCGAGGGCCCCCTCCCGGAGCAGTTCGCCTGGGAGGTCGAACGCTTCTGCGGGCTCGCCCTGTCCGCCAACCCCAACCTCCTCGAGGTCCTGCACAGCCCGCTCGTCGAGCACCGCACACCGCTCGGTACGGAACTTGTCGAGCTCGCCCCGGCCTTCCTCTCCCGGCGCGTCCACCAGACCTTCGGCCGCTACGCCGAGACGCAGTTCGCCAAGGCCCGATCCGCCCGGGAACGCGGTGGCGAGCCCCGCTGGAAGAACGTCGTCCATATGCTCCGCCTGCTGATCAGCGGCTCCGTCCTGCTCGAGACCGGCACCCTGCGGACGGACGTCGGGGACGACCGGGACCGCCTCCTCGCGGTGCGCCGGGGGGAGGTGCCGTGGGAGGAGGCCCAGGCCTGGCAGGAACGGCTGGCCACACGCCTGGACCGGGCGCTGGAGCACAGCCCGTTGCCCGAGCGGCCGGACGCCGCGAGGGTGGAGGACTGGCTGGTCTCCGTACGGCGCCGGGCGCTGGGTACGGGGCTGGGCGAGTGAAGTCACCGGAGCATCACATGCACGACCAGCATCAGCATCAGCACCAGCATCACCACACGTACGGCCCCACCGCGGTGCGCCGGCACGACACGCGCCACGAGCCTCGGAAGCATCAGATCCGCGCGTCGTACACGGACTCCACGGTCACCGTCTACCAGGCGTACGCCCCGGCCATCGGGCTGCCCGCGGCCCGCGACGGACGCTTCCCCGGCAGCTGGAAGCGCGACCGCATGACATGGATCAAGCCGTCGTTCCTGTGGATGATGTACCGCTGCGGCTGGGCCGCCAAGGAGGGCCAGGAGACGGTCCTGGCCGTCGAGATCAGCCGGGAGGGCTTCGAATGGGCCCTCCGCAACGCCTGCCTGTCGCACTACGAGCGCGGCCTGCACCCGGACGCGGCGGAGTGGAAGCGCCGGCTGAGGCAGGCGCCCACCCGCGTCCAGTGGGATCCGGAGCGTGACCTCCGCCTTCAGGCCCTGCCGTACCGCTCCCTGCAGCTGGGCCTCGCGGGCGAGGCGGCCCGCCGCTACGCGGACGAGTGGACGGTCTCGATCACCGACGTGACGCCGCTCGCGGCCGAGATCCGCCGCCACGTGCACGAGGGCGCGCTGGACGACGCCGCCCGCCTGCTGCCCGACGAGCGTCCCTACCCGGCGGACGACGCCCTCCTCGGCCATCTGCGGGCCTGACCGGCCGGGCGGCCCCGACCGGCCGGGCGGTTCTGACCGATCAGCCGGCTCTGACCGATCAGGCGGTTCTGACCGATCAGGCGGTTCGCCGGCGGCCGGGTGACGTCGGGTCAGGACTGCCGTGGCTCTCCCGCCGCCACCGCCGTGCCGCTGGTGCCGGATCCGCTGCCGCTGCCCGTTCCGCTGCCGGAGCCACCGCCCGGTGCGACCGGGCCGGGGGCGGCGTGACCGGTCCCCGTCAGGTAGGCGGAGACCACCACGTTGGCCTTGTACTCGCGCTGCGCGCGGTCGTAGTCGCCGCCGCACGTGATCAGGCGCAGCTCGGCGCGCTTGGTGTCCGCCGGCCCGTAGACCTTGTCGACGTCGAACTTGTCGTTGGCGACGAGGGAGACGTCGTCGACGGTGAAGTTGGCGGTGCTGCCGTCGGACCGTACGACGGTGATCGCCGTGCCGCGCTTGATGTTGCTGAGCTCGTAGAAGACCGCCGGTGAGCGCTTGGTGTCCACATGCCCGACAAGGACGGCCGCGCCCGGGCTACCGGGCTGGGGACCGTCCTGGTACCAGGCCACCGCGTTGGGCCGTTCATAGGGTGGCGCCTCGACCCCGCCCAGCTGATCGAGCCCATGGGCCTCGATCGGGGCCCGTAGGCCCAGGGCTTTGATGATCAGTGCTTGGGGGCCGGCCCCCGGCACGGGTACGTGTACCGGGGGCAGGCCGAGCGCGGGAGGGCGGTCTTCGGCGGCGACGACGTCACCGGTCTTCGGAGCCTTGGCTATCGGCTCCTCGACGGTGTCGTTGCCCACCAGCCACAGGGCCAGCATCATCGCCGCCCAGGCCACCCCTGTCAGCAGGCGGCTCGCGCCGCCTGTGCGCTTGTCTGACATCACTCCGATTCGCTCCCTGTTACTGCTTGGCCGCGTTGGCGCGACGGCGGTACCAGATCAGCCCACCGGTGGCGACACCCAGGGTCGCGCCCGCGAGGACCATGGCGGAGGTGTCGGGAGACTCCGACGCGGCCAGGGACGCGGTCGCGCCACCACCCGCGTGCGCGTGGTGGTGGGGCCGGCCGTGCTCGTGGTGACCGCCCTCGTGCTCGCCTCCGTGGTCCCGGCCATGCTCGTGGCCGCCTCCGTGCTCCTTGCCGTGGTCGCCGCGGCCGTGCTCGTGGCCGTGGCCGCCTCCGTGCTCCTTGCCGTGGTCGTGGTCCCGACCGTGGTCGTCACGCCCGTGGTCGTGGTCGCGACCGTGGTCGTCGTCCCGGCCCTCGTGGTCACGTCCGTGGTCGTGGTCCTTGCCGTGGTCGCGGTCCCTGCCGTGGTCGTCGTCGCAGTCGTCGTCGTCCCGGCCCTCGTGGTGCTTGCGACCGTGGTCATCGCGACCGTGGTCGTCGCGGCCGTGGTCGTCGTCGCAGTCGTCGTCGTCCCGGCCGTCGTGGCCCTTGTGGTGGTCACGGCCGTGATGCCGGCCGTGGTCGTCGTCGTCGCAGTCGTCGTCGTCGCCGTGGTGCCCGGCGGGTACGCCGGCCTTGACGGTGGAGAGGTCGACGTGCGCGGCCTTGGCGGCCGGGTCGTTGAGAGCGTAGGCGGCGGGGGCCGCGCAGACGGCGAACGCCGTCAGAGTGCCGCAGACAGCGGTACGGATTGTTTTCACGGGTTGTACCTCCTTGGTCCGAGGTTCACCCGCCGCCTTCACAGGGGCATCCGCAGAGTAGTCGTATTGCTCCATTCGGTAACAAATTCGCTTCGGATTCGGCGAAACCGCAGCTCAGAGGGGGTGCGGAGCGCCAGTCGACCCTTCACTCGCACGGCCGCGCCGACGAGGCGTCAGGGCGGGGGCAGGCGGTCGGCGGGGTGGTGACGGCGACTCGATAAATGCCCCAAATTGCGATACCGCCCGGATCGGGCCTGGGCAAGGCGACAAGATCTGGCCCCGAGTTCTAGTGGATGCGTCGCTTCCGCGCGCTCGTGATCCTCCCTGAGGATCGTGGGGCATCCGGAAGCACTCAGTCCGCTTCGTCGCCTCTGTACTCCGATGAGGACTCATGTTGGCCCTGCTCGACCCCCATGCCGCTCCTTCTTCGTGGAGATTCGGTGAAGGTTCCGCTTTCGGTGCGCCTCGAGGGCGAGGTGCCGTGGGCGAGAACACGTGGCGGTACGCCCGGCAGGAGTCATGGCGCTCGGCGGACGGGGGAGCGCTGTCCCCTTGAGATTCCGGATCGGTCGTGCCAGCAGCACACCCGCGCACCTGCCTCCAGAGGAGCCGGTACCCGCCCAGGCCGCCCAGGCCGCCCAGGCCGCCCAGGCCGTCCAAGCCACCCAGGCCGTACGGACCGGAGAGCCGGAGCCTGTCGAACCGCCCCTGTCGGACCACGAGATAGGCCTCATCAGGGCGTCCCTGACAGTGGTCGAGCCGCTCGCGGGGGAACTGACGGTCTACTTCTACGCGATCCTCTTCGCCCGCTACCCCGAAGTCCGTCCGATGTTCCCGCACGGGATGGACGCCCAGCGCGACCGCCTGCTGCGCTCGCTGTTGCGCATCGTGGACCTGGTCGACGACCCCGAGAACCTCGTCCGCTTCTGCGGACATCTCGGCCGCGACCACCGCAAGTTCGGCACCCTCGCCGCGCACTTCCCGGCCGTCGGCGAGTGCCTGCTCGCCTCGCTGGCCCGGTACGCCGGCCCCGCGTGGACCCAGGAGATCGCCGCCGCCTGGGCGAAGGCGTACGGCACGGTCGCCCAGGTCATGATCAGCGCGGCCGAGGAGGACGAGGCGGTACGGCCCGCCGTGTGGCCCGCCACGGTCGTGCACCGCGTCCCGCGCGGCCACGGCATCGTCGAGATCACCGTGAGCCCCCACACCCCGTACGCGTACGCCGCAGGCCAGTATGTGAGCGTCGAAACCCCCTGGTGGCCGAAGCGGTGGCGCTACTACTCCGTCGCCAACGCGCCGCGCGAGGACGGCACCCTCACCTTCCACGTGCGCGCCGTGCCCGGCGGCTCGGTCAGCGAAGCGCTGGTGCACCGGGCGGCCGTGGGCGACGTGATCCGGCTGGGGCCGCCGATGGGCGACATGGTCCTGGACGCCGCCGACCACGATGACCTGCTCTTCGTGGCCGGCGGTACCGGCCTCGCCCCGATCCGCGCACTCATCGAAGAGGTCGCCCGGCGTGGGGGGCGCCATCAGGTGGAGCTCTTCATCGGCGCCCGGACCGGGGCCGAGCTGTACGGGGTCGACGAGATGCTCAGGATGGCCCAACGGCACCACTGGCTGACCATCAGGGCCGCGGTCTCCCACGAGTACATCCCCGGAATCCGGGGATCCCTGCCGGAGGTACTGGCGGAGTACGGGCCGTGGTACGAGCACGACGTCTTTCTCAGCGGCCCGGTCCACATGATCGCCACGGCCAGGGAGACGCTCGCCCTCCAGGGCACCCCGCCCGGTCGTATCCATCACGACCCGTTCGAGACGCCCGTCCTGTCGACGCCCTGAGCTGCCCCGTCAGCTCCCCTGAGTCGCCGTCTCTGAGCCGCGCCCCGCGAGCCGCATCCCCTGTCCGCCTTGCTAGGAGACCCCTTCGTGACCTTGCCTCCGCCGTCTTTCGGATCAGCGGGCGAGCATCATCTGCAGCAGCAACTCGGCACCGCCGACCGCGCCGCCCGGTTCTACGACCAGCAGGTGCGTCGCCATCTCACGCCCGAAATGCGGGAGTTCATCGGCCGCCAGGCCATGGTCTTCCTGGCCACCGCCGACTCCCGTGGCGAGTGCGACGCCAGCTTTCGGGCCGGGCCGCCGGGATTCGTCCACGTCATCGACGACCAGACGCTCGCCTACCCCGAATTCCACGGCAACGGCGTGATGGCGAGCGCCGGCAACATGGTCGAGAATCCGCACCTCGGCATGCTCTTCGTGGACTTCACCCACCATCACGTGGGCCTGCACGTCAACGGCGAGGCCCATGTCTACCGCGACAGCGACCTGCGCCGCCTTCACCCCGGCCTCCCCACCGACGTCGCACCCGGGCGCAGTCCGGAAGTGTGGGTCCGTATCGCCGTCGAGGAGGCCTACATCCACTGCTCCAAGCACATACCCCACCTGGAACCGGCCCCCCGCCCCGCCGGCCGGGACGCGGGCCGCCCCCAGGACTCGAACTACTTCACCAAGCCCCGTACGGAACACTGGCCGAGCCTTCCGTGAACGTGAACGTGAACGTGCACCGGGCGGCGTGGGGCGGCGCCGTCCTCGTCAGCGCCCTGAGCGTCCTTCCCCGGTGGGTTCCGCGGCGCCCTGGTTCTCCTCGTGCAGTCGGTGCGCCAGCAGCGAGTGGGCCATGGCGCCTCCCGCGCTGACCGCCGAGGCGACGAAGGCGACCTCCGTCATCTCCTGGCGGGTCGCGCCGGCCTCGGCGGCGCCACGGGTGTGGGTGTCGATGCAGTAGGCGCAGCGGGTCGACGTGGCGACCGCCAGAGCGATCAGCTCGCGGTACTTGAGCGGCACGGCTCCGCCCTCGCGGAAGACGGCCGCGTGGAAGTTCAGGAAGGCGTTCGCCTCGGTCTTCGCCAGCTCCCGGACAGCGGGAACGCGGTGCAGGTCAGAGGGTTGTTGGTAGCTCATGAAGCGATGGAACCAGGAGGCCCGCGACCCGGTCCAAGACCGTTTCGGTCGCCCTGCCAACGCGTTCGATATCGTCATGGGCGTGGACATGCGCAGGCTCCAGTACTTCGTCGCGGTAGCGGAGGAGGGCAACGTGGGCAGGGCCGCCCGTCGGCTGCTCATGTCCCAGCCGCCCCTCAGCCAGCGCATCCGCGAACTCGAGGCGGACCTCGGCTGCGCACTGTTCGTCCGTACTCCGCACGGCATGACGCTCACCCCGCCGGGCGAGGTGCTGCTGACGGAGGCGCGCCGACTGCTCGAGGGCGTCGAGCGCGCCCGCGACCTGGTGCGCCGGGCAGCCGGCCGGCGGGTGCTGCGCGTGGGCGTCGTCGGCCCCGGCGAGGCGGCGCTGTCTGCCACCATGGCCCGCACCTTCGCACAACAGCATGAAGACGTGGAAGTCAGCCTGATACAGGGCGACCTGAGCGACCCGACCGTCGGCCTGGCGGCCCAGAACGTGGACGCGGCGATCACCTTCACCCCCTTCACCCGGACCGGCCTGGCCACACGCACCGTCCGACAGGACCGGTGCTACGCCGCCGTACCGTCCGCCGACCCCCTGGCCGCCGCCCCCACCCTCTCCCGCGCCGACCTGCGCGGCCACCTCTCCATCCGCCTGGCCGACGACACCGACTCCCTCTTCCGCGCGCACTGGCAACCCGACGCATCGTCGGAGGGCCCGGTGGTCCGCTCGCTGGACGAGTGCCTGCACGCCGTCCTGTGGCGCAAGGCCGTGGCACTGGTCCCCGAACAGGTAGTACGCGGCCACCGGATCGAGGGCATCACCTACGTCCCCGTCAGCGACCTCCCCCCGGTAGACCTCGTACTCGCCTGGCGCCGCTCCGACCGCAACCCCCTCGTAGCCCACTACGTCGAATCCTTCTGCGCGGCGGTCCGGTCGCGGCCCGGGGCCTGAAGCAACTCACCCGCTTGCGCGGCGGGCCTGTGCGGGGATCCGGCAGACGGGATGCGACTTCTCCGCCTCAGCACCCCACGACCGGCACTCGTGCACGGAGCTCCCGCCATCCCGGAGCCTGAGGCTCCGTCGGAGGCATGGCGGTGACGTCGGAACCGGCGCCCGTTGGGGCTCGACTCATCTCCCGACATGACCCAATTTGCTTGCAGAAGTCCTACGAGCAGGGCCTCCGGCAGACGAGCATGCCGCCCAGGCAGGTGACACGAAACCCGCCCTCTGCCTGAATGACCTCGTTGACCCGCTCTCGCGCGCGCTCGATCGTCTCCCGAAACGGAACGCCCATCTGGTCCGCCCAGGCTTCGTACGAGGCCAAGTGGGCGACGACCGGTTCAGCATCAGTCACCTCGATCACCCCTGGAAGGGGGATCGTACGGATGTCGGCGAAGACCGCGCCGAGGATCGCTGGGGCGTCCTCCAGGGTGAACCGGGCGGACAATTGCACTCGGGCTGGCCCCTCCGGAATGTCCAGCACATCGCCTGCGGCCTGGCGCCAGAGGTGCTCCAGTTCCCGCTTGTCGGTCTGGCTGTTGGTGGAGACGATCGCGATGCCGTCGGGCGCCAGGACGCGACCCAGCTCCGACACGGCTTGGGCCTGGTCCTCGACGTGGTACAGCATGTGCAGCGCAAGGACCGCGCCGAGGGCTCCATCTGCGATGGGCAGCTGTTGAACGTCCGCGACGACGGCTCCGGGGACGGTGCCGAGAATGCCGTGAGAGACGTCCATGGGGAGCACGGTCAGGTCGGGACGGTCCTCCCGCACACGGGCGACGAACTTCCCGTTGCCGCAGCCCACATCCGCGACCGCGCCGCGTATGTCGGTCAGTTCGTTCACGACGATGCCCGGAAGATCGTGGCGCGGGGTCTGCCACTGATAGAGAGACTGGCGAGCGGCCAGGTGCTGACCCGTGCCGTACGCCTTGGTGGAGAGGAGGCTGCGGTCGGTGACCAAATGATCAGGCGTGGGCTGGGCGGTCATCGTGGCTCCGTGGGGTTGCCGGCGAGATCAGGTCGGTGGGTCACCTCGTGGATGTGTGCGCGGAGGTCGACTGCCGACTGTGCGTCACGGTACGGCTCGCTGCCGAGGAGCGCGGCCAGATTGCGCAGCCTGATGGTGATGCTTGCCGTGTATGTCTCGGCAGCGAAAACCTCCGAGAGCTTCACGCCGGCTCCTTCGACCTCGCCGCTCGCGAGGTAGGCCGTGGCCAGGTCCAGATGCGCGGCCTGTAGATCGCCAGGGGATCGGTCTCCTTCCGGACCGGCCTGGTACAGCTCTACGGCGTGGTTGGAAGCGGTGATGGCCTGCTGGATCTGCTCGTTGCCCCCAACGGCCAGCAGGGTGGTACCGGTGTAGGCCCACTGCTTGGCCTCGGGAAACGAGAAGACCCCGGACAGCTCGTCGGGTCCCGTAGTGCTCCGTGCCTCATGGGCCAGAGCGAGGGTTCGCAACGCGCCGCGGTTGTCTCCATCGGCTGCGCGGGCACGTGCCTCCAAGCTCAGCAGCCGGGCCTTGATCGTTCCTGTGCCGGGGCCTCGGCCTTCGTCATGCCCGGCCTGCGCAAGCTCTGCTGCCCGCCGGTAGTCCCCCGCCCAGTAGGCGGCCAGTGACTGGAACGACCGCGCCCAGGCCCGTAGCTCCAAGTGCCCAACGACCTCCGCGCACTGCACCACGGTCCGGACATGGGTGGAAGCGGCGGAGCGGTCACCGAGGTCGAGCGACACATGCGCCGCAAGACCGCACAGCCAGCCTGCGACCACGTACAGATGACGAGTCTGACTGGGATACTGGCGACCCTCCAGCAATCGGAACACCTCCGCCCGGATGGTGCGGATCTCCGGGACCAGGAGAGGCAGAGGCCGGCTGACAAAGTCCCGAGCGAGTCGCTCAACGTCAGCATCGAACTGCTCCAGTACGAGGGAGCTGACGTTGGTCTCCGCTGCGTACCGGGCCATCCGGGCAGACAGTTCCGTATCGGTGGCCAGGGATCGGACATCATCTGTCGGAGCCTCTGGGGTCGGCTTTCCTCCCTGTGCGGCGGACCCCTTCGGGTAGAGGCCCAGTTCCACCTCGCTGGCTACCTGAAACACCGCGCACAGGGCTGCCCTGTAGTCGCCGGAAGGCCAGGTGATGACTCCACGCTCAAGGCGGGAGATCCAGTTTGCATCGAGCTCCGGATCGCGTCCGGTGGTGGCCTGGACCTGGGCGCACACGCGTTCCGCGGCCTGCGTCTGAGTCCACCGACGAGCGCGTCTGTGCTCGCGAAGAACCTCGTTCGCCATCATCCCGCCGTCCACTGGTCGAGTTGGGCGCCGAAAGCGTAGCCGGATTCTGCCTTCTGAGTGCCTACAACGTGCCTAGCGGAATGCCCTGTTCGGGGTCTGGCCAGCGGCGTTGACTGGTCACAGCCGCCCGGAGGGGCGGCCCAGCAGTGCAGTGCCCGACCCAGACCAAGGAGGGACGCCGTGTCTCCTCAGAGTCGTAATCGTCAGCGTCAGACCATTCCCGGCTGGGCCAGCGAAGGCACCCTCATTCATGACCCGCTCAAACGCCGGACCGGCGTCGTGCAGTTCATCGGCGAGTTCGCGTACCCGAAGACCCGCGCGGTCATCCAGAACGCGGTCTTCGCCCAGCCCGAGGGCGGTGGGGTGGAGTGGGTGGTCGAGGACCCCTCCAGCCTGGAACGCGACTGAACGAGCGCGCCCCGTGGGTCTGGCGCCAACAGCTCGCCGTTCTTCTCCACATCGCCGCTGTCAGCGTCTTGGTGGTCGTCTTGGCCCTCGCCGGCAACCCCAGCCGCTGGCCCACTGATCTCCGCCCCGCTTTCCCGAGCACCTCCCGGGGCGGATGCACCACCCGCAAGATCCCCCGCCGGAACCCCGGTGGGACCCAGCAAGGTCAGGAAGGAGTACGTGATGAACGAGAACGCTCCCACCGAGCAGAACAGCGGTCTGCTGATCGGTGTCCGCCGCATCACCGCGGCCCGCTCGCGTGCCGAGGAAGCCTCGGACAACACCGGCGGCAAGTCGGACATGAACGACACCTGATCGACCGAGGAGACCCACGGTGATCGATTCCGCATCGTGGGCGGAGCGTCTGGGCGGGGACACGTTCCTCGCCCAGATGTGCTTCCGCGCCCACAAAGTGATCCGCTCCAACGGCACCACCTCCCCCGCGCCGCTGACCTGGGACGACCTCAACGAGATCGTGTCCGCTCACCGGCTCGAACCGCCCCGGATGCGGCTCTCCCGCTCCGGGGAAGCCGTCCCTGCCGCTGCGTACTCGATCCTCCGCACGAACCGTCGTGGGGTGTCCTGGTACCAGCCCCAGCCCGTCGAGTTCCACGCCCGGCTTGCCGAAGGCGCATCCCTCGTCATCGACGCGATCGACCAGATCCACCCGCCCGTCCGGGAAGCCGCCGCCGGCCTCGAACGGCTCTTCCGCACTCCCGTCCAGGTCAACGCGTACGCCTCATGGACCGCTGAGGAAGGCTTCGGCACCCACTGGGATGACCACGACGTGGTGGTGCTCCAGCTTGAAGGATCCAAGCGGTGGAAGATCTACGGCCCCACGCGTCAGGCCCCTGCCTGGCGCGACGTCGAAGTGCCCGAGGCGCCGACGGGCGAGCCGATCACGGACATCGTCCTGACGTCCGGCGACATGCTCTACCTGCCGCGCGGCTGGTGGCACGCCGTGAGCGCCGACCAAGGTACCGCCTCGCTTCACCTCACCTTCGGACTCGCCACACAGACCGGAGCCGAGTTCCTCGGCTGGCTGTGTGACGGCCTTCGGGCCAGCACGACCGTCCGCGCCGACGTGCCCCGCTTCGGCACACCTGAGGAGCGGACGGACTACCTGGCCGCCGTACGGAAGGAGGTGCTGGCCGCCCTGGAGGACCCGAGGGTTCTCGAACGCTGGGACAGGTCGTTGGACACCACCCACCCGGGTCTTCCGCGCTTGTCCCTGCCCTACCTCACCGCCCTTCCGCCCCAGCCGGGGATCACCGTCCAGCTCACCGCTCCCCGCGCTCGCATCGACCAGGACGACGACGCGGTGACGTTCTCCGGCGCCGGGAACGAATGGACCTTCGCCCTACCCGTCGCCCCGGCGCTCCGCCTCCTGGCCGACGGGAAGCCGATCACGCTCGAGGTGCTGGCCGTCGAATCCGGCCTCAGCGTCAGGCAGACGGCCGAAGTCGTCACCGCTCTGGTCATGGGTCAAGCCGTCGCCGTCGTCGGGGGCTCCAGGTGACCGCTGCCCTCGGGCTGGGGACGTACCGGGTGCGCGCCGTTGAGCAGGCGGCGCGCACCGCGTGCGCCGACGGAACAGTGTGGATCGACACTGCCCCCAACTACAAGGACGCCCACCAGCTGCTCGGCCCCGTCATCTCCCATCACCCGCGCGCCATGGTCGCAACGAAGACGGGGTTCTTCAGCAAGGCTGAGGGCGAGGCCGCAGTACAGGTCGGACTCCTCACCTCGCAGCAGGTAACCGCCGGCCACAGCCTCGGTCCTGCCTTCACCCGCTGGCAGACGGACCGCTCCCTTGCCGCACTCGGCCGCGCCGACCTCGTGTTCGTCCACAACCCCGAGCACTCCCACCTCGACCGCGCCGCGCTGCACGATCGGCTGCGTGTCTTGTTCGCCGTCCTGGAGGAGTTCGCCACCGCAGGCAGGATCGGCGGATACGGCGTGGCCACCTGGTCGGGCTTCCAGCACGGTGCCTTCACCGTCCCCGAACTTCTGGGCCTGGCGAAGGAAGCAGCCGGATCGGGTGAACATCACCTGCGAGCCATCCAGCAACCAGTCAGCCTCGTCATGGCCCGGCCGATCGCCCTCGCTCTCGACGGTCGGGGCCCCCTGGTCCAGGCCCGTGCGGCCGGCCTGATCACCTTTGGCTCCTCGCCCCTGCACGGCGGCGAACTCCCGGCCCTCACCACGCCCGAACTCGCCGAATTCATGCGCCCTGGGGCCTCGTCGGCCGCCGCGTGCCTCCTGGCTGCGGCCTCCTGCCCGAGCCTGGACGTGGTACTGCTATCCGCAAGCACTGGACAGCACTGGGACGCCGCGAAGGACGCCATCGC
This sequence comes from Streptomyces sp. C36, assembly GCF_040932295.1. Lineage (NCBI taxonomy): Bacteria > Bacillati > Actinomycetota > Actinomycetes > Kitasatosporales > Streptomycetaceae > Streptomyces > Streptomyces sp. C36. Next base: position 81,719 of record NZ_JBFQGI010000008.1, on the reverse strand, counting down.
CTCCCCGCTCGACCCGGGCCGGCTCAGGAAGGTCACCGATGTACTCGCCCAAGGATGAGACCACCAGGGCACGCATGGAGGACGCCTTGGCGCACGCCGCCGGAAGGCTGTCCACCACGACGACCGGGACACCGGCGTGGGGCTGGCTGGGCCGCACCATCGGCAGCCGCACCGAGGGCGGCCACTGGCTCCGCGTCCACTGCGGTGAGGCGTCCAAGACTCCTGCCCAACGGAACGAGGGCATTGCGCTCGCCGAGGAACGGGTGTCCGACAAGGTCTCTCGCCCGCACCTCCGCGACCTTCACCGCTGGGACGGAGGGGAGTACGTCTTCGAGGCGGAGCTGATCGACTACATCGCCCAGCCGGTCATCTCTCCGGAGACGCCCGACCTCACCGAGGACCCGGGGCTGCCGGACTCCTGGTGGACGACCCTGCGGGAGAGCCTGGAAGCCCTGAGCACCGCCGAACCGCCCCGCGAGACCATCCGGCAGTCCTGGGCAGACCAGGTCTTCCCCGAGTTCCTGGGCATCCCCGCGCCGGCCATCACCGAACGCATCACGGGCCACGCCGATCTCCAGTGGGCCAACCTCACCCACGATCCCCTCGTCATCCTGGACTGGGAACGCTGGGGCGCCGTCCCCGTAGGCTACGACCCGGCCATGCTCTACGTGAACAGCCTCCGCGTCCCCGCCGTAGCCGACCGCATCCGTGTCGAGTTCGCCCACATCCTCGACACTCCGGTCGGCAGGATCGGCGAACAGATCGCCCTCGCAGAAATGCTCCAGGCCGTCGGTCGCGGCTGGTACGTCGAGCTGGCCCCGATCCTGCGACAGCGCGCGGAGGAATTGACCGGCGTCTGCCCTCCGGCCTCGGCTCCAGCCAAGGCAACTCCCTGATACGGCCGTACCGGCGCCCGCTCCGCACACCCGCCGTCCGTCACCCCTGGCAGACGGCGCAGCGCGTCGAAGGGGAGGAACGGCAGGGTCATTAGGCGTTGCTCCACCCGGCTGTGCTGGAATACGAGTCAAGCAGGTCCACCACGAAGACCAGGGTCGAGCCCGGCGGGATCAACGGCGAGGGCGACTGCTTGCCGTAGCCGAGACGCGGGGGAACGATGATCTCGCGTCGACCGCCGACCTTCATCCCCCTCACCCCCCGGTCCCAGCCCTTGATGACCCTGCCACTGCCCAGGGCGAACTTGAACGGCTGGCCCCGGTCCCAGGAGGCATCGAACTCCTTCCCAGACTCGAAGGTCACCCCGACATAGTGGACCCTAACCACCATGCCCGGCTGCACCTCAGCCCCGTCCCCGACGACCAGGTCCCGGATGGTCAGCTCGGTAGGAGCGTCACCCTCGGGAACGTCGACCTCGGGCTTCTTCAGTTCACTCATTGCAGCCTCATCACTCTCCGTCGAAAGCCCCCGCACGGACCAGCCGGACACGTGGACCACCCCATGCAGCAGATGGCCACGCTACCGAGAACGCTGATCGGCTGGAGCACATCCAACCTCACGGAGCACGGCGCGGCCTGACTGGCGTGCTACGTCTTCGGTATGGCCATGGTGAGGCCTGAGCTGAGTCCGCTGAGCCCCCTGGCGCGCGGTGAGTGTTCCAGTTCGGCGGGCGCTGCTGGCGCCGTTCACCAGTGTGCGCGCGTTTCGCCTGTGGTGGCGGGGCAAGAGAGTGCTCTCCTACGACCCCGCGTGGCGCGAGGCACGCAGGGTCACGTCTCCGGACGGGGTGGTACCGCCTGCACGGCCATCAGACGACAGCGTGGCGGGTCTCCAACACGTGGAGTGCCCCCCGACACCGAGGCGATGCCGGGAATGGGCTTGACGCTTGGACCAGGGGTAGGGAAGAGGAAGCCGATGTGGCTTCCGAAGACGCTCAGAAGAACCCCAGCTTCTTCGCCGAGTAGCTCACCGGCAGGTTCTTCGTCTGCTGGTGGTACAGCAAGTACACCCATGCTGACCTGGGAAAACGGTGCTTTGTGAGGCTTTCGTGCGGGGCTGGTCCGGAAATGGTCCGGATCTCGGTCCCGGAACTCGTGGGGTGAAGAGGATGGAGGCTGTGAGGTTCTGGGAATGATCGAGAGCGCGCTGGTCTCGTGGGTGATGCGGTACGTCCCATGCCTCCGGGCTCGTGGGAGCTGTCACGGTAGATGGCGCCCTGTGTGGAGTTGAGCTTCTCCAGGCTGGAAGCCATCGCACATGTGGCCGGACTGTCCATGGCTGTCACACCTCGCCCCTACGCTGAATCCCACAAATAGGTCTCGACACCGGGGGGTTGTGTGGCGATCGACGGTGGTCGCGTTGCTGCTCGTGGGTTCCAGTATCAGTACCTGCGCACGGTGGAAGCTTTGTTGGTCGGCATGCAGCAGAGTGAGGTGACTGCTTGTCGTGTCGAGGGGCCGGGGAATGCGGTGTCGGTCCACCATGTGGATTCGGTCGATTTCGATCTGGTCGACGCCTCTGGTCGCTCGCTGCTTGCGGTGCAGGTTAAGAGTGCTGGTGCGGGACGGATCGTAAGGGCGCGCGAGGCGGTGTCGGTGCTGGTTCACCTGGTCACCGGCTTCGAAGCCGACCAATACCGTTTGATCACGTCCGCTGTGCCGGACGAAGGCTGTCTGCGTCTGGGTGAGCTGCTGAAGCGCCACGGTGGGGACGTTTCGCGTCTCAAGGTGGGGCTTGAGGAGCTCCTGGTACGGGCTCCGGCCGCCTGGGGCCTCTGTCAGGCGTTGTCCGAGGAGCACTGGGACCGCTTGGGGCGTGCGGGCATTGAGTTCGATGGCCGCAGTGATGAGCAGTTGCGTGAAGACCTCCAGGGTGCGCTGCGTTTGGAGCGGGAGCGCGCTGGGCGAGGTCTGTCCGGTCGGGCCGGTGGGCTTGTACTGGGCTGTTTGGTTGCAGAGGTGATGCGTCGGGCAGCTGATCCCGGTCTGGCTCAGTGGGATGTGAGCGATTTTCGCCGGTCGGTGCTGGTCAGTGATGAGGAACTGCGTTCGGCTTTGGGCCGGCAGGATCTGGGCATCGTGTTTGGGCAGGTGCCTCCGGTTCCGGAGGTGGACCGGTCCCACCTCGTCGAGAAGGTGGGCGAGGTACTGCTGGGTGGACAGGATTCAGCGCAGGGTGTGCTGACGTGTGTCATCACGGGTTTGTCGGGCCTGGGGAAATCCAGTCTTGCTGCCGCGTACATCGCGGCTGAGGCCTTCCGCTATGACGCTGTGTTCTGGGTTGATGCTGAGACCGAAGAGTCTTTGGTGGCGTCGTTCGTCAGGGTGCTGGCACACCTAACGGGTAGGACGGAGCAGACGGAGGTGCGCGACCCCAGGCTGTTACGTGAGCGGGTTCACGCCGAGCTGCAGTCGCTGCCTGGGCGTTGGCTCATGGTTCTTGACGACGCGAGCCAGTCTGTTGTCGGCGCCTGGATTCCCCGTCAGGGACGTGGCCGGGTCATCGTGACGGCGCTGGGTGGTCATTGGCCGAGGGTGGACGGGCGCATTGATCTAGATCCGATGAGTCGCGAGGAAGCACTGGAGCTGCTGCAGTTGCGGCTGTCGGTTGGTGCACAGGAGGCCGCCGAGCACGCATCGGCGCTGTCCCGGCTGGCGGACGTATTGGAGTACTGGCCGTTGGCCATCGAGGTGGCGTGTGGCTATCTGGTCAGCTGCGGTGTGGGCCTGGAACGGATTGCGGCCTATTCGGAGACCTTGGTTCACCGGGCGGCCGATGATGAGCAGTCGGTGCCTGCCGGGTACCCGCGGACTCTGGCCGCTGCGGTCGCGCTGACAGTGGATCGCCTGGCGATCAGTGCGCAAGGCCGCGGCCTGCTGCAGCCAACTCTGGTCACGGTAGCGGCGCTGTGCTGGCTCGCACCGCGTCGGGTGCCAGTGCATCTGGCTGCGGCATGTGCGTTCTACGACCCCGAGAACATGCCGCCTTCTCCGAGGTGGCTGGTCTTCGATGAGGTGCATGTACCGGTACGGGAGGTCATGCGCGAGTTGCTCAACGTCTCCCTTGTGCGCTGGGACGAGCCGCTGCCGGGCCGGGGCGAGTCGTTCCCCGGCAGTGATGACACTGTGTCAATGAACTCGGTACTGCAGCAGATCATCGGCCGGTACCTGGAGATGGACGAGGAAGAGGGCACGGCCGCTTTGTCGGCTCTTGCCTTTCACACGGACCGCTGGCTGCGTGGGGCCCTCCTTACCGGCCAGGCCGAGCGGACCTGGGAGCTGGCCCAGCACGCCACTGCGCTCGTGGGGCACATCCGCTCGGCAGGGACAGCAGACACATTCACGGCTCTGCTCATGGGCAACCTCGCCGCGTTCCATCACGCCCATGGCCAGTACGAGTCCGCGCAGCGGCTGCTCGAGCAAGAACTGGAATGGCTGGTGCAGGCCGGCGACCCGGACGAGGGAATGGCCGCCCAGGCGCGTACGTCGCTCGCCCATCTCGTTCATATGCGCAAGCAGGACGGCGGCGCCGCCTGCATTGCCGACTATCTGGGCCCTGTGCTGGGCTATCTGCGCAGGCTTGAGGGCCACCTGCACGACAACGTCTCCGACCTGCCAGGTAAGGCATCCTTGATCTTGCAGATGCAACTGCGTAGAGAATCCGACCCTAGGCTGGAGGATCTGCTGAAGGGGTATCGTGCCCTTGCCGACGGTCTGCCCTCAGCCGAGAGGGAGCAGACGGTGCAGGACCTCCTGACTATCCAGGACTTGATCGGGCAGGGAGAGGCCGAGCGTGCCGAACACGCCGTTACCAAGGCCCTGGTCGGATGTGCTGATCCTTGGTCTTCGAGCACTGCCGACCTGAGGCGTCTGTTGGTCGAGGCGTTGGTTCTGCAGGACAAATGGGCCGAGGCCGATGCCGCCTTCACCGACTTCGTGCCCTATGCCGGCCCCCACACCCTCCACGGGTTTGCCGTTCATCACTTGGTGCACAACGTCGGCTGTCAGTCCGCCTGGAAATGGGTGCTGACCGGGGAGCAGCGTGCGGTGCAGTTGCTCGGGCGCCTGCTGCAAGAGACCTGCATCGCCGACAATCCGGCGTACGAGACAGGTACCGACGAAGCACGGTTCATCTTGTTGCAGGCGGTCCACGAAGGCTGGCGCGCCATGCACGAGGGCGCCGACGACGCGGATCCTCTTGTGCTGCTTGCCCGCCTTAGGGACAAGACGTTCACCGATCCGCACGATCCCGGGAGTGTGTGGGAGAGGATCTACCAGGGATTGATTCCGCGGCTATCAGCCGTTGCGGGTGAGACCGCACACCGCCTCCAGCAAGAGGTCGGCGAATCCGTGCTTGCCGAGTTTTCGCCGATGCTGCAGGCGAATGAGGACCTGCGTGCCGTGTACGAGGAGGCCAGCTGCCATTCGGTGTTGTCGCTGTCCACGGACCCGGTCTACGGGTTTCTCGCTGGCCGCTCCAGCCTTGACATTCTGCTGCCTGAAATCAAGAAGCTGATGCCGGCGTCGAGAGCTTTGGCCATCCTGGAGCCTGATCAGATGATCGGCGCCACTTTGCTCGAGAACGGTGAGACAGTCGAGCTGCAGATCCACCGGGCCTGCGGCAAGGGTCTGCGTCGTCTGGTTGGGCCACAGCCGACCATCCCCTCACCGCGGCACCTCACGCTCACCATCGCGGGCCGAAGGCTGACTCTCGAGCACGACGACGGCACCGTGATTGCCCGCGCCAATGCCATGGCATCAGGCCGGTGGCGGCAGGCAGCACGCGATCGTGGCAGCGTGCTCGTGCTGTACGGCTACGGTCTAACCCTCAGCGACCCGGCCGCGCATCGGCAACTCATGACGGACCCTTCAGAAGTACACCGCCGGTTCGCCGAGGCGAGCGGCAACGGCCTGCTTGCGGCTGCCCTCGTCTCCGTGCGCATACAGCCCGGTTCGACCAGTCCGGAACCAGCCGCAACGGCAGTCCGCCAACAGCCTTCGCGTACTACCCGCGCTCGGCGGAAAGGGCGACGCAGGTAGGTTCCTGGCGCTTTGCTGGCAAGCAGATGAAAGCGGCGACAGCCGTGGCTGGCCAGCTCGGTAACCAGGATGGCTCTGTTCACGAGAACGCTCCCGTGAACAGAGCCCCTAGGAGCCTTGACTCCTGAGCTCGCCGTGATGGTCGGCTGCCGATCCCCTGTCGTGACAGTGTCCACAGCCGCTTAGGGCGTCCGCCTCGGACTAGAGGCCTCCCCACAGAACCTCCGCCGAACGGAGGTCTTGACTTTGGAGAGCGGTTGGCCGCAGCCCAGGATCTTGTCTTGCCCATCCATGTAAGGACATGCCGTTGGTCCGCGACTGGTCCGGACAGGCCTCCGCAAAGCAAACGGAGAACGCCCAGGGTTTCGATCTGATTACCTGGAGTGACTTCGATGGCTTCTCCGAGAGGCTTAACGCCAGCTCCCGGCAATGGACTTCACGCCTCTAGAAGAACCCAAGCTTCTTGGGCGAGTAGCTACAAAGAATATTCTTCGTCTGCTGGTAGTGGTTCAGCATCATCTTGTGGGTTTCCCGGCCGATGCCCGACTGTTTGTAGCCGCCGAAGGCGGCGTGGGCCGGGTAGGCGTGGTAGCAGTTGGTCCAGACTCGGCCTGCCTGGATGGCTCGGCCGGCTCGGTAGGCGGTGGTGCCGTTGCGGGTCCAGACGCCGGCGCCCAGGCCGTAGAGGGTGTCGTTGGCCAGGGTGACGGCGTCGTCGAGGTCGGTGAAGGACGTCACGGCGACGACGGGGCCGAAGATCTCCTCCTGGAAGATCCGCATGCGGTTGTGGCCCTCGAAGATGGTGGGCTGGACGTAGTAGCCGCCCGCGAGTTCGCCGTCGAGGTGGGCGCGGGCGCCGCCGGTGAGGGGGCGGGCGCCTTCCTGGCGGGCGATGTCGAGGTAGGAGAGGATTTTTTCCAGCTGGTCGTTGGAGGCCTGGGCGCCGATCATCGTGTCGGTGTCCAGGGGGTGGCCGGGGCGGATGAGTTCGGTGCGGGCGACGGCGGCGTCGAGGAAGGCGGCGTAGTGGCCGCGCTGGACGAGGGCCCGGGAGGGGCAGGTGCACACCTCGCCCTGGTTGAGGGCGAACATGGTGAAGCCCTCGAGGGCCTTGTCGAGGAAGTCGTCGTCGGCGGCGGAGACGTCGTCGAAGAAGATGTTGGGGCTCTTGCCGCCCAGTTCGAGGGTGACCGGCTTGAGGTTCTCCGAGGCGTACTGCATGATCAGCCGGCCCGTGGTGGTCTCGCCGGTGAACGAGATCTTGGCCACCCGGGGGCTCGAGGCCAGCGGCTTGCCGGCCTCGACGCCGAAGCCGTTGACGACGTTCACCACGCCCGGCGGGAGCAGGTCCGCCACGAGGTCGAGCCAGATGTGGATGGAGGCGGGGGTCTGCTCGGCCGGCTTGAGGACGGCGGTGTTACCGGCGGCCAGGGCGGGGGCCAGCTTCCAGGCGGCCATCAGGATGGGGAAGTTCCAGGGGATGATCTGCGCGACGACGCCCAGGGGTTCGTGGAAGTGGTACGCGACCGTGTCCTCGTCGAGTTCGGAGAGGCCGCCTTCCTGGGCGCGTATGGCGCCCGCGAAGTAGCGGAAGTGGTCGATGGCGAGCGGGATGTCCGCGGCGAGCGCCTCGCGGATCGGCTTGCCGTTCTCCCAGGTTTCGGCGACCGCCAGGATCTCGAGGTTCTGCTCCATGCGGTCGGCGATGCGGTTCAGGACGAGGGCGCGTTCGGCGGGGGAGGTGCGGCCCCAGGCGGGGGCGGCGGCGTGGGCGGCGTCCAGGGCGCGTTCGACGTCCTCAGCGGTGCCGCGCGCGATCTCGGTGAAGGGGAGGCCGGTCACCGGGGTGGGGTTCTCGAAGTACCGGCCCTGCTTGGGCGGTACGTACTCGCCGCCGATCCAGTGGTCGTAGCGCGGCCGGTAGCTGACGATGGCCTCGGGGGTGCCCGGGCTGGCGTAACGGGTCATGCCGGGGACGCTAGGCCCGCGCGGGTTGCGCGAACGTTGCCCGCAAGCCCCGCGCACGCGCCGCCACCGCGCCGCGGTGCGGCGCGCTCTCCGGCAGCGCCGCCAGGAGCCGCTCCCACACCTCCAGGTCGTCCTCGCCCCACGGGCTGTCGGCCCACAGCTGGAGCGCCGCCGCGTCCCCGCTGCCCAGGACCGCCCGCCGCAGCCGGTCCTCCAGCAGCCGGCGCAGCCGGCACACGCCCGGTGCCTCCGACGCCGGGAGCAGCGGGCCGTCGTACGCCCGGACCGCCGCCCGCAGGTCGCCCGCCGCCAGCCGGTGCTCCACGTCCGCCACGTCCGTCTCGACCCGCCCCGTCAGCCGGTACGGGCGGGAGGCCAGCAGGTCGCCGGCCAGCCGGCGCAGGCGCGAGATCTCCGCGCGCAGCGTCACCATGGGCACCGGGCGGTCCCCGTAGAGCGCGTCGGACAGCCGCTCGCCGGTCAGGCCGTCGGGGTGCGCGGCCAGCAGGACCAGGATCTCGCTGTGTCGTCTGCCCAGCCGTACGCGCCGTCCGTCCGTCGTCAGCAGCGCCTCGTCCCGGCCCAGTGCCGACAGCGCGTCGCGGGGGCCGGGGGCTTCGGCCGCCAGGTGGGCCTCGGCCGCGCGCGCGGTGGCCTGGACCAGGGCCAGGCTGTGCGGGGCCGCCAGGTGGTCGCCGCCGGTGATGTCCACCGCGCCCAGCAGCCGGCCCGTGGCGGGGTCGTGGACGGGGGCGGCGGCGCAGGTCCAGGGCTGGGCCAGGCGGTTGTAGTGCTCGGTGGCGAAGATCTGCACGGCGTGGTCCAGGGCCAGCGCCGTGCCCGGCGCGTTGGTGCCGGCGTGCCGTTCGTCCCAGCGGGCGCCGGGGACGAAGTTCATGTGTTCGGCGCGGCCGCGGACGCCCGCGTGGCCCTCCACCCAGAGCATCCGGCCTGACGCGTCGCAGACCGCGAGGAGGTGGGCCCCGTCGTCGGCGATCGAGCCCAGGAGCTCGCGGAAGACGGGCATCGCGCGAGCCAGCGGGTGGGCGCGGCGGTAGCCCTCCAGGTCCGCGTCGGTCAGCTCGAGCGGTGCCACGAACTCCGGCGCGGGCAGCGCCGCGGCCGAGCGGCGCCAGGAGTCGGCGACGACCGTACGCAGCGCCGGGTCGATCTCCCGGCCGGAGACGAACGCGCCGAGCTCGCCGCCGGAGACGAACGCCGCGTGCGCGGAACCGACCGCGCCCCTGCGCTCGGCGGGATCGACGCCGGACGCCATCGCCAGCCACGGGTTGACCACGTGGCCCTCCCCTCCCATGGAGTCGGCCGCCCGCCGAACGATACCGCTCAACTCCGGTGCCGTTGAGGGTCGTCGCGGGTACAACCACGTCAGGGAAAGCTTGCGGTGCACATGTCACAGCGGCGACGCTGGCCCCTGCAGCAACGGCAACTCCCTTACGTACGAGCAGAATCCAGCACTTCCGAATGCCAGCACTCCCGAATGGAAAGACAGCCATGCGCCAGGTCCTCGCCGACATAGCCGAACGCACCCTCGCCGCCTACGTGACCACATTCCTCGGTCTGATCATCGCCGACGGGTTCGACCTCACCGACGTCTCCGCGCTCAAGGCCGCGGCCGTCGCCGCGCTGCCCGCCGCACTGTCGGTGATCAAGGGCGCGATCGGCAGCCGCATCGGCGACAAGGGCAGCGCGGCCTGGCTCCCGCGGCGCGCCGGCCGGGACGCCTCGTCCGGGGCGCGGTAGCGGAACGGCGTCGTTCACACGGGGTGTGCGCGGAGCACCCGCGCACACCCCCTCGCACACGCTCCCGCCCGGCGCCGGTACGCGGTTGACTCGATCTCGCGAGTCCCACTGGCGCGACGGGACCGGGTTGCCGGTCATTCCCCCCGAGCCGGCGGCCCACCGCCCCGTACCGCCGGGCGGACGGTACGGGGCGGAGCCATGCGCCCGGGCGGGGGGTCGTACGGGCATCTTCGCGCCCCCGGTGTCGGGCCGCGGGGGACGGGTGCAACGATGTCCCCGTCATGAAAGAAGGGCAGCAGACCGGACAGGGGCCGCGCACGCTGCGAGCCGGTGTGTTCGCAGCGGTCTGTGTGCTGCTCGCCGCCCTGGGCCATGCCGTCATGTCCGGGACCACCGTCCCGTGGTGGGCCATAGCCGTCGCGCTGACGGTGACGGGCAGCTGCGCGTGGTTCCTCGCGGGCCGCGAGCGCGGCCCGCTGCTGATCACGCTCGCGACGGTGGGCGCGCAGACGGGGCTGCACTCCTTCTTCTCACTCGCCCAGAACGTCGCCCGGAACGTCGTGCTCACCGCGGCCACCCCGGGCTCCGGCCCCCTCCCGCAGGTACCCGGTGACGCGACCTGCGGCGGCATTCCCCCGGCCGACGCGGCCTCCGGCATGGGCGTGCCGCCCGTGCCCCTGGACCCGGGCATGAGCATGGGGACGGGCGGCATGGGCGGCATGCACGCCGGCCACGGCGCCCTCGGCATGTGGTCCGCGCACATCCTGGTCGCCCTCGTCTGCGGCCTGTGGCTCTCCGGCGGCGAACAGGCGGCCTTCCGCCTCGGCCGGACCCTCGGCGCACGGCTCTTCGCGCCGCTGCTCTTCCTCTTCCACGACGTACCGGCCCGCCCGGGCCCGCCGCGCGTCCGCGCCTCCCAGGCGCGCGCAGCGCAACGGCTGCGGCAGCTGCTGTACGCCCACGTCCTCGCCCAGCGGGGTCCTCCGGCGGCCCTCGTCGCCGTCGCCTGACGGCGGCCGACAGGCCGTATCCACGTCACCGGGCAGGCCCGCCCATGAGGCCGGGCGCCCGGATTCCAGGAAGGACCCAGGGCGATGACCCCTGCCCTCATCCCGCCGGCGCCGCCGGAACCCTCACCTTCGCCGAGCTGTTCCCGCCGCTCCCGCCGCTCCCGCCGTTCCCGCCATGCGGACCGTTCACGCCGGCCCTCGTCCGGCCGCTCACGCCAGGTCGAGAGCCGCCGCGAGGACTCTCAGCCGGCGCGCCCGTTCGCCCCAGCCGTGGCAGTCGGCGCATGCGTCCAGATGAGCGTCGAGCGCCTCGGGACGGACATCCGGCGGCAGCTCCTCGCCGTCGACGCGGGCGGATATGGCGGTACGGGCCTCACTGCAGTGCACCCAGCCATCGTCCCCGGCGGCCGCCGCGCCCCGCGCACCACCCCCCGTGCGGGAGGCCGCCGTGCGTGACGACGAGAGCGTGACCGCCTGGGCGCTCGCCGCGCGCGGCGGCGACGCCGACGCGGTGGAACGTTTCATCCGCGCTACGCAGAACGATGTACGGCGCTACGTGGCCCGTCTGAGCAACGATCCGCAGGGCGCGGACGACCTCGTACAGGAGACGTATCTGCGGGCCCTGCGTTCGCTGCCGCGCTTCGAGGGCCGTTCCTCGGCCCGGACCTGGCTGCTGTCCATCGCCCGCCGGACGGTCGTGGACCGGCTGCGCTTCCAGGCCGCCCGCCCGCGGCTGTCCGACACGGACGACTGGCAGTCGGCCGCCGAGCGCGCCCAGTCCGCGGAGTTGCCGGGCTTCGACGAGGGCGTCGCGCTCTCGCAGCTGCTCGACCGGCTGCCCTACGAGCGGCGTGAAGCGTTCGTCCTCACCCAGATGCTGGGGCTGCCGTACGCGGAGGCCGCGATCGTCGCGGGCTGCCCGGTCGGTACGGTCCGCTCCCGCGTGGCACGGGCGCGTGAGGCGCTGATCGTGCAGCTGGAGACGGCCGAGCGGGCGGTGAGCGCGTCCGCGCCTCCCGCGGTGCGGACGCCCGCCGTCCGCGCCTCCGCGCGGGCGGCGCGCGTCCCGGCGCTCGCGGGGTAGCGGCCCGCCGCACCCATGACGAGGGGGCCACGGTGTACGTCCGTACACCGTGGCCCCCTCGCGCGTCGTCGCCGCCCTCAGCTGCCCGGGCGCACGACCACCGCCTCCGCCCGGACCACACCGCTCTCGCGGAAGCGCAGGACGAGCGGGAGCCGCTCGCCGACCTGCAGCTTGGGCGGCCGGTAGACCATGATGTCCAGGCCGTGCGGCGACATCTCCAGCGTGCCGCGCGCGGGGACGGTCGCGGAGCCGACCATCTTCATGGAGCCGGCGCCGTTCTTCACCACCGTCCGGCTGAGCATCGCCCCGCCCGCCGTCGGCACGTCGACGCCGACGAGCTCGTCGGCCACGTCGCCGGTGTTGCGCAGCCGGACCGTCGCCGCCGTGTTGTCCAGGCCGAAGGGGAGCAGGACGCGGGCGTCCTCGACCGTCACCGACGCCGGGCGGCCCGCCGCCCCGGACGCCGTCCAGGCGGTCAGCCCGCCCAGGGCCAGGGCGCACGCCGCCACCGGGACGAGGGCGGCCCGGGCGGTGCGGACGAGGGAAGCCGTCGAGTCGTTCATTGGATGCCACCTCGTGCCCGTGCCGGTGTCTGTTCCTGCGCCTGTACCTGTGCCTGTGCCTGTGCCTGTGCCGGCGTTTCCTCCCGTGCCTGTTCCCGCGCCGGAGTCCGCTGGGGCGCGTTCCGTGCGGGCCTGGTCCGCGCGGCGCCCGCGGGGCGCGGCTGCCAGCCGCGCAGCCGCAGGCTGTTGCCCACGACCAGCAGCGAGCTGGCGGACATCGCCGCCGCCGCGAGCATCGGGCTCAGCAACCCGACCGCGGCGAGCGGCACGGTGACCAGGTTGTAGCCGAACGCCCAGAGGAGGTTGGACCGTACGGTCAGCGAGGTGCGCCGGGCGAGGCGGACCGCGTCGGCCAGGGCGCTCATGTCCTCGCGTACGAGCGTGACGTCCGCCGCCCCGATGGCCGCGTCGGTGCCGCCGCCCATCGCGATGCCGAGGTCCGCCCCGGCGAGGGCCGCGGTGTCGTTGACGCCGTCGCCGATGACCGCGACCCGGTGGCCGCGCTCGCGCAGGGTGCGGACGAGGTCCGCCTTGTCCTCGGGGGTGGCTCGGGCGTGGACCTCGCCGATGCCCAGCTCGGTGGCGACGGCCCGGGCGGCCGCCTCGCTGTCGCCGGTGGCCAGCACCGGGCGCAGCCCGAGGCGCTTGAGGTGGTCGACGGCGCGGTAGCCGCCGGGGCGGACGGTGTCGCCGAGGGCGATGACGGCCCGCGGGGTGCCGTCGATCGTGACGACGACGGCGGTACGGCCGTGCTCCTCGGCCCGGCGCAGGGCGTCGGCGAGCGGCGGCCGCAGGGCCGCCGGCCCCTCGGCGTCGCCGGCCCGTTCCCCCTCCGGCCGGACCACCTCCACCACGCGGCCGTCCACCACGGCCCGTACGCCCACGCCCGGGGTCGCCACGAAGTCCGTCGCCGGGGGGAGGGGGGCGGAGGTCGTCGCCGACGCGTGGGCGTGGATCGCCCGGCCGACGGGGTGTTCGGAGCCGGACTCGGCCGCGGCCGCGAGGCGCAGGATCTCCTCGTCGTCGACCGGAGCGGCGACCGGCGCGCCCGGGGCCGCCGCCCCGGTGCCGGTGGCCTCCGCGCCCGTGACCTCCGCGCCCGTGAGCTCCCCGTCGGTGGCCTCCGCGCCCGTGAGATCCCCGGCCGTGAGCTCCGCGCCCGGGCCCCCGGCGACCGCGACCTCGGTGACCGTCATCGACCCCGTCGTCAGCGTGCCGGTCTTGTCCAGCACGACGGTGTCCACGCGCCGCAGGCTCTCCAGCGCCTGCGGGCCGCTGACCAGGATGCCCAGGCCGGCGCCCCGGCCGGTGGCGGCCAGCAGGGCGGTCGGCGTGGCCAGGCCCAGGGCGCACGGGCAGGCCACCACGAGCACCGCGACGGCCGCGGTGACGGCCGCCTGCGGGGAGGCGCCCGCGCCCAGCCAGAAGCCGAGCACGGTGACGGCGACGGTCAGGACCGCCGGGACGAAGACGCCCGCGACCGCGTCCGCGACGCGCTGCACGCGGGCCTTGCCCGCCTGCGCCTCCTCCACCAGCCGGGCGATGCGGGCGAGTTGCGTGTCCGCGCCGACCGCCTCGGCCCGTACCTCCAGGAGGCCGCCGGAGTTCACCGCGCCGCCCACCACGGCCGAGCCCGGCCCGGCCTCCACCGGTGCGCTCTCGCCCGTGACCAGCGACAGGTCCAGCGCCGAGCTGCCGGCCACGACCACGCCGTCGGTCGCCACCCGCTCGCCGGGCCGGACGACGAACCGGTCGCCGACCCGCAGCCGCCCGATCGGCACGCGCTCCTCGGTGCCGTCGGCCGCCCGCACCACCACGTCCTTGGCCGCGAGCGAGGCGAGCGCCCGCAGCGCGGAGCCCGTGCCGCGCCGCGCCCGCGCCTCGAGCAGCCGGCCGGTCAGCACGAACAGCGGGACGCCGACCACCGCTTCGAGGTACACGTCCGCCGTGTCGCCCATCGCCGTCGGCACGAGGGTGAACGGCATCGTCATCCCCGGCTCCCCGGCGCCGCCGAGGAAGAGCGCGTACGCCGACCAGAGGTAGGAGGCCAGGACGCCGAGGGAGACGAGGGTGTCCATGGTGGCGGCCGAGTGCCGCAGCCCGCGCAGCGCCCGCTGGTGGAACGGCCACGACCCCCACACCGCGACAGGCGAGGCCAGCACGAAGCACAGCCACTGCCAGTTGCGGAACTGCAGCGCCGGCACCATGGACAGCACCAGCACCGGAACGGACAGCGCGGCCGTGATCATCAGCCGGTCGCGGGCCGGGGCGTCCGGCCTGCCGCCGTCGTCCTCGGTCGGCGCGTCGGCGGTCGGCGGCTCGGGCAGCGCGGCCGTGAAGCCCGCGCCCTCGATGACGGCCACCAGGTCGGCGACGGTCACGGACTCCGGGTGGCTGACGCGGGCCCGGCCGGTGGCAAGGTTGACGGTCGCGCTGACGCCCTCGAGGCGGCCGACCTTCTTCTCGATGCGCGCCACGCACGCCGCGCACGTCATCCCGCCGACGACCAGTTCGGTCGTGGTGACGGCGGGGTCGGTCGTCGTACTCATCAGTGCCTCATCCCCGGCATGCCGCCCATGTCCCCGCCGGATCCGTTCCGCGAGCCCCCATCGGAGCCGGTTCCGGACCCGGACCCGGACCCGGAGTCGCCACCGCCGGTGCGGTGCATACCCGGTGACACCGGGCCGGCCGCCGAGCCCGCCGCGTAGGACACGCCGAAGACGGCGGACAGCAGCAGGACGAAGCCGGCCAGGGTGGCGTACGGACGAAGAGGAGGGCGTGTTCGGCGTGCGGTCATCGCCGCATCGTGACACGCCGCGAGCCGCCCGCGTCCTTCCGCGCAGCCCGCTCGGCGCGTGAGGATTATCCCTTTCGCACCCGGGAACCAGCGGGCCCCCGCAGCCGACTACCCAGAGATTGCGGCAGGTGGTTCCGCTGCTTCCGCATACGCGTACGAACCCCCGGGAACTCGCCCCGCGTTCCGTACGACTTCCTTGGGGTCCACGACTTCGCGAGGAGATCCCCACCGTGTCCCTGCCCGACCCCGTACCTCTCTACGGCCCCGAGTACAAGCGCGATCCGTACCCGCTGTACGAGCGGATGCGCGCCGCCGGCCCCGTCCACCGGGTGCTCTTCCCCAGCGGGGTCACGGCCTGGCTCGTCACCGGGCACGCCGCCGCCCAGCGGACCCTCGCGGACCCCCGGCTGGGCAAGAACCACGCGCTCGGCAACGATCGCTGGCGCGAACGCGCCTCGATCATGCCGGAGCCCCAGCACTCCCAGCTCCAGGTCCACCTGCTCCACCAGGACGCGCCCAAGCACACCGCCATGCGCCGCCTGATCACCGACGCGTTCGCGCCGCGCCGCATGGAGGAGCTGCGGCCGCGCTTCCAGGAGATGGCCGACGCCCTCGTCGACGCCATGCCCGCCGAGGCGGGGACGGCCGACCTCGTGCGCTGCTTCGCCGCCCGCTTCCCCTTCCAGGTCCTCGCCGAGGTCATCGGGCTGCCCCCGCACCTGGCCGCCCGCTTCCGCCGCGACTGGGGCAAGGTCGTGGCGCCCGTCGGCCCCACCGACCCCGGCCGCCCCGCCTACGAGGCGCTGCTGCGCGAACTGCAGGAGTACATCGCCGAGGTCGTCGCCGACCGCCGGGAGCACCCCGGGGACGGCCTGCTCAGCCGCCTGGTCACCGCCCGTGACGAGGGCGAGCTGAGCGCGGAGGAGCTGGACTCCATGATCTTCCAGCTGCTGGTGGCGGGCCAGGAACCCGTCACCAACCAGATCACCACCGCCCTGGTGTCCCTGATGCGCCATCCGCGGGCGATGGAGCGGCTGCGGGCCGAGCCCGCCCTGATGCCGGCCGCGGTCGAGGAACTGATGCGCCTCGACAGCGCCTTCGAGCTCACCACCTGGCGCTTCCTCGCCGAGGACGCCGACCTGCACGGCACCCGCGTCCCGGCCGGCGACTCCGTGATCGTCTCGCTGTGCGCCGCCAACCGCGACCCCGAGCGCTTCCCCGACCCCGACACCCTCGACCTGGACCGGGCCCAGGGCCCGCACCTGGCCTTCGGGCACGGCGTCCACTTCTGCCCCGGCGCGGCCCTGGCCCGCATCGAGATGCAGGTCGCCCTCGGCACCCTCCTCGCCCGGCTCCCGGGCCTGCGCCTGGACGTCGACGACGACGAGCTGCGCTGGATCCCCGCCGTCCTCGGCCGTGGCACCGCCGAACTCCCCGTCGCCTTCGAGGGGCCCGTGTGCCCCCGCTCCCGTGGATGACCGCCGCATGTCCCACACCACCCTGACCGCGAGCCCCGTGACCTCCGTGACCTCCACGACCACTCCGACCACGCCCTCCGCGACCTCGGTCGAGACGCGCATCCTCGGTCTCCTCCTGCCGTACCACCGCACCACCGCGGCGCCGGCCCCCGACCCGGCGGACCACCCCGAGCAGCTGCGCCAGATACGGCACTTCACCGACGCCGGCGAGCCCGTCCTCTTCACCCTCCCGGGCTTCCCCTGCAAGTCCCCCAACCCCGCCAAGGTCCTCGGGCACCTGCCCGACGAGGGCGAACGGCTCTCGCTCGCCTTCCTCGACCGGCTGTGCGGGCGCATCGGCGAGATATACGCGCCGGGGGCCCGCATGCTCATCTGCTCCGACGGCCATATCTTCGGCGACCTCATCAACGTCCCCGACGAGCACATCGACGCCTACGGCGACGCCCTGCGCGCCCTGATCCAGGATCAGGGCCTGCGCCACCTGGACACCTTCGACCTGCGCCACGTCCACGGCGACGCCGACTACGACACCAAGCGCGCCCTGGTCACCGAGGCCTACGCGCCCTCCCTCGAGGCACTGCGCGCGACGGCCCGCACCGACGACGAGACCGCCCGCCTCTACCGCGGCATCACCCGCTTCCTGTTCGAGGACACCGCGGACTTCCCCGGCACGCGCTCCGCCCTGCAGCGCGAGTGCCGCAGCCGGGCGTACGGCGTCATCGCCCGCAGCCGGGCGTGGGGCGACCTCATCGCGGACCACCACCCCCGGTCGGTGCGGCTGTCGATCCATCCCCAGCGGCCGGGCGCCGAGAAGTTCGGCATCCGTCTGCTGGAGGCGGCCGACGCCTGGGCGACGCCCTGGCACGCCGCCGTGCTGCGGGAGGCCGGGGGAGCGGCACGGCTGATGCGCCGCTCGGACGCCGAAAGGCTGGGGCGCCTCGTCCTGCGGGACGGGCACCCCAGCCACTACGAGGCCGGCCACGACGCCGGCGCGGCGGTCAGCTGACCGCCACCGCCTCGACGGAGGCCGGCGCCCGGTGATCGAAGGCGATCAGCGGGTCGCCGGTCAGCGGGTGCTCGACCACGGCCGCCCGCACCCCGAACACCTCGGCCAGCAGCCCGGGGGTGAGCACCTCGCGCGGCGTCCCGGACGCCACCACGGCCCCGTCGTGCAGCACGTGCAGCCGGTCGCACACGGAGGCGGCGGCGTTGAGGTCGTGCAGCGCGAGCAGTGTCGTACGGCGCTGCTCGCGCAGCAGGGCCAGCAGCTCCACCTGGTGACGGACGTCCAGGTGGTTCGTCGGCTCGTCCAGCACCAGCACCTTCGGGTCCTGGGCCAGCGCCCGGGCCAGCAGCACCCGCTGCCGTTCGCCGCCGGACAGCGCCGAGAAGCGCCGCCGGGCCGCGTGCGCCATGCCCACGCGGGCCAGCGCGCCGGCCACGGTGTCCCGGTCGGCCGCGTCCTCGCCCGCGAAGGCGCGCTTGTAGGGCGTACGGCCCATGGCGACGACCTCGCGGACCGACAGCTCGAAGTCGGTGCCCCGCTCCTGCGGCAGGGCCGCGACCTGCCGCGCGGACTCCACGGGCGTCAGCCGCCGGATGTCCGTACCGCCGACGAGCACCCGCCCGGCGTGGGGCGCCAGGTGCCGGTAGACGGTGCGCAGCACGGTCGACTTGCCGCTGCCGTTGGGGCCCACGAGCCCGGCGATCTCGCCGTCCTCGGCGAGCAGGTCGACTCCGGAGACCACCGTCCGCCCGGACAGCCTCACCTCGAGTCCCTCGATGGCGATCCTCACGGCCGCTCCAGTCGTCGGTCCAGCAGGTACAGCAGCGCCGGCGCGCCGATCAGCGAGGTGACCACGCCCACCGGCAGCTCCTGGTCGGGCAGCGCGGTGCGGGCCACCAGGTCGACGACGGTCAGCAGCACGGCGCCGAACAGCGCGGACACCGGCAGCAGCCGGCGGTGGTCGCCGCCCACCAGCATCCGGCAGGCGTGCGGCACCATCAGCCCCACGAACCCGATCGCCCCGGACACCGACACCAGGACACCCGTCAGCAGACTGGTGACGACGAACAGTTCGCGCCGCAGCCGGGTGACGTCCACGCCCAGCCCGGCGGCGGTCTCGTCGCCCATGAGCATCGCGTTGAGCGGCCGCGCCCGGGCCAGCAGCACGGCCGTCGCCAGGACGGTCGCCGCGGCGGGCAGGGCGAGGGTGGACCACTGGGCGCCGCCGAGGGAGCCCATCAGCCAGAACAGCGCGCCGTGCGTCTGCTGCTCGTCCCCGGTCTGCAGCACCAGGTAGTGGGTGAAGCCGGACAGGAACTGCCCGATGCCCACGCCCGCCAGCACCAGCCGCAGCGGCCGGAAGCCGCCCCCGCGCCGGGCGAAGGTCCACACCAGCGTGAAGGACGCCAGCGCCCCCACGAACGCCGCCGAGGACAGCCCGAGCCCCAGCGCCCCGCCCGCGCTCGCCCCCAGCACGATCGCCGAGACCGCGCCCAGCGACGCCCCGCTGGAGATGCCCAGCAGGTAGGGGTCGGCCAGCGGATTGCGGACCAGGGCCTGGACGGCCGTGCCGACCAGGCCCAGCCCCGCCCCCACCACGGCCGCCAGCAGGGCCCGGGGCATGCGCAGCTGCCACACGATCAGGTCCTGGGTGCCCGGCGCGGGCTCGCTGCCGCTGATGCCGCGGGCCACCGCCGACCACACCTCTCCCAGCGGCACCGAGGTCGAGCCCAGGCACACCGAGGCGGTCAGCGCCACCAGCAGGGCGACGCCCAGCGCGGCGCCGGCCCAGCCGGCGCCCACCGTGCGTACGCCCCGCTCCCGCTCCTCCTCCGCCTCTCCGGCGGTGGTGAGCGCCGTCATCTACTTGACCCGGTCCGGGTGCAGCGTGTGCGCGATCTCCCGCACCGTGTCCGCGCTGCGCACCCCGCCGATGGTGGTCTGCTCGGAGCGGATGCGCAGGAAGCGGCCGTCCTGGACGGCCTTGAGGTCCTTGGTCGCGGGGAAGGACTTGAGGAATTCGGCCGCCTCGTCGAAGGCCTTGGCGTTGGCCTCCTCGCTGCCCCGGTTGCGGACGGCCAGCTGGATGAAGTCGGGGTTCTTGGCGACGACGTCCTCCCAGCCGACGGGCTTGAAGTCGCCGTCGCAGTCGGCGAACACGTTGCGGCCGCCGGCCTGGGTGATCACGGCGTTGGCGACCTGGCGGTTGCAGACGGCCATCGGCTGCTTGGTGCCGGCGTCGAAGTCGAAGAGGAAGTAGGTGGGCCGCTTGTCCTCGGGCACGTCCTTGAGCGCGTCGCGCACCTCGCCCGTCTTCTTGCGCATCCCCGCGACCAGCTCGCCGGCGCGCTTCGAGGTGCCGGTCACCTTGCCGAGCTCCTCGATGTCGGCCTCCACGCCCGACAGGTCGGTGCGCGGGGACTTGTTCATCGACGCGCAGGCGGAGGACTTCAGGAAGACGTGCCGGATGCCGGCGGCCTTGAACTCCTCGGCGGTCGGGGCGTCGCCCATCTTGCCCATGTTCTTCATGGACGAGAACGAGTCGACGTACAGGTCGGCGCCCGAGCCCAGCAGCTTCTCCTTGGAGATCACGGTCCTGCCCAGCACCGGCACCTTCGCGCCCGCGCCGGCGTACTCGCCGGGCAGCGCGCCCTTGCCGGGCGGGAAGCCCGTACCGACGACCTTGTCACCCGCCCCCAGCCACAGCAGCAGCTCCAGACCGGCGGCATTGCTGGTGACGATCCGCCGGGGCGCCGAATCGAAGGTCGTCTTCGCCCCCACGCAGTCGCCGACGCTCACCGGGAAGCCGGCCCGGCCGGCCGCCGCCGCTCCCGCGTCGTCGGCCTTCTTCCCGTCACCGCCGCCACAGGCCGTCGCCGACAGGGCCACAGCGGCCAGCACACCGCACCACGCACGAGGGCGCATCAGTAAACACTCCAGAGTCGGACGTCATCGCATTCACCGGGGCCGCCGTTACGGTCCCGGACCAGATAGTCGGACGGCACGTCCGCCCAGTTCCCGCGTGTCGCGAAGAGGAGTGAGGAAAAGGGCACGGAAGGACGCATACGCTGGCCAGGGGCTCATCGGCCGGCTCGCCGGCCGGATCCGTCCACCGGCTCATCGCCCGCCTCGCCCGAGGAGTGCCCATGACCGAGCAGCTCGCCGAGATGCCCACCGACTGGCGACGGGCCCTGGCGATCGTCGCCCACCCCGACGACCTCGAGTACGGTGGCTCGGCCGCCGTCGCCGCCTGGACCGACGAGGGCCGTGAGTGCGCCTACCTGCTGGCCTCGTTCGGCGAGGCGGGCATCGACACCATCGGCCCCGCCGAGGCCGCGCCGCTGCGCGAGCGCGAACAGCGGGACTCGGCGGCCGCCGTGGGGGTGACGAGCGTGGAGTTCCTCGGCCACCTCGACGGCGTCATCGAGTACGGGGTCCAGCTGCGCCGAGAGTTCGCCGCCGCCATCCGCCGGCACCGCCCCGAGCTGGTGATCACCCTCAACCACCACGACACCTGGCCCGGCGGCACCCACTGGAACACCCCCGACCACCGGGCCGTGGGCCGCGCCGTCCTGGACGCCGTCGCCGACGCGGGCAACCGCTGGATCTTCCCCGACCTCGTCGAGGACGGCCTGCCGCCGTGGCAGGGCGTGCGCTACGTGGCCGTCGCGGGCTCGCCCCACCCCACGCACGCCGTCGACGCCCGGGCCGGCCTCGAGCGGGCGGTGCGTTCCCTGCTCTGCCACCGCACCTACATCCAGGCGCTCACCCGGGACGACCCGGAGACCTACTGCCGCACCTTCCTCGAGGGCAGCATGGCGGCCGTCGCCGAGCGGTTCGGCGGGCGGCCCGGCGTGGCCTTCGAGCTGTTCGTCACCGGCTGACCCACAGCTCCTTCGTACGCGGGCGCGTCGGGCCCGGGAGCCGCCGGCGCGCGTTCCATCACCAGCACCGCCACGTCGTCCTGCAGCCTGCCGCCGGTGTGCGCGGCCAGGTCGGCCCGCAGCCGCCGGAGCAGCTCGGGGGTGGGCAGGGCGGCCCAGGCGTCCAGCCGCTCGGCCAGCGGATAGAAGCCGCCGTCCCCGTCGCGCGCCTCGGTCACCCCGTCCGTGCAGGCCAGCACCCGGCAGTCGGCGGGCAGCGCGATCCGCCGGGCGGGCCGGGGCGCCGCCGCGAGCTCGCCCAGCCCCAACGGCAGGCCGGGCTCGGGCGGTTCCAGCTCGCGCACGCCGCCGTCCGCGCCGATGAGGAACGGCGCCGGATGGCCGCAGTCGACGAAGACCACCGGCACCTTCCCCTCGGCGGCGGCCGGCCCGTCGCCGTCGTGCTCCGTCCCGATGACCAGCGCGGTCACGAACTCCTCCGCCGCGTGCGCCTCCGGCGTGCTCGACCGGTACTCGTGCGAGCGGTGGTAGCGGGACAGCCCCTGCTCCATCGCCACCACCCCGCTGTCCAGCTCACGCCGGTGGTACGCCGCCTCCCGGAACGCCGTCAGCACCGCCGCCCCTGCCCCCAGCGTGCCGAGCCCCTTGCCCCGCACGTCGCCGATCAGCACCCGCGTCCCGTACGGGGTGTCGAGGACCTCGTAGATGTCGCCGCCGACCAGGGCCTCGCGCTGGGAGGAGACGTAGAAGCCGTCCACGACCATGCCGTGCGTGCGCAGCGGCAGCGGCCGCAGCAGGGCCCGCTGCGCCGCCTCCCCGGTGGCCCGCACCCGCTCCAGCAGTTCGTCGCCGTCCCGCCGCAGCCGGGCCACCGCGATGCTCACGCCGACCATGAGGGCGTTGCCCACGAAGGAGCCCACGCGGTTGACGGCCGCCACGTCCCCGGGCAGGACGCCGTGGTGGGCCACCATCAAGGAGAAGTCGGCGATCCCGATGAACACCGTCTGCGGGTAGGTGCACAGGACGGAGGCCATCACCGGTGCGAGGGCGGCGTAGACGTCGAACCGCAGGTCCGCCGGTGTCACCAGGTCGATGACGACGATGATCAGGAGATAGGTCAGGACGAGCGCGAAGGGCAATCTGCCCGACATCGACAGCGTGCGCGACACCGCGGCAGGACCTCCGGCCGGAAGGGGAAGGGAACGTGCGGAAACGGAACACGTCGACATTTCCAGACTTCGGCGGCGAATGCGTGGCGGCCGCCGCCGTGTCGGCGCTGTCCGTTCGGTTATTTCCGGACACCCTTGCTGACGCGGCGGCTTGACGCGGTGGCCTGACGCGGTGGCTCGACGCGGGGCGTCAGAGCTTGCGGTACGTCCGCGCGTCGGCGGTCGCCGCGAGGACGGCGTCGAGGTCGCCGCCCATCGACGCCGTCACCACCGCCGCCACCGCGCCCTCGACGAAGGGCGCGTCCGCGATGTGCGCCCCCTCGAACTCCTTCTCGGCCAGCAGCGTCCTGACGGTCAGTACCGCGCTGCCCATGTCGCACAGCACCACCACCCCGGCCCGCTGGTCGGCCTCCTCGACCGCGCGGCGGATCAGTTCGGCGTTGGTGCCGATGGCCCCGTCCGGCAGGCCGCCCGCCGGTACGGCCGGCGCCGGGTCGCCCGTGCCGACCAGGGCCCTGGCCAGCGCGGCGGTCGACTCGGCCACCTCGCGGCTGTGCGAGACGAGGACGACGCCGACCCGCCCGGCCGGCCGCTCCGGCGCCGCCCCGCTCGTCACCGAGGCCTCCACCTCGGCTTCCGTCCCGGCCTCCGCCTCGGCTCGCGGCGCGGCGGCGCACAGCGCCGGGTCCGTGGCCTCGTGGAGCGCGGTGACCAGCAGCGCGGAGGAGGTGGCGCCCGGGTCCTGGTGGCCGATGCTGCGCTCGCCCAGATAGCTGGCCCGGCCGCGCCGGGCGCGCAGCGGGATCGTCGCCTCGGCGCCCGCGCGGGCCGCCCGCGCGGCGGCCTCGAGGGCCGCGGCCGCGTCGCCCTCGCCGAGGGCCTCGGCGTAGGCGTCGGCGGCCGGCTGCAGCGCGTCGACCATCGTCTTGTCGCCGGGGGCCGAGTCGCCGAGCCGTCGTACGCTCGCCACGGCGGCGGCCAGCGCGCGCCCCAGGACGGCGGGTTCGACGACGGGGTCCTCGCCCAGGATCTTGCCCATGCGGCGCAGGACCGTGCCGTACAGCGGCCCCGAGGCGCCGCCGACCGTGTTGGTCAGGTGGGCGCCGACGGCGGTCAGCAGGGCGCCAGGGGTGGCGGGCGGGTCGGCGGCGAGGGTGTCGGCGGCGGAGGCGAAGCCGCGCTTGAGGTTGGCGCCGTGGTCGGCGTCGCCGATGGCGGCGTCGAGTTCGGTCAGGCGAGCGGACTCGGCGACGATGACGCGCGTCGCACGGTCGAGGAAGCGCTGGAAGAAGGCCAGGTCGAGCGTGACGGTCATGGGCGGCGGCTCCTTGTGCGGGCTCGGGTCCGCTCAGGGTAGTTCGGCCGGGCTGCCCATGACCGGATCGGAGGCGGGGCCTCGGATCAGTTGATCGCCTTGATGAGTTCGCCGTTCGCGGTGTCGCCGCTGAGCTCCCAGAAGAACGTGCCGCCCAGGTTCTGCCGGTTCTTGTAGGCCATCTTCCCGGCGATGGTCGCGGGGGTGTCGTAACTCCACCAGTCCGCGCCGCACTTGGCGTAGGCCGTGCCGCCCACCGTGCCGTTGGCCGGGCAGGTGGACTTCAGGACCTTGTAGTCCTCGAAGCCGGCCTCGTAGGTGCCCTTCGCCGGGCCGGTGGCCGTTCCGCCGGGTGCGGACTGGGTGACTCCGGTCCAGCCGCGGCCGTAGAAGCCCAGTCCCAGCAGGAGTTTGGAGGAGGGGATGCCCTGTGCGAGGAGCTTGGTGACGGTGGCGTCGGTGGAGAAGCCGGCCTTGGGGATGCCGCTGTAGGAGGTGAGGGGGGAGTGCGGGGCGGTGGGGCCCTTGGCCTCCCAGGCGCCGAAGTAGTCGTACGTCATGGGGTTGTACCAGTCGACGTAGCGCGCCGCACCGGCGTAGTCGACGGCGTCGATCTTGCCGCCGGGGGAGGCGTCGGCGGTGATGGCGGCCGTGACCAGGTTCCTCGTGCCGAACTTCGCGCGCAGCGCCGCCATCATGTCGCGGAAGGCGGTGCGGCCGCTGGTGTCGCAGGTCAGGCCGCAGGCGTTGGGGTACTCCCAGTCGATGTCGATGCCGTCGAAGACGTCGGCCCAGCGCGGGTCCTTGACCAGGTTGTAACAGGACTCGGCGAACGCGGTGGGGTTCCGGGCCGCCTCTCCGAAGCCGCCGGACCAGGTCCAGCCGCCGAAGGACCAGACCACCTTGAGGTTCGGGTGCAGCTTCTTGAGCTTGCGCAGCTGGTTGAAGTTGCCGCGCAGGGCTCCGTCGTCCCAGGTGTCGGCCTTGCCGTCGACACTGCCGGCGGCGTCGTAGGCCTTGTCGTAGTCGGCGTAGGCGTCGCCTATCGCGCACTTGCCGCCGCTGACGTTGCCGAAGGCGTAGTTGATGTGGGTGAGTTTCGCCGCGGAGCCGGAGGTCTCGATGTTCTTCACGTGGTAACCGCGTTCGTAGACGCCCCAGTTGGTGAAGTAGCCGACCACCCGGTGGCCGGCCGCGGTCTCGTCCGTACCGCCGTCCGCCGTGGCCGGGGTCGCCACGAGGCTGCTCGCCAGCAGGGCCGCGCCGGCGGCGGTCGCGATGATCAGGTCGCGGGGGTGATGTCCGTGCGTTCTGGGCATGGGGGTCTCCTCGGTGGGGTGGGGAGAGCGCTCTTGACATGGACGCGTTGAACGGTGGGGAAACCGTAGAAGGACTAGACCAATACGGTCAATGGTTCGGACCAAAACGCGGTCCGGTGCTGTTCATGATCGGCGGACCCGTGACGCCGGGGCCCCGATCGGGCATACTCCAACCCGCCACAGCCGCAGGTCACCGGATTCCGAGACCCGGGACGGGACCATCGGCCTGGGCACCCACCGGCGACGGCGCCGACACCCTTGCGCGCCCGCCGCCGTAGCGCCCGACAGGGAGGAGAGCCGCCGTCATGACCGATCACGGCCCGCAGCCGGTGGAGCGTCAGCTGCCCACCGAGGAGGCCCGCGACCTGATCTCGCTCGTGCGGGAACTGGTCCAACGGGAGATCGCACCCCACGCGGCCGAGGAGGAGGACGCCGGACGCTTCCCGCGCGACCTCTTCCGGCTGCTCTCCGATTCAGGCCTGCTGGCGCTGCCCTACGCCGAGGAATGCGGCGGCGGCGATCAGCCCTACGAGGTCTACCTCCAGGTGCTGGAGGAACTCGCCGCGGCCCGGCTGACCGTGGGCCTCGGCGTCAGCGTGCACACCCTCGCCTGCCACGCGCTCGCCGGCTACGGCACCAAGGAGCAACGGGCCGAGCACCTTCCCGCCATGCTCGGCGGTGGACTGCTGGGCGCCTACTGCCTCTCCGAGCCGTCCTCCGGCTCCGACGCCGCCTCCCTGCGCACCCGCGCCACGCGCTCGGGCGACACCTGGACCATCGAGGGCACCAAGGCGTGGATCACCCACGGCGGCATCGCGGACTTCTACACCGTGCTGGCGCGTACGGGCGGCGAGGGGGCGCACGGCATCACCGCCTTCCTCGTGCCCGGGGACGCCCCCGGCCTGTCCGCCGCGCCCCCCGAGCGCAAGATGGGCCTGAAGGGCTCGCCCACGGCCCAACTGTACTTCGACGGGGTGCGGGTGGCCGACGCCCGCCGGATCGGCGAGGAGGGACAGGGCTTCGCCATCGCGCTGTCCGCCCTCGACTCCGGCCGGCTGGGCATCGCCGCCTGCGCGATCGGCGTCGCCCAGGCGGCGCTGAACGAGGCCCTCGCCTTCGTCGCCGGACGACGGCAGTTCGGGCGCCCGGTGGCCGACTTCCAGGGCCTGCGCTTCATGCTCGCGGACATGGCCACCCAGATCGAGGCCGGCCGCGCGCTGTACCTGGCGGCCGCGCGGCTGCGCGACGCGGGCCGGCCCTTCTCCAAGGAAGCGGCCATGGCCAAGCTCTTCTGCACCGACGCCGGGATGCGGATCACCACCGACGCCGTCCAGCTCATGGGCGGTTACGGCTACACCGCGGACTTCCCCGCCGAGCGGTACATGCGCGAGGCCAAGGTCCTGCAGATCGTCGAGGGCACCAACCAGATCCAGCGGATGGTCGTCGCCCGGCACCTCGCCGGCCCCGAGTCCCACTGACCCGGCCCCCACCGGCCCCGGCCCCGCCGGGGCCACCACGGCCCGGCGGCCGACGGCACCTCACGGTCCGCCGGCCCCGGGCCCACGCCCGGCGCGGGGCGCCCGGCCGCGCTACGACGCGCGGCGCATCCCGGGAACGCTGCGGGGCTGCGAGCCCGGGCCGCCGATGTGCGAGAAGGGCTGCGTCCGCCAGTCCAGGCTCTCCGGCAGCGTGAGCAGCCCGGCCGCGTCCAGGCCCTGGGCGTCCAGGGACTCGTCGGCCCATGTGGCGTCCTCCACGCCGCGCCCCGAGCCCGGGCAGACCGTGAGCCCGAAGGGGTTCCACGGCGACGGGCACAGCGCGTGCTCCGGGAGCACGTCCTCGTCCGCGAGCAGCGCGATGGGCCGCGCGCAGTCCGGGCACGTCACCCGGAACATGTCATAGGTGTCGGTCTCGAACAGGCCGCCTTCGCCGTCGTTGTCGAGGCGTTCCAGGCTGGGCATAGTGTTTCTCCCCCTCGGATGGGCCGGCCAGGCCTCCCGGCCTCGGCCACAGCAAGCACTTCCCTATTGGATGGCCGGGTAATCGCCGCACCCGACAGGACACGGGTGCGCGCATGTGGCATTTGTCACATGGGTTGTGCGCCTGTGGTACCGCCGACTGTGCCGGGCGCACCGGGACACAGTAGGTTGATCCATGTGGAGGAGTTGGACAGAGAGATCGTGGAACTGCTCGTCAAGGACGGGCGGATGAGCTACACCGACCTGGGGAAGGCCACGGGCCTGTCCACCTCGGCGGTGCACCAGCGCGTGCGCCGGCTCGAACAGCGGGGCGTCATCCGCGGCTACGCCGCGGTCGTCGACCCCGAAGCCGTCGGGCTGCCCCTCACCGCGTTCATCTCGGTGAAGCCGTTCGACCCCAGCGCGCCGGACGACATCGCGGACCGGCTCGCCGAGATCCCCGAGATCGAGGCGTGCCACAGCGTGGCGGGCGACGAGAACTACATCCTCAAGGTGCGCGTGGCCACGCCCCTGGAGCTCGAGCATCTGCTGGCCCGCATCCGCTCGTTGGCGGGGGTGTCGACCCGCACCACCATCGTGCTGTCCACGCCCTACGAGGCACGGCCGCCGCGCGTGGGATGACGCGCCCGGGGCCGGGCCCCCGGTGACGGCGACGGGCGCCCGGCGCGGCAGACTGAACGCCATGAGCGAGCGTCCCGAGAAGACCGTCCTGCTGCGAGGCGGCGACGTGCACAGCCCCGCCGACCCCTTCGCCACCGCCATGGTCGTCGAGCGCGGCCATGTCGCCTGGGTCGGCTCCGAAGGCGCAGCCGACTCCTTCGCCGACGGCGTCGACGAGGTCGTCGACCTGCGCGGCGCGCTGGTCACCCCCGCGTTCACCGACGCGCACGTGCACACCACCGCCACCGGGCTGGCCCTGACCGGCCTCGACCTCACCGGCGTGGACACCCTCGCCGGTGCCCTGGAGCGGGTGCGGGCGCACGCCGCCGCCCGGCCCGCCGACCGCGTACTGCTGGGCCACGGCTGGGACGCCAGCGCCTGGCCCGAGCGGCGGCCGCCGTCCCGCCGGGAGCTCGACGAGGCCGTCGGCGGCCGGCCCCTCTACCTCACCCGGGCCGACGTGCACTCCGCCGTCGTCACCACCGCCCTGCTCGACCTCGTCCCGCACGCCCGGACCCTGTCCGGATACGCCCCCGACGCCCCCCTGACCGGCGCCGCCCACCACGCCGTGCGCGCCGCCGCGTACGACAGCGTCACCCCCGCCCAGCGCACCGAGGCGCAGCGCGCGGCGCTCGCCCGCGCGGCGTCCCTCGGTATCGGCTCCGTCCACGAGTGCGCCGGGCCCGAGATCTCCGGCGCCGACGACCTCACAGGCCTGCTGCGCCTGGCCGCCGAGGAGCCCGGCCTCCGGGTGACCGGCTACTGGGCCGAGGCGATCACCTCGCCCGCCGGCGCCGCCCGCGTCCGCGAGCTCGGCGCGACCGGAGCGGCCGGCGACCTCTTCGTCGACGGCTCCCTCGGCTCCCACACCGCCTGCCTCCACGAGCCCTACGCCGACGCCCCGGACGGCACCGGCTCCGCCCATCTCGACGCCGACGCCATCGCCGCCCACGTCACCGCCTGCACCGAGGCGGGCATCCAGGCCGGCTTCCACGCCATCGGCGACGCCGCGCTGAGCGCCGTCGTCGAGGGCGTACGGGCCGCCGCCGACCGGCTCGGCCTGGCGCGCGTACGCGCCGCCCGGCACCGCGTCGAGCACGCGGAGATGCTCGGCCCCGAGCTGATCGCCGCCTTCGCCGAACTCGCCCTGACCGCCTCCGTCCAGCCCGCCTTCGACGCCGCCTGGGGCGGCGAGGAGGCGATGTACGCCCAGCGGCTGGGCCGGGAGCGGGCCCGCACCCTCAATCCCTACGCCGCCATGCTGCGGGCCGGCGTCCCGCTCGCCCTCGGCTCCGACAGCCCCGTCACACCCCTCGACCCGTGGGGCACCGTCAGGGCCGCCGCCTTCCACCGCACCCCCGAGCACCGGATCTCGGTGCGCGCCGCCTTCACGGCCCACACCCGCGGCGGCTGGCGGGCCATCGGCCGGGACGACGCGGGCGTGCTGGTGCCGGGCGCCCCGGCCGACTACGCGGTGTGGGAGGCCGGCGACCTGGTGGTGCAGGTGCCCGACAACCGGGTCGCCAACTGGTCCACCGACCCCCGCTCCGGCACCCCCGGCCTGCCCGACCTCACCCCCGGCGCCCCGCTGCCCGTCTGCCTGCGCACGGTCGTGGGCGGGCGCACGGTCCACGCGCGCCCGAACGGGTGACGCGACAAGATCCGCGTACCGCCGAACGACGTGCCCCGGCCTGTCGCACCGCCCCGTCATCTGCCGTACTGACCTGCTGATTTGAATGAGGCGCGCAGGTCGGAAGGGTGTTGACACGGTGCGGGCGGCGGCCGGTAGGTTCTCCGCTGTCCACCACAGGACGTCCGGCCGGGGAACCTCCACGCAGTCGTCGAACGCCGCTGGGCCATGGGGCGGGGTGCCGAGCAGGCGCGCCGCCACTGGGAGCCAGGTCCAGCGCACGAGGGGCGGGGGAGGTTCGGCCAGGCCGGCAGGTGCGACCCGGGTGGGGCCCGGAAGTTCAGTAGACAACGGCTCTCGGGCGACCCGCAGCCAGCGGATCCCAGGCCGGCCCGAAGGACGCCGGGCCCCCATTCCGCCGTTCCGCGAGGGGCCACCCGAAGCACACCCGGCGGGCCGCCGGGCGGCCGGAGCGAGGTACGGTCAGCTGATACTCCCGAAAGCTCCAGGAAGGCCGCCGACCGTGCCCTCGGGCCCCGAAACCACTCCAGAAGCCGCCGTGAGCCCTCCGGCGGCCGCCGGCGCGCCCCGCGACGCGGTCGCGGACGCCCGCCCCGGACGGGCCGCGCGTCTGGCCCGCCTCGCCCGCCGCGAGGCGCCCCGTACCGCCCTGGCCGCCGTCGGCGGACTGGGACTGGCGGCCGCCTTCCCGCCCTACGGCCTGTGGCCGCTGTCCGTCGCGGCCGTCGCGGCGCTGGCGCTGCTGACCCGGGGGCGCACGGCACGGCAGGGCGCCTGGACCGGTTTCGCCTTCGCCCTGCCGTTCTTCTTCGTCCTGCTCCGCTGGCTGCACGTGGTCGGGTACGACGCGGTGGTCGGCCTGTCGATCGCCGAGGCCCTGTTCGTGGCCGCGCTCGGCGCCGGGCTCGCGGTCACCTCGCGGCTGCCCGCGTGGCCGCTGTGGGGCGCCTGCCTGTGGATCGCCCAGGAGTGGGCCCGGGACCGGGTGCCGTTCGGCGGCTTCCCGTGGGGCCGCCTCGCCTTCGCCAACACCGGCTCGCCCTTCACCCCGCTCGCGGCCCTCGGCGGCGCCCCCCTGGTGACCTTCGGCGTGGCGCTCGCGGGCGGTCTGCTGGCGTACGCGCTGTCCGCCGCCCACCGGCTGCGGGCCGGCGGCCCCCGGACCGTGCGGGCGGCGCTGCCCGCGGTGGAGGCGGTGGCCCTCGCGGTGGCCGTGACCCTCGTGGGCTACGCCGTGCCCGTGCCCACCAAGGCCGACGACACCGCCGACATCGCGATCGTCCAGGGCAACGTGCAGAACCCCGGCATGAACTTCCTGGGCCGCCCGATGATGATCCTCGACAACCACGTCAACGCGACGCTGCAGCTGGCGCGGGACATCAAGGCGGGCAAGGCGCGCAAGCCGGATCTGGTGATCTGGCCGGAGAACTCCTCCGACCTCGACCCCTTCCAGTACCCCGAGGCCTACGACCGGATCGAGGAGGCGGTCAAGGCCGTCGGCGTCCCCGTCCTCGTGGGCGCCCTCATCGACCACCCCGGCAAGCAGGGGTACATAGACAACAAGGGCATCGTCTGGGACCCGAGGACCGGCCCCGGCGCCTCCTACGCCAAGCAGCACCCGGTGCCGTTCGGCGAGTACGTGCCCTTCCGGGCGCAGCTGAGCAAGGTCATCACCCGCCTCCAGCGCGTCCCCCGCGACTTCTACCCCGGCGACCGCACCGGTGTGCTCCAGGTCGGCCCGGCCCGGCTCGGCGACGTCATCTGCTTCGAGGTCGCCTACGACGAGATCGTCCACGAGACCGTCAGGGCCGGTGCCCGCGCCCTCGTCGTGCAGACCAACAACGCCACCTATGGCCGTACCGGCCAGCCCGAGCAGCAGCTGGCGATGTCCCGGCTGCGGGCCGTCGAGCACGGCCGCGCGGTGGTCACCGCCGCGACGAGCGGCATCAGCGCCGTCGTCTCTCCTGACGGCCGGGTGCTCCAGCACAGCGAGGAATTCACCCGCGACGTGATCAGCGCGCGCATCCCGCTGCGGGACGGCACGACCCTGGCCGACCGCGTGGGTGCGGGGCCCGAATGGGCGCTCGCTATCGTGGGGCTTCTGTCCTGTGCGGCCGCTTTCCTGATCGGTCGTCGGGTCCGGCCGGAGGGAACCGAAGAGGATATGGACAAGAAGGGCC
Source organism: Streptomyces sp. C36 (assembly GCF_040932295.1). Lineage (NCBI taxonomy): Bacteria > Bacillati > Actinomycetota > Actinomycetes > Kitasatosporales > Streptomycetaceae > Streptomyces > Streptomyces sp. C36. The sequence continues at coordinate 49,902 of NZ_JBFQGI010000008.1, read as the reverse complement.
AGCTGTGAACGACGGTGGTCAGCGGAGATACGGTCCGCTCGGCACGACCTTGGTGATCATTCCGACCTACAACGAGGCGGAGAACATCAAGCCCATCGTCGCCCGGGTGCGCGAGGCCGTACCCGAGGCGCACGTCCTCGTGGCCGACGACAACAGCCCCGACGGCACCGGCAAGCTCGCCGACGAGCTGGCGGCCGACGACGACCACGTCAAGGTGCTGCACCGCAAGGGCAAGGAAGGCCTGGGCGCCGCCTACCTGGCGGGCTTCCGCTGGGGCCTGGACAACGGCTACGGCGTGCTGGTGGAGATGGACGCCGACGGCTCCCACCAGCCCGAGGAGCTGCCCCGGCTGCTGACCGCGCTCAAGGGCGCCGACCTGGTGCTGGGCTCCCGCTGGGTGCCCGGGGGCCGGGTCGTGAACTGGCCGAAGTCACGGGAGATGCTCTCCCGGGGCGGCTCGACGTACTCCCGCCTCATGCTCGACGTGCCCATCCGCGACGTCACCGGCGGCTACCGGGCCTTCCGGCGGGAGACGCTGGAGGGGCTGGGCATGGACGACGTCGCCTCCCAGGGCTACTGCTTCCAGGTCGACCTGGCCTGGCGCGCGGTGAAGGCCGGCTTCCATGTGGTGGAGGTGCCCATCACCTTCGTCGAGCGGGAGCTGGGCGACAGCAAGATGAGCCGCGACATCGTCGCCGAGGCCCTGTGGCGCGTCACGTCCTGGGGGCTGGGCTCGCGGGCCTCGAAGGTGCTGGGCAAGGAACAGCAGGGCCCCCGGCCGTAAGGGCCTCATAAGGGCCCTCCGCCCGTTTTCCGGGCGTCCGGGCACACTTGAGGCATGACGTTCGGAGCGCAGCAGCAGACGGTGGACAGTGGGCCGCCCCGGCGGAGCCGGGCCCGCAGGATCGTTCCCCTCGTGGTGGCGGTCTGGGTGGTGCTGGAGGTGTGGCTGCTGACGCTCGTGGCCGGCGCGGCGGGCGGCTGGACCGTCTTCGCGCTGCTGGCCGGGGGAGTGATCGCCGGCTCGTATGTGATCAAGCGGGCCGGCCGGCGGGCCTGGCAGCGGCTGACGCAGTCCCTGCAGACCCCGGGCGCGGCTCCCGCTCCCGCGCCCGAGGAGGGCGGCGGCAACGCCCTGACGATGCTGGGCGGCCTGCTGCTGATGGTGCCGGGCCTGATCTCCGACGTGGCCGGGCTGCTGTGCCTCTTCCCGCCGACCCGGGCGCTCCTGCGCGGGTCGCTGGGGCGGCGGCTGCGACGGCCGGGGACGCTGGGCGAGGCCTTCCAGCAGGCGCAGCAGGCCCAGCGGACACGGATGGGCGAGGGCAAGGTCGTGCAGGGCGAGGTGATCCGCGAGGACGCGCCGCCCGCACCCCGCCCGGGCGACCCGCAGCTGCCCCGCTGACCGGCGCCGGCCGCCGCGCAAGGCGGCCACCGGGTACCGACAGCGAGCACCGGGTACGGACAAGGGCCCGGGCCACTGCTCAGTGCAGTGGCCCGGGCCCTTGGTGGTGCTGTGGAGCGCGCTGTCCGTCGTCAGGCGGACTTGCGCGTGTCGCGCGGATGCACGGCGATGTTCATGGCGCCGGAGCGCAGGACGGCCAGCCGTTCGGCCAGCACCTCCTCCAGCTCCTCGCGGGTCCGTCGCTCCATGAGCATGTCCCAGTGCGTACGCGCGGGCTTGCCCTTCTTCTCCTCAGGACCGTCGCCGTCCACCAGGAGTGCCACGGCGCCGCACGCCTTGCACTCCCACTCCGGCGGAATCTCCGCCTCTACCGAGAACGGCATCTCGAATCGATGGCCGTTCGGGCATGCGTACTCCACCGCCTGGCGCGGTGCCAGATCGATGCCGCGGTCGGTCTCGTAGCTGGTCACCACGAGTCGCGTGCCGCGGAGAGCTCGCTCACTCATGAATTGTGCCTCCCGGGCTTTGTCGCCCACAGGACAGGTGTCGCTGTCGTCGTCATCCGGTCAACGTCCGGTCGGCGGTGAAGATTCCCCGTTGAGGGACATGCGTCGCCCGTCGTGCCGCCCCTTGTTGTACCCACCAGCGCCCGTTTTGTCACATCCGGCAACAGATGTCACCCTGTGTTTCCACTGCTTTAGCGCGCAGTAACGGTCCGTCCGGTGGGTCGAAGGCGTACACTACCGGGCTGCCGGTTTCCCACCTAAACCGGGTCCGGAACTCCGCGGGCCGCGCCCTCCTCGGCGGCCGTCGCGGGGGATGCCGCCGAGGGCCCCGCCGCGACCACCGGGCTCGGCTCCGGCCCGGCGAACAGGCGCAGGAAGTACTGCGCCAGCGGGCCGATCGTCACCGCGAAGAGCACCGTGCCCACGCCCACCGAGCCGCCCAGCGCGAAGCCGGTCGCCAGCACGGTGACCTCGATGCAGGTCCGCACCAGCCGCACCGAGCGCCCCGTCCTGCGGTGCAGCCCCGTCATCAGCCCGTCGCGCGGGCCCGGGCCGAAGCGTGGGGTGATGTAGAGCCCCGTCGCGACCCCGCACAGCACCACCGCGAACAGCAGCAGCGGAATCCGCACCCACAGCGTGCCGGGCGGCGCCGGCACCACGCTCAGCGTCGCGTCCACGGCCAGGCCGATCACCAGCACGTTGGAGACCGTGCCGAGCCCGGGCCGCTGCCGCAGCGGTATCCACAGCAGCAGCACCAGCGCGCCGATGGCGATCGTGACCGTACCGATCGACAGGCCCGTGTGCCGGGACACTCCCTGGTTCAGCGCGTCCCACGGCGACAGCCCCAGCCCCGCGCGCAGCTGCAGCGCGATGCTGATCCCGTACAGCATGAGCCCGCCGTACAGCTGGACGAGACGGCGGGCGAGCGCGGACCGTGGCCCTGATCCCTGTGGCGCGGACAAAGAATCCCCCTGTGGTGGTGCGAGTGGCTTGAGCCATGACAGTCTGTGGACTGTAGAGCAGAAAGATCCATGGCCAATCCCGGGAAGGTGGACTGCAAGCCATGACCCAGTGGACCTCTTCGGTCGGAGCACCTCAGCTGGCGCGCCTCCTCGGCTCGCAGCACACGCGCGACACCGTCACCCCGCTCGGCGGCAGACGGCTGCCCGCCTACCGCTCGCTGGCCGACGGCATCCGGCTGCTCGTCCTCGAGGGGCGCGTCCCCGTGGCCGCCCGGCTGCCCGCCGAGCGCGAGCTGGCCGCCGCCCTGTCGGTGAGCCGCACCACCGTCGCCGCCGCCTACGAGGCGCTGCGCGGCGAGGGCTTCCTGGAGTCCCGCCGCGGCGCGGGCAGCTGGACCGCCGTGCCCGCCGGGAGCCCGCTGCCCACCCGGGCGCTGGACCCGCTGCCGCCGGAGGCCGCCGCCTCGGTGATCGACCTCGGCTGCGCGACGCTGACCGCTCCCGAGCCCTGGCTCACCCGCGGCCTGCAGGGCGCGCTCGAGGAGCTGCCGCCCTACGCCCACACCCACGGCGACTACCCCGCCGGCCTGCCCGCCCTGCGCCAGGCCGTCGCCGACCGCTACACCGCCCGCGGCGTGCCCACCATGCCCGAGCAGATCATGATCACCACCGGTGCGATGGGCGCCGTCGCCGCCATCTGCCGGCTGATGGCAGGGCGCGGCGAGCGGGTCGCCGTGGAGTCGCCCTCCTACGCCAACGTCCTGCAGCTCATGCGGGACGCCGGCGCCCGGCTGGTGCCCGTGGCCATGGCCGACCGGCTCGCCGGCTGGGACCTGCCCGCCTGGCGGCAGGTGCTGCGCGACGCCGCGCCCCGTATGGCCTACGTCATCGCCGACTTCCACAACCCCACCGGTGCCCTGGCGCCCGAGGAGCAGCGCCGGGAGCTGGTCGAGGCGGCCCGGGCCGCCGGCACGCTGCTCGTCGCCGACGAGACCATGTCCGAGCTCGTCCTGGAGGACGGCCTCGAACTTCCCCGGCCCGTCTGCGCCTTCGACCCCGCCGGCAACGCCGTCATCACCGTCGGCTCGGCCAGCAAGTCCTTCTGGGCCGGCCTGCGGATCGGCTGGGTGCGCGCCGCCCCGGACGTGATCCGCAGCCTGATCGCGGCCCGCGCCTACGCCGACCTCGGCACGCCCGTCATCGACCAGCTCGCCGTCACCTGGCTGCTGAACACCGGAGGCTGGGACGCGGCCCTGGGGATCCGGCGCGAGCAGACGCGCGAGAACAGGGACGCCGTCGTCGCGGCCGTCCGCCGGCACCTGCCCGAGTGGGAGTTCACCGTTCCGCGCGGCGGCCTCACGCTGTGGGCGCGCACCGGCGGGCTGTCCGGTTCCCGGATCGCCGAGGCGGCGGAGCGGCTGGGGGTGCGGGTGCCGTCGGGTCCGCGCTTCGGCGTCGACGGCGCCTTCGAGGGGTACGTGCGGCTGCCGTTCACCGTGGGCGCCCCGGTCGCCGAGCAGGCCGCGACGCGGCTGGCCGAGGCCACCCGCCTGGTGGCCAGCGGGGCCACCGCCGCCGTCGAGGTGCCCCGCACGTACGTGGCCTGAACCGGCGCGTACGTGGCCCGGAGCGGGCGGCCCGGCGGCTACACGCCCCGGACCGGCAGCATCCCGTCGCCGTCCGCCGCGCACCGGGAGGCCGCGGCGCCGGGCCACTCCGGCAGCAGTCGCAGCACCGCCTCCCGCTGGGCGTCGGCCGTCTCCTCGTCGTACGGGTCCGGGGTCGCCGGCACCTGCAGCCGGTGCACGGGCCCCGGGCCGAGCCGGGCGTAGCCGCGCCCGGGCGGCGTGTCCTCGGCGGGGGTGGTGTGCGGGGCCGCGCCCAGGGCCGCCGCCGCCTCCCGGGCGGTGGCGGGGCCCAGTGCCACCCGGGCCCCGGTGTGGGCGAACAGCGCCTCGCCGAGCAGTCCGGTCGCGTCCAGCCGCTCGCCGACGACGACGGTGACGCCCGCGGTCCGGCCGTGCCGCAGCGGCACCTCGAGCAGCTCCTGCGGATCCCGGCGCCTCTCGGCGGCGGCGAGCCGGCCGAGTGCGGCGGGCCGGTCGACGACGATCCACAGGGGGCGCCGGATGTCGTCGGGCGCCGGACGGCCGTTGCGGCGGGCGTAGGTGGCGGCCATCAGCCGCCGTTCCGTCTCGTGGCAGGCCCACTCCAGGATGGCGAGCGCGTCCGGGGCCGTGCACTCCACGGCCAGCACGCCCTCGCGGCCCGCCAGGCAGGCGTAGCCGCCCGTGCCGCCGCCGTCGAGGATCACCGCGTCGCCGTGGTGCAGGGCCTGCAGGGCGACCGAGCGCAGCAGGGTGGTGACGCCGCTCCCGGGCCGGCCCAGGGCCAGCAGGTGGGGTTCGGTGGAACGCGGTCCCGTGCGCCAGACGACCGGCGGCGCGTCGCGGGTGCCCTCGCCGACGGTCACCGGCAGCGTCCGCTGGACGGAGGCGGGGTCGGTGAAGCCCAGGACGGTCTCGCCGGGGGTGGTCACGAAGTGCTGGGCCCCGATGTCGGTGGGCAGCGGGGAGAGCACGCTCAGCTCGAGGTGGTTGGCGGCCTCGTCCCAGTCGAAGCGGTACTCCCGGCCCCGGCCGGCCTTGAGCTGCAGCAGCTGCTCGATCCGGGTACGGGCCGGGCCCTCGCTGTCGGTGAAGTAGCCGGGGTAGCGCAGCCGCAGGAAGGTCAGCCGTCCCTGGTCGTCGAAGGCGTGCTCGTCGAAGGCGGTGCCCCAGTCGCCGCCGTGCTCGTAGAGCGGACTGGGGTCCTCCGGGGCGGTCAGGTAGGGCACCAGCGCCTCGTACAGCGCCTGCAGCCGGGCGTTCTCCGCCTCGTCCGGCTCCTCCTGCTCCGGCGCCCGGTCGCGGCCGGCCCAGGCGCCCGCGGCGACCATGACCGCCGCGGCCAGTGGCGGTCCGTAGGGCACGAGTGCCACGATGACCAGGGAGGACCCCAGGAGGAGCAGCGAGGGCCCGCGCCGGTCGGCGGGCATCCGCAGCCAGCCGCGTACGCCCGCGGCGGCCAGCCGGCGCAGCCCCCGCGCGACCACGAACAGCGGATGGAGGGTGTCCCGGGTGCTCTCGGCGGCTCCGCGCGCGAGCTCCCTGCCCCGGACGAGCGAGGTGCCGTCGCCGGTCGTCGGGATGCGGGGGAGCGAGCGCCGGCCCACGTCGGCCTCCTGGGGTGGCTGCGGCGGGGGCGGACTAGAACTTGATGCCGCCCAGCAGGCTGGCGAGGCTCGCGCCGCCCGCGCGGATGCTCGGAGCGATGCCGGTGCTCGCGAGATAGAAGCCGAACAGGGCGCAGACCAGCCCGTGCGAGGCCTTGAGGTTGTCCTTGCGGAAGAAGAGGAAGACGACGACACCGAGGAGCACGACGCCCGAGATGGAGAGGATCATTGGTATCTCCTGCGGAACTGAGGGGCGGTCACCATGAGCCCCTCCAGCTTCACAGAAAGTATTATTCCGGCAACTGGGGATACCCCCGTACGGAGGATGGCAGACCATGACCGGACCGAGGCCCGAGACCGAAGAGCCCGCCCACGACCCCGAGGTGCTGCAGCTCGCCGCCAAGGTCTTCGACCTGGCGCGGCACGGTGACACCGCCACCCTCGCGGCCTATGTGGACGCAGGCGTTCCGGCGAATCTGACCAACGACAGGGGCGACTCCCTCGTCATGCTGGCCGCCTACCACGGTCACATCGACGCCGTCATCGCACTGCTCGAGCGCGGCGCCGACCCCGACCGGCCCAACGACCGGGGCCAGACGCCGCTGGCGGGCGCCGTCTTCAAGGGCGAGACCGAGGTCGTCCGCGTGCTGGTGGCCCATGGCGCGGACCCCGCCGCCGGCATGCCGTCCGCGCTCGACACCGCCGCCATGTTCGCCCGCCAGGACCTGCTGGAGCTGCTCCAGGGCGAATGACCGCCGGGGCTGAGCGGCGCGACGGCGCGCCGCTCAGCGCCCCCGCCCGGGCCGGCAGGGGCCGGGGTGCGACGACGCTCTCTCACAAGCTTCTTAAGAGCGCGCGTTATCAACTCCTCATGCACTTCGACGCCTCACGCCCCACCGTCCGTGCCGCGGCCGTCGCCCTCGCCGCGACGCTCTCCGCCGTCACCCTCGCCCCCACCGCCCACGCCGCGCCCCGGCCCGCGCAGACCGCCGTGCGCGTGCACGGCCACGCGGTCGACCTTCCCGTCAAGGGCGGCACCGCCACCATCGACACCACCACCCTGCGCGTGACCGCCCGGACGCCCGACGGCACCATGGAACTCTCCGCCCCGGCCGCCACCGCCCCGGGCAGCCCCGGCGCGGTGACCGCCACGGCGGACGGCGCCCGCTGGACGTACCCCGGCACCGGCCTGGCCGTCACCGCCCGCGCCGACAAGGGGCGCCTCCTGATCTCGATACGCTCCACCGGCACCGCCGACCGCACCCTGAAGTGGCCCGTCACCGGCACCGGTTCCACCGCCTCCGCCCTGCAGCTGCCGCGCGGCGAAGGGCTGTCGATCCCCGCCGGCGACACGTTCTGGAACGGGCCCGGGGCCAAGCTCGCCGGCAGCGGCATCGCCATGGACTCGGGCCTCACGCTGCCCCTGTGGGGCTGGTCCACGGGCCGGGCCGGCGTCAGCTACCTCGTTCCCACCGACATCGGCACCACGCTCGACGTCACCTCCGAGAAGGGCACGCTGCGCGCCACCGCCGCCCACCGGTTCTCCCGCGGCGAGGACACCACCGACTACACCGTCGCCTTCAGCCTCACCGACGGCTCCCCGGTCGCCCCCGCCCTGGACTACCGCGCCTGGCTGAAGGAGCACGGGCAGCTCGGCAGCCTCGAGCGCAAGATGGACGCCGTCCCCGCGAACAAGAAGCTGCTCGGCGCCTTCCACGCCTACACCTGGGGCCAGGCCCGCACCGCCGAGGGCGTCCGCACGCTGCGCGCACTCGGCGTGGACCGCATGTGGCTCGGCTACGACGCCGACGACCAGCCCATGACCCCGGCCGCCGTCAAGGCCGCCAAGGACGCCGGCTACCTCGTCGGCCCCTACGACTCCTTCGCCAACGGCCAGGACCCGCAGAAGTCCGACGCACCCACCTCCGTCTGGCCGGACAGGGTCTACCCGGACTTCTGCGTCCAGCGGGCCGACGGCTCTCCCGAGCCCGGCTTCCACGACCGCGGCTGCTACCTCGGCACCGAGGCGTTCGAGAAGGCCGAGCCCACCCACCACTACCTCGCCGACCGCACCCGCAAGATGACCGCGAACGGCGCCGACAGCTACTTCCTCGACGTCGACGCGGCCGGCGAGCTCTTCCGCGACCACAGCGCAGCCCACCCCCAGACCAAGGCCCGCGACCGCGCCAACCGCCTCGCCCGCATGAAGCGCCTCGCCGACGGCGACAAGCTCGCCCTCGGCTCCGAGTCCGCGGGCGCCTGGGCCAACCAGGTGCTGTCCTACGACCACGGCTCCGGCACGCCCGTCCACGACGGACTGTGGGCCGCCCAGCGCGACAAGGAGAAGTGGGGCGGCTACGCCCCCGCCAAGGCCCCCGCCGTCTTCTTCAAGCCCGCCGAACTGCCGGCCGACGTCGCCAAGGCCATGTACGACCCCGCCTACCGCGTCCCGCTGTTCGAGACGGCCCTCCACGACTCCCTGGTCAACGCCGAGCGCTGGGAGCTCTCCTACGACAAGCTGCCGCGGCAGAAGACCACCCGCGCCCTGCTGGCGATGCTCTACAACACCCCGCTCAACTTCGTCATCGGCGGCGACTCCCTCGAGAAGCAGGGCAGCGAGCTCGCCGCCCTCCAGAAGTACTTCTCGCCCCTCCACAAGGCGGCCGGGACCGAGCCCATGACCGACTTCCGGACCCTGAACGCCGACCGCACCGTCCAGCGCACCGCGTTCGGCGACGGCACCCTCACCGTCACCGCCAACTTCGGCACGAAGGCCTACGAGGGCCTGCCCGGCGGCTGCGTCGACGCGAAGCTCAAGGGGGACGGGAAGCCGCGGCGGCTGTGCCCCGCCGACGTCAACCGCTAGCCGGCTCCCCGGCGGCGGCGCCCAGGGCCAGCACGGTCCCCACCGTGTCGGCCTCCGCCGCCGTCTTGTCCTCCCGGTACCGCACGACCCGCGCGAAGCGCAGGGTCACCCCCGCCGGATACCGGGAGGACCGCTGCAGACCGTCGAAGGCGATCTCCACCACCAGCTCCGGCCGCACCGTCACCACATGGCCGTCGTCGCCCACCGCCAGCTCCCGCAGCCGCTCGGTCTGCCAGGCCAGCACCGCGTCCGTCAGCCCCTTGAACGTCTTGCCGAGCATCGCGAACGAGCCGTCCGGCCGGCGCGCCCCCAGATGCAGGTTCGACAGCTTCCCCCGGCGCCGGCCGTGCCCCCACTCGGCGGCCAGCACCACCAGGTCCAGGGTGTGGACCGGCTTCACCTTCAGCCACGCCGCCCCGCGCCTGCCCGCGCCGTACGCCGCGTCCAGCGCCTTGACCATCACCCCCTCGTGCCCGCGCCGCAGCACCTCCTCCGAGAAGTCCCGCGCCGCCGCCCTCGCCTCCTCGGCGGAGGGATCCGCCACCACCAGCCGCCGCACCCGCATCGGCTCCGGCACCACCCGGGCCAGCACCGCGTGCCGCTCGGCCGTCGGCATCGCCAGCAGCTCCCGGCCGTCGACCGCCAGCACGTCGAAGAACACCGGCGACAGCGGCAAGGCCGCCCCCGCCCCCGCCACGTCCAGCCGCGAGCCCACCCGGCCGGCGATGTCCTGGAAGGCGTGCGGGCGCCCCGCCGCGTCCAGCGCGATCACCTCCCCGTCGAGCACCACCGAGTCCACCGGCAGCGCCAGCGCCGCCACGGCCACCTCCGGCAGCCGCTCGGTGATCTCGTCCAGCGTCCGCGTGTAGACGCGTACGTCCCCGCCGTCCCGGTGCACCTGCACCCGGATGCCGTCCAGCTTCTCCTCCACCGCGCACGGCCCCAGCCGGTCCAGCGCCTCGTCGACGTCACCGGCGCTCTGCGCCAGCATCGGCAGCACCGGCCGCCCCACCCGCAGCCGGAACTCCGTCAGCGCCGCCGGACCCCGCTCCAGCAGCGCGCGGGCCACCGCGCCCAGCGAGCCGCCCAGCATCACCGCCCGCCGTACGTCCTCGGGCGCCGCGCCGGCCGCGGCCGCCAGGCCCTCGACGGCGAGCGCGTCCAGCGCGCCCTGGCGCAGCTCGCCGCCGATCAGACGGAAGAGGAAGTCCTGCTCCTCGGCGGTGGCCGCGCCCAGCAGCTCGCCGACCAGGCGCCGGCGCTCGGCCTGCGCGCCCGGGCCCGCCACGGCCGCGATCGCCGTGAACGCCCGGTCGACGTCGCCCACGGTCAGCGTGGGCGCGGCGGCCGGGGCGGGCGCGTGGCGCAGGGTGCTCCAGCCGACGCCGATCCTGCGCTGCGGCAGCCGGCCGGCGAGGTAGGGAATGACGAGGGGCGCCTCGTCGGGCTCGGCGTCGCGGAAGAGGCCGGCCAGCAGGGCGGTCTTCCTCGTGCGGGCGCTCGTCGCCGCGACCTCCCCGGACACCCGTGCGACCTCGGCGAGCAGCATGACTCCATCGTGCGGCGGCCGCGAGCGGGCCGCAGGCCGGGGTGCTCGCGAGGGGGCTCCGCTCAGCCACCGGCCCGCGCGACCTCGTCCTCCTCCCGCCCCGCGCTGTCGCTGATCCTGATCAGCAGCGCCACCATCAGCCAGTTGGCCACCAGCGACGATCCGCCCTTGGCCAGGAACGGCAGGGTCTTGCCGGTCAGCGGGATCAGGGCCAGCACACCGCCCGCCACCACGAACACCTGCAGTGCCAGCGCCGCCGCCAGGCCCACCGCCAGCAGCTTGCCGAACGGGTCGGGCGTCCGCAGGGCCACGCTGAGACCGCGCTGGACCAGCAGCGCGTACAGCACCAGGACGGCCATCGTCCCGGCGAGCCCGAGTTCCTCGCCGACGGTGGTCAGGATGAAGTCGCTGCGGCCGGCGAAGCGGACGAGCTCGGGGTGGCCGCGGCCCAGGCCGCTGCCGGTGACGCCGCCGCTGCCGAAGCTGAAGAGGGCCTGCGCGGCCTGGTCGGAGACGCCGCTGCCCTCCTTGAAGGCGTCGAAGGGGTGCAGCCAGGCGTCGATGCGGCCCTTGACGTGCGGCTCCAGCGAACCCACCACCCCCGCCCCCACCACGGCCATCAGCAGGCCGCACACCACCCAGCCGGTGCGCTCGGTGGCGGCGTAGAGCATCACCACGAACAGCCCGAAGAAGATCAGCGAGGTGCCCAGGTCCCGCTCGAGGGCCAGCACCAGCAGGCTCAGCACCCACACCGTCAGGATCGGCCCGAGCTGGCGCCCCGGCGGCAGCCGCACGCCGAGCGCCTTGCGGCCCGTCAGCGCCAGGGCGTCGCGATGGGAGACGAGATGACCGGCGAAGAACACCGCGATCATGATCTTGACGAACTCGCCCGGCTGGAAGGACAGCGGGCCGATGAGGATCCACCGTTTGGCGCCGTAGAGGTCACCGGGGAAGAACGCGGGCGCCATCAGCAGCACCAGCGCCACGGCCATCGTCAGATGGATGTACCGCCGCAGCCGGCGGTGGTCCGGCAGCAGCGCCACCACCACGACGCACAGCACCACCCCCAGGACCGTCCACACCAACTGCCCGTCGGCCGTCGGATCGGCGCCGTACCGCCGGGCGTACGCCGGGTCCAGGCGGTACAGCAGCACCAGCCCCAGCGCCGAGAGCAGCACGGCCAGCGGCAGGATCAGCGGGTCCGCGCGCGGCGCCCACTGACGCACCGCCAGATGCGGGAAGAGGGCCAGGCACGCCATGGCCCCCGCGAAGGCGGGCAGCCCCGCGGGGACCTCGCCGGCGGTCGCCAGGCCGGTGTACGCGTACCCGGAGCAGCCGGTCAGGACCGCGAGGACCAGCAGCACCGCCTCGCCGAGGCGCCTGCCGGACCCCGGGGGGAAGGCCGACGCGGGCGCACCGCTGTCGCCGCTTCCCTCGACTCGTACGGTTTCCACGGTCACACCCGTCATGATGAGCGGCCGGACCGGAAGAAAACCCGCGCGACCCGAAGAAGTCGCCGGAAACGCTCCATGCGCGGACCATCCATCAGAAACCGTCAGTACGCGGCGCCCCGCCCCCGCCGGGTCCGCTGCCGCGGGTCGCGCGTCCGGCGCACCGCGCGGCTCGCATGAACATGGGCGGGTGACGGTGCGTGATGTCGCGCACACTTAGTGGAATTGTCGTAACCGGCCGGAGCCGCGCCGAGTTGTGGCACCGGCACCGCAGGACCGACGACGCAGGACGGAGCAGTGGTTCAGCCATGAGCAAGCGCCAGAAGGGCCGCCGACACCGCAGGGTCAACCGCACCCCACGCCCGGTGGGTGCCTCCCGGCCGGCCACCGCGCGGCCGGAGCCGAAGCGCGAGGTGCGCCACGAGCGGCCCGAGGCCGCCCCGGCGCCCGCCGCCCTCGGCCGCCACGAGGCCCGCACCTGGGACGGGCTGCGCGCCTTCGGCGCCGAGGGGGCCTCCCTGGACGAGCTGTGCGCCTCGGTCGGCTACCAGCCGCGCACGATCGCCAAGCACGTCAACGGGCTCGCCGGCCACGGCCTGGCGGTGCTGCGCGGCGACCGCTGGTACGCGAGGGCGGAAGAGCCTCTCGTGAGCCGGTGACCGCCGGCCCCGGGCCGCACGGGACGCGCCCGCGCCCGCCCGGCCCGGGGCCCAGGCCCTGGCGCGGCTCAGCCGATCCTCGTCGCGCCCCCGCTCTCGCGGCGCTTGCGCGCCAGCGCGGCGAGCACGGCCTCGTGGCCCAGCAGCGCTTCGGCCGCGCGCTCCAGCGACCGGGCGGCCGTCTCGGCCCGGTCCGCGTGGGTGAGGATCCGCTGCCGCAGCGCCGTGCCCTCCGCGCCCAGGAGCGTCACGGCGTCGGCGCTCGCGCGCAACCGCCCCGCCTGCTCGCGCAGGTTGTCGGCCTGCGCCCGCACCGACCTGGACCAGGGCACCCCGCCGGCCCCGCCGGGGGCCGTCACCGCGTCCTCGCCCAGGGCGCGAAGGCGTTGCGCACGCCCTCCAGGGCCGGGGCCAGCTCCGGGTGGTGCCGCAGCAGGACGTCGCGCATGGTCGTACGGTCGATCCACTCCATGCCCTCCGGGGTGTAGATCTCGGGCCGGTAGTCGGTGGTGAAGAAGCGGTCGCTCTTCAGCCGCCGGGAGGCCATCAGGACGAACACCCGGAACGCCGTGTCGCTGAAGGCGAAGCCGCGCGGCCGGGGTTCGGCGTACATCCCCACCATGGTGTCGACCCGGTCCAGGCGCCCGTCGTAGACGTCCCGCAGCTCGGCGGCCAGGTGGGCGTTCCCGCCGGTCAGCTCCTCGAAGCCGGTCACCGGCGGCCGGTGCAGCGCGGCCCGGAAGGCGGTGTAGCGGGGCACGCCGCGCTCGCGGTCGCGCAGTACGTCCACCGTGCCGAGGTCGACGTGCTCCCCGGAGACCCGCACCAGGTCGCGCAGGCAGTCGGGGTGGTTGTGCAGGGTGATGGCACCGGGGTGCATGGTGCCGAAGGAGTACAGCAGGTCGGTCATGCCCCACCGGTCCACGGCCTTGCGGGTGGCCAGCGCCTGCAGTGGCTCGAAGCCGGTGACGTCGATCAGCGCGCCGTCACGGTGCGAGCGGATCTCGTACTCGTCGCGGATCAGCGGATGCAGCCGGTAGGAGGTGACGAACTCCTCGGTCATCGAGTACGGCGCCGCGTGGTGCGCGGTGGGGGAGCCGGGGATGCCGAAGAGCGCCTCGCCCCGGCCCCGGCGCCCCACCCTGCGCCGCAGCCGCGCGGGAAGCACCCCGTACCAGTTGATGTGCATGGCCGCCCGCGTCACCGGACGGTCGATGACGGCGGGCGTCCACTCCACCGTATGGATCTTGGCCATCACGGCGGCGTTCACCAGCCTGGCCACCTGGAACAGACGCTCGTCGTCCCAGGTGGGATGAGCGGACGCCACCCGGGCGCAGATCGCGTTGTGCTCCTTGACGAAGAGCGTGTGCAGCAGCGACAGGCCGACCCAGTAGTTGTCGTTGAAGCCGGTGGCGTCGATGCCGGCCAGCCCCGGGCGCGTCTCGTCCGGCAGCCTGCCGTCCACGACGGCCAGCCGGCCGCCCTCGCCCGTACGCAGCGACCGGCACCGCTCCTCGTCGGACCCGTAGATCTGCGAGCCGTCCCACCAGTGGGAGACGGTGTTCTCGTACGTCGGAGGACGGCCGGGCCCGGTGTGGGCGACGGGGTCGGGCCGGCTGCGCCGGACCAGCATGGGGCAGCGCGGCCAGTCGTCGTCCGCGGCCAGCGGGACGTCCAGGGGCGCCTCGGCCCTGTTGTCGCCGTGACTGAACCAGCCGTGGTTCTGGAACTGGATCCAGGCCGCCGCCAGCAGGTTCAGCGACACGGCCGGGCGGAAGCCCCGCGAGCGGGCCAGCAGGCGCCGGCTCACCTCGCGCGGACCGGGCGAGAACAGGCCGTGCTCCTCGGGCTCCGGGAAGGTCTGCGGCAGCGCGCAGTTGCGGTCGAAGCGGGTGCCCGCCCGGCCCATGTCCACGTCGTCCGGGTCGTACCCGGACCCGTCGTAGCTGCGGTACGGCAGCAGGACCGGGCTCGGGGTGCGGGGCCGTTCGCCGCCCGCGCCGAAGGTGTCGTGCAGATTGTGGGCGCGCAGCAGGTCCCGCTGCCGTTTGATCTCCAGCAGCGCCAGGGGGAAGGGCAGCGAGTGCCACTCGCGGCGGCGCCGCGGTGCCGGTGTCATCGATCGCTCTCCAACGGGGGGTAGGGGGCGGGACGGTTCAGCGGTCGTGGAGCCGGAGGACGACGGTCTCCTCCACCCGGCCCCGGTACGGCTCGAGCAGGGCGTCCACCCGGTCGCGCGCCTCGGGCACCACGTCGTCGAGGCTCTGCGCGTAGACGCCCGCGTTGTGGCACTGCGGGAAGTCGTGCGAGCGGTCCACCCAGGTGATCTCCAGCCAGTCGGCGGGCACCGGGAAGACGGAGACCGGGCTGCGCCCCTCGAGGTTGGGCACCACGTCGTGCTCGTTGACGAGGCTGACGACCCGGGTGGCAGGATCGAGGGGGCGCTTGAAGTCGACGGGGGAGCCGACGGCGACGGCGTGGGTCAGCCGCCACCGCCGGTTGACGTCGGGCAGTTCGGTCAGGTTCAGGGCCGTGATGCCGCCCAGGCTGTGCCCGACCAGCGCGACCTCGGTGCCCTCGGGGACCACCCGGGCCAGGGCCTTGCGCACGGCCCGGGTGTACGGGGAGTCGTTGCGGCCCACCGCGGTGACCGCGCCCACCAGGTCCTGCGGGCTGGAGTTGCGGGGCCGGCCGAAGGCCATGCCCGGCAGCACCACCACATGCCGCGTGACGCCGTCCGGGCCGGTGACCCGGTGGATCAGCATCCGGCCGTCGGTGCCCAGGACCGCGATGTCACGCAGGTGGCCGCTGACGCTCGTGCCGGGATCCAGCCGCGCCAGCAGGGCCGGGTCCGCCGGCAGCACCTCGGCCCGGCCGGCCCCCCGGTCCCAGCGCGCCCAGGCGCCGATGGACGTCCCCAGCAGCGGATCGCCGTCCGGCCGGGTGCCGGTGACGATGTGCCAGGCCGCCGCGTCGTTGAACGGGTTCTCGTCCACCAGCGCGTTCCACGCCATCACCTCGGTCAGCGACGGCGCGAGCCGCGCCAGGGCCCGCTCGCCGCCCTGCTCGCGCACGTTCTGCCGCAACACCCGCAGGGCGCGCAGCTGGCGGTCCGCCGCGATGGCGTCCAGCAGCCGCCGCACCGGGCCGTCCTCGGCGAACTCCGGGTGCCGCACCGAGCACAGCCGGATGCGCAGCTCCAGCGAGGTCACCGCCACGGCGACCGCCAGGCTCTCGCGGCTGGTGAGCACCCCGCCCAGCCACGCCGCCCGGCCCAGCCGCCCGCCGTCGGGCGCGTAGCCCAGCCCGGCGGCCGAGGTCAGGGCGCCGGCCAGGGCCCGCACGGCCCGCAGTCCGGTGCGCGGCGAGCGGCCCAGCGAGACCGCCAGCGCCGGGTCGGTGGCCACGGCCGTCAGCGCCCGGCCCGCCGCCCGGATCTCGCCCGCCGCCTTCCCCAGCGCCCGGGCCACCGGGGCCAGGGCGGCCACGTCGGGCCCGGCGTCGCGGATGCCGCTGCCGGACGTCATGACGCCCCCGGCGTGCGGTGGGCGCGGTAGCCGATGCGCAGGCGCGTCGCGTCGAAGGTGTACGGCAGCGGACGGGCGGGCCCGAGCCGTACCCCGGCCACCGCCAGCTCCCCGCCGCGCAGGAACTCGGCGACGAAGCCGGTCGCCAGCAGCAGCCCCAGCTCCATGCCGCTGCACTGGGCCTCCCCCCGGCTGAACGGGCTGACGGCCCAGTCCTGCGAGGCCGTGCCGTCCAGCCACTTCTCGGGCGCGAAGCGGTGCGCGTGGTCGACGCGCTCCGCGTCACGGGCGTGGAAGGCGGCGGGCACCAGGACGTTCATCCCTCCCGGCGCCACGGCCCCCCGCCAGCGGGTCTCCGCCGTCGTACGCCGCATCAGGCTCGGCACCGGCGGCCACAGCCGTGCCGCGTCCTGGACGCAGGCGCGCAGGTACGGCAGGGCCTCGAACCCCGCCACCGTGTGCGCCCCGTGCCGGCGGTCCGCCGCCGCGACCTCCTCCAGCGCCCGCCGGTAGTGCGCCGGATGCGTGGCGAGCAGGGTCAGGGTCTGCGTCACGGTCGCCTGTACGGCCCCCAGCGCCATGAACCAGTGCGCGACCTGCCCCTCGGGAGCGGTCTCCGGACCCCGCGGGGCGATACGGAACAGCCCGGTCAGGCTGCGCGGGTCGGCGTCGCACAGATATCGTGCCTGACGCTGCGTCATCTTCCGCCGGATCCGGCGGGTACGGGCCCTGCGCCAGCGCCGCGCGCCCATCCAGTTGGCCTCCGTGAGCAGCTCCTCCAGCAGCCGGGAGAACTCCGTGTCCTCGGCGGCCGCCTCGCCCAGGAAGCAGCGCCGCCCCGCGCGTTCGAGCCGCGCGCGGACGTCCCCCGCCGACAGCCCCGACTCCGCCCGGGGGCCCAGCAACGCCCGGGCCTCCTCGCCCACCACCCGCAGGAAGTGCCCGGCCAGCCGGTGCACCGGGCACCCGGCGTCCAGGACCGCGTCGTTGAACGCCCGCCGCGCCGTGCGCTGCCGGCCGTGCGAGGCGACCAGCGCCTCGGGCTGCACGGCGGCGAAGCCGCTCACCTTCTCCCAGGTGTCGACCGCGTACACCTCGACCGGCCCGGCCAGCACCTGCCGGGCGTCCTCGGCGTCCAGCACGAGCAGCGTCGGACCCGAGGTGCCGCGCACCACCACGGGACCGCGGCCGTGCCGCCGCCGCAGGGCGCGCATCAGCTCCATGCCGCGCCGGTCGGGGTCCATCCGGGCCACCAGGCGGGCGGCCCGGGGCCGGGGCCGGAAGACGCCCCGGAGATAGTTGGGGAGGAAGTAGCCCAGCGTCAGGCGCAGGTTCTCGCTCCGGGTGGCCGTCGGCAGCGCCCCCTCCGGGAGGGCGTCCGAGCCGGCGTCCGTGCCGCTGCCGAAGGTCTCGCTCGTCCGGCTCATGCCAGCACCTTCCCCGGGTTGAGCAGGCCGTCGGGGTCCAGCAGCCGTTTGATGTCCCGTTGCAGGCGCAGGCCGCGCGGCGGCAGCTCCCGGGCCAGCCACTCGCGCTTGAGCACACCCACCCCGTGCTCGCCGGTGATGGTGCCGCCCAGCTCCAGGCCCGCGGCCATGATGGCGTCGTACGCCTCCCCGGCCCGCCGCACCGCCGAGCGGTCGCCACGGTCGAAGAGGACCGTCGGATGGAGGTTGCCGTCGCCGGCGTGGCCCACGGTGGCGATGTACAGGTCGTACTCCCCGGCGATCTCCTCCACGCGCTCGACGAGGTCGGCCAGCCGGTCGCGCGGCACGGCGACGTCCTCGACGAAGGCCGTCATCGCGCCCGGCAGCCCCTTGGCCACCGCGCCCAGCGCGGGCATCACCATGCGCCGGGCGTCCAGTACCTGCCGGCACCGCTCGTCGTCCTCGGCCACCGCGACGGACAGCGCCTTGGCCTCCCGGCACAGCTCCGCCATCGCCCGCACCCGGGCCGCCGCGTCCGGGGCGTCGCTGGCCACGATCAGCGTGGCGCCGTCCGCGCCGGCCAGCAGCGGGTGGCCCAGCGCCGCGACCGCCTCGGTCGTCGCACGGTCCATCAGCTCCAGGGCGGACGGCACATGCCCCTCCCGGATGATCGCCCCGGCGGCCGCGCCCGCGTCGCGGGCGCCGGCGAAGGAGGCCAGCAGCGCCAGCTCCGGCGGCCGCGGCGGCCGCAGGGCCAGCGTCGCCTCGACGATGACGCCGAGCGTCCCCTCGGAGCCCACGAACAGGCGGGTCAGGTCGTACCCGGCGACACCCTTGACCGTGTCCCGCCCCACCCGCAGCACCTCGCCGTCGGCCAGGACGACCGTCAGGCCCAGGACGTAGTCGGCGGTGACGCCGTACTTCACACAGCACAGCCCGCCCGCGCCGGTGGCGATGTTGCCGCCGATCGTGCACGTCTCCCACGACGCCGGGTCCGGCGGGTAGCACAGGCCCTCGCCGGCGACGGCCGCCGCGAGATCGGCGGTGATCACCCCCGGCTCGCAGCGCACCAGGCGGTTCGCCCTGTCGATCTCCAGGATGCGGTTCATCCGGACCATGGAGAGCACCACACAGCCGTCCACGGCGTTGGCACCCCCCGCGAGCCCGGTACGGGCGCCCTGCGGCACCACGGGAACCCCCAGGGCGCGCGCGACGCGCAGCACGTGGCGCACCTGCTCCACGGTCTCGGGCCGGACCACCACGGCGGGTCTGCCCGCCTCGCTGAACGGGGCCGCGTCGTAACGGTGCAGGGCCAGCTCGACGTCCGCCGTGCCGAGGGCCTCCGGAGGCAGGGCCTCCGCGAGGGCCGCGAGCAGCGGATTGCCGACGGGAGGGGTCATGGGCAGCTCCATGCGATGGGGCCCGGAGAAGGGCGAGTGGGAAAGGCGTGGAGAGAGCGTTCGACGGCGTGAAGGGACGACCGCACGGCGGTGGCCGCCGGGCGGGCGAAGAAGGGGTGGGGTGAGGTCAGAGCGTCGGCGGGACGGTCGTGACCGGGGCCTCGATCAGTACGGGCCCCTCGGCGCCGGCGGTGGCGGCGCCGACGAGCTCGGCGAGGTGCGCCGGATCCGTGGCACGGTGGGCGGGCACCCCGTAGCCGCGGGCGAGGGAGCACAGGTCCAGCCCGGGAAGATCCAGACCCGGCACGCCCGGCGTGTTCTCGAAACGGCCGAACCACTTGAGGATGGCGTACTCGCGATTGGCCGGCACCACGAACGTCACCGGCACCCGGTAGGCGGCCGCCGTCCACAGCGCGGTGATCGCGTACTGCGCGGAGCCGTCGCCGACCAGGGCCACCACCGGCCGCTCGGGGCGCCCCAGCTGCGCCCCGACGGCCGCCGCGAGGCCGAAGCCCAGGCCGCCCCCGGTGGTCATCAGGAAGGAGTCCGGACGGTCGACGCGGACGTGGTCGCGGAACAGCTGCAGGTTGGAGGGCGACTCGTTGACCCACACCGTGTCCTCGGGCGCCGCGCTCGCCACGGCGGCCAGCGCGATGGCGGCCGACATCGGCTCGCCGTCGGCCTCCGGCACCTCCACCGCACAGCGGGCCGGCCGGGCGGGGACGGCGTCGCCGCGCTTGTCCACCAGCTCCGCGAGCAGCTCCAGCGTGGGGCGCAGCCCCGCGACCAGGGCGTCGCCGACGGGCGCCCGCGCGGCCTCGCCCGGGTCGCTGGTCAGCAGCACCAGCTCACAGCCCTCGGCCAGCAACGGACCCGGCACATAGGGGTAGTACCGGAAGACCGGCGCCCCGACGACGAGCACCAGGTCGTGTCCCGCGAGCGTCCGGGCCAGCGGGCCGATCGCCGGGGGCAGCACGCCCTGGTAGAGGGGGTGGTTCTCCGGGAAGCCCACCCGGCCCTCGACGGGCGACGCCCACACCGGCAGCTGCCGGCGCTCGGCCAGCGCCACGGCCGCGGACCAGGCCCCTTCTGCGTCCACCGAACCGCCCGTCACCAGCACCGGGTTGACCGCGGCCTCCAGCCGCCGGGCGAGCGCCTCCACGCACGGCCGGTCGGCCGCCGTCAGGTCGTGGACCCGCCGCACGGCCGCGTGCCGCGCGGCCCGTTCCGCCGCCTCGTCCAGCTCCACGTCCCAGTCGTCCATCGGCAGGGAGAGGAACACCGGTCCGCGCGGCGCGGTCTCGGCGATGTGGAAGGCGCGGGCGAGGGCGGCGGGCACGTCCTGGGCGCGCGGCGGCTCGTAGGCCCACTTCACGGCCGGGCGGGGCAGGGCGGTGGCGTCCACGTTCGTCAG
Source organism: Streptomyces sp. C36 (assembly GCF_040932295.1). NCBI lineage: Bacteria > Bacillati > Actinomycetota > Actinomycetes > Kitasatosporales > Streptomycetaceae > Streptomyces > Streptomyces sp. C36. The sequence continues at coordinate 29,522 of NZ_JBFQGI010000008.1, read as the reverse complement.
CAGCGCCTCCATGGTCATCATGGCCCGCACCTGCTGCCCCGCCGTCACCACCATCGGCGTGTGGTTGGCCGCGGCGGTCACGATGGCCCCCATGGCGTTGCCCACGCCGGGCGCGGTGTGCAGGTTGACCAGCGCGGTGGTGCCCGTGGCCTGGGCGTATCCGTCGGCCATGCCGACGACCACGGCCTCCTGCAGGCCCAGTACGTACCGGAAGTCCGCGGGGAAGTCCTGCAGGAAGGGCAGTTCGGTGGAGCCCGGGTTGCCGAACACGGTGGTCACTCCGCGGGACCGCAACAGCTCACGCGCCGCTGCGCGTACGGTCGTCATGCCTGGCACCTCTTGGGGTCGATGGGCCGTTCGGGGAGGGGGAGCATTGCCACTTCCCGACCGGCGAAGCCATGACGCCGGAAGATCACCTGAGTATTCATCCGCGCGAGTGAATGCCCCCTGGCCTGCGCGGTATTACCGCGCGGCGGGTTCTACCGTCGCCCGCATGCCTGACATGGATGAGATCATCCGACGTATCCGACGGGATATGGACACGGAGTTGCGCAAGCGTGCGAGACGGGCCCTGGACCGCCCCGCCGGCTGGTCCGTCACGGGGGAGCCCGGCGCGGACGGCGGGGACGAGGCGCCCGCCACCGCCGGCAATGCCGGGGCGGTGGCGAGGGAGTAGGAACGGCGACACCCCGCCGCGGGACGCGGCGGGGTGTCGGGGGTCGGGATCAGCGGCCCTGCGCCTCGGAGTCTCCTGTCACCGACCGGCGCGGGCCATGCCGCGGGTGCCGCGTACGACGCCGAACCCCGCCAGGGCGAGGGCGGTCAGGCAGCACACGATGCCGACCACGACGTTGCTGACGTTGGCGGCGGTGATGAACGCGTGGCCGGAGACGATCCAGGGAGCCATGATCGTCCAGGCGCCGAGGCCCAGCGCCGCCCAGCTCGAGGAGTGGGTGCGTTCGTAGGCCGGACCGAAGCCGCCGACCAGGCAGGCGAAGGCGACACCGGTGATCAGATTGTTGATGGACAGGGTGGTCGCGCCGCTGAAGCCCACAATCCATGGTGAGGCGGCCAAATAGACGCCACACAGAAGGGCGATTGCCTCGACGGCCTGGGCGGCGGGGGTCGCCGTCGTCTCCTCGGAGTGGGCGCGGAGCGCCAGGATGTCCGGGTGCTGATCGATCCCGGGCGACGTGCGGGGGACGGTCACGTCAGCCACCTTCTTTCGTACCGGTGCGGACCTGGTTGCATTTTATCCCAATTGACCGCGAATTCACCCTATTGGCGGTAGGAAGTGACGCCTGGTCCGAAGAAGCTGCTTATCGGGCAGGCGGACGGGGAAGGCTTGTCCTTCGGGGGCGCAAGGGGCTGCGGAAGCAGCAGGAACGGTACTGCAGGGGGAGGAGTCATCATGGATGATCCCGAAATGACCGAAGAGCGCGTACAGGACGCCACCGGAACGGCCGCGGAGCGGCCCGCCCGGTCGGCGGCGGACCCCGGGCGGGCCCGCCACGAACCGCTGGCGCCCGACGAGGACGACCCCGAGCCGCATATCGTGCGGGGCGTGGACTGACGCTCACGGGACGTTCCCCGGGCGGAAAGATCCACGTGGCCCGCGCCACGTGCCGATGGCCGACAACACCCGTATGCGTGTCGTCATCGTCACCGAATCGTTTCCGCCCGACGTCAACGGCGTCGCGCACTGCGCCTGGCAGACCGCCCGGCACCTCGCGCTGCGCGGCCACGAGCCGCTCGTCGTGACCCCCGCCGGGGCACGCGGACGCCCCGGCGAGGAGCACGGCGCCGGGCCCTGCCCGGTCCTGCGCGTGCCCTCCCTGCCGCTGCCCGGATATCCGCAGGTCCGCGTCGCGCTGCCGAGCCGCCGCCCGGCCGCCGCCCTCGCCGCGCACCGGCCCGACATCGTCCACCTCGCCGGCCCCTTCGTCCTCGGGGCACGCGCGATGACCGCCGCCCGGCGCATGGGCCTGCCGGCCGTCGCCGTCTACCAGACCGACCTCGGCGGCTACGCCCGCACCTACCTCGGCACCGGCGAAGGCGTCGCCTGGCGCCGCATCCGCGCCGTCCACCGCGCCGCCGACCGCACCCTCGCGCCGTCCACGGCCGCCGTGCGCGACCTCGCGGCCCACGGAGTGCCCCGCGTCCGGCTGTGGCCGCGCGGCGTCGACTCCGAGCGCTTCCACCCCCGCCGCCGCGACCTCGAACTGCGCCGGGCGCTCGCCCCCGGAGGCGAGCTCATCGTCGGCTACGTCGGGCGCCTCGCCCCCGAGAAGCGGGTGGAACTCCTCGCCCCCGTCTGCGCCCTCCCCGGCGTCCGCCTCGTCATCGCCGGCGACGGCCCGCACGCCGGCCGGCTCCGTGCCGCCCTGCCGGGCGCCCGCTTCCTCGGCACCCGCACCGGCGACGAACTCGCCCGCATCTTCGCCTCGCTGGACGTCTTCGTCCATCCCGGCCCGCAGGAGACCTTCTGCCAGACCGTCCAGGAGGCCCAGGCGAGCGGGGTACCCGTCATCGCCCCCGCCGCCGGAGGCCCCCTCGACCTCGTCGACCACGCCCGCACCGGACTGCTCGTCCCGCCGTACGACGCGGAGGCCCTGCGGGACGCGGTACTGACGCTGGAGACCGCGTGGCGGGCCCGTACGGAGTACGGGCGGGCGGGGCGGGCGGCGGTTCTGGCGCGGACGTGGGCGGTGGTGGGGGACCAGTTGCTGGCGCACTACGCCGAGGTTCTGGCGGGGTGGGGTGGGGGGTCGTCGGGTGCGGGTTCCGGTGCGGGTGCGGTTCGTTGTGGGGCGGGGCCGGGGCGGGAGGGGCCGGGCCCTTCCGGGGCTGGATCATTTACGGCCCGGAACCGTCCACCGCGCTGATCACCCCGCACCCGGGCCGCAAATAACCCTTACGCCCCTACCAGGTCCCGTCCCCTCCCACCCCGGCCCCTCACGCGACACGTCCGGCGGATCCCGCACCCGGGGGGAAGGGGGGAGGTGGGGAGGGGCTGGGGTGGGAGGGTTCCCTCAGGTCACGGCGCCGGGCACGCACCCGGGAGGGAGGGGGGAAGGTTCCGCGCGGGTGTGCACCCGAAGACCCCACACCCTGGTGGGCCGACCGGCACCGCGCCGGTGCGCACCGGTGGCCCGCCCACCCTGGGGATCGGCCCGCCCACCCTGGTGGCCGGCCCGCACCCTAGTGGCTGCCCCGCACCGGACCGGTCGATGTGACGGGAGGGGGCCGGGGGCGCAGGAGGGTGTTCCGGAATGCTGCCGGATATTTGTGGGCCCAATGCGAGGGCACGCATCACGTGAGACGGCACCGGGCCCGTAAATATCCGATTCCGGAACACCCTCCGGAGCCCCCGGCCCCCGCACCACGACAACGGCGACCAGCCCACAAACCGCCGGTCACCCCTCAGACCCGCACCGGAACGAACCGCACCAAGGCCCCCGGCTCCGCCTGCCCCGCCACCGCGAGCGACGGCTCCGGCACCACGCCGATCACCGGGTAGCCCCCCGTCGTGGGGTGGTCGGCGAGGAAGACCACCGGACGACCGTCCGGCGGGACCTGGACGGCGCCCAGAGGCATGCCCTCGCTGGGGAGTTCGCAGGAGCCGGCAAGGGCGGCCCGGGCGAGGGTCGGCCCCTCCGTACGCAGCCCGATGCGATTGCTGGCGGGCGAGACCCGGAATCCGGGCCCGGCGAACGTCCGCAGGGCCTCAGGCGTGAACCAGTCGTCGCGCGGCCCGAGCACGACCGGCAGGACCAGCCCCCCCGGCGGCGGCGCCGACCAGAACGTCACGTCGGCGGCGGAGCCGGCCGGCGGCCCGTACGGCTCGCCCAGCGGCAGGGACATGCCGTCGGCCAGCGGCTCCGGCCCCAGGCACGACAGCAGGTCCCGCGAGCGGCTGCCGAGCACCGCCGGCACGGCGATGCCGCCCGCGAAGGCGAGGTAGCTGCGCAGCCCGGCGTCGGCCGGCCCGGCCTCGAGGACCGCCCCGGCGGGGACGCGCACGGGCGCGCCCCAGGCGGCGGGCCGGCCGTCGACCCGTACGGGACAGGGCGCGCCGGTCACGACGGCGGTGACGGCTGTTTCCGGGCGCACGGCGCAGCCGTTGACGGTGGTCTCGAGCGTGGCGCACCCCACGGGATTGCCTGCCAGCCGGTTGGCGAGCCGGTGGGCGGGCTCGTCCAGGGCTCCGGAGCGGGGTACGCCCAGATGGGCGTACCCGGCCCGGCCCAGGTCCTGGACGGTGGTCAGCGCTCCGGCCCGGACGACGGTCAGGGAGTTCACGGGCGCTCCTCGAAGCGGACCCGGGTGCCGGGGGAGAGCAGGGCGGCCGGGTCGCGGCCGGTGTCCCACAGGACCGCGTCGGTGCGGCCGATGAGCTGCCAGCCGCCGGGGGAGGAGCGCGGATACACGCCGGTGTAGGGGCCGGCGAGGCCGACCGAGCCGGCCGGCACGGTGGTGCGCGGGGTGGCCCGGCGCGGCACGTGCAGCCGTTCGGGCAGCCCGGTGAGGTAGCCGAAGCCGGGGGCGAAGCCGCAGAAGGCGACGCGGAACTCGGTTCCGGAGTGGATGCGCGCGACCTCGTCCTCGCCGACGCCCCACAGGGCCGCGACCTCGGCGAGGTCGGCGCCGTCGTAGCGCACGGGGAGCACGACGGGCGGCGCCTCGGCCGCGGGCAGCGGCGGCACCGTCCAGTGGGCGAGGTCGGCGGCGAGGGCGCGCGGGTCGGTGAGGCCGTCGAGCAGGACGGTCCGCGCGGCGGGCACGATCTCCCGTACGGGCGGCAGGGTGCCGGCGTCGCGGCGCCGGAGCAGTTCGGCGTGCAGGGCCTGGGCCTCGCGCGTGCCGGCGACCTCCACGAGCAGGGCGTGCCGTCCGACGGGCAGGGCCCGCAGGGGGGCCGGCAGGGGGGCCGGCCCGGGCCCGGTCATGCGAACGCCTCCACGCGGACGCCCGCGGCCTCCAGGCCTTCGCGCACGCGGCGGGCGAGCAGGGCGGCTCCCGGGGTGTCGCCGTGCACGCACAGCGAGCGGGCGTGGACGGGGATCTCCTCGCCGGTGAGGGCGGTGACCGAGGAGAGGCAGGCCATGCGGACCGAGCGGGCGATGACGGAGTCGGGGTCGAGGACCACCGCGCCGGGCTCCCGGCGGGGCACGAGGGTGCCGGCGGCGGTGTAGGCGCGGTCCGCGAAGGCTTCGGATATCGCCGGCAGTCCGGCGTGCTCGGCGGCCTCGTGCAGGCGGGAGCCGCGCAGGCCGAGGACGGGCAGGTGGCCGCCGGCCCGCAGGATGCCGGAGACGACGGCCATGGCCTGTTCGGTGTCGGTGACGACCCGGTTGTACAGCGCGCCGTGCGGCTTGACGTAGGTGACGTCGGTCCCGGCGGCCTGTGCGAAGACGCGGAGCGCGCCGATCTGGTAGGTGATCTCGTCGGCGAGTTCGTCGGGCGGCACGTCCATGGCGCGTCGGCCGAAGCCGACGAGGTCGCGGTAGGAGACCTGTGCGCCGATGCGTACGCCGCGTTCGGCCGCCCGTTCGCACACCCATCTCATCGTGGACGGGTCGCCGGCGTGGAAGCCGCAGGCGACGTTGGCGCTGGTGACGAGGGACAGCAGGGTGTCGTCGTCGGTCAGGCGCCAGCGGCCGAAGCCTTCGCCGAGGTCGGCGTTGAGATCGAGCACGGGTTCCAACAGGGGCGTCGTCATCGGCCGGCCTCCCGCATCGCGTCGAGGATGAGCCGGAGGGCGTCATCCAGATAAGTGGTCAACTCCGCCTCGGCGCGCCCGTACTCGCCCTGTTCCAGGAGGGAGGCGAGTGTGCGGTTGCGTGCCATGAACGGTTCGTGGAAGCGACGCGGCGAGGGCATCTCGTGGAAGGCCAGGCGCAGTTCGGCCATCAGCCGGTCCATGGCCGCGTCGACGCGCGCGCTGCCCGCGAGCGCCGCCAGCGCCCGGTGGAAGCGCAGGTCGGCGGAGCCGACCTCCTGCCAGTCGCCCTCGTGGGCGGCCTGTTCGGCTCGGGCCACGGCCTCGGAGACGGCCTCGCGGGCCGCGTGGGGGGCGGTGGCGGCGGCCCGGACGCCCGCGGTCTCCAGGGCGCCGCGCATCCGGTAGATGTCGTGGACGTCGGCGGGGTCCAGGACCCGTACGAAGACGCCGCGGTGGAGCCGGTGGACCACCAGGCTCTCGTGGACGAGCAGCCGGAAGGCCTCGCGCAGCGTGTTGCGGGAGACCCCGAGGTCGCGTCCGAGGGCCTCCTCCGACAGCTGGGTGCCGGGCGGCAGATCGCCGCCCTCGATGCGGTCGCGCAGCGTCGTGGCGACGCGCTGCGCGGTGGATCGGGCCATGGCGTCCCCCCATGGGTGGCGGTGGCGGCCGGGCGGCGGGTGGTCCCGTGCCGGCGCGGGGAATTCCGGTGACAGCATTGCCTATTGAGGATTGTTGAACAATATCTTAGCCTCCTCGCCAGTCGCCTCACCTGATCGAGTGAGGTCCGAGAGTGCGGAAGGCGGACGCATGCTCGTACTGTTAGGCGTCCTCGTGGTCGTGGTGGGCTTCGCGACCAAGCGCAATCCCCTGCTGGTCGTTGGCGTCGCGGGCGTCGCCACCGGCCTGCTCGGCGGCCTGTCGCCCCAGAAGGTGCTGGCCGCCTTCGGCACCGGCTTCGCCTCCAGCCGCGCGGTGACCATCTTCGCCATCACCCTGCCGGTCATCGGCCTCCTCGAGCGCTACGGGCTCCAGGAACAGGCCCGCCGCCTGATCACCCGCTTCGCCGGGCTCACCGCCGGCCGCTTCCTCGCCCTCTACCTACTGCTGCGGCAGATCACCGCGGCCCTCGGCCTCAACGGCGTCTTCGGGCACGCCCAGACCGTACGGCCGCTGGCGGCGCCGATGGCCGAGGGCGCCGCCGAACGGCGCCACGGGACGCTCACCGACAAGGCCCGGGAGAAGGTGCGCTCCTTCGCCGCCAGCGCCGACAACGTGGGCTTCTTCTTCGGCGAGGACGTCTTCCTGGCCGTCGGCTCGATCCTTCTGATCACCGGCTTCGTCAACACCACCTACCACACCCACCTCGAACCGCTGCGGCTCGCGCTGTGGGCCGTCCCCACCGCCCTGTGCGCGCTCGCGGTCCACGGCTGCCGGCTGCTGCGCCTGGACCGCACCCTGGAGCACGCGAAGCCGGACCTGGCGGGAGCGGCCAAGTGATCAAGGCGGAGTGGTTCTTCTGGCTCGTCGGCGGCCTCTTCCTGGCCATGGCCGCGCAGATGCTCGCCGACCGCACCAACCCCCGGCGCGTGGGCACCGCCGCCTTCTGGGGACTGCTGGGCGCCGGGTTCGTCTACAGCACCTGGGTCGTCGACAGGACGGCGCCCGCCGAACCGCTGGGCGCGGCGGTCCTGGTCATGGTCTGCCTCGCGGGCTTCGGGCTCACCGGCCGCGGCACGGCCCGTACCGCCACCCCCGAGCAGCGGGAGGCGAGCGCGCGGCGGCACGGCTCCCGGCTGTTCGTACCGGCGCTCACCATCCCCGTCGTCGCCCTGATCTGCGCGGTCGGGGTGAAGAAGCTCCACGTCGGCGGAGAGCCGGTGCTGCAGAAGGGCAGCGAGACCGTCCTGGGGCTCGGCATCGGATCCGTCGTCGCACTCGCCGTCGGCATGGTGATGCTGCGCGAGCGGCGCCCCTCGACGCCGCTGCACGCCGGGCGGTCGATGCTGGAGTCCATGGGGTGGGCCATGCTGCTGCCGCAGCTGCTCGCCACGCTCGGCGCCATCTTCTCCGTCGCCGGGGTGGGCGAGCAGGTCCGCCGGATCACCACGACGGTGCTCCCGGACGGGTCGGCCTTCCTCGGGGTCGTCGCCTACTGCTGCGGGATGTTCCTCTTCACCGTCGTCATGGGCAACGCCTTCGCCGCCTTCCCCGTGCTGACCGCCGCCGTCGGCTGGCCGGTGCTGGTCGAGCAGCACCACGGCAACGCCCCGGCCGTCCTCGCCGTCGGGATGCTCGCCGGCTTCTGCGGCACCCTGGTGACGCCCATGGCGGCCAACTACAACTTCGTGCCCGCCGCCCTGCTGGAGCTCAAGGACCCGTACGGGCCGATCAAGGCCCAGATGCCGACGGCCTTCATCCTGCTCGGCTGCAATATCGCCATCATGTCCGTTTTCGCCGTGTGAGGGGCGGCGGTCGCCGGGCGGGCCCCGCGGCCCGGCGAGCCCGTGCCGTTTCGTCCGTTGTCGGGGTGACCGCCTACTCTGTGCGACGTGACTTCTCCAGCCCCGGCGGCCGTTCCGCCCCAGCTCAACGGGCCCGCCGTGCGCCCAGCCCCGGGCCCGGCCGCCGACGAGGGCCTGGCCCGCAGGCTGCGCGCGCTGGCCTGCACCGCGCCCCTGCACGACCTCGACGTGCGCAAGGCCAACCTCGCGGGCGAGTACGGCGTCTACGCCATGGCGGAGGTGGCCCTGGCCGCCATCGACCTCGTCACGCTCAACATGGACTTCGACACCGGGGCCGACCACGAGCAGATAGTGGCCAGGCTCCAGCCGCGCGTCGCCGCCCAGGCGCCCGAGCGGCCCCACGGCGAGCACGAGCGCGTCGCCCGCTGGGTCCTGGAGAACCTCATCAACGTCGGCAGCGTCGACCGCGGCTTCCGCGCGGTCTACGGCACCTTCGGGGCCGACGGCGCGTACGTACGCCGCGACTACGACTTCAAGCTCATCGAGGAGGTCCCCGGCCCCGGCGGCACGGTCTTCCTGCGCACCACCGACGAGGCCGTCAACGTCCTGGTCGGCGCCCTCGACACGGACGTCACCAGCGCGCAGATCGCCGCCGAGGTCAAGCTCGAGGTCCTCATCAGCCGAGGCCGTCTCGCCGACGCCCAGCTCGCCGCCGAGCAGGCCCGCTACCGCACGGTGCAGTACGCCGAGACGCTCCGCAAGACCCTCGACGCCACGCGGCGCAACGTCCGCGCGGTGGACTGGCTCAGCGCCGTCCCCGACATGATCGCCGAGGCGCTCGAGCACGTCGCCGACCGCTACCGCCACGAGAACGCGATCCTCACCAACATCCGCAAGGCGCGCGACGAGGCCGAGGAGCCCGAGAACAAGCGCCGGGCCGCCGAGCTCGTCGACATCGTCAAGGACTGCATCCGCCGCCACACCCAGCTGCAGTCCCGGCTGCTGGAGGCCGGACCGCTCTTCCGCGCCGAGCAGGACCGGCAGGCCTTCGCCACCCCCGCCGCCCGGGCCGGCCTCGACCTGTACGGGCAGCTCCTGGCGCCGCTGCTGCCGCTGCCCCTCGAGCAGGCGGGCCGCGTCACGGACGCCTTCTTCGCACGCGGCACGGGCCTGCGCACGCCGGTCTCGGTGCGCGTGGGCGACCTCGTCGAGATGCTGCTGAGCCCGCCCGCCGAGCGCGAGCACCTCGGCGCGGAGATGCCCGAGCCGGACCTCGTCGAGACGCCCGACGACAGCCGCTTCAGCGAGGAGCAGCTGGCCGTCGCCATGGAGCTGCTGTCCCTGCCGCCGGACGCGCCCCGCCGCCTCTCCGGCCTCCTGGCCGACGCCCGCCGCCAGGACCCCGAACTGCCCTACCTCGTCGCCCTGCTGGCCGTCCACGCCGCGAGCCCCTCGGTCGGCACGGCCTACCGCCAGGGCGAGCAGTCCCTGCTGTTCGCGGTCGACGACGGCACCGTCCTCGACGACCCGGAGTTCGGCGGCGCCGACCTGATCGTCGGCACGGCCCTGCTGGACGCGGTGGGCATGGCGGCGGACCGTTCGGAGGCGACGTGAGCCCCGCCGGCGCGCGACCACCCCTGTCCGGCCGGGCGTGCCGAACGAACCTCACCCCATGGACCCCCAGCAGGAGCACCAACCGTGACTGAGTACGACGCCGACCTCCCGGCGCAGCCGGACGCCGTCGGCGAGGCGGAGGCCCCCGCGGCGAGCGGCACCGCACCGGTGACCCCGGCCGACGCGGCCGACGCCGCGCGTCTGATCGCCTTCGGGCTGCAGCCCAAGCTGCAGCCCGCCCGCGACGCCGAGTACGCCGAGCTGCTGCGCCGCCACCGCGACGACCCGGCGTTCGCCCGCCTGGCCGACGCCGTCGCCGCCGGGCTCGGCCTCATCGTCCTCGAGGTGTCCACCCGCGCCGGCATGGCCGTCACCGCCGCCGAGGACTCCGTCTTCGCCGTCCGCATGGGCGACTACGCCCGCCGCGCCACCGCCGACTCCGGCGACCGCTTCCTGCACGGCGTGGCCCACCTCGCCGTGGCCGCGATGGCCTTCCCGCGCCCGGAGGACCTCGCCGACGACGGCTACATCGGCCGCGTCACGGTCAACGGCGTCGACGCGTTCGTACGCCAGGCCTGCCGCCGCCTGGAGGAGCGGGCCGCCGCCCAGGGCGAGAACACCGACCCCATCACCGACGCCCCCGGTCTCGAGGCCGCCTGGCGGGTCTACGCCCGCCGCAGCGCCACCGGCGCCACCAAGGACGCCCGCCGCCTGGCCGGCTCGACCACCGGCATCATCGCCAAGGCCGTCGCCTTCCTCGTCGACTCCGGCTTCCTCCAGCGCACCGGGGACGACGCCGGCGGCACGTACCGCACCACCGCCCGCTACCAGCTCCAGGTCCGCGACATGGCCGGCACCGCCGCCATGACCGAGCTGCTGGAGCTGGGCATCGTGCCGGTGGCCGACGGCAGCGCCACGCTGCTGCCGCCGGACGACGCCGACGACCTCGACCTGGTCGCCGACGCCGGTCTGCCCTTCCACTCCGCCTGACGGCCCCGCCCCCTCCGCCCGACCCACCGCTACACGAGAGTCCGCCGCCATGTACGAGCTGTCCCGGGTCCGCCTCTACTCCATCGGGCCGGCCGGTGCGCGCTACGCCGACACCGTGCTGGACCTGCGCGGAGTGGGCGCGCCCGTGCCCTCCCCCGCGCCCACGCAGGCGGAGTTCTTCGAGGACGAGCCCGTCGGCCCGCCGCGCCGACCCGCGCCCGCGGGCGTGCTCTTCCTGGAGAACGGCGGCGGCAAGTCCGTACTGCTCAAGCTGATCTTCTCGGTGATGCTGCCGGGCCACCGCAACACCCTGGGCGGCGCCAGCTCCGGCGTGCTGCGCAAGTTCCTCCTCGCCGACGACTGCGGGCACGTCGCCCTGGAGTGGCAGCACGTCCTCACCGGCGAGTCCGTCGTGGTGGGCAAGGTCAGCGAGTGGCGCGGGCGCCAGGTCTCCAACGACCCGCGCAAGTTCGCCGAGGCCTGGTACTCCTTCCGCCCCGGCCCCGGGCTCAGCCTCGACTCGCTGCCGGTCGCCGAGTCCTCCGCGATGCGGCCCAGGGCGGACGGCGGCTCCGGAGCGCGCGGCCGCCGCCGCACCATGAAGGGCTTCCGCGACGCCCTCACCGAGGCCGGCAAGGCCTACCCCAACCTGGACGTGGTCTGGGAGGAGGTCCACGAGCGCTGGAACGAGCACCTCGGCGAGCTCGGCCTGGACCCCGAGCTCTTCCGCTACCAGCGCGAGATGAACGCCGACGAGGGCGAGGCCGCCGGCCTCTTCGCCGTCAAGAACGACTCCGACTTCACCGACCTGCTGCTGCGCGCGGTCACCGACACCCGTGACACCGACGGCCTCGCCGACCTCGTGCACGGCTTCGCCCACAAGCTGGGCCGACGGGCCGAGCTGACCGCCGAGCGGGACTTCACCGCCGGCTCCCTCGAGCTGCTCTCGCGCATCGCCGAGTCCGCCGACCGGCGCGAGCAGGCGCGCGGGGTGCACGCGGGCGCCGAGCGCCGCACCCGCGTCCTGGCCCGCCGGCTCTCCGCGCGCGGCGCCGAGGAGCGCGGCCGCGCCGCCGAGCTGGCCGGGCAGGTCGCCGCCGCCGCGCACGCCGTCACCGACGCCGACACAGAGCGCGACCGCACCTCCCTCGTGGCCGCCGAGATCGCCTACCGGCACGCCTCCCTCGCGCTCGCCGCCGCCGAGAAGGCCGCCGCCGCCCAGCGCCGCGAGCTCCTCGACGCCCGTACCCTGCACTCCGCCTGGCAGGCCGCCGAGACCGTGCTGCGCCACCGTGCCGCCGCCGACCGTTCCGCGCGCGTGGCCGCCGCCATCCACGAGGCCGAGCGCGACGCCGCCCCGGCGCTGGCCGCCCGCGCCCAGGCGGCCGCCGAGCTCGTCCGCGCCCTCAACGCCGCCGCCGAGAAGGGCGAGCAGCTCGCCAACGAGCAGGAGGAGCGCTCGGCGACGCTCCAGGAGACGAGCGAGGCCGCCCACCGCGACGCCACCGCCGCCGCCACCGAGGCCCAGCGCGCCCGCAGCGAGGCGGGCCACCTCCGCCAGCGCCTGACGGAGGTCGAGCAGGAGACCGCCGAGGCGGTCAGGGCCGGCTGGCTCGACGACACGGAGCCCGACGCCGACCCCGCGCGCGCCGCGCTCGCCGCCAGCGACGCCGAGAAGCCCGCCGTCGCCGCGTACGAGACGGCCCGCGAGGCCGCCCGGCAGGCCGCCGACCGCGCCAAGGAGGCCTCCGCCGCCGAGAGCCGCGCCGAGCTGTCCGCGGCCCGTGCCGCCGACGCCGCGAGCGCCGCGGAGACCGCGTACGACGCCGAGCGCCGCGCCGCCGAGTCGATCGGCTCCGACCGGCGCTTGGTGGAGCTGCTGGGTCTGCCGCAGCCGGTGGCCGCCGACCGGGTGCCGGGGCAGCGCGCCGCCGGTGACGCGGACGCGCCGGCCGGGGAGGCGTCCCTGACCGCCGAGGAGCTGGACCGCAACGCCGACGCGCTGCGGGAGCTGCTCGACGACAACGTCGCCGCCGCCGAGCGGCAGCTGTTCGAGCTGCGGACCGCGGCCGCCGACGACTCCCGCATCCTGGGCGCGCTGGGCGACGGCGGCCTGCTGCCGCCCAGCGCCGATGTGCTGGCCGCCGTCGAGTTCCTCGGCGAGCACGGCATCCCCGCCCTGCCCGGCTGGCGCTACCTCGCCCAGTCCGTCGACCCCGCCCGGCACGCCGCCGTCCTGGCCGCCCGTCCCGAGCTCGTCGACGGCGTCGTCATCACCGACGCCGGCTCCCACGCCCGCGCCCGTGAGGTGCTCGGCGCGGCCTCCCTGCTGCCGCGCTCCGCCGTGGCCGTCGGCACCGCCGCCGCGCTGCTCGCACCGGCCCCGGCCCGGGACGCGGGGGAGACGGGCGTCTTCCTGGTGCCGCCGAACCCCGCCATGCACGACGAGCGCGCCGCCGACGAGGAGCGGCACGCCCTGCGCGAGCGGGCCATGGCCCGCGACGAGGAGATCCGCGCGGTGGCGGCCCGGCTGGCCGGCGACCGTACGCTCGCCGCCCGCCTCGGGTCCTGGCGGGCCGGCTGCCCGGCCGGCCGCCTCGCCGAGCTGGCGGACGCGGCCGGACGGGCGCGTACGGCCGCCGACGCCGCACGGGAGGTCCTCGCCGAGGCCCGTACCGTCCGCGCCGAGGCGGAGGAGAGCGCCGCCGAGACGGCCCGGGTACGCGACGAGCGGCAGGAGACGGCCCAGCGCGCCCGCCGGGTCGCCGACGCCCTCGCCGGCCTCGCCTACCGGCTGCGCGAGCGCGCCAACTGGCAGAGCCGGGCGCGCGAACTCGCCGAGGAGGCCGCCGAGGCCGAGGAGCGCGCCGAGGCGTGCGTGGACCGTGCCCGCGCCGCGGACGAGGACCGCCGCGCCGCCCAGCGCGCCGCCGACGACGCGCGCCGCACGGCCCGCGCGCTGCGCGCCGAGCGCGCGGAGATCGCGGGCGCCCCCGACGAGATGGGCGACGGCGCACAGCCGCCCGCCATCTCCCTGCCCGCCCTGCGCGAGGCCTACCGCGCCGCCTCGCAGCTGTACGAGAAGGTCGGCGTCGGCGCCGACCTGCGCGCCGAGCAGGCCCGCGCCGAGAGCGACGAGAGCGCCGCCCGCGCCGAGCTCGACCGCCTGACCAACAAGGTGCGCACCCGCGCCGCCCAGCTCCTGGAGGGCACCGACGGCGCCGACGGGCCGTCCCGCCAGGCCGCGGCGGCCCGTGCCGAGTCGCTGGTGCAGATGCTGGAGACCCGCGCGTCCACCGCCAGCGAGCAGCTGGGCCGGCTGCGCGGCGAGGCCGAGCGGCTGGCCCCCGCCGACGGCGACGCCCACACCGAGCTTCCCGAGGAGCTCGTGCCCGCCGACGCCGAGCGGGCCAGGGAGCTGCTGCGCACCGCCACCGCCGAGCTCGCCGCCCGCACCGACGCGCTGCAGACCGCCCGTACCGTCCACGCCGACCTGCTGCGCGCCCACCGCTCGGCGGAGGACGCGGCCGGCGGCTTCGACGACACGGCGGCGCTGCTGCGCGACCTGCTGCGGGACAACTCCCCGGAGGAGGGCGCCGAGTCGCCCGAGCCGTACGCCGGATCCCTCGAGGAGGCCCGGCAGGCGGCGGCCGAGGCCCGGCGCTCGCTGCGCGGCTGCGCGGGCGACCTGTCGGCGGCCGAGGCCTCGGTCCGCGAGGCCGGCGACGTGCTCGTCCGCCACGCCAACTCCACCCGCTACGAGCAGGTGCGCACCCCGGCCCGCCAGCAGATCCGCGAGCTGCCCGCCGCGGCGCTGCCCGAACACGCCGCCGCCTGGGCGGAGGCCTTCGCACCCCGGCTGCGCGTGCTGACCGACGAGCTGGAGCAGCTGGAGCGCAACCGCGACAGCATCGTCGACCGGCTGCGCGGCCTGGTGGAGTCCTCGCTGACCACGCTGCGTTCGGCGCAGCGCCTGTCCCGGCTGCCCGAGGGGCTGGGGGAGTGGTCGGGCCAGGAGTTCCTGCGCATCCGCTTCGAGGACCCCGACCAGTCCACGCTCACCGAGCGCCTGGGCGAGGTCATCGACGAGGCGACCCGCTCGGCGGTGAAGAAGAACTCCGACCTGCGCCGCGACGGCATGTCGCTGCTGCTGCGCGGCGTGCAGGCGGCGCTGCTGCCGCGCGGCGTGGCCGTGGAGATCCTCAAGCCGGACGCGGTGCTGCGCGCCGAGCGCGTGCCGGTCCGGCAGATGGGCGACGTGTTCTCCGGCGGCCAGCTGCTGACCGCCGCCATCGCGCTGTACTGCACCATGGCGGCGCTGCGCAGCAACGACCGGGGCCGCGACAAGCAGCGGCACGCGGGCACGCTGTTCCTGGACAACCCCATCGGCCGGGCCAACGCCACCTATCTGCTGGAGCTTCAGCGGGCCGTCGCGGACGCGCTGGGCGTCCAGCTGCTCTACACCACCGGTCTCTTCGACACCACGGCCCTGGCGGAGTTCCCGCTGGTCATCCGGCTGCGCAATGACGCGGACCTGCGGGCGGGCCTGAAGTACATCAGCGTCGAGGAGCACCTGCGGCCGGGGCTTCCGCAGCAGCGGACCGGCGAGGACGGGGAGGCCGAGAAGGTGCACGGCGAGATCACGGCGACGCGGATGTTCCGCCGTCCCATGGAGGAGACGGCGCCGGCCGGGGCGGTGCCGGCCGGGCGGTAGCGGGCCGCGCGGGGCCCGCGCCTCCCCGGCGGACGATCCGTCAGGGGAGGCGCGGGCTTCGTGGCGGACGGACCGTCAGGGGAAGCGCGGGCTCCGTGTGCCGCGTACGGGCCGCGCGGTGCTGCTCGGCACGGACACCACGCCGTGCCGCTGGAGCCACACCTGACGCGTCACCCACACGTCGAGCACGGCCCAGGTCGCCGCCACCGTGCTGGCCACCGCGCACAGCACCGCCGGGAACGCGTACCAGGAGCCGGCGAGCGCGAACAGTATCGTCACCAGGGTCACCACGAGCGTCACCGCGATGATCAGGCCCGCGCGCACGGCCGAGGACCGCACGGGATCGGGCATCCGCGGTCTGCGGGCCGGCTCCTCGACCCACAGCGGCCGGCGCGCACCGTGCGACGGGACGTCGCGCGTGCGGTGATCGTGGTCCATCGGCGGCTCACCTCCCCCAGTGGCTGCCCCACCCGGGCGTTCCCCAAAAGCACCCGGAAACTATGAGCGAACGGCGGCGCCCGGAGGTTCCCGTGCCGGGACGAATTCCGGCGTGCGGGGGAATTCCGGCCAGACCACCGTCCGTCCGCCGCACTGGCCTTCGAGTCACGTACCCCGCAGTAGTAGGCTCACGCCGCATTACTGTCGGAACACCACCCCCGTGCGCCGGGGTTGACGTAGGGGAGGCCATGCGCTTTCGCGCGAAGTCGATCCGCCGGAAGATCGTGGCGCTGTTGCTGGTGCCCCTGGTGTCGCTCACCGGGCTGTGGGTCTTCGCCACGGTCATCACCGGCACCGAGGCCGCCCAGCTGCTCTCCGTCGCCGACGTGATGCGCAAGGTCGGCTATCCCGCCGAGGACATGGCCCGGGCCCTGCAGAAGGAGCGCCGCCAGACCCTCGTCCACCTCGCCGACCCCCGCCGCGCCGACGCCCTGGCCGAGCTGCGCTCCCTGCAGCGCGGCACCGACAGGACGGTCGCCTCCTTCCGCGCCGGCGTCGAGGGCGGCGTGCGCGACGACATGAGCGACGACTCGGCGAAGCGTTTCCGCGCCATCGAGAAGAGCCTCGACAGCATCGAGGGCCTGCGCCGCCGGGTCGAGGACGACACCATCACCCGCTACAGCGCCTTCCAGGCCTACAACGAGCTCATCGAGCCCTACTACGACTTCCTCGGCAGCCTCAGCGCCCTGCAGGACGCCGACATGGACAAGCAGGGCCGCGCCCTGGTCGGTCTGACCCGCGCCCGCGAGGCGGTCTCCCGCGAGGACGCCCTGCTCGCCTCCGCCCTCGCCGCCGGCAGCATGAGCCGCCAGGACCTGCGCGCCTTCTCCGACCGCGTCGCCGAGCGCCGCATCCTCTACAGCACCAACCTGGCGCTGCTGCCCGTCGCCGACCAGAAGACGTACGACGACTACTGGCGCGGCGGCGACGCCCAGACCTTGCGCGCGGCCGAGGACGCCGTGGTCCTCGCCGGCGCCTCGCGCGCGGTCCACATCATCGACGCCCAGCGCTGGCAGGCCGCCGTCACGCCCGTCCTCGAGGACCTCGGCCGGATGGGGACCGAGGCCAGCGACCGCTTCGGCGACCGCGTGGAGCCCGTCGCCATCGGCGTCCTGACCAAGGCCGCGGTGGCCGGCGTCCTCGGCCTTGCGGCCCTGGTCTGCTCGCTCGTCATCTCCCTGCGCGTCGGCCGCGGCCTGGTCCGGGACCTGCGCCGGCTGCGCAAGGAGGCCCACGAGGTCTCCGGGGTCCGGCTGCCCGCCGTGATGCGCCGCCTCGCCGCCGGCGAGCGGGTCGACGTGGAGACCGAGGCCCCCCGCCTGGCGTACGGCCCCGACGAGCTCGGCCAGGTCGGCCAGGCCCTCAACACCCTGCAGCGGGCCGCCGTGGAGGCCGCCGTCAAGCAGGCCGACATGCGCCGCGGCGTCTCCGCCGTCTTCGTCAACCTCGCCCGCCGCAGCCAGGTCCTGCTGCACCGTCAGCTGGCGCTGCTCGACGCCATGGAGCGCCGCACCGAGGACACCGACCACCTCGCCGACCTCTTCCGCCTCGACCACCTCACCACCCGCATGCGCCGCCACGCCGAGGGCCTGGTGATCCTCTCCGGCGCCACCCCCTCCCGGCAGTGGCGCAAGCCCGTGCGGCTCATGGACGTCGTCCGCGCCGCCGTCGGCGAGGTCGAGGCCTACGAGCGCATCGAGGTGCGCCGTCTGCCCCGGCTGGCCCTGAGCGGCCCGGCCGTCGCCGACCTCACCCACCTCCTGGCCGAACTCCTGGAGAACGCCACCGTCTTCTCCCCGCCGCACACCGCCGTCCAGGTGCACGGAGAGCGCGTCGCCAACGGCTTCACCCTCGAGATCCACGACCGCGGCCTGGGCATGAGCCCCGAGGCCCTCGGCGAGGCCAACCTCCGCCTCGCCGAGACGCCCGAGTTCGAGCTGTCCGACACCGACCGCCTGGGCCTGTTCGTGGTCAGCCGGCTCGCCCAGCGCCAGGGCGTGCGCGTCTCGCTGCAGACCTCCCCCTACGGCGGCACCACGGCCGTCGTGTTCCTCCCCGCCGCGCTGCTCACCCAGACCGAGCCCGCCCGTACGGCGGCGCTCGTCGACGAGGACACCGGTCCCCGCCCCGTCGCACGGCCGAGGGCCGGCGCCGAGCGCGCGGCGCCGGCCCTCCCCTACCGGGAGGAGCCCGGCCCGGTGAACGGAGCGGCCCTCGACGGCCTCTTCGACATGGACGCCACGCCCTCCCCGTACGAGGCCGGGCCGGGCGACGGCACGGACGGCTCCGGCGGCGGCACGGTCGGCGGCATCCTGCGCCGCCTGGCCCAGGAGCCCCCGTCCGGCGGCGAGCACCAGCAGGCGGACGACGGCCCCGCCCCGCTGCCGCGCCGCAGGCGCCGGCCGGCGGACGGCGCGGCACGGGAGGACACCCCGAGCGGCGGGCTGCCCCGCCGCGTACGCCAGGCCAGCCTCGCTCCCCAGCTGAGGGAACCCGCCGCCCGGTCCCGCCCCGTGCCCGACCCGGCGGCCCCGGAGGACGACCGCGACGCCGACGAGGTACGGGCCAGGATGACGGCCCTGCAGCGCGGTTGGCAGCGGGGCCGGGAGGACAATGGGGACACGAACCCGCCGAGCACACCAGCACCAGGAACGACAACTGAGGGGGACGGTCGATGACCGCACCGAAGGCCGCGATACGCAACGCTCCGTCAACAACCGGCCCGGACCGGCCGGCCACCGCCACAGGAGAGCTCAACTGGCTCCTCGACGACCTCGTCGAGCGGGTCGGCAGCATCCGCAAGGCGCTCGTCCTGTCCGGCGACGGCCTGGCCACCGGCACGTCGAAGGACCTCAGCCGTGAGGACGGCGAGCACCTGGCCGCCGTCGCCTCCGGCTTCCACAGCCTCGCCAAGGGCGTGGGCCGGCACTTCGACGCCGGCGACGTCCGCCAGACCGTGGTCGAACTCGACCAGGCGTTCCTCTTCGTCACCGCCGCCGGCGACGGCAGCTGTCTGGCCGTCCTCGCCGACGCCGACTCCGACATCGGGCTGGTCGCCTACGAGATGACGCTGCTCGTCAAGCGCGTGGGCGCGCACCTGGCCACCGCTCCGCGGGCCGGCGCCGCCGGCGAGTGACGGGCGGCATGACCGGAGACCATTGGTACGACGACGCGGCGGGCCCGGTGGTCCGCCCGTACACCATGACCCGGGGCCGCACCCGCGGCCCCGGGGAGGACCGGCTGGACCTCATCGCGCTCGTCGTGGCCGAGGACTTCCTCACCGACCACCCCGACGACGTGCACGCCGCCGCCGACCGGACCCTGTCGCCGGAACACCTCGACATCGCCGGCCTCGTCCGGCACGCCCCCCAGTCCGTGGCCGAACTCGCCACCGGGCTCGACCTCCCGGTCGGCGTGGTGCGCGTACTGGTGGGCGACCTCATCGACGGCGGGTACGTGCGCGTCGCGCGCCCCGTCCCGCCGGCCGAACTGCCCGACGAGGGCGTCCTGCGCGAGGTCATCGAGGCCCTGCGCGCACTGTGACCCACCCGGCCGGCCTCGGGGGCCGGCCGGGGGTTGTCCAGCGGCGGCCCTTACGGAACGATCACTACCGCGGGGGAGCGCGATGACGCACAGACCCTGAATCGGAGGAAGAACCCATGGTGTTCGGGCGCACTGACCGCCGCAAACAGAACGCGATCACTCCCGTGGCCCTCAAGCTCCTGGTCGCCGGCGGCTTCGGCGTGGGCAAGACCACCCTGGTCGGCGCCATCAGCGAGATCAAGCCGCTGCGCACCGAGGAACTGCTCACCGAGGCGAGCAGGCCGGTCGACGACACCTTCGGCGTCGAGGCCAAGCGCACCACCACCGTCGCCATGGACTTCGGCCGCATCACCCTCCGCGACGACCTGGTCCTCTACCTCTTCGGCACCCCCGGCCAGCACCGCTTCTGGTTCCTGTGGGACGAGCTGGCGCAGGGCGCGCTGGGCGCCGTCGTTCTCGCCGACACCCGGCGGCTGGAGGACTGCTTCGCCGCCGTCGACTACTTCGAGCGCCGCGGCATCGCCTTCACCCTCGCCGTCAACTGCTTCGACGGCGCCGAGCGCCACACCGAGCAGGCCGTGCGCGAGGCGCTCGACCTCGACCCGCACGTGCCGGTCATGATGTGCGACGCCCGCGAGCGCGAGTCGGTGAAGGAGGTCCTCGTCTCCGTCGTCGAGCACGCGCTGGCCGGCGGGGTGGCCCGCAGCCCCGCCGCGGTGTGAGGGCGCTCAGCGGACGGGGAAGTCGAAATAGGTGCCGGGATACGGCTCCCCGCGCAGGGTGTAGTGCCACCACTCCTCCGCGAGGTTGTTGAACCCGGCGTTCTCCATCGTGGACTTCAGCAGCATGCGGTTCGCCCGTCGCTGCCCCGTCACGCGTGGGTCGAGGGTGTGGGAGAGGGTGTCGAAGCAGTCGAAACCGGTGCCCATGTCGACGGAGTTGTCCGGGAAGCGCACCGCCTTCGGCGCGAAGCACGGCACCAGCGGCTCACCGGGCACGTACGGCCGTGTGGGCCGGGCGGGCAGCCGCACGATCGTCAGGTCCATCGTGCTGCCCCGGCTGTGCCCCGACTTCTCCGCGATGTAGCCGTCCTCGAACAGCCGCGACTTCTCCACGCGCGGATAGAACTCCGTCTTCATCCGCTCGTCCTCGAGGTCCTTGGCCCACGCCACGAAGTCGTTCACCGCGCGCTGCGGGCGGTAGCAGTCGTAGACCTTGAGCGTGTAGCCCTCGCGCAGCAGCACCCGCTGCGCCCGGTGCAGCGCCTCGGCGGCCGGGCGGGTGAGCAGGCAGCGGGGGCGCAGGTAGCCCTCGACACGGTGGCCGGTGAAGTTGTGGACGGTGGCGTAGCGCATCTCCTGGAGGATCGTCGGGTCCACGTCCGCGAGGGCCACGAAGCCCGGCGGCGGGGCGGGGGCCCGCTCCCGCGCACCGGCGGCGGGAGCGGACGTCACGGTGGCCAGAAGAGCCGCCAGCGACAGGGTCATGACACGCCATACGGCGGAAGGACTCGGCATGACCCTCCACTTACCAGCCGCACCGCCCCGCACGGAAGAGGGCCGCCCCCGCCTCAGCCCCGGCTCAGCCGCGCATCCGCACCCGGTACGCCACCTCCGGCACCCCCTCCTGCTCCACCGTCACCACCCCGCCCCGCGCCCGCGTGGTGAAGCGCACCACCTCCGGCCGCTCCCACCCCGCCCCCGCGTCCGTGATCAGCACCCCGCCGCCCGTACGCCCCGCGGCCGGCGCCCACACGTCCAGCTCCACCCGCCCGTCCGCGCCCGCCACCGGCACCACCGAACCCGCCCGCGCCAGCACCGGGATGCGCGACGGCGGCGCGTCCAGCAGCACCTGGCCCGGCCCCTCGTGCGCCCGGCCCGTCGCCGTGTCGTACCACCGCCCGCGCGGCAGCCGCACCGCCCGCCGGTCCGCCCCCGCCTCCAGCACCGGAGCCACCAGCAGCGCGTCACCCAGCAGGAACTCGTCCTCGCAGTCCCGCAGCGCCCGGTCCTCCGGCGACCGCCACCACACCGGCCGCACATACGGCGCCCCCGTGCGCTGCGCCAGATGCGCCAGCGTCACGAAGTACGGCAGCAGCCGCGTCCGCTCCCGCATCGCCGCGCCCGCGTGCTCCAGCACCTCCGCGCCGAACTCCCACGGCTCCCGCCGCCCCGCCGTCATCGCCGCGTGGGTACGGAACAACGGCAGGTACGCCCCCAGCTGGAACCACCGCAGGAACAGCTCGGGAGAGGGAAACCCGGTGAACCCCCCGATGTCCGGCCCCGAATACGGCACTCCGCACAGCCCCAGCCCCAGCACCAGCGCCAGCGAGGCCCGCAGCCCCGGCCATCCCGTCGCCACGTCGCCCGACCATGTGCCGCCGTACCGCTGCATGCCCGCCCAGCCCGAGCGCGAGAAGAGGAAGGGCCGCTCGTCCGGCCGCAGCGCTCGCAGCCCCTCGTAGCCGGCCCGCGCCATCGTCAGCCCGTAGACGTTGTGCGCCTCACGGTGGTCGCCGCCCCGCCCCTCCAGCGCGTGCCGGGACGACCGCGGCAGCGTCGGATCGCCGAACGCGGCGAAGGACACCGGCTCGTTCATGTCGTGCCAGAACCCGGCGAAGCCCTGCGCCAGCCGCTCCTCGTACAGCCCGCCCCACCAGCGGCGCACGCCGGGATCGGTGAAGTCGGGGAACACCGCCTCGCCCGGCCAGACCTCGCCGCGCACCAGGCGCCCCCGCGCGTCCTTCACGAACGCGCCCTCCGCCACCCCCTCGTCGTACACCGCCAGCCCCGGCTCCACCTTGATCGCCGGATCCACGATCGACACCAGCCGCACCCCCCGCTCCCGCAGGTCGGCCGCCATCCCCGGCAGATCGGGAAACCGCTCCCGGTCCACGGTGAACACCCGGTGCCCCCGGTAGTGATCGATGTCCAGGTGCAGCGCCGACAGCGGAAGCCCGCGCTCCAGATAGCCCTCCGCCACCCGCCGCACCTCCCGTTCGCTGCCGAAGCCCCAGCGGGCGTGCTGATACCCCAGCGCCCACGACGGCGGCAGCGCGGCCGCGCCCGTCAGCGCCGCCCAGCCGTGCAGCACCCGCGCCGGCGTACCCACCAGCACCCAGTAGCGCAGCGGCCCCCCGTCCATCCGGATCTCGCAGCGCCCCGGCCGGTCGTGCCCGGACCCCGCGCCCTCCTCGCCCTCCCACAGCGTCACGCGCCCGTCCCAGGTGTTGTCGTGGAACACCAGGTGCGTCCCCGCGTCCGCCACCACCAGCTGCACCGGCATCGTGATGTACAGCGGATCCTCCCCGGGCTCGAAGGCCCCCGGGTCGGTGTTCCACAGCCGGTACGAGCCGTCCCGCAGCCGCGGCCCCGCCGACCGGCCGCCCAGACCGAAGAACCGCCCGTCCGCCGGCACCTGCGACCGCTGCGTCCACCGCGCCCCGCCCGGATCCCGCGCCTCCGGCTCCCACCAGCGCGGCGGCAGATCACGGCGCAGCAGCAGCCCGCCCGGCGTGCGCACCTCCACCGCGCCGTGCCGCGACACCACCACCAGCACCCGCTCGGACACCACCCGCCAGCCACCGTCGGTGTCCGGCTCCAGCACCGCCCGGTCGTCGGCCTGCGGAAGGCGCCCCTCCAGCGCGTACGACGGCTCCGGCGCCGCGTCGTCCCAGCCGCAGAACACCGCGCCGCCCGCCGCCACCCGCACCCGCAGCGACGACCGCGCGAACCGCACCACCCCGCCGCCCGGCTCCGCGTCCGCCCCCACCACCGCACCCGGCACCCGCGCCCGCCCCGCCCCCGGCCGGGGCAGCCCCACCGCGTCCACGCGCTGCCTGCGCCACGCCGACCGCACGGACCGCAGCCCCTGAGCGCTCCCCACCACCCGCAACGCGGCCATCCACTTCTCCGACCGCACAAGGTCACCAGCGTCCATGCCGCTCACCCTGCCACCGGCCCCGACCGGCGCGCCCCCCGTTCATCCGCCGTTCACCCCCTCAGGGCCGCCCCCACCGACGTGATCTGCGGCGCCAACCCTGGTGCACGAGTCGATCACGTGGCATCGTCCTGGTCAGTCACGCCCGCGCGCACACCCCGCCGTGCGCGCGGCGCCGCCCACGACGCGCAGAAGCCCGGGAGCAGCCATGACCACCGCACCGCAGCCCGCCGACCGGCCGGAGCCCCTGTGGACCCCCGGCGCGGACCGCATCGACCGCGCGCAGGTCACCCGCTTCCACGCCTGGGCGGCGGACCGGCACGGCGCGCCCGCCCCCGTCCCCGGCGACCCCACGGCGAGCTACCGCGCACTGCACCGCTGGTCGGTGGAGGAGCTCGAGCGCTTCTGGCAGGCCGTCACCGAATGGTGCGACGTCCGCTTCGCCACCCCCTACGAGCGGGTGCTCGGCGACCGCGACATGCCCGGCGCCCAGTGGTTCCCCGGCGCCACCCTCAACTACGCCGAGCACGCCCTGCGCGCCTCCCAGGACCCCGCCCGGGCCGGCGAGGCGGCCCTGCTCCACGTCGACGAGACCCACGAGCCGCGCCCCGTCACCTGGAGCGAGCTCCGCCGCCAGGTCGGCTCGCTGACCGCCGAACTGCGCCGCCTCGGCGTACGCCCCGGCGACCGCGTCAGCGGCTACCTGCCCAACATCCCGCAGGCCGTCGTCGCCCTCCTCGCCACCGCCGCCGTCGGCGCCGTGTGGACCTCCTGCGCCCCCGACTTCGGCGCCCGCAGCGTCCTGGACCGCTTCCAGCAGGTCGAGCCCGTCGTCCTGTTCACCGTCGACGGCTACCACTATGGCGGCAAGCGCCACGAACGCGCCGACGTCGTCGCCGAGCTGCGCGCCGAACTGCCCACCCTGCGCGCGGTCGTCCACATCCCGCTGCTCGGCACCCCCGCCCCCGAGGGCACGCTGGAATGGGACGCCCTGACCGCCTCGGACACCGAACCGGTCTTCGAGCAGGTCCCCTTCGACCACCCCCTGTGGGTGCTCTACTCCTCCGGCACCACCGGCCTGCCCAAGGCCATCGTCCAGTCCCAGGGCGGCATCCTCCTCGAACACCTCAAGCAGCTCGCCCTGCACTGCGACCTCGGCCCCGGCGACCGCTTCTTCTGGTACACCTCCACCGGCTGGATGATGTGGAACTTCCTCGTCTCCGGCCTCCTGGTCGGCTCCACCGTCGTCCTCTACGACGGCAGCCCCGGCCACCCCGACACCGCCGCCCAGTGGCGCATCGCCGAACGCACCGGGGCCACCCTCTTCGGCACCTCCGCCGCCTACGTCATGGCCTGCCGCAAGGCCGGCGTCCACCCCGCCCGCGACTTCGACCTCTCCACCGTCCGCTGCGTCGCCACCACCGGCTCCCCGCTGCCGCCCGACGGCTTCCGCTGGATCCACGACGCCTTCCACGAGGACGGCGAGGACGGCCGCGACATGTGGATCGCCTCCGTCAGCGGCGGCACCGACGTCTGCAGCTGCTTCGCGGGCGCCGTCCCCACCCTCCCCGTGTACATCGGCGAGCTCCAGGCCCCCTGCCTGGGCACCGATCTGCAGGCCTGGGACGCGCAAGGCAAGCCCGTCACCGACGAGGTCGGCGAGCTCGTCGTCACCAACCCCATGCCCTCGATGCCGGTCCGCTTCTGGAACGACCCCGACGGCAGCCGCTACCGCGAGAGCTACTTCGAGATGTTCCCCGGCGTCTGGCGGCACGGCGACTGGATCACCCTCACCTCACGCGGCACCGTCGTCATCCACGGCCGCTCCGACTCCACCCTCAACCGCCAGGGCGTCCGCATGGGCTCCGCCGACATCTACGAGGCCGTCGAACGCCTCCCCGAGATCCGCGAATCCCTCGTCATCGGAGTCGAACAGCCCGACGGCGGCTACTGGATGCCGCTCTTCGTCCACCTCGCACCCGGCGCCACCCTCGACGACGCGCTCCTCGACCGCATCAAGCACACCATCCGCGAGCAGCTCTCCCCACGCCACGTCCCCGACGAGGTCATCGAGGTCCGCGGCATCCCCCACACCCTCACCGGCAAGCGCATCGAGGTCCCCGTCAAGCGCCTCCTCCAGGGCACCCCCCTGGAAAAGGCCGTCAACCCCGGGTCCGTCGACGACGTCACCCTCCTCGACTTCTACGAGCGGCTCGCACGCGAACGCCGCTGACCTGCACCGACGCGCCGCCGACCGGCCGTTGTCAGTACCCACCGCTACGGTGAGTGAGCATCGATCACGCGCCGAGGGCAAGGGGGAGCTCATGCCGCACACCGACAACGGCCGGAACCGGAAGCGACCGGACGCACGCCGGCGACCGAACGCACGCCGCACGCTGCGCAGCGAAACACCCAGCACCGTGGCCGTCCTCGCCGACGAGAAGGACTTCGCCGCCATGCGGCGCTACGCCTCCTTCCTCTTCGACGACCACGCGACCTACCTGCGGCACGTGGAGGGCCTGCTGCGCTCCCTGGCCGCCCAGGGCACGTACACCAGCGTCGCCCTCTTCGACCCCGACGACTACGAGCGCTACTGCACGGGCCGCCATCTGAACCCCGACACGGCCCTCAGCCGCACCCGCTACACCGCCGACGTCGCCGCGGCCGGCACCAGACTCCCCTACGAAGGCCAGCCCCTGGCCCGCCTGCTGCCCCGCCTCGTCGACGAGGCCGAACAACAGGCGACCTGGGAGTACGCCTCCGCCCTCCTCTCCGCCGGCGGCGACTGCGTCACCTGCGGCGAGGACATCGGCCGGGCCGCCTTCGCCCGGGCCTCCAGGGCCCTGCGCCTCATCCTCGAGGCCGTGGGGGAGGGGGCGCACCACCTCGTCTGCAGCGTCCCCGCCGACGAGGAGACGCCGCTGATCGCCGTGCTCCACACCGAGTGCCGCGACGGCGCCCTCCACCTGGGCGAGGCCGCGGCCCTGGTGTTCTGCACGGTGCTCGCGGCCGGCCTCGCCACCGACCGGCCCGGCGGCATCGTCCTGCGCTCCAGCCTCCCCGACCGGCCCGACACGGTCCGCGGCTGGGGCCTCAGGGGCGGCGGACTGCGGCCCCTCACCGAGGCCGAGGTCTTCGCCGCCTACTGCACCGACGCCGAGACCGGCGAACCCGTGCCACCCGAGCACGGCGTCGAGTACCGCGCCGGCATCCCGCTCGACCTGGACGGAGACGTGTAAAGGGAGGAGTGGGGCCGGGGAGGAAAAAGAGGAAGGGGCGCCCCCACCGCTGTGGGCGGGGGCACCCCTCACATCACGCGGACCGCACGCGCGGCCTCACGCGCCGGTCATACGGCCCGGATCACTCGCCGGACAGCACGGCCTGAGCGGCCAGACGGGCCTCCTCGGCCGTGTCCGTGGCACGCGCGGCAGCAGCGGCGCGCTCGCACTGGGCGAGCGTGTGCTTGGCCAGCGTGGCACGGACATAGGGGATCGAGGCGGCACCCATGGACAGGCTCGTCACGCCCAGACCCGTCAGCACACAGGCCAGCAGCGGGTCGGAAGCGGCCTCACCGCACACGCCGCAGCTCTTGCCCTCGGCCTTGGCGGCCTCGGCCGACATGGCGATCAGGTCGAGCAGCGCCGGCTGCCACGGGTCCTGCAGACGCGAGACCGCGCCCACCTGACGGTCCGCGGCGAACGTGTACTGCGCGAGGTCGTTCGTGCCCAGCGAGAGGAACTCGACCTCCTGCAGGATCGAACGGGCCCGCAGCGCGGCGGAGGGGATCTCCACCATCGCCCCGAACTTCGCCCGCAGCCCCGCCTCGCGGCAGGCGTCGGCGAAGGCCTTGGCGTCCGTACGGTCCGCCACCATCGGGGCCATGACCTCGAGGTAGACCGGCAGCCCCTCGGCCGCCTTCGCCAGCGCCGTCAGCTGCGTCCGCAGCACCTGCGGGTGGTCCAGCAGCGTCCGAAGACCCCGCACACCCAGGGCCGGGTTCGGCTCGTCGGCCGGCGTCAGGAAGTCCAGCGGCTTGTCCGCGCCCGCGTCCAGCACCCGCACGACCACCCGGCCCTCGGGGAACGCCTCGAGCACCTTGCGGTACGCCTCGATCTGCTTGGCCTCCGACGGCGCCTTCGCGCTGTCGTCCAGGAAGAGGAACTCGGTACGGAACAGGCCCACGCCCT
This sequence comes from Streptomyces sp. C36, assembly GCF_040932295.1. Taxonomy (NCBI): domain Bacteria; kingdom Bacillati; phylum Actinomycetota; class Actinomycetes; order Kitasatosporales; family Streptomycetaceae; genus Streptomyces; species Streptomyces sp. C36. The sequence goes on along the minus strand of NZ_JBFQGI010000008.1, from coordinate 1,850 downwards.
CCGCACCCGCCTCGACCGCGGCCGGCACGTCCGCCGGACCGCCGACGTTCGCCAGCAGCGGCACCTTGTGCCCGTCGGACGTCGCGCCCGGACCGGACGACGCGGCCAGGGCCGCCTTGCGCTCCTCGGCCGCCTTCGTCAGCTCGGCACGCTTCTCCTCGCTCGGATCGACGAAGATGTCACCCGTGCTGCCGTCCACGGCCACCACCGTGCCCTCGGCAAGCTCCCCGGCACCCGGCAGCGCCACGACCGCCGGCACCCCGAGCGCACGCGCCAGGATGGCGGAGTGACTGGTCGGCCCGCCCTCCTCGGTCACGAAGCCCAGCACCAGCGTCGGGTCCAGCAGCGCGGTGTCGGCCGGCGCCAGGTCCCGCGCGATCAGCACGTACGGCTCGTCGCTGTCCGGCACACCCGGCATCGGCACGCCCAGCAGGCGCGCGACGATGCGGTTGCGCACGTCGTCCAGGTCGGCCACGCGGCCGGCCAGGTACTCGCCCGCGTTGGCGAGCAGCGCGCGGTAGGCGGCGAAGGCGTCGTACACCGCGCGCTCGGCGGTGCTGCCGACGGTGATGCGCCGTTCGACGTCGGCCATCAGCTCGGGGTCCTGGGCCATCATGGCCTGGGCCTCGAGCACGTGCTGGGCCTCGCCGCCGGCGAGGTTGCCGCGCGCGATCAGATCGGCGGCGACGGCCTCGACGGCCTGACGCGCCCGCCCCTGCTCACGCGGCGCCTCGTCCGTCGGAATCTGCTTGGCCGGCGGCTCCAGAACCGCCGTGCCCATGTGCCGCACCTCGCCGATCGCCACACCGTGGCTCACGCCGACGCCTCGCAGCGTTGTCTCCATTTCACCCGTCTCCGGTTGGATGCGGCGGACCGTGCCGCCGCCGTGGATGTCGTACGTGCCGTCGGCCGTCGGTGATGTCGTCACCAGAGACGTCGACGGCGTGGGGTCACTGCAGGTGAAACGTCACTGCCAGGTGAAGAGGGTGTCGCCGGCCTTCAGGTCGCCGTCCTCGCGGACGTCGGCCAGGGCGTCGGGCGTGGCCTCGAGCGCGACGATCGGGCAGACCGGGGACTTGCCGGCCTCCTCGACGGCGACCGGGTTCCAGCGCACGATGTCCTGGCCACGGGTCACGGTGTCGCCCTTGTTGACGAGCAGCTCGAAGCCCTCGCCGTTGAGCTGCACGGTGTCGATACCGAGGTGGGTGAGCACGCCGTGCCCGTCCGCGTCGACGACGACGAACGCGTGCGGGTGCAGCGAGACGATGACGCCGTCGACCGGGGAGACCGCGGTGGCGGGCTCACGCACGGGGTCGATAGCGGTACCGGGTCCCACCATCGCGCCGGAGAAGACCGGGTCGGGCACTGCCGCGAGTCCGATGGCGCGTCCGGCGATCGGGGACGTCACGGTGGTCATGGGAAGCCTCCCAGAGGTGGAGATTCATCACGCGCCGTCACTACCTGTCCTGGACGGCGCACTGGTCGGAAGCCTAAGTCATAGGAACTGAGGATTCCGCACGAGCGTGCGCGCGGGAGCTCATGTGCGCTGAGTAATCGATTTGCCTCGCCTCTGGGAGGCATGTACTGTCAGATCCCTGCCCACGACCGAGGCCCGCAGTCACCTGCTGGCAAGGCGAGGGCGGCCTCCATTCGGATGAGATCCTTTCCTGGATCCGCTGGTGTTTTCTGCATGCCTCTGTGCATGAAGAGAAACGGGCGGTGAAGGGGCCGGAAAAGTCCTGATAGAGTGGTGGAACACCGAAGGGAAGCGCCCGGAGGAAAGCCCGAGAGGGTGAGTACAAAGGAAGCGTCCGTTCCTTGAGAACTCAACAGCGTGCCAAAAGTCAACG
>NZ_JBFQGI010000007.1:0-473245 GCF_040932295.1 Streptomyces sp. C36 | reverse complement strand
GTCTTTATTCATGTGCGAGGTCTCAGGCGAGCCGGTGAAGCTCACTGCCTTCCACTTGTCCCGACAGCGGCAATCCCCGTACCCAGCGTTCGATTTCCTCCACCACCCATGCTCCAAGCCGCCGCACCTCGCTTCCCTGTGCGCCCGCGATATGCGGTGTAACCATCACGTTGGGCAGTGCCAGCAGCGGATGGCCCTGTTCCAGCGGCTCGGGTTCGGTGACGTCCAGGAAGGCGTCGAGCCGGCCGGAAGCGCATTCCCGCGTCAGAGCGTCCGTATCGATGAGAGAGCCCCGCGCCGTATTGACGACCGTGCCGCCGTCCGGGATCAGGGCGAGGCGTTCGGCGTTCAGCAGGTGCCGCGTTTCGGGGAGTTCGGGAGCGTGGAGCGTAATGATCGCGCTCTTTCCGCACAGCGTCTCGAGGTCCACTGAGCCCGCCGCGTAGGGGTCGTACAGCAGAATCCGGTACCCGGCATCCGATGCGCGCAGCCGGTCCAGTACTTTCCGGCCGATGCGCGAGGCTCCGATGACGCCGACCGTCAGACCGTCGCCACCGCGACGCTCTTGGAAGCCGGGCCAGCCGTGGCGGCCGTGTGCCTTATAGACGGCGCCTGTGGCGAGGGCCCTTTTCGCCGCGAGAGTGATCAAGGCGAAGGCGTAATCGCCCACCGGCCCCGCATTGGCCTCGGCGGCCGACGAGACGACGATGCCCCGTTCCCACACCGCCGGTGTGACCAGCCCCTTGACGGACCCCGCGGCATGGAAGACCGCACGCAGCCGAGGTGCTGCCGCGAGGAATTCCTCGGTCAGGACCGGACTTCCCCACCCGGTGATGAGAAGGTCGGCTCGGGCCAGTCCCGCCGGCCCTTCCCGTGCCACGGAACCACCCGGCTCGGTGAATTCCCCGAGCCGCTTGCGCAGATCCCGCGGGAGAACGGCTGCCGCCGTCCCCGGATCCAGCGCCGTCACCACCACCGGTCCGCCATCGCTCACGCGCACCCACATGCCCGTCCCTGGAGAGAGAAAACACCGTGCCCGCGTCCCTCATACACAGACTCCGGGCAGTCGGCCCCCGGACCGTCGACGCGATCATCACCGGCGTCGTCCAGGCGGCGGTGACGATCCCGTTCGTCGTGCCGCGCGCGGCGGACGTACCGCCCGCCACCTGGTCGTCGTACGCGATGACGTCCCTGTCCGTTCTGCCTCTGCTGTGGCGGAGCCGCATGCCGCTGACCGTTCTGCTGTTGATCACCGCGGCGGGGATCGCGTATCTCCCCTTGGACGGGCCCGGGCAGCCGATGCCCTACAGTCCGCTCGTCGCGCTCTTCACCGTCGCCGCCCAGGCGGGGCTGCGGCAGCGGCGGGTCACGGTGGTGATCGGTCTGCCGCTCGTAGCCCTGGCCGTGGCCTTTCGTACGAACACCGCGCGCGAGTACCTCTTCGCCTTCTTCCTTTTCGGCATGGTCTACGTCCTCGGCGTGCTCGCCCGTACCCGCCAGGCGTACACCGAGGCGGTGGAACTGCGCGCGGCCGAGCTGGAGAAGGCGCGGCAGGCGGAGGTGGAACGGGCGGCCGAGCGGGAGCGGGCGCGGATCGCGCGCGAGATGCACGACGTTCTCTCCCATGCCGTCAGCCTGATGATCGTCCAGGCGGAGGCCGGGCCTCTCGTCGTACGGTCGGACCCCGACCGTGCGGAGGCGGCCTTCGACGCCATAGCGGGCGCCGGCCGTGACGCGATGGTGCAGCTGCGGCGGATGCTCGGGGTGCTCAAGGAGGAGCCGGGCCCGGCTGCCCGTACCCCCCAGCCGACTCTCGCCGGCCTCGAGGACCTGGTCGCCGACGTGCGGCGCACCGGCCTGGCCGTCACCCTCACCACCAAGGGCGTGCCCCAGCCCCTCGTGGCCGATGTTCAGGTGACGGTCTATCGGGTGGTCCAGGAGGCGCTGACGAACGTGCTCAAGCATGCCGACGCCACCTTGGTGTCCGTGCGTCTTGCCTGGGCGCCCGGGCGTCTGACCGTCGACGTGGAGAACGACGGGGAGGGTGTGGCACTTCCGTGGGCCGTCGCCGGAACCGGAAGCGGACGAGGACTGATCGGTATCCGGGAGCGAGCCGCGGCTCACGGCGGGACGGCGACGGCCGGTCCGGGCCCGGAGGGGCGCGGGTACCGCGTTGCGGTCGAGCTGCCCGTCGTGATCTCCTCACCGGCGGAGGTGGGGAGTTGACGATCCGTGTGGTGGTGGCGGACGACCAGGAGCTGGTGCGCGGCGGCTTCGCGATGATCCTGGGGGCGCAGCCCGACATCGAGGTGGTGGCCGAGGCCGGTGACGGCATCGAGGCCGTGGAGGCCGTGCGGCGGTACGCGCCCGACGTGGTCCTGCTCGACATCCGGATGCCCCGCATGGACGGCATCGAGGCGGCGCGTGTGGTGTGCGCGGAGACGGACACGAAGGTCGTCATGCTGACCACCTTCGACCAGGACGACTACGTCTACGAGGCGCTGCACGCCGGGGCGAGCGGCTTCCTGCTCAAGGACGTGCGCCGGGACGATCTGGTGCACGCGGTACGGGTGGTGGTCGCCGGCGACTCGCTGCTGGCGCCGCCGGTCGCGCGGCGGTTGGTCGCGGACTTCACCAGTCGTGGGCAGGTGGGCGCGGGTCCGGAGCTCGCGACGCTCACCGCGCGCGAGCGCGAGACGCTCGTCCTGCTCGGGCGGGGGCTGTCGAACGCGGAGATCGCCGCCGAGATGGTGGTCAGCGAGCACACGGTGAAGACGCATGTGAGCAATGTGCTGTCGAAGCTGGGCCTGCGGGACCGTATCCAGGCGGTCATCTGCGCGTACGAAAGTGGGCTGATCGCGCCGGGTGTGCGCTGAGCGGCCCGATGAGAGGTGCGACGAGCGGCCTGATGAGCGGAGCCTCGTCGGACTCACTCGTGCGGGGGAGTACGGCGGTTGACAAGACCACTCGCGTCGGCGATTCGCCGGAGCGCGCCGGAATCCAGGATGGAACACGTCAGCAGTGATCCGCTCGAGTTCCGGGGGAAGCCGCCATGCCTCAGCATCACCACCTCCATATCCACCGCCGCCTCCGTCGTCGTCCCGCGATCGCCGTGATCGCGACCGCCGTCGCCGCCCTGTGCATCGGGGCGGTCGCCCCGGCAGTCGCCGCCGTTCCGTCCGGCACTGCGCAGAACGCCTCGCAGTGCACCTGGAAGAGCGCCGGGCAGGCGTCGTTCTCGACCGCGTCGGCCGGTGCCGTGCCGACCGGTGCCGTGTCCGCCGATACCGAGGCCGTGCGGAAGGCCATGCGCGAGGCCATAGCGGGGCTGCCGGACGCGGACACCGCCACCGCCGCTCATGTCCGGCTCGGCGGGGAGGACGGCAGATGGCAGACCACCTCGGGCGTGACCGACATCCGTACGCGGCGCGCGCCGACGGGGGATGAGCGGTTCCGCGCGGGCAGCGTCACCAAGGCGTTCACGGCGGCGGCCGTGCTGCAGCTGGTCCACGAGCGGAAGATCGACCTGGACGGGACGGTGCAGCACTACCTGCCGGGTCTGCTGCCCGCCGCGTACCCGGACGTGAAGGTCAGGCACCTGCTGAACTACACCAGCGGACTGCCGAGCTCCGACGACGACCAGAGCGACTTCCCGGAGCAGCTCAAGGGCCGGTACACGACGTGGGACCACCGCACGATGGTGCAGAGCGGCTTCCACAAGCCCATGGAGTTCACGCCGGGCACCTGCCAGCACTACTCCAACATCGGCTACAACGTGCTCGGCCTGCTGATAGAGAAGGTGACCGGCCACTCGTACGAGAAGGAGGTACGGGTCCGGGTTATCAACCGCGCCGGGCTCAAGGACACCTACAGCCCCGGCAACGACCCCCGCATCCACGGCCGCCACCTGCGCGGCTATCAGCAGGACAAGGGAACGCTGGTCGACGTCACCGACTGGAACCAGTCGGTGACCTGGGCCTCCGGCGACCTCGTCACCACCGCCCCGGACCTGGAGCGCTTCACCACCGCCCTCTTCAACGGGCGCATCGTCCCGCGACCCGAGCTGGAGCTGATGTTCACGGTGCCCAAGGTGCCCGTGTACGGCGATGACACGGCGGAGGCGAAGTACTCCAGCGGCCTGAGCACCGACAGGCTCCCGGACGGCACGGTCGTCTGGGGGAAGACGGGTGGCCGCTTCGGCTACCTGAGCGGCTTCGCCGCCACCCGGAATCTCTCCCGCACCATCGTCTACTCGGTCGCCTCCACGCACGCGAAGGGCCCGGAGAAGAAGATGGACCCGACCGTCGTCAAGATAATCACCGCCTTCGCGGCGAAGGCGGACGACAAGGCGGACACCAAGGCGGACGACAGGGCTGAGGTCGCAGAGCGGCGGAAGTAACCCGAGGGGGCTCCCTCCGCCGCAGGGTCAGGACGTGCCCTGGCCGGGCGGCTCCGGTGCCGCGACCTGTCCCGAGCCGTCCGGGGCTGGCTGCTGCTCCCCGTTGGTGCTGGGAGAGAGCGCGTACAGCAGCTTCTCGCCGAGCTTGTCGGCGACGACGAGGGCGCGCTTGGCGGAGACGCCGAGCGGGATCGCCACGTCCTTGCTGTTCATCACGACGTCGGCGCCCGTGGTCAGGGTGTGCCAGCGCTGCTGCGGGTCGACGGCGTAGATGCGCCCGGCAGCGGCGCTCCTGGGGGTCGCACCCGTGACCTCACGGCTGCTGCCACGCTGGGTGTCCAGCAGGAGCGGGCCGACGGCGACGAGCGGGCCAGCGGCGCGCACGGTCAGGGTGCCGGGGTCCTTCGCGGCCTTGCCGGTCGCCAGGGGCTTGCCCGTGGCGGCGTCGTAGGCGGTGGCCCAGGTGGTGTCGTCCTTCTTCCAGACACCGACCAGCCGTCCGCCGTCCACGCCGAGCACGGTGTTGAGCTGGGCCTTGTCGGCGGGGGACTTCATCTCCAGGCCCTTGTCCGGCTGCTTGCCGGGGGCCAGGCGCCACCAGTGGCCGGACGGGTCGGCGGCCAGGACCGTCTGCTGGTCGGCGGCCAGGGCGGTGGTGCGTACGGGCAGGTCGACGTTCTGGACCTTGCCGTCGGCGATGACGGCGGCCGTGGCGTCGCGGAGCGAGATCAGGGGGGAGGGGCCCAGGAACGTCACGGTGCCGGAGTTGGGGATGTTGACGCTGTGGTGGGGGTGCTCGTCGCCGTCGATACCCCAGTAGTGCAGGGCCTGACCGGTCGAGACGGCGACGACGCGCTGGCCGTCGATCCGGGTGAAGACCAGGCTGCCGGAGGCGTCGTTGGGGACGCCCGCGGACCACTTGGTCACGCCGGAGGCCCCGTCGAGGACGACGAGCTGGCCCTTGTCGGTGACCGCGGCGATCGTGCCGTCCTCGTCGACCGCCGGGCCGATCTGCCCGCTGATCTTCAGGGCCCAGGCGGCCCGCGTCGTCCAGCCGTCGGGGGCCGGGCGCGGGAGGTTGGCCGGCGGGGGAGGCGTCGGCTTGGCGGACGGGGTGGTGGCGACGGAGTGCGGGGCCGTGTCGGGATCACCGCCGCCGCCCGAGAAGACGACGACGCCGCCGAGCACGATGACGCCCAGGAAGACGCCCATCGCGATCAGACCCTTGGCCTGCGACTTCCCCTCCTGGCTTCGGTCGTTCGCACCCTTCGCGCCCGGTGCGCTCTTCCCGCCCCGGGGGGTGTCGCTCTTGGCCGTGGCCGACGCTGGGCGGGGACGGCGCTTGCCACGCCGGCCGCCCGCGGCCTCGACGGCCAGCGCCTCGACGGTTCCGTCGGGGTGCACGATCAGGGGGAAGCTGGTGCCGTCGGCCTCCACGGCCGTCACCCGGATGGCGCGGCCGAGGCGGGCGTAGCGCTCGGCGACGTTCTTGACCGCCCACTGGCGGGCGTCGGCGCCGTCGAGGCCCGGAGGCAGGGGCAGCACGGCCCCGTCGACCTCGACGGTGCCCTGGCCGGTGAGGCGTACGACAGGGGCGGGCCAGTCGGGGACGGTGCTGGGATCGGTGCCGGTCGTCACTTGGCCACTCGCATCGTGTCGGCTTTCCACGGTTGGTCTTTGTCGGTGCGGGTCAGATGGATCCACGTCACCCAGGTGTCGGTCGGGCCCTTCCAGTCGTCCCGGCCGAGTGTCTTCACCGTGACTTCGAACTGGCGGAAGGCCTCGGTGTCGAGGTCCATCTGCTGGTCGTCGTAGGCGCGTTTGGCAGTAGCGGTGGTGTAGCCGTGATGCTCGGCCATGGTCCGCCAGGCGGCGTCTGGCTGAGCCAGCGGCTGTGCGTTCGCAACGTCCTTGGCGAGGGAGTCGGCCAGCCATTGCGTGGTGCGGCGCTGGGCGTCGGAGGGGCTGGAGTCGAGGTCGGTGTCGAAGGTCCAGTCGGTCACCGCGATCGCCTCGGCGACGGCGGTGGCGTCCTTCTCGTCGACGCCCTGGGGCAGGCCCGCCTTGGGGGTGCCCTCCTTGCCCTTGGGGAGGGGCTTGGGTGGAGAGTAGGTGGCGTTGGGGCGCGCGGTGGGCGGGGGAGTGGAGGGTTTGGCGGTGGCGCCGGAGTCCTTGGGGGTGTTGTCGCTTCCGCAGGCGGTCAATGCGACAGCCATGGTGGTGCTCGTCACGACCACGGCCCAACGGGATCGTTTACTCATGCCATTCTCCTGACATCCCACGGGAACTGTGTCCAGTACGGGTCCAGGTCGACGATCTCGACCGTCTTGCCCGGCCTGGGGGCATGCATCATCTGCCCGCGGCCGATGTAGAGGCCGACATGGCCCCAGTTGCCGTCGTTGTTGATGACGATGACGTCGCCCGGCTGCATCGCCTCAGGGGTGGAGGGTATGGAATGTCCGGCGCCGCGCTGGGTCTGCGAGGTGCGCGGAATTTCGACGCGTCCGCCGGTGCCGGCGAAGACGGCGTACTGGGTGAGTCCGGAGCAGTCGAAACCGCCGCCGGTGGGGCCGTTGCTTCCTCCGCCGCCCCAGATGTAGGGGAGACCGAGGGCCCGGCGCGCGGCAGCGACGATGCTGCCTCCGACGCCACTCGAAGGAACGTTTCCGCCGCCGCTCAGGGATCCCTGGTATTTCGAGGCGCTCTGGAGGATGGAGGCCACGTAGCTCTGGGTCTCGTGGTACGGCGGCATGCCGTGGAACTGGGTGACGCGGAACGGACCGGCGTTGTAGCCGGCGAGTGTCATCGCGACGATGTCGCCCTTGACGTTCCCGCTTGCTATCTCGGGCGCCAGGTCCTTGGCGATCGCGCAGTCGTAGGTGCCCTGCGACATGATCGCGTCGAACGGGTTGAACGGGTCGGCGACGCCATCGTGGTCACCGTCCACGCCGTAGGCGCGCCATGTGTCCGGGATGAACTGGCTCAGGCCCTTCGCGTTGGCCGGTGAGACGGCCTTGGGGTTCCAGGAGCTCTCGGCCTCGATCTGGGCGGCGATGATGGCCGGGGGTATCTGCGGACAGATGGCCCCGGCCTTCAATATCCATGAGACGTACTGGGACGGTACGGAACCGTCCTTCAGGCCGCCGCCGACGCTCCCGAAGCCGCCACCGCCGCCTACTCCACAGCCGGCCAGAACCAGGCTCAGCGCTATCGCCCAGCCCGCCCGAGCCTTACGGCGCAGACGCATCCTCACGACCCCCCGTTCGAATGCCATGTGATCTAGGTGTATTTAGTCGACTTGCTTGAATCGTTCGAATAGGTCGGGATGTTCCGCTGCGAATGCAGGTATTCGCGCAACTCTTCCCGCCAGATCCGCCATTCCTGCTTTGGTCCGATTTGGAACCCTGGGATGTGGTTGTCCCCTAACCACCTGACCAGGGTCGAAGCCTCGACTCGCAGGACATCTGCAACCTCTCGGGGCTTCATGACGTCCGGATACTTTGCCAGCGGATCTCCGTAGGCGCTCGGCCGCTCCACCCAACCTCCCCCCGGGCGATCCTCTGGTCGAGGAAGATCGCACGCTATCAACTACTGTTCGCAGCTGTTCGAATTTATGGCACACATTGACGACTGCTCAGGTACTGTAAACCTCCGCGATCCAGCCTGGTGACCGCGGAGAGGGGGAAAACGGGGATGGCGGACGAGATACCGAACCTTTGGGTCACACCACAGGCGACCGCCGAGCCCGAGTCCGTGGCGCAGCACCAGCAGTTCGCCGCGCACCAGGCGGCCGGTCCGACGGTGCCGCCGCCGGTTCCGAGCCGACGTCAGCTCGGTTCGGTCCAGGCCCCGCAGACGCAGCTCGGCACACTGCCGATGCGGCCCGCCCAGGGCGTGCTCTGGTGGGCGCTCGGCGTGCACGGGGGTGCCGGTGTCTCGACGCTGCTGCGCACCGTCGGTGGTGGCGGCGACGCCCAGAGGCGCTGGCCGGACATCCACGGCGCCGTTTCGGGCGTCCATGTCGTGCTGGTGGCGCGGGCGGACGCGCACGGACTGGCGGCCGCTCAGGCCGCGTTGCAGGAATGGCACTCGGGGCAGGCCCCGGCGAGCACGAACGTCGTGGGCCTGGTGCTCATGGCCGATGCGCCGACCAAGCTTCCGCGTTCGGTCCGCGACCGGATACGGGTGCTGACCGGCGCCGTCCCGCAGAGCTGGCAGGTGCCGTGGATCGAGGAGTGGCGCGAGGGCGGTAAGGCGCGCAAGCGCGTCAAGGAGCTCGAAGTCCTTGAACAAACGTTGCTGCAACTGCCGCCGCCGCACATCACCCTGGCCCTGCCACCCGGCCCGTCGGCCACCGAACGCACCCCCGGCCCGTCCGTGGCCGAACACGCCGCCGGCCCGTCCGTGACCGAGCGCACCGCCGGCCCGTCGGCCGGACACGTGCCCGGCCCGATGCCGAGCCCGATGCCGGGCCCGGCGCCGACACCCGCGCCCGCGCAGCCGGTCGTACCCCACGCCAACCCTGGTGACTACTACCTGCCGCAGCCGGGAACGCAGCAACCTGCGTCGCACCCGGCTCAGCAGACGCGCCCGGTGTATCAGCCGCAGCCCATGCCTCAGCACCAACCGGCCTACCAGAGCCCGCCGGTGCAGCAGCAGGTGCACCAGGCTCAGTCCGTACAGCCCGGCCCGGCCGCGCCTCCGGCGCAGCCCGCGCCGGCCGTGTACGTGCCGCAGCCGATGCCGCCGGTGCAGCCCGCACAGCAGGCGCACCCCCAACAGCCCCAGCATCCACTGGCCTCGGTGCCCCCGGCGCGTACCGCGCCGCCCGCGGCCGACGAGGCCGTGCTGCCTCCACCGGACCCGGCGACCCGTCTGGGCGCCTGGCCCGCCAACAACCCGACCTCGGAAGGAAAGCGTTGAACGACAAGATCGCCCTGGCCCTCGGCTCCTGCCCGCCCGGCGCCTGCAACAAGATCACCACCATCGGTTCCTGGATCACCTACCTCGCGGCCTGGGCCGCCGGTGTCGCGTTCGTGATCTCCGGCGCGATCCTCTGCTGGGCCTACTTCTCGGGCCACGGCTCGTCCCGCGCGATGAAGGCGCTGGGCGGTGCCTGCGGCGGCAGCATCGTCATCTCGGCCGCGTCCGCCCTGGCCAACGCCCTGCTGGCCTAGGCGGCACCAAGCGTTTTCCTCAGGGGGAGTTCTGAGTTCAGATGGCTGACAGGAACGACGGACAGGACAAGGGCAAGCTCGGCGGCACCCTGTTCATCACAAGCGCCGTGTTCATCCTTTTGGTGGTAGTCATGGGTGTGTTCGTGGCGGTCACCGGTGGCGACGAAGACACCAAGGGAGCCGACAGCGCCGCTTCGAAGACGCCCGCCACGCCGGCGGCGCCCGCTACCGGGGGCGGCAGCGTTTCGTCATCCGCGCCGCAGAAGCCCGCGGACGGCAGCTGCACGCCCACCGACACCGACACCAAGGTGCCCACGGTGGCTCCCAAGGACGTCACCTGGGAGATCGTCAACTCTGCGGTGCTGCCGCGCTCGAAGAGTGCGGGGCCGATGAAGTTCGACGGCCTGACAGCCAGCTGTTACGCGCATACCCCGCGGGGTGCCCTGATGGCGTCCATCAACGGTCACTACCGCAGCATCGTCGCGCTGCCGGACAGCAAGCCGATGAAGGAGATGCTGCTCCCCGGTCCCGGCCGCGACAAGCTGCTGGAAGGCGCGAAGCAGATCACGCAGCCTGTTCCCACCGGCGACCTGGCGCAGCTCGCCGGTTTTCAGATGGTGACGTACACCGCGGAGACCGCGGTCGTGTCCCTGGTCAACGGGGAGGCGGCAGGCCGCACGCTGAAGGTCTTCCAGGTGACGGTGCGCTGGGCGGACGGGGACTGGAAGGTGGTTCCCGCCGACGACGGCCATCTGACGTCGTCGAGCAACGCCATCAGTGACATGACCGGCTACACCCAGTTCAGGGGGCTGTGATGCCGAGTTTGAATCCCTGCGACTGGAAGTACGTCGAGTCCGGCTGCAAGAAGGTCAAGGAAGTCGTCGGCGGTGCGGTCGACACGGTCACCGACGCCGTCGGCGGCGTGGTCGGCGGCTTCGTCGAGGACCTGCTGAAGATGTTCGCCGCGGGCCTCGGCAAGATCGTCGCCGCCATGACCTCGTTCTGGGTCTACGCCCCGACTCCCGGTGTGGCCTCGACGGACGGCGAGGGTAAGCCGATCAATCCGACCGGGGCCGCCGATGTGGCCAAGTGGCTGGCTGATCACACCCTGTGGCTCACCCTCATCCTTACCATCATGTCCCTGACGTTCGCCGGAGTCAGGATGGCGATCGAGCTGAAGGGGTCCGGGGACCAACTGCGCAACATCGCGCAGGGAATGGTCAAGCTGGTGCTGCTCAACGGCACCTTCACCCTGGGTGTGCAGCTCGCCATCGAGGCGGGTGACGCCTACAGCAAGTGGATCATCAAGGAGTCGCTCGGCGGGGATGCCGACGCGAAACTGGGTGCCGCTGTCGCGGCGATCGGCGGACTGTCGGGTGCTCTCGGCGGGCCGGTCGTGCCGCTGCTGCTGGTGATCGTCTGCGTCTGCGCTTCCCTTCTGCAGCTCATCCTCATGTACTTCCGCGCCGCCATCCTGGTGCTGCTCGCCGGGACCATCGCGATCCCGGCCGCGACCGCGTTCACCAGCATGGGCTCGCGCTGGCTCAGCCGCTGGCTGACCTGGGTGCTGGCGTTCCTGTGCCTCAAGCCCGCCGCCGCGACCATCTACGCGGCTGCTTACCGGCTCCTGGGCTCGGGCGTCGACAAGGACCTCGGGTCCGGCATCACGGGCTTCGTCCTGCTGGCCGGTGCCGTGGCCGTGCTGCCCGCGCTGCTCAAGCTCTTCCAGCCGGCCGGTGTCGCCATGGCCGGTGGCGGCGGCTTCGGCGGCGGTGGCGGGGGCGGCGACAGCAGCTCCTCGAGCTCCTCCGGCAAGGGCCCCTCGGGCTCCTCGTCGTCCCCCTCCGGCGGCCAGGCGTCGTCCGGCGGAGGTTCGCCGAGCGGTGCCGGACAGGCCGGTCTGTCCGGAGGATCGTCCGGCATCTCGGGTGGCGGTGGCCTCGGTGGCGGCGCCTCCGGTGCCGCGGGCGGATCCGCCGGTGGCATGGGCGGAGGCGCGGGTGCCGGTGCCGGCGCAGGAGGCGCGGGCGCTGCCGCTGGTGGTGGCGGCGCGGCCGCCGGAGCCGGTGCGGGTGCCGGTGCGGGCGCGGGCGCGGGTGCCGCGGCCGGTGCCGGTGCGGGTGCCGCGGGTGGTCCCGTCGGTGCGGCGGCCGTGGTCGCCAAGAAGGCGGTCGACACTGCCAAGGCACAGATGATCAACGGCCTGAACGATTCAGCGGCAGGCCTGCATCAGGAACTGGACGGAGGCCCCAGTGGCTCCTGAAGTGCAGCAACTTCGCACTTACGGCAACTTCCGGCGGCCCCGTTCGGCCGGCCTCGGCGGGCTGGGGCTCGTCCCCACCGCGGTGCTGTTCGTGTTCATGGCGATCGCGGGCACCCTCGCCCCGCTCGACATGCTGATGGCCGCGGTCGTCGCCCTCATCGGTGCCGTCGTGCTCGTACCGCTCGCCGTGCGCGACCGGTACGGGCGGCACCTGGGCACGCTGATGTATTCGCGCCTCGCGTGGGGCGTGGGAGTGATGAAAGGTCAGAACGTGTACCGCTCCGGAGTGCTCTCCAAGGTCCCCGGCGGCAAGTCGCTGCTGCCGGGCCTGGCGATGGCCAGTGACATGTACGAGGCCACGGACGGCCTCGGCCGTCCCTTCGGGATGATCCACTACCACGAGGTGGAGCACTACGCGGTCACCATCGCCTGCAGCTCCCAGGGCGGCAGCCTCGTCGACCAGGGCGACATCGACTCCTGGGTCGCCAACTGGGGCCAGTTCATGCGCACCATGAGCGGCGAGCCCAGCCTCGTCGGCTTCCAGGTCGTCGTCGAGGTGGCCCCGGACAGCGGCGAGAAGCTGCACAACGAGATCACCCACCAGGCCGCGGACACCGCCTCGCGGCTCGCCCGCCAGGTGATGGCCGACATCGACCGCGACTACCCGTCCGGCTCGCCGACCATCAACACCTACCTCTCGCTGGTGTACGACGCCTCCTCGGCGATCGGCCGCAGCAAGCGGGCCGCCAGCGACATGGCCGTCGAGATCGGCCGCCGTCTGCCGTCGCTGACCGCGCGCCTGGCCACCACGGGCGCCGGGGCGTGCGCGCCGCTGTCGGCGACGGAGATCGCCGAGGTCGTGCGCACGGCCTATGAGCCGGGGGTCTCCCAGCTCATCGACCAGGCGCGTGCCGCCGGCCGGGACTCGGGGCTGACCTGGTCGCAGGCCGGTCCGACGACGCACGTCGCCAAGTCCAAGTCGTACTGGCACGACGGCGCCACCAGCGTCACCTGGATGATGGGCGAGGCCCCGCGCGGCGAGGTCTTCTCCGACGTGCTGCGCAACCTGCTCTCCGCCCACGGCGACATCGACCGCAAGCGGGTCAGCCTCATCTACCGCCCGCACTCGCCGGCCGAGGCCGCCACCATCGCCGACCGGGACTTCCGCGCGGCCCGCAGCCGTACGGAGACCACCCGCAACGGCCAGGCCCACGCCGAGGCCGAGTACATCGCCGCCGCCCAGACCCGCCAGGAGGAGGCCCGCGGCGCGGGCCTGACCCTCTTCGGCATGGTCGTCACGGCCACCGTGCTCGACAACGACGACGACGCGGACGAGCGGAACGGCGAGGGCGGCGGCAAGAGCCGGATGCAGGCCGCCGAGGTGGCCGTCGAGAACCTCTCGGCACCCGCCCGCATCGCCCTGCGCTACGCCTGGGGCAGCCAGGACGCCGGATTCCTCGCCGCCCTGCCGATCGGCGTGATTCTTCCGGAGCACATGACGATGAAGCTGCCCAAGACGCTCAAGTGACGTCGAAGAGGCAGTCGAAGTAGCAGAGCACGAAGTACGAAGTCGCGAAGTACGGGAACGACGTGCAGGTACGCAAAGGGGGAGTGCGCTGATGTTCCGGCGCTCGAAGAAGTCCGACGAGGTGGCCGGAACCGGCTCCGGCGCAATGGCCGGCGGCCCGGTGCTGAGCGGCCGCAACTGGGGCCAGGTGCCCCGCATCGGCAGCCGTGGCATGCACGGGGAGGGCGGTGGGCGTGTCTCCTATCTGGACATCCCCACCGAATACCGCGGCACCAGCCGCCAGGTGTGCGGCCTGTGGCCGTACGTCGTCGGCGCGGGCACCCCCATGGTGGGGGTGCCCCTGGGCCGCAACATCATCACCGGGGCGACCCTGTGCTGCGACCCCATCGCGTGGTTCGAGCGGGCCAACCTGATCTCCAACCCGTCGATGTTCACCCTGGCCAAGCCGGGTCTGGGCAAGTCCACGATCAACCGGCGCATGATCGTCGGACTGGACTTCCGGGGCACCGTCTCGCTCGTGCCCGGCGACACCAAGGGCGAGTACACCGCCCTGATGCGCGCCCTGGGCGGCCAGGTCATCCAGCTCGGCCGCGGCATGGGCGCGCTCAACCCGCTGGACCTGGGCGAGATGGGCTCGGCCGCCTCCCGGCTCGTCGGCAGCGCCCGGTACAGCCTCCTGCAAGAGGCCACCGGCCGCCGTTCCACCATGGTCGCCGCGCTCATCGCGATCGTCCGCAAGTCGCTGATCACCGGTGACGAGGAGGCCCTCCTCGGCCGCGCCATCGAGCTGCTCGACGACACCGACCTCGGCCGCCCGCCGATCCTCGGCGACCTCGCGCAGCTGCTCAAGGACGGCCCCGAGGCGCTGCGCCGCATGGTGCTGGCCGACGGCAACGACGACAAGTACCGGCTCGCCATCGAGCCGCTGCTCAAGTCGCTGATGTCGCTGGTCGAGGGCCCGCTCGCCAACACCTTCAACCGCCAGACCAGCGAGCGCCTCTCGCTGGACCGGCCGGTCTCCATCGACCTGTCCTCCATCCCGGCCAGCGAGAAGACGCTCGAGGGCGCCGTCCTGCTGACCTGCTGGGCCGAGGCGTTCGCCTCCATCGAGGCCCACGACCGGCTCACCGCCGCGGGGCTCGAGCCCCGCCGGAACTTCTTCCTCGTCCTGGACGAGCTCTGGCGCATCCTGCGCGCCGGCGTCGGCCTCGTCGACCGCGTCGACGAGCTCACCCGACTCAACCGCCAGATCGGCATCGGCCAGTCGATGACCACCCACTCCACCGCCGACCTGCTCTCCCTCCCCAACCCGGAGGACCGCGAGAAGGCCAAGGGCTTCGTCGAGCGAAGCGGCATGGTCTTCCTGGGCGGCCTGCCGCGCGCGGAGATGGACTCGCTGAACGCGATCGTCCCGCTCTCCAGCCGCGAGCGCGAGCTCATCGTGGAATGGTCCATCCCGCCGGGCATCGACAACAAGACCGGTAAGGAGATGCCGCCGCCCGGCCGAGGAAAGTTCCTGGTCAAGGCCGGTGCCAACGCCGGCATCCCGATCCAGACCGCGCTCACCCAGGCCGAGATCAAGCTCAACGACACCAACGAGCGCTGGGCCAACCGCATCGCCGACGACGACGAGCCGGCCGCCGGCCTCCGGGGCATGCCCGCGGCGGGAGCGAAGCGATGAGCCCGCTGAAGGCGCGCGGCCTTGGCCAGAACGGCTCCGGCCCGGCCCTCGCTCTCGCCGGCGTCGGAGCCCTCCTGCTGCTCGTCGGCGGCAGCTACCTCGCCCTGGTCGGCGCCCAGTGGTGGGCCACCGGCACCTGGGAGGCCGTGGGCCCCTTCGCGCCGCTGTTCGGCCTGGCCACCGGCGACTGGCACTGGACGACCGCCGCCACCGTGATCGTCCTCCTCGAGCTGGCCGTGGTGGCCGGCATCGCCCTGGTGGTCGTACGGGGCGTACGGCAGAGCTGGCGCGGCGGCGTCTCGAAGAAGTCCAGCGACGACGCCGCCCGCCGCATGACCACCCGCCGTGACCAGGTCGCCCTCCAGGCGGCCGCCGAGCGCACGGCCCAGCGCCTGTCGATCGACACCGCCGAGCCCGGCATCCGCATGGGCCGCTCCGTGACGACCGGGCAGCGCGTCTACGCGCCGTGGGAGTACCTGCACCTGACGATCGCCGGTCCCGGCCGCCACAAGTCCGTGGCGCAGGTGATCCCCGCGATCCTCAGCGCCCCCGGCGCCTGCGTGGCCTCCTCCAACAAGAACGACATCGTCACCCTCACCCGCCTCGCCCGTTCCTACAAGGGCAACACCTGGGTCTTCGACCCGCAGCAGATCGCCGAGGAACCGGCGACCTGGTGGTGGAACCCGCTGCGCCAGATCCGCACCCTCTCGGACGCCGAAGAGCTGATGAGCACCCTGGTCGACGCGGGCAAGGACGCCGAGGCCAAGGCCCGCTCCGACGGCTTCTTCGACCCCAAGGGCCAGCAACTGCTGAGCTGGTGCCTGCTGGCCGCGGCCCTCGACGGGCAGCAGATGACCAACGTCTACCTCTGGCTCGCCGACTCGCAGAACTCCGAGCCCGACGAGATCCTGCGCGCCCACGGCGCCACGGTCGCCGCGACCGGCCTGGAGACGATGCGGCGCCTGCCGGACAAGACCCGCGAGTCCATCTTCGCGACCGCCGAGATCTTCGTCCGCTGGCTGACGAACGACCAGATCACCCGATGGGTGACCTGCCGGCCGGAGGAGCTCGCCACGCGCCGCGAGTTCCGCCCGGACGAGTTCGTGCTGTCCACCGACACCATCTACCTCCTCTCCCGCAAGGGCGTCGGCTCGGCGGCCCCGCTGACCACCGCGCTGTCCGCCGCGATCCTCACCACCGCCGACCGCACGTCCGAGAAGATCCCGGGCGGGCGGCTCAACCCGCCGCTGCTGGCCGCCCTGGACGAGGTCGCCAACACCTGCCGCTGGAGCCAGCTGCCCGACCTCTACACCCACTACCGCTCCAAGGGCATCATCGTCATGGCCTGGCTGCAGTCCTGGGCCCAGGGCGTCGACACCTTCGGCGAGTTCGGCATGAAGACGCTGTGGGACGCGGCCGCGTGCAAGACGTACGGCGGCGGCTCGTCCGACACCGACGGCCTGCTGAAGAAGGTCTCCGAACTCGTCGGCCAGTGGGAGGCCCCGCAGACCACCCGCAACAGGGACAGCCGCTCGTTCATCGGCAGCCAGTCGACCTCCGAGACCACCCGCCTCGAGGACATCCTGTCCGTCGCCGACCTGGCGGCCCTGCCCGAGCGCCGGATGGTCGTCATGATGCACGGCATCCGCCCGATGATCATCGAGGCCGAGCCGTACTGGGAGACCGACCAGGGCGCCATCGTCGACGAGTCGAAGCGGCTGTACGGGGCCCAGGCCGCGCCGGTGATCCCGCAGACGCCGGCCGCGGCACCTCCCGTACCGCCCGGACCCCCCGTACCGCCCTTCCCCATGGAGAAGCAGCTGTGAGCGAGGAAGTGACGATCGGCGGCCTCGAGGCCCAGCTGATCGAGGTGGTCGACCTCGTCAGCCAGATCGCCGACCAGGACTACGACCGCGCCCAGCGGCTCGAAGAAATGATCAACGGGCTGCAGGAGCAGTTCGACGAGCTGAGGAGCGGGGGCGGAGGCGGGGCGGCCGCGCTCTCCCCGCAAGCCGGCGGCGGCGCCGGAGCAGGCACCGGGGACGGCGCCGAGGACTCCCCGCAGCCGCGCCCCTGGGCCGTCCGCGCCACGGCGGCCGAGTGGACGGAACTCGCCGACTGGGTCGACTGGCTGCAGAACTACTACCAGCTCAAGGGCGAGAACCAGATAGCCGTCTGCTGGCCGCAGCACGGCGGGGCGATCGAGGAGCTGGCCGGGCTCCACTCGTCCTGGAAGGCCGCGATGCTCGCCGACGAGCGGGCCGAGGGCACGGGCGACCAGTCCGGTTACTGGCACGACCGCAGCCTGTGGGACACGCTGGGCCGCGTCAGCCAAGCGGTCCCCAACGCCTGCCGCAACACCGGCCACACGGCGGCGCGCCCGCTGCCGGTCACGGACCGCGGCATGCTGCCGCAGCCGGTACCGCGACCGCGGTGACGTGACCACTCGTACAGCACCACATTGGAGGAACCATGTCTGCGTACCTTGACCAGGCCCGCGAGGCCTACGAGGCCGAGCGGCGCGTCCACGCGGCCAACAAGGCCCGGGAGACCCTCGCCCACGAGCGGAAGGCCCTCGCGGCCCTGGCCGCCGCCGACGCCGGCGAGACCCTGGACGCGATCGGCGGCGCCATCGGGCTGCACGCCACGAACGTCGCCGAGCTGGTCGAGGAGGCCCGCCGACTGGCGCCGGCCCTGCCCGGCCGCCCCGGCCGCAGCCCCCAGCACGTCGTCATGCGCTACGCGGCGGGCGAGATCAGCCGCGACGAGATGATCGAAACCCTGTCGACCTGGCCCTACGCACCGGCCGGGCCGATCGCCGAGAACCTGCTGAACGACTTCCGGCCGCGGGTGTCGGGGAGTTTCGACGAGGTGGAGTCGGCGCTCTACCAGAAGTACATCGACGGCGACGCGTACGACACGATCCTGCGGCGCTACGCGCAGCGGAACCAGTAAGGCAGAGGCAGGCAGGAAATCGTGGATCCCGAGAAGACAGCCGCGCATCGCCAAGCCCTGGAGCAGGCCGCACGCGACGGGCGGATCGGCCTCAACGCGCCGACGGCCACCACCAACAATCCGGAGTGGTTCGTCCGCGTCGGCGGCGAGGCGCGCATCACCGCCGGCCGTCAGGCCGTGCACGACAAGATCCTGAACGACTGGAAGAACCAGGTACCCGACCCCGGCAAGGACAGGATCGCCATCGTCACGGCGGGTCCGCCCGGGGCGGGCAAGTCGTCGGTCCTGCCGGGCGTACAGGAGCGCCTGAGCTCCGAAGGCTGGCGACAGGTCGACCCCGACGCGTTCAAGGACAAGCTGCTCGAACAGGCGCTGGAAGACGGCAGCTTCAGCCGGATGGTCCCGGAGGGCATGGGGCAGCCGGGCGAGCAGTTCTTCCCGCGCGAGATGGCCGCGCTGGTCCACCACGAGTCCGGCATGATCTCGGACAAGGCCATGGAGATGGCGCTCCAGTCCGGCGAGAACGTCGTCATCGACGGCACCCTGGCCAACGAGCAGTGGTCCAACCAGCTCGTCGACATGCTCGACAAGAACGGTTACTCGGTTCACGTCGTGGACGTCGAGACGTCCCAGGACGTCGCCCAGGAGCGCGTCAACGGTCGTTGGCAGGGCCCGTACGAAGAGGTCCAGGAGAAGGCCGCACAGGGCCAGGACGTCTCGAAGGAGCTCGGCGGCCGCTGGGTGCCGAACGAGGTCGTCGGGTACATGTACCCGGACGGCAACGGCGGCCGGGCGGTATCCGCCGACAACGCCGAGAAGCTGATCCAGAACCACGACGCGGTCAAGGAAGTGGACCGCTACTACACGCCGCACTCCAAGGCCGCCCCCGAGCGCATGGAGAGCTGGCAGCGCGACGCGGGCGGCAAGGTCAACCACAGGACCTACGACAACTCGCAGACCAGGGAACAGTCGACCGAGAAGTCGAAGGAAGCGCGGAGCGTCGCCGGGCAGTCGAAGATCGAGCAGCTGCGCGACAAGGTCGGCGGCCGGGAGACGGAGTCCAAGGCGGTCGTCGGCGGCAAGGCTTCCACCCAGCAGACGCAGACGCAGGCGCAGAGCAAGAATCTGCCCCAGGCGCAGCGCGGCGCGCAGCAGCGCGACGACAAGCGCCGACAGGATCGCGACCGCGGTCAGGCGCGCTGAGGCCCATGACCACAGGCATCACCGGAGGAAACATGTCCACTCATCGTGAGCGGATTCAGGAGGCCCGCGAGGCCGAGCGACGAGTGCTCGCGGCCAACAACGCGCGCGCCGCTCTCGCCCACGAGCGGAAGGCACTCGCGGTTCTCGCCGCGGTGGAGGCCGGCGAGGAGCGCACCGCTCTCGGTCTCAACCCGCAGGCGGTCGACGAGCTCGTGGAGGAGGCGCGTCGGCTGGCGCCCGTACCTCCCGGCCGGCTCGGCCGCAGCCCCCGGCACGTCATCGACCGTTACGCGGCAGGCGAGATCAGCCGTGACGAGATGGTCCAGGCGCTGTCCACGTGGCCCTACCGTGAGCGGGGCCCGATCGTCGAGGGAATGCACGACGACCTGGCGGTGGTCGAGGAGGGAACCTTCGACGAGGTGCAGATCGCGCGGGATCAGCGGTACATCGACGACGAGGCGTTCTACACGATCGTGCGTCACCTCGCGGCACAGCGGTAACGAGGGCGGGGGGAGAGACACACCGTGGATTCCGAGAAGGTCGCCGCTCATCGCGAGGCGCTGAAGCAGGCCGAACGCGACGGGCTGCTGAGCGCCAAGGCGGCGAGCGCCACAACCAACAACCCGGACTGGTTCATCAGGCTGGGAAACGACGCCATCCCCACCCCGGAGCGGAGTGCGCTGCACGATCGCATCCTTGACGACTGGCAGAACGCCACCACCAATCCGGGCCGGGACAAGATCGCGATCATGACCGCCGGCCCGCCGGGTGCGGGCAAGACGTCGGCGCGGACAGCGGTGCAGCAGCGCTTGAGCCCTGATGGCTGGCACGTCATCGACCCGGACGATTTCAAGGACGAGCTGCTCAAGGAGGCGCTGGAAGACGGCAGCTTCCAGCGGATGGCCGCGAGCATGGAGCAGCCCGACGAGCGGTTCTACCCGCGCGAGCTGGCCCCCTTGGTGCACGAAGAGTCCACCATGCTCGCCGACAAGGCGCGGGAACGGGCGATAGCGGCCGGTGAGAACGTCGTCATCGACGGCACGCTCGCCGGTCGGGCCAAGCCCGACGCACTCGCCGAAAGGCTGACCGCGGCCGGCTACACCATCCACGTCGTCGATGTCGAGACCACCGCCGACGTCTCCCGCGAGCGGGTCATGGGCCGCTGGCAGGGGCCGTACGAGGAGGTCCAGGACAAGGCCGCTCAGGGCCAGGACGTCTCGAAGGAGCTCGGCGGCCGCTGGGTGAACGGTGAAGTCGTCGACTTCATGTACCGCGGCCGCGAGGACAACGATCTGAGCATCTGCGCCGACAACGCCAAGGCGCTGATCGACAAGCATCCGGCCGTCCAGGAAGTCGACCGCTACTACACCCCGCACGCCAAGGGCGGGGCGGAGCGGCTGGAGAGCTGGCAGCGCGGTGACGACGGCAAGGTCACGCACCGGACCCACGAGGGCTGGCAGACGCGCGAGCAGCAGTCCCAGCAGCAGTCCCAGCAGCGGGCTCAGCAGCAGGCGAAGGAGCAGGCCCCGCAGGAGCGGACGGCGGACGTCCGCAGCACGGCCGGCCAGAGCAAGATCGAGGCGCTGCGCGGCAAGGTCGGGGGCCGGGAGGCTGCCGGGCCGACGGCCGGCGCCGCCGGGACGAAGGCGAACTCCGTCCCGCAGCAGGCGAAGGCGCAGGGCAAGGTGTCCCCGCAGCGCGATGACAAGCGCCGCGAGGACCGTACGCGCGGCCAGGAGCGTTAGGCGGCGGCCGCCGCCCTCGCCACGGCCTCGAGCAGCCGTTCCCGCTCGTCCCTGTCGATCAGCCGACCGCGGGTGACCACGGCCTCCACGCGGCGCGTGTTGGCGATGTCGGCCAGGGGGTCCGCGCCCAGGACCACCAGGTCGGCGGCGCGGCCGGGGGCGATGGCGCCCAGGACCGATCCCTGGCCGAGGGCGGCCGCCGCCTCCACCGTCGCGGCCCGCAGGGCGTGGGCGGGGCTGAGGCCGGCGGCGACCAGGTGGCGGAGCTCGTCGTGCAGGGAGAAGCCCGGCACCATGTACGGCGTGCCGGAGTCGGTGCCGGCGAGCAGGGGGACGCCCTGGGCGCGCAGGGCGTCGACCAGGCGTTGCCGGTGGTCGTCGAGTTCGCGGACGCGGGCGGTCTCCTCCGGGGTCCGGCTGCCGGTCAGTTCCGTGAGCTGCTGCCGCCAGGCGCTGGTGTACCAGGCCGGGAGGTACTTCCATTCCTCCTTCCGGTCCGGCAGCGCGTCCTGGCGTTCGAAGGTGTGGTGCATCCCGAGGGTGGGGGTGACGTAGGTGCCGTTGTGCGCGAGGTGGTCGAAGACGCGCCGGGTGCGGGCGGGGTCGTAGGAGCGTGCGGCCGCCGACTCCACGGGGAGGAGCCGGCGGAAGTAGTCCCGGAAGCGGCTCGCCGAGCTCGGGTCGGCGGGGTCGACGCGGACGGCGGCGAGGGCGCGCCGGATCTCCTCCTCGCGGCCGGACGTGGACAGCAGCAGCGGGTTCAGGTGCTCGACGGTGTGCTGGCCCGCGTTGGAGGCTTCGGTGACCGGGACGTCGTCGGGGCAGTGGCCGGCGTACGGGATGCCCTGGCGGCGGGCCTCGGCCGCGAGGGCGAGGTAGGTCCGGCGCGTGAGGCGGGAGTAGACCTTGATGAAGTCCGCCGAACCGTCCGCCGCGATCCGGCGCACCGCCTCGCGGGCCTCCGCCTCCGTGTCCACCTCGAGGACCGGCGCCGGGGCCAGGTCACCCGCCCACAGGCTGGGCGTGCCGTCGACGAAGGTGCTGGCGACGACCCAGCGCGGGCCGAGCACGTCGCCCCGCTCGGCCCTGTCGCGCCAGGCGCGGATCTCGGGCGTGCCCCACATCTCACGGACCGTCGTCACCCCCGCCAGGGGGTAGAGCGGCGAGGCGAACGCCGTCAGGCCGCTGCTGTGGGTATGCGCGTCGATCAGGCCCGGAATGACGTACTTGCCCGTGAGGTCCACCGTCCGGGCCCCCTCCGGCACCGCCGTGTCGGCGGTCCGGCCCACGGCCAGGACGCGGCCGTCGCGGATGAGCACGGTCCGGTCGGGCTCGGCCGGCCGGGAACCGGGTGCCGCGATCAGTGTGGCGTGGGTGAGAGCGAGCATCCGGTCCGCCGCCGGGGTTGCCGCCCCCGTCGGCACAGGTGTTGCGTCCGGCCCTGGGTGTTGTCCGCACATCCGACGTGCCCCCGTTCGCTGTGACGTCCTCGCTTCCCACTGTGGCGGAGCGGAGGGCGCGGGGGCTGTAGGCAGCTCTACCCAGTTGACAACGTGTGCCGGGGCCAGCGCGCCCGTGCCTGCTCCTCGGATCGCATCAGCGCGACCGTGGGCAGGCCCTGTGCCTCACCGGCCGTCAGGAGGTCGGGCAGGGCCGGGAGCGGGGCCACGGCGGCCACGTCGTCGAGGACGAGGGTCAGTGGTGGGTCGAGCCGGCCGGAGGATGACCGTGCGGCCATGCGGCGGCCGTGCTCGACCACGCTTGAGGCGAGTGCGGTGAGCAGCGGCATCGCACCCGGGCGGGTGCGGGGATCCTCAATCGCCTCACCCACCACGTACAGGGTTCCCCCTTCGGGGACGAATGATTCCAGTGCCGACGAATTGGCTCGATTCGGGTTACAGGCGTCGCGGATGTGAACGGAGGTGAGGGCGGTGAGCGCGCTCGCGGCCAATTGCAAGGCCATGTCACGCCGTTCGGGGTGTCCCGTGAGCGCCGACTCCAGCTCGCCCGCCGTGCCGCCGACCGCCTTGGGGTTCGTACGGAGGATCCGTACGGGCTCATGGGCCGACGTCCCCTGCGCCCAGCGGTGGACCTGACGGAAGGGGCGGCCGTCGACGGCCACCGCGTGCAGCCAGCAGCGCAGCAGGGTCTCGGCCGTGTCGGCGGTGGCCGAGTCGAGGGTGCTGAGGGGGCGTACGGGCGCGAGCAGCGCGGTCGCGCGGGCGGCGGCCGTGTCGCGGGCCTCGCAGCCGGCGGCCGGGTTCCAGCGGAGACGGTCGGGGGTGTCGAGGAGATGGGTCGGGTCGAACACGTGCACAGGCCCGAGCTTGGCGCGGGCGGCCTTGGTGCCGGCCCACAGCGCGGGGTCGCTGGTGACGACGAGCACGGGCCCGGCGGCCTCGAGGACGGCCTGGGTGGCGAGAGCGCTCAGAACGGCCCGGTCCGTGGCGTAGACGAGGCGCCGAGGGGTGGAAGGGACGTCGGTGGCAGGGGTGGCGGTGGCGGTGGCGGCTGTGGGCGTACGTGGCTCGGGGACGGACACCGGAGCCCCCTGCTCCGTCACAGGGGCCTCGACCGGCGCCGCCTGCGCCGGCACCGAAGCCACCGTCGCCACGGACGCGGCAACCACCGCCCCCTCCCCCTTCCGTGCCCGCACCGCCCGCCACCGGGCCACCGTCCCGATCGCGAACGTCATCAGCACCACGGCCACCAGCACCTCGCTGATGAGGACGCCCCAGAACAGCCCGTACCCCGACAGTGCCTCCGGGGCCGCCTCGGGCCACGCGGCCGGCAGGTCGCGCGGCTGGGTCATGAGATGCCGCAGCGCCTGCGCGGTACCGACGAAGGTCACGCCCTTCGGCCACGCGCCGTTGGCGAAGAAGGCGGCGATGCCGGTGGCCGTCCAGACCAGCAGCGTCATGCCCAGCAGGAAGGCGATGACGCTGACCAGCAGGCCGTCCGGAATGCCGCGCTCCGAGCCGCGGTTCCGGTCGTCCCGGTCCCGTACGGGCGTCATGTCACGCCACCGTCGACTCGGAGGGCTCGGCCGCGCCCGCCGGATCGCCCGGCCCGTACACCTCCATCGCCGCCGCTGCCCGTTCGGCGGCCGCCGCCTCCGCCGCGAGCTCGCGGGCCAGGTCGTCGCCGTCCTCGGTCATGGCCCGGTCGGTGTAGACCAGCGGCCGTTCGGCGTCGGTGATCAGGTGTTTGACGACCTGGACGTTGCCGTTGACGTCCCAGACCGCGATGCCGGGGGTGAGCGTCGGAATGATCTCCACCGCCCAGCGCGGCAGCCCCAGCACCTGGCCCGTGGCCCGCGCCTCGTCGGCCTTCTGGGCGTAGATGGTCCGCGTCGAGGCCATCTTCAGGATCGCCGCGGCCTCCTTGGCCGCCGCCCCGTCGACCACGTCCGACAGGTGGTGGACCACCGCCACGAACGACAGGCCCAGCCGCCGGCCGAACTTCAGCAGCCGCTGGAAGAGCTGCGCGACGAACGGTGAGTTGATGATGTGCCAGGCCTCCTCGACCAGAAAGATGCGCTTCTTCCGGTCGGGCCGGATCCAGGTGTGTTCCAGCCAGACGCCCACGATCGCCATCAGGATGGGCATGGCGATGGAGTTGCGGTCGATGTGCGAGAGGTCGAAGACGATCAGCGGTGCGTCGAGGTCGATGCCGGCCGTCGTCGGCCCGTCGAACATGCCCCGCAGGTCACCGTCCACCAGCCGGTCCAGCACCAGCGCGACGTCCAGGCCCCAGGCCCGTACATCGTCTATGTCGACGTTCATCGACTCCGCCGACTCCGCCTCCGGATGCCGCAGCTGCTCGACGATGTCCGTCAGCACCGGCTGACGGCCCACGATCGTCTCGTTCACGTAGGCGTGCGCGACCTTGAGCGCGAAACCGGCCCGCTCGTCCAGTCCTCGTCCCGTCGCGACCTCGATGATCGTACGGAGGAGGGCGAGCTGGCCGGTCGTGGTGATCGCCGGGTCGAGGGGGTTGAGCCGGATGCCGCCGTTGAGCGCGGCCGTCGGGTCCAGCCGGATGGGGGTTATGCCCAGCTGCTGCGCGATGAGGTTCCACTCGCCGACGCCGTCCTCGCCCTGGGCGTCCAGCACGACGACCTGCCGGTCGCGGAAGCGCAGCTGGCGCAGGACGTACGTCTTCTCCAGCGCCGACTTGCCGTTGCCGGACTCGCCGAGGACGAGCCAGTGCGGGGCGGGCAGCTGCTGGCCGTAGAGCTGGAAGGGGTCGTAGATGTAGCCCTTGCCGGAGTACACCTCGCGCCCGATGACCACGCCCGAGTCACCGAGGCCGGGGGCCGCGGTGGGGAGGTAGACGGCCTGCGCCTGACCGGTGGAGGTCCGTACGGGCAGCCGGGTCGTCTCCACCTTCCCGAAGAGGAAACTGGTGAAGGCGTCGGTGAGGGTGGCCAGGGGATCGAGCACGGCATTGCCCCTATCGTCGGATGCCGGTCGCGAACGGCAGCGTGTTGACGAACGCCCGGTGGTGCTCGCGGTCGCACCACTCGAGCTTGAGGTAGCTCTTGCCCGCCGAAGCTCTTATGGTCCGCTTGTCACGCGCCAGCGCCTCCGGCGAGCGCGACGAGACGGTGATGTACCCGACCAGGTTGACGCCCGCCGCGCCGCTGGCGAGGTCCTCGCCGCGCTGGTCGACGCGGGAGTGGTGGGCGACGTCGCGGGGGTCGACGACCCGGTTCATCTTGGCGGCGCGCGAGGCGTCCGCGTCGTCGTTCGTCTTCTCCGTCAGCATCCGCTCGATGGCCACGTCGGTCGGCTCCAGGTCCATGCAGACCGCGACCGTACGGATCACGTCCGGGGTGTGGACGAGGAGCGGGGCGAGGAAGTTGACGCCCACGGGCGTCATCGGCCACTCCTTCACCCACGCCGTCGCATGGCACCAGGGCGCGCGCGTGGACGACTCCCGGGTCTTCGCCTGGAGGTAGGTGGGCTCCATGGCGTCCAGCTCGGCCGGCCAGGCGTTGCGCTTGGTCATCGCCTGGATGTGGTCGATCGGGTGGTCCGGGTCGTACATCGAGTGCACGAGCGACGCCAGCCGCCCCTGGCCGAGCGGCTGCCGCACCCGGATGTCGGCCTCGGCGAGCCGGGCGCAGATGTCCGTCAGCTCGCGCGCCATGACCACGGCCAGGCCCGCGTCGCGGTCCAGCCGCTGCCTGCCGCCGCCCTCGTGCCGGGAGGCCCTGGCGATGGCCTGCGCCTCGGCGGCCAGCTCACGGCTGTAGTGCATGCACGCCACGAGGTACGCGCGGTGCTGCTCGGACGACGTCGAGACCATCGACTGCAGCTGGTCGTACGACTCCTTCAGCCAGTCCGGGGCGTTGTCGTCACCGCGCCGCTCGACGTCCTTGGCGTGCGCGTCGGGGTCGGCGGGCAGCGTACGGGCCAGCATCTGGATGCGGGTGACGTAGCCGTCGCCGTTGGCGACGTGCTTGAGCAGCGTGCCGAACCGTTCGACCAGCGCCTCCTGGTCCTCCGAGTCGCGCAGCCCGACGCCCGGCCCCTCGATCTCGATCGCGGCGGTCACGGTGCGGCGGTCGGCGTGCAGCAGCACGGCGATCTCGTCCGGCCCGAAGGGCGCGGAGAGCCAGTTGATCCGCCCGATGCCCGGCGGCGGGCCGACCTCGATCTCCCGCCCGTCCAGGCGGGTGCCGGCCTCGATCGCGGAGGAGCGGTACGTGGTGCCGCGGCGGAGGCTGCGCTTGTACGAGCGGTTGATCTCGAACCACTTGTAGAACGTGCGGTTCTTGTACGGCACGTAGACGGCGGCGAGCGAGAGCGCGGGAAAGCCGGTGAGGGTGACGATCCGCAGTGGCAGCAGGGGCACCAGGAGGCCGCACATCATGCCCAGGAACGCCCCGGCGATGATCAGCGCGATCTCGCCGGTCTCCCGGTTCTTGCCCACGACCGCGTTGGGGCGCGCGCGTCCGATCAAATACGTACGGCGGGCCGCGATCGGCTGGGACTGGGCCGGGATCGTCAACTCCGCTCACCTCCGGATGTATTGCTCTTGCCGTTGTTCTGTGCGCGGGGCGCCGGGACCGGTGCGGAGGAGGGAGCGCTTCCGTTGCCGCCGCCGCTCGGGGCCGCGGGGCGGGCGCTGTGAGCGGCCACACCGCCGGACATGGCACTGGCCGGACGGGCCGCCTGGCCCCCTCCGCCGCCGTTGCCGCGGGCGCTGTGGGTGGTGATTCCCTGCTTGACCAGGGCCGCCGGCGAGGAGATCACCGCGGCCGCGCGGCGGGAGGCCGCGTCGTTGCTGGCGTTGCGGCTGCTGACGATCTCGTCGCCGAAGCCGGGCACGAAGCGGTAGATCATCGCACTGGAGAAGATGGCGAGGATGATGATCGCGAGGCCGGACACGACCGCCGAGAAGGCGGTCGGGCCCTTCCCGCTGGACAGCGCCCCCGCCAGGCCCAGCACGATCACGATGATCGGCTTGACGAGGATGACGGCGATCATGATGCCGGCCCAGCGGCGGACATGCCCCCACATGTTCTTGTCGACCAGCCCCGCGTAGACCGCCGTACCGAGGATCGCCCCGACGTACAGCAGCGCCGCACGGATCACCAGCTCCAGCCACAGCACGCCCGCGGCCAGCACCGAGACCAGCGACACCACGATCAGCATGATCGGCCCGCCGCCGATGCCGTCGCCCTTCTTGAGGGCGGCCGCGAACCCGCCGAAGAACGCGTCGTTGTTCGTCCCCGAACCGGCGGCGATCACGTCGGTGACGGCATCGGTCGCCGAGACGACCGTGTACAGGATCAACGGCGTGAACGCCGACGCCAGCACCGTCAACCACAGAAAACCGACCGCCTCGGTGACCGCCTCCGAGAACGGCACCCCGCGCACGGCCCGCTTGGCGACCGCCAGCAGCCACAGGATGAGCGTCAGGAACGTCGAGGCCGCGAACACCACGGCGTACTGGCGGAGGAAGGGCGCGTTGGTGAAATCGACGTTGCCGGTGTTCTGGACGGCTTCGGAGAGCTTGTTGACGATCCAGGAACCGGCTTCGGCACAGCCTTTTGCCAGTGAGGCCAGGGGGTCGAGGGCGTTGGGGGGGTCGGCGGGGGTGGTTCCGGTGCCTTTGCCGGTTCCGGTGCCGCCTTTGCAGAACTCTTTGGCGGGGCCTCGGATGAGCTCGCACGGGTCGTTGGTGTTGCTGCCACTCGGCGTGGGCGTCGGGGCGGCGCTGCCACTCGGGGTCGCCGAGGGCGTGGGGCTCGCCTGGGATCCCGACGGCGCGGGTGTCGGTGTCGGCGCGGCGTACGCCCGTGCGGAGAGCACGACGATCGTCGCTTGCATTGCCGCAAACGCGGCGGGGATCGTGAGCGCACGGCGGCGACTAGCGGGCATAGGTGAACCCTCCGAACCCTTCAACGGCGTCGGACATCTCCTTGGCCGATGAGGCGGCCTGGTCCCGGCCGACCGGAGCCGGGCCGTCCTTCTGCGTGAAGTCGGTGACCTTCCAGTCGTCCCCGGTCCACTTCAGCACGAACGTGTTGGTGTACCAGCTCTCGGAGACCGGATTGGTCGAGCTCTCGCCGGCCAGGCCGAAGAGCGAGGAGAACCAGACGGCGATGCTCGCGGTGTCGCCCTCGTACTTGACGACCTTGGTTCCGACGGGGCTCGTCCTGGACACGAACGTCATGCCCTTGGGCGTACCGCCGTTGGCGTCCAAGCCGATCTTCTTCAGGAACTCCGGGTCGGAGTAGACCTTGTCGAGGTCGCCCTGGCGGGCGGCGGCGACGTCCGGGGCGTATACGGCGTTGACGATCGCGTGACGGCTGTCCGTCTTGAACATCCCGTCACCCCCCAACGCCACCGCGAAATTCGCCGCGGCGCTCTGCGCTCCCTGCTCCGAATGGGCGAACCCCGAGGCGATCCCGCCGGTCTTGCCGTCGACCGGCTTGGTGCCGGTGGGGGCCGTGGCGCGGGCGCCGGTGGGGGTGCGGGGGGAGCCGTCGTCGTCGGACGAGGAGCCGGAGCCGTCGCCTCGGTTGGCGAAGGCGATGGCGGCGATGAGCAGGACCACGACGCCCACGACAGTGATCAGGTTCCGGCCGGAGGGGCGGCCCGCTCTGCCGGAGCGGCCGCTTCCGCGGCGGGTGGGGGCGTAGGGGTCGACCTCGCCCTCCGGGAGGCGCGTGCGCGTGCCGTGGTGGCGGTCGTCGCCGTAGTCGTTGTGGCCGCTGCCGTAGCCGTCGTCGCCGAGACTCATGCTCCGCCTGCTCCCTCATACGTCGTGGCCGGCTTGCCGCCCGTATATGACGGTAGCGGTGGGAAGGGAATCCGGGGGGTGGGCGAAGGGGTGTGAGGGGGCATCAGGTGGCAGCCTCGGTGCGGGGGGACTCGGGGACGAGAGGGTCTGCGCGGGAGCGATGCGCGGCGGGACCGGATGGAAGCGGATGGAAGCGAACGGGCGGAGGAGGGGGCGCGTAAGGGGGCTCAGACCGCCATGCCGTAGACGATCGTGAACAGCGTGCCGAGCGAGCCGATGATGAACACTCCCGTCAGGCCCGCCACGATCAGGCCCTTGCCCTGCTCGGCGCTGAACGTGTCCCGGAGCGCCGTGGCGCCGATCCGCTGCTTCGCTGCCCCCCAGATGGCGATGGCCAGGCAGAGCAGGATCGCCGCTGCCATGATGACCTCGATCATCACGCGCGCTTCGCGCCCGAGTTCGCCGAACGGACCCCATTTCGGGGCGATTCCGCCAATGATGGTGTTGATGTCGCCCTTGTTGCCGGCAGCCAAAAACATTTCTAACTCACCGCCCCTTATGGGTAGTTGTATCCCCCTTGCCGCACGGCAAAGGTCAGGACCTATCTTCGCCGACGATGCCGCTCCGCATGTCGATTTGGCGGCATTTTTTGCCGGAACCCGTACGAGTGCGCGGTGGTGCCGCTCTGACCTGCGGTGAAGCCCCGTTGTCAGTGGGGGGTCCTAGGGTGACTCTGTGTATCACGCGTATGGACGCCGAGCAATCGTCGGCGATACAGGGGGGCGCGGAGATGTTCAAACGACAGTGTGTTCGGTGGGTACTCTTCCTGATCTGCGCATGGAGCCGCGCACGGTTCGAGATCAAGGGTGGTACGCGTGCTGGTTGCCGGTCGTTACCGGTTGGGGGAGCCGCTCGGCCGTGGGGGAATGGGCGAAGTCTGGCAGGGGCACGACGAGGTGCTGGGCCGTCAGGTCGCGGTCAAGCTGCTTCTGGGGGACGACTCCGACGAGTCCTCCGCGATGCGCTTCCGGATGGAGGCCCAGACGGCCGCCCGCCTGAATCACCCTCAGGTCGTCGCCGTGTACGACTTCGGCGAGTGGGACGGCCGCTTCTACCTCGTCATGGAGCTGGTCCAGGGACCGAGCCTGCAGGGCGAGCTCGGGGCCCAGGGGACGCTCGCCGTGCGCCGCGTCGCCGACATCGCCGCCCAGACGGCGTCCGGCCTGGCGGCCGCGCACGCGCAGGGGGTGGTCCACCGCGACGTGAAGCCCGGAAACCTGATGGTGGACGCCGCCAGCGGCGCCCTGAAGATCGGCGACTTCGGCATCGCGCGGTTCGTCGACGAGACCTCGGCCCAGCTGACCCGGGCCGGGCAGATCGTCGGTACGAGCACCTACCTCGCCCCCGAGCGGGCGCTGGGGCGGACGGCCGGCCCGGAGTCGGACGTGTACGCCCTGGGGTGCGTGCTGTACCAGCTGCTGCTCGGCCGGCCGCCTTTCTGGTCCGAGAGCCCGACGACGCTGCTCTACATGCACGTGGACAGCACGCCCGAGCCGCCGCGGTTGCAGCGGGGCGAGATCCCGTACGCGTTCGAGGCCTTCCTGCTGCGCATGCTGGCCAAGCGGCCGGAGGAGCGGCCGT
This sequence comes from Streptomyces sp. C36, assembly GCF_040932295.1. NCBI lineage: Bacteria > Bacillati > Actinomycetota > Actinomycetes > Kitasatosporales > Streptomycetaceae > Streptomyces > Streptomyces sp. C36. Next base: position 442,394 of record NZ_JBFQGI010000007.1, on the reverse strand, counting down.
CGGCCCAGGAGGTCGAGGACTTCTTCGCCGACGGTTCCTGGGAGGACCGCGCGCAGCCGCTGCCGAACGCCACGGGTCCGCATGCCACGGCTCCCCACGCCACGGGCCCGCAGGGCGGCATGAGGTCTTCCGGAATGAGGTCCCCCGGCATGGGCCCGGCCGGCATGGCCCCGACGGCCGTGTCGGCCGCCGTCCCGCCGGTTCCGGGCGGTCCGCCGCCGTTCGCGCCGGGCCCGCCGCCCGGCCGGTCCGGGCCGCAGCGGGAGAGTACGACCACCTATGCCGCGGTGGCGCCGCCCGCACGGAAGCGGAAGACGCTGCTCGGTGTGGTCGCCGGTGGGGTCGCCTTCGTGGTGGCGGCTCTGATCGGGGTCTCCATGTTCGAGTCCGGAGGCGGCGGGGGCGGCAAGGGCGATTCCACGCCCCCGGCCGTCCCGGCCGCCGAGGCGAGCCAGGGCGGGGACACGCAGCCGCCGGCTGCCGACGCCGACGCCGTGCCCTCACAGGTCGCGAACCCCACCCGCTCGCCGAAGTCCGGGAAGTCGGCGAAGCCGAAGAAGTCGGCGGGGCCGGCGGACAGCTCCGCGCACCCGTCCTCGTCGCCCTCGCCCCGGCCCTCCTCCTCGGCGAGCAAGCTCAAGAAGCCGCGCGATCGGGACAAGGTGGACCTGCCCGATTTCTGACGGAGAGCCTGGGACGAGCGCGGGGGGTCAGCCCTCGATGCCCTCGACGAAGTGGTCGAACTCGCCCGCCTGGACGCCCAGGACGAACGCGTCCCACTTGGCGTCGGTCGTCACGACGACCTTCTCGGGGTTGATGTTCTCCCGGATGTAGACGCTGCCGTCGTTCCCGAAGGCGACCTCCAGATACTCGGTCATCTTCTCGTCGTCGGTGGCCGGGATCCATGTGAGATCAGCCGGAATCTCGGGCACGAGCCGCCCCCTCCTGAGATGGGATGTTCGGATGAACGCCGGCGCTCACCCTAGCGTCGCGGCACCGTGTGGGGGCCCGGCGCCGGGCGAGGCCGTCTGGTTCCCGCTCGTAGGGTGATGCACGCTGAACCGTCGGAGGTTCGGCGGAGGCTGACGGACCGTACGGAAGTCCGGATACGTGGTGGGCCCTTGGGGGAGGATTGCGGGGTGCGGAAGCTCTGGGTGGGCGTGGGTGCCGGTGTCGGCTTGTGCCTGAGTTTCGTCGGGCTGCTCGTGGTCGGTGTGTACGTGGCCGCGGGGAACACCGTGAGCGGTGGCGGGGGCCGGGGGACGGTAGGGCTGGCCAAGGGGGCGGTGCCGGATCAGTACCAGGCGCTGGTCGCCCAGTGGGGCAACCTCTGCCCCGCGCTCAATCCGGCGATCCTCGCCGCGCAGCTCTACACCGAGAGCAACTGGAACCCCAGGGCGGTCAGTCCCGCCGACGCCCGGGGGATAGCGCAGTTCATCCCGGAGACCTGGGCCGGGCACGCGGTCGACGGCAACGGCGACGGGAAGCGGGACATCTGGGATCCGCAGGACGCGATCCCGTCCGCCGCCACCTATGACTGCGACCTCGCCAAGTACGTCAAGAACGTACCCGGGGACATCACGGACAACATGCTCGCTTCGTACAACGCCGGTTCGTACGCCGTCATCAGGGCGGGCGGCATTCCGCCGTACAACGAGACGCAGGGCTATGTGAAGTCGATCCGCAGCCTGGAGAAGAGCTTCGCGCGGCCGGTCGGCAGGGTCGCGCCCTCACAGGCGGCGGCCGGGGCGATCTACTTCGCCCAGGAGAAGCTGGGCACGCCCTACCTCTGGGGCGGTGACGGCACCAAGGAGGACAACGGGCGTTTCGACTGCTCGGGTCTGACGAAGGCGGCGTACGAGACCGTGGGCATCGAACTGCCGCGCGTGGCCAACGACCAGTGGAACGCCGGCCCGCATCCCAAGCGGGACGAGCTGCTCCCGGGCGATCTGGTCTTCTTCGCACATGACTTGAAGGATCCGCGCAGCATCCACCACGTGGGCCTGTACGTGGGCGGAGGGTACATGATCAACGCTCCGTACACCGGAGCTGTGATCAGGTTCGACAAGATTGATTCACCGGATTACATCGGTGCGACACGAGTGACGCAGGATGGCGCAAAAGCGCTCCCCAAGCCCAAGTCGGCCTGACCGGAAGGGCCTGGGCTGGGACCATGGGTCACCCTTCGATAACGTCCTGGTGATCATCGGGTGGAGGGTGGAACGCTCTACTGGAGTAGGGCGTTCCTAATGAAGTGGGTGAGCAGCGCCGCAGGCTGCGGCGCACGGACCACGGGGGTCGGTGGCTGGACGTGGCGACAGGCGACAGATAGGGGCCGGGGCAATGGCTGGACTCGTGACGGGAGACTCCATGCCGGTGGCCGGGGGCGGTTCGAACCCCGACGACAGCCTGCTCTACGAGATCAACGGTCTGGCGAAGTCCGCGCCGCACGGGGTGGACCGCGCGATGGAGTTCATCGGCGAGTACGGAATCATCGTCGGCCTCGCCGTCCTGATGCTCTGCGCGTGGTGGAGCGTCCGCCGGAGCGACGACGCGCCCGCCGGGACGGCGGCGCTGCTGTGGGCGCCGGTCGCGGCCGGGCTCGCGCTCCTGGTCAACATCCCCATCCGCGGCTTCGTCCGCCGCCCCCGGCCCTTCCTCGACCACCAGGGGCTCGAGGTCCTGGTCAAGGGGAAGACCGACTTCTCCTTCGTCAGCGACCACTCGACGCTGGCCATGGCCCTGGGCGTGGGCCTGTTCGTGGCCAACCGGAAGTACGGGCTCATCGGCATCGGCCTGGCCCTGCTCGAGGGCTTCTCCCGGGTCTACCTGGGCGTGCACTACCCCACGGACGTCATCGGCGGCTTCGCCCTCGGCACCGCCGTCACCCTTCTCCTCGCCCCGCTCGCGATGATGCTGCTGACGCCGCTGACGCGGAGGATCGCCGGCACGCGGGCGGGCCGGCTCGTCCGGTCGGCCGGCGCGCCCGTGGCCGTGGTGCCCGCCGCCGGGTCCGGTGAGGACACCGACGGCGGCGCCCTCACCGGTTCCGGCCGGCCGCGCCACCACGACCACGACCGCGACCTGGCGGCCTGACGGCCGCCTGGCCGGCCCCTGCCGCGACCCTCAGAGCGCCTGCGGGAAGTCGAAGACGCGCTTGGGGTCGTAGCGCCGCTTCAGCTTCGTCAGACGGTCCGCCGCGTCCCCGTAGTAGGCCTTGCGCCAGTCCTTCAGGCCCGGGTCCGTGTAGTTCTGGTACGCGGCGCCCGAGGCGTACCGGCGCATCGCCGTGTGCGCGCCGTCCAGCCAGGCCGTCTGCGCCGTGCCCGCGCCGCCGGCCGCCCACGAGGTCAGGTACTGCGCCAGCATCCGCGAGCGCCGGTGCACGAAGGCCGTGGCCAGCGGCTGTACGCGGTTGACCGCGCCGCCCAGGGCCGTCAGCTGCACCGAGGCGCCGCCGCCCTTGACCCCGCGCGCGAAGCGTTCCACCTGCTCGAGCAGCGCCCGTACGCCCGCCGCGTCCAGCGAGCGGTCGAAGAAGTCCGAGCGCGCCGCGTACGTCTCGCGCTCCAGCTTGCCGGCGGACTCCCGGCCGGGCGTGCCGCCCGGGAGGTGGCACTGCTCGGTGGTCTTGTCGCCGCAGCCGGCGTAGGCGCGGACGGTGTCGAGGTAGGAGTGGCGCCGCAGCCGGACGGTGCCGATGCCGGCGCTGCCGCCGCTCGCCTTGGCCACCTTGCCGGTCAGCTCGTCGAAGGCGTTCTCCAGGTCTCCGTAGGAGCCGATGGTGAACGCGGCGACGGAGATGCGGGGGGAGCCGCCCGCCGCGGCCGACAGGTCGCAGGCCGACCAGATCTCGTCCGGCCGGCTCGGCCCCCACTCCTGCCAGGCCTTGATGACGGCCGCGGCCTTGGACCAGGGGAAGGAGACGTAGCCGGTGACGCCCTCGCCCACGGCGCGGGTGCGGAAGCGGAGTTCGGTGACGACGCCGAAGTTGCCGTTGCCGGCGCCGCGCAGGGCCCAGAAGAGGTCGGGCTCGTGGGTGGCGTCGCAGTCGACGGTCCTGCCGTCGGCGGTGACGAGGGTGGCGCCGGTGAGGCTGTCGCAGGTGAGGCCGTAGGCGCGGGAGAGGATGCCGTGGCCGCCGCCCAGGGTGAGCCCGGAGACGCCGACGGTGGGGCAGGAGCCGGCGGGGATGGTGACGCCGTGCGCGGCCAGGGACGTATAGACGTCGACGAGCTTGGCGCCGGCGCCTATGACGGCCGTCGACGCGGTCGGCGTCCGCACGCCCCTGAGCCGCGAGACGTCGAGGACGAGCCGGTCGTTGCCGCTGGACCAGCCGGCGTAGCTGTGACCGCCGTTGCGTATGGAGACGGGTATGGAGAAGCGGCGGGCGAAGGCCAGGGCCGCGGAGATGTCCGCCGTGCCGGCGACGTAGGCGATCGCGGCGGGGCGCAGCCCGTCGAAGCGGGTGTTGTAGAGCCGGCGGGCGGCGGTGTAGTCGGCGTCGCCGGGGCGTACGAGGCCGCCGGCGAGGCCCTTGCCGAGGGCGGTCCAGTCGCTCTTGGCGGCCTTTCCGGCGGCCGCCGCCGTGCCCGTCGTCACCGTGGCACCCACGGCGGCCGCCGCCGCCAGTCCGGTGCCCGTTGCCAGAAGTGTCCGCCTGTCGATGGCCATGCCGATCCCTGCCCCTTGGTGCCCTTGCGTGTGTGCGCCTGGTGCGCCTTGCCGAGTCCCCGTTGATCAAACAGATGGGTCGGCGGGGCGGGTGGTTCCGGCCTGGGGCGGTGGGTGGGGCGGGACGGTCTAGCCGGTGGCCGACGCGTCGGTCAGATGGGCGTCGGCGTCGGCGCGGGCCAGGGAGCGCGCCCGGCGGGCGGGGCCGTACCAGCCGCAGCTGCAGCGGGCCGTGCAGAAGGAACCGCGCTCGCTGGTGCTGGTGGTGTGGTCCGCGCGGTGCGGCGCGGTGGATGGATCGGACACGGGTCCACGCTACCGGGCCGTGACGGCCACCCCGGGGCGGTCGTTGAAGGAACGGGTTCCACTAGCGTGCGGCAGGGGGCTTACGGACATGGCTGTGCCCAGGCACAGGCGCGGTAGCGCGGTCGTCGCCGGTGCGGTGGCGGGCGGCCTCGCCTTCGGTCTGCTCGTGGTGTCCGGCTGCGCCGAGAAGGAGCCGGCCGGGGAGAGCGCGGCCTCCGGCGCGGGCGGCAGCAGTCTGGTGCGGCAGGCCCGCGAGGCCGCCGTTCCCGCGGCCGCGGATCCCGTGCGGGCGCTCGCCGCCGTGCGGCACGCGTCCGCGGCGCTGGCCCGGGCGGGCGGTGCGAAGGTCCGTACGTCCATGGAGACCGTCAGCGGCGGCACGCGGCTGACCATTCACGGCCGCGGTGCCTACGACTTCGCGCGGCCCGTCGGGCGGCTGACGGTGATGCTGCCCGAGGGCGGCGCGGGCAGCGCGGGGCACCGGCCGATCACCGAGGTGTTCGCGCCGGGCGCGCTGTACATGAAGAACCGCGGCGCGGGTGTGCCCGCCGGCAAGTGGGTGCGCCTCGACACGGGCACTCTGGCCGACGGCGACCTCCTCACCAGCGGCGCCACGGACCCCCTCGCGGCGGCCGAGCTGCTGGGCGGCGCGCGTGAGGCGGCGTACGCGGGCGAGGAGCGGCTGGGCGGGGAGCGGGTCGATCACTACTGGGGCACGGTCGACCTGTCCCGGGCCGCGCGGGCCGCGCCCGAACGGGACCGGGCGGCACTGGAGGCGGCGGCGAAAGGGTTCTCCAGTGGGACCGTCGCGTTCGACGCCTATCTCGACCGCCAGGGCAGACCGCGGCTGCTGCGCTACCGCTTCGGGGTGGCGGACCGGGACCGCGCCGGGCGGGCGGACGTGGGCGTCGGCCATCGCGCCGTGGCCTCCGCGGCGTCGGCGTCCTCGGCCGCCGCCTCCGCCGTGGCGGCCGCGCCGGCGACGGCGTCGGCCACCGTTTCGGCCCCGCCGTCACCGATGACCGTGGTCTCCACGGTCGAACTTTCCTCGTTCGGATTCCGGCCGGACATCTCCCTGCCCGCACCCGCCGAAATCTATGCGGGCACGGTCGCTTCGCCGCAGAAATAGCGCGGCACGGCGTAGTTGGCCATGGAAATGGTCCTTCTGTGCCATGCGCGGCGTGTGTACCGATCACTACGCTGGAAAGCGGTCCCGAGGAGCCCCGAGGAGGTGAATCACGTGGTTTCGCGACGCGGTTCGTCCGGCGGGCCGGATCCCGTGGCCCTCATCGAGATCGATCTCTACGGCGAGCTGATGATCGCCGCGTCCAGCGCGGTGGAGGAACGCCTCAGCTTCGACCGGATCGATGAGGTGTTGCGGGTCGTCCGGCGCCGGCCGTCCGGGCCGGAAGGGGACGCGGACGGCTGAACCCTACGTCCGCAGCAGCCGCGCGATCGCGGCGCTGGCCTCCTCCACCTTCGCGTCGATCTCCGCGCCGCCCTTGAGGGCCGCGTCGGCCACGCAGTGGCGCAGGTGTTCCTGGAGGAGCTGGAGGGCGAAGGACTGGAGGGCCTTCGTGCTCGCCGAGACCTGGGTGAGTATGTCGATGCAGTAGACGTCCTCGTCGACCATGCGCTGGAGGCCGCGGATCTGGCCCTCGATCCGGCGCAGTCGCTTGAGGTGCTGGTCCTTCTGCTTGCTGTAACCGTGCGGCCCGGGGTGGTCACCGGGCGTGGACGCCTCGCCGTGGCAGGAGGCCGCGGGGGGCTCAGTGGTGCTGGTCACTGTGGCATCCGTGGCCGTCATGGCGTCCTCCGTTGTCCTGCGGGGTGCTTGCCCGTGCCGCCGGGGCCGGTCGTCAGCGGGATGACGAGCGTACGGGCGGTGCCGGGTCCGCCGGGGTCCGCTGGGCGGCGATACCCCTTTTCGCATACCCCGGGCGGGTATATCGTACCCAAAATCTTCGCCGGAGGCTCGTACCGCCTTCATGAGCACTCTGCCCGATGGGCGACACTGAGGGAATGCCAGTTAGCTGTGGCTGGGTGATGCGCCTAGCATCAACGAGACCGAATCCGCTGCACCCCGAGGATCCCACGTGCGCTTTCGTCTGACCCCCAGGGAGACGAGCTTCTACGACATGTTCGCCGCCTCCGCGGACAACATCGTCACGGGCTCCAAGCTCCTGATGGAACTGCTCGGAGCGGATAGCTCCGCCCGGGCCGAGATCGCCGAGCGCATGCGGGCAGCGGAGCACGCCGGGGACGACGCGACGCACGCGATCTTCCACCAGCTGAACTCCTCTTTCATCACGCCGTTCGACCGTGAGGACATCTACTCCCTCGCCGGTTCGCTCGACGACATCATGGATTTCATGGAAGAGGCCGTCGACCTGGTCGTCCTCTACCAGATCGAGGAATTGCCGAAGGGCGTCGAGCAGCAGATCGAGGTTCTCGCGCGGGCGGCCGAGCTGACCGCCGAGGCGATGCCGAACCTGCGGACGATGACCAACCTCACGGAGTACTGGATCGAGGTCAACCGCCTCGAGAACCAGGCCGACCAGATTCACCGCAAGCTTCTCGCCCACCTCTTCAACGGCAAGTACGACGCCATCGAGGTGCTCAAGCTCAAGCAGATCGTCGATGTGCTCGAGGAGGCCGCCGACGCGTTCGAGCACGTGGCGAACACGGTCGAGACCATCGCGGTCAAGGAGTCCTGACCTCCGGTGGACACCTTCGCACTTGTCGTGACCATCGCGGTCGCGCTCGGATTCACCTATACCAACGGCTTTCACGACTCCGCGAACGCCATCGCGACCTCGGTCTCCACGCGGGCGCTGACCCCGCGCGCGGCCCTCGCGATGGCGGCGGTGATGAACCTCGCCGGTGCGTTCCTCGGCAGCGGAGTCGCCAAGACCGTCAGCAAGGGCCTGATCGAGACGCCGGTGGGCGACAAGGGGATGGGCATCCTCTTCGCCGCGCTGGTCGGCGCGATCGTCTGGAACATGGTCACCTGGTACTTCGGCCTTCCCTCGTCCTCCTCGCACGCCCTCTTCGGCGGCATGGTGGGCGCGGCGCTGGCGGGCGGTACGACGGTCATCTGGTCGGGCGTCGTCGAGAAGGTCGTCATCCCGATGTTCCTCTCGCCGTTCGTCGGCCTGATCCTCGGCTATCTGGTGATGGTCGCGATCATGTGGATGTTCCGGCGGGCCAACCCGCACAAGGCCAAGCGCGGCTTCCGCATCGCGCAGACCGTCTCGGCCGCCGGCATGGCGCTCGGTCACGGTCTGCAGGACGCGCAGAAGACCATGGGCATCGTGGTGATGGCCCTGGTCATCGGCGATGTGCAGGGCATGGACGAGGCGATCCCGCTGTGGGTGAAGCTCGCCTGTGCGATCACGCTCTCGCTCGGTACGTACGCGGGCGGCTGGCGGATCATGCGGACGCTCGGCCGCCGCATCATCGAGCTGGACCCGCCGCAGGGCTTCGCCGCCGAGACGACGGCCGCCTCCGTCATGTACACGGCGTCGTTCATGTTCCACGCGCCGATCTCCACCACGCACGTGATCACCTCCGCCATCATGGGCGTGGGCTCCACCAAGGGCACGCGCGCGGTGCGCTGGGGCGTCGCGAAGAACATCGTGATGGGCTGGTTCATCACCATGCCGGCCGCGGCGATCGTGGCCGCGTTCAGCTTCTGGCTGGTGAACCTCGCGTTCGGCTAGCCGAACGCGCCGCAGAACGAATGGGCCCGCCCCCTGGTACGAACAGGGGGCGGGCCCTTCGCCTTGCGGTGGCACCGCCAAGCAGCACCGCGAGGCGGTTCCGGGGGCGGGCTCAGCCGAAGCGGCCCGAGATGTAGTCCTCCGTCGCCTGGACCGAGGGGTTGGAGAAGATGCGCTCCGTGTCGTCGATCTCCACCAGCTTGCCCGGCTGGCCGACGCCGGCCAGGTTGAAGAAGGCGGTGCGGTCCGAGACGCGGGCCGCCTGCTGCATGTTGTGGGTCACGATGACGATCGTGAACCGCTCCTTCAGCTCGCCTATCAGGTCCTCGATGGCGAGCGTGGAGATCGGGTCGAGCGCCGAGCAGGGCTCGTCCATCAGCAGGACCTGCGGCTCGACCGCGATGGCCCGCGCGATGCACAGACGCTGCTGCTGGCCGCCGGAGAGGCCGGCGCCCGGCTTGTTCAGGCGGTCCTTGACCTCGTTCCAGAGGTTGGCGCCCTTGAGGGACTTCTCCACGATGCCGTCCAGCTCGTCCTTGCGGACCCGGCCGCCGTTGAGGCGGACGCCGGCGGCCACGTTGTCGAAGATCGACATGGTGGGGAAGGGGTTCGGCCGCTGGAAGACCATGCCGACCGTGCGGCGCACGGAGACCGGGTCGACGCCGGGGCCGTAGAGGTTCTCGTCGTCCAGCATCACCTTGCCCTCGACGCGGCCGCCGGGGGTGACCTCGTGCATGCGGTTCAGGGTGCGCAGGAAGGTGGACTTGCCGCAGCCGGACGGGCCGATGAAGGCGGTCACGGAGCGGGGTTCGACGGTCATCGAGATGTCGTCGATGGCCTTGTGGGCGCCGTAGTAGGCGTTCAGGCCGCTGACGTCGATTCGCTTGGCCATGGGGATCACTACTTCTTTCGTGCGGACGACGGTCAGCGACCGGTCTTGGGGGCCTTCCAGCGGGCGATACCGCGGGCCACCAGGTTGAGGATCATGACGAAGGCGATGAGGACCAGGGCCGCGGCCCAGGCGCGGTCGTAGCTGGCCTCGTTGCCGGCTGCCCACTGCTCGTAGATGTAGTACGGCAGAGAGGACTGGGCGCCTTCGAAGGGGTTGTTGTTGATCAGCTGCGACCCGAAGACCAGCAGGACGATCGGGGCGGACTCGCCGGCGATGCGGGCGACCGCGAGCATCACGCCGGTGGCGATGCCGCCTATGGCGGTGGGCAGGACGACCTTGAGGATGGTGCGCCACTTGGGCACGCCCAGCGCCAGGGAGGCCTCGCGCAGCTCGTTGGGGACGAGCTTGAGCATCTCCTCGGTGGAGCGGACGACGACCGGCATCATCAGGATCGCCAGGGCCATGGAGCCGGCGAATCCGGAGTAGCCGTTGTCCATCATCAGGATCCAGAAGCTGAGGACGAACAGGCCCGCGACGATCGACGGGATGCCCGTCATGACGTCGACGAAGAAGGTCACGGCCTTGGCCAGCCGGCCGCGCCCGTACTCCACCAGGTAGATCGCCGTCAGCAGGCCGATGGGGGCCGCGATGACGGTGGCGATGCCGACCTGCTCCAGGGTGCCGATGATGGCGTGGTAGACGCCGCCGCCGGGCTGGATGGTCAGGACGCCGGCCATGGAGTGGCTGAGGAAGTTTCCGTCGAGGACCTTGATGCCGCGCGCGATCGTCTCCCACATGAGGGAGACCAGCGGGACGACGGCGATCAGGAAGCAGACCCAGACGAGGCTGGTGGCGAGGCGGTCCTTGGCCTGCCGGCGGCCCTCGACGCGGGCGGCGACGACGAACGTCGCGGCGACGTAGAGGACGCCGGCGAGCAGGCCCCACTGGACCCGGCTGCCGAGCCCGGCACCGAGGCCGATCGCGATGGCCACGGCGGCCGCGCCGAGGGCGAGGGCCGCAGGGGCCCAGCGGGGCAGACGGGGCTGGTACAGGCCGGAGACGGCCCGCGGGGCGCTGTCGGCGACCAGCTGCTCGTTCATGGTCACTCCGCTCATGCCGTGTACTCCTTGCGGCGCGCGATGATCAGCCGGGCGGCGCCGTTGACCAGGAGGGTCAGGACGAACAGCACGAGGCCGGAGGCGATCAGGGCGTCCTTGCCTATCTCGCCGGACTCCTTGAAGCTGCTCGCGATGTTCTGGGCGAACGTTCCGCCTCCGGGGTCCAGCAGGCTCTTGCCGATCTCGAAGCTGGGGGAGAGGACCGTGGCGACGGCCATCGTCTCGCCCAGGGCGCGGCCCAGGCCCAGCATCGAGGCGCTGATGACACCCGAACGGCCGAAGGGGAGCACCGACATCCGGATGACTTCCCAGCGGGTGGCGCCGAGGGCGAGGGCGGCCTCCTCGTGCATCTTCGGGGCCTGCAGGAAGACCTCGCGGCTGACGCTGGTGACGATCGGCAGGATCATGATCGCCAGCAGGATGCCGATGGTGAAGAGCGAGCGGGCGGCGCCGTCGTGGTACTCGAAGATGCCGGTCCAGCCGAAGTAGTCGTTCAGCCAGGTGTAGAGCCCGCCCAGGTGCGGCACCAGGAAGAGGGCGCCCCACAGGCCGTAGACGATGGACGGCACGGCGGCGAGCAGGTCGATGACGTACGACAGCGGCGTCGACAGCTTGCGCGGCGCGTAGTGGGAGATGAACAGCGCGATGCCGATGGCGACCGGCACGGCGATGAGCATGGCGATCAGCGAGCTGACGACCGTGCCGAAGGCCAGCACGGCGATGCCGAAGACCGGCGGGGTGGAGTTGGCGCTCCACTCGAAGGTCGTGAAGAAGTCGCCCTCGTTGTGGGAGAGGGCGTTGGTGGCCCGCACGGTGAGGAAGACCGCGATGGCGGCCATGATCACCAGGAGCAGGATGCCGGATCCGCGCGAGAGCGCGAGGAAGATCCGGTCGCCGGGCCGGGTGGTGGCCTTCTGCTCGGCGGGGGCCGGGGCGGCGCCGAGGGGCGGCGGAGCTGCGGTGGCTGGGGTTATGTCCATGGGTTTCTCCGGTCTGCGAAGTCCTGCCGGGGGCCGCCTCACGGCGGCGGCGGGGCTTCTGGCGCGGCGGTGCACCGGACGGTGCGGCCGGGCCCCGGGGTGTGGGCCGGGGCCGGCCGCATCCGCGTCAGGAGAGGGTCGCGACGGTCTCGCGGACCTTCTTGGCGATCTCGGCGGGCAGCGGCGCGTAGCCGAGCTCCTTCAGGACCGACTGGCCGTCCTCGCTCGCGATGTAGGTGAGGAAGGACTTCGTGGCCGGCAGCGTCTCGGCCTTGTTGCCCTTGTCCCCGACGATCTCGTACGTCACCAGGGTGATCGGGTAGGCGCCGTCGGCCTTGGTGGTGTAGTTGAGCTTGAGGGCGAGGTCCTTGCCGGTGCCCACGATCTTCGCCTCGGAGATGGCCTTGGAGGCGTTGTCGGAGGTGGCCTCGACCGGGGCGGAGGCGCCGGTGTTGAGCTTCACCGTCTTGATCGAGTTGGCGGTCGCGTAGGACAGCTCGAAGTAGGAGATGGCTCCCGCGGTCTGCTTGACCTGCGAGGAGACACCGGCCGAGCCGTCGGCGGACTGGCCGCCCTTGGCCTTCCAGGCCTTGGCGGGCTCGTACGGCCAGGACTTGTCGGCCGCCGCCTTGAGGTACTTGGTGAAGTTGTCCGTGGTGCCGGACTCGTCGGAGCGGTGGAAGGCCTGGATCTTGAGGTCCGGCAGCTTGGCGTCCGGGTTGAGCTTCTTGATCGCCTCGTCGTTCCACTTCTCGATCTTCGAGTCGAAGATCTTGGCGAGGGTGTCGGCGTCCAGGACCAGGTTGTCCACGCCCGGCACGTGGTAGCCGATGGCGATCGGGCCGCCGACCATGGGCAGGTTGATGCCCTGGCCGCCCTTGACGACGTCCTTGGACTTGGCGACCTCCTCCGGCTTGAGCGCGGAGTCGGAGCCGGCGAAGGCGGTCTTGCCCTGGAGGAACTCCTGGATGCCGGCGCCGGAGCCCGTGGCCTTGTAGTTGACCTGGATGTCCTTGCAGGCCTGGGAGAAGTTCTTCACCCACAGGTCCATGGCGTTCTTCTGCGCGGACGAGCCGGAGGCCAGCAGCTGGCCCTTGCCCTCGCACTTGATGTTGCCGGCCGCCTTGGTCGAACCGCTGCCGCCCGACGCGCCGCCGCCGTTGTCGTCGGAACCGCACGCCGTCAGGACCAGGGCACCGGAGACGGCGATGGCGCCGAGGGCGACTGTGCGAAGCCGGTTCTTGCGCTGAAGCTTCACTTTCGGGTGTTCCTTCCGGGAGCCGCCGCTCGGGCGGCGTGCGAGAGGTTTGTGGAGCTGTTCCGCCAGTGACGGGGCGGAATGGCGGGTGGTTCACCTGAACGGTGTGTCTCCCACCCTCCACGGCCGAAATTAGGCAGATCAGGTGAAGCGGTCGATGGGGCAGAGTGAACGGAGGGTGAACCTCACCCGTCGGGGTGGTAGCTCGGCGGACGGCCGGATTCCGCCCCCTAGTGTGACGTAGCTCTCTGTCGATTTACGGGCAGCCGTGGCAGCATCCCAAAGCGCGTGACGGCACGTCAGGCGCGGGGGCGGAGTCGCGGAGGGGTTCTGTGAGGCGGAACGGTGGCACGTCCGGCGGGGTGGGAAGCCCCGCAGGCGGCGCGGTGGGTGTGGCTGATGCGGCTGGTGATTCCGTAGGGGCCGATTCGGCCGGTGCTACGGGCTCCCTTGCCGCGAGGGGCCCGCTCGGCGCCATGAGCGTGGGCCCCGGGGTGACCGCGAGATCGTCCGGTGCCACGGGCGTGTCCGGCGCCGCGGGCGTCTCCGGTACCACGGCCGCGTCCGGCGCCGCGGGCGTCTCCGGTGCCACCGGCCCGGCCGCCCGGCGTCTCGCGGTCGCGGTCGCGCTCGTCTGCTCCCTGGGCGCGGGCGCGCTCGCCGTCCCGGCCGTCGCCCACGCGGACCCCGGCCCCCCGTCACCGGCGCCGTCGTCCCAGGCGCCGGCCGCCGGCTCCCTCGAGGCGGTCCACAAGCAGGTGGAGGACCTCTACCGCAAGGCCGAGTCCGCCACCGACGACTACAACGCGGCGAACGAGCAGCAGCGCCTGCAGGAGAAGGCGGTCGCGGACCTCACCCGCCGGGTGAACGCCACCCAGCAGCGGCTGGACCTGCTCCGCGGCCGGACCGGGGCCCTCGCCCGCGCCCAGTACCGCAGCGGCGCGCTGACCCCGCCGACCCAGCTGTTCTTCAGCGACTCGCCCGAGACCTTCCTCAACGGCGTCAGCCTCGCCCGCAAGGGCGAGCAGGCCACCCATGACCTGCTGACGCAGCTGGCGAGCACGCGCGCCGACCTCGGGCGCTACGCCAAGGCCGCCGAGGACCGCCGCAAGACGCTCGAGGGCGACCGCAAGAAGAAGGAAGCGGCGAAGAAGGAGATCGAGAGCCGGCTGGAGGCCGCGAAGAAGCTGGAGTCGAAGCTGGCGGAGAAGGAGCGCGAGCGGCTGCGGCAGATGGAGGAGGACCGGGCCCGCCAGGCGCAGCAGACCTGGCTCTCCAGCGCCGCCGGCAAGGGCCTCATGAACGTCAAGGGCTCGGCCGCCACCGGCGACGGCGGGCGCGCGGTCGACTTCGCGTCCGCCCAGATCGGCAAGAACTACGTCTGGGGCGCCGAGGGCCCGGACACCTACGACTGCTCGGGGCTCACGCTCAAGGCGTGGGCCGCGGCCGGGCGCGCGATCCCGCGCACCTCGCAGGAGCAGTGGCGGCAGCTGCCGAAGGTCGAGGTCAAGGACATGCGCCCGGGCGACCTGGTGATCTACTTCGGGGACGCCAGCCATGTCGGGGTGTACGCGGGCGACGGCATGATCGTCCACGCGCCCCGGCCGGGGCGGCAGGTGACCCTCGCGGGGGCCGGTTCGATGCCGATCCTGGGGGTCGTACGGCCCGGGTAGCCGCCGCGCGGCCGTCGCCGGACGGGGCTCGCGTGATCATAGGAACGTAGGACGACAAGGCGTGATGTTCGTCATCGCGCGTTCACCCCTTCGGGGCGCGTTTCGCGTCAATTCCCTTTGTGGCCGGGGCATATGACAGAGGCGGGTGGCTCCGTACCATTCCGTTTCGTCGGGCTCTGGCGCTAGGGTCACCCTCGGTACTCGCCTCCCGGTGAGACGCCGTGCCCTTGGGGGGTGGGGTCCCGCCCAGCGGTCGCTGGGGGAGGAAGGAACCGAAGTGATGCCCGTACCCGCGCCCAGGCCGGCGGAACCGCCCGCCGCCCTGCCCGACGGCGGGCTGACCCTGCTGGTGATCGAGGACGACCCCGGCGGCGCCCTGTCGGGCCCCGACATGGCGGCGATGACGGGAGCGTCGGGCAAGCCCGTACGCATCCGCACCGCCCGCAACCTCACCGAGGCCGCCCGGCTGCTCACCGACGACGTCCAGTGCATCCTCCTGGACCTGGCGCTTCCACCCCTCGAGCAGGCTCCCGGCGCGCGGTTCGCCGACCCGTCCGACGAGGCCGGCCCGTCCGACGAGCTGGAGACGCTGCGGCGCGTGCTGCGGCTCGCGCCGCACCAGGCCGTGCTCGCCCTGACCGCCGAGGCGGACGCCGAGCGGGCCGCGGAGGCGGTACGGGTCGGGGCGCAGGACTACCTCTTCCGCGACGAGCTCGACGGGCGGGTCCTCAGCCGGGCCATCCGCTACGCCGTCGAGCGCAAGCGCGCCGACTTCGCCCAGCGCCAGCTCACCGAGACCCGGCTGCGGGCCCAGGAGAACGCCCGCCTCGAGCGCGGCCTGCTGCCCCACCCGCTGCTGGCCGGTTCGGAGCTGCGCTTCGCCACCCGCTACCGCCCCGGCCGCAGCCGCGCCCTGCTCGGCGGGGACTTCTACGACACCGTCCGCACCCCCGACGGCACGGTTCACGCCATGATCGGCGACGTGTGCGGGCACGGCCCCGACGAGGCGGCCCTCGGCGTCTCGCTGCGCATCGCCTGGCGCGCCCTGACCCTGTCCGGGCTGTGCGGCGACGAGCTGCTCGACACCCTGCAGCAGGTGCTCGAGCACGAGCGGGCCGACGAGGAGATCTTCGCGACGCTGTGCACGGTCGACATCGCGCCGGACGGCCGCTCGGCCGCCCTGTGCCTGGCCGGCCACCCGGCCCCGCTGCTCGTACGCCCCGGACACGCCCCGGCCCTGCTGCCGCAGGACGACGGCGGACCGGCGCTCGGCCTGCTGTCGCAGGCCCGCTGGCCGCGCCAGGAGGTGGAGCTCGGCGACGCCTGGAGCCTGCTGATGTACACCGACGGCCTCATCGAGGGCCGGATCGGCGCGGGCACCCGGCGGCTGGGCCAGGAGGGCATGATCGAAATGGTCACGCGCCAGGTGAAGGAAGGGCTGCGGGGAGAGGGCCTGCTGGAAGCGGCCGTGGCGGAGGTGCGGGCGCTCAACGGCGAGGAGCTGACCGACGACCTCGCCGTGCTGCTCCTCGAGCGCGGCTGACTCCGGAGGTCTCCGGGAGCCTTCAGCGGCCGCCGTTGTACGGGCCGTAGGGGCCGTCCGAGCTGGAGCCGCCGCGCCGGCGGGGGCCGCCGCGGCCGGAGACCTGGCGCAGGGCGGGGCGCACGTCGACCATGTAGACGATCGTGGCGATCAGGCCCAGGACGGGCAGGAAGCTCAGGATGCCGAAGAAGATGTTCACCGCGGCCGCGATGGCGAGGATGATCAGCCAGAAGGGCTTGGACTGCTTGTCGGCCGCCCGATAGGCGTCCTCGCGGCGGACGGCGGCGTCGATCAGCGCGAACAGGGTGAACAGCAGCAAGCCGACCGACACCCAGGAAAGGACCTCGCCGAAGCCTTCTACCAGCATGCCGCTCACCTTCTGTCGGATCGCCTGTCGCCCACGGTACCGGGAGAACGTTCCGGGCACGCCGGGCGTGCCCGGAACGGGCTCTCGCTAATGGCCGGTCGTCACTCGCCGGTCTTGGCGTCCGCCTTCTTGGCGGTGGCGGCCGGCTTGCGGGCCGGGGTCTTGCGGCCGGCCGGCTTGGCGTCGGCGTCGCCCTCGGCGGCGGGCTCCTGCTTGGCGGCGGGCTCGTCCTTGGCCTGCTCGTCCTTGGCCTGCTCGTCCTTGGCCTGCTTGTCCCGCGCCGCCTGCTCGTCGCTGTCCGGCTCGACGGCGACGGCGATCTCGGAGAGCTCCTCGGCGGCCTCGCCGCGCCACGTCTTCACGGCCTCGCGGCCGCGCTCGGCCAGCTCCTCGAACTTCTCGCCCGCCTGCGCCGCGAGCGCGACGGCCTGCCCGACGGCCTGCAGCGTCAGGTCCTGCGCGGCCTGGCCGAGCTTCTTGGCGTCGGCGTCGAGGGTGCCGGCGATCTCGCCGGCCTTGGTGGTCACCTGCGTCTGCACCTGCTTGGCCCGCTGGGTGAAGCGGTCGCCGAGGGCCTTGGGGTCGGTGTTGCGCAGCTTCTCGATGCGCTCGGGGGCCTCGACGACGAGCTGCCCGATCTTCTCCGCGGTGAGGTCGGCGGCGCCGGCCGCGGCGTAGGCGGTGTCGGTGGCGGCCTTGCGGATGTCCTGAGTGATGGCCATGCGAGGGTCTCCCGGATCAGCTCGAAGGTGTGCTGCGGTCGTTCGTCTTGTCCGTCTCGTCCGTCGCGAGCCCGTTCTCCTTGCGGAAGGACTCGTAGATCTGGAGCAGCACCTGTTTCTGCCGCTCGTTGATCGAGGGGTCGGCGAGGATCACGCTGCGGACCTCCGCCTCGTCCCGGTCCCGTTCGTCGAGGATCCCGGCCTGCACGTAGAGCGTCTCGGCCGAGATCCGCAGGGCCTTGGCCAGCTGCTGCAGGATCTCGGCGCTCGGCTTGCGCAGGCCGCGCTCGATCTGACTGAGGTACGGGTTGGACACTCCGGCGGCATCGGCGAGCTGTCGCAGCGTCAGCTGCGCGGTGCGCCGCTGCTCCCGCAGGTACTCGCCGAGATTGCCGACGTTGAGTGATGCCATGCGGCGATCCTGCCCGAGGTTGCTAACTTTTGCAAGCAGACGCTTGCAAAAGTAGCCACGTCAATTGACCTTTGATTTCCGCAGGGAAATGCACCCCTCGGCAGGTCTGTCGGCGCCATAGGTTGGTGATCGACAAGGCCGCGGAAGAAACCCGCCGCGGTCGCACACGAGGGGGAGCACACTCATGAACGCCAGCGCACTCACGCCGGTTCTGACCCGCGCCGCCGACGCCGAGACCGTCAGCGACCCGAGCAGCGTCATGACCCTGCTCGCCGACTGCGGCACCGACGGCAGCTCGCTCACCAGCTACCGCTCGTCCTTCGCCAAGGGGGCGGTGGGCGCCCCGGCGCACTTCCACACCCGGGCCTCCGAGCTCTTCTTCGTCATCGGCGGCTCCCTGCGGGTGCTCGTCGACGACGAGGTCAAGGTCCTGAACGAGGGCGACTTCCTGCTCGTGCCGCCGCACACGCCGCACGCCTTCGCGGCGGCTCCCGGCGCCGAGGCCGACGTGCTCTTCGTCTTCACCCCCGGCATGCCGCGCTTCGACTACCTCCGGCTGCTCAACCGCGTGATGCGGGGCGAGGCGAGCCCGCAGGAGATCAAGGAGTCGTCCGAGCGCTTCGACAACCACTACGTGGACAGCCCGGTGTGGCGCGCCGCCCTCGAAGCCGCCCAGTGAGCCGGCGGGCGGCCGGGGAGACCGGAGCGGCCGGGGAGACCGGGGCGGCCGGGGAGTCCGTACGCCGGACGCCCCGATCGCCCCGGGCCCGTCAGGTGCGGGCGGGCAGGGTGCCGACGACGACCGTGGCGTCCAGGTCCTCGCAGGCGATGACCCGGGGGACCAGGCCGCCGCGGGCGAACGCGGCGGCCGTCAGCGGGGCCTGACGTTCGCTGGTCTCGACCAGGAGGTGCCCGCCCGGGGCCAGCCACCGGGGGGCCTCGGCCGTCACCCGGCGCTGTACGTCGAGGCCGTCCGCGCCGCCGTCGAGCGCGACCCGCGCCTCGTGGACGCGCGCCTCGGGAGGCAGCAGGCCGATGGCCTCGGTGGGAACGTACGGGGCGTTGGCGACGAGTATGCCGACGCGGCCCCGCAGGGTCGCGGGCAGCGGATCGTAGAGGTCGCCCTCGAAGACCAGGCCGCCGGTGCCGGCCAGGTTGCGGCGGGCGCAGCGGACGGCGGCCGGGTCGATGTCGGCGGCGTACAGCTCCGGCCGGTCCAGGGAAGCGGCCAGCGCGGCGCCCACCGCGCCCGAGCCGCAGCACAGGTCGAGGACGACCGCGCGCGGCCCGGCCAGGGCCGTGGCCTGGTGGACCAGGAACTCGGTGCGGGGGCGGGGGACGAAGACCCCCGGGTCCACGGCTATTCGCAGGCCGCAGAACGCGGCCCAGCCCACGACGTGTTCGAGCGGGAGTCCCGCGACGCGCCAGCCGACCATGGCGTCGAGTTCGTCCGGGGTGCGGGCCGTGGCGAGGAGCAGCTCCGCCTCGTCCTCGGCGAAGACGCAGCCGGCGGCGCGAAGCCTGGTGACGATGGTGGAGAGGGAGGAGGCGAGGGAGGGTGATGCCGACATGGAGAGAGCCTTCCGGGGTTACCGAAGGGTGCTCTCGCGGTCACCTACGCCTGAGGGACCGTACGACCGTGTGGTGAGAGCACCCAGCCTGCTGCAGCGGTAATGGGTCTCACCTCCTCGGTCGGGTACTGCTGACGGCGGTCACTGTACCCGACCTGACGCCGCTTCACTCCGGCCGAAAGGGGGCCGGGCGGCTCGCCGCCGCCCGGCCCCCTTCGGTCCGATGGTCGCTCAGCGGCCGGACAGGCGGCGGCGGGTCATGACGACCAGGCCCGCGCCCGCCGCGACGGCGAGGGCGGCGGCACCCACGACCCAGGGGGTGGAGTTCCCGGCGCCGGTGGTGGCGAGCGAGTCGCCGCCGCCCTGGGCGGAGGTGTCGGCGACGGCGGCCGCCGCCGGGGACGAGGCCGAGGCGGAGGGAGCGGCCGACACCCGCGCCGAGGCCGACGCGGAGGGCTTGACCGAGGTGCTCGCGCTCGGCGTCCCGGAGGGGGACGGCTTGGCGCTGCCGCTCGGGGTCGGGGACTTCGTCTCCCCGCCGGTGGACGGTGAGGGCTTGGCCGCGCCGCCCTTGGCCACGACGTCGATCGGGGAGAGCCGGCGCACCGACGTGCCCGAGATGTCGACCAGGGCGTGGGCGGGGCCCGTGGGGTAGTCGGCGGAGAGCTTGACGCGCAGCTCGACGGTGGCCGATTGGCCCTTCTCGACCTTGCCGCCCGTGACGCTGCCGACGAACGTCGAGCCGGGGGTCTTGTCGTCGATCCGGATCCAGGAGCCGTCCTTGGCGCGGTACTCGATCCGCTGGGTGCTCTTGATCTTCTTCTCGCCGTTGCCGCTGAGCATGAACGTCAGGCGGAGCGGCTCGATCGCCTGGCTGCCGGCGGTGTTGTCGACGATGAAGCCGAACTCCGTCCAGTCGCCGCCGGCGGTGAACGACCGGGGGTACTCGAGCAGCTTGACGGTGGCCTTGACCGGGGCCTGGTCGGTCTTCTTCGTGCCGTCGGCGGGGGCCGGGCCGGTGGCGTGGTCGGGGGTCGTGGCGTCCGGCGCCGTCACGGCGGGCTTCTGGACGTCGGTGGTGGTGCCCGTGGCGGCGGTGGCGGGGGCGGCCAGGAAAGCGGCCGGGGCTATGACGGCAGCGGCGGCCACCGCCGTGATCCGGGACAACTTCATGGAGGGCGACCTCTATTCGTATGAATGTGCCGTAATCGTATGTGGCGGGTGGGTGACGCCGTGCAGCCCCCTGCCGTCGTCCGGCGCGCCGGACGGGCCCGCCCCCACCGCCTCCGCCGCCTCCCGCGGCCGCAGCCCGGCGCCCCGGCCGAAGGCCGTGTCGAACGCGCGCCCGCCCAGGGCCGCGCGCGCCGCCTCCGTCACGCGGTCGACGTCGCCGCGCTCGCCCGCGGGCAGCGGGGCGCCCGCCCCGGCGCGGGCGGCGGCCGCCGCGCCCAGCAGGAGTGCGGCATGCTCCGGACGGCCGGCGAGGGACTCGGCGCCCGCCAGCCCCTCGAGCGGCAGGGCCATCTCCCGGGGGTCGCCCCCGAGGACGGCTATGGCCAGCGCCTCCCGGTGGCGGGCGCGCGCGGCCTCCGCGTCGCCGCGCAGCTCCGCGACGAACCCCAGCTCCGCGAGGACCAGGGAGTTGCCCGGCTCGGAGGAGACCTCGGTGTACCAGTCGCGGATGCGCAGCAGCAGCGCCTCGGCGGTGGCGAGGTCCCCGGAGCGGCGGGCCGTCAGGGCCAGGCCCAGCTCGGCGTGGATCTCCCCGAAGCCGAAGCCCTGCTCCACGGCGCCGCTCCGGGCCCGTTCGTGCAGCTCCCGCGACCGGTCCCGGTCGCCGGTGAGCAGCGCGATCCGCCCCAGACGGGAGAGCAACCGGCTGGTCTCCGTGGCCAGATGGAGGCCCTCGGCCAGCTCCAGCGCGTCGTGGAGCAGCCGTTCGGCGTGCGCGTAGTCGCCGCTGATCTCGGCGAGGGTGGCCAGCGGGCCGACGCTCTGCAACGCGCCCCAGCTGTCGCCCAGTTCGCGGAAGAGGGCGGCGCTGCGTTCGCCGTCGGACCGCACCGCCGACAGCTCGCCGCGGATCAGCGCGTGCGTGGCCCGCAGGCCCAGGGCCGCCGCGACGCCCCAGCGGTCGCCGATCTCCTGGAACCCGGCCAGGGCGCGGCCGGTGAGCTCCTCGCCGGCCCTCGTGTTGCCGGTGTTGAAGAGGGCGTAGGCCTGGAACCACCACGTCCTGGCCCGGACGCCGGGGTCCGCCGGCTCCGGGCCGGCGGGCGCCGCGAGGGGCGCGGGACGGCCGGTCAGCAACGCGAATCCGTGGTGCAGGGCGCGCACTTCGGCCCGTACGTCCTCCAGGCCGGGCTCGCCGTCCGCCGGGCCCGTGTCCCCCGCCGACAGCGCGGCCCGGGCCCATCGCCGTGCCTCGCCCAGACGGCCGCGCAGCAGCCAGTACCAGGACAGGGCCGCCACCAGCCGCAGCGCCTCCTCCCGCATGCCGCCGCGCACCGCCGTCTCGAGGGCGGTACGGAGATTGCCGCCGTCCGCGTCGAGGCGCCGCAGCCAGTCGTGCTGGCCGGGGCCCTGGAGGCCGGGGCGGGCGCGCTCGGCGAGGGCGGTGTAGTAGCGCACATGGCGCTCGCGCGCGGCGGTCTCGTCCGCCATCTCGCGCAGCCGCTCGGTGGCGTAGGCGGCGACCGATTCCAGCAGGCGGTAGCGGGGGCCGAGCGGGCCGTCGGCCATGACGACGAGGGACCGGTCGACGAGGCGGGCGAGCAGGTCGAGCACGTCCTCCGGCGGCACCCCGGGGCCCGCGCAGACGGCCTCGGCGGCCCGCAGCGTGCAGCCGTCGGTGTGCACGGCGAGGCGCCGCAGCACGATGCGCTCCGGGGCGGTCAGCAGCTCCCAGCTCCAGTCGATGACCGCCCGCAGGGTCCGCTGGCGGGCGGGAGCGCCCCGGCGGCGGCCCGTGAGGACCCGGAAGCGGTCGTCGAGGCGGTCCGCCAGCTGCCGTACGCCCAGGGCCCGTACGCGCGTGGCGGCCAGTTCCAGGGCGAGCGGGAGTCCGTCGAGCCGCCGGCAGATCACCTCGACGGCGTCCCGGGTGGACGCGTCCAGGGCGAAGCCCGGGGCGGCGGCCGCGGCGCGGGCCGCGAACAGCCGCACCGCGTCGTCGCCGCTCAGCGGCTCGACCGGCCGTACGACCTCGGCCGCGAGGCCCAGCGGCTCCTGGCTCGTGGCCAGCAGCCGCAGGCCGGGGGCGGCCCGCAGCAGCCGGTCCGCGAGGTCGGCGACGGCGTCGACGGCCTGCTCGCAGTTGTCCAGGATCAGCAGGGCGCCACGGTCGCGCAGCGCCGCCGCCAGCCGGTCCGTGGCCGGTGGGGCGGGCCGGCCGGGCGGCGCCCCGTCGTCCCGGATGCCCAGCGTGCCGGCGACGACCTCCGCGAGGCTGTCGCGGTCGCCGTGCCGACCCGCCAGCTCCACCAGCCACACGCCGTCCGCGCCGCCTCCGCCCTCTCCGTCCCGCAGCCGTGCGGCGACCTCGGTCGCGAGGACGGTCTTGCCCACCCCGCCCGGCCCGGTCAGCGTCACCATGCGGCTGCCCGAGGCCAGCAGCGCGACCGTGTCGGCCACCGCCCGCTGTCTGCCGACGAGTTCGCCGAGGGGAGCGGGCAGGTTCGTGCGCGGCGGGGCCTGTGGCGCGGGGGACAGCTCGGGGGCCTGGGTGAGGATGGCCCGGTGGAGCGCCGCGAGCTCCGGGCCCGGGTCCAGGCCCAGCTCCTCGGCCAGGAGCGTGCGCAGCTCGTCGTAGGAGGCCAGAGCCTCGCTCTGGCGGCCCGCGGCGTACAGCGCCCGGAGCTGGAGGGCGCGCAGCCGCTCCCGCAGCGGGTGCCGCGCCACGAGGGCCGTCAGCTCCCCGGCGAGGGCGTCGTGCTCGCCGAGCTCCAGGCGGGCCTGTGCCTGGTCCTCGAGGGCGGCCAGCCGCAGTTCCTCCAGCCGGAGCGCGGCGGGGCGTACGTACTCCTCGTCGGCGAAGTCGGCGAACGCCGGACCCCGCCACAGCCCGAGCGCCTCGGTGAGCAGCCGGGCCCGCTCGCGCGGGCCGGCGGCCGCCCCGGCCCGGGAGGCGAGGGCCCGGAAGAGGCCGGCGTCGGTGTCCTCGGCGGCGACCGGCAGGCGGTAGCCCGGGGGCTGGCGCGGGACGCGGTCGCGTCCCACGGTCCGGCGCAGCTGGGAGACCTTGACCTGGAGGGCGTTGGCGGGGTCGGCGGGCGGCGTCCCGCCCCACAGGTGGTCGAGGAGCCGGTCGGCGGAGACCGGCCGGCCTTCGTGCGCGAGAAGGAGGGCCAGCAGCGCGCGGACCTTCGCCTCGCGCACCGTGACCGGATCCCCCGCCTCGTCCCACACCGTCAGTGGACCGAGCACCCCGAATCGCATGACCGGACCGTAACCCAGGGGTCTGACAGTGGATCATCAGCCGGTCCACAGCGGATCGTCAGAGCGTCTCGGCAGAGTGCGGGGCATGACGACTTACGCGAACAAGAAGGCCGTGATCACCGGCGGCACCATGGGTATGGGCCTGGCCATCGCCAAGCGCCTGGTCGAGGGCGGCGCGGAGGTGCTGCTGACGGGCCGCAACGAGAAGAACCTGCGGGACGCGCGCGACGAGCTCGGACCGGGCGCCCGCATCGTCCGCTCCGACACCGCCGACCTCGAGGACATCGCGGCGCTCGGCACGACGGTGGAGGAGACCCTCGGGCACGTCGACTACCTCTTCGTGAACGCCGGCATCGCGGAGCTGACCCCGGTGGCGGAGGTCACCGAGGAGTCCTACGACCGGATGTTCGCGGTGAACACCAAGGGGGCGTTCTTCACCGTGCAGCGGATGCTGCCGCTGCTGCGCGAGGGCGGTGCGATCACCTTCACCACGTCCATCGCGGACTCCGGGGGCTTCGCGGGGATGTCGGTCTACTCCGGGACGAAGTCCGCCCTGTGGTCGTTCGCCCAGGTGCTCGCGGCCGAGCTGGTGGGGGCGGGGATCCGGGTGAACGCGGTGAGCCCCGGCTTCATCGACACCCCGACCATGGGCGTGGCCGGGTTGTCCGCCGAGGAGCAGGCGTACTTCAGGGGGGTGGGCGACACGGTCACCCCGATGCGGCGGCACGGCTCGCCGGACGAGGTGGCCCGTGCGGCGCTGTACCTGGCCGCGGACGCGACGTTCACCACCGGCCTGAAACTGCCGGTCGACGGCGGGCTCGGGCAGCGCCTCACGCCGGCGGGGTAGTGGCGAGGGCGCCGGGGCCGGTGCGGGGGACCGGCCCCCGCCGCCTCGAGCCCCTGCCGCCGCATCGGCCGCTCACGCGCCGTACGGGCGCTTCTCGCGGGCCTCGCGCAGGGACAGGGCCCACCACGTGAGCTGGTCGAGCATCGCCTTCGCGGCGCCGGCGGCCGAGGTGCCGGCCTCCTCGTCCAGGTGGCGGCCGGAGTCGTCCAGCTTGCCCCACGGGCTGTGGAAGCTGACCGTCTCGCGGATGGTGACGGCGTGCAGCTCGGCGAAGACCGGGCGCAGGTGCTCGACGGCGCGCAGGCCGCCGGAGAGTCCGCCGTAGGAGACGAAGGCGACCGGCTTGGCCCGCCACTGGGTGTAGTGCCAGTCGATGAGGTGCTTCAGGCTCGCCGGGTAACTGTGGTTGTACTCGGGGGTGATGACGATGAAGGCGTCGGCCTCCTCCAGCCGCGGGGACACGGCGGCGAGGATGGCGGCGTCCTCCGGGCCGGGCTTGCCCGAGAGGTTCACCGGCAGCGGGTTCTCGGCGAGGTCGATGACGTCGACCTCTATCTCGGGGTGCTGGGCGGTCTGCTCGGCGAGCCAGTTGGTGACGGTGGGGGCGAAGCGGCCCTCACGGGTGGAAGAGACGATGACGGCGAGGCGGTAAGTGGTCTGCATGGGGAACACTCTCCTACCTCAAGCTTGGTTGAGGTCAAGCTTTTCCTGTGATGCATGATCAGAACTGATCGGGGCACCACGGCCGACGCGCCGTGCGCAGCATCAGCTCCGCCCGCTCCGCCGCCCCGGGCCGCTCCTCGGCGACGCGTCCCAGCGTCGCGAGACGCACCGCCGACTCGTCGCCGAGACACAGGGCGCCCAGCTCGCCGACGTCCAGGGTGAGTTCGGCCGGCCGGGAGGTGGGCACGCAGCTCGCGCCGTCGGGGCCCGCCTCCAGCAGGAAGCGGCCGCCGGCCAGACCGGCGGGGTCGACGACCTGGAGGACGAGCGAGCCGGCGCCGGAGTACGTACGGGCCTCGAGCAGGGCGGGGGTGTCGAGGGGGCGCAGCCACAGGTGGTCGGCGTGGGTGGTGATCCTCGCGGCGCGCGGGTCGGGCAGCAGCAGCGGCAGGAGGTCGTCGGGGGCGCGCAGTCCGGACAGGACACGGGTGACCCAGTCGACCGACAACAGGTAGTGCCACAGGGCGCGTTCGGCCTCGGCCGAGACGGCGATCAGGCTGCGCACGGTGGCGGTGGTCCGTGACCTCTTGGCTTCCCACACGCCGTCGGCGGTGTAGGTGAGCAGGCCGTCCACGGTGCCGTCGGCGGACCGGTACAGGGCGTAGTACGGCTCGGTCCAGGCGGGCCCGCTGTTGATGAAGAGATCGCCGGTGGCGAACCGCCACCAGCGGTCGGTGCGGTCGACGACGCCGTGCCGGCCGGCGCGCAGCCGTTCGTGCAGGCCGGGGCCCAGCTCCCGGACGGTCGTGCCGTCCACGAGGTCGACGCGGCCGCCGCTCCCGGGGCCGGCGTAGCGCGCGTCGAGGCCGGTGGCGGCGACGTCCACCTCCCACTCGGTGACCCAGGTGGCCGGGCCGTAGCCGTACCGTCCGTAGATCGGGTACTCGGCGGAGAGGAGCGTCGCGGCGGCGTCGCCGCGCTCCTTGGCGGCCCGCAGGTCGCGCTCCACCATGCGGCTGAGCAGCCCGCGCCGGCGGTGGGTGGGGGCGACGGTGACGTTGGTGACGGCGTTCGTCCGCACGGACGCGCCGCCGGGCACGGACATGTGCTGGGTGAAGCTGCGGAACGTGCCGACGCACGCCCCGGTGGCGGTGTCGAACGCGCCCTGCGTGCGGGCGAAGTCCATGCCCGCCCGGCGTATCTCGATCTCCTCCTTGGACACCGCGGGGGTCTGGAGGAAGCCGATGCGCATGGCGCGCAGCCAGCCGGGCAGGTCGGTGTCGTCGATCGTCCGCACGTCGAGGCTCATGACAGCACGTTAGGTGCCGCCCAAAGCAGGACGCACGCGGTTTCTTACGGTCGTCAGGAGGGCGATACGCAGCGCATGGCGGCGTCCGCGCCGTGCGCGCCCGTCCGCACGGCGCGCACGGTCCGCACGGCGCGCCGGTGTCAGAACGCGGCGCGTATCTCGCCGACCTGCCGCGCACCGCCCAGCAGCGGCTGTGCGGCGATGCGGTCGAGGACGGGGGCCTCGACGCCCATCATCCGCAGCACGCGGGCCAGCACCGGGCCCAGCGCCCGCAGGGCACCGTCGTCGATCTTGAAGGCCAGGGCCCGGCCGTCGGGCAGGGCCACGGCCTGGACGGCCTCGGCGCCCATCTTCGACAGCGCGCCGGGCACCTCGCGCATCAGCCAGGTGTCGGGGCGGCGGGTGCCGGCGACGTACTCGGGGTGGGCGCGCATGGCGTCGGCGACCGCGCGCTCGGGGGTGCCCGGGGCGGCCGTCACGAAGCTGCGGAAGGCGCGGGCCAGGCCGGTCAGGGAGAGCGCCATCAGGGGCGCGCCGCAGCCGTCGGTGCCCACGTGGGCGACGTCCTCGCCGCTCGCCCGCTGCACGACGTCCAGCACCAGGAGCTGCAGGGGGTGCTCGGGGTCGAGGTAGGAGTCGGTGGGCCAGCCGTTGGCCGCGCAGGCGGCGATCATGGCCGCGTGCTTGCCGGAGCAGTTCATGGTGATCCGGTCGCGCACCTGGCCGGAGGCCAGGTAGGCCTCCGCCTCGACGGGGTCGAGCGGGAGGTCCGGCGGGGTCTGCAGGTCGTCCTCGGGGAGTCCGAACTCGGTGAGCATCGTGCGCACCAGGTCGAGGTGGAACGTTTCGCCGGAGTGGCTCGCCGCCGCCAGCGCCAGCCGCTCCCCGGACAGCTCCAGCCCGGCGCGCAGCACGGCCGCCGCCTGCATCGGCTTGTTGGCCGAGCGCGGGTAGACCGGGGCCGCGGGGTCGCCCAGCGCGAACTCGACGCTGCCGTCGGCCGCCAGCACGACCAGCGAGCCGCGGTGCACGCCCTCGACGAAGCCCGAGCGGACCACCTCGGCGAGGACCGGGGACAGGCCGGGTATACGGGCGCCTTCGGCCGGGACGGCGGCGTACACGGGCGACACAGGGGTCGAGGAGGTCATCGTCGGCCTTCCGGGGTGGTGCGCGACCGCCCCGGTGGTTCTGTCAGGAGATCACGAGAGCAGGTCGTCTACTTGTGCTTCTCCTTCACGGTACCTGCGTGCGATCTCGGCACTGCAATCGTCGGCCGTGCGCTGCACCCCCTGCCGGCGCAGGGACACCTGGCGCTCGTACCCCGCCAGGCGGGCCATGCCGTCCCGCAGCTCGCCGTCCGTGCGGGCCGCCAGGTCCGACAGCCCGACCTCCGCCAGCATGTCCTCCACCACCCGCCGGTGCTCCTCGCTGTGCGGGGTGCGCAGCGTCACGTGACGGGCCGAGGAGCGCTGCGCGGAGGGCCCGTCGGAGAGGATCTCCGTCAGCCGGTCGACCAGCAGCCGCTCCACCGCCGGGGACTCGGGCGCCGCCCGGCGGGCCAGCTCGGCCCGCAGGATGTCGATACGGCCCTGCAGGAGCCGGCGGACGTAGCTGAGGTCGGCCTCCTCCTGCTGGGCCTCCCGGCGCATCGTGCGCAGCTCCGCGAGGCTCAGCTCGTTCATCCGGCGACCGGGGACGTCCGCCAACCGTCCGGAACGCTGGGTCGGTGGTCTGGCGTGCAACGATTCACCTCCGCCCGCGCGGAGCTCCATGGCCGTTCGGTCCGCGGCCGTGAGCGTTCGGCCATCCTCGGTCGGTGTGGTCATGCGGTTCCGTCCCCTCGGGCGGTGTGCGGCCGGAGCGTCCCGCCGTTGCCCGCAAAAGGCACCGCCTGCACGCATCGTGCCATTGGGCATGCCCCGGCCGCAGGGTCTCTCCACCGCAACGAACCCGTACGGGCGCAGGGCATCATGGTCCGTATGCGTGCTGTGGTGCAGAGGGTGGACGGGGCGAGCGTCGCCGTGGACGGCCAGGTGGTCGGCGAGATCATCGGCGAGGGCCTGTGTGTGCTGGTCGGCGTGACGCACGAGGACACCCCCGAGCGATGCGCCCAGCTGGCCCGCAAGCTGTGGTCGCTGCGGATGCTCAAGGACGAGAAGTCCTGCTCGGACATCGGGGCGCCGCTGCTGGTGATCTCGCAGTTCACCCTCTACGGTGACGCCCGCAAGGGACGGCGGCCCACCTGGAACGCGGCGGCCCCCGGCCCGGTGGCCGAGCCGCTCGTCGACGAGGTCGTGGCACAGCTGCGGAAGCTGGGCGCGCACGTCGAGACGGGCCGGTTCGGGGCGGACATGAAGGTGTCCCTGACCAACGACGGCCCCTTCACCGTGCTCATCGAGGTCTGAAAGGGCGGGAGCGAAGCGCCGCTCCCGCCCGGCCGCCTACGGTTCGACCACCGTCTCCTGCGAGGCGGCGGTTCCCTC
This sequence comes from Streptomyces sp. C36, assembly GCF_040932295.1. Classification (NCBI taxonomy): domain Bacteria; kingdom Bacillati; phylum Actinomycetota; class Actinomycetes; order Kitasatosporales; family Streptomycetaceae; genus Streptomyces; species Streptomyces sp. C36. Next base: position 413,417 of record NZ_JBFQGI010000007.1, on the reverse strand, counting down.
GCCGACCAGCAGCGTCGCGTCCACCGGGACGTTCCGCTTGACCAGCGCCAGGGCGATCGGCCCCAGCTCGTGGTGGCGGACGGCCGTCGTCACGAAGCCCAGCTGACGGCCCTCCGGGCCGTCCGAGGCCAGGCGGACGGGGGTGCCGTGGCCCGGAATGGTCACCACGCTGCCGTCGAGGTGCAGGAAGACCAGGCGGCGCGGCGGCTTCCCCAGGTTGTGGACACGGGCGACCGTCTCCTGGCCGCGGTAGCAGCCCTTCTGGAGGTGGACGGCCTCGCCGATCAGGCCCAGCTCGTGGGGGATCGTGCGGTGGTCGGTCTCCAGGCCCAGCCGGGGCCGGTGGCCCTCGACGCGCAGGGCCTCGTACGCCAGGACGCCCACCGCCGGGCCGTGCTCCGCCGCGAACTCCGCCAGCCGCTCACGGGGCAGGAACAGGTCCCGGCCGTACGCCGTCTCGCGCGCGACGACGCCCTCCGGCGTCGCGGCGATGGAGCCGGCGGGCAGGTACGCCACCGCGATGTCGGCCGTGCGGTCGGCGACCTCGACCTCGTAGAAGAACTTCATGCTCTCCAGGTACGCGACCAGGTCGTCCTGGGTGCCGGGCTCCACGTGCGCCCAGGTCGTCTCCCCGTCGTCCACCAGATACAGCGCGTGCTCGATGTGGCCGTGCGGGGAGAGGATCAGCGCCTGCGTGGCCTGGTGGGGCGGAAGCTCGCTCACATGCTGGGTGAGCAGCAGGTGCAGCCAGGCCAGCCGGCCGGGGCCGGTGACGGTGATGACACCGCGGTGGGAGAGGTCGACGAACCCGGAACCGTCCGCGAGCGTGCGCTGCTCGCGGAACAGGTCGCCGTAGTGCGCGGCGACGCCTTCGTCCGGGCCCTCGGCGGGGACGGCGCCGGGCAGCGACAGCAGAGGGCTCTTCGTATGACGCAGCATGCCGACCAGCCTACGGCGCGCCGGGCGAGGCCTTCGAACGGCAGCCGGAGCACCGGCCGAAGATCGCGAAGTGCTTCATGTCCGTGTCGAAGCCGAAGTCCTCGCGCAGCTTCGCGGTGAAGGCCTCGGCCACCGCCAGGTCGGCCTCGATGACGTTCGTGCAGTCCCGGCAGACCAGGTGTATGTGGTGGTGGCGGTCGGCGAGGTGGTACGTGGGCGCGCCGTGCCCGAGATGGGCATGGCTGACCAGGCCCAGCTCCTCCAGCAGCTCCAGCGTCCGGTAGACCGTCGAGATGTTCACCCCGCCCGCGGTTTTGCGGACCTCGGTGAGGATGTCGTCCGGCGTCGCGTGCTCGAGCCGGTCGACGGCCTCGAGAACGAGCTGGCGCTGCGGGGTCAGCCGGTAGCCGCGTTTACGGAGATCGCTCTGCCAGTCGGTGTCCACCACGCTCCCAGTCTAGGCAGCGTCAGCCCTTCCGTACCCCGTTCAGGTACCCGGCGAGCGCGGCGACCGCCTCGGGGTTGCGCGGACTCTCGACGAGGTCGACGTAGTCGAGGACGAAGACGCGCTTGTTCTTGACGGCCGAGACGTTCGCCAGCGGGGGGTAGGAGAGCAGGAACTTCTTCTTCTCCTCGGCCGTGACGTCCCCGTAGTTGTTGATCACGATGACCTCGGGATCGCGGTCCACGACGGTCTCCCAGCCGACCTGGACCCACGAGTCCTTGAGGTCCTTCATCACGTGGTCGCCGCCGGCCCGGGTGATGATGTCCTGCGGCCCGGCGTACGCGCCCGAGGTGAAGGGCTTGTCCCGGCCGTCGTCGTACAGGAACACCCGCGGCCGCGGGCCGTCCTCCGGCACCGTCGCCCGCACCTCGGCGACGCGCCGCTGGAAGCGGGTGACGAGCTTCTCCGCCCGGTCCTCGACGTCGAAGATCCTCCCCAGCGTCCTGAGGTCCGTGTACAGCGCCTCCAGCGGCGGCATCACGCCGCGCGACGTGCCGCTGCCGCCGTTGTGGCAGGACTCGGTGAGGACGTGCGAGCCGACGCCGAGCTTCTTGAGGGCCTCGGGCGTGAAGCCGGTGCCCTCGCCGAAGCCGTAGTTCCAGCCCGCGAAGACGAGGTCCGCCCTCGCGTCCAGGACCAGCTCCTTGTTGATCTCCTTCGTGGACAGCCGCTTCACCTTGTCGTAGCCGCTCTTCCAGGGCGCGGCGCCCCGGTCGTCGCGGCCGGCGCGGTAGTCCGGCGCCACATAGCCGGCCATGTGGTCCTCGAGGCCGAGCGCGAACATGATCTCGGCGATGCCGACGTCGTTGGTCACCACGCGCCGCGGTGCCCTGTCGTACGTCGTCTTCACCCCGCAGTTGGAGATCGTCACCGGGTAGTGGCCCGGGGAGCCCGAAGCCTCGCTCTGTTTGTCGTCGGGACCGTCCGAAACCTTCGCACCGCAGCTCGTGAGGGTGACGGCGGCGAGCAGGGCGAGCGCGAGACGGGCGGTACGGGCGGCGGCGGTACGCATGGTGTCCTTACGGCAGGCGGTCGAAGAGCAGCTGCGGCGCGCCGGAGGCCGGGTGCGGCACGCGGTGCGCCCGTACGGAGAAGACCTCGGCGAGCAGCCCGGGCGTCAGCACGTCGTGCGGCGGGCCGGAGGCGACGATGCGGCCGCCCGCGATCACGTACAGGGCGTCGCAGTGGGTGGCGGCGAGGTTGAGGTCGTGCAGCGCGGCCAGGACCGTCAGGCCCGATGTGCGCACCAGCGACAGGACCTCCAGCTGCTGGGCGATGTCCAGGTGGTTCGTCGGCTCGTCCAGCACCAGCACCTTCGGCTCCTGGGCCAGGGCGCGGGCGATCAGGACGCGCTGCTTCTCACCGCCCGAGAGCGTGAGGAAGACCCGGCCGGCGAGGTGGTCCGCGCCCACCCGCCGCAGCGCCGCCGCGCACCGCTCGCGGTCCGTCGCCGTGACCCGCCCGGCCGCGCTCTGGTGCGGCAGCCGCCCCATGGCCACCACCTCGTCGACGGTGAAGCCGAACTCGCCCGCCGTCTCCTGCGGCAGCGCCGCCAGCCTGCGCGCCCCCTCCCGGGCGGTCAGGGCGTGCAGATCGTCGCCGTCCAGCAGCACCCGCCCGGCGGCCGGCCGCAGCGCGCGGTAGACGCAGCGCAGCAGCGTCGACTTGCCGCTGCCGTTGGGCCCGACCAGGCCCACGACCTGCCCGTCGCCGGCCCGGAGGGTGATGTCGTGGACGAGCCGGGCACCGGCGATCTCCACCGACAGGTCCTCGACGTCGACCCGCATCACGCACCTCCGAAGCTGTAGCCGCGCCGCCGCATCAGCACCACGAAGCAGGGCACCCCGATGAGCGCGGTGATGACCCCCACGGGCAGTTCCACGGGCGCCAGCAGCAGCCGGGAGACGACGTCGACCCACAGCAGCAGCACGGCGCCCAGCAGGGGCGCCACGGCCAGCACCCGGCGGTGGTCGGCGCCGACGAGCATGCGGGTGACGTGCGGGACCATCAGCCCCACGAAGCCGATGGCGCCGCTGACGGCCACCACGGCCCCGGTGACGGCCGCCGTCACGACGAACAGCACCCGGCGCAGCCGCTCGGCGTCCACGCCCAGCGCGGCCGCCGTCTCGTCGCCCATGGCCAGCGCGTTCAGGCCGCGCGCCGACCACAGCAGGTAGCCCAGCCCGGCCAGCACGACGGCGGCGGCGATGGGCACGGACGACCAGGTGGCGCCGCCCAGGCTGCCGAGCAGCCACATCATCGCCGAGCGCGCCGCCTCGCCCCGGGAGGCGCTGAAGACCATGAGCGTGGTGACGGCGGAGAAGCCGTAGTAGAGGGCGCTGCCGGTCAGCACCAGCCGCAGCGGGGTCAGCCCCTGGGCGGTGCGGGCCGCCGCGTACACCAGGGCCATGGCGGCGAGCGCGGAGACGAAGGCGGCGCCCGACAGGGCCCAGACGCCGAGCGAGGCGAAGGCCCCGAAGAGCAGCACGGCGTTGGCGCCGACGGCGGCGCCGGAGGAGATGCCGAGGGTGAAGGGGTCGGCGAGGGCGTTGCGGACCATCGCCTGCACGCCCACCCCGATCGCGGACAGCCCCGCGCCGACGACGGCGGCCAGCAGGGCGCGCGGGAAGCGCAGCTCCCAGACGATCGTGTACGCGGAGACCTCGTCCGGCGCGATGGTCCCGCCGGTCAGCCCCGCCCGCAGATGGCGCAGCGTCCCGGCCCAGCCGATGCCGGAGGATCCGAGCGCGACGCAGCACAGCAGGGACAGGAGCAGGGCGGCGGTGAGCCCGGCGATGAGCGGCGGCAGGGGTAACCGCCGGGGCGTCGCGGCGGCGCCGGGCGCCGGTCCCGGCGTCCTGGGGACGGCCGGGGTGTCGGTCGGCACGGGGAGGGTCCTCTCGCAGTCCACGGCGAGTGCGGGCAGGGACGCTCACCGCCGCGGGCGATCGGGCTCGCGGAGGACCCCCGGAAGGGCCCTCCGCCTACCGTTGCGGGTCAGCGCCGGAATTCGACCGGACTTCCCCCGCGGGGCGAGATGGGGCGGTGCCTACGGGTTGTAGGGCGTGCCGTCCTGACGGAAGAAGGACACGCCGTCCGGCAGGTCCTCGGGCAGGCTCTCGGCCCACTCCTGCAGGCTCTGCTGCGTGCCGACCTTCTTCAGGTGGGCGGACATGTAGGGGCGCAGCGGCACCTCGGGGGTGGCCTTCTCGCCGACCCACATCAGGTCGCCCTTGACGTAGCCGTACAGGCGCTTGCCGCCGGAGTACGGGCCGGAGGCATCGGTGCGGGCGACGGCGTCCGTGGCGAGGTCGATCTGCGGCTTCTGGTCGGCCAGCTCGCCGTACCAGACCTCGGCGACACCGGAGTGACGGGTCATGACGACCTCGACGTTGCGGTTCTTGTCGATGCGCCAGAAGCCGGCCTCGGTCTCCAGCGGGCGGACCATCTTGCCCTCGCCGTCGAGCACCCACGTGTGGGAGGTGTACTCGATGAAGTCACGGCCGTCGTGGGAGAAGGTGACTTCCTGCCCGAAGTTGCACTTCTCCTCGCCGGGGAAGTCCGCGACGCCGGCGCCTTCCCACTTGCCGAGGAGGAAGACCAGGGGCACGAGGTCGGGATGGAGGTCGGACGGAATCTCAATCATGAGCTCAGGCGATCTGTAGAGGGTGCGGAACGAAACGGGTCAGCGCTGGCCCTGGTACAGCTTCTTCCAGGTCAGACCCGCGAAGGCGATGACGCCGACGGCGACCAGGACCAGCAGGGTGGTGAAGACTGCCTCAAGCACGAGCGCGCTCCTCGGTCGGAGTGAGGTGATGTGTTTACGGACCGGGTCGAGTCTAGTCGGCCGGGTCACGAGAGGCGCTGTGAGGTTGGCCGTGCCCCGGGCGCCTAGAGTGGCGCGCATGGCCAAGAAGCTCGTAATCAAGGTGACGGCGGGGGCCGACGCTCCCGAGCGGTGCTCGCAGGCGTTCACGGTGGCGGCCGTGGCGGTGGCCAGCGGGGTGGAGGTGTCGCTGTGGCTGACCGGCGAGTCGTCGTGGTTCGCGCTGCCGGGGAAGGCGGCGGAGTTCGAGCTGCCGCACGCCGCGCCGCTGCCGGATCTGATCGACGGCATCCGCGCCGGAGGCGGGATGATCACGGTGTGCACGCAGTGCGCGGCGCGTCGTGACATCGAGGAGAAGGACCTGATCGAGGGCGCGCGGATCGCCGGTGCGCAGGTCTTCGTCAGCGAGGCCATGGCCGACGGCGTGCAGGCGCTCGTCTACTGACAGGGCTCGCTCGTCTACTGACGGGGCTCGCCCGGCGAGCACGTTGATCGCGGCTCGCGCGCGGCCGGGCGGCTACTGGTCGTGCGAGCGCGGGCGGCGCTTGCCGTCGAGCTCGTCCCACCACTCGTCCGACTTGGGGTCGCCGGAGGGGTCGTCCCACCAGCGGTCGTCCGGGCCCCGGCGGTTGGCGACGATGGCGGCGACGGGCGGGATGACCATGGCGAAGAGGCACATGCCGACGGCCGCCGGCACCGACCACAGGCGCACCACGGCCCAGGCCAGGACGAACATGCCGATACAGGTGCCCATCATGGCGAAGTAGAGGTGCCTGCGCCGCGCGTACACATCTTCACCGTACGACGCCGGCCCGTGCGAGGCGAAGGGCCGCACCCCCCTCAGGCGTCCAACCCGGGGTGCGGCCCTTCGCGGACCTCAGGCGCGCGCGGCGGCGCGGCTCAGACGGCGATGGCGACGTTCGCCAGCGCGCCCTTCTCGGCGAGGACGACCGTACGGTCGGCCGTGGCGCCCGGCACCAGCGCCCGGACCGTCCACGTGCCCTCGGCGGCGTAGAACCGGAACTGTCCGGTGGCGGAGGTGGGCACCTCGGCGGTGAACTCGCCGGTCGAGTCCAGCAGCCGCACGTAACCGGTGACGGGCTCGCCGTCGCGGGTCACCGACCCCTGGATGGTGGTCTCACCGGGCTTGGCGTTCGAGGCGTCCGGGCCGCCGGCCTTTGCTCCACACATGTGCGTGATCCTTAACTGTCGCGGGCGAGGGGTCAGTTGGCGCCGAGCTCGATCGGCACGCCGACGAGCGAGCCGTACTCGGTCCAGGAGCCGTCGTAGTTGCGGACGTTCGGCCGGCCGAGCAGCTCGTGCAGCACGAACCAGGTGTGCGCGGAGCGCTCGCCGATGCGGCAGTAGGCGATGGTGTCCTTGGCGAGGTCCACGCCCGCGCCCTCGTAGAGCTCCTTGAGCTCGTCGTCGGACTTGAACGTGCCGTCGTCGTTGGCCGACTTCGACCACGGGACGTTGCGGGCGCTCGGCACGTGGCCGGGGCGCTGCGACTGCTCCTGCGGGAGGTGCGCCGGGGCGAGCAGCTTGCCGCTGAACTCGTCGGGGGAGCGGACGTCGACGAGGTTGAGGCTGCCGATGGCGGCCAGGACGTCGTCGCGGAAGGCGCGGATCGAGGTGTCCTGGGCCTGGGCCCGGTACTCCGTGCGGGGGCGCTTGGGCACCTCGGCGACGAGGTCGCGGGAGTCGAGCTCCCACTTCTTGCGGCCGCCGTCGAGGAGCCTGACGTCCTGGTGGCCGTAGAGCTTGAAGTACCAGTAGGCGTAGGACGCGAACCAGTTGTTGTTGCCGCCGTAGAGGACGACGGTGTCGTCGTTGGCGATGCCCTTGTCGGACAGCAGCTTCTCGAAGCCGGCCTGGTCGACGAAGTCGCGGCGGACCGGGTCCTGGAGGTCGGACTTCCAGTCGATGCGGATGGCGTTCTTGATGTGGTTCTTGTCGTACGCGGAGGTGTCCTCGTCGACCTCGACGATGACGGTCTTGGGGTCTTCGGCGTCGATGCGGGCCTGGACCCAGTCGGCGTCCACCAGGACGTCACTGCGGCTCATGCTGTTCTCCTCCGGGGCAGATGGGGGCGCCCCCACTCCCGGTCAGGGCCATGGGGGAGGATGCGCGCCAGCGTGTGCGGGGTGCGCGGCGGTCGATCGAGCGCCGCGCCGCGCAACGGGTGATGCGGGTGGTGCGGGGAGGCGGCCGGAGAGGCCGGAAGGAAACCGGAAGAACGGCTTCCTGTCAGACACGGCGACACAGCATGGCGGCAACGCGGCACAGGTCGACTGCCCGCCGCTTCGTCAGATCCGCCTGTCGCTTCATAGGGGCGATCGTAGGGAGGGCAGCGGGCCCTGTCACGGGGGCGCCAGATAGTGAGACGTTGAATTCCGCATTTCGGGACGGGGTCAACGCTCAAAGGGCCCCGCAGGCCCTTCCGGGGCCCGCGAGGCCCGGAATCCGGCCCCATGGACTGATGTACGGACGCGAGCGTCTCGGAACGTGGGACCAGGGGCCGTCCGGCTCAGCCGGCCAGGTTGACGTCCGTCCCGGTCAGCGTGACGTCGACGCCGGTCGGCGTGGTGACCACCTTGTCGAGCTTGAGGCCCTTGGGCAGGCCCGTGAGCTGCCGGTCGAAGTCGGTCTTCGCGCGGACCGCCTGCTCCAGCCCCGGAATGCCCTGCGCCGGGATCTCGTCGGCCCGCACCCGGATCGTGGTGCCGTTCACCACGGTCACCGTGGAGACCACGCTGCGCGTGACCGGCTGGCCCATCACCGGGACCGTGCCCGTCACCTTCACCTGGTTGCCGCCGGAGCCGTCCTTGCCGCCGTAGGCGACGCTGACGCCGGGGTCGGCCGTGGCCTTGGTCAGGTCCTCGTAGGAGATGTGCGCGGTGCCCGTCGCGCGGCCCGCGATCGCGGAGGTGAAGCTGCTGTCGATGCGGACGTCGTGCAGCTTGGCGTCGAAGCCGCTGACCTTGATCGAGCGGTCGCCCGCGTTGGCGGTGATGCCGCCGTCGAGCTTGATGTCGACCTCTTCGAGCTCGGAGCCGGCGACCTGGGTCAGGAAGGGGAAGCCCTTGATCGAGACGCTGGGGGTGCCGGAGAGGCCCTGGCTGCTGCGGATCTTCTCGGCCGCCTGGTTCTCGGCGATGTAGACGGCCGCCCGGTCGGCGGCCACGAACAGGCCGCCGAGGACTATGGCGACAATCAGAGTTATCCGTAGAGCGCGCACGGCTGTCGGTCCCCCCACAAGTAGATCGGCAGGCCGGTCGGCCCGGTTCGGGTCAGGCCGCCCTGGCCTGCCCCGCGAGCCTAACCGGGCCGATCGGACAAACGCCGGGCCGGTCACGTAACTCCTCTGTAACCGATCCGGCGCGTGTTGATCATTATTGATCAGCAGGGGAAGTGGTCCGTCAGCCCAGGGCCCTGCCCAGCACATAGACGGCGGGTGCCGCCAGCGCCAGCGGCAGGGCGACGCCGGCCGTCATGTGCACGAAGCGCGAGGGGTAGTCGTAGCTCGCCACCCGCAGGCCCACCAGGGCGCACACCCCGGCCGCCAGGCCCAGCAGCGCGCCCGTGGTGCCCATGCCGGTCAGCTGGCCGCCCGCGATCCCCGCGCCGGCGGCCGCCACCAGGGCGACGACGGGAGCGGCGAGCGACGGCAGCGGCAGGGCCCGCGCCAGCACGGCCGCGGCCACGCCGGCCGCGCCCACGACCACGGCGTCGGGGTCCGCCGCGAGGTGACCGGCCGCCACCACCGCGAGGGCCGCCGAGGCGGTGGCCGCCGTCAGCCCGTACAGCCGCTCGTCGGGTGAGGCGTGGCTGCGCAGCTGAAGGACGATGACCAGCAGAATCCATACGCCCAGCGTGCCGAGCAGCACGGTCGGCGCCTTGCTCGCCTCCGTGGCCAGCAGCGCCGCGTCGGCGACCACGCCGCCCAGGAACGCCAGCGCGATGCCCTGCCGGGCGGGCCACATGCCGTTCAGCCGGAACCAGCCCGCCGCCGTGACCGCCTGCAGCAGCACCACCGGCACGGCCAGCGCGGCCTCCGCCAGCGGAGCCGCGGCCGCCAGCAGCGCCGCCAGCACGGCCGTGATCAGCGCCGGCCGGAAGCCGGGGGAGAGGATCTGCGCCCGGCCCTCGGCCTTCGCCTTCTCGGCGGCCGTCAGGGGCCGGTCGGCGACGGGCGCGGGCTCGGCGTCCAGTTCGGGGTGCGAGGGGTACGACAGCGCGGCCGCGGACGGGGGCATCCCCGCCACGGGCATGGGCTCGGCCACCGGCGCCGGGGTGCCGGTGGAGTGGTACGGCTGCGGCGTCTGCGACCGCGGTGCCTGCGGCTGCGGCCGGTCCCAGGCCGCGGCGCCCGTGCCGCCGCCGGCCCACGGCGCGTCGTGCGCCGGCTCGGCGACCGGCGCCGGCTCCGCCTGCTGCTGCCAGGCCCGGGCGTCCCAGCTCTGGGTCTGCCAGGTCTGCGTGTCCGGCTCCTCGTGCGCCGGGAAGCCGTGCTGCGGCTGCGGCCACGCGGGGGCGGCGGGCTGCGCCGGGGCCTGGTGCTGGTGCGGTGCCTGGTGCTGACCCTGGGCGTGGTGCGGGTCCTGGCCCTGGGCGTCGTAGCCGTAGTCGTACGCCGGCGGGGCCTGCCCGTCGGCCGCCTGGGGGTCGTAGGGCGCGTAGGGCTCGTACGGCGCGTACTGATCGTGCCGCTCGTACGGCTCGTACGGATTGTGGTGGTGCTGATCGCTCATGCTGCCGGGGTCACCCTCCTGCGAAGGGCGGGAGCACCTCGACCGTGCCGCCCTCGGCCAGTTGGACCGTCGAGTGGTCGCGCGTGCCGACGGGGTCGCCGTCCACGAGGAACGAGCAGCGCGAGAGCACCCGCGCGAACTCCGGCTTCCCCTCGTGCCGACCACGGGCCGCCGCGAGGGCGTCCGCCAGCGTCGACGCGGCGTACGGCTCCTCGGGCGTGCCGGCGGCGGCCTTGGCCGCGGCCCAGTACCGGATGGTGCCGACCGGTGGTACCGGCGGCCCCGGCTGTGCCGGCAGCCGAGCCGGCCGCGCCGGTCGTGCCGTGTGTGTCGTCGCCACGGCGACCCCTTCCGTTCTTTCCGGCATCTTGCCGTCCTCCATGATGACGGGTGCCGCGCGGGGCGCGGTCCCCAGCCGTTAAAGGTGGGGCCGTGCGGAGGGGTGCTCGCATAGGCTGCCTGTGTGCTGGTACGACTTCTCCGGGCTTATGTGCGGCCCTATTCCGGAGCGATCGCGACGGTTGTTCTGCTGCAGCTCGTGCAGACGCTCGCGACGCTTTATCTGCCCACCCTCAACGCGGACATCATCGACAAGGGCGTCGTCAAGGGCGACACCGGCTACATCCTGGGCACCGGCGGGCTGATGCTCGCCGTGACCCTGGCGCAGATCGTCTGCGCCATCGGCGCCGTGTACTACGGCGCCCGTACGGCCATGGCGGTCGGCCGTGACCTGCGCGGCGAGGTCTTCGACCGCGTGCAGTCCTTCTCCTCGCGGGAGATGGGGCAGTTCGGCGCCCCCTCGCTGATCACGCGCACCACCAATGACGTCCAGCAGGTCCAGATGCTGGTGCTGATGACGTTCACGCTGATGGTCTCGGCGCCGATCATGTGCGTCGGCGGCATCGTGCTGGCGCTTCAGCAGGACGTGCCGCTGTCGGCGCTGCTGCTGGTCATCGTTCCGGTGCTGGCGACCATCGTGAGCGTGATCATCTGGCGTATGCGCCCGGTCTTCCGGGGTGTGCAGGACCGTATCGACGTCGTCAACCGCGTGCTGCGCGAGCAGATCACCGGCATCCGCGTCATCCGTGCGTTCGTCAAGGACACGCACGAGCGGAAACGATTCCGTTCCGCCAACGACGACTTGATGGACGTCTCGCTGCGGGCCGGCCGGCTGATGTCGACCATGTTCCCATCCGTGATGCTGGTCGTGAACCTCTCCTCGATCGCCGTCGTGTGGTTCGGCGGCCACCGCATCGAGGACGGCGGCATGCAGATCGGCGCGCTCACCGCGTTCCTCAGCTACCTCATGCAGATCCTGATGGCCATCATGATGGCCACCTTCATGTTCATGATGGTGCCCCGCGCCGAGGTGTGCGCCGAGCGCATCCAGGAGGTGCTGACCACCGACTCCAGCGTGGTCCCGCCGCTCGCGCCGGTCACCGAGCTGCGCCGCCGCGGCCACCTGGAGATCAGCGGTGTGGAGTTCCGCTACCCGGGCGCCGAGGAGCCGGTCCTCAAGGACGTCTCCCTCGTCGCGCGGCCCGGCGAGATCACCGCCGTCATAGGCTCCACCGGCAGCGGCAAGTCCACGCTGCTGGGCCTGATCCCGCGCCTGTTCGACGCCACCGCCGGAGCGGTCCTCCTCGACGGCCACGACGTGCGCGAGCTCGAGCCGGTCCTGCTGTCCGACGCCGTGGGGCTCGTACCGCAGAAGCCGTACCTCTTCTCCGGGACCGTGGCCTCCAACCTGCGCTACGGCCGTCCCGAGGCCACCGACGAGGAGCTCTGGCAGGCGCTGGAGACCGCGCAGGCCCGTGACTTCGTCGAGGCGATGGACGGCATGCTCGACGCGACCGTCGCCCAGGGCGGCTCCAACGTCTCGGGCGGCCAGCGCCAGCGCCTGGCGATCGCGCGGGCCCTGGTGCGCAAGCCCGGGATCTACCTCTTCGACGACTCCTTCTCCGCCCTCGACTACGCCACCGACGCCCGGCTGCGGGCGGCGCTGGCCGACGAGACGCAGGACGCGACGGTGCTCATCGTGGCGCAGCGGGTCTCGACGATCCGCGACGCCGACCGCATCGTGGTCCTCGACGGAGGGCGCGTCGTCGGCACCGGCACCCACACGGAACTGATGGGGACGAACGAGACCTACCGGGAGATCGTGCTCTCCCAGCTCACCGAGGAGGAGGCGGCGTGACGTCCCCCGACAAGCCGGCCGGCGGGCCCGGCGGCAAGCCCGGCGGCGACGCCCAGGGCCCCGGCCAGGGCGCCGGGCAGCGCAGAGGACCGGCCCCCGCGGTCGGCATCGCGCGTTTCATGGGCGGACAGCCGACGGAGAAGTCCATGGACTTCCGCGGCTCCGGCGGCCGCCTGCTGTCCCTGCTGCGCCCCGAGCGCACCGTCATCGCCGTGGCGCTCTTCCTGGGTGTCGCCAGCGTCGCGCTGAGCGTCGTCGGGCCCAAGGTCCTCGGCCATGCCACCGACCTGATCTTCGCCGGTGTCATCGGCCGGCAGTGGGAATCCGGCCTCTCCAAGGCCCAGGTGCTGGAGGGGATGCGGCAGCGGGGCGACGGCAAGATCGCCGACCTGCTCTCCGGCGTGGACTTCACCCCGGGCCAGGGCATCGACTTCGACGCGGTCGGCGGGGTGCTGCTGTGGGTGACGCTGATCTACGTCGGCGCCTCGCTGTTCATGTTCATCCAGGCCCGCATCGCCACCAACGTCGTCCAGCGCGCGGTCTTCCGGCTGCGTGAGGACGTCGAGGAGAAGCTGGGCCGGCTGCCGCTGAGCTACTTCGACAAGCAGCAGCGCGGCGAGGTCCTCTCCCGCGCCACGAACGACATCGACAACATCGCGCAGACGCTGCAGCAGACCCTCAGCCAGATCATGACCTCGCTGCTGACGATCGTCGGCGTGCTGTCCATGATGTTCTGGATCTCCTGGCTGCTGGCGCTGGTCGCGCTGATCACCGTCCCGGTCTCGATCGTCGTGGCGACGAAGATCGGCAAGCGGGCGCAGCCGCAGTTCGTGGCGCAGTGGAAGTCGACGGGCACGCTCAACGCCCACATCGAGGAGATGTACACCGGCCACTCGCTGGTGAAGGTCTTCGGCCGCCAGAAGGAGTCCGCGGAGACCTTCCGCAAGGAGAACGACGACCTCTACGCCGCCGGCTTCAAGGCGCAGTTCATCTCCGGCATCATCCAGCCCGCGATGATGTTCATCGGCAACCTCAACTACGTGCTGGTCGCCGTGGTCGGCGGCCTGCGGGTGGCGAGCGGCTCGCTGTCGATCGGTGACGTGCAGGCCTTCGTCCAGTACTCGCGCCAGTTCAGCCAGCCGCTCACGCAGGTGGCGTCCATGGCCAACCTGGTGCAGTCGGGCGTCGCCTCGGCCGAGCGGGTCTTCGAGCTGCTGGACGCCGAGGAGCAGTCCCCGGAAGCCGCCGACGCGGTCGTCCCGGAGCGGGTGCGCGGCGAGGTGTCCTTCGAGAAGGTCTCCTTCCGCTACGAGCCGGACAAGCCGCTCATCGAGGACCTGTCGCTGACCGTGCGGCCGGGGCAGACGGTCGCCATCGTCGGGCCGACCGGCGCGGGCAAGACCACGCTGGTCAACCTGCTGATGCGGTTCTACGAGGTGGGCGGGGGCCGCATCACGCTCGACGGCACGGACACCGCCGCCATCTCGCGCGAGGAGCTGCGCTCCCACATCGGCATGGTGCTGCAGGACACCTGGCTCTTCGGCGGCACGATCGCGGAGAACATCGCCTACGGCGCCGCTGCGGACATCTCGATGGACAAGATCGTCGAGGCGGCGAGGGCGACCCACGTCGACCGCTTCGTGCGCACACTGCCCGACGGCTACGACACGGTCATAGACGAGGAGGGGTCGAACGTCAGTGTGGGCGAGAAGCAGCTGATCACCATCGCCCGCGCCTTCCTCGCCGAGCCCGAGATCCTGATCCTGGACGAGGCGACGAGCTCGGTCGACACCCGCACCGAGGTGCTCATCCAGCAGGCCATGGGCCGCCTGCGGACCGGCCGTACCAGCTTCGTCATCGCGCACCGCCTGTCCACCATCCGGGACGCCGACGTGATCCTGGTGATGGAATCCGGCCGGATCGTGGAGCAGGGCACGCACGACGCGCTGCTGGCGGCGGGCGGCGCGTACGCCCGTCTGTACGAGGCGCAGTTCGCCCAGCCGGTGGCGGAGGAAGTGCGCTAGGCGCCGTACGCACGCACCGAGCGACCGGGGGGCTTCCGTTTCGGAGGCCCCCCGTGCCGCTGGCCGGACGGGCCGGCGCCGGGGCAGACTGGTCCCATCCGAGAGCCGCGGGGAGCCGTCAAGAGTGGGGTGCGATCACCACTCGAAGTGATCGACGAAACACAAGGTCGTGCAAAATCGTCGGCACCTCCGAAAGTCGGGTGGGTTATTCTGCTGGGCAGAGAGGATCCGGGCAGAGTAGCCCCCGGGTCCTTTTGTGCATTCGGACGACGAGCAGTGCCCCAACCGTCCTCGCAGGGACCGAGGAGGAACCGACGTAATGGGCGAGCGAAGCGCACGACAAGAGACCGATCCCCGTGCCGGCCGTACGGGGCCGACGACGACCGAGGCGGGTGGCGGCCGATGAGCTCCCTGCTGCTCCTGACCAACGCGCTCCAGCCGTCGACCGAGGTGCTGCCCGCGCTCGGCCTGCTGCTGCACAGCGTGCGCGTGGCCCCCGCCGAGGGCCCGGCCCTGGTGGAGACCCCCGGCGCCGACGTCATACTGATCGACGGCCGCCGTGACCTGCCGCACGTCCGCAGCCTCTGCCAGCTCCTGCGCTCCACCGGCCCCGGCTGCCCGCTGCTGCTCGTCGTCACCGAGGGCGGCCTGGCCGCCGTCACCGCCGACTGGGGCGTCGACGACGTCCTGCTCGACACCGCCGGACCCGCCGAGGTCGAGGCCCGGCTCCGGCTGGCCATGGGCCGCCAGCAGATCACCATGGACGACAGCCCCATGGAGATCCGCAGCGGCGACCTCTCCGTGGACGAGGCGACCTACAGCGCCAAGCTCAAGGGCCGGGTCCTGGACCTGACCTTCAAGGAGTTCGAGCTGCTGAAGTACCTCGCCCAGCACCCCGGCCGGGTCTTCACCCGGGCCCAGCTGCTCCAGGAGGTCTGGGGCTACGACTACTTCGGCGGCACCCGCACCGTGGACGTCCACGTGCGACGGCTGCGGGCCAAGCTCGGCCCCGAGCACGAGTCGCTGATCGGCACCGTCCGCAACGTCGGCTACCGCTTCGTGGTGCCCGAGAAGGCGCCGGAGAAGGCGTCCGGGAAGTCCTCGGAGAAGTCCTCGGAGAAGATGCCGGAGAAGATCGACCGCCCGGGGGACGGGTCCGTGGCGCGGGACGCGGGCGACCGGGCGCGGCCCGGGAAGGCGGAGGCGGCCGAAGCCGAGGCCGTACGCCCGGTGAAACGGTAGGTGGACCCGCGTAGACTGCCGCGCGTGGCCAAGGTGACGCGGGACGATGTGGCGAGACTTGCGGGGACGTCGACCGCGGTCGTCAGCTATGTCATCAACAATGGACCGCGTCCGGTGGCGCCGGCGACGCGGGAACGGGTGCTGGCGGCGATCAAGGAGCTGGGGTACCGCCCCGACCGGGTCGCCCAGGCGATGGCGTCGCGACGGACGGACCTCATAGGCCTGATCGTCCCTGACGCGCGCCAGCCCTTCTTCGCGGAGATGTCGCACGCGGTCGAGCAGGCGGCGGCCGAGCGCGGGAAGATGGTCCTCGTCGGGAACTCCGACTACCTCGACGAGCGCGAAGTGCACTATCTGCGCGCCTTCTTGGGCATGCGCGTCTCGGGCCTGATCCTGATCAGCCAGGGACCGAGCGAGACCGCGGCGCTGGAGATCGACGCCTGGGACGCCCGCGTGGTCCTGATGCACCGCAGGCCCGACGCCATCGACGACGTGGCCGTGGTCACGGACGACGTCGGCGGCGCCCAGCTCGCCACCCGCCACCTCCTCGAGCACGGCCACCCCTACGTGGCCTGCCTCGGTGGCACGGAGGAGACCCCCACGGTGGGCGACCCCGTCACCGACCACGTCGAGGGCTGGCGGCGCGCCATGCGCGAGGCCGGAAAGTCCATCGAGGGCCGGCTCTTCCCCGCCCCGTACAACCGCTACGACGCCTACAAGGTCGCCCTCGAGCTGCTGGCCGGACCCAACCGGCCGCCGGCCCTGATGTGCGCCACCGACGACCAGGCCATCGGCGTCCTGCGCGCCGCCCGCGAGCTGCGCATCGACGTGCCGGGCGAGCTGGCCGTCGCCGCGTTCGACGACGTGAAGGAGGCGGCCCTGACGGACCCGCCCCTGACCACCGTCGCCTCGGACCGCCAGGCCATGGCCCGCTCGGCGGTGGACCTGGTCCTGGACGACGGGCTGCGGGTGGCCGGCAGCAGGCGCGAGCGCCTGAAGCAGTTCCCGTCCCGGCTGGTCATCCGCAGGTCCTGCGGCTGCGGCGGCTGACGCCGCCCGCCGGGCAGGGGGAGCAGGACGGTGTTTATCCGGTACGAACGCGCTTTTGCTCACCTTTTCAGGGCGCACTCAGACTGTTCTCATGAACCCGGAGCACAGTCATAGACATGACGGAAACCCCTGACGCCCACCAGCAGCCGCAGCCACGGCCCTACCCGGCGCCCCCGGCGTACGCCCCGTACGCCCACGTCGCCGGGCCCGCACCGGCCGTGGCGCCGGAGCCCCACGCCCACCGAGCACCCCGGGCCCGCCGCCCGGTGACGCTGATCGCGGCCTGCGCCCTCGTCGCGGCCCTGGTCGGCGGCGGCTCCGCCGCGCTCGTCGGCGAGCTGACCGGCGGTTCCCACGGCGGCGACCGGGCCACGCCCGTGCAGAACGTCTCCGCCAAGGGCAGCGGCGTCGCGGCCGTGGCGGGCGCCGTCAGCCCCAGCATCGTGGAGATCAAGGCCGCCACCGGCACCGGTCAGTCCACCGGCTCCGGCGTGATCGTCACCGGCGACGGCGAGGTCGTCACCAACAACCACGTCGTCTCCGGCGCCGACACCGTCCAGGTCACGCTCAGCGACGGCACGGCGAAGACCGCCAAGGTCGTCGGCACCGACCCGGACAAGGACCTCGCCCTGATCAAGATCCAGGGCGGCAAGGGCCTCAAAGCCGCCACCCTCGGTGACTCCGGCAGGCTCAAGGTCGGCGAGCAGGTCGTCGCCATCGGTTCCCCCGAGGGCCTCACCGGCACCGTGACCAGCGGCATCGTCTCCGCCCTCAACCGCGACGTCACCGTCTCCAAGGAGGAGGGCCGCGGCAAGCAGCAGCGCGGCGTCCCGCAGTGGCCGTTCGAGTTCGGCGGCAACCAGTACAACGGCGACACGGGCTCGTCCAAGACGACGTACAAGGCCATCCAGACGGACGCCTCGCTGAACCCCGGCAACTCCGGCGGCGCGCTCATCAACATGAGCGGCGAGATCATCGGCATCAACTCGGCGATGTACGCCTCCGGTTCGGGCAGCGGCTCGAGCGACTCCGCGGGCAGCGTGGGGCTCGGCTTCGCCATCCCGGTCAACACCGTCAAGGCGGACCTGGCCAAGCTCCGGGCGGGCGGCGTCGGCGGCTGAGCCGCCGGACCCGTTCCCGCCGACCGGTCGCGTGCGACGCTGAGAGCGTCCGCCGCCCATGACGTACACCCGTGAGGTACCGCCGATGAGCCCCGCCGAGCACGGCGACCAGCCCGCCCGCATCCTGATCGTGGACGACGAGCCCGCCGTCCGCGAGGCGCTGCGCCGCAGCCTCGTGTTCGAGGGCTACGCGACGGAGTCCGCCGTCGACGGGCTGGACGCGGTCGAGAAGGTGGGGACGTACGACCCGGAGCTGATCGTCCTGGACGTGCTGATGCCGCGCATGGACGGCCTCACCGCCGCCCGCCGGCTGCGCGCCTCCGGGGTGACCGTACCGATCCTGATGCTGACCGCACGCGACACCGTGGGGGACCGGGTCACCGGACTCGACGCCGGCGCTGACGACTACCTGGTCAAGCCCTTCGACCTGGACGAGCTGCTGGCCCGCATCCGCGCCCTGCTGCGCCGCAGCTCCTACGCGGCGCCCGCCCCGGCCACGGCCGACGCCCGGACGCTCGCCTACGCCGACCTGCGGATGGACCTGGCGACCCGCGAGGTGACGCGCGGCGAACGCCCGGTGGGGCTGACGCGCACGGAATTCACGCTGCTGGAGCTGTTCATGGCCCATCCCCGGCAGGTGCTGACCAGGGAGCAGATCCTGAAGTCGGTGTGGGGCTTCGAGTTCGAGCCCTCGTCCAACTCGCTGGACGTGTACGTGATGTACCTGCGCCGCAAGACGGAGGCGGGCGGGGAGGCACGACTGGTGCACACCGTGCGCGGGGTGGGATACGTCCTGCGAGCGGACGGCGGAGCCGAATGATCACAAGATTCCGGCGGCTGCCGCTGCGCTCGCGGCTGGCGCTGCTGACCGCCGCCGCCGTGGCCGTCGCGGTCGCCGTCGCGGCGATCGCGTGCTGGCTGGTCACCCGGCAGGAGCTGGAGCACCAGCGGGACACGACGCTGACCAGCGTGCGGGCGGACGACACCACCGTGAAGGGGCTGCTGCGCAGCTGCGGCACCGCGCCCACCGGCCCGTCCGCCCTCTTCCGCCCCTACACGGTGCAGATCATCACGAGCGAGGGCTTCATCTGCAGCACGGTCGGCACCTCCCCGATCAAGGTCGAGGACGACGACCTCCTCGTCGCCCGGCAGCAGCGGGGGCAGGCGCTGCACGACGCCCGGGCGAACGACGGCACCTCGATGCGCGTCGCCACGTCCCCGGGACCGGTGCCCGGCACCGCCGTGTCCATCGCACAGCCGCTCAGCGAGATCGACCGGCCGCTGAACGCGCTGGCCATCGTGCTGGCGGCAGTGGGCGGGTTCGGGGCCCTGGGGGCCGCGACGGCCGGCCTGTGGGTCGCCCGGGCCGGGCTCAAGCCCGTGGACCGGCTCACCGGCGCCGTCGAGCACATCGCGCGCACGGAGGACCTGGCCGTCCGCATCCCCGTCGAGGGCGAGGACGAGATCGCGCGGCTCTCGGCGTCCTTCAACGCCATGACCGCCGCCCTCGCCTCCTCGCGCGACCGCCAGCAGCAGCTCATCGCGGACGCCGGGCACGAACTGCGCACCCCGCTGACGTCGCTGCGGACGAACATCGACCTGCTGGTGCGGAGCGAGGCGACGGGCCGGGCGATCCCGGCGGAGGACCGCAAGGAACTGCTGGAGAGCGTCACGGCGCAGATGGCCGAGCTGGCCGGGCTGATCGGCGACCTGCAGGAACTCTCACGTCCGGACGGCCCGAGCGGCGGCGGCCCGCTGCAGGTGATCGCGCTGCACGAGGCCGTCGGGCGGGCGCTGGGCCGGGCCCGGCTGCGTGCCGCCGGAGCGGACCTCTCGATCGACGCGGAGCTCGGCAGCTGGTACGTACGCGCCGAACCGGCCGCGCTGGAGCGGGCGGTGGTCAATCTCCTGGACAACGCCGTGAAGTTCAGCTCTCCGGGTGGTGTGATCGAGGTGCGCCTGGTGAATGGTGAACTGACCGTTCGGGACCACGGACCGGGCATTCCGGCGGACGAACTCCCGCACGTGTTCGACCGTTTCTGGCGCTCGCCGACCGCCCGCAGCCTGCCCGGCAGCGGCCTGGGGCTCGCCATCGTCGCCCATACGGTCCGGCAGGCGGGCGGCGAGGTCACGCTGGCCCCGGCCGAGGACGGCGGCACCATCGCCTCCGTCCGGCTGCCGGGCGCGGCGACGGAGCCGCCCCGGCTGTGAGCCGGCCTGGTTGTAAGCCGGCCTGGCTATGAACCGGCCCGGTTGTGAGCCGCCCCGGCTGTGAGCCGGCCTGGCCGTGAGCCGTGGCGGGTGAGCCGTGGGGCGGTGGCGGGGGCCGCCTTCGCCTCATGTGCCGATCGGCAGCCCGGCGGCCGTCAGCTCCACCCGGATGCCGTCGCTCCGCACCGACACCGCGTGCAGGTGCAGATCGTCGGCCTGTTTCGGGAGCCGGAAGGACAGCGCGAGCCGGTCGGCGAGCGCGGGCGGCTGGAGACGGGTCAGGGCGGTGATCAACTGCGGGTCGATGCCGAGCCGTTCCAGCAGCCAGGGGTTGTCGAGCACCACGTCGACCAGGTTGACCTTCGTGAGCCGCTCGACGAAGCGTGGCGCGCCCGTCAGCTCGTGCAGCCGCTCCTCGCTGCGCAGGGCGAGCGCGACGTCCTCCTCGCTCACCCCGAGCCGGGCGGCGATCGCCGGCACGGACAGCAGCGCCTTCACCCGGGCGGCGTCGCGGCTGAGGAGCTCGGCCGCCTCGGGATGCAGGGTGAGCGTGCGGCCCTCGCCCGGACCGGGCCGGTAGGTGGCGACGCGGGGGAGGTCCAGGCTCATGTCCTCGACGGCGGTGGAGACGGCCCGGTCGCCGTCGCGCCGCAGCCGGGCCCGGGCCCGCAGGACCAGCTCCTGCCCGGCGACGGACAGCCGCCCCTTGGCGCCGATGGTGTTGCCGCCGAGGTCGCTGAATCTGACCTGGGAGGCGCCGAGCTCGCGGTTCATGTCGTCGAAGGCCAGCAGGACGTTGCCCTCGAGCCGGCCGACGACGGCCCCGTGGATGCCGGCCGGCAGGCTGCCGGTGAGCCGGATGTCGCGGGCGCTCGCCCGCACCTTGGCGAGCGAGACCCGGTCGGCGGCGACGTCGGGGACGGTGACGTCGACCTGCCGCAGGCGCTTGGTGAGCACCTGGGTGAGGAAGGGGAACCCCCGGATGTCCACCTGCGGCTGGGCCTCGAGGTGCAGCGCCTGCTGCAGCTTCTGCTGGGCCTTCTTCTCGGCGTACATCACCGCGCAGCGGTCCGCGAGGAGGAGGAAGGCGGTGCCGAAGAGGAGGGCGAGGAGGAGCTTGGTGGCCCGGCGGTAGGTCCGCAGGGGGCTGGGCGGGCGGCGGCGGCCGCGACCGCGGCGTTGCCTGCGGGCGGCGTGCCGGCGGGGGCTGGGGCGCCGGCGACGGTGGCGGTGGCGGTGGCCGGGGGGTGTTTCGGGGACCGGTTCGAGGGCCGGTTCGAGGGCCGGATCGGCGACTTCGTCGAGTAAGAGGGGTGGTTCGGCGGGTTGCTCGTACTCGGGGTCGGCGAATGACACCAGGTCATCGTGGTGGCCGGTGGGGTGGGCGGATATGCCGGTGGGGGTCCGCATCGCTCTATCCCAACACGGTGAATGCCCTCGAACGCAAGGGTTACTCCTGGTACTTGCGGATTACTTGCACCGGTTCGAACGTGCGTCTTAGCATCAATACGAGCAAAAAGCGGGGCGGTTTTCGGCCGTTGGGCCGGGGTTTTTCCCCTCGGCCGACCGGGCCCTCTAGCGTGGCCCCATGACACGCGCTCGGGGGAGTCGCGACGACCACGCGACATGTGCGGTAGCGGTGGGCCCGAATGAAGGCTCGAATGTGCTCGAATCTCTGCGCGAGCACCCCATAGGATTCCACATCAAGATCAATAACTCGCGAACGCCGTTGTCGCCCGAATCGTCGTAGACCCCGACGAGGCGGGCCGGGACGGCGGCGCAGGGGGAGGGAATCCTGATGACGTCATCCCGTTTCGGTCGTCGCGCCGCGGGTGCCGCGGCCGCCGTCGTCCTGGCCGGCGCCGCCGCGCTGACCAGCGCGTCTCCGGCTGCCGCCAAGGGCTACGACCTGGCGTTCGACAGCGGCTCGCTGACCGGGCAGAACGCCCTGGCGGCGAAGGTCACGTACTCCTGCGACGAGCACAACGACAACGCGCTCGTCGTCAACGCCACCAAGCTCAACGTCACCGGCCACGACGAGTCGAACGCCGCGGGACTCATCAAGGCCGACAAGCTCACCTGCGACTACACCCGCCACAGCACCACGGTGACGCTGCGCACGCAGACCGGCTCGCGGTTCGCGAAGGGCGACCGGGTGAAGTTCACCGTCTTCTATTTCGACGGCGACGGCTTCATCTCCTTCAAGCAGGACAAGGTCGTCACCCTGTAGCCGTCGCCCTGTCGCCCTGTAGCCATGGGCGGGCGGTTCCGGGCGATTCGCTCACCGCCTGCCCGTACGCACCGCGCCCGCGCTCGCCGTGATCACCATGGCGATCGCGGCGCACTGCGGCAGCGACAGCCCCTGGCCCAGCACCAGATAGCCCGCCAGCGCGGCGACGGCCGGCGCCAGGGCCGTCAGCACCGCGAACGTCGCGGTGGGCAGCCGGCGCAGGGCGAGCAGCTCCAGGGCGTAGGGCACGCCCGAACTCATCACCGCGATCGCCAGGCCCAGGCCGAGCACCGCGGGCTCCAGCAGCGTCCCGCCCGATGCGCCGACGCCGGGCGGCAGGGCGACCAGCGCGGCCACGGTCATCGCGATCGCCAGACCGTCCAGCCGCGGGAACCGGGCGCCCGCACGGGCGTTGAGCACGATGTACGCCGCCCACATCGCCCCCGCGCCGAGCGCGAAGGCCACGCCCCCGGCGTTGAGCTCGCCGAAGCCGCCGCGGCCCAGCAGAAAGACCCCGGCCAGCGCGAGGGCCGCCCACAGCAGGCCGGCGACGCGGCGCGCGGCGACGACCGACAGCAGCAGCGGCCCGAGCACCTCCAGGGTGACCGCCGCCCCCAGCGGGATACGGTCGATCGCCTGGTAGAAGAGGATGTTCATGCCGCCGAGGGCCAGGCCGAACGCGCCGGCCACCGCCCAGTCCGCGCGCGAGTACCCCCGCAGCCGGGGCCGGGTGACGACCAGCAGCACCACCGCGGCCAGCGTCACCCGCAGCGCGACCGTGCCGAGCGCCCCGGCCCGCGGGAACAGCAGCGCGGCGAAGGCCGACCCGAACTGGACGGACACCGTCCCGGCCAGGACGAGGCCGACGCCGCCGAGCGTGCCGCGCCCGGCGGCATGGCGAAGAACGACGGGCTCCGCCGCCGTCGCGGAGGAGGTGTGGGCGTGCGCGGTGGATGTCATGCCCCCACGCTAGAAACCCGGCAACGCCGTGGGAAATGCCTTTTGCCGTGCGGTTATGCTTCGGAGGCATGACCATCGAGCTGCGGCACCTGCGGGCCTTCGTCGCCATCGCCGAGGCGGGCACCATCACCCGCGCCGCCGCCCGCCTCCACCTCACCCAGCCGGCGCTCTCCCGCACCCTGCGCCAGCTCGAGGACCACCTGGGCGCCCGCCTCGTCGACCGCTCCACGCACCACCTCGAACTGACCGCCGAAGGCCGCGCCTTCCGCGACCGGGCCCAAGCCGCCCTCTCCGCCGTCGAGACCGCCCTCGACCCCCGAGGGCTGACCGACCGGCCCCTGCGCCTGGGCCACACCTGGGCGGCGCTCGGCGATCACACCGTCCCCCTGCTGCGCCGCTGGGACGAGACGCACCCCGGCATCGCGCTGGAACTGCTCCGCGTCGACGACCGCACGGCCGGCCTCACCCAGGGAAAGGTCGACGCGGCCCTGCTGCGCGGCGCGGTCACCTCGCCCGGGCTGCGCACCGAACCGCTGCTGTCGGAGACGCGGGTGGTGGTCATGCCGGCCGGCAGCCCGCTGGCGGCGCTCCCCGAGGTCACCCTGGCGGACCTCGCCGACCGTCCGATCGCCCTCAACACCGTCTCCGGCACCACGACCATGGACCTCTGGCCGCCGGCGGCCCGGCCCGTCGCGACCATCGAGGTGACCAACACCGACGAGTGGCTCATGGTCATCGCCGCCGGCCGCGCGGTCGGGGTCTCCACGTCGGCCACCCCGAGCAACCACATGCACCCCTCGCTGGTCTACCGCCCGCTCGCGGACGCGCCGACCGTCCCCGTCGTCCTCGCCTGGCGCGAGGGGCTGGGACACCCGGCCCTCCCCGACCTGGTGGCCCTCGCACACCGGATCCTCGCGACGGGAAAGCCCTGAGCCTCTTGTGCTGGTGGCGCGTTGTCGTGGTGGCGCGCTACCAGCGCAGGGCGGTGAAGTCGACGGGCTGGGGTTCGAGCGCCTGGGTACGCGCCGTCAGGCCCCGCAGCCGCCGGGCCATCTCCGGCGCGGGCAGTCGCTTGCGGTCGCCGTGGCCCGGCAGCACCCACTCGAAGCGCAGCCTCTCGGCCGTACGGGCCAGGGAGGCGGCGAGCTCGGTGATCGAGTACCAGACCACGCTCTCCGCCACCTCGAGGTCGCCCGTCGTACGCGACCAGTAGATGCTGTCGCCGGTGAAGCAGTACCGCTCGTCGGCCACGTAGAGCACGCTGCCGAGCGTGTGCCCCGGGAGCGGGTGGACCACCACCCCCTCGGCGATCTCGACGGGATCGGTCCCGCGCAGAACGTGGTCGGCGTCGGGGGACGCGTCGAGGTCGCCCTCATGGATCCACAGCCGGGCGCTGAACCGATCCGCGTACTGGCGTCCGTGCGCCGCGTGGTCCCGGTGGGTGAGCAGGACGTCGGTGATGGGCCCGGCGCTCGCCGCCTCGTAGCGGTCCGCCAGGGTGGCGCTCCAGCGCGGGGTGTCGATCATCATCGTGGTGCCGGACGGCCGCCGCAGCAGATACGCGTTCGCGGCGGCGGTGTGGGGCGAGTTGTGCCCGCAGAGGGAGACGGTGTCGTCGAGGGCGAGGGGGAACGGGTCCAGGGCGGGGTCGAGGCGGTGTTCGGTGTGGCGGATGGAACGGGTGTGGCAGGCGTACGCCGCCGTGTGCAACTGCCGCACCTCCTCCTCGGTGCGCGGCTGACGGACCACTTCGGCGCGCCCGTCCACCTCCGCGATGAGGTCCGGCGCGAGCTGCCGGGCGACGTCGCAGTTGGTGCAGCGGGAGTCGACGTACCAGCCGGTGGCCGGGGCTGACTCGATGTCCACGGGAAGCTCCTCCTCGGCGTGCGGGTCGCGGGGTGGCCGCACGCGCCATTCAGTGATAACTCCCGCCGCCCGCAAAGAGGAAGAGTGGCCCGCCTTGTGCTTTACGCCCCGGTCGTCTCTCTCCGATCAGCCGCAGATCAGCCGCCGATCAGTGGCCGATCGGCCGTGATCGGCCCGGGCTGCCGGTCAGGCACCGGCCGGCGTCACCCATTCGACGAGCTGGACCACGACTCCGTTGGGGTCGGTGACCTGGAAGAGCCGCTCGCCCCAGGGCTCCTCGCGCAGTGGCATCGTGATGGTGACGCCCTCGGCGCGCAGCCGGCGCTCCTGCTCCTCGATGCCGGTCGCGGTGAACACCACGATCAGGCCGGAGGCGCGCTGGTCGCGCTGCTCGACGGGCAGTACGGGTATGCCGCGCCGCAGCAGGACCAGGTCGACGGCCGCGTCCTCGCGGGACAGCGAGACGAAGCCGTCCGCGGCCATGACCTCCGCATAGCCGAAGTGCGTGATGAAGAAGTCCCGGGAGGCGGCCACGTCGTCGACGGTCAGGGACACGGCGGAAGCGGTGATGTTCATGCGGCTCCTCGGATTCGTACATGCTGAGCAAACTTGCTACCGACGTAAACTTAAGCCAAGCGCAGTGAGTGCGTCAAGCGAAAAGATACGTCGGATGTAAGATTTCTCCATGCGCAGCGAACCCATGGGCCTCCGGGAGTCCAAGAAGCAGGAGACCAGGCAGTCGATCTCCGCTCACGCGACCAGGCTCTTCATCGAGCAGGGCTTCGAGAGCACCACCATCGCCGAGATCGCCGCCGCCGCCCGGGTCGCGAAGAAGACCGTCACCAACTACTTCCCGCGCAAGGAGGACCTGGCCCTCGACCACCACGAGGAGTTCGTGACGAGCCTGGCCCAGGCCGTCGCCGACCGCGACCCCGGCGAATCGGCACTGGACTCGCTGCGCCGAGCCTTCGACGGCGCCGTCCAGGACCAGGACCCCGTCGCGGGCTTCGCCGGCCCCGACTTCTCCCGCATGATCGCCGACAGCCCGACCCTCACGGCACGGGTTCGCGACCTCCACGACCAACGCGAGGAAGCCCTCGCCCAGGCCCTGGCGGCCGCCACCGGCGCCGACCCCGGCGACATCGTCCCCAGGGCCGCGGCGGCCCAACTCGGCGCCGCTCACCGGGTCCTGTTCCAGCGGATCCAGGAACTCACCCTCGCCGGGTGCGACAACGCCCGGATCGCCGTCCACGTCGCCGCGGACGCCGCCCGGGTCTTCGGGCTCCTCGAGCCGTCCCTCGCCCACTACGCCACCCGGGCCGAGTGATCCGTCCGAGGCCGGAACGACCCTGATCCCGCCCGGTTCCGGCTACCTGCCCGGTTCCGGCCGGCCGAGCCGCTTCTCCAGCCAGGCCACGTCCCAGAACGCGCCGAACTTCCGCCCGACCTGCTCCATCACCCCGGCCGGGCGGAAACCGAATCGTTCGTGCAGTCGCATGGACGCCGCGTTGGGCTGGGTGATGCCGGCGTACGCCCGGTGGACGTCCTCGGTGGCGAGGGCCTCGAAAAGGGCGTCGTAGAGCAGACCGCCGAGGCCTCGGCCCGTATGGCCGGGGGCGAGGTAGACGCTGGTCTCGACCGAGGTCTCGTAGGCCTGCTTGTCGCGGAAGGGGCCGCTCGTGGCGTAGCCGAGGACCGTGCCGGCCTCCTCGGCGACCAGGAGCCGGTGGCGGCCGGTCGCGGGGTGGGCGTCCAGCCATGCGCGGCGGGCGTCGACGTCGACGGGGGCGATGTCGAAGGTGACGGGCGTGTGGACCACGTAGTGGTTGTAGATGCCGGTGAGGGCGACGAGGTCGTCGTGCGCCCCCGGCCGGACCCGTATCGCCGTGGTGCTGTCGGTGCTGTCGCGCATCGGTGCTCCCTTGCCCTGGACCTGGCGCTGGACGCTACCGGGAGCCTGTTACACGTACGTGTCGGGCATCGCGGGCGGTCATCCGAGATCCACCGGGTCCGGAATCGAGATCACCCGGCTCCCCGCCACGTCGAGATCGATGGTGCCGTCGGCGTGGGCGTCCACCAGGACCAGGTGCAGGTCGACGTCGGCCTGGGCCGGTGCCGCCAGCATGGCGCCGGCCACGCAGAGCAGGGCGGTCGCGGTGAGGGTGGTCAGGGCGCGGTGGAAGAGTTTCATGCGGTGCTCTCTACCGGCGTGGAACCCCTCCCAAGCCTCCTCCGCGCACGAGCGCCACCCCGCACCCCCACGCGCCCCGCCGCAGCCGACTTGCCGGGGCGGGGATCCGTAGAAGACTGGAAGTGACGACCCGAGCGGTCGACCCGGGTGAGTTGGGGGTCGACATGTCCTCTCGGCCGGAGAGACACGCCGCCACCGAGGCTTCGTTGCTGCCGGTTCCGCATGTGAAGCGGACGGCGGTTCTGACGGGGCTCGCGGCACTGGCGTTGTTGCTCGCGGTGCACGCCGTCGGGATGCGGAAGCCCGCCTGGCACGTCACGGGTGACTGGTGGGGGCCTTTCGAGGGGCTTTTCGCGTTCGTGATGCAGTGCGTCGCCGGGGTGGCGCGCCTGGTGACCACCAGCAAGGACGGGGCGCCGCTGAGCGTGCGCCTCGGCTGTCTGCTGCTCCTCCTGCTCACGTTCGTGTTCTGGCGTCGGTGGATGCTCGCCCGCAACGCGTACCGGCCCGGTCCGGTCGATGTGCAGAAGCTCGTCGCGTCCAGCCCGGAAGTCGAGCAGGAACTCGAGGGGTTGACCGCCCAGCTGCGCAAATATCTCTCGGAGACCAACCTCTATCCGCCGAGCGCCCTGCCTGCCGAAACCCCCGCCGAGAACTTCATCGACCTGCTCGGGGACGTGGACCTCGAACCGAAGAAGTTCGGCACGAGTCTGCTCCGGCTCTTCAGCCGGCTTCGGCCCAAGGTCGCCTACACGGTGCGCGGGGTGTTGCGGGCCCGGGCCGGCGAGCCGCGCTGCGGGATGACCATCACGGTCACGTCCTATGCCATGCGGGGCAGCCGCACGGAGACGCTGTGGGGCGATACGTGGGACGACGTGGTGAGGTCGGGCGGGAACTGGGTCATGGCCGCGATCGTGCCCGTGACACGGGCGGGCAGACGGCCGCCCTGGCAGGAGTGGCACGGGCGGGACCTGGATCCCGAGTTGTTCGCCGCCTATCAGGAGGGGCGTCGCCTCAGCAGGGAACGGAAGTTCGACGACGCCCTGGACCGCTATTACACCGCTCTCCGGCTCGACCCCTCGAACCTGTACCTGCGCACTCAGATCGCGGGCATACAGGAGAAGCTCTGGTTGCACCTCGACGCTCTCGAGACGTACTACGGCGCGATGTTGTTGGACGGGTGCACGAATCGGCAGCGGGAAGCGCGTCTGGCGATGAGATACGGCGACCCCCGGCGATTCTTCCGGAGACGGTACCGGTGGTGGAGCAAAGGCCTGTTGGAGGTCCGGTACCGCTACGCCGTCGTCCTCGGTGTCGGCGAACAGACCGCCCGGCAGTGGTGCGTGAGTTCTTCGGACAACGGCCACTTCCCACGGCGGGCCTGCGCCCGTGACCAGATCCGCGCCGCGATGGCGCCGGCCTTCGCCGACCGCTACTGGCGGGCCTTCAAGGGGTGGACCAGCGGCCGGACGGAGGCGACCGAAAGGGAAAGGATCACGGCCTGGCTGATGGAAGCCCTCCAGAAGGAGCGGAAGATATGGCTCGTACGCCTCATCTTCCAGCGCGCCTGCCTCGAGGAGATGCGACAGCTCGCCCGGGACTCGCCCTGGGCCACGTTGCTCCCCTTCGTGGGCGCGCGCTCCCGGGGAACCCTCACCCGGGCCTCGCTCCGGCTCAACGTCAAGGTGTTGGCGCCTCTGCGGCTGTCCTGGGCGGATTCCGACAGGGATGGGCCCAGCGGCCCGGACGGGGAGAACGTGCCCCTGGCGGCGATGCCACCGGCGCCGTCGTGGATCGGCGACGCGCGCAGGCTCGACCAGCGTGTCCAGCACGTCCTCGACCGGCCGATACCCCACTGGGTGAAGCGGCGACTCCCGCGCCCCCGCAGGCCGTGGCAGGACAGCTACAACGCGGCCTGCGTCTACGCCGCCGCCATGAGCCACCCGGACTTCTCGCAGGAAGCCGATCGGCTCGCGGCCCTGGCGGTGGGGGAACTCGAGGACGCGGCGAGAACGGGCGGGAGCGGTTCGTACTCCCTCAAGCGGTCGTGGCTGCTGATCCAGGACCCCGACCTGAACGCACTGCGCCCTCATCCGCGATTCATTCGGTTCGAGCGTGAGACCTACCCCCACGCCTTTCCCGATCGCCACCGTCCGCAGCACTCCGTGCCGGCCGAACTCAGGGCCTATCACCGTCGGCTTCTCCAGAACGCGGCACGGGTCATGGAGCACACCTGGCGCGACAGGGGGAATCAGCTGCTCAGCGGAGAGGACACGGTGGCCCAGTGGTTCAGCGGCGACCGCGAGGCCTGGGAGTGCGTCTACCAGGTCGTCAAGAACGGGGGCAACGACTGGCGTGACCGGGAGAGACTGTTGCGGGTGCTGCGGGACATCGCGGCTGCCGACCTGTCGGTCCGGCACGGTCTGCCGCCCGGTCTGCCCGAACTGGACGACCTCCTGGACGAGGCCGCATGGGTCGCCCCGGTCGGGAGCAAGGAACGCGTCCGGACCGCCAGTGAGGCGACGGAGCGGCGCCTGGAATACGTGAGATGGGACCTGGAGCCCGTGGACGGGGACAGGTCCTGGGCGCCCGAGCTCTCCCCGATCCGGCGCAGCGAGGAGTGGTACGCCGCCGTCAGGAAGGACCAGGCCGTCTCCCGGCTGCCGACGCGGCGGGCGGCCTGGCAGGTGGTGTGCCGGGACTACGAATGCGCATGGCGCGCTCTGGACGACCAGCTCGACCCGGACAAGGACCCCCTGGTCCTTCACCGGGCGCTGAAGGACCTCCGGAGGCCGCGGTGGGCCGCGTACGGCCTCACCGCCTCCTGAACCGTGAGGTGCCCGCTCGCCGCGCGCGCGGCGAGCGGGCACCTCACGGCGCTACTTGGTGCTACTTCACCACCGTGATGCGCTCCGCCTTCGGCGGGGCCAGCGGGGACTCCTTGGAGGAGTGGGCCTGCAGGTAGGCGACGAAGACGTCGAGGTCAGAGGCCGCGACGAGCTTGTTGGTGCCCTCCTTGAAGGCGGGGAAGCCGTCGCCGCCGCCCATCAGGAACTCGTTGCCCGCGACGCGGTAGGTCTTGGCCGGGTCGATGGGGGTGCCGTTCAGCTTGACGGAGGAGGCGACGACGCGGTCGGCGCCCTTCTTCGTCAGGTCAAGGGTGTAGGTCAGGCCCTTGCTGACCTGCAGGATCTTGGGGCTGGGCTCGTTGGGGCCGCTGACCTGCTGCTGCAGGACGGCGATGACCTGGGCGCCGGTGAGGTCCTTGAGCTGCATGAGGTTGGTGAAGGGCTGGACCGTGAAGGCCTCGCCGTAGGTCACCACGCCGTCGCCCTCGTTGCCGGAGGCCTTGTGGGCGAGGTCGGAGCGGATGCCGCCGGGGTTCATGAAGGCGATCTGGGCGCCGCCCTTGTCCTTCGGGGCGAGGGCCTCGAGCTGGGCGTCGGTGATGACGTCGCCGAGCGGCTTCTCGTAGTCCTCGGAGCCGCGGCCGTTGATGTCGGCGCTGATGTAGCCGACGGGCTTGTTGGCGACGGGGGCCGCGAGGGTCTTCCAGCGGTCGATGAGGCGGGTCATGTCCGCGGCCTTGGGCTGCTCGCGGTTCACGACGTGGTTGGTGGCGCGGGGGCCCTTGACGCTGGTGCGGACGATGTCCTTGGTGCGACGGTCGTACGTCAGCGTGGTGTCGGTGTAGAGGCGACCGAAGGAGGCGGCCGAGGTCACCGTGCGCGGGGCGCCCGACGGGTCGGGGATGGTGCAGGCGTAGGCCTGGTGGGTGTGGCCGGTGATGAAGGCGTCCACCTTGGGCGTGACCTTCTTGGCGATCTCGACGATCGGGCCGGAGATGCCCGCGCCGGCGCCGGGGGTGTCGCAGTCGTAGTTGTACGAGCCGGACGCCGGCATGCCGCCCTCGTGGACGAGGGTGACGATCGACTTCACGCCCTGGCGGTCGAGCTCCTTGGCGTACTTGTCGATCGTCTCGACCTCGTCGCGGAACTTCAGGCCCTTGACGCCCTCGGCCGTGACGACGTCGGGGGTGCCCTCGAGGGTGAGACCGATGATGCCGATCTTCACGCCCTTGTGCTGCCAGATCGTGTACGGCTTGAGGATCGGCTTGCCGGTCTTCTCGTCGACGACGTTCGCGGCGAGGTAGGGGAAGTCGGCGCCCTTGAAGGTCTTGCCCTTCTCGAAGCAGCCCTCCTTGGGGTGGCAGCCGCCGCGCTGCATGCGCAGCAGTTCGGCGCGGCCCTCGTCGAACTCGTGGTTGCCGACGGAGGTCGCGTCCAGCTTGATCTTGTTGAGGGCCTCGATGGTCGGCTCGTCGTGGAAGAGACCGGTCATCAGGGGGCTCGCGCCGATCATGTCGCCGGCCGCCGCGGTGATGGAGTACTCGTGGCCCTTGCGGGCCGTGCGCAGCGAGTTGGCGAGGTACTCGACGCCGCCCGCGGGTATGACCTTCGTCGTGCCGTCGGCCTGCTTCTCGGTCACGGTGCCGGAGGAGCCCTGCGGGGGCTCGAGGTTGCCGTGCAGGTCGTTGAAGGAGAGCAGCTGCACGTCCACCGTGCGGCCGTGGCGCTTTCCGTACGCGTCCGAGGCGCCGGCCGGGGCCGTTCCGGCGGTCAGGACGCCGGCGGTGGCGGCGAGCACGGCGGTGGTGGCGGTCAGCCGTCTGATGGTGCTGCGCTTGCGCGGCGGCGGCTTCGCGGGCATGTGTTCCCCTTTTTCGGTCAATGTGCTGGGGGTGTATCAGGTCGGGCGCAGCATACGGTTGACGCGCGTAGCCCGGCAGGAGGGGTGAGGTAAAGGAAGGGTGACTTGTGCCGCATCCCCTGCCGCGGACAGGTCGTAGGCTCGCCTCATGAGTGACGTGGTGAACGACGTGAGCGGACAGCGGCGCATCGAGGTGCTGGAGGAGCTGGCGCCCGGACAGGCGGAGGACGTGCTGCGCCTGATCGGCGAGGCCGCCGCCGCGGACGGGCAGCCGGCCGTCTCGGAGCAGGGGCGCCTGCAGCTCAAGGGGCGGCGCGCGGGCGTGCTGCACGTCCTGCTGCGCGCCATGGACAAGGAGCTGGTGGGGTACGGCCAGCTGGAGGCGAACGACCCGGTGGAGGCGCCGGCCGGCGAGCTCGTGGTGCACCCCGACCACCGGGGGCACGGGCACGGGCGGGCGCTGGGCAACGCCCTGCTGACCGAGTCCGGCAAGCGGCTGCGGGTGTGGGCGCACGGCGGTCACCCGGCCGCCCGGCACCTGGCGCAGGTGCTCGGGCTGAGCCTGTTCCGTGAGCTGCGCCAGATGCGCAGGCCGTTGACGGACCTGGCGCTGCCCGAGCCGGCGCTGCCCGAGGGCGTGACCGTACGGGCGTTCCGGCCCGGCGAGGACGACGAGGCGTGGCTGGCGGTGAACGCGGCCGCGTTCGCGCACCACCCGGAGCAGGGGTCGCTCACGCAGCGGGACCTCGACGACCGCAAGGCGGAGGGCTGGTTCGACGCGGACGGCTTCTTCCTGGCCGAGAAGGGCGGGGAGATCGTCGGGTTCCACTGGACGAAGGTGCACGCG
Source organism: Streptomyces sp. C36 (assembly GCF_040932295.1). Lineage (NCBI taxonomy): Bacteria > Bacillati > Actinomycetota > Actinomycetes > Kitasatosporales > Streptomycetaceae > Streptomyces > Streptomyces sp. C36. The sequence goes on along the minus strand of NZ_JBFQGI010000007.1, from coordinate 380,744 downwards.
GACGAGGGCCTGGGCGAGGTCTACGTGCTGGGCGTGCGGCCCGGCGCCCAGGGCGGCGGCCTCGGCAAGGCGCTGACCACGATCGGGCTGCGGCATCTGGCGGACAAGGGACTGCCGACGGCGATGCTCTACGTCGACGCCGACAACTCCGCGGCCGTCAGCGTCTACGAGCGGCTGGGCTTCACGACGCACGAGACGGACCTGATGTACCGGACCGAGAGCTGAGCCTCCGCCCCGGGCCGAGAGCTGACTCCGCGCGCCGGGCCGAAGCGGCGCGCCCCGGGCCGAAGCGGCGCGCCCCGGGCCGAAGGGGCGCGCCGCGGACGCTGATTGACAGGCCCATCCCCCCTCCATCACCCTTTCACTAGTCAAGTAGTGAAAGGGTGATGTGCGTGGTCGAGTTCCGCATCGACCGGCGCAGTGGAGTCGCCACCTACCTCCAGATCGTGCACCAGGTCGAGCAGGCCCTGCGCCTGGGCCTGCTCGCCCCCGGCGACAAGCTGCCCACCGCCAAAGAGGTCGTCGCGGCCACCGCCATCAACCCCAACACCGTCCTGAAGGCCTACCGCGAGCTGGACCGCGCGGGTCTGGTCGAGGCGCGTCCCGGACTGGGAACGTTCGTACGGAAGTCGCTGGCACGCCCGGGCGCGGCCGCCGACTCCCCGCTGCGCGCCGAGCTGGCCGACTGGATGACACGCGCCCGCGCGGCCGGGCTCGACCGGGAGGACGTGGCCGCGCTGGCCGCCGCCGTCCTGGCCGAGACCTTCGGGGACCACGCGCCGGCGGACCACCATGCGACTGAGGGGACTGCATGAACGAACTGACCTTCCTCCCCGACCGGACCGCCCTGGAGGCGGTCGGGCTGCGGGCGAGGCACCGGCGGCGCGAGGCGCTGCGCGAATGCACGTTCCGGGTACCGGCCGGCCGGGTGTGCGCCCTGGTGGGCCCCAACGGCGCGGGCAAGTCCACCCTGCTCACCCTCGCGGCCGGGCTGCGCCGCTCCTCCGGAGGCCGACTGCGCGTCCTCGGCGGGGCCCCGGGCGACCCCGCCGTCCGCCCCCGCGTCGCCTACGTCGCCCAGGACAAGCCGCTCTACCCGCACTTCACGATCGCCGAGACCCTGCGCATGGGCGCCGCCCTGAACCCCGGCCGTTGGGACCAGGCCGTCGCCGAGCGGCTGGTGCGCCAGGGGGACCTCTCGCCCGACGCGCGCGTGGGCACCCTCTCCGGCGGCCAGCGCACGTGCGTGGCCCTGGCCCTCGCCTTCGGCAAGCGGCCCGAACTGCTCCTGCTGGACGAGCCGATGAGCGACCTCGACCCGCTCGTGCGGCACGGGATGATGGCCGCCCTGATGGCCGAGGCCGCCGAGCGCGCCACCACCGTCGTCATCGCCTCGCACATCCTCAGCGAGCTCGAGGGCGTCTGCGACTACCTGCTGCTGATAGCCGACGGGCGCGTCCGGCTCGCGGGCGAGGTCGAGGACCTCATCTCCGTGCACCGGCTCGTCATGGGCCGCTACGAGGACGTCGGCACACCACGGGAGTTCGCCGCGCACACGATCGTCGAGGCGCGCACGACGGGCCGTCAGCTCACCGCGCTCATACGCCCCGAGGGCCCCATCAGCGGCACGTGGGAGATCACCGAACCGTCCCTGGAGGAGCTGCTCCTCGGCCATCTGCGCGCGCCCGGGGCCCCCGCGCTCCTCGCGCCGAGCGCCGAGCCGCGCATGCCGGTCTCGAGGTGGGCGGCATGAGGGCGGCGGCCGAACCGGGCGCGTCCTCCCCGGGCGAGTCCCCGGGCGAGTCCCCGGGCGAGTCCTCCCCGGGCGTACGGACGGGCACCGGCGGCGACGGGGGCTCCGGGACGGCCGGGCTCGTCCGGCTGACGCTGCGTCGGCACCGCGCCACGGCGTGGACCGCCCTGGGCGTGCTGGTCGCACTCCTGGTGACGCTGGGGTTCCTGCGGGCGGCGATCACCGGCTACGTCCGCTCCCACGGCCTCGAGGCCGCCTGCGCCGAGGAGTCGGGCTGCGGCTTCTCGAACGACGCCGTCAACACCTTCCGCGCCGACTTCGGCGATCCGCTGCACTTCATCGGCCTGTTCGTCGAGTTGCTGCCGCTGCTGGTCGGGCTGTTCGTCGCCGGACCCATGATCGGGCGGGAGATGGAGAGCGGTACGTACCGGCTCGCCTGGACCCAGTCCGTCTCGCCGGGGCGCTGGCTCGCGGTCAGGATGGCGGTGCCGGCCGTGGCCGCGCTGGCCGGGCTCTCGCTGCTGTCCGCCGCCTACACCTGGACCTGGCGGGCCGTGCCCGCGCGGACGCTGCCGGAGGAGTGGTGGTCCCGGTCGTACGACATGCTCGGGGCCGTCCCCGTCGCCCACGCGCTGCTCGCGCTGACCGTGGGCGCGCTGGTGGGGCTGGCGCTCAAGCGCACCCTGGCGGCCATGGGCGGCACGCTCGTGACGTACCTCGTGCTGGCGGGGGGCCTGGAGTCGCTGCGGCCCCGGCTGACCGGCCCGGTCACCGAGCTCTCCCCGGAGATGCCGGGCCTGATCAAGGGGGATGCCTGGATCCTCGAGCGCGGCCTGATCGCCCGGTCGGGAGGCCGCGTTCCCGAGCCGGACTGCAAGGTGGGCGTGAGCCCCCAGCGGTGCGCCGAGCAGCACGACGCCACGGGGTGGTATCTCGACTACCACCCGTCCTCGCACCTGTGGACCCTGCAATGGACGGAGGCCGCGATCGCGCTGGCGCTCGCCGCGCTGGCGGCGGGAGCCGCGATGTGGCTGATCCGCCGGACGTACCCCTGAGGCGCCCGCACGCGCCCGTGAACGCGCGCTGGACGGGCCCCTGGCGCGCCGGACGGGCCTGAGGTGCTGGAGGCCTTTGAGGCGCTGGAGGGCCCCTGGCGCGCCGCACGGGCCTCCGGGGGCGCCGCAGCCCGCCCGGTCGCCGGAACGGGCCTCTGGGGGCCCGCGTCCGGCCCGTCCGCCCGTCCGACGATTCCTCCACGTCACGTGCGCGTTACCCGTGATTCAACCTCGGTTGCGAGCCTTGCCCAATGCAGCCCGCAACGTCTCGCGCGACCGAACGACGGCTTCGCGCCGCCCCCGCGTTCTCGCCCGACGCGCCGGTGCGGCCCGCGGCGCGGAACAATGAAGACATGGACCGGTCGTCCGGCGCACGTGCGCACGACAACACCGACTCGGTAGGGTTCATCGCGGCCCACCGGCCGAACGCGGCTGTCGTGGCGGGCGTGCCACAGCTGGGGGACGAGCTGGACGCGTACGAACTCAAGAGCGCGGCCCCGGGGGAGGACCGGCCAGCCGAGGCGCTGCCCGAGGGGCGCTTCCTGGACCGCGAGCGCAGCTGGCTGGCCTTCAACGAGCGGGTGCTGGAGCTGGCCGAGGACCCGGCGACCCCCCTCCTCGAGCGGGCCAACTTCCTGGCGATCTTCGCCAGCAACCTCGACGAGTTCTTCATGGTCCGCGTCGCCGGACTCAAGCGCCGCATCGCCACCGGCGTCGCCACCCGCTCCGCCTCCGGGCTGCAGCCGCGCGAGGTGCTGGAGCTGATCTGGACCCGCTCCCGCGAGCTCATGGCCCGGCACGCCGCCTGCTACCACCAGGACGTCGCCCCCGAGCTCGCCGAGGAGGGCATCCACCTGATTCGCTGGCCCGAGCTGACCGACAAGGAGCAGGGCCGGCTCTTCACGCTGTTCCGGCAGCAGATCTTCCCCGTGCTGACGCCGCTGGCCGTCGACCCGGCCCACCCCTTCCCGTACATCTCCGGGCTCTCGCTCAACCTCGCGGTCGTCGTGCGCAACCCGGTCAGCGGGCACGACCACTTCGCGCGCGTGAAGGTGCCGCCGGTGTTGCCGCGCTTCCTGGAGACCTCCCCGCAGCGGTTCGTCCCGCTGGAGGACGTCATCGCGGCGCATCTCGAGGAGCTCTTCCCCGGCATGGAGGTGCTCGCGCACCACATGTTCCGGGTGACGCGCAACGAGGACCTCGAGGTCGAGGAGGACGACGCCGAGAACCTCCTGCAGGCCCTGGAGAAGGAGCTCATGCGCCGCCGCTTCGGCCCGCCCGTGCGGCTGGAGGTCGAGGAGACCATCGACCCGTACGTCCTGGACCTGCTGGTGCGCGAGCTGAAGATCTCCGACGCCGAGGTCTACCCGCTGCCCGGGCCGCTCGACCTCACCGCGCTCTTCGCCATCGGCTCGCTGGACCGGCCCGAGCTCAAGTACCCCAAGTTCGTGGCCGGAACGCACCGTGACCTCGCCGAGGTCGAGTCCGCCTCCGCGCCGGACATCTTCGCGGCGCTGCGGGAGCGGGACGTGCTGCTGCACCATCCCTACGACTCCTTCTCCACCTCCGTGCAGGCCTTCCTCGAGCAGGCCGCGGCCGACCCGGACGTACTGGCGATCAAGCAGACGCTGTACCGCACCTCGGGCGACTCGCCGATCGTCGACGCGCTGATAGACGCCGCCGAATCCGGCAAGCAGGTCCTCGTCCTCGTCGAGATCAAGGCGCGCTTCGACGAGCAGGCCAACATCAAGTGGGCCCGCAAGCTCGAGGAGGCCGGCTGTCACGTGGTCTACGGACTGGTGGGCCTCAAGACGCACTGCAAGCTGTCGCTGGTGGTGCGGCAAGAGGGCGAGACGCTGCGCCGCTACTCCCACGTCGGCACGGGCAACTACCACCCCAAGACGGCCCGGCTCTACGAGGACTTCGGCCTGCTGACCGCCGACGCGCAGGTGGGCGCCGACCTCTCCGACCTGTTCAACCGGCTCTCCGGCTACTCGCGGCGCGAGACCTACCGGCGGCTGCTGGTCGCGCCCCGGTCGCTGCGCGACGGGCTGGTCTCCCGGATAGCCAAAGAGGTCGCGCACCACCGGGCCGGGCGGCCCGCCTACGTGCGCGTCAAGGTCAACTCGATGGTGGACGAGGCCGTGATCGACGCCCTGTACCGCGCGGCGCGGGCCGGGGTGCCGGTGGACATCTGGGTGCGCGGCATCTGCGCGCTGCGGCCGGGCGTGCCGGGGCTGTCGGAGAAGATCCGGGTGCGCAGCGTGCTGGGACGGTTCCTGGAGCACTCGCGCGTCTTCGCCTTCGGCAACGGCGGCGAGCCCGAAGTGTGGCTGGGCAGCGCGGACATGATGCACCGCAACCTCGACCGGCGCATCGAGGCGCTGGTGCGGGTCACCGACCCCGCGCACCGCTCCTCGCTCAGCAAGCTGCTGGAGCTCGGGGTGTCCGACAGCACCGCCTCCTGGCACCTGGGCCCGGACGGCAACTGGACGCGGCACGCCACGGACGCCGACGGGCAGCCGCTGCGGAACGTGCAGGAGATGCTCATTGACGCCCGGAGGCGCCGGCGTGGCTCAGCGACCTCATGACCCGCCGGTTCATGACGCGCCGGTTACGGTCGCCGTACCGGCCGCTGCCGCTGGGGGGCAGGAAATGATGATGACGAATCCGTCCGGTCCGGCCGGGCCGGTGGGGGTACCCGTGTCCGTGTCCGTGTCCGTGGCCGTGGGCACGGCGACCGCCGGGGACGTGCTCGCGGGATATCTGCACGGGCAGGCGACGGACTTCCTGCGCAGCCTGCGGCTGCACGCGGAGAGCGGCGCGGACGCGGAGGACGCCGGCGAGGCCGCCCGGCTGCTGCGCCGCTCCGCGCGCCGCGTCGCCGGGGTGCTGCAGGTCTACCGCCCGCTCACCGACACCGCGTGGACGGACCAGCTCCGCACCGAACTGGTGTGGCTGACCGGCGTGCTGGGTCACGAGCACGCTTACGCGGCGCGGCTCGCGCGGCTGCGGGGCGCGCTGCACCGGCTGTCGCGGGCGGAGGGGGAGCCGGAGGGCACCGGATCGCTGACGGTGGGGGCTGCCCGGGCCGGAGCCCTGCTCGACCGGCAGCTCAGCCTGGCCCGTACCCGCTCCCACTCGGCGGCCCTGCAGGCCCTGGGATCCTCCCGCTTCCACGCCCTGGCCGACGCGGTCGCCGTGCTGGCCTCCGAGGTGCCGCTGGACCCGGCGGCCCGGGACCTGCTCGCCCGGGAGGCGCTGCCCTGCCTGGTCGAGCAGACGCACCGGCGGCTGACCGACGCCGTGGAGACGCTGCCGTTGGGGGTGGCCGGCCGGCCGTACAACGCGGAGGCGCTCGCGCACGGCCTGGCGGCGACGCGGGCCGCCGACTCGCCGCCCGCCGAGTCCCGCCAGGACGCGCCCTGGCACCAGGCCCGACGGCTGGTACGGCTGCGCCGCTACGCCCAGGAGGTGCTCGACGAGCACGAGCAGGGCGAGGCGGAGCCCTCGCTGTCGGTACGGCTGCTGGGCGCGGGGCAGGCGCTGGACCGGCACCGCGACGCCGCCGAGGCGGCCGCGGCCGCGGCGTCCGCCGCCCGCACCCCGCGCATCGCCCCCGCCACCGCGTACGCCCTCGGCGTGCTGCACGCCGACCAGCGGCACGAGGTGGAGTCGGCGCGCTACGCCTTCGGGCGGATCTGGCAGCGGGTGACGCCGTGAACGGACGACGGCGCGAGCCGCCCGGGCCGGGCGGCGACGTGGTGCGCGCGGCGGGGTGCGTGCTGTGGCGGCGCGGCGAGCGGCACCCGGTCGAGGTGGCACTGGTGCACCGGCCGAAGTACGACGACTGGTCCTGGCCGAAAGGCAAGCTCAAGCGCGGCGAGGACCCCTTGCGGGGCGCGGTGCGGGAGGTGCTGGAGGAGACCGGCATGCGGTGCGTGCCGGGGGCGGCCCTGGAGACGTCGCGGTACATGGTGGACGGGCGGCCGAAGGAGGTCCACTACTGGCTGGCGGAGGCGGTGGGCGGGGCGTTCGCCCCGAACAAGGAGGTGGACGAGGTGGTGTGGCTGCCGCCGGCCGACGCGCGGCTGCGGCTCACCCACGACCGGGACCGGCCGCTGGTCGACGCGCTGCTGGCCGAGCTGGGCTGAGCCCTCGCCCGGCCCCGGCGCTCCCGCCTGGTCCCCGGCCTCAGCTTCTGGGCGCCAGCGCGTCCCAGCGGAGGGTCAGCTCCCCCTGGCGCCACCGGTGGGGGCCGTCCACGACGGGCCAGTCGGTCCGCAGCGTGGCGGCCGTCCGTATCCACCGCTGCCGCGCGCTGAGCGCCCCGTAGGGGGCCAGCGCCGCCCACGCCCGGTCGAAGTCGCGCAGGAAGGCGTGCACGGGCTCGCCGGGGACGTTGCGGTGGATGAGCGCCTTCGGCAGGCGTTCGGCCAGGTCGGAGGGGGTGCCGAGGGAGCCCAGGCGTGCCGCGAAGGTCAGGGTGCGGGGGCCCTCCGGGCCGAGCGCCACCCATACGTGGCGGCGGCCGATCTCGTCGCAGGTGCCCTCGACGACCAGGCCGCCCGGTGCCAGGCGCGCGCACAGCCGCGCCCAGACCTCCTCGACCTGGTCCTCGTCGTACTGCCGCAGGACGTTCGCGGCCCGGATCAGCAGCGGTCGCCGACCGGCCGGCAGCGGTACCTCGAAGCCGCCGTGCGCGAAGGACAGGCCGTCCCGCTCGTAGGGCTTGGCCGCCGCGACCCGGGCCGGGTCGATCTCGACACCCACGACCTCGGCGTCCGGCCGGACGGTCCGCAGCCGCCCGAGCAGCTCGACGGCCGTCCAGGGCGCGGCGCCGTACCCGAGGTCCACGGCGACCGGGTCGGCCGCCCGTCGCAGCACGCCCGCGTGGGCGGCGGCGATCCAGCGGTCCATGCGACGGAGCCGGTTGGGGTTGGTGGTCCCCCGGGTGGCGGAACCGATCGGGCGGGACCGGACGGACATCATGCGAACACCGTACCGGGCCTCCGGACGGCCCCTCGTCGCGCCGGACGGCCTCCGCCGGGAGGGCCGCCGGGAGGGCCGTAGGGGCGGCCGGTGCGCCGGGCTTCATCACGCTTTGGCAAAGTGGAAATGGCACCCGCCCTCGTCGTGTTGGCAGGGTGGAGAGCAGGCAGTACCCAGCACGCAGCACGGCCAGAGCACGTCCCCAGGGGCGGAAGAGCCCTCGACGGTGGACGGAGGATACGCACGGTGAGCCAGTACGCAACCCGGCTCGGCGCCCGCCGCGGCCGTACGCTCGGCCCCTTCCCCAAGCCCCAGCTGCTGCGTCTGGGCGGTCACCGCCGCCCTCGGCGGGTGGCGATGCTCAGCGTCCACACCTCGCCCCTGCACCAGCCCGGTACGGGCGACGCGGGCGGCATGAACGTGTACATCGTGGAGCTGGCGAAGCGGCTCGCCGCGATCGACATCGAGGTCGAGATCTTCACCCGCGCCACCACCGGCGCCCTCCCGCCCACCGTGGAGCTGGCCCCCGGCGTGCTCGTGCGGCACATCGACGCGGGCCCGTACGAGGGGCTGGCCAAGGAGGAGCTGCCCGCCCAGCTGTGCGCCTTCACGCACGGCGTGATGCGGGCCTGGGCCGGCCACCGGCCCGGTTACTACGACCTCGTGCACTCGCACTACTGGCTCTCGGGCCACGTCGGCTGGCTCGCCGCCGAGCGCTGGGGCGTGCCGCTCGTCCACGCCATGCACACCATGGCCAAGGTCAAGAACGCCGCCCTCGCCGAGGGCGACACCCCCGAGCCCACCGCCCGGGTGATCGGCGAGACCCAGATCGTCCGCGCCTCCGACCGGCTCATCGCCAACACCGACGGCGAGGCCGCCGAGCTCGTCCACCACTACCAGGCCGACCCCGCCCGGGTCGCCGTGGTGCACCCCGGCGTGAACCTCGACCGCTTCCGTCCCGCCGACGGCCGCGCCGCCGCCCGCGAGCGGCTCGGGCTGCCGGCCGACGCCCTGATCCCCCTGTTCGCCGGCCGCATCCAGCCCCTCAAGGCCCCCGACGTGCTGCTGCGCGCGACGGCCGAGCTGCTGGACCGGCGGCCCGAGCTGCGCGCGCGGATGGTGGTGCCCGTCGTCGGCGGCCCCAGCGGCAGCGGCCTCGCCAGGCCCGAGGGCCTGCAGAAGCTGGCCGCCCGGCTCGGCATCGCCGACGTCGTCCGCTTCCGCCCGCCGGTCGGCCAGGAGCGGCTCGCCGACTGGTACCGGGCCGCGTCCGTGCTGGTGATGCCCTCCCACAGCGAGTCCTTCGGGCTGGTGGCGGCCGAGGCGCAGGCCTGCGGCACGCCGGTCGTCGCGGCGGCCGTCGGCGGCCTGCCCGTGGCCGTGCGGGACGGGGTGAGCGGCTTCCTCGTCGAGGGGCACGACCCCGCCGACTACGCGACCGCCCTCGGCCGCTTCGCCGACGAGCCCGGTCTCGTGGACCGGATGGGCGACGCGGCCGCCCGGCACGCGCGCTCCTTCGGCTGGGACACGGCGGCCGCCGGGACGGCCGAGGTGTACACCGCGGCGATGGCCGAGCGGCGGCGTCGCCTACGCTCGGCTCATGTCTGACGCGAAGACCACCATCGAGCACGCGCTGGAGGAGGCGGGGCTCGAGTGGGAGAGCCCGGCCGGTGCCGACGGCACGTACGTCGTGAAGCTCCCCGGCACGCGCAAGCTCTCGACGACCGTCTCCCTGGTCGTCGGCAAGCACTCGTTGTCCGTCAACGCCTTCGTCGTGCGCCGGCCCGACGAGAACCACGAGGCGGTGCACCGCTGGCTGCTGGAGCGCAACACCAGGCTCTACGGCCTGGCCTACGCCGTCGACCGGCTCGGTGACATCTACCTGGTGGGCCGTCTGCCGCTGGCCGCGGTGACCGCGCCGGAGATCGACCGGATCCTGGGCCAGGTGCTCGAGCACGCGGACGGCAGCTTCAACACCCTGCTGGAGATGGGCTTCGCGAGCGCGATCCGCAAGGAGTACGCGTGGCGTACGGCGCGCGGCGAGTCGACGCGCAACCTGGACGCCTTCGCGCGCCTGACGCGCGAGGAGGGCGACGGGGCGTAGGCCCGTCGCCCTCCTCGTACGGCGTGGCGGCTCAGACCGCCGCCGGCTCCGCCTCCCCCGCGGCGGCCGGGCTCTCGGTGGTGTCGCCCGCAGCGGCGTCGGCCGGCGGAAGGTCGCGCATCAGCAGCCAGTACCCGGCGGCGGCGACGGTGCCGACGGCGGCGCACGTCGCCCACAGGGTGTCCGCCCCGTACTGATCGATCAGCCAGCCGCCCACCAGCGGGGCGACGAGCGCGGCCGCCGGCCACGACAGCGAGAACATGCCCTGGTAGCGCCCGCGGCCCTGGGCCGGGGAGAGCCGCACGACGAGGCCCATCTGGGTGGGGGAGTTGATGATCTCGGCCAGCGTCCAGACGACGATGGTCAGCGCGTAGACGCCGACCGATCCGGCGAAGGCGGTGAGCCCGAAGCCGTACCCCGCGAGCAGCGCGGAGAGCATCAGCAGCGTGCGCGGGTCGCGGTGTTCGATGAAGCGGGTCACGGGGATCTGCAGGGCCACGATCAGCACGCCGTTGACCGCGATGACGGTGCCGTAGTCGCCGGGGGAGAAGCCGTCGGCGCCCATGGCCATCGGCAGGGCGACCGAGTGCTGCATGAAGATGAAGGCCATCAGGAACGACAGGAACACCACGCCCATGTAGCGCCGGTCGCGCAGCACCGTCATCAGGCTGACGGGCTCCTCGTCCGCCGCGGCGTCGTCCTTGCCGGCCGTCGGCTCCGGCCGGGACTCGGGCAGCTTCCAGAAGACCAGGAGGGCGCAGGCGAAGGTCAGCGTGGCCTCGCCGAGGAAGCCGATCAGGTAGCTGTGCTCGGCGACGAGGCCGGCGACGAGCGAGGAGATGGAGAAGCCGATGTTGATGGCCCAGTAGTTCAGGGCGAAGGCCCGTACCCGATCCTTGGGGGCGACGATGTCGGCCATCATCGCCTGCACGGGCGGGCGCGAGGAGGTGCTGGCCATGCCCACCAGGAAGGCGACGGCCGCGATGGCCACCGGGTGTTCCATGAAGCCCAGCAGCGCCACGGTGACGGCCATGGAGAGCTGGGAGATCATCAGCGTGGGCCGCCGCCCCAGCCGGTCGGTCATCACGCCGGCGACGAGGGAGGAGATCACCCCGCCCAGGCCGTGGAGGGCCGCGACGAGGCCGGCGTAGACGGGCGAGTAGCCGCGTTCGAGGGTGAGGTAGAGGGCCAGGAAGGTGGCGACGAACGCGCCCATCCGGTTGATCAGCGTGGAGGTCCACAGCCACCAGAACTCGCGGGGCAGCCCCGCGACGCTCCTTCTCACGGCCTGTCTGACGCTTGCTACGGACATTCCGCGGCCCCCCGGGTGTAAGTGGCTCTCTAACTCTCCGCAACTTACTCACGTGGGCGTGTGCACGCCAATGAATTGACGAATGCCGTCAACCGTCCCGGGCGCGGGCGTCTCGGCGCGTCGATTACGCTCAAGGGCATGGCCGACGCACCGTACAAGCTGATCCTCCTCCGCCACGGCGAGAGCGAGTGGAACGCAAAGAACCTGTTCACCGGCTGGGTGGACGTCAACCTCAACGAGAAGGGCGAGAAGGAGGCAGTCCGGGGCGGTGAGCTGCTCAAGGACGCCGGCCTGCTCCCGGACGTGGTCCACACGTCCCTCCAGAAGCGCGCCATCCGCACCGCGCAGCTCGCCCTGGAGTCCGCCGACCGCCACTGGATTCCGGTCCACCGCTCCTGGCGCCTGAACGAGCGCCACTACGGCGCCCTGCAGGGCAAGGACAAGGCCCAGACCCTGGCCGAGTTCGGCGAGGAGCAGTTCATGCTCTGGCGCCGCTCCTACGACACCCCGCCGCCGGCGCTCGAGGACGGCACCGAGTTCTCGCAGAGCGACGACCCGCGCTACGCCTCCATCCCCAGCGAGCTGCGCCCGCGCACCGAGTGCCTCAAGGACGTCGTCGTCCGCATGCTGCCGTACTGGTACGACGGCATCGTCCCGGACCTGCTCGCCGGCCGCACGGTCCTCGTCGCCGCGCACGGCAACAGCCTGCGCGCCCTGGTCAAGCACCTCGACGGCGTCTCCGACGCCGACATCGCGGGCCTGAACATCCCCACCGGCATCCCGCTCGCCTACGAGCTCGACGCCGACTTCCGCCCGGTCGTCCCCGGCGGCACCTACCTCGACCCGGAGGCCGCCAAGGCCGCCATCGAGGCCGTGAAGAACCAGGGCAAGAAGAAGTAGTCCCCGCGGGCGGCGTGCGTGCCGCCGCGTGGACGGACAGGGCCCCCGGCCGGTGCGCTACCGGTCGGGGGCCCTGCCCGTGAGTGACATGCGTCAAGCGTCAGTGGCAGCTGCCGCCGCACTGGCAGGAGCCGCCGCTCTGGCAGCCGCACGAGCACCCGGGACCACACTGACAGCCGCTCATTCGGTTACCTCCTAGAAGGGTGTCTGCCTGACCACCAGTCAAGGACCGCTCGCTCCGACCGTCAATGCCCCTCGCGTACGCATGTACGGGCGCGCCGGGGGCGCGTTGGAGCATTCGTCCCGGGCGACGGGGGCGCGCGCCGCTACGCGGGCTCCGTCTGGCCCGCCCCCGGGCGGCCGCCGTCCTGGATGAGCTCGTCCGCGTGCTCGCCGGTGACCAGGTAGACCACGCGCTTGGCGACCGAGACCGCGTGGTCGGCGAAGCGCTCGTAGTAGCGGCCCAGCAGCGTCACGTCGACGGCCGTCTCGATGCCGTGCTGCCAGCGGTCGTCCATCAGGTGCTGGAACAGCGCCCGGTGCAGCAGGTCCATCGCGTCGTCGTCGTGCTCCAGCTGCAGCGCCAGGTCGACATCCTTGGTGATGATCACCTCGGCGGCCTTGGCCATCAGCCGCTGCGCCAGCTGTCCCATCTCCAGGATCGTGGCGTGCAGGTCGCGCGGGACCGCCGTCTCGGGGAAGCGCAGCCGGGCCAGCTTGGCCACGTGCTGGGCGAGGTCGCCCGAGCGCTCCAGGTCCGCGCTCATGCGCAGCGACGTCACGACGATCCGCAGGTCGGTGGCGACCGGCTGCTGGCGGGCCAGCAGCGCGATCGCCCGCGCCTCGAGGTCCCGCTGCAGGTCGTCGACCTTGGTGTCCGCGGCGATCACCGATTCCGCCAGCTTGAGGTCCGCGTCCAGGATCGCCGTGGTGGCGCGCCCGATCGCGGAGCCGACGAGCCGGGCCATCTCGACCAGGCCTTCGCCGATCGAATCGAGCTCCTCGTGGTACGCGTCCCGCATTGGTCGACCTTCTCTCGCTTCGAGTACTACCGGTACTGCCGTGGAGAGGGCTGCGTCCGTGGTTCGTCCGGCAGCCTTCCCCGTAGTCTCCACGTTCCGGCCGGAACCCGACGGCCGAAGACCGCAGGAGTGAACCGGCGCCGACCTCAAGGTGAACTCTCGGCAACGTATGTTCGAGGCGGTACCCATTTGGCTGTGGCCGGGACCGTTCACCCGCATAACCTGGAGACATGAACCTGGACGCGGCCCTCGCCGCAGCGGCCGCGATCGCCGGAGTGTGCACCGGCGTCATCGCCATGCTGGCGTTCCGCTGGAGCGAGCGTGACCAGGCCCGCCCCACCCGTAGCTCCCTGCACACCGACGCCGTCCTGCCGCCCGGCGTGGACACCGTCCTGTCCGTCCTGCGCTCCTCGGCCGTCGTCCTCGACGAGGCCGACGCCGTGGTCAAGGCCAGCTCGGCCGCGTACGCCCTGGGCCTGGTGCGCGGCGGCAAGCTCGCCGTCGAGCCGATGCTGCAGATGGCCCGCGACACCCGCCGGGACGGCGAGATACGCCAGGTCGAGCTCGACCTGCCGCGGCGCGGCACGGGCCGCGGCGACGCGCTCGCCGTCTCCGCCAGAGTCGCCCCGCTGGGCTCGCGGCTGGTCCTGCTGCTGGTGGAGGACCTCACCGAGGCCCGCCGCATCGAGGCCGTCCGCCGCGACTTCGTCGCCAACGTCAGCCACGAGCTCAAGACGCCGGTCGGCGCCCTGTCCCTGCTCTCCGAGGCCGTCATGGACGCCTCGGACGACCCCGAGGCGGTCACCCGCTTCGCCGGCCGCATGCAGGTCGAGGCCACCCGGCTGACCAACCTCGTCCAGGAGCTCATCGACCTCTCCCGGGTGCAGAACGACGACCCGCTGGAGGACGCCGAGCCCATCCGCGTCGACGAACTCGTCGCCGAGGCCATCGACCGCTGCCGGCACCAGGCCGGCACCAAGCAGATCACCATGGCCGCCGGAGGCACCGCCGACCTGCGCGTCTGGGGCAACCGCGGCCAGCTCGCCGCCGCCCTGGGCAACCTCGTGGAGAACGCCGTCAACTACAGCTCCGCCCGGACGCGCGTGGGCATCGCGGCCCGCCGCGTCGCCGCGCCCGGCGGCGACCTCATCGAGCTCGCCGTCACCGACCAGGGCATCGGCATCTCCGAGAAGGACCGCGAACGCGTCTTCGAACGCTTCTACCGCGTCGACCCCGCCCGCTCGCGCGCCACCGGCGGTACGGGCCTGGGCCTGTCGATCGTCAAGCACGTGGTCGCCTCGCACGGCGGCGAGGTCAGCGTCTGGAGCGCCGAGGGCCAGGGCTCCACCTTCACGCTGCGCCTGCCGGAGGCGGGCGCGGGCCGCGACCGCGACCGTGAACGCGACCGCGCGCGGAACGCCCGCGACCGCCACCACCCGCTGATCGGCCCGGACGACCGCGAGCCGGACGACCGCGAGGACGACGAGACCCACTCCGACGAGACCTACCCCGACGAATCCCTCCCCGCCCGTCCCACCCGGCAGGTCCTTCCGTGACCGGCGCCGGCCCGGCCGGGACCGCGGCCCCTCGCTCAACCGTGCCGCGTCACCCGCTGTGCAACCCTGAGACCCGACCGGAGGTCGACCCGTGACCCGAGTGCTCGTCGTCGAGGACGAGGAATCCTTCAGCGACGCGTTGTCCTACATGCTCCGCAAGGAAGGCTTCGAGGTCGCCATCGCGGCCACCGGGCCCGACGGGCTGGACGAGTTCGAGCGCAACGGCGCCGACCTGGTCCTGCTCGACCTGATGCTGCCGGGCCTGCCCGGCACCGAGGTCTGCCGGCAGCTGCGCGGCCGCTCCAACGTGCCCGTGATCATGGTGACCGCCAAGGACAGCGAGATCGACAAGGTCGTCGGCCTGGAGATAGGAGCCGACGACTACGTCACCAAGCCCTTCTCCTCCCGCGAGCTGGTCGCCCGCATCCGCGCCGTGCTGCGCCGCCGCGGCGAGCCGGAGGAGGTCACCCCCGCCGCGCTGGAGGCCGGCCCGGTCCGCATGGACGTTGACCGGCACGTGGTCACCGTCTCCGGGGCCAAGGTGGACCTGCCGCTGAAGGAGTTCGACCTCCTGGAGATGCTGCTGCGCAACGCGGGCCGCGTACTGACCCGCATGCAGCTGATCGACCGCGTCTGGGGCGCCGACTACGTGGGCGACACCAAGACCCTGGACGTCCACGTCAAGCGCCTGCGCGCCAAGATCGAGCCGGACCCGGGCGCGCCGCGCTACCTGGTCACCGTGCGCGGCCTGGGCTACAAGTTCGAGCCGTAGGCCGACAAGCCGCGATCGTCGCGACGGTGATGTGCGAAGGGGCCCGGAAGCGGATGCTTCCGGGCCCCTCGCGCGTGCTCAGTGACCCGCGGGCTGCTGCTGGCCGTTCTGGGCCGGGGAGCCGGTCGCGGCCGGCGTGGCGCCGGGCTTCGCGGGCGCGCCCGAGGGGTTCGCGGGCGACGCGGGCGCGGAGGCGCCCGGCTTGGCGTTGCCGGCCGGCTGGGCGGGGGAGGCGGCCGCGCTGGGGCCCCACTCCTTGAAGTAGCTCTTCGCCGGGACGACGTAGGCGGAGATCTTGACCTCGCCCGTGGAGCTGAAGCCGAACGACAGGTTCTGGGACTCGCCGTCCTTCAGGCCCTCGCGGCCCTTGGGCAGCACGGCGGACGCGTTGTCCTTGCCGCCCAGCGTCACGGCCCCGCCGGCCGGCACGACGATCTTGCCGGCGCCCTTGGCACCGGACAGCTTCACGGGCACGTTCTTGCCGGCCAGCGTGATGGAGCGCAGCTCCTGGTCCGTGCGGCCGTTGTTGAACACCCGGCCCGTGATGACGGCCGGACCCTCGGTCTTCTGGTCCGGCTGGGTGATCACGTTGATGTTCTGGAGCTTGATGTCGCCGACCGAGGTGGCGGCGTTGTCCGGCTTGACCTCGAGCGTCTGAGCGCTGTTGCCCGCCGCGCAGGCGGAGAGCGAGGCGATCGAGAGCACGAGGGCGGAAGCGGCGAGAACGCCGCGTCGAAGGCTGCTGCTCACGGCGGCGGCATCTCCTTGGACGAGGTGGTACGCGGAGCGTACGAGATCACTTGGGGTACGTACGGGATAAGGGTTGCGTCAGCGGGCTTAGGTTACCGAGCCGCCGTCAGGGCGCCGCACCCGACCCGCCCCCATGGTCAACTCGGCTCTCCGTCACCCCCCGCTCACCCACCGGTCCCGCGCGCGCCTTCCGTTGATCATGAACCGTCCGAGAACAGCGGAGACCCGGCGCGCGGGGGATTATCGGAATGAATGCGGCGCGCTCGCGCGGGAACGCGTTCCGGAATTGATCAAGTTCGACTTGATCAATTCCGGAATGAGAGCACACAAGCCCCATGCGCCCCGAACGGAGTACCGGAACCGCGCCGACCGGACCCCGGCAAAACGGGACGATCGGCCGCTCGCGGGGCCTGTCCGACACGTGTAACGTGCGCGTTTCACCCCACCCGGACAACCGCTCCGACCTGCGAATACCTGCTTCCGGAAGCCTTCCGCAGCACGTTCCGGTTACTGTTGTCAAGCCCCGAGATATGCCCTGACCTGCGGAAACGCCATTCAGAACGGTCGGGCCCCGTGTTAGACTGGATAGCCACGGAAGGGGTACCTGTCACATGACGTTCAAGGTTGGCGACACCGTGGTCTATCCCCATCACGGGGCCGCGCTGATCGAGGCCATCGAAACTCGCCAGATCAAAGGCGTGGACAAGACCTACTTGGTGCTGAAGGTCGCCCAGGGTGACCTGACGGTTCGGGTGCCGGCGGACAACGCGGAGTTCGTCGGAGTTCGCGATGTGGTCGGCCAGGACGGGCTTGACCGGGTCTTCGAGGTGCTGCGCGCACCCTATGCGGAAGAGCCGACGAACTGGTCCCGTCGCTACAAGGCAAATCTCGAGAAGCTCGCGTCCGGTGACGTGATCAAGGTCGCCGAGGTCGTTCGCGACCTGTGGCGGCGCGAGCGTGAGCGCGGTCTCTCCGCAGGTGAGAAGCGCATGCTCGCCAAGGCGCGGCAGATCCTGGTGAGCGAGCTGGCTCTCGCGGAGAACACCAACGAGGACAAGGCCGAGGCCCTGCTCGACGAGGTTCTCGCGTCCTGACGCAACAGGTGCCGGCCGTTTCGCCGAAGTCCTGAAGAACAACTCCGGACACCGGCAGTCGGCCGCGACCGGACGTAAAGAAGTGCCGCGGTGCCCGCGGGGTGACGATCGTCATCCGCCGGGCGCTGCGGCATCTCTGGCTCCGGTGACACGCCGTACTTGGCGTGCCGGGCCCGGGCAGCCGGCCCGACCAGTCGTCACGGAAGGGGCTGGTCGGGGCATCGTGCCCGGCACGCTGAGGCCATACCCAATTCGGCCGAGGAAGCAAACCTGAACGCCAAACCAATGTCTGATCGAGCCACCGCACCGGCCTCCGGAGCCCCCTCGCGCACCGCCGCCGTCATCCCGGCCGCGGGCCGCGGCGTACGGCTCGGCCCCGGCGCCCCCAAGGCCCTGCGGGCCATCGGCGGCACGCCCATGCTCGTCCACGCGGTACGGGCCATGGCCGCCTCCCGCGCGGTCTCCCTCGTGGTCGTCGTGGCCCCGCCGGACGGCGCCGCGGACGTCCGCCACCTCCTCGACGAGTACCCCCTCGCCGACCGTGACAGCACCCGCACCGACGTCGTGGTCGTCCCCGGCGGCGAGACCCGCCAGGCGTCCGTACGGCTCGGCCTGGCGGCCCTGCCCGACGACATCACCGCCGTCCTCGTCCACGACGCCGCCCGGCCCCTGGTGCCCGTCGACACCGTCGACGCCGTCGCCGCGGCCGTCCGGGAGGGCGCCCCCGCCGTCGTACCGGCGCTCCCCGTCGCCGACACCGTCAAGCAGGTCGAGCCCCGCACCGGCGAACGGGCCGGCGAGCCGGAGCCCGTCGTGGCCACGCCCGAGCGCGCCGTGCTGCGCGCCGTGCAGACCCCGCAGGGCTTCGACCGGCACACGCTCGCCGAGGCGCACGAGAAGGTCGCCCTGGAGGGCGAGGGCGCCACCGACGACGCCGGCATGGTCGAGCGGCTCGGCGTCCCCGTCGTCCTCATCCCCGGCCACGAAGAGGCCTTCAAGGTGACCCGGCCCCTGGACCTGGTCCTGGCCGAGGCCGTACTCGCCCGCAGGAGGGCCAACGATGGCTTCTGACCGCCCGCCGCTGCCCCTGGTCGGCATCGGCACCGACGTGCATGCCTTCGAGGAGGGCCGCGAGCTGTGGTGCGCGGGCCTGCTGTGGGAGGGCGAGAGCCACGGCCTGGCCGGCCACTCCGACGGCGACGTCGCCGCGCACGCCGCCTGTGACGCGCTGTTCTCCGCCGCCGGCGTCGGCGACCTCGGCGCGCACTTCGGCACCGACCGGCCCGAGTGGTCCGGCGCGTCCGGCGTCACCCTCCTGGCCGAGGCGGCCCGGATCGTACGGGGGGCCGGTTTCGAGATCGGCAACGTCGCCATCCAGGTGATCGGCGTGCGCCCGAAGATCGGCAAGCGGCGGGAGGAGGCCCAGAAGGCCCTCTCCGCGGCCGTCGGCGCCCCCGTGTCGGTCTCCGGCACCACCACCGACGGCCTGGGCCTCACCGGCCGGGCGGAGGGCCTGGCGGCCGTCGCCACGGCCCTGGTCCTCCCCGCGCCCGGCGCGTAGCCGCAGTACGGTGCTAGGGCGTGTCCGATGGGTCGGCACGGGCCCTGCGGCGCCTGGCACGGCACCTCGCTGCGTTGTCGCATCACCCAAGGACGCCCAGTCCGAGGGCGACGCTCCGCCTTGCGATGTACCGCACCAGACACCGCAGGACCCGCACCGACCCATCGGACACGCCCTAGGGGGCGCGCCGTACCGAGCCGAGGGAAGGGACCGACCGTGTCAGCCGAGCTGTCCGAGGACCTGAAGAAGTACATCGACGACAACCCCGTCTTCGCGACCGTGGCGACGGTCCAGCCCGACGGCAGCCCCCAGCTGTCGGTCACCTGGATCAAGCGCGACGGGGACGATCTGCTGATCTCGACGACGGTGGGCCGCCGCAAGGAGCGCAACCTCCGCCGCGACCCACGCGCCACGATCATGATCAACCCGCCGAACGCGCCCTACACCTACGTCGAGGTGCGCGGCACCGCCGACATCACCACCGAGGGCGGGAACGAGCTCATCGACGAGCTCTCGCGCAAGTACACGGGCAAGGACTACGCCGACTTCAACCCGGCGGCGGGCCAGGACGCCCAGCGCGTGGTGGTGCGCGTCAGCCCGCGCAGGACGGTGGGATCGCTGTAGGGCGTGTCCGATGGGTCAGCACAGACCCCACGACGCCTGGCACGGCACCTCGCCGCGTTGTCGCATCACCCAAGGACGCCCAGTCCGAGGGAGATGCTCCGCCTTGCGATGCACCGCGCCAGACGCCGCGGGGCCCGCGCCGACCCATCGGACACGCCCTAGCCCGGGGCCCGGGTGCCCCCGTCGCCGGGGGCACCCGGGCTCAGGCGCCGTCGGAGGACTTCGCGGCCGCGCCCACGCGGTCCGGCTCCGGCTCGTAGCGGCGCGCTTCCTTCATCAGCGGCAGCGCGGACGTCACCGGCTTGCGGGCCGTCCCGGCGGGCTCCGGCGCCACCGAGTGGCGCCGCATCTCCTCCACGCCCTTCTGCAGCGCGCTCCGCAGCCGCTTGCCCAGCGGCCGCTCCACGCAGCGGTTCATCACGTAGGCGGCCCCCAGCATGACCACCATCAGGCCGCTCACCAGCCATCCCGAGGTCACCCGCTCCCGCAGCGCGTAGATGATCGTCATGCCGATGTACTGGTGCAGCAGGTACAGCGGGTACGTCAGCGCCCCCGCCGTCGCCAGCCAGCGCCACTGCACGCGGTCGAAGGCGCCCGTCGAGATCAGGGCCATGAGCCCGAACGCGATGAAGACGATCAGCGTGGCCGGCCAGGTCGGTATGACGCCCTCGGCGTTGTCGTGCACCCGCTTGGGCACGCTGTGCAGGGCCAGCAGCAGCGACATGATCACGATGCCCCACAGCAGCGCCGTGGGTTTGAACCGGTGGATGAGATAGAAGGCGATGCCCGCGATGAAGTACGGCGCGAACAACGGCATCGCCCACAGGGTCAGCATCTCGTTGTCGACGGACGGAGCGGTGACCGCCGCGACCGTCCACACGCCGCAGAACAGGACGCATTTGCGGTACGTGACGCCCGTGGCCACCACGACCGCGAACAGCACATAGAACTTGAGCTCGGCGAACAGCGTCCAGTAGACGCCGTCGACGTCCCACACCCCCATGCCCTGCTGGAGCATCGTGAGGTTGGTGAGCACGACGTCCCAGTTCTTCACGGTGCGCACCTGCGGCCACAGCGCCACGACGCCGGCCGTCAGGAAGATCGCGACCCAGTAGGCCGGATAGATCCTGGTGACCCGGGAGACGACGAAGTCGCCGAGCGTGCGTCCCCAGGTGCTCATGCAGATGACGAATCCGCTGATGAGGAAGAAGACCTCGACGCCCGTCCAGCCGTACCGGGTGACGATCTCCAGGTTGGGGAAGACCTGCTTGGGGCTGCGGCCCCAGCCGCCCTTGAGGGCGGTGTAGTGGAAGGCCACGACCATCAGCGCGGCTACGAGACGAAGCGCGTCCAATACGTAGAGTCTGGGCCTGGCTGCCGACTTCTGCCGGACGGCTGTCCGGCCGCCATCGAGGTCACCTCGTCTGGCGAAGCGCATGTCGTCCTCTCCCATTGCCCTAGTCGGCTCATCCTACGCGGGGCGTTCGCGCAGAGATGCTGACACATAAATGCCGTCCGCGGGCCGTGACGGTTCTCTCTTCCGCTGCGATTTTCTTTTTAATTCCTCCATCTCACCCATTACGGATCTCCCTCACTGCCCGGCGCATACCGTCTTTGATCCTCCGCGCCAGCGGCCGCTCGACACAGCGGTGAACCAGCCAGGCGGCCAGCAGCATGGCCGCGACGAGAGCGGGCAGGAGGACGTGGGGCGGCACCCGGCCGTCGGCGTGCTTGATGACCACCCAGCCGACGCGCTCGTGGAGGAGATAGAGGGGATAGGTCAGCGTTCCCGCCACCGGCAGCCACCGCCAGTCCACGCGCCGGGTCCAGCCGAGCGCGATGGCCATCACCGCCAGGAAGAACAGCGTCACCAGCACCGCCGTCGGCCACTGCGGCACCCGGTGTCCCATGTGCACCTCGGCCCGCGCCTGCGCCGCGATCAGGTCGTACTGGGCGATGAACAGACTGCCGCCGACGAGCAGCCAGAGCACCGGATTGGGGCGGAAGCGGTGCATGAGATAGAAGGCGATGCCCGCGATGAAGTACCAGCAGTCGTCCGGCATCAGGATCTGCCGGAGCGTGCCGTTCCCCGACGCCTCGGCGACGACCGCGGCGAAGGCCCAGGCCACGCAGAAGCCCACCGCCCGCCGGTAGGTCAGCCCCCGGTGGACGACGAGCGCGAACAGCAGGTAGAAGCGCAGCTCGACCCAGAGGGTCCAGTAGACCCCGTCGACCGGCTCCACCCCCAGGGGGTCCTGGAGCATCGTCAGGTTGACGGCCACGCTCCGCAGGGCCGGGGCGTCGTTCACCGACGGCCACAGCCGCACGACCAGGGCGACGCCCAGGACCGCGAACCAGTACGCCGGGTACAGCCGCGCCACGCGCGCCAGGGCGAAGTCCCCGGCGCTCTTGCCCCAGCAGCTCATGCAGATCACGAAGCCGCTGATCAGGAAGAACAGCTGCACCCCGAGCCAGCCGTAGGAGGCGGGCAGGTGGGCGGTGGGGAACAGGGTCCGCGCCGGAACGCTCCATGCGCCGCTGTCGAAGGCGACGTAGTGGTAGGCCACCACCATCAGCGCGGCCACCAGCCGCAGCCCGTCCAGCGCCGCGAGCCGGTCCCGCCGCCCGCCGTCGCCCCCGGTCCGCGCGCCGCCGTCCCCGGCTCTGTCGTCCGCGGGGGCGGGCAGCTGTCCCGGGTGCTCCTGCTGTACCGGCAGAGTGGAGTGCAACGCGCCTCTCCTGGGGTTCCGCGGCGTCCCGGCGCGGGGACGGCGGGCCCCGGCCGGGCTGTGCCGGGGAAGCTACCAGAAGCGATGGTATTTATCGTGCAAAAAGCAAATAAGGAGCAAAACGTGCCGCCCCGGCGACCGTGCTCGCCCAGGGTGCCCTGCGGAATCTCGCCCTCCGCCAGCTGGTGAATGATTGAAGCCGGGCGATTGCGGTGGCACCCTCTTCGGGCCACTACCCTTGTGCCGTGACCATTCGCCTGTACGACACCAGCGCCCGGCAGATCCGCGACTTCACCCCGCTCCGGCCGGGCTGCGTCTCGATCTACCTGTGCGGTGCCACCGTGCAGGCCGCACCGCACATCGGCCACATCCGCTCCGGCCTCAACTTCGACATCATGCGCCGCTGGTTCACCTACCGCGGCTACGACGTGACGTTCGTCCGCAACGTCACCGACATCGACGACAAGATCATCACGAAGGCCGCCGAGCAGGGCCGCCCGTGGTGGTCGATCGGCTACGAGAACGAGTGCGCGTTCAACGCCGCGTACGACGCCCTCGGCTGCCTGCGCCCGACCGTCGAACCGCGCGCGACCGGCCATGTGCCGGAGATGATCGAAATGATGCGCGGCCTGATCGAGCGCGGCCACGCCTACGCCGCCGACGGCAACGTCTACTTCGACGTGCGCTCCTTCCCCGGCTACCTGAGCCTGTCCAACCAGGAGCTCGACAACCTCCTGCAGCCCTCCGGCGAGGGCGAGACCGGCAAGCGCGACCCCCGCGACTTCGCCATGTGGAAGGCCTCCAAGCCCGGCGAGCCCAGCTGGGAGACCCCCTGGGGCCGCGGCCGCCCGGGCTGGCACCTGGAGTGCTCGGCCATGGCCCACAAGTACCTGGGCGAGGCCTTCGACATCCACGGCGGCGGCATCGACCTGATCTTCCCGCACCACGAGAACGAGATCGCCCAGGCCAAGGCCTTCGGCGACGACTTCGCCGCGTACTGGGCCCACAATGCCTGGGTCACCATGAGCGGCGAGAAGATGTCGAAGTCGCTCGGCAACTCCGTCCTCGTCTCCGAGATGGTCAAGCACTGGCGCCCCATCGTCCTGCGCTACTACCTGGGCACCCCGCACTACCGCTCGATGATCGAGTACAGCGAGGAAGCCCTGCGCGAGGCGGAGTCCGCCTTCGCCCGCATCGAAGGTTTCATCCAGCGGGTGGTGGAGAAGGCCGGACCGGTCGAACCCGCCGCCGAGGTGCCGCCGGCCTTCGCCGAGGCCATGGACGACGACCTGGGCGTCCCGCAGGCCCTCGCGATCGTCCACACCACCGTCCGCCAGGGCAACTCCGCGCTGACCGCCGACGACAAGGAAACCGCCGTCGCCCGGCTGGCCGAGGTGCGCGCCATGCTCGGCGTGCTGGGCCTGGACCCGCTCGACGAGCGGTGGACCGGCGGCGACGGCCGCGGCGAGGACCTGCACGGCGTCGTGGACTCGCTGGTCAGGCTGGTCCTCGAACAGCGCGAGGCGGCCCGCGGCCGCAAGGACTACGCCACCGCCGACGCCATCCGCGACCAGCTCCAGCACTCCGGCCTCGCCATCGAGGACACCCCGTCCGGCCCGCGCTGGTCCCTGTCCTGAGGGACACTTTTCGTACGTACGTTTACTGAGCCGCACCCCATGCGGTTCTGAGCAGTAAAGAGATAGGTGACCCCCATGGCCGGCAACAGCCAGCGCAGGAACCGCCGCACGTCCAACAAGAAGGGCGCGACGGTCGGCAGCGGCGGCCAGCGGCGCCGAGGCCTGGAGGGCAAGGGCCCGACCCCGCCCGCGAGCATGCGCAAGGGACACAAGAAGAACCGTGTCGCCGCCGCCCAGGCCCGGCGGACCGAGAGCCGCCGCCCCGCCCCCCGCCGCGGCGGCCCCAAGGGCACCAACGAGCTCGTCGTCGGCCGTAACTCGGTCGTCGAGGCGCTGCGCGAGGGCGTGCCCGCGAACACGCTCTACGTCCAGCAGTTCCTGGACAACGACGAGCGCGTGCGCGAGGCGCTCCAGCTCGCCACGGAAAAGGGCCTCAACCTCATGGAGGCCCCCCGCCCCGAGCTGGACCGCATGACCAACGGCCTCAACCACCAGGGCCTGGTCCTGTCGGTGCCGCCGTACGACTACGCCCACCCCGAGGACCTCACCGCGATCGCGGCCGACAACGCCGAGGACCCGCTGATCGTCGCCCTCGACGGCATCACCGACCCGCGCAACCTCGGCGCCGTCGTCCGCTCCGTCTCCGCCTTCGGCGGCCACGGCGTGGTCGTCCCCGAGCGCCGCGCGGCCGGCATGACCGCCAGCGCCTGGAAGACCTCCGCCGGCACCGCCGCGCGCACGCCCGTCGCCCGCGCCACCAACATGACGCGCATGCTCGAGGCGTACCAGAAGGAAGGCCTGATGGTCGTCGGCCTCGCGGCGGACGGCGACGTCGAGCTCCACGAGCTCGAGGCCCTCGAGGGCCCGGTCGTCATCGTCGTCGGCAGCGAGGGCAAGGGCCTGTCCCGCCTCGTCGGCGAGACCTGCGACTTCCGAGTGCGCATCCCGATGCCGGGCGGCGCCGAGTCCCTCAACGCCGGCGTCGCCGCCGGTGTCGTCCTCTACGAGGCGGCGCGCCGCCGGGCGTGACGCCCGAGGCGTCCGACACGTTCCGACGCAAAACGATTCGTCCGATGGCCGGGGTGATCAACCCCGGCCATCGGACGTTCACTTGGTGATCTTGACGGGTCTCGGACACATCGAACCGGTCAAGGCAGTGTCCTAATCTCCGGTCACTCGGTTAGATGAGTGTGGACACCAGAACACCCCGCACACCTACGGGGGGAAGCTCTTCCGGGTACGACGACCAGCCCGCGCTGAGTACGGTGAAGGTCCCCTCGGACCCGGCGCAGGTCATCGTCAACCACCTGAGCTTCCGGGTGCAGCTCGCCCGGCCCCCACGCACCTCCCGGCACTACGCCGGCGGAGCGGACACGGCCCAGCTGCCCACGGTCAAGAGCGCGGCCAAGCGCCGCGCCCCTCTGGTGTGGAGCGGGCGGACCGGCCCCGGCGACTCGGCCTCCACCCAACTCCTCCAGGCCGTCAGGGACAACGGCACCGCCGCACCCCTGCACACGGCCACCGGAGGCGGGGACGCCGGCGCCACCCAGGTCCTGCCCCGCATCGCCGTCGACGACGGCCCACCCACCACCGTCATCGCCCCCCGCGGCCCCGCCGAGGACACCCACCCCGGCGACAGGCTCCTCCAAGGCGTACGCCCCGCCCGCGGCGCGTACGACGACGACCCCGACGACCCCGAGTACGACGCCTACGACGACCACGACCTCGAGGACGACGAGGACGACACCGCGGACCGCCGCGGCGACTCCGTCCGCCACGCCTACTACCCCGGCCGCCGGATGAACCTCGGCGTCGTCCTCCTCCCGCCACGCATCTTCCTCGGCCTGATCTCCATCTACGCCGGCATGGGCAAGCTCTGCGACCCCGTCTACTTCGACGGCGGCAAACGCGGCTCCATGGTCGCCTGGCTCACCCAGCTCCACCCCTGGTCCGCCGCCGCACCGCTGCGCGATCTCGCCCTCGCCCACCCCGTCGGCGCCGGACTCACCGTCGCCTTCCTCCAGGTCGTCGTCGGCATCCTCACCATCTTCGGCCTCTGGCAGCGACTCGCCGCCTCCATCGGCGCGCTGCTCTCCGCCGTCCTCATCGTCACCGTCAGCTGGCACAGCGTCCCCGTCTACGAAGCCCCCGACTTCATCTACCTCGCCGCCTGGAGCCCGCTGGTCATCGCCGGCGCCCCCTTCTACAGCGTCGACGGCCGACTCGCCGGCGAAGCCTGGCGACGCCTCGGCCCCCGCGCCGAACTGTGGGCCCTGCGCCGCCGCGTCCTGCGCCGCGGAACGGTCATGGCGACCGTCCTCATCGGCCTCTCCCTCATCACCGGCTCCATGCTCGGCGGCGCCGTCCGCTCCTCCCGGGTCGCCCAGGCCCCCGGAATCCCCACCCCGCCCGCCAACAGCCTCCCCGGCTCCCCGCTCCCGCAGCGGCCCTCCTCCTCCACCCCCCGCGGCTCCCACGGCCCCGCCGTCGCGGGCACCCCCAAGCCCAGCGCCTCCACCCACAAGGCACCCATCCCCGGCGCCACCCCCTCCGCGCCCGCCGGCACCGCCCGTACCCCCGCCGCCACCGCCGGCACGGGACAGTCCAGCAGCGGCACGGGCAGCGTCCGCCCCGCCCCCCACACCCCCCGCCAGGCGCCCGCGGCCCCGCCGCACAGCTCCTCGGGCTCGTCGACGGGCAGCTCCACGGGCGGCGGCACCGGCGGCGGCTCGGGCGGCTCGTCCGGCGGCTCCTCGGGCGGCTCCTCGGGCGGCGGCGCCCTCGGCGGCCTCCTGGGGTAGAGCCGACACCTCTCCGACCGCGACGAACGGGGCGGGTGGGCTGCGACCGCAGCCCACCCGCCCCGTTCTCCCGTCCCCGCTCTACCGCCCGCTCCAACGTCGGCTCTAACGCCCCAGCTCCCGGGCGGCCTCCGTCAGGTCCTTGGCCGTGTCGATGGCCCGCCAGTACGCCCCCTGAGGCAGCGGGAAGCCCGCCAGCCGCCGCTCCCGCGCCAGCCGCGGAAACGTCGTCCGCTCATGGTCCCCGCGCTCCGGCAGCAGAGCCGTGAACCCCGGCGAGAAGACATACACGCCCGCGTTGATCAGATACGGCGAAGGCGGCGACTCGATGAAGTCCAGCACATGCCCGAACTCGTCCGTCTCCACGGCACCCCAAGGGATCCGCGGCCGGGCCAGCGCCAGCGTCGCCGTGGCGTCGCGCTCATGATGGAAGGCGGCCATCTCGCGCAGCGAGAACCGCGTCCAGATGTCGCCGTTCGTGGCGTACCAGGGCTCGTCCGGGCGCGGCAGCGAGGCGGCGGCGTGCCGCAGACCGCCACCACGGCCGAGCGGCTCCTTCTCGACCACCGTGGTCACCCGCAGCGGCAGATCGGCCGACACGAGCCACTCCTGCAGCACCTCGGCCAAATGGCCGCACGAGACCACGGCGTCCGTGACGCCCTCGGCGGCCAGCCAGGCAAGCTGATGGCCGATGATCGGGACCCCCGTACCGGGGATCTCGACCATCGGCTTGGGACGGTCGTCGGTGTACGGGCGCAGCCGCGACCCCTGGCCTCCGGCCAGGATCACGGCTTGCGCGGGGTACGGAGAGGGCTGGGTGCCGGTCATGCTCCGCACGATATGCCGTGCCGCGAGCGGAGGTGCGGCCGGTGGACGCCCCGTCAGTGACCCTGGGCGACACCCGTGGCGAAGGACGTGTCGCAGACCGGGCGGGAGTAGGCGTTGGCCACCTTGGCCGAACGGTACTTACGGACCGCGGCCTGACCCAGCGCCTTAGCGATGTCCATGCAGTGACGGGCCAGCGAGGGGCGGCCGTTGGTCGCCTCCTGCAGATGCGTCAGCGCGACGCCGGGGTTCTTCTCCTGGAGCTCGCTCAGCAGCCGGTCGCGCAGCACCTCGTGCGGCGCGCGCGCCGTGGCGACGGTCGAGGCGTTGTCGGAGGACGCGGTGAGCACCTGCGACTCGGCGTTCGGCGCCGCCCAGGGGACGCGCGTCACCGCGAGAGTCCCCGAGAGCACAAGAACGACCGGGAGGACGAGAGCGAGGGTTCTGCCGATGCGGCGGGCGGCCTGGTTCATGCCGCAGATGGTAGCGAGGCGTAATGACGCGGCGACATCTAGTCACCCGGTCGAGTGATGCCGCCGCGCCCGTATGCAGGTACCGGGTTGACGCACGGGAGTCGAAATGAGGGGTCTGCCGGGGTATTTACCGCCCAAGCGGAAACCCCCGCGACAGCACCGCCCCACTCACCTCCGGCCCCCGTGCGCCGGCCGCCCGGACCGCCCCGCGATCAGTCGCTCAGACGCTCGCCCGAGGACGTCGAGAACACATGCAGCTCGCCCGGCCGCGGCACCACGTGCAGCACGGAACCCTTCGCCGGGACGTTCCGCCCGTTGACGCGGACCACGATGTCCTTGTCCTCGCCGCCGACCTCGGCGGTCCCGTACACGTAGCCGTCGGCGCCCAGCTCCTCGACCACGTTCACGGTCACGGCCACGCCAGCCGGAGCGTCCTTGCTCAGCGAACCCACCGAGCCGGCGCCCTCCACCAGGTCGAAGTGCTCGGGCCGGACGCCGACCGTGACCGTCCGGTCGCCCTTGTCGGCGGCGGACGCCAGGGCCTCGCGCGAGACCGGCACCACACTGTTGCCGAACTTCACGCCGCCGTCCGTGATCGGCACCTCCACCAGGTTCATCGCCGGCGAGCCGATGAAACCCGCCACGAAGAGATTGGCCGGGCGGTCGTACATGTTGCGCGGCGAGTCCACCTGCTGCAGCAGCCCGTCCTTGAGCACCGCCACCCGGTCGCCCATGGTCATCGCCTCGACCTGGTCGTGGGTGACGTACACCGTCGTAATGCCGAGCCGCCGCTGCAGCCCCGCGATCTGCGTACGGGTCTGCACGCGCAGCTTCGCGTCCAGGTTCGACAGCGGCTCGTCCATCAGGAACACCTGAGGCTCACGGACGATCGCACGCCCCATCGCCACACGCTGACGCTGACCGCCGGAGAGCGCCTTGGGCTTGCGGCCCAGGTACTCGGTGAGGTCCAGGATGCGGGCCGCGTCCTCGACCTTCTGCCGGATCTCGGTCTTGTTGACGCCCGCGATCTTCAGGGCGAAGCCCATGTTGTCGGCGACGGTCATGTGCGGGTACAGCGCGTAGTTCTGGAACACCATCGCGATGTCCCTGTCCTTGGGCGGCAGGTGCGTCACATCGCGGTCGCCGATGCGGATCGCCCCGCCGTCGACGTCCTCGAGCCCCGCCAGCATCCGCAGCGAGGTGGACTTGCCGCAGCCCGAGGGGCCGACCAGGACGAGGAATTCGCCGTCCTCGATCGCGATGTCGAGCTGATCGACGGCGGGCATGTCGGAACCCGGGTAGATGCGGGTTGCCTTGTCGTACGTGACCGTGGCCATGGTGATGAGTCCCTTCACCGGCAGGAACGTGCCGGACGATCCGAAGTAGAGGGAGTGGTCCAGTCCATCTGGGCTGGGGTGCTGGTGACGGTACCCGCGCGAAGGGCGGTTGTCAGCAGGTGACGGGTCACGATGTGGGTGGAGATGGAGGTAGAGCAACGGCTTTTTGACCGTGCCCTCACTGGCTTGGGCTTCCTGCTTCCTTCACCCGCAATGGGGTGCTTTCCGCCCGCAGCCAGCAACGAGCGGAATTCTCCGCTCGCGGCGGCATCCTTGAGGAATGCCCCGGCTGGTCTTGCGCAGGCTCCACAGGCGTTACGGCCGACGGCCCGTCGGTCCGGTGCGGAGTGTCTATCTCAAACTGCTTGCCCGTACGTGGCGAGGTCCACGGCCCTGATCAGGGGCGGTGCCGCCCGCTCGCCCGGCTCGGCACCCACCACCAGGCGATACAGGCGCAGCCCCTCCTCCCGGAGATTCACCGCCGCGTTCCCGTCCCGGTCGTGAGTCGCACCGCATGCCGCACAGGCCCAGATGCGTACCGACAAATCGGTTGGGCCTTCCACGGCTCGGCAATGAGAACAAATCCTCGTGGACGGATAACGCGGGTCGACGACGACCAGCGTCCGGCCGTACCACTCGGCCTTGTAGGCGAGCCGGCGCAGCAACGCACCCCAGCCCGCATCCGTGATCCCCTCGTTGAGCCTGGCCCGCAGCCGCTTGTCCATGCCGGACCGACGACGCTTCAACCCCTCGATGTCCAAACCCTCCACCACGAGCACTTGGTTCTCGCGCACGAGGCGGGTGGTGAGCTGATCGAGCAGATCTCTGCGTACGTCACCGATACGGGCATGCAGGCGGGCGATGGCCAGCCGCGCCTTCTCGCGGTTCCTGGACCCCCTCCGCTTGCGATGCAACTGCCGCTGCAGCCGCGCCAGCCGGGCGCGGTAGCGCCGCAGCAGACGCGGATGGTCGACCTTGCTGCCGTCGTCCAGCGTCACCAGCGACGTGATCCCCACATCCACGCCGACGGCCTTACCGACGACAGGGGAGAGCCGGGAGACGCTCTCCTCGACGAGAACCGACAGGAAGTACCTCCCCGCCCTGTCCCGCGTCACCGTGACCTTCACCGGATGCGCCCCCGACGGCAGCGCACGCGACCACCGCACATCCAACGGCTCGGACTGCTTGGCCAGCGTCACCAGCCCCGTACCGGGCCGCTCCGGGTCCTCCACCCAACGAAACCCCGTCCGCACATACGTAGCCGAATCCCTCGACCGGCCCTTCTTCTTCCCCCGCGGATACCTGGCCGCCTCCCGGAAGAATCGCTTGAACGCACCGTCCAGATGCCGCAACGACTGCTGCAACACCGTCGACGACACCTCCCGCAACCACGACGTCTCCTCGGCCCGCCGCCACCCCGTCAAAGCCCGGCACGTCTCCGCATAACCGATCGACACACGATGCCGCTCCCAACCCTCCCGGCGAAGGTCCAACCCCCGGTTGTAGACCCACCGACAGGCACCGAAGGTCCTCACCAACTGATCCGCCTGACCAGGGCTCGGATAGAAACGGAAACGATAGGTACGCTCCCGCGTGCCCGCCGCCTTCGTACGCCCCCTCATGGGCCCAGCGGCCCGCTTCTCGTGCTTGCTGCGCCCGGGTATCCCGAGATCTTCACGCTTGATGCGCCGCGCCTCGTCGCCGGTGACCCTGGTCGGCCGCTCGGCGGGCGATCCCTCCTGCCCTGCCATCAACCCCTCCCATGTGCTGACGATCGGACCAGCACATCAGTGTCAACGGCGAAGAGCTGATAAAGACACGGATGAAGGGCTAAGTCATTTTCTCGGCATAAATGGGGCAGTGCATTCCGGGGCCGGGCGCGATGGCCGCTCGCCTGCTTTGTGGATGGTGGAACTGGGCCCTGTGTAGAGTGGTCTCGCCTCTACGGGCATCAACCCGTGGGCGCTGCCGCCTTAGCTCAGTTGGCTAGAGCGGAGTACTTGTAATACTCAGGTCGTCGGTTCGATTCCGACAGGCGGCTCGGTAAAAGCGCAGCTCAGCGCACGTAACGGCCCTCCGGGAGCGATCCCGGAGGGCCGTTACGTTTTTGCTCTGGCGAACAGGTCGTACGGCTATCGCCGCGCCTCCTCGCCCTCCTTGCTCCACGTCACCGTGTCCGCGCCCTGCGGGTCCGCCGCCACGGCCGGCTGCCAGGGGGCGTCCTGGTGGCCCGGCCACCAGGCCTTGTGGCCCAGGAGCGAGGTGACCGTGGGGACGAGCAGCATCGCCATGACGAAGGCGGTGAGCAGGATGCCGAAGGCCACGGCGAAGCCCATCTGCTGGAGCATGGAGTTGTCGGCCAGCATCAGGACGCCGAAGGTGCCGGCGAGGATGATCGCGGCGGAGGCGATGGTGGGGGCCGACTGGGCCACGGCGGTGCGGATGGCCTCGCGGGGCGGGATGCCGCGGCGGACCTCTTCGCGGAGGCGGGCGACCATGAGGATGTTGTAGTCGGTGCCGATGGCGACGACGAAGAGGTAGACGATGACCGGCAGCATGAACAGCAGGCCGCTCTCGCCCTTGTAGTCCTGGAAGAGCCAGACGGTGGAGCCGAGGGTGGCGCCGAAGCCGAGGGCCACGGCGATCATCAGGTAGAGGGGTGCCACGAGGCTGCGCAGCAGCAGACCCAGGATGATCATGATGGCGAGTCCGGCGACGGGGAAGACGACGCGGTAGTCGTGGGCGACGGCGTCCTTGACGTCGGACAGGACGGCGGAGGTGCCGCCGACGAGGGCTTCGGTGCCGGCCGGTGCGGCCTTGTGGGCGTTGTCGCGCAGGGGGCCGCCGGCTAGGGCGATGGCCTTGTCGGCGGTGGGGCCGTACTTGAGGACGACGCTGTACTGGGCGACGGAGCCGTCGGGGTTGGTGACGGCGGGTGCGGCCTTGCCGACGCCTTCGACGGCCTCGAGGCGGGTGCGGTAGGTCTCGAGGGCGGTCTTGTCGAGGCGGGAGCCGTCCTTGGACTTGAGGTAGACCATCGCCGGGTCGGACTGGCCGGCGGAGAAGCCGCGCTGCATGTCCTTCATGGCCTGGACTGATTCCAGCTTCTGGGGCATCTGGCTGGAGGTGTCGAACTCGGCCCGGAAGCTGAAGGTGCCGACGGCGAGGACGGCGAGTACGGCGGTGGACAGGACCGCGACCAGGGCGGGGCGGCGGGCGACGACGCCGCCGACGGCGTTGGCGAAGCGGTTCCTGGGGGTCTTCTTCCAGGCCTTGGAGGGCCAGAAGGCCTTGGTGCCGAGGAGGGAGAAGACGGCGGGTACGAGCGTGAGCGCGGCGACGAGCGTGACGGCGACGGAGATGGCCAGCGAGGGGCCCATGGCGCGCATCATGCCCATGGTGGACAGGAGGAGGGCGAGGAAGGCGACGATGACGGCGCCGGCGGCGGAGGCGATGGTTTCGCCGACCTTGGCGACGGCGTCGACGAGGGCCTGCTTGGGTTCCTGGCCGTTGCGCAGGTGTTCGCGGTAGCGGAAGAGGAGGAAGAGGATGTAGTCGGTGCCGACGCCGAAGAGGACGACGATGAGGATCGCGGAGATGGAGCTGTCGGCCTTCATTCCGCCGAGGTCGGCGGCGGTGCCGATGAGGCCGAGGGCGACGGAGAAGACGACGCCGATGATCAGGACCGGCAGGATCGCGATGAGCGGGCTGCGGAAGATGACGAGCAGCAGGACGACGATGAGGACCAGCGTCGCCATCATGATCACGGCGTCGGTGTCGCCGGAGGACTCCTGGGAGTCGAGGTTGCTGGCGGCCTGGCCGGTGATGCCCATCTTCAGATGGGTGTCCTTGAGGAGGGGTTTGGCGTCCTCGCGGAGCTTCTTGACGGAGGCGGGCAGCTTGTCGTCGTAGGAGTTCTTGGTGGTGGCGATGATGTTGGCGAGGGCTATCTCGCCGTTGGGCGATACGGCCTGGGGGCCGGTGACGACCTTGCCGATCTTCTCGCGGTGCTTGTTCTCGAGTCCGGCGGCGACCTTGGCGATGTCCCGTTGGTCGTCGGGGGAGAGCTTGCCGCCGTCGGCGCGTTGGAAGACGGCGATGGCGGCGGGTTGTTCGGTCTGCGGGAAGGCCTTCTGCTGGAGTTTGCCGACGCGTACGGATTCGTAGTGCGAGGGCAGGAATTCGGTTTCGTCGGTGGTGGACTTCAGTCCCGGTGCCAGCATGGCGAGGGCCACGGCTGCGATGATCCAGCCCGCGATCGTGAGCCAGGGCCGGTGGACGGCGAACCGCCCGACTCGTCGGAACATGGTGCTCCTTCAACTTCGCTGTGTTTCAGGCGTCGGACGCGGGGAGGATGTCGTGCGGGCGTTCGGCACGGGCATGAACACGCTAGGCATCGGAGTTCCGCGGGCACAACGATTTCCGGGGGAGTCAGGGGGAAATCGGTCCTGGGGTGGGGGGCCTCTCAGCCCTGGGGAGGAGGGCCTTCTCACCCGTGGGGTAGAGGCCGCCCTGCCGACCGCCCTCGTCGGGATTACTCTGCCCCCATGAGCGATGTGGATTTCCATGCCGCGCGCATGGATCGTGCCGTCCGGTCGGCGGTGCAGGAGGGGCTGGCGGGTCTGGTCGTCGCGCCGGGCCCCGACCTCGTATGGCTGTGCGGTTATGAGCCGGTGACCACCGAGCGCCTGACCGCGCTGTTGCTGCTCCCGGATCGCAAACCGTGGTTGGTCGTCCCGAACTTGGAGCGGCCGGACGCCGAAAAGGCGCCGGGCGCGGGTGCGTTGAGGATCACCGGCTGGGCGGACGGCGAGAATCCGTATGCGGAGATCGTCAAGGCCCTGGATCCGCGGGGTCGTTACGGCGTCTCGGACAACGCCTGGGCGCTGCATCTGCTGGCGCTGCAGCGTTCGCTTCCCGGTTCGGCGTATGCGGCGCTGACGGAGGCGATGCCGATGCTGCGTGCGGTGAAGGACGCGTACGAGCTGGAGCGGTTGGCGGCGGCGGGGGCGGCGGCGGATGCCACGTACGAGGCGATCGTCGAACTGCCGTTCGCGGGGCGCCGGGAGGCCGAGGTGGCGGCGGACCTGGCGCGGTTGCTGCGCGAGAACGGGCATAGCCAGGTCGATTTCACGATCGTCGGATCGGGCCCCAATGGCGCCAACCCGCATCATGAGGCGGGCGACCGGATGATCGAGGAGGGCGACATGGTCGTCCTGGACTTCGGCGGCCTGAAGGGCGGCTACGGCTCCGACACGACGCGCACGGTGCACGTGGGTGAGCCGACGCCGGAGGAGCGCAAGGTGCACGATCTGGTGCGTGAGGCGCAGCAGGCGGCGTTCGAGGCGGTGCGGCCGGGGGTGGCGTGTCAGGAGATCGACCGGGTGGCGCGTCAGGTGATCCGTAAGGCGGGGTACGGCGAGTACTTCATCCATCGCACGGGGCATGGGATCGGTGTCACCACGCATGAGCCGCCGTACATGGTGGAGGGCGAGCATTTGCCGCTGGTGCCGGGGATGTGTTTCTCGATCGAGCCGGGGATTTATCTGCCGGGCCGGTTCGGGGTGCGTATCGAGGACATTGTGGCCTGTACGGATTCCGGGGCCCGGCGGTTGAACAACACGGCGCGGGAATTGCGGACGGTGTCCTAGGAGGCGGACGGTGTCCTGGTAGGCGGGCGGTGTCCTGGCTCAGAGGGCCTGGTGCATGATGTGGAGCCCGGTGTACGTGCCGTCGGGCAGGCGGTAGGCGCCGGGGACGGTGCCGACGATGGTGAAGCCGCATGAGCGCCAGAGGGAGACGGCTCGGGTGTTGGATTCCACGACGGCGTTGAACTGCATGCCGTGGTAGCCCTCGGCGCGTGCCCAGTCCAGGGTGTGCTCGCACAGGGCCCGGCCGATGCCGCGGCCGGCGTGTTCGGGGGCGACCATGTAGCTGGCGCTGGCGATGTGGGCGCCCGGGCCCATCTGGTTGGGGTTCATCTTGGCGCTGCCGAGGACGGTTCCGTCGTCGTCGACGGCTACGACCGTGCGGGCGGGTGCGGTGAGCATCCACATGCCGCGGCCTTGCTCGGAGGTGAGGTCGCGGGGGTAGGTGTAGGTCTGCCCGGCGGCGGTGATGGTGTGGAAGAAGGGCCAGATGGAGGCCCAGTCGTCCGCGTGGGCGGTTCTGATCGGCATGGGCGTCAGCATGGCCGGGGGGTGCGGGGGCCGCCACCGGTTTTCCGCTCCGGCGGCCTACGGGCGCGCCCTCACACGGCCCGCATGCGGTGGGGGTCGTAGGCGGGGGCGTATTCGGGGGCGACGGGTCCGTGTTCGGGGGCGCGGGCGGTGACCATGGTCCAGGCGACGACGGCCGCGAGGAGCATGATGCCCGTGCCCCAGGCTATGGCGATGCCGAAGCCGTGGACGACGCCTTCTTTGACGACTCTGTCCCGTACGGCCGGTCCGGTGGTGCCGGCGGCGGCCGCGGCCTGCAGGTGGGCGGCGATGTAGGTCGCGCTGGTGGAGGTGGCGATGGTGTTGAGCAGTGCGGTGCCGATGGAACCGCCGACCTGCTGGGCGGTGTTGACGGTGGCGGAGGAGACGCCGGAGTCGCGTTGGTCGACTCCGCTGGTGGCGACGTTGACGACGGGCATGAAGACCAGGCCCATGCCGAGGCCGAGGAGGATCATGGCGGGCAGTACGTGGGAGGCGTAGGCGGGGTCGACGGTCAGGAAGGTGAGCAGGAACAGGCCGGTGGCGGCCACGACCGCGCCGGGTGTCATGAGCAGGCGCGGGGGCAGGCGGTTCATGAGCCGTGCGGAGAGCTGGGTGGAGGACAGGACGATGGCGGCCGTCATCGGCAGGAAGGCCAGTCCGGCTTTGAGCGGTGAGTATCCGAGGACGACCTGCAGGTAGTAGGTCATGAACAGGAACATGCCGAACATGCCCACGACGGCCAGTGCCATGACGATGAGCGCGCCGGCGCGGTTGCGGTTGCGGATGATGTGCAGGGGCAGCAGGGGGCTGGTGGTACGGCTCTGCCACCAGGCGAAGACCGCGAGCAATGCGACGCCGCCGCACAGCAGTCCGAGTACCAGGGCGTCGCTCCAGCCGCGTGGCACGGCCTCGCTGCAGGCGTAGACGATGGCCACCAGGCCGCCGCAGCCGAGCAGCACTCCGGGGAGGTCGAGGCTGGGCCGTTCGGCGGCTGCGGGGCGGCGGTCGTGGAGCAGCCACGTGGCGCCGAGCAGGGCGATGAGGGCGATGGGGACGTTCACGTAGAGGCACCAGCGCCAGTCGAGGTATTGGGTCAGGACGCCGCCGGCGATGAGGCCGATGGCGGCGCCGCCGCCGGCGATGGCGCCGTAGATCCCGAAGGCTTTGCTGCGTTCCTTGAGGTCGGTGAACGTGGTGGTCAGCAGGGACAGCGCCGCCGGGGCGAGGACGGCGGCGAAGGCGCCTTGCAGGGCGCGGGCGGCGAACAGCATTCCCTGGCTGTGGGCGGCGCCGCCCAGGGCGGAGGCGCATGCGAAGCCGACGAGGCCGATCATGAAGGTGCGTTTGCGCCCGACGAGGTCGCCGATCCTGCCCCCGAGCAGCAGGAGGCCGCCGAAGGCGAGGCTGTAGGCGGTGATCACCCATTGGCGGTTGGCGTCGGACATGTGCAGCTCGCGCTGCGCCGAGGGGAGGGCGATGTTCACGATGGTGGCGTCGAGGACGACCATCAGTTGCGCGAGGGCGATGATCACCAGCCCCCACCAGCGGCGTGGGTCGGCGGGGGGAGGGGGTGCCGCGGGTGCCGTCGAGGGCTCGCTCGTCGAGCTCATGGTGCATCTGCTCCTCGCGGCCGCCGCGGGGGGCGCGGCGGGCCGATAGCGTGCAGAAACTCGCAGTCCAGGGTAGGCCCGGCGGGTGATGCGCGCCCCCTGGCGGGAGGGGGGTTCTTCGGTGACGGGCCTCAGGGGACGAGGACGACCTTGCCGATCGTGCCGCGCGTCTCGAGCGCCCGGTGGGCGGCGGCGGCCTCGGTGAGCGGGAAGCGCTGTACGGCGGGGACGACGTGGCCGGCGGCGGCGTGGGCGAGGGATTCCTCCTCGAGCCGTCGAAGGCCGGTCCGGCCGCCGCCGAATCGTTCCAGCATGGCCGGGCCCAGCACGCCCCGGGAGGTGATCGAGCGCTCGGCGAGTTCCTCGGGGGTGAGGTCCAGCGGCCCGCCGCCGGTGACTCCCTGTGAGGACCAGCCGTAGACGAGGTGGAGGCCGCCGGGCCCGAGCAGGTCGACGGCGGCCCGCGCGGCCGGCCCGCCGACGCCGTCGAGGACGAGGGTGGCGGCGCGCCCGTCCAGGGCCGTACGGGCGGCGTCGGCCCAGGCCGGGTCGTCGTAGTCGAGTGCGACGTCCGCGCCGAGCGTGCGGACGTGCCGGACCTTGGCCGGGCCGCCCGCCAGGCCCACGACGGTGGCCCCGGCCCGCTTGGCGTACTGCACGAGCAGCGATCCGATGCCGCCGGCCGCCGCCAGCACCACGACCACGTCGTCGCCGGTCAGCTCGGTGAAGCCGAGGATGCCGAGTGCGGTGCGGCCCGTTCCGATCATGGCGATGGCCTGGTCCTCGGCCAGCCCTTCCGGGAGTTCGTGCAGCCGGTCGGCGTCGACGACGGCGAGTTCCGCGTAGCCGCCGGGGTTGTCGGGGCCCATGTGGGCGACGACGCGCTTCCCGAGCCACCGGGGGTCGGTGCCCTCGCCGAGCGCGTCGACGGTGCCGGAGATCTCCCGTCCGGGGATCGTGGGCAGCTCGGGCAGGCCGTAGGGGCCGTTGGGGTCGCCGGAGCGCAGGGCGGCGTCGACGAGGTGGACGCCCGCCGCGGCGACGGCGACCCGTACCTGGCCGGGGGCGGGGACGGGGTCGCCGGTCCGCTCGTGGACGAGGTTCTCGGCGGGGCCGAAGGCGTGCAGTCGGACGGCGTGCATGGCGGGCTCCAGGGCGGGTCGGTGATGCCGATGACCTTGAGTCTTCAACCTGAACCGCGCTTGAGGTCAAGGCGTTCCGGGGCGGTTGTCAGTGGGGTGTGCCAGTGTGTGTTCACGGACAGTGACGGTCCGGCGGGTCGACGGGTGGCTACGGGGAAGCGGGTGCGGGTGTCATGGGGACGACGCGAGGCGGCGGGCGGCGGCAGGCGGGCAAGGCGGGGCCGGTGGCCAGGCTGCCGGAGGTGCGGCTGCCGGAGCTGCGGCCGTTCGAGGGCGGGGAGCCGGAGCCCGAGGGGGACTACGACGGGCTCGCGTTCACGGACGCGGACTTCACCGGCCGCAGCGGGGAGGGCGCGTACTTCGGCGACTGCGGGTTGTACCGCTGCGTGCTGGACGAGGCCCTGCTGAGCCGGGTGCGGATGGTGGACTGCGTGCTGGAGGGCGTGCGCGGCGTGGGCACGGACCTGGCGGGGGCGTCGCTGCGCGACGTGGAGGTGCGCGACGGCCGGTTCGGCGGCGTGCAGCTGCACGGCGCCGTCCTGGAGCGGGTCCTCGTCAAGGGCGGAAAGATTGACTATCTGAACGTGCGCAAGGCCGTGCTCAAGGACGTCACGTTCGACGGCTGTGTGCTGTCCGAGGCCGACTTCGGCGGCGCCCGGCTGGAGCGGGTGGTCTTCCGTGACTGCGTGCTGCGCGGGGTGGACTTCACGGGGACGCAGATGAAGGACGTGGACCTGCGGGCGGTCGCGGAGCTGGACATCGCCCGGGGCGTCGAGCGGCTGTCGGGGGCGATCGTCAGCCCCGCCCAACTCCTCGATCTCGCCCCGGCCTTCGCGGCGGCGATAGGCATCCGGGTCGAGGCGCCGCCGGCGGACTGACGCCGGCGGGGCCCCGGCGCCCGGGCGCCTCCGTGGTCACACGCGCGGGTAGCGGCTCTGCAGGTCCCAGATGACGGGGTTGTCGGCGAGGCCCTCGTGCATGTCGGCCAGGTCGGCGATCAGGTCCTGCAGGAAGTCGCGCGCCTCGCGGCGCAGCGCCCGGTGGTCGAAGGTGAGCGGGGGCTCGTCCGGCGCCCAGTCGGCGGTGACGTCCACCCAGCCGAAGCGGCGTTCGAAGACCAGGCAGTCGGTGGACTCGGTGAAGTCCAGCTCGGCGAACTGCGTGGCCGCCGAACGGCTGCCCCGGGGGTCCTGGTCGACCTTCTCGACGATGTCGCACAGGGCCCAGGCGAAGTCGAGCACCGGCACCCATCCCCAGGCTGTGGACAGTTCCCGGTCTTCCTTGACGTCGGCGAGGTAGACGTCGCCGCAGAAGAGGTCGTGCCGCAGCGTGTGGACGTCCGCGGTGCGGTAGTCCGTCTGCGGGGGGTCGGGGAAGCGGCGGGAGAGGGAGTAGCCGAGGTCGATCACGTCTCGATGGTACGTACGACAACGGTGCCCCCGCTGCCACAGGGGCGGCGGGGGCACCGGGTGCAGACCCGTGAGGGGGTTACTTCACGTTGATCGCGGTCCAGGTGTTGGCGACCGTCTTGTACTCGTTGCTGGTGGAGCCGTAGAGGTCCGCGGTCGCCTTCAGGGTGGCGGTGCGGGCGGCCTTGTAGTTGGTGGTGGAGGTGAAGTACGTGGTCAGCGCCTTGTACCAGATCTTGGTGGCCTTGTCCCGGCCGATACCCGCGATCTTGGAGTTGTTGTAGGTCGGGCTGTTGTAGCTCACGCCGCCCAGGACCTTGCTGCCGCTGCCCTCGGACAGCAGGTAGAAGAAGTGGTTGGCGGGGCCGGACGAGTAGTGGACGTCCACGCTGCCCAGCGACGAGGACCAGTAGTCGCGCGAGGACCCGTCCTTGCTCGGCTTGTCCATGTAGCGCAGCGGGGTGCCGTCGCCGTTGATGTCGATCTTCTCGCCGATGAGGTAGTCGCCCGCGTCGGTCGAGTTGTTGGCGTAGAACTCGACGGCGGTGCCGAAGATGTCGGAGGTGGCCTCGTTGAGGCCGCCCGACTCACCGCTGTAGCGCAGGTTGGCGGTGTGCGAGGTGACGCCGTGGCTCATCTCGTGGGCCGCCACGTC
This sequence comes from Streptomyces sp. C36, assembly GCF_040932295.1. Classification (NCBI taxonomy): domain Bacteria; kingdom Bacillati; phylum Actinomycetota; class Actinomycetes; order Kitasatosporales; family Streptomycetaceae; genus Streptomyces; species Streptomyces sp. C36. Next base: position 340,431 of record NZ_JBFQGI010000007.1, on the reverse strand, counting down.
GAGCGAGGTCAGCGGGTTGGCGTTGTTCTCGCCGTCGCCGTAGGTCATGCAGAAGCACTCGTCGTCCCAGAAGGCGTTGACGTAGCCGTTGCCGTAGTGGACCCGCGAGTACGCGCCCTCGCCGTCGCCCTTGATGCCGGTGCGGCCGAGCACGTTCTTGTAGAAGTCCCAGGTGACGGCCGCACCGTAGTGCGCGTCGACGGCGGCCTTCTGGCGACCCGCGCCCCAGACGTCGCTGGAGTTGGTGAAGAGCGCGCCGGTGCCGTCGGTGCCCTGGTTCAGGTCGTACGTCTTGTGGCCGCCACGGGCGCCGTCGGTGAGGGTGTAGCTCGAGCCCGACTGCGTGGTGGTCAGCGGAACGGTGCCGCTGTAGGTGCTGGTGCCCGAGCCGGTGTGGATGGTCTCGTTCTGGAAGAGCTTCTTGCCGGTGTTCGCGTCGGTGATCACCTGCAGCTTGCTCGGCGTGCCGTCCTTCTGGACGCCGGTGACGGTCGTCTCGTACGCCAGGACCGGCTTGCCCTGCGCGGCCCAGATCACCTTGCGCGCCTGGCCGGCGTCCGCCTTGGCGGTCTTCTGGTCGGCGGCGACGCCGAGCGCGCTCTTCTTCGCGGCGGAGGGCGCCAGCGAGGGCGACGTGCTGGGCACGGCTATGTCGGCGTCGGTCGCCTTGGTGACGTCGCGGTCACCGTTCTTCTTCTGGTGCACGACCAGGTCGCCGCCGAGGACCGGCAGGCCGTCGAACGTGCGCTCGTAGCGCGTGTGCACCGTACCGTCCGCGTCCTTGACGACGTCACGGACGACCAGCTTCTCCTTGCCGCCGAGGCCGATCTTCGAGGCGACGGAGGAGGTCGCGCCCTGCGCGTCCTTGATCGCGGAAGCCCGCTGCCCGGCGGAGAGCGCGAGCTGCTGCCCGCCGTCGCTCTTGGTGGCCGAGGCGCTCGCCGAGCCCGTCTGCACACCGATCACGACCATGGTGGCCGAGGCGACCAGGGCGGCGGCACGCAGGGAGTTCTTGCGGGAGGTGGCGGTGAAGCTTCTCAACTCAGTCTCCTATGAGGGGGGTTACGGGCAACCCTGGAGTGAGGCCGCCCGTTGATGCAGGAGTTGTGCAGGAGTGAATTGAGGAGAGAGTGCCATCGATCGATCGACTTTGACAGGGGCGCAACAAGGAATTGACTTGCCGGTAACCGATGACCGGTGGATTGAGTCCGCTATGCGGCGAGTTGAGCAGAATCGAAGAGGTGTTCAACTGTTCGCCAGGGCGTGTTGGCCCACCGGATCGCACACGGAAGGTTTCCGGGTGCGGCGAAACGGCATTAATGGGGCCGGAGATGAGGCTAAGCGCATGAAGATCAGGCACTACCCGGAAGCGGAAGTTCCGAAACAACTTCGCGCACAAGTCGACGCATTGCGCGACGAGGCATGGCCGGGAGCGGGCGATGACGCCCATGATCCGCTACTGAGTCCTGTGACCGTACTACTGGTAACCCCCTCCGCGACAGGGGGAGTCGAATACGGCGTCGTGACCGCCGCACTCGACATTCTCAGCAAGGACATCACCCATGCCGGACGCTCCTACCGGGCGGCCGGACTGAGCGCCGTCGTCACGGCGGCGGCCCACCGGGGCAAGGGAAACGGGCGACAGCTCGTGGCTGCCGCCCGTGAGTTGATCGCGGGAAGCGGATCGCTTCCGTCCGCGCCGAAGGCCAACCCGATGCCGAAGGCGGACCTGGCGCTCTTCACCTGCGACCGTCCGCTGCGGGCCTTCTACGAGAGCGCGGGATGGGAGCACCTGGACGGGACCGCCCTGATCGGCGGTACCCCGCACGCCCCCTTCCCCAGCGACCAGCCGGGCTTCGACAAGGTCACCATGGCCGGCTTCTTCACCGAGCGCGCGACGCGGCACGCGGCCGAGTTCCGGCGCAGCCGCATCGCGCTGTACCCGGGCGAGATCGACCGGCTCTGGTGAGAGCGGGTCAGCGCTGCTCGTCGGTGGGCGGACGGTCCGCGTCGATCTGCTCGTTCATCTTCCGCTGCACGGCGTCGACCTGGCTCTGGTACTTGTTCTGCGTCTTCGCGTCGAACGCGTCGCCGGCCTTCTCCACGCCCTGCCTGGCCTGGTCCGGATGGCCCTTGATCAGGCCCTTGAGCTTGTCGAGCATGGACATGTTCGTCCTCCTTGGGGGAACGCCTGACCCCCTCAGCATCGCCGCCATCACGTCCGTCCGCATCCCAGGCCGGGGGCGCGCGGGAGCCCCCAGGGGGCGCGTGGCGCGGCCCAGGCGGAACGAACCGCGCGCATGACCGATGCCCCGAGGCCGCCCCGGTGCCCGCCCCCGTGCCTGTCCGGTGAGTCCGACCTCAGGGCGGCTGTGACAATCTCGCTCATGACCGGTGAACCCCTGCGCATCCCGCTCGATCGACTTCGCCACGCCTTCGATGTGGTGCTCCGTCAGGTGGAAGCGTCCGCCGGCCCCACCGTGACGCTCGACGAGGAGTACTTCTGGTCCGTCCCGGGCGATGAGCTCTACGACGTCCTCGACGAGCCGAAGACACTCACGATCGGGCAGCTGTCGGAGTCATGGCAGCGCATTGAGGACCTGCTCGCTCACCAGGACCGGGCCCTGGGCTACCACCTGGTGTGGCTTGCCGACGTCATCCGGGCGATCGGCCAGGACGCCCCTGGCTGAGGGGGTGTCCCGACCGGCGCGAGTACGTGGACGGTGTCACCGGCCTCTGAACCCGGCCGCCTCGGCGAGCACCGCCGGCCGGGGCAATATCGTTTGAGCGTCGGAGCCGGCGGCGCTACCGTGCGGTTCCTTGTAGCCGACGGGTTGTGCGAGTGGGCGAGCGGCGCATGGACTGGTGCGAGAAGCGGGATCTGGAACGGGCGATCGCCGACGGCATCAAACGATCCCGACGAGGCACCAGGAAGTGGAACCTGCTGCTGGCCTCGCCCTTCATCGCGGTCTTCGTCTTCCTGGTCTACTGGCTCGCCTTCTGCCCCGACAGCCACGGCCTGCGGCAGGCCGGGCGGCCGTAGTGCCCCGTACTCCGTGAACCGCCGCACCCCGCACCGCCGGCATGTCGACATCCCGCCGGCGTGCGTCCAGCCCGCCTGATGACGACAGTCGGCCCGCATACGGCCCGTGGTGAAGACGGTCATGACGTACGCCCCAGGTGGGTCTTACGGACATGGGTGCGCAGGCTCACGGTCGCCGCGACCGCCTGATCCCTGCGGCCCCCGTCCACCGCCGCCCGCTGCGCCGCCTGCAGCCTGGCGCACTCCTCGCACGCCGGCCCCCGAACGGCCGCCGCCCGCTCCTCCCGCGTCGCCAGCCGCAACGTCTGCGGCGGCACCTCCCACTCCCGGCCGCCACCGGGACGTCGTACCTGTACGTGGGGGCCGAGGGTGCCCATGACTTGAGCGAGCGTCGCGTTGCGGGTGTCGACGACGTAGGTGCCCTCGCGGTACGTCATCGCCTCCGGCGGGGTGGGGGTGTTGTCGCGCACGGCGTTCCCTTCGCTTTTTCACTGGCTGTACAGAGAGCGTGACCGTGCGGGGCTAGGCTTCGGGAGGGGGTGCCCCGCCGCAAAACGCCTGTTGTTAAAGGGAGTTATGCCGTGGCCAAGGATTCACGTCGCTCGGGCCGCTACGGGCAGTCGAAGGTGGGCTGGGAGTTCTTCGGCTCGGAACTGAAGCGGCGACGGGAGGCTGCCGAGCTGTCACAGCAGGAGTTGGGCAGACGCGTGTTCTGCTCGGGCACGTACATCGGACAGTTCGAGACCGGGGTGCGTAAACCGCAGCTGGATGTCGCCGAGCGGATCGACGCGGAGCTGGGGACGGACGGGTTCTTCGCGCGGATGTGCGAGGAGCTCATCAACAGCACGACAAACGTCCCCTACTTTGCGGACGTGGCCTACCTCGAGGGAATCGCCACCGAGATTCATGCGTACGCGCCGATGTTCGTGCCGGGAGTGCTGCAGACTGCGGCTTACGCGCGGGCGGTGTTCAAGGGTGGCTTTCCGCTGGCCCCGAATGACGACATCGACGCCTGGGTAGCCGCGCGGCTCGAGCGACAATGCATCGTCGCGCAGCCAACAACGCCCTTGTTGTGGGTGGTCATCGACGAAAATGTGATCCGGCGCCCCACCGGCGGAGCTGCTGTGATGCGGGAGCAGTTGGAGCACCTGGCATCACTGGCGCGCAGCGATCGCCTGGTCGTGCAGGTCCTGCCGTACAGTTCCGGTGCTCCTGTGCTCGGCGGGATGCTGAAGCTCATGACCTTTGACGACGCTCCGCCCGTCGCCTACTCGGAAGGCGCCATGAGCGGCAGCTTGATGGACGGTCCCGCCCTCGTTGCCAAGCTGCAGCGTGCCTACGATTTCGCGAGGGCCGCCGCACTGCCGCGCGACTCCTCGCTCACCTTGATCGAAGCGGCTGCGGAGGAGTACGCGGATGGCAACCGAGAATGATCCTGGCGTCTGGGTATGGCGCAAGAGCTCGTACAGCGGTCCCGGCGCTGGTGGCACTGACGACTGCGTCGAAGTCGCCGACAACATACCCACCTTGGTCCCTGTCCGGGACAGCAAGCGCCTCACCGGCCCCACCCTCACCTTCACGGCCCCTGCCTGGGCGGCCTTCGTCGCCGACGTGAAGGCGTAGAGGCCGCATGGCGGTTACGCGGTTTACTTCGGGTCGCTGTTGAACTTCGCGGTGGACCAGAAGTAGCCGAGGACGGCGAGGCCCAGGCACCAGGCGACGGCGAGCCATCCGTTGTTGCCGATCTTGGTGCCGAGGAGCAGGCCGCGCAGGGTTTCGATGGCGGGTGTGAACGGCTGGTACTCGGCGATCGGCTGGAACCAGCCGGGCATGGAGTCGATCGGGACGAAGGCGCTGGACAGGAGCGGCAGCAGGATCATCGGCAGCGCGTTGTTGCTGGCGGCCTCGGCGTTCGGGCTGATCAGGCCCATGCCGACCGCGATCCAGGTGAGCGCCGTGGCGAAGAGCACGAGCAGTCCGAACGCCGCGAGCCACTCCAGGGGTGTGGCGTCGGTGGACCGGAAGCCGATGGCCACGGCGACGGCGCCGACGAGGACCACGCTCGCGATCGACTGCAGCACGCTGCCGACGACGTGCCCGACGAGCACTGAACCGCGGTGGATCGCCATGGTGCGGAAGCGGGCGATGATGCCCTCGGTCATGTCGTTGGAGACGGAGACCGCGGTCCCGACCACGGTGCCGCCGATGGTCATGAGCAGGATGCCGGGGACGAGATACGCGATGTACGCGGAGCGGTCCGCACCGCCGCCGCCGATGCCCGCGCTCATCACGTCGCCGAAGACGTAGACGAAGAGGAGCAGCATCATTATTGGCGTGAGCAGCAGGTTCAGGGTGAGGGACGGGTAGCGCCGGGCGTGCAGGAGGTTGCGGCGCAGCATCGTGGACGAGTCGCGCAGGGCCAGGGACAGGGAGCTCATCGGGCAATCTCCTTGGGCTGTTCGGGGGTGTCGGCGTCGCCGGTGAGGGCGAAGAACACGTCGTCGAGGTCGGGGGTGTGGACGGTGAGCTCGTCGGCCTCGACGTCGACAGCGTCCAGCCAGTCGAGGATGGAGCGCAGTTCGCGCTGGCTGCCGCCGCTGGGGATCTGGAGCGTGAGGGATTCGTCGTGCCGGGTGGCCTCGCGCAGGGCGGAGGCGGCGGCCTGGTACGCGGCCGGGTCGGTGAAGCGGAGCCGGACGTGTCCGCCGGGGACGAGCCGCTTCAGTTCGTCGGCGGTGCCTTCGGCGGCGATTTTGCCGTTGTTGAGCACGGCGATGCGGTCGGCGAGTTCGTCGGCCTCGTCCAGGTACTGGGTGGTGAGGAAGACGGTGACGCCGTCGGAGACGAGCTCGCGGATGATCTGCCACATGTTGTGGCGGCTGCGCGGGTCGAGGCCGGTGGTGGGTTCGTCGAGGAAGATGATGCGCGGATCGCCGACCAGGGGCATCGCGATGTCGAGGCGGCGCTTCATGCCGCCGGAGTAGGTGGAGGCGGGCTTCTTCGCCGCCTCGGTGAGGTCGAACCGCTCCAGCAGATCTGCTGTGACCCGCCGCCCCTCGCGCTTGGAGAGGTGGTGCAGGTCCGCCATGAGGAGCATGTTCTCCTCGCCGGTGATCAAGCCGTCGACGGCGGAGAACTGTCCGGTGACGCCGATCGCGGCGCGTACGCCGTCCGGTGATGTGGCGACGTCGTGACCGGCGACCTGGGCCTGCCCGGCGTCGGCGGAGATGAGGGTGGAGAGGATCTGCACGGTGGTGGTCTTGCCGGCGCCGTTGGGGCCGAGCAGTGCGAAGACGGATCCGGCCGGGATGTGCAGATCGATGCCGTCGAGCACGGTCTTGTCGCCGTAGGACTTGCGCAGACCGATGGTGGAGACGGCGGTGGGGGACTGCGGACCGCTCCGCTTGGATGTGGGCATGACAAGAGACCGCATGGGGCCCTCCCGTTCGAAGGCTGAAGTGGCTGGGGGAGTGGAGGAGTTGGCGGGGGCCGGTGCTCAGACGCGGGCGCGGAGCACGTCGATGTTGCCGTTGCGGGTCCGGGCGCGAACCTCGACGGTGTCCTCGGTCTGCTCGGGGGTCTCGGAGGGGGTGAGCCTGTTGCGCACCTGCCCGGAGCCGGAGTTGGCGTCGATCCAGGCGGCGGTGCCCTCGCGGATGCCGACCTCGATGGCGCCGTAGGAGGTCTCCAGCTGCACTGTGCCGCGCGCGACGTCGGCGACGCGCACCGTGCCGTGGGCGGTGGTGGCGGTGACCGAGCCCTCGGCGCGCGCGATGTCGATGTCGCCGTGGGCGCCGCTCACCCGCAGGTCGCCGGTCGCGGCGCCCACGGTCGTGGTGCCGTGCGAGTTCTTCAGGACGGCGGAGCCGTTGACGGTGCCGACGCGCAGGCTGCCGGTGCTGGTGGTGATCTCGGCCGCGCCCTCGATGCGGTCGACGGTGATCGAGCCGTGGGAGGCGGTCAGGTTCAGCGGCCCGGTCGCGTCGAGGCGGACGTCACCGGACGAGGTCTTCATGCGGACCTCGCCGAGCCGGCCCTCGCCGAGCACCTGGGTCCAGGCGCCGGTCATGTCGATGTGTGAGCCCGTGGGCAGTTCGACCGTCACGTCGACGACGCCGGTGCGCCCGAAGAGGTTGGACTTGGGCGTCCTGATCGCCAGAACGCCGCTCGCGTAGCTGACCTCGGTCTGGCCGGCCGTGCGCACGTCCAGGTCCTTCTTCGGATCGCGGGGCCGCACCTCGACGACCGTGTCGAGGCGGTCGCTCGCGATGAACTGGATGGAGCCGGCCTCCACGCGGGCGGTGGTCGAAATCGGCTCGGGAGTGTCGAAAGAAGGCATGGCTGTACCGTCCTCTTGGGTCTTCGGGTCGTCCCCGCAGGTGGGACGTGGTGTGGGTGCCGCGCTTTTCGTGGGCGGGCGGGGGCGCGGCTAGCGCACCCAGCCCGTGAAGCTCTGTCCGACGGTGCGGGTCTTCTCCGGCGTACGCGGCCGGGTGCCGCCGTCGACCGCGGCCGACACGGCTCGTACCAGCCAGGCGTTGACCGACAGGCCCTCGCGGCTCGCGGCCTCCTCGGCGCGCGCCTTGAGGTGGGCGGGAAGACGCAGATTGACGCGGGCGGTGCCGCCCTCGTCGCCTTCGGCGGGCGCGTGCGCCTTGAGCAGTTCGGCGGGCGCGGCGGCCACTTCCATGGCGCCGGGGCCGGCGGGCGGCGGCGTCACCACGAAGTCGGGGTCGAGCCCGCGCAGCCGTACGTCGACGGAGCCGGGGGCGAGCTCGCGGGTGATCTCGTCCATCGCGGCGGAGAGCACATTGAGCATGGTCAGACGGGTCGCCGACTCCAAAGGAGCGGTGAGCCGCTCGGCCAGCTCACGAGCTTCCTCCCCGCCGGCTTCGGCGGCCACCGCAAGTTCGCGGCGGAGGGTGTCGACATACGGGGTCAAGTCCATGACGCCATGATGGCACCACGGTGGCGCCACCTGCAAGCCCGGGTGGCGCCATGCGTGTGGCGTGCGCGACGCTGACCGCCCTGACCTGTGCAAACGCCAAGAAATCGACCTGAGTCACTGTGGCGCCACGCCCGCCCGCGCGCTTCCCGGAGCGAGAAATGGCACCGCGTGGCATCACGTGGCATCACGTGGCACCACCCGGCGCCACGTGACGCCAAGCGATGCCATGCGGCTCCCTGCCCGGGCCGTTCGGCCGCCGGTCCTCCGGGTGTCGGTCCTCCGGGTGTCGGCCCTTCGGGCCTTATGGGGCCAGCTGGAAGTGGACGGCGAACTCGTAGACGCCGAAGGCGATGAGGCCGACCGCGGCCAGGAAGGCGCCGGTCGCCGCGCCCGCGCCCGCGTGGCGGCGGAAGCCCGCCGCCAGTATGGCGCCCAGGAAGCCGCCTGCGACGGGGACGCCGGCGATGAGGCCTGTGAGCTGGGCGAAGTGGACGTTGGCCTCGTGGTTGCCCGCCCAGTCCGAACCCGATGGGTTCCGGACAGTCTGCAGCTGCAGTGTCCAGAGCCAGATCGCCGGGCTCAGGAAGATCAGGGTGAGGACGAGCATGGCCACGATGTAGGGCCCTTGCCCACCCGCCGTACCGTCCTGGTCCCGCTTCTGGCCTGCGTCCGCTGTCGTCATGAGGCCAGCGTCGACGGGCGTGGGGGCGTCGCGCATCCGTACGCGTACTCAGATGCGCGCGGCCCCGACAGACGCCCTCGACGGGCGGGGAAGCCTTCGAGCCAGGCTTGCCGAAACTCAACGCTTTGCCGATCAACTGCCTTTGACCTTAACGCGTTAACACGGATGTAGTGGCCACCGATCGTCCCGAGGTGCGTCTCGGATGTGCCGGCGGTCTCTTTTGCCTGCCCACCTGCATACGGAGAAGGTCTTATGACTGTCATCACGAGAAAAAGTGCGGCCGAGCTGTCCCACGACGACATCCTTGCCATCGTCGAAGGCACCGCATTGGCCGTGCACATACCCGGCTTTATTCATCCGGAAGCCTTGGCGTCCGCACGCGCCCAGCTCTACGACCACCCCGATCGGGGCGGACTGAGCCAGGACACGGCGTTCCAGCGGGTCGGCTTCGCCTACTCGGAGATCAGCGACGAGCGGTCCAGGGACCGTTATCACTCCGAGGCGCGCGCCAATATCCAGCGGATGCGGGATCTGTTCGCGCCCTACGCCTCGCCCAGTGATGTTCTCCGGCTGCTGCTGGAGGAGACCTGGAACGCCGGCGCGAACCTGATGCACGTCGATGGCCGAAAGGCCTTCATCGGCATCTGCCGCTATCAGCACAAGGACGTCGACCTCAACCCGCACACCGACGCTCTCGAGCGCAACCTGCCGCCCGACCACGCGCAGGGGCTCACGGCGCAGCTTTCGGTCAACATCTACGTCAACATTCCCCGGGTCGGCGGCGAATTGGAGCTGTGGGGGACCGAGCCGGGCGAGGAGAGTTACAACGAGCTCAAGGGCGAGCGGGTCTGGGGCATAGAGCGCGAGAAGCTCGGCCCGCCCGTCGAGGTCATCAAGCCGGAGCCCGGCGATCTGCTGCTGCTCAACCCGCGGCAGATCCACGCCGTACGGCCGTCCGGCGACGAACCGCGCATCACGCTGGGGCACTTCATCGGTTACTACGGCACCGACCGGCCCCTCGAGCTGTGGAGCTGACACCCTGATGAACGACTACATCATCGACGGCCGGACCAAGGCGAATTTCGGTCAGGAGGCCAAGAAGCTGACGCTGGCCGGAACCCGGGCCATTCTGCTGGTGAGCGTCGGCCAGCGCTATCACGAGGGCGACAAGCTGCGGGCGACCGTGGAACTGGTCAACCGCAGCGGATTCAAGCAGCTGACCATCGCCGTCGCCGACACCCTGCAGCGCACCAACTACCTGCACCTCTCTCCCGAGGAGGCCTACGAAAGGGCTCTCAGGGAGGGCGACGAATGGCTGGAACGCAACGAAAAGGTTCTCGGACAGTTGTCCGTGAGCAATGAGGTGTTGCGCTGGGACGAGACGCTGCAGGATCCCGAGTACGGGGCGTTCCGGGAGCGGGTGGAGCGGGCCTACGCCGAGGATCCCGGCTATCGGGCGGCGGTCGACGCGACCATCGGCAAGTTCATCGACCGGCTCACCGCCCGTGACCCGGAGGCCGATACCGAACTCGCCTTCAGGAACTGCTTGTCCTACCTCATCGAGGAATGTCCCATCATCATGCCGATGTGGGCTCATCAGGGGTACGACTACGTCATATATCCCCAGCCCATGACCACCGCGATGGCTGAAACGCAGCGACAGTTCGTCACCGGGGAATACCCCGGGAAGGGCGGGTGGCTGTCCCTGAGGTTCAAGAAGCGGGCCGCCGTGCCCGAAGCCGCGGCATAAACACGGCACTCAGCGGGCATCGCACATCCCCCCGCTTAGCAACGCCGCTATACGTGTAGAGGACACGAACTGTGACGACATCAACCGACCGTAAATGGTGGGCATTCGCCGGGGTCGGGCTGATCAGCTTCCTGGGCTGTATCGACCTGACCATCGTCAACACCGCCGCCCCCCAGATCCAGTCGGATCTGGGCGCCTCCGTGACCGACCTGCAGCTCATCGTCAACATGTTCATCGTCGCCCTGTCGATGTTCATGGTGACCATGGGCCGACTGGCCGACGCGTACGGGCGGCGTCGTGTCCTCTACGCGGGGACGGTCGTCTTCGGCCTGGCCTCGCTGGGGGCCGGGTTCGCGGACAGCACGGGCTGGCTCATCGCCTTCCGCTTCCTCCAGGGCGCGGCCGGCGCCATCCTGTACACCTCCACCGGCGCCATCGTGCAGAACGCCTTCCCCGAGTCCCAGCGCGGCCGCGCGATCGGCGCCCTCTACGGCGTCAACGGCGTCGGCCTCGCCATCGGCCCCCTGCTCGGCGGCGTCATCGTCTCCGCCCTGGGCTGGCACTGGGTGTTCTGGGTGAACGTCCCGCTCGTCGCGCTGGCGCTGGCCCTGTGCTCGTTCAGCGTCCGCGAGTCCCGTAACGAGGACGCCGGACCCGGCGTCGACTGGCCGGGCCTCGTCCTGATCAGCCTCGGCATCCCGGCCGTCGTGCTCGCCTTCACCCTCGGCGGCTCATGGGGCTGGTCGAGCGGACGCACGCTGGGGCTGCTGGCCTTCGCGCTCGTCGTCCTGATCGCCTTCTACGCGGTGGAGCGCCGCGCCGCCGACCCCATCATCAGCTTCCGGCTGTTCCGGCACCGCTCGTTCCTCACGGCCATCGTCTCCGACTTCGCGCTGGCCTGCTTCTACACCACCGTCCTCTTCCTGATGCCGCTCTACCTGCACGAGGTGCACGGCTACGGCGGTTACGCGACCGGCGCGCTGCTGCTGCCCTGCACCGCCGTCATGGCCGTGCTGTCGCCGTTCGTGGGCCGGCTGACCGACCGCTTCGGCCCGCGCCGCCTCCTGCTCGTGGGCTTCGCGGCGTTCACGGTCTCGGCGCTGCTGCTCACCCGCCTGGAGGGCGGCACGTCGCTCGCGTACGTCGCCGTCGCGCTGGTGGCGATGGGGCTCGGCTGGGCCTGCATCCTGGGTCCGGCCACGGTGTCCGCGCTGTCGTCCGTGCCCGAACGCCAGGCGGGGCTCGCGATGGGGTCCTCGTGGACGTTCCACAACCTCGGCGGGGCCATCGGCCTCGCGGTGGGCATCGTCCTCTACCGCGCCCAGGCGGAGGACGGTCTGACCTCGGCGCTGGCCCGGCTGCACGCGCCCGCCGGGGACTGGACGCACGACGTGGTGGCCGACCCGGAGCGGGCGGCCGATCTGCTGCGGGAGCACACGTCGCTGACCTCCGGACAGGTCGGCGAGGTCTTCGACCGGATGTTCTCGGACGGCACCCAGGCCGCGATGTGGATGGTGGCCGGAACCTCGTTCGCCGCGCTCATAGTCGTCGGACTGCTGGGCCTCGCCGGCCGGCGAGCCGCGGCCACGACCGGCGCCGCCCCCGAAGCCGCGGTGACGAAGGAGACCGTCTGACGACGACACGGACCGCCTGATACGACGCGTGGGGGCCGCCGGAATCCCGGCGGCCCCCACGCACGCGTTTACCGAGCCTGCGTGGCTCAGACGTTGACGCCGAAGTCCTGGGCGATGCCCGCGAGACCCGAGGCGTAGCCCTGGCCGACCGCGCGGAACTTCCACTCCGCGCCGTGGCGGTAGAGCTCGCCGAAGACCATGGCGGTCTCGGTGGCGGCGTCCTCGCTCAGGTCGTAGCGGGCGATCTCGGCGCCGCCGGCCTGGTTGATGATGCGGATGTAGGCGTTGCGGACCTGGCCGAAGTTCTGCGAGCGCGCGGTGGCGTCGTAGATGGAGACCGGGAAGACGATCTTCTCGATGTCGCCGGGCAGCGCGGCCAGGTTGACGTTGATCTGCTCGTCGTCGCCCTCGCCCTGGCCGGTGGTGTTGTCACCGGTGTGCACGATGGACTGGTCCGGGGTGGACTTGTTGTTGAAGAACACGAAGTGCGAGTCGGAGTAGACCCGGCCGCCGCCGTTGACCGCGATGGCGCTGGCGTCGAGGTCGAAGTCCGTACCCGTGGTGGTGCGCACGTCCCAGCCGAGGCCGACCGTGACGGCCGTCAGGCCCGGGGCCTCCTTGGTGAGGGAGACGTTGCCGCCCTTGGACAGGCTTACAGCCATCGGATGTGTCCCTTTCGTCGGTTCGCGAGCCCGCTGGCGGCTCGCGCACTCGAAGTTACAGTCACCCCGGATAACGCGAACAAGGGGAGGGAGGGTTCCAGCTCCCTTTACTTTCTTTGCTCATTCCTGACGCCGGCCGTGGCACCCGCCCCATAAATCGAGGTGACGGGGCCGCCCGGGGCGCGGGATCATGGGGGCATGTCCGGTCCCCACGTCATCCGCGGTTCCGTCTCGCTTCCCGAGGCGGAGCTCATGTGGCGTTTTTCGCGTTCCTCCGGGCCCGGCGGACAGCACGTGAACACGAGCGACAGTCAGGTCGAGCTGCGTTTCGACCTCGCCGCCACGGAAGCCCTCCCGCCGGTATGGAAGGAGCGCGCGCTCGAGCGCCTCGCCGGCCGGCTCGTCGACGGCGTGGTGACCGTACGGGCCTCGGAGCACCGCTCCCAGTGGCGCAACCGCGAGACAGCGGCCGTACGCCTGGCGTCCCTGCTGGCCGAGGCGACGGCACCCCCGCCGAAGCCGCGGCGCCCCACGAAGATTCCGCGCGGCATCAACGAACGACGTCTCCGCGAGAAGAAGGCCCGCGGCGAGACGAAGCGAGGCCGCACGGGACGCGACTGGGGCTAGGGCGCACCCCAAGCCCTGGTGTCCCACCCGCACCGTCTGGTCGATGTGACGGGAGGGGGCCGGGGGCGCAGGAGGGTGTTCCGGAATGCTGCCGGATATTTGTGGGCCCAATGTGAGGGCACGCATCACGTGAGACGGCACCGGGCCCGTAAATATCCGATTCCGGAACACCCTCCGGAGCCCGCGGCCCCCGCACCACGACAACGGCGATCAGCCCAACTGCCGGTACCGCCCCCGGAAGTACGTCAGCGGCCCACTCTCCGTGCTGGGCGTGTCCGCCCGCAGCACCCGGCCGATGACGAGCGTGTGGTCCCCGGCCGCCACCCGCTGCTCGGTCCGGCACTCCAGCACCGACAGCGCACCCCGCACCAGCGGCGCGTCCGTCTCCTTGCCGCGCTCGTAGGGGATGTCCTCGAAGAGCAGCCGGTCGCTGATGCGGCCCTTCATGGCGAAGCGGCCCGCGATGTGGCGCTGGCTCTCGGAGAGCACCGAGACGCCCCACAGCTCCTGGCGCTCGAGGAGGTCGTCCATGCGCGAGCCGTCGCGGACGCTCACCATGACCAGCGGCGGGTCGAGGGAGACGGACAGGAAGGCGGTGGCCGTCATGCCGACGTCCTCGCCGCGCGGACCGTCCTCGGGGTCGTGCGCGGTCACCAGCACGACGCCCGCGGCGAGGCGGGCGAGGGCGGCACGGAATTCGTCGGCGGTCACCCCTTCAGGATGAGCTATGCCGGTCTCTGTGGGCGAAGTCGTCTGCAACACGCTCAGCACGCTAGCCGCACCCGGGTGCGGCCCGCATCGGGCTGGGGGACCAGACGGGTCCTAGGTCGCAGGCACCGTACGGCGGCGGAGCGCGGCGAGGCGTCCGTTACCTGCGGAAATGATCGGGAAGCCGGGCCGAGCGGTCGCGAGGAGGCCAACAAGGCCCCGGAAAGCGGCGGGAAAGCGGCTGGGAACCGCCGGTAAGGTGCCGTCGAACTGCTGCGAATGGATCAGGAAATCGCCCCGGAAGTGACATCAATGGGCCGCCGGATTTGCGTTCAGGAAGCATAGAGCTGCAGTCGAACGCCAGTATTGGAACACCATCACATCATGTGACATGAGTCACAGAGGGCGGTAATTGTTGACCCTGTGTACCGAGTGGTCAGCTCGCTGTGATTCAGTGGCCCGGTAAACGGACGAACAAGAAGCCTGGAGTTGCTGTCGAGGTCTCGGGGGAGAGCGAGCTATGGAGACCGAGTCGGAGCCGTACGTCCGCCTGGCGACCTTGCGACAGGTGCACCGGGCGATCGCGGAACTGAACACCGCGCGCAGCCTCGCGGACACACTGCAGACCGTTGCCGACGGCATCGTGACCGGGCTCGGCTATGAGCTCTCGGCCGTGAATCTCGTACGACCGGACGGTGATCTGGTCGTGGCGGCGGTGGCGGGAAGCGCCAGCGCCGAGGCCCTGATGGCGGGCCGGGTGGGCTCCCGGGTGTCCTGGGAGCGGCGCCTGGCGATGGGCGAGCACTGGGGCGATCTGCGGTTCATTCCGTACACCGAGGGCTGGGTCCTCGACGACGACGACGTGCCTCAGTGGCACACCGGCGGCAGCGCCCCGCGCTTCGTCCACGAGTGGCATCCGATGGACCGCCTGTTCGCCCCGATGTACACGACCGGGCCGTCCGGCGGAGAGCTGCTCGGCGTGATCTCGGTCGATAAACCGACCAACGGCCGCAGGCCGGGGGCCTGGGGGCGAGAGGCTCTCCAGATGTATGCGTCGCAGGCCGCGATTGCGATCAGTAACGCTCGTCTACGCGCAAATATGCAACGCGCTCTGGTCCGACTCGAGCGGGAACAGCAGGCGCTGCGCGCGAGTGAGGAAAGCTTCCGCCAGGCATTCGAGTACGCGCCCAGCGGCATGGCGATCGCGGAACTGGGCGGCGATCAGCACGGCCGGCTGCACCGCACGAACGACGCCCTGTGCCGGCTGCTCGGCCGCTCGGCGTCCCAGATGCGCCGCTACTCGTTCTCCGACCTGGTCCACCCCGAGGACGTCGGCACCCTCCTGCGCACCTCGGCCGAGGGCGGGCGCGCGGAGCTGCGCCTGGCCCGCCGCGACGGCACGTTCGTCTGGGTCTCGCTGCGCAACTCCGTGGTCGCCGACGCCGCCGACGGGCCGCGCTTCCTGCTCACCCACGTCGAGGACATCGAGGAGCGCAAGCGGCACGAGCTGCAGCTCGCCCACCGCGCCAGCCACGACTCCCTGACCGGCCTGCCCAACAGCGCCGAGCTGCGCTCCCGCCTCAGCAGCCGGCTGTGCGCCCGCCCGCCCGGCAGCGAGGCGCACGCCACGGCGGCCGTCGGCCCGTACGGCCACCTGGACGCCTTCGCGGAGGTGGAGAGCGCCGCGGGCGTGGCGGCCTACGCCGGGCACGCCCACGCCGGACACGCCGCCCCCGCCTCCGCCCTCGGCCGCGTCGGCGAGCCCGTACCGCATGGGCACGGCCCCGTACCGCACGGGCACGGCTTCGGCTCCGACACCGGTCCCGACTTCGTGCCGGACGACTTCGGAAGCCTGCCCGGGATGACCGCAGGGGCGTACGACCACCACGAGCACACCATCGCCCCCGACGAGGGTACCGACGACGGCGCCAAGGGGCTGGCCGTCCTCTTCTGCGACCTCGACGGCTTCAAGTCGATCAACGACCGCTTCGGGCACCACACCGGCGACGCCGTCCTGATCGAGGTGGCCCACCGGCTGAGCAACGGCGTCCGCGACGGCGACACGGTGGCGCGTCTCGGCGGCGACGAGTTCGTGGTGCTGGCCGACGGCCTGGGCCAGGCCGACGCCGAGGACCTCGCGGCCCGGCTGCGCAACGCGATCATTCCACCCATAAGGGTCGACGGGCGGGCCGTCCGGGTGGGGGCGAGTTTCGGAATCGGCTGGGCCGGTTGCGGAATGTCCGCCGACGAGGTGCTGCATTCCGCCGACCAGCGGATGTACATAGAGAAACGGTCGCGTGCGAAGGCGGGCAGACGCGCCGGGTGAGGGCTGGTTTGCACCTCTTCGTGAGGTCTGGACCACGGCGTGATCCCGTCGGCTCGAGGTAGGCTGCGCCGATGCGGCACCGCCGCCGACCGTGGTCGCCGCCCCGGCCTCGAAAGCCACGGTTTCGGCGCACAGGAGCGTGGGCGCCGATGGGCACACCATGTGGGGAGTGACAGGGGATGACGGCCGGTAACAACGGCACCGGTACGCCGGAGAACGACGACCCGTTCGGCTACCTGTACCGCTCGGAAGGCGGCGACGGGGCCACCGAGGGCGGCCAGCAGCAGACCGCCGCCCGCCAGCCGGGTGTCCCGCGCACGTCGTACAACCAGGTACGCCCGGTCGGCTCCCGCCAGTACGGCCAGCAGCCCGCCGCGCAGCGCGCCCAGCAGTCGCACCCCCACTACTCCGCCCCCGAGACCCTGCCGGGCGGCGCACCCGCCCCCTCCGGCCCGGGCACCGGCGCGGGCGCGGGCACCGGCCGTGGCTCCCACGGCGGCCACGGCGCGTCCGACCGGCCCAAGCGGCGCGGGCTGCTGATAGCGGCGATAGCCGTCGTCGCGGTCGTGGCCGGCGGCATCGGCGTGGCGGTCATGACCAACAGCTCGGACGACAAGGGCGCCAAAGCCGGCGCTGACAGCGGCAAGGTCGTCACGGACGACTCGGGTAAGCCCGACGACTCCGAGAAGAAGAAGGAAAAAGAAAAGAAGGACGACCAGCCGAAGAATCCCTCCGCCAACGGGCTGAAGAAGCGCGACGCGGCCAGCCTGCGGCTGAGCGGGGGCGCCACCACCGAGAAGACGGTGAAGGGCGCGGAGGCCGACGACGGGCTGTACATCACCAACATGAACACGGTCGGTGCCGCCGTGGAGTGGACGGTCGACGTCGACTCGGCCGGCGAGTACCGCCTGAACGCCCGGTACGGCGTGCCCGGCAAGGACGCCAACCTCACCATCTCCACCAACGGCAAGGGCGACACCCGGCCGATCAGCATGAAGAACTTCGGTGGCACGAAGGATGGCGACTGGGAGGCCGGGTGGAAGAACACCTGGTCCGTCATCAGGCTGAACAAGGGCACCAACACCATCAAGGTCTCCTGTGAGCCGGGCAACGCGTGCGAGGTACACCTCGACCAGCTCTGGCTCACCAAGGGCGGAGCCTGACGGCCTCCAGGTAGGCCGCCACCGTCTCCGCCATCGCCTCCCGCGCAGGGACCAGGTACCTGCGCGGGTCGACCGTGGTGGGGTGGGCGGCCAGGTGGGCCCGTACCGCCGTCGTGTACGCCGTGTTCAGGGCCGTGCCGACGTTGATCTTCGTCATGCCGGCCGCCACCGCGCGCCGGAGCTCGGCCTCGGGTACGCCCGAGGAGCCGTGGAGGACGAGCGGTACGCCGGCCGCCTCGCGTAGGGCGGTGATCAGGGCGTGGTCGAGGGTGGCCGTGCGCTCGGTCATCGCGTGGGTGCTGCCGACCGCCACGGCCAGGGCGTCCACGCCGGTGTCCGCGACGTAGGCCGCCGCCTCGGCCGGGTCCGTGCGTACGCCCGGGGTGTGGGCGTCGCCCGCCTTGCCGCCGATGCGGCCCAGTTCCGCCTCGACCCAGATGCCGCGTTCACGGCCCCAACGGACCGCCGCCGCCGTGGCCTTGACGTTGTCTCCGTACGGGAGCTTCGACGCGTCGAACATCACCGAGCCGAAGTCGTGCGCCGATGCGGCGTGCAGCAGGTCCGTGCTCTCGACGTGGTCGAGGTGGAGCGCGAGACGGGCGCTCGAGGCGCGGGCCACCGCGGCCGTGGCGGCGGCGAGGGGGGCGAGGTCGCCGCCGTGGAAGCGGACGGCGTTCTCGGAGATCTGGAGGATGGCCGGGGCGCCTGCGGCTTCGGCTCCGGTGGCGATTGCCTCGGCGTGTTCGAGGGTGATGACGTTGAAGGCCGCGACGGCTTCGCCTGCGGTTCGGGCGGCGGTCATGAGGTCTGCGGTGCGGGTGAGTGGCATGAGGGTTTCTTTCCCCCACCCCGCCCCTTCCCGTAACCGGGGCTGCGCCCCGGACCCCCTTTGTCCTCAAACGCCGGACGGGCTAAATGGTCAGGCGCCGGACGGGCTAAGGGGGCTGACCTTCACCTGCCCCAGCAGCCTCTCGTACATCGTCGCGTCGTACTCGCCCGCCGCCGGTGCGGCCACCGTCGCCGCCGACAAGGCCACGGCCCGGGCCAGGCGTTCGGGCCAGGGGAGGCCTTCGGCCCAGCCCGAGAGCAGGCCCGCCACCGCCGAGTCGCCCGCCCCCGTCGGGTTGCCCGGCAAGGGCTTCGGTGGGGTGGCGCGCCAGGTGCCGTCGGGGGTGAGGGCGAGCATGCCGTCGGGGCCCAGGGACGCGGCGACGGCGTGGGCGCCCCGGCGGCGGGCGGCGACGGCGGCGCGCAGGGGGTCGGTGGTGCCGGTGAGGGCGGCGAGTTCGGCGGCGTTGGGCTTGACGACGTCGGGGCGGGCGGCGATGCCGCGGCGCAGCGGTTCGCCGCTGGTGTCCAGCAGCACCGGTATGCGCCGGGCGCGGGCGGCGCGTACGAGGTGGGCGTACGCGCCCACGGGAACGCCCGGCGGGAGGCTGCCGCACAGGGCCACGGCCCGGGCGTCGCGCAGGAGATGGGTGTAGCGGTCGTCGAAGGCGGCCCATTCGGCGGGGGTGACGTCGGGGCCGGTCTCGTTGAGCTGGGTGGTGTCGCCGGCCGAGGCGTCGACGACGGCGACCGTGCGGCGGGTGGGGCCGGTGATGCGGACGAACTCGTCGGTGACGGTGGTCTCGGCGAGCAGTGTGCGGACGGTCTCTCCGGTCGCGCCGCCGGCGAGGCCGGTGGCCACGGTCTCGTGGCCCAGCGAGGCCAGGACGCGGGCGACGTTCAGGCCTTTGCCGCCGGGGCGTTCGACGGCGGGCGGGACGCGGTGCTCGGCCTGTGGGCGCAGGTGCGGTACGCGGTAGGTGAGATCGAGCGCGGCGTTGAGGGTGACCGTGAGGATCATCGGCGCCTCTTTTCTCGACCGGGGGACATGGGGTCACGGGACGGACCGCGCCAGCGATCATGCCAAAACAGCGGCGGCAGGCCCAGACCTCCGGACCTGCCGCCGTGCCCCAAATCGGGGGACAATCACCGCACTTCGGGACCGACCAGCCATTCGCCCTTGCGCATGACGCCCACCAGGTCGTACGAGTCGTCGAGGACGACCAGGTCGGCGTCCTTGCCCGGCTCGAGCGAGCCGATGCGGTCGGACAGGCCGAGGAGGCGCGCGGGAGTGGTGGACAGCGCTCGTACCGCGTCCTCGAGCGGGAGCCGGTCGACGGTCACGGCGCGCTTGAAGGCCGTGTCCAGGGTGAGCGTCGAGCCGGCGATCGAGCCGGCCGTCGGGCCGTCGGCGATGCGGGCCACGCCGTCCTTGACCTCCACGCCCATGGGGCCGAGGAAGTACATGCCGTCGTTCATACCGGCCGCGCCCATCGCGTCGGTGATGAACGCGACCCGGTCGGCGCCGGCCCGGGCGAACGCCAGCTCCAGGACGGAGGGGTGGAGGTGGGTGCCGTCGTTGATGAGCTCGACGGTGACGCGCTCGTCCTCCAGCAGCGCCGCGATGGGGCCGGGGGCGCGGTGCTGCAGCGCGGGCATGGCGTTGAAGAGGTGGGTGGCGACGGTCGCGCCCGCGTCGATGGCCTCGAGGGTCGCCTCGTAGGTGGAGTCGGTGTGGCCGACGGCGGCGATCACGCCGTGGTCGGCGAGCATGCGGACGGAGTCCAGGCCGCCGGGCAGCTCCGGGGCGAGCGTCATCATGCGGGCCGCGCCGCGCGCCGCGTCGACGAGCTTGCGCACGTCCGCCGGGTCCGGGTCGCGCAGGAGGCCCGGCTGGTGGGCGCCGCAGCGGTGGGGGGAGATGAAGGGGCCTTCGAAGTGGATGCCCGCGAGGTCGCCCTGCTCGGCCAGTTCGGAGAGGACCGCCGCCTGCCGGGCGAGGTCGTCCAGGTCGCCGGTGACGGTGGAGGCGATCATCGTGGTGGTGCCGTGCGCGCGGTGCGTACGGATCGCGGTGAGCGCCTCCTCGGCCGTGCCGGCGGAGAAGGACGCCCCGCCGCCGCCGTGCACATGGGTGTCGACGAAACCGGGGACGATCGTGTGGCCGGTGAGGTCCAGCGTGGGGGCCTCCGCCGGCGCGTCGTGCGCGATGCGCCCGCCCTCGATCGTGACGCGGCCCCCTTCCGCGACGCCGGTCGGCAGCACCACGCGGGCGCCGGCGAGAACCGTTCGTTCGACCATCAGGGGGATACCTCCGTTGTGTGCGTGGCCGTTGTGTGCGTGGTCGTCGTGCGCGAGGCCGTCGTGCGCGTGGCGAGAAGGTCCCAAGCGAGCAGGCCCGCGCCCAGGCAGCCGGCGGCGTCCCCGAGGGCCGCGGGGACGATGTGGGGGAGCTTGCGGAAGGTGACGCGTTCCGCGACCGCCGCGCGCAGCGGCGCGAACAGCGTCTCGCCGGCTTCGGCGAGCCCGCCGCCGATGATCAGCGTGCGCGGGTCCAGCAGGCTGACGGCGATGACCAGGCCGTCGGCGAGGGCGTCGATCGCGTGCTGCCAGACCGCGCGGGCGCGCGGGTCGCCGGACTCGACGGCCCGGGCGCAGTCGGCGGCGTCGGCGTGGGCGTCGCCGCTCGCCGCCGCCCAGGCGCGGGAGACGGCGGAGGCGGAGGCGAGCGTCTCCAGGCAGCCGCGGCCGCCGCAGCCGCAGGCGGCGCCGTCCGGGCCGGGGCGTACGACGATGTGGCCGATCTCGCCCGCGTAGCCGTGGGCGCCTTCCTCGATGCGGCCGTCGATGCCGATGGCGCCCGCTATGCCGGTGCCCAGGGGGACGAACAGGAAGCGGTCGGCGCCCTTGCCGGCGCCGATCCGGCCCTCGGCCACGCCGCCGGTGCGCACGTCGTGGCCCAGCGCCACGGGTATGCCGCCGAGCCGGGCGGCGAGGAGGTCCCGCAGGGGCAGGTCGCGCCAGCCGAGGTTGGCGGAGTAGACCGCCGTGCCGGTGGCGGCGTCCACGATGCCGGGGACGGCCGCGCCGGCGGCGCGGGCGGCGGTGCCGAAGCGCTCGCGGCCGAGCGCCTGGAGCTCGGCCGCGAAGTCGAGGATGCCGGCCACGACGGCGTCGGGGCCCCGGTCACGGCCGGTCGGGCGGCGCGCCTCGTGCAGGAGCGCGCCGTCGGCGCCGACGAGGGCGGCCTTGATTCCGGTTCCGCCCACATCGAGGGCGATGACGTGTTTCACCCCGGTAGTCTCGCCCGTCGGGGCGCGAAAGGTCTAGTCCACTCGCCGGTGGGCGGCGCGGCGGGTGGCGCTAGGGGGTGAGGATCACGCTGCGGGTCAGGTTCCGGGGCGCGTCCGGGTTCAGGCCGCGGGCCTCGGCGACGGCCACCGCCAGGCGCTGGGCGCGGACCAGCGACGCCATCGGGTCCTCGGCGTCGTCGGCACCCCCGCCGACCGTCGTGCCCCCGACCGTCGCGCCCCGGACCGTCGTGCCCCCGACCAGCGTGCCGCCCGCCTTCGCGACGTCGTCCGCCAGCCCGTCCGGCAGCGGGCCGAACGCCCAGGTCACCCGCCCCGGGGCGCTGATCGCCACCGGGCCGTGGCGGTACTCCATCGCCGGGTACGCCTCCGTCCACGCGCCCGCCGCCTCGCGCATCTTCAGGGCCGCCTCCTGCGCGAGCCCGTACGCCCAGCCGGCGCCCAGGAACGTCCACTGCTCGGCGGCGAGCGCGGCGGCGGGCAGCGCCTCGGCGAGGGCGCGCTCGGCTTCGTCCGCCGCCTCGGTCACCGTCCGCACACCCGCCGGCAGCCGGCCGTCCCTCTCCAGGCCCGCGCGGAGGAAGGCGAGCGCGGTGGTCGCGAAGCGCGTCTGCACGACGGACTCCTCGTCCGCCCAGTCCAGCACCGCCACGTCGTCCGCCGCCCGCATCACGGGCGTCGCGGGGTCGGCGGTCAGCGCCAGCACCTCCCACCGCTCGCGCACCTCGTCGATCAGGTCGAGCACCTCGGTCGTCGTCCCGGACCGGGTGATCACCACGAGCCGGTCGTACGTGCGCGAGACCGGGAACTCCGAGGCGGGGAAGGCGTCCGTCTCGCCCTGCCCGGACGCCTCGCGCAGCGCCGCGTAGGCCTGCGCCATGAACCACGACGTGCCGCAGCCGGTCACGGCGACCCGTTCGTCCGGGCGCGGCAGCCCCGGGGCGCTCGCCGCGGCCTCGGCGGCGCGGCGCCAGCTGCCGGGTTGGGTGGCCAGCTCCCGGGCGGTCAGGGAGGGGGAGGAGGAAGGGGCCGGAGAAGGTGACGGAGAAGAGGCCGGAGAAGGGGACGGCTTCATGCGCTGGGTGCTCCTCGCGGTGCGGTCGTGCGACGAAAGCGGTCGCCCCGTGCATAGCAGTCGCCTGTGACCTGGGGGAAGAGCCCTACGGCGATACCGAAGCGCAACCCCGTCGGCGTAGACCGTAAGGTGGCGCGCGGGAGAGACTCACGGTCTCCACGGGCGAACACACGAACACACGAACCACAAGGTGGGTAGCAGTAGTGCAGCGGCGGCGGTTCTTGGGCATGACGGCGGCGGGAGCCGCCACGACGGCGTTGGCACCGGTGCTGACCGGGTGCGGGACCGACACTCCCGGTGGCGACACGCGGCTGAAGCTCGTGGCCGCCGACTACGGCGACAAGGAAGCCAACAGCTCCCGGAAGTACTGGGAGAGCCTGGTCCGTGAGTTCCAGAAGAAGCACAGCAAGATCAAGGTCGACGTCGAGGTCTACAGCTGGACCGAGGTCGACAAGCGGGTCGCCGACATGGTGGCCAAGGGCAAGGCCCCCGACCTCGCGCAGATCGGCGCGTACGCCGACTTCGCCGCGGCCGGCAAGCTCTACAGCGCCGACCAGATGCTCTCCATCCCCACCCAGGCCGACATCATCGCCTCCCTCGCCAAGGCCGGCGAGGTGCACCGGGTGCAGTACGGCATCCCGTTCGTCTCCAGCACCCGCCTGCTCTTCTTCAACAAGAAGCTGTTCGCCAAGGCCGGCATCGCCAAGGCGCCGGAGAACTGGGACGAGATCCAGTCCGCCGCGAAGAAGCTCAAGGCGCTCGGCGTGAAGATACCTTTCGGCCTGCCGCTGGGCCCCGAGGAGGCGCCCGCCGAGGCGATGATGTGGATGCTGAGCGCGGGCGGTGGCTACACCGACCAGAACGGCTCCTACCTGATCGACTCGCCGGAGAACGTCAAGGCCTTCACCTGGCTGCGCGACGAGATGGTCGGCCAGGGCCTCACCGGCCCCGGCAACCCCGCGCGCACCAACCGGCAGGAGGTCTTCGACGCCTTCTGCAAGGGCGAGGTCGGCATGCTCAACGGCCACCCCACCCTGATGCAGCAGGCCCAGGCCGGGCACATCGAATTCGACATGGCGCCGCTGCCGGGCATCAAGGGCCCCTCCAAGTCGACCATGGGCGTCGCCGACTGGATCATGGCGTTCAAGAAGAACGGCCACCGCGACGAGATCGGCACCTTCCTCGACTTCATCTTCAGCAAGGACAACGTGCTGTCGTTCACCACGCAGTACAAGCTGCTGCCGGTGACCACCAGTGCCGCCGACGCGATGGAGGAGAGCCGCGCCAACAGCGACCTGTGGCAGTTCCTCAAGCCGCTGCGCCAGGCCGCCGAGCTCTACCCCGTCAGCAAGACCTCCTGGGCCTCGGTCAGCAAGACGGTCAAGGAGAAGATCGGCGCGGCCGTGCAGAAGGGCGGCGACCCCGCCGCCGTGCTCGGCGAGATCCAGCGCGAGGCGAACGCCACCGAGCTCGCGGACCGCTCGGACCGCTAGGTTGGCCGGTATGGCACAGGACGAGCCCGGGCGCGAGGACGAGCGCGAGCCCGGGCACGGGCATCCCGGGCACGGGCATGAGGACGAGCCCCGGCACGGGCATGAGGCCGAGGCCGGACATGAGGCCGGACACGAGGCCGAGCACGAGGCCGAGTACGAGGCCGGGGCCGACGCCCCGGCCGACGCCGGGTCCGGCGGGCTGCCCGAGGCGGACCGTGCCGTGCTCGCCCTCGAGCGGCAGTCCTGGCCCGGCCCCGGCGCCAAGGAACGCGCCGTCCGCGAGCGCCTCGGCATCACCCCGACCCGCTACTACCAGCTGCTCAACGCCCTCCTCGACGACCCGCGCGCCCTCGCCCACGACCCCGTCACGGTCAACCGGCTGCGGCGGCTGCGGGACGAGCGGCGCGCGCGCCGCTGAGATCCGGGCCGGCTGAGATCCGGGCCGGCTGAGATCCGGGCCAGGCGAGATCCGGGCCGACGTTGCGAACCCGTACAACTGCCCGTCCCGGCGGCGGACGCCCCGGTAGGGTCGGCCGTATGGGCAGCCACCCCCTCCCGGAACCCGTGACCGCCGCCGGCCGCGACGGACTGGCCGCGCTGCTCGCGCGACCCGAACGGGCGGTCGTCGCACTCGACTTCGACGGCACCCTCGCCGCCATCGTCCCGGACCCCGAACGGGCCCGCGCCCACCCCGGCGCCGTCCAGGCCCTCGCCCGGCTGGCGCCGCGCCTGGGCTCCGTCGCCGTGATCACGGGCCGCCCGGCCGGGGCCGCGGTGCGCCTCGGCGGGTTCGCCGGGGCCCCCGGACTGGAGCGCCTCGTCGTCCTCGGCCACTACGGCGCCGAGCGCTGGGACGCCGTGACGGGCACCGTGCGCGCCCCCGCCCCGCACCCCGGCGTCGCCGCCGTCCGCGCGGAACTCCCCGGCGTGCTCGACGACTCGGGCGCCTGGCACGGCACCTGGGTCGAGGACAAGGGCCGGGCCGTGGCCGTCCACACCCGCCGCGCCGACGACCCCGAGCGCGCCTTCGAGGCCCTGCGGGCCCCGCTCGCCGGCCTCGCCGCCCGGCACGGCCTGATCGTCGAGCCCGGTCGGCTGGTGCTGGAGCTGCGCCCGCCGGGCATGGACAAGGGCGTCGCCCTCGCCGCGTACGTCCGCGAGTCCGGCGCCGGATCCGTCCTCTACGCCGGCGACGACCTCGGTGACCTCGCCGCCTTCGCCGCGGTGGAGAAGCTGCGCGCCGAGGGCGTGCCCGGCACGCTCGTGTGCAGCGGCAGCGCCGAGGTCACCGCGCTCGCCGAACGGGCCGACCTCGTCGTGGACGGGCCGGCGGGCGTGGTGGGCCTGCTGTCCGCCCTGGCCGACAAGCTCGGCTGACCACGCGCGCCCGGACGTACGCTCTCACCCGCGCCGCGGCCCGTGCGGGGCCCGCCGAAGCGGCGGCGGGCCCACCCGTCACAGCGCGTGCAGCTGGTCCACGAACCACCGGGCCGGAGGCAGCGCCGTCGCCGCGGCGGCCAGCCGCTTCGTGCGCTCCAGGCGCTCGGCGGGGTCCATCAGCAGGGCGGCGTTCAGCGCGCGGGCGGTGTCCGCCACGTCGTAGGGGTTGACCGTCAGGGCGTCCTCGCCCAGCTCGGCCGCCGCGCCCGCCTCGCGCGAGAGGACCAGCGCGCAGCCGTGGTCGGAGACGACGGGGACCTCCTTGGCGACCAGGTTCATGCCGTCGCGGATCGGGTTGACCAGGGCCACGTCGGCCAGCCGGTAGGCGGCCAGCGAGCGGGGGAAGTCGTCCTCCATCTGCAGGGCGACCGGCGTCCAGTCCGCCGTACCGAACGTGGTGTTGATCTCGTGGGCGACCCGGCCGACCTCGGCCATGTACGAGCGGTAGACCGCGAGGTCCTGCCGGGAGGGGTAGGCGAACGCGATGTGCACGACCTCGCCCTGCCAGTGGGGGTGGTCCTCCAGCAGGCGGCGGTAGGCGAGCAGGCCGCGGACGATGTTCTTCGACAGCTCGGTGCGGTCCACCCGCACGATCGTCCGGCGGCCCGGGCCGATCTGCCGCCGCAGCGCCGCCAGCCGCTCCTCGACGTCCGGGCGGTGCGCCCGCTCCCGCAGGAATTCCGCGTCCGCGCCCAGTCCGTGCACGCCGAGCCGGGTCGTCCGTCCCTCGAAGGTCACCGACGTGGCGACCCCGTCCTCGCGCGCCACCTCCGCGCCCGGCAGCACGACCTCGCAGGACGCGGCGAACGCCTCCGCCCAGCGCCGGGTCAGGAAGCCCGCGCGGTCGCCGCCCAGGATGCCGCGCAGGACCTGCCCGGCGACGTCGTCCGGCAGCAGGCGGTAGTAGTCCGGCGGGGCCCAGGGGGTGTGGGAGAAGTGGCCGATGCGCAGGTCGGGGCGGCGGGCGCGGAGCAGGCCGGGAACGAGGACGAGGTGGTAGTCCTGGACCAGGACGGAGGCGCCCTCCGCGGCCTCCTCGGCGATGGCGTCCGCGAAGGCGGTGTTGTACGCCTCGTACGCCTCCCACTGGGCCCGGAACGCGCCGTCGAAGACGGGCTCGAGCGGCGTCTGCCACAGCATGTGATGGACGAACCACAGCACGGAGTTGGCCACGCCGTTGTACGCGGCGGCGAACGTGGCGGGGTCGATGTCCAGCATCCGCACCCGGTGGCCGCCGGTGTCGGCCTCGGGCAGCCGCCGGCCGCCGAGCCGGGCCGCCTCGCGGTCGGTGTCGCCGAGCGCCGCGCACACCCACACCGCGCCGGCGTCCTGGCCTATGGCGCTCAGCCCCGAGACCAGCCCGCCGCCGCCCCGCCCCGCCAGCAGTGAGCCGTCCTCGCCCCGGCGGTACGACACGGGCCCCCGGTTGGAGGCCACGACGATCGGCGCGGCGTCCGGTTCCGGTGCGTGGTGCGTGTGCTCAACGACCATGACGGCAGCCTTGCCCTTCGAAGAACCGCTCAAACGTACGCTTACGCGGCATGCCGCTGCGCGTACTCCGGTATCTCGGCCATCGGGGGCCGCTCCTCGGTGTCCACCGCGTACGTACGCGGCACGAATCCCTCCTCGGTCCGCTCGAACTGGGTGAGCACCGGGCGCACCAGATGGCCGCGGGCCAGCCGGAGCTGGGCGGTGCGGTAGATCGCGGCCGCCATGCGGCCCAGGGCCCGGCCGTCCTGGTGCCGGTGCCGCCGGACGCCCACGTCCACCTGGGCGAGCGCGTCCAGGCCCACCGTGTGCAGCGCGTCCACCAGCAGGCCCAGCTCGACGCCGTACCCCACCGGGAACGGCAGCCGCTCCAGCAGCTCGCGGCGGGCGGCGTACTCGCCGCCGAGCGGCTGGACGAAGCCCGCCAGCCGCGGCCAGTGCAGATTGAGCAGGGGCCGGGCCACCAGCTCCGTCACCCGGCCGCCCTGCCCCGGCGCCTCGCCGAGCGGACGGTCGTACATCGCCTTGACGAAGTGCACGTCCGGGTCGGTCAGCAGCGGGCCGACGATCCCCGAGACGAAGTCGGCGGAGAAGTCCTTCAGGTCCGCGTCCACGAAGCAGACGACGTCGCCGGTCGTGACCAGCAGCGACCGCCACAGCACCTCGCCCTTGCCGGGCAGCGCGGGCAGCCGCGGCAGGATCTCGTCGCGGTGCACCACCCGGGCGCCGGCCGCCGCCGCGACCTCGGCGGTGCGGTCCGTGGAGCCGGAGTCCACCACCACCAGCTCGTCCACCAGCGGGACGGCGTCCGACATCAGCTCACGCCGGATCGTCGCCACGATGGCGCCGACCGTCGCCTCCTCGTCGAGCGCCGGCAGCACCACGCTGACGGTGGTGCCCGCGCCGCGTTTCGCGGCGAGCAGCTGGTCGAGCGGACGGTCGGTGGCGGACCAGGACCGCCGGGCGAGCCAGCGCTCCACCTCTTCCAGCACGTGTACGACTCCTCAGTGTTGTTCGTCAGTGTTGACCGGCATGTTGACCGGCACGTCGACCGGCATGTCGCTCGCCGACGGGACCGTTCCGGTCGTCGCCGGGCCATGTCTCGCGGTGCGGGACGGCCCTCCAACGCGGCCATCCCTTCCGTTACAGTCTTGAACAACGCAGGCGCCCGATGCATGTCGGGGTCGTCGCGCGCACAAACGCCTGGGCCCCGCCCAGCGCCATACCGCTCATCCAGAGGGGCAGAGGGACACGGCCCGTTGAAGCCCCGGCAACCCTCCAGCCGGTCTCACCGTTCATTCGGCGAGGCTCCCGGCGGGGAAGGTGCCAATTCCGTCTCGTGGCGACGTACGCCGCGAGGAAGATGAGGAGAAAGGGCCTCGCCTCCATGGCTGTCCAAGCCGTTGAAAGTCGTACCTCCGTACCGTCTGCCGCCGCCCCCTTCGGACCCGCCGTCGCGCTGTCCTGCCGCGAGTGCGGCGAGCGCTTCGAACTCGGTCCCTCCTTCGCCTGCACCTCCTGCTTCGGTCCGCTCGAGGTCGCGTACGAGCTGCCGGCCGGCGACCCGGAGGCGCTGCGCCGCCGGATCGAGGCCGGGCCGGCGAACATCTGGCGCTACGCGCCGCTGCTGCCCGTCCCCGCCGACGTGGCGGACCGGCCGAACCTCGAACCCGGTCTCACCCGGCTCGTCAAGGCCGACAACCTCGCCGCCGAACTGGGCGTGACGGGGGAGCTGTACGTCAAGGACGACTCCGGCAACCCCACGCACTCCTTCAAGGACCGCGTCGTGGCCATCGCCGTCGAGGCCGCCCGCGCCTTCGGCTTCACCACCCTGTCCTGCTCGTCGACCGGCAACCTCGCCGGGGCCGTCGGCGCGGCGGCGGCCCGCGCGGGCTTCCGCTCCTGCGTCTTCATCCCGCACGACCTGGAGGCCGGCAAGGTCGTCATGGCCGCCGTCTACGGCGGCGACCTCGTGGGCATCGAGGGAACGTACGACGACGTCAACCGCTTCTGCAGCGAGCTGATCGGGGACCCGCTGGGCGAGGGCTGGGGCTTCGTCAACGTCAACCTGCGCCCGTACTACGGCGAGGGCTCCAAGACGCTCGCGTACGAGATCTGCGAGCAGCTGGGCTGGCGGCTGCCGGACCAGATCGTGGTGCCGGTCGCGTCGGGGTCGCAGCTGACGAAGATCGACAAGGGGCTGAAGGAGCTCATCGCGCTGGGGCTGGTCGAGGACCGGCCGTACCGGATCTTCGGCGCCCAGGCGCAGGGCTGCTCGCCGGTCTCGCGGGCGTACAAGGACGGGCACGACGTGGTGCGCCCGGTGAAGCCCGACACGATCGCGAAGTCCCTCGCGATCGGCAATCCGGCCGACGGGCCGTACGTGCTGGACATCGCCCGGCGCACGGGCGGGGCCGTCGAGGACGTCGACGACGAGCGGATCGTGGACGCGATCAGGCTGCTGGCGCGCACCGAGGGCATCTTCGCCGAGACCGCGGGCGGCGTGACGGTGGGCGTGACGCGCAAGCTGCTGGAGAACGGGGTGCTCGACCCGGCGCTGACCACGGTCGTGCTCAACACCGGGGACGGGCTCAAGACGCTCGACGCCGTGGCGGCCGGGCCGACGGCGACGATCCGGCCGTCGCTCGAGGCGTTCCGCGCCGCCGGGCTTCGCGAGCAATAGCTCGTAGATCCACAGCCCGCAGCCCGTAGCCCGCACTCCTTCACCGACCCATGAGGTGACGTCACCATGAGCGTTTCCGTCCGCATCCCCACCATCCTGCGCACCTACACCGGCGGCCGGGCCGAGGTCCCCGCCGAGGGCGCCACCCTCGCCGAGGTCATCGCCTCCCTCGAGCAGAACCACCCGGGCATCGCCGCGCGGGTGCTCGACGACGCCGGCAAGCTGCGCCGGTTCGTCAACGTGTACGTCAACGACGACGACGTCCGCTTCGAGGGCGGGCTGGACGCCGCCACGCCCGAGGGGGCCGGCGTCTCGATCATTCCGGCCGTCGCCGGCGGCTGAGCCGGCCTGCGGCGGACCGTCGAGAGGCGTCGACAGGCGTCGACAGGCCGTCGATGGACCGTTAATCAATGGCCTGAGCTTTTCTCAGCGTTCCTGTGCATGTCCCCGGAATAGCCCCGCCCGTAAAACGGACGGGGCTATTCCGTCTGTTGAAGCGCGATACAGTTGGGGCGTTCCCCCTCCGGTGTCAGCACCGAACGCATATGAGAACCCGTCAAGTTGTGCGCGAAACATGTGCACGAATTGTCGGGTTGGTTGCGTTATGCCCGGTCCGACTTGCCCGGGAAGCTGCGGAAATCGGTACGAATAACCGATCGGCCGCACCTGGAATTCTCGTCCGACTGACCTGTTGCAGACGGCATCCGTGCGGATACATTCAGCCGCGGTCGACGCGTTCCGGCGCACACTCCCATCCTGTCTGGGGGTGAGGTCTGACCCGGGTCCGCGAAGTGCGGTCCTGTGCAAGGGCCAGTAATAGGGGAGTTAGGCATGGCTCAGGGCACCGTCAAGTGGTTCAACGCGGAGAAGGGGTACGGCTTCATCGCGGTCGACGGTGGTGCGGATGTTTTCGTCCACTACAGCGCGATTCAGATGGACGGCTACCGCACCCTCGAGGAGGGGCAGCGAGTCGAGTTCGAGATCTCGCAGGGCCAGAAGGGGCCGCAGGCGGACATGGTGAGGCTCAGCGCCTGATCGCACGCATCGACCGGCTCGATCGGCTCGCCGAGGGGTCCGCACCGTCACCGGTGCGGGCCCCTCGCGCGTGCCCGGGCGGGCGCGTGCGTACGCGCGGGTCAGAGGGTGGATGCGCGGTTCGGGGGAGCGGCCGCGCATGCACCCTCGCGAACTTGGGCATGCCTCGGGTTGGCCTGCGCCCCCGGCTGTCGCCGGGAGGTGCCCCTGCTGCCACCTGAGGCGTGTACCTCGTGGACCGCTTGCACTCGAGGTGGTCGAGTGCTAATCATTGGGCTTAGCACTCTCCTGGTGAGAGTGACAGATTTGGACCGTCGGTGAGGTCCGGGAGCCAAGCGGGGCAAGGAACCGCGCGGTGCACGGGCCGTCCGTCGCGGGCGCCAGCGCGGTCCGGAGCAGTCTCCACCCCGTCCTGGGAGGACCACTTCACATGGCCAAGATCATCGCGTTCGACGAGGAGGCACGGCGCGGTCTCGAGCGCGGGATGAACCAGCTCGCCGACGCCGTCAAGGTCACCCTTGGCCCCAAGGGCCGCAACGTCGTCCTCGAGAAGAAGTGGGGCGCCCCCACGATCACCAACGATGGTGTGTCCATCGCCAAGGAGATCGAGCTCGAGGACCCGTACGAGAAGATCGGCGCCGAGCTGGTCAAGGAGGTCGCGAAGAAGACGGACGACGTCGCCGGTGACGGCACGACGACCGCGACCGTCCTCGCCCAGGCGCTGGTCCGCGAGGGTCTGCGCAACGTGGCCGCCGGCGCCAACCCGATGGCGCTGAAGCGCGGCATCGAGAAGGCCGTCGAGGCCGTCTCCGCCGCCCTGCTCGAGCAGGCCAAGGACGTGGAGACCAAGGAGCAGATCGCCTCCACCGCCTCCATCTCCGCCGCCGACACCCAGATCGGCGAGCTCATCGCCGAGGCCATGGACAAGGTCGGCAAGGAAGGCGTCATCACCGTCGAGGAGTCCCAGACCTTCGGTCTGGAGCTGGAGCTCACCGAGGGTATGCGCTTCGACAAGGGCTACATCTCGGCGTACTTCGCCACCGACATGGAGCGTATGGAGGCGTCGCTCGACGACCCGTACATCCTGATCGTCAACTCGAAGATCAGCTCGGTCAAGGACCTGCTGCCGCTCCTCGAGAAGGTCATGCAGTCCGGCAAGCCGCTGCTGATCATCGCCGAGGACGTCGAGGGCGAGGCCCTGTCCACGCTGGTCGTCAACAAGATCCGCGGCACCTTCAAGTCCGTCGCCGTCAAGGCTCCGGGCTTCGGCGACCGCCGCAAGGCCATGCTGGGCGACATCGCCATCCTCACCGGTGGCACGGTCATCTCCGAGGAGGTCGGCCTCAAGCTCGAGAACGCCGGTCTCGACCTGCTCGGCCGCGCCCGCAAGGTCGTCATCACCAAGGACGAGACGACCATCGTCGACGGTGCCGGTGACAGCGACCAGGTCCAGGGCCGCGTCAACCAGATCCGCGCCGAGATCGAGAACAGCGACTCGGACTACGACCGCGAGAAGCTCCAGGAGCGCCTCGCGAAGCTGGCCGGCGGCGTGGCCGTCATCAAGGCCGGTGCCGCGACCGAGGTCGAGCTCAAGGAGCGCAAGCACCGCATCGAGGACGCCGTTCGCAACGCGAAGGCGGCCGTCGAGGAGGGCATCGTCGCCGGTGGTGGCGTGGCCCTGCTGCAGGCCTCCGCGGTCTTCGAGAAGCTCGAGCTGGACGGCGACGAGGCCACCGGTGCCAAGGCCGTGAAGCTGGCCCTGGAGGCCCCGCTCAAGCAGATCGCCGTCAACGGTGGTCTCGAGGGTGGCGTCATCGTCGAGAAGGTGCGCAACCTTCCCGTGGGCCACGGCCTGAACGCCGCGACCGGCGAGTACGTCGACATGATCGCCGAGGGCATCATCGACCCCGCCAAGGTCACCCGCTCCGCCCTGCAGAACGCCGCGTCCATCGCCGCGCTCTTCCTGACCACCGAGGCCGTCATCGCCGACAAGCCGGAGAAGGCCGCCGCGGCCGCTCCGGGCGGCATGCCGGGCGGTGAGATGGACTTCTGATCGACCCCTCGGGTTGATCAACCGTCCTCTTGGACACCGGGGCGGCACCTTCCTCACGGGGGGTGCCGCCCCGGTGGCGTTTTCCGGGCGGGACGGCACGTACGGCGGTGCATGAGGGACACTGGAAGCTTGTCCCGCACACGGACGGGACCGATGCGAGCGGAAGGCCGAGGCGTGAACGGACCCCTCATCGTCCAGAGCGACAAGACCCTGCTGCTGGAGGTGGACCACGACCGGGCGGACGCGTGCCGCCGGGCGATCGCGCCGTTCGCCGAGCTGGAACGGGCGCCGGAGCACATCCACACCTACCGGGTGACCCCGCTGGGCCTGTGGAACGCCCGCGCCGCCGGGCACGACGCCGAGCAGGTCGTCGACGCGCTGGTGTCGTACTCCCGCTACCCCGTGCCGCACGCCCTGCTCGTCGACATCGCCGAGACCATGGACCGCTACGGGCGGCTGAAGCTGGTCAAGCACCCCACGCACGGGCTGGTGCTGGAGAGCACCGACCGGCCGGTGCTGGAGGAGATCCTCCGCTCGAAGAAGATCCAGCCGCTGGTGGGCGCCCGGATCGACCCCGACACCGTCGCCGTGCACCCCTCCGAGCGCGGCCAGATCAAGCAGACGCTGCTGAAGCTGGGCTGGCCGGCCGAGGACCTGGCCGGGTACGTGGACGGCGAGGCCCACCCCATCGATCTGCGCGAGGACGGCTGGGCGCTGCGGCCGTACCAGAAGCAGGCCGTGGACGGGTTCTGGCACGGCGGCTCCGGCGTGGTCGTGCTGCCGTGCGGCGCCGGCAAGACGCTCGTCGGCGCGGGCGCCATGGCGCAGGCCAAGGCGACCACGCTGATCCTCGTCACCAACACCGTCTCCGCGCGCCAGTGGAAGCACGAGCTGGTCAAGCGGACCTCGCTGACCGAGGACGAGATCGGCGAGTACAGCGGTACGCGCAAGGAGATCCGCCCGGTCACCATCGCCACCTACCAGGTGCTGACGACCAAGCGGAAGGGCATCTACCCGCACCTGGAGCTGTTCGACTCCCGCGACTGGGGCCTGGTCGTCTACGACGAGGTGCACCTGCTGCCCGCGCCCGTCTTCAAGTTCACCGCCGACCTGCAGGCCAGGCGGCGGCTGGGGCTGACCGCGACGCTGGTGCGCGAGGACGGGCGGGAGTCCGACGTCTTCTCCCTCATCGGCCCCAAGCGCTTCGACGCGCCCTGGAAGGAGATCGAGGCCCAGGGCTACATCGCCCCGGCCGACTGCGTCGAGGTGCGCGTGAACCTCACCGACTCCGAGCGGCTGACGTACGCGACGGCCGAGACGGAGGACAAGTACCGCTACTGCTCCACGACCGCCACCAAGCGGAAGGTCACCGAGGCGCTGGTGCGCAAGCACCAGGGCGAGCAGACGCTGGTCATCGGCCAGTACATCGACCAGCTCGACGAGCTCGGCGAGCACCTGGACGCGCCCGTCATCAAGGGCGAGACGACCAACGCGCAGCGCGAGAAGCTCTTCGACGCCTTCCGGCAGGGGGAGATCTCCGTACTGGTCGTCTCCAAGGTCGCCAACTTCTCCATCGACCTGCCGGAGGCGACGGTCGCCATCCAGGTGTCGGGCACCTTCGGCTCGCGCCAGGAGGAGGCCCAGCGGCTGGGCCGGGTGCTGCGCCCGAAGGCCGACGGCCATGAGGCGCGCTTCTACTCCGTGGTCGCCCGCGACACGGTCGACCAGGACTTCGCGGCGCACCGGCAGCGCTTCCTGGCCGAGCAGGGGTACGCGTACCGCATCGTGGACGCGGACTCGCTGCTGGCGGGCGAGGACGCCTGACGGTCCGCCCCGGCGGCCGGACGCCGCATCGTCAGCACGCTCGGCGGGTCAGCCCGTCGGCAGGTCGGCCAGGATGGCGATGACCATCAGGCCCGAGACCAGCGCGGCGACGAAGGTCCAGGCGCGCGCCTGACGGAAGCGCGGGCGCGCGGGCAGGGCCCAGGTCGCGATGAACAGGACGGCGGAGACGAGCCAGACGACCGGCGCGGTCGCCAGGGACCGGTTCAGCGCGGCCGAGCAGTGGTCGGGCCCGCAGCTGTCGGTCGCCATGGGGGACAGCCCGAGGAAGAACAGGTCGATCATCAGCAGCGGCACCATCACGACGGTGGCCACGCCGCGCAGGAGGCCGGCCCGGCGGTCGTACGTGGCGGGGTCGCGCGGCGGCGGGAGGGCGCCCGGCTGCCAGGCGGTGGGTGCGGAGTTCTTCATGGTCGCCAGCGAACCAGCCGGCGGGGCGGGCGGGCCTCGGGGCGCGTACTCATTCCGGGGCCGTCCGGGTACTCAGGTGCGGAGCGTGAAGGCTCAGGCCGTGCGCTTGTCGGCGTACTCGCCGAGGACGACGACGCTGACGGCCGCACCGGCGAAGGCCTTGATCGCCCGGAGGGCGGTGGCGAGGGGCGAGGCGGCCGGGGAGCCGTCCGGGGAGATGGATGCTGAGGTCATGTCTTCCATGATGGTCGGCGGAAGCGCCCCGGGCATCGGTCTGCCGGTGTAAACGGGTGGGTGCGGCCGTACGACCCAAGGATCATGGCGTCCCCTACGGGAGGTGGACGGCGACCCCGAGGACCCCCGGGGGCGCGCGGGAAAACCATTCGCGCGCCCCTTTTCGGCTGACTAGAATCCCCCCTTCCCGCCGCCTCCCGCTTTCGCCTACGGGAGCGCCGCCGCCCGGTCGGTAACCGGACGGCTCACCGCTCAGCACGCCGTACGCCAGGAGGACTTGCCGTGCCCGCGCCCGTACCGCCCCCGCACCCCCACGACCCCCTCGAGCGGGAGCGCGCCCACCTCGCCGCCTCCCGTTCCGCGCTGCGCGCGATGCGGGCCGATGTCGAGGCCCTCGACATCAAGGACGTCACCGCCAACTGGGTCAACGCCGTCGTCCTCCAGTCGCAGATCGAGGACCGCATCGCCGCGCTCGCCGATCTCGCGCACACCCCGCTGTTCTTCGGCCGCCTCGACTATCTGCACGCGCCGGGCGTGGAGGGGGCGGAAGGGGCCGAGGGCGAGCAGTTCTACATCGGGCGGCGGCACGTTCACGACGCCGACGGCGATCCGATGGTCATCGACTGGCGTGCCCCGGTCTCGCAGCCGTTCTACCGGGCGTCGAAGAAGGACCCGCAGGACGTGGGTCTGCGTCGCCGGTTCGGCTACACGGGCGGGGAGCTGACCGCCTACGAGGACGAGGACCTGACCGACGCCGCCGGCGACGACCAGGCGAGCCGGCTGCTGCAGAGCGAGATCGAACGGCCGCGCGTCGGCCCGATGCGGGACATCGTCGCCACGATCCAGCCCGAGCAGGACGAGATCGTGCGCGCCGGGATCGGCGGCACGGTGTGCGTCCAGGGAGCCCCCGGCACCGGGAAGACGGCCGTCGGCCTGCACCGCGTCGCGTATCTCCTCTACGCCCACCGCGAGCGGCTGGCCCGCACCGGCACGCTGGTCGTCGGCCCGAACCGGTCCTTCCTGCACTACATCGAGCAAGTCCTGCCCGCCCTGGGCGAGTTGAACGTCGCCCAGGCGACCGTCGACGACCTCGTCGCGCACGTCGACGTGTGGGGGAACGACTCGCCCGCCGCCGCCCTGATCAAGGGCGACGCCCGTATGGCCGAGGTGCTGCGGCGCGCGGTGCGGTCGGGGGTGACGATGCCGGACGAGGCGGTGGTCGTCGTGCGCGGCTCGCGGCGCTGGCGGGTTCCCGCGTACGAGATCGAGGAGATGGTGCGGGAGTTGCTCGCCCGCGACATCCGCTACGGGGCCGCGCGCGAGGCCCTGCCGCAGCGCATCGCGCACGCCGTGCTCGTGCGCATGGAGGAGGCCGGCGAGGCGCCCGACGACCGGGTGCAGGACGCCGTCGCGCGCAGCACGGCCGTCAAGGTGGCGGTCAAGGCGATCTGGCCGGCGGTCGACCCGGCGAAGCTGGTGCTGCGGCTGCTGTCGGAGAAGGAGTTCCTGGCCGAGCACGCCGAGGGGGTGCTCTCGCCGGCCGAGCAGCGGGAGATCCGCTGGGCGAAGCCCGCGCGGTCGGTGCGGACGGCGAAGTGGTCCGCCGCCGACGCGGTGCTGATCGACGAGGCGTCCGACCTCGTCGCCCGCACCCATTCGCTGGGGCACGTGGTGCTGGACGAGGCGCAGGACCTGTCGCCCATGCAGTACCGCGCGGTGGGCCGCCGCTGTACGACCGGGTCGGCGACGATCCTGGGTGACCTCGCGCAGGGCACCACGCCGTGGGCGACGAGCAGCTGGCGGGAGGCGCTGGCCCACCTGGGCAAGCCGGAGGCGGCCGTGGAGGAGCTGACGCTGGGCTTCCGGGTGCCGCGCGAAGTGATCGCCTACGCCTCGCGGCTGCTGCCGGCCATCGCGCCCGGCCTGGCGGCGGCGACGTCGGTCCGCGAGTCGCCGGGCGACTTCGCGGTGCGGCAGGTGGCGGCGGACGCCCTGGACGCGGCGGTCGTCGAGGCGTGCCGGCGGGCGCTGTCGTACGAGGGCTCGATCGGTCTCATCGCGGCGGACGACCGGTTCGGGGAGCTGGCCGCGGCGCTGGCGGCGGCCGGTCTGCCCTGGCTCCACCCGGGCGAGGAGACGTCGGCCGAGGCGCGGCTGACGCTGGTCCCCGCGCCGCTGGCCAAGGGCCTGGAGTACGACCACGTCGTGCTGGACGAGCCGGCCGCGGTGGTGGCCGGGGAACCGGACGAACGGACCGGCCTGCGGCGGCTGTACGTCGCGCTGACGCGGGCGGTGTCGGGGCTGACGATCGTCCACGCGCAGCCGCTTCCCGCGCAGCTGCTGGGGTAGCGGGCACGGCCGGGGTGGCCGGCGCTGCCGGGGCGGCGGGCACGGCCGGGGTGGTGCGGCACCGCCGGGATCGCCGGTGGGGGTCGCGCGCCGTCACGGCGGGGTGTCTTCCCCGGTCCCGCCCCTTCCCGTAACCGGGGGCGAGCCCCCGGGCCCCCAGGGCCCCCGCCTGCCCGGGCGAGCCCCGGGCACGGCCTCGGCCCCTACCCGTCCAGTGCCTCGCGCCAGGCCCGTACGGCCGCGGCGTCCACCGGCGCGTCCCATCCCGCCGGTCGCGCCGCGCCGCCGATGTGGAAGCCGGAGATGCCGGCCGCGCGCAGCACCGGGACGTGCTTGAGTCCGAGGCCGCCGCCGACGAGGATCCGCGGCTCGTAGCCGGGTTCGTCGGCGCGCGCCGCCTCGGCCAGGAGCGTGGCGATGCCGTCGTCGACGCCGGAGGCGGAGCCGGCGGTGAGGTAGGTGTCCAGCCCCGGCTGGTCGGCGAGCTGCTTGCGCAGGGCGTCGCGGTCGGCGGCCCGGTCGATGGCGCGGTGGAAGGTCCAGCGCGCGGTGGGCCCGACGGCGTCGGTCAGGGCGGCCACCGCCGCGAGGTCGGCGCGCCCGTCGTCGGTGAGGAAGCCGAGGACGAACTCCTCCGCGCCCTCCGCCCGCAGCGCCCGCGCCCGCTCGCACAGCGCCTCGAGCGCGGCGGCGCCCCCGGCGGCGAAGCCGTCCGCGGCGCGCAGCATCACCCGCAGGGGGATGCCGACGGCGGCCCGTACCGCCGCGAAGGTCTCGAGGGAGGGGGTGAGGCCGTCGGCGGCCATGTCGCTGACCAGTTCGAGCCGGTCCGCACCTCCGGCCTGCGCCGCCACGGCGTCCTCGGGGTCGAGGGCGATCACCTCAAGAATTGGTCTAGACATGTAGTCAAGCCTGCCACACCCGCCGCCCCGCACGAAGCCGTGCCCCACAATTGGACGCATGGTCGTCACGCCCGAGCACCTCCGCGCCCGCTGGCAGCAGACCGTGGACCGGGTCCGCGGCGTCCCCGTACCCGATCCCGGCCCCTACGCCGACGACCTGCTGGCCCGGTGGTCCGAGCCGCAGCGCCGCTATCACACCGTCGCGCACCTGGCCGCCGTCCTCGGGCACCTCGACACGCTGGCCGCCCACGCCGACGACATCGACACCGTCCGCCTCGCCGCCTGGTTCCACGACGCCGTCTACCGCCCCGACCGCTCGGAGAACGAGGAACGCTCCGCGCACCTCGCCGAGCGGGCGCTGCCCGAGCTGGGCGTCGACCGGGGGCGTACGGCCGAGGTCGCCCGGCTGGTGCGGCTCACCGTCAGCCACGACCCCGGGCCCGGCGACCGGGACGGCGAGGTGCTGTGCGACGCCGACCTGGCCGTGCTGGGCGGCACGCCCGAGGAGTACGCGCGCTACGCGGCGGCGGTCCGCGAGGAGTACGGGTTCGTGCCCGACGACGCGTTCCGCGAGGGGCGGGCCGACGTGCTGCGCCGGCTGCTGGAGCTGCCGCGGCTGTTCCGCTCCCCGCAGGGGCACGACCGCTGGGAGCTGCTCGCGCGCCGGAACCTGACCACGGAGCTGGAGCTGCTCACCGCCCGAGGATGAGGACGAGGGTCCGGGAAGGGTTTCAGCCCGCGCGGCGGACGGGGTGCTTGGGGCGGCGCAGCCCCGCCGCCTTCAGCAGGCGGACCACCTCGCGGCTGCTCACCTCGCGCGCCCCGAGCCGCACGGCGGCCTCGTACGACGTCGAGGGGATGTCGTAGTGGTCGCCGTCGAACGCCCTCGGCGGCGCGTCCATGCGGGCCGCGAAGGCGTGGAGCTCGTCGAACGACACGTCGCTGACCAGGTGGGACCACATCCGGCCGTGGCCCGGCCAGTTGGGCGGGTCGATGTACAGCGTCATCGGCCGAGCGCCGTCCCCAGGGAGCCCACCCGCGCCACGAACACCGCCTGCTTGGTGCAGGCCCAGTGCGGGTCGGGGCCCAGCTCCGGTTCGACCTCGAGGGCGTGCGGGTCGCCGCCGTCGGTGCAGACGGGGCACAGCGGCCAGCGGCCGTGCCGGTCCAGCAGGGCGTCCTGGACGTCCTGGGCGACCAGCCCGGGAAGGAACCCGGCACCCTCCGGCCACTGCTCGACCCACCACCGCCGGTGCGCGACCGCGTCCTCCACCAGGGAGACCACGTCGGCCTCCGCGACGTCGCCGGCGACGAGGTCGGCGAGGACGAGCGCCCGTGCCGTGTGCAGTGCCTGTTCGAGCTCCATGGCATCCATTGTCGGGGGCGTGGAGGGTTGACGGCACACCAGCCCGAAAATACCTTTCAGCATGTGAGCGGCACCGCGAAGGAAACTTTCGGCTCCCCGGCCGCGCTGGCCGCCAAGGTCCGTACGCTCGCCCCCTCCATGACGCGATCCATGCAGCGCGTGGCCGAGACGGTGGCCGACGACCCGGCGGGCTCGGCCGCGCTCACGGTCACCGGACTCGCGGAACGCACCGGCACCAGCGAGGCCACCGTCGTGCGCACCGCCCGCGTCCTGGGCTACCCCGGCTACCGCGACCTGCGCCTCGCGCTCGCCGCCCTCGCGGCCGAGCAGGCCGCCGGCCGGGCGCCCGCCGTCACCGCCGACATCACCGTGGACGACCCCATGGACGGCGTCGTCGCCAAGCTCGCCCAGGAAGAGGCGCAGTGCCTGGCGGACACCGCCGCCGGGCTGGACACGGCCGCCCTGGAAGCGGCCGCCGGCGCGCTCGCCGCCGCCCGGCGCGTCGACGTCTACGGCATCGGCGCCTCCAACCTCGTCGCCCAGGACCTGACCCAGAAGCTGCTGCGCATCGGCCTGATCGCGCACGCGCCCGCCGACCCCCACCTGGCCGTCACCAACGCCGTACAGCTGCGCCCGGGGGACGTGGCCGTCGCCATCACCCACTCGGGCCGCACCGCCGACGTCATCGAGCCGCTGCGGGTCGCCTTCGAGCACGGCGCGACGACGGTGGCGGTCACCGGGCGGCCGGACGGGGACATCGTCCAGTACGCGGACCACATCCTCGCCACGTCCTCCGCACGGGAGAGCGAGCTGCGGCCCGCGGCCATGTCGAGCCGCACCAGCCAGCTCCTCGTGGTGGACTGCCTGTTCATCGGCGTCGCCCAGCGCACGTACGCGAGCGCGGCACCCGCCCTGTCCGCCTCGTACGAGGCGCTGGCGCACCGGCACGCCCCGCGCGACCGGCGCTGAACCGACCCTCGCAGACCCCGATCTCGCAGACCCCGACCTCGTTGCCCCAGCCGACGGAAACCGACGGAACATTGACGGAAAGGGCCGCCCGCCATGACCTCGACCGCCGCCTTCGCCGCACTGCGAGCCCAGCTGGCGACGCTCACCACCGAGGAGTTCCGCGCCGACCTCGCGGACATCGACCGGCTGCCCACCCGGGCCATCGCGAACATCATGAACGCCGAGGACGCGACGGTGGCCGCCGCCGTCGCCGAGCGGCTGCCCGAGATCGCCGCCGCCGTCGACGCGACCGCCGACCGCATGGCCCGCGGCGGCCGCCTGGTCTACGCGGGCGCCGGCACCGCGGGCCGCCTCGGCGTGCTGGACGCCAGCGAGTGCCCGCCGACGTTCAACACCGACCCGGGGAGGGTCGTCGGGCTGATAGCGGGTGGCCCCGAGGCGCTGGTGCGGGCCGTGGAGGGGGCCGAGGACAGCGAGGAGCTGGCGGCGGCCGACCTGGCGGCGCTGGGCGTCGGCCCCGACGACACCGTCGTCGGCGTCTCGGCCTCCGGCCGCACCCCCTACGCCGTCGGCGCCGTGCGGCACGCCCGCGCCGCCGGGGCGCTGACCATCGGGCTGTCCTGCAACGCCGGCTCGGCGCTCGGGGAGGCGGCCGAGCACGCCATCGAGGTCGTCGTGGGCCCCGAACTGCTCACCGGCTCCACCCGGCTGAAGGCCGGCACGGCGCAGAAGCTCGTCCTCAACATGCTCTCGACCATCACGATGATCCGCCTCGGCAAGACGTACGGGAACCTGATGGTCGACGTCCGGGCCTCGAACGAGAAGCTGCGGGCCCGCTCGCGGCGCATCGTCGCCCACGCCACCGGCGCGGCGGACGGCGAGATCGAGGCCGCGCTGGCCGAGACCGGGGGCGAGGTGAAGAACGCCATCCTCGTGCTCCTCGGCGACGTCGACGGACCGACCGCCGCCCGGCTGCTCGCCGAGTCCCACGGCCACCTGCGCGCCGCCCTGCGCGCGGCCTCCGGCTGACATACCGTCATGCACTGATGAAGCACGGCCTCATGCCACCGGCAGACGACAGCAAGCCCGCCGCGACGGCCGCCGCCCTGCTGCCCCTGCTGGGCGGCGCGGCCAACCTCGCCTCCGTGGCCCACTGCATGACCCGCCTGCGCGTGGAGGTCCGCGACAGCGCGCTCGTGCGCGGCGCCGAGCTGCGGGCGGTGCCCGGCGTGCTGGGCCTGGTGGAGGACGCCGCGTCCACCCCGGCGGCGTACCAGATCGTGCTGGGACCGGGCGTCGTGGCCCGGGTCGCGCCGGAGCTCGAGCGCATGCGGGAGGCGGCGCCCGCCGCCGGAACCCTCGCCGAGCGCGGGGCCGCGCTGCGGGCCGGGCAGCGGGCCCGCAACGCCACCCCCGGCAAACTCCTCCTGCGCCGCGTCGCCCAGGTCTTCGTGCCGCTGATCCCCGCCCTGATCGGCTGCGGCATCGTCGCCGGCCTCGCCGGCCTGCTCGCCAACCTGCGCTGGGCGCCCTCGCTGGTGACGGCCCTCGGGGCGATCTCCGGCGGCTTCATGTCGCTGATCGCCGTGTTCGTCGGCTACGCGACGGCCAAGGAGTTCGGCGGCACGCCCATCCTGGGCGGCGCGGTCGCGGCCGTCGTCGTCCACCCCGGCGTCGCCCGAGTGGACGCCTTCGGCCTCGAACTCTCCCCGGGCCAGGGCGGGGTGCTGGGCGCGCTGGCCGCCGCACTGCTCGCGGTGTCCGTGGAGAAGGGCTGCCGGCGCGTGGTGCCGGAGGCGCTGGACGCGCTGGTCACACCGTTCCTGACGGTGCTGCTGCCGGGCCTGGTGACGCTGTACGGGCTGATGTACGCGGCCGGCGCGGTCTCCACCGCCATCGGGCGCCTCGCCGACGGGCTGCTGGACGGCGGGGGCGCGCCGGCGGGCCTGGCGCTGGGCGGCCTGTTCCTGCCGCTGGTGATGCTGGGACTGCACCAGGCGCTGATCCCCATCCACACCACCCTCATCGCCGAGCAGGGCCACACCGTCCTGCTGCCCCTCCTCGCCATGGCGGGCGCCGGCCAGGTCGGGGCCGCCCTCGCCGTCTACCTGCGGCTCGCCCGCGCCACCTCGATCCGCCGGACCATCCGGTCCGCGCTGCCGGCCGGCGTGCTGGGCATCGGCGAACCCCTCATCTACGGCGTGTCCCTGCCGCTGGGCCGCCCGTTCGTCACCGCGTGCGCGGGCGGCGCGGCCGGGGGCGCGTTCGTGGGCCTCATGGGCCAGCTCGGCGACACGGTCGGCGCCACGGCCATCGGCCCCTCCGGCTGGGCCCTCTTCCCCCTGCTGCACGGCGGCCACGGGCCCCTCCGGGCGGCGGCCGTCTACGGGGCGGGGCTGCTCGTGGGGTACGTGGTCGGGTTCGTGGCGACGTACCTCTTCGGAGTGAACGAGGAGACGGCGGCCCGGGCGGGGTGAACGCCCGGGCGCCTCAGCTCGTACGCCCCACGCCCGTACGCCTCACGCACGCGTGCCTCACGCCAGGTCGTCCGCCAGCTCCGCCACTCCCGTGATCCGGTGCAACGGATAGGTGCGGACCTCGTCCGCCGTGTGGTCGTACGCCGTCACGAAACCGCCCTCGACGCGGATCGGGGCGATGACGCGCTGACTGGCGGCCCCCTCGGCGTTGACGTAGCCGATCCACACGGCCGCCCCCGTCAGCACCGCCGCCTGCATCGTGGCCAGGGTGTCGGCCGAGGAGGTGCGGGGCAGACCGCCGCTGGTGGGGGCGGGATCGGCGACCGGCTTGCGCTGGGCCGTGGAGGCCATGTCACCGGCCCGGACGGCGCGCACGGCCGCGCCCAGCAGCGTGGCGTCCGGCACCGGCGGGCCCTCGGGCACCGGGGCCGGGGCGGTGCGCGGCGGAGTGCGGTGGGCGTCGGCGCGCGC
The DNA here is from genome assembly GCF_040932295.1 of Streptomyces sp. C36. NCBI lineage: Bacteria > Bacillati > Actinomycetota > Actinomycetes > Kitasatosporales > Streptomycetaceae > Streptomyces > Streptomyces sp. C36. The sequence goes on along the minus strand of NZ_JBFQGI010000007.1, from coordinate 296,461 downwards.
GACGACCACGTCGCCCTCCGCCGACTCGGCGGCGGGCGCGTAGCCCATCGCGCGCAGCACCTCGAGGAGCGTGTCCGGCGCCGCCTGCGCCGCCAGCACCGTCGACGCCAGGCGGCGCAGCCGCAGCGGCGCCGACCGGCGGTCGGCGAGGATCTCGGCCAGCAGGGCCTCGTCGTCGCAGCGGACGTACGACGACGCCGCACCCACCCGCAGCCGGCCGTGCCGCCGGGCCACGTCGTCGACGAGGTAGGCCAGCGGCTGCGGAACGGGCGTACGGGAGTGCTCGGCGAGGAAGGCGTGCAGGTCGGCGGCGGTGCGGCCGGCGTCCAGGGCGCGGCGTACGGACTCCGGCGTGAAGCGGTAGACGGTCGCGCCGCCCTTGGACTCGACGTCCGCGAGCACGCCGAGCAGCTGCGCGAGCGGGCGGCGCAGCGGGCCGGGCGCCACGGCGGTGAGGTCGGCCTGCAACAGGACGTGGTCCAGCGGCTCGGGCAGCAGGGGCGCCAGGGCCGCCGCGGCGGCCTCCGGGTCAGCCGGCAGGGCGCGGCCGTGCGCCGAGAGCGCGCCCCGGCTGGTGACGCCCAGCTGCTCGGCCTCCGCCAGCGTCCAGGTCGCCAGCCGCGTGCGCAGGTCGTCGGCGGCCGAGCGCGGCGGGCGCTCCCAGCGCAGCCGCTCCAGCAGGGCGTCGGCGGGCACGGAGGAGCCCTCGGGCAGCTCGGCGAGCAGGTCCAGCACCCGGCGGCGCACCTCGGGGGCGGGGCCGCGGTCCAGGTCCGGGCCCAGCGCCGCCAGCGTGCGGCCCTTCGCGTCCTTCCCGCCGGCCAGCCCCGGGGTGCGGGTGGCCGTCAGCCAGGCCGTGGCCAGGGCGGTCCAGCGCCGCTCGGCGGGCAGCAGCAGCCATTCGTCGTAGGCGGGGGTGGGGGCGTAGCGCTCGTCGACGTCGCCGTCGGAGGCCAGCAGCCCGGCCGCGTAGGCGAGCTCGACCCAGAAGGCGGCGGCAGCCTCCGTGGTCTCGAGGACGGTCGCGGCGCGCTTGAGGTCCCGCACGCTCAGGCCGCCGGCCCGCAGGACGAGCGGGCCCGCGCTCTCCCACTCCCGCAGCAGGTCCTCCACCGTCGCCAGCGCCATGAAGGCCTGCCCGGCGGCGGTCGCGTCGACCGTCCGGGGCTCGTGTGCGGTGACCGGGGCGAGCTCGGGGGCCAGCGGCTCCGGCGCGCGGTGCGCCCGGCCGGCGCGCAGGTGCAGGGCCACCTCGCGGGGCAGCACCACGGCGCCCGGGCCGGTGGGCAGCAGCAGGCCCCGGTCGAGCAGCCAGCGCAGGTGGGCCGCGGGCTCGGCGGTGACCGTGCCGTGCGGCGGGCCCCACAGCAGCCTGCCGAGGACGGCCGTGGCCTCCTCGGGCGCGCCGGCCAGCAGCGCCGTCATCCGCCGACGGTCCTCGAACAGCTCGGTCAGGGCGGTGACGGCCGTCACCGGGTCGTGGGTGGCGGGCAGCCCCGCCGTGGCGATGATCTCCTGCAGCCGGCCCGGCGACATGCCCGCCGTGGTCTCGGCGACGCCGGGCCCCAGGCCGGTGGGCGAGGGGCGGGTCGCGGTGGGGGCGAGCAGCTCGCGGACGGTGCGCACCAGGCGCAGCCGGTCCTCGCCGCCCCAGACCAGGGCCTGGTCGCGCAGGGCGGCCACGGCGCGCGGCAGCTCGGCGGCGATGGCGGCGCCCTCGGCGCCGGCGGGCTCGTCGCCCGTCATCAGCGCGGCCAGGGTGCCGTAGGGGCAGGGGTCCGGGGCCACCGCGAGCGCCTCGGCGACCTGCAGGGCGAACCGGTCGAGGTGGTCCAGCGCCCGCACCACCGAGGCCCGGGTGGCGGCCCGGGTGGCCAGCTGGGTGAGGTCGCCCGGCACGGGGTTGAGCAGGTCCGGGCGTGCGCGCAGCAGTCCGGCGAGGGCGTCGTCGGGGCTGGCGCGCAGCTCTTCGGCGAGCGTGCGCGGCTCCGCGGCGGTGCCGCCGCCCGTACTGCCGGTCTCCCGCGAAGTGGTCATTCTGCTTACGGTACCGGGTCGGTGCGGATGGGCCCCGGCTTCGGCCCGGGTTCGGTACCTTCGGTGGGGTTCGGCGGCTCGTGTGGCCTTGGGGGTTCTGGTGGGGATCGAGAGCGATCAGCTTGTTTACGACTATTTGAGCAGGGTCGGCGACCTCGCCCAGAGACAGTCGCTCACCTCAGGGGACCGGATGCGGCTGGTCTCCCGGCTGCGGGCGGAGATCGAGCGGCGCCGGGCGGCCGAGGCGGCCGACACCCCGGCCGCCGTCCAGCGCATCCTGGACGGCCTGGGCACCCCGGCCGAGGCCGTCGCCGACGCGGACGGCGTCCTGGGGGCCGCCGAGGCCGCCGGGCGGGTGCCCGTCCAGCGCCGCGACGACCTTCCGGCGGCCGCCGCCCGCGCCCCCTGGGCCGCGTCGCCGCCGCACCTGGCGACCGAGGAGGAGCTGCGGCCGCGCGGCGGCGGCGAGGCCGGCTGGTGGAGCGTGGGGCCGGCGCCGGCCACGGCGGGCGACGCCGTGCACGGGTTCACGGGCGGCATCGAGATCCCCGACATGCTCAAGCCTCCGCCGCCCCCCGCCCCCGAGGTCCCGCGGACGGAGGACGGCGGGGGGACGCGGGGGGACAAGCCGTCCAAGGAGCCTGCCAAGGGGCCTGCCAAGGAGGCGGACAAGGACGCGGGCGCGGAGAACGGCTCCGCCGAGCCCCGCTTCAGCTTCTGGCGCTCCCGCGCCGGCGTCCCCATGAGCCCGCTGCTGCTGATCGTGGCCGTCCTCCTCGTCGCCGGAGCCGTGCTCGGCAACTGGATCGTCCTCGCGGTGGGCTGGGCCCTGGCCTACGTCACCCGCCGGCTCACCCAGGCGGAGTCGAAGTGGGCCGTCATGGGCGTCCCGGGCCTCGCGGCGGCCGGGGGAGTGGTGTGGCTGTGGGGCCGGTTCAACGGGCGCTGGGGCGACCCGATACCGCCGGGGGAGATGGCCGGGGCGCTGGCCGACACCTGGCCGGTGGTGGTCAAGGCCGCGGCCGTCGCGTCGGCGGCGTTCGTCCTGTGGCGGGCCCGCCGCCCGGGCTGAGCGCCCGTACGCGCGCGTACGCGCATACGCTCGGGGAGGCGCTACGCCGCCTCCCACGGCCTCCCCGGGACCACCAGCGGACCGCCCGTCACGGGGTCGGCGACCACCACCGACTCCAGCCCGAAGACCTCGCGCACCAGCTCGGCCGTCACCACGTCCGCCGGCCGGCCGCGCGCCACGATCCGGCCCGCCTTCATCGCCACCAGGTGGTCCGCATAGCGCGCCGCCTGGTTCAGGTCGTGCAGCACCGCCACCACCGTCCGGCCCCGCTCCTGGTTGAGCCGGCGGCACAGGTCGAGGACCTCCACCTGGTGGGAGATGTCCAGGTAGGTGGTCGGCTCGTCCAGGAGCAGCAGGTCCGTGTCCTGGGCGAGGGCCATCGCGATCCACACGCGCTGCCGCTGACCGCCCGAGAGCTCGTCCACCGCCCGGTCGGCGAGGGCGGCGACGTCGGTGCGGGCCATGGCCTCGGCCACCGCCCGCTCGTCCTCCTCCGACCACTGCCGCCACCACCGCTGGTGCGGCTGGCGGCCGCGCGCCACGAGGTCCGCGACCGTGATGGCCTCCGGCGCGACGGGCGTCTGGGGCAGCAGCCCCAGCGACCGGGCGACGCGCCGGGTGGGTATCCGGGCGAGCTCCTCGCCGTCCAGCAGCACCGCGCCGCGCGCGGGCCGCAGCAGCCTGCCGAGCGCGCGCAGCAGCGTCGACTTGCCGCACGCGTTCGGGCCGACGATCACGGTGACCTCGCCGTCGGGGACGTCCAGGTCGAGGCCCTCGACGACCGTGCGCTCCTCGTAGGACAGGGTCAGGTCACGGGCGCCGAGCCGGCTGCCGGCGGCGGTTTCGACGGTCACGCTTTTCCTCCGGTACGGCCGCGGGCGATCAGCCAGATCAGATACGGGGCCCCGACGGCGGCGGTCAGCACGCCCACCGGCAGCTCGGTCGGCTCGAACAGCTTGCGGGCCAGCAGGTCGGCCACGACCACGAGCACCGAACCCAGCAGCGCCGAGCACAGCAGCGGGATCTGCGCGGTCCGCGTCATCCGGCGGGCGATCTGCGGGGCCAGCAGCGCCACGAAGTCCACCGGCCCGGCCGCGCCCGTGGCGACCGAGGCCAGGACGACGCCGAGCAGCGCCAGCCCCACCCGCACCCGCCCCAGGCGCACGCCCAGCGCGGTGGCCGTGTCGTCGTCCATGGACACCGTGCGCTGCGCGCGCGCCGCCCAGCACACGAACGGTGCCAGCAGAAGCAGCGTCCACGCCAGCGGGGCCGCCTCGTCCCAGCCGCGCGCGTTGAGCGAGCCGGTCATCCACACCTTCGCCTGCTGGGCGACGAGGTAGTCGCCCTTGGTCAGGAAGAGGTGGGTGACCGAGCGCAGCGCCACCGCGAAGCCGATGCCGATCAGCACGAAGCGGGTGGCCCGCAGCCCGCCCCGCCAGGCGAAGGCGTGGACGAGGGCCGCGGCCAGCAGGCCGCCGGCCACCGACACGTAGGGCAGGGCGGCGTAGGAGGTGACCCCGAAGGTCATCGCGCCCACCGTCAGCGCGCTCGCGCCCTGGCTGACGCCGATGACATCGGGGCTGGCCAGCGGGTTGCGGGCGACGGTCTGGATGAGCGCCCCCGCGACGCCGAAGGCCGCGCCGGCCAGCAGACCGACGGTCATCCGGGGCAGCCGCGCGGTGCCCACGGTGAACTCCTCCGCGGACGGCTGCCCGAAGAGCACCTTCAGCGCCTCGCCGGGCGCGGTGTACGTCGTGCCGACGCACAGGTAGGTCAGGCACGCGGCGGCCAGCAGCAGCACCAGCCCGGCCGCGACGGCCGCGCCGCGCCGGTGGACCAGGAACGACCCGCGCCCGGCCCGGACGAGGGCGTAGCCGGCCGGTCGCGCGGCGGTCTTCGCCGGGGGTGCGGTCCTCGCCGGGGATATCGCGCTCACGCCGCCACCGCCTTGCGGCGGACGAGCGTGACGAGGAACGGCAGGCCGATCAGCGCGGTCATCACGCCGGACGGCACCTCACTGCCCTCGTACAGCACCCGGCCGAGGACGTCGGCGCCCAGCAGCATCACCGGGCCGAGGAGCGCCGCCATGGGCAGCACCCAGCGGTGGTCGGTGCCGACGAGCGCGCGGGCCAGGTGCGGGACGGCCAGGCCCAGGAAGACGATGGGCCCGGCGGCCGCGACCCCGACGCCGGTCAGCACGGTCGCGCCGACGCCGCCGACGATCCGTACGAGCCCCACGTTCTGCCCCAGCCCCCGGGCGACGTCCTCGCCGAGCGCCAGCGCGTCCAGGCCGCGGGCCACCGACAGCACCAGCACCGTGCCCGCCAGCAGGAACGGCCAGATCTTCCAGGCCGTGCCGGCGCCCGGCCCGGCGATGGAGCCGATCTGCCAGAAGCGGAACTCGTCCAGGGTGGCGGCGTGGGTGGTCAGCACGCCGTTGACGACGGAGGTGATCAGGGCGTTGAGCGCGGCCCCCGCGAGCGCCAGCTTGATGGGAGAGGCCCCGCCGCGGCCGCGCGAGGCGATCGCGTAGACGGCCACCGACGCCAGGGCGGCGCCGGCGAAGGCGAACCACACATAGCCGCCGGGCCCGTGCGTCCCGGCCACCGTGATGGCGAGCACCACGCCCAGCGCGGCGCCCTGGCCGATGCCGAGGATGCCCGGCTCGGCGATGGGGTTGCGGGTGATGCCCTGCATGACCGTGCCCGCCATGGCCAGCGCGGCGCCGACCATCAGCCCGACGACCGTGCGCGGCAGTCGCATGCTCCGCACGATGGTCGTCGCCGGGTCGTCGCCGTCGTGCAGCAGCGCGTGGAGCACCTGCGAGGGCGCCACGGGCCGGCTGCCGACCGCCAGGCTGAGCAGGGCCGCCAGCAGCAGGGCGGCGACCGCGGCCACCGTCCAGCCGACGCGGCGGCGGGCGCCCGAAGGCGTTCTCGGGTTGCTGGTCGGGACGGCGGCTTGCATGAGTTCCACTTCGGCGACGGCTGCGGTTGCGGCGCGTGACTACGGCCGGAACAAGCCGCTCCTGCGGGATCAAGCCGTGGTGAGGCAAGCCTAAGTGTACGGGTGGGGTGGCAGGCACAATGTGGGGCATGACCCCGCTCGCGCGCACGGACCACCGGTTCACGGTCGGCTTCGACCTCGACCTGACGCTGGTCGACTCCCGCCCCGGCATCAGGGCGGCGTACGAGGCGCTGGTGGCCGCCACCGGCACCCCCATCGACGTCGACCTCGTCATCGGCCGCCTCGGCCCGCCGCTCAAGCAGGAGCTGCGCAACTGGTTCCCGGAGGAGGACGTCGAGCGGGCCAACGCCGTCTACCTGGCCGGCTACCCCGAGCACGGCATCCTGCCCTCGCCCGCCATGCCCGGCGCCCGCGAGGCCGTCGCGGCCGTACGCGAACTGGGCGGGCGGGCCATCGTGGTGACGGCCAAGAACCCCCGCAACGCCCGTCTGCACCTCGAACACCTCGACATCCGGGCCGACGAGCTGGTCGGCGACCTGTGGGCTGAGGCCAAGGCGGTCGCGCTGCGCGAGCACGGCGCGTCGGTGTACGTCGGCGACCACGTCGGGGACGTGCGCGGGGCGCGCACCGCCGGAGCGGTCGCCGTGGCGGTGCCCACCGGCCCGTACGACGCGGCGGAACTCCGCGCGGAAGGGGCGGACGTGGTGCTGGAGGGCGGCCTGGCGGAATTCCCCGCCTGGCTGCGCGCCCACCGCGCCGGCTATGCCGCGGAATCCGCCGTTCCACGCGCCTGACGGCGCTGTTCGGCGATCGAGCGCAGCACTCCGGCCCCGGAGACCAGGAATCCGACGCCCATCAGCATGCACACGAAGTAGGCCGCGGGCGGCAGCGGATCGGCCCCCAGGAACAGCGGCGCGACGGTGGCCAGCGTGGCCACCGCGCCCACCAGGAACACGACGGCACCGGCCCGTACCAGCAGATCCCCGGCTCGGGGCGTTTCGCTACTCACCTGACCAGGGTAGATCCCTGGGCGGCGGTATGGCGTCCGGCTGACGGCGGCGGACCGGACGCGCGGCGGTACGGCCCGAGGACGTCTTGTCACCGGGCCCGGGACCATTAGCCTTGGGGGTGGCGGGTCTTGCGGCCCGCTGTAGTGCTATCCAGAGCAGTTTTTCTGTTGATTGCAGAATTTTCGCTTTTTCGGTATTCCGACGAGACACGAGGACGAGGACAGACGTGCCTACCGGCAAGGTCAAGTGGTTCAACAGCGAGAAGGGCTTCGGCTTTCTCTCCCGCGACGACGGCGGAGACGTCTTCGTGCACTCCTCGGTGCTCCCGGACGGGGTCGACGCCCTCAAGCCCGGCCAGCGCGTGGAGTTCGGGGTCGTGGCAGGCCAGCGCGGTGACCAGGCGCTGACGGTGACTCTGCTCGACCCCACTCCGTCGGTCGCGGCCGCCCAGCGCCGCAAGCCCGACGAACTCGCCTCCATCGTCCAGGACCTCACCACGCTCCTGGAGAACGTCACCCAGCAGCTGGAGCGCGGCCGCTACCCCGACAAGGCCCACGGCTCGAAGATCGCCGGCATGCTGCGCGCGGTCGCCGACCAGCTGGACGTCTAGGACCGTTCAGGACGGTCCTAGACCGTCAGACGAAGCCGAGCGCGCCCGGCCCGAGGGGCGGTACGAGCCCCTCGGCCGCGGCGCGGGTCAGCAGCCCGCGCACCGCGGCGTAGCCGGCCTCGCCGAGGTCGGCCGTGAATTCGTTGACGTACAGCCCGATGTGCGCGTCCGCGACCGCCGGATCCATCTCCTGCGCGTGCGCCAGCACATACGGGCGGGAGACCTCCGGATCGTCCCAGGCCATCCGTACGGACGTCCGCGCCGCCCGGGCCAGCTCGCGCAGCGTCTCATCGCCCAGCGACCGCTTGGCGATGATCGCGCCCAGCGGAATGGGCAGCGTGGTGGTGTCCTCCCAGTGCTCGCCCATGTCGGCGAGGCGGGTGAGCCCGTAGTCCTGATACGTGAACCGCGCCTCGTGGATGACCAGGCCCGCGTCCACCTTGCCGTCCCGCACGGCCGGCATGATCTCGTGGAACGGCAGCACGACGACCTCGCCGACACCGCCCGGCACCTCGGCCGCGGCCCACAGCCGGAACAGCAGATAGGCCGTCGAGCGCTCGCTCGGCACCGCGACGGTCTTCCCGGCCAGATCCGCCGGGCTCGCCGCCTCACGGGTCAGCACCAGCGGCCCGCAGCCCCGTCCCAGCGCCCCGCCGCACGGCAGCAGCGCGTACTCGTCCAGCACCCACGGCAGGACGGCGTACGACACCTTCAGTACGTCGAACTCGCCGCGCTCGGCCATCCCGTTGGTGAGGTCGATGTCGGCGAACGTCACGTCCAGCTCCGGAGCGCCCGGAACCCGGCCGTGCGCCCAGGCGTCGAAGACGAACGTGTCGTTCGGACAGGGCGAATAAGCGATCTTGATCGGGTCGCTCACGTCAGCACCTCCGGTTCGAGTACGGGGGAGAGCCGGCGGAAGGCGCCGGTGAGCGCGGTCAGCGCCACGCCGATCCGCCACGCGCCCCGGTCACGGGGCCCCACGGCGTTCGAGACCGCGCGCAGCTCCACCACCGGCACCCGGTGCGCCACGGCCGCCTCGGCCACGCCGAAGCCCTCCATGCCCTCGGCCACCGCGTCCGGGTGGCGTGCCGTCAGCTCCGCGGCCCGCTCGGCGGTGCCGGTCGCCGACGTCACGGTCAGCACGGCGCCGCGCACTCCGCCGGTCGCCTCGGCCACCGTTCGCGCGAGCCGCTCGGGCACCCGGTGCTCGATCACACCGAAGCCCAGCTCGTCCAGGGACAGGAAACCGCCGTCGCTCGACTGCGCGCCCAGGTCCGGGGCCACGATCGTGTCGGAGACCACCACGGCGCCCAGCGCCGCGCGGGGCGCGAAGCCGCCCGCGATGCCGGCGGCGATCACCAGCTCGTACGGCTCGCCGGTCACCGCGGCGGCCGTCAGCGCCGTCGCCGCCCCGGCCGCGGCGGCGGCGGGGCCCACGCCCGCGGCCAGCACGTCCAGCACCGGCCCGTCGGCGTCGCCCGGCCGCACCCGGTGCAGCAGGGTGCCACCGGGCAGCCGGACCTCCCGGGGAGGCGGTCCGGCCACGGCCGTCACGGCGTCACGTTCGGCCGGGACGGCGGTGACGACGAGAACACGCATCAGCGGCGGCGTCAGTCGCGCTCGAGGGTGAAGTTCCAGACGCCCAGGGCCTTGCCCGAGTTGGTCTCCACGATGCTGACCTTGGTCTCCTTGGTGGCGCCGCCCTGGCCGCCGGAGAAGAAGGCGCTGGCCGGGATCGTCCGGTAGGTCTTCTTGTTGGGCTCCTGCTCGGCCGGCTGGCCGTTGATGAAGATCGTCCAGCCCTCTTCGGCGATCTTCGGGTCGACGCCGAAGCGGACCTTGTCCTCGAAGGCCGCCTTGACGGTCTTGCCGGAGTCCTCCTTCATGCAGCCAATGATCTTGTCGTTGGCCACGGCCTCGCCCTCGTTGTAGCAGGCCGCCTCGGAGGTCACCGTCGTCGAACCGACGGTCACGGTCGCCAGCGGAGTCGGCTTGTCGCAGGCGGAGAGGGCGATGAGCCCGAAGGTCACGGCACCGACGGCGGCAGTGGCGCGGCGGCGCTTGCCCCGGAAAATCGCAGCGGTCATGCGGGCAGGCTATCGGGCCCCTCCGCTCAGGCCACGCGCGGGTGCGGCGAGCCGCGCCGGGCCGCCGTCAGCAGGCCCCGTACGGCAGTGGCCGCGCCGAGCGCCAGGAAGCCCGCCGCCACCGACATCCCCACCACGCCGTTCAGCGGCAGCAGGATCCCGATCGCCCCGCCCACCACCCAGCACATCTGCAGCAAAGTCTCCGAACGGGCGAAAGCGGACGTCCGTACCTCCTCCGGCACATCCCGCTGGATCAACGCGTCCAGCGACTGCTTGCCCAGCGCCTGCGAGATCCCCGCGACCGCCGCCACCACCACCACGAAGAACGCGCTGTACAGCACGGCCGCCACTATCGTCGTCCCCAGCGCCGCCGTCAGCACCAGCGCGATCATCTTCTCCGGCCCCCGCGAACGCAGCAGCGCCCCTATCGCCGTGCCCAGGGCGTTGCCGGCGCCCGCCGCGATCGCGACCACCCCCAGCGAGAACGCCGGGCTCAGCCCGCCCAGCGGATGCACCCGCAGCAGGAACGCCAGAAAGAACGTCAGGAACCCCGACAGCATCCGCAGCGAACTGTTCGCCTGCAGCCCGTGCAGCACCGACGACCCCACCGTGCGCAGCCCCGGCCGCGGCCGCCTGCCGGCCTTGCGCCGCCGGGCCGGCTGCCGCGCCGGCCCGTCCGCCGTCAGCCGGGCCCGGGCCTCACCCTTCGCCGAGTCCACCTTGTGCGGCAGCGACAACGACAGATACGTACCGAACGCGAACACCGCGCACGCCCCGTACAGCGGATACGCCGGCCCCAGCTGATGCAGCCCCGCACCCAGCGGGGCCGCCACGCCCGTGGCCAGCAGGCCCCCGAGCGTCACCCGGGAATTCGCCTTCACCAGCGCGATCCGCGGCGGCAGCAGCCGCGGAACCACCGCCGAGCGCACCACCCCGTACGCCTTCGACGCCACCAGCACGCCCAGCGCCGCCGGATACAGCTCCAGCCCACCGCTCGCCACCGCGCCCGACATCATCAGCGCCAGCAGCGCCCGCGTCAGCATCGAGCCCGCCATCGCCGCCCTGCGGCCGTGCGGGATCCTGTCCAGCAGCGGGCCGATCACCGGCGCCAGCAGCGTGAACGGCGCCATCGTCACCGCCAGGTACAGCGCCACCCGCCCGCGCGCCTGGTCCGTCGGCACCGAGAAGAAGACCGTCGAGGCCAGGGCGATGGTGATCATCATGTCGCCCGCCGAATTCACGGCGTGCAGCTCGATCAGCTTCCCCAGCCCGGACTCGCCCGCGCCATGCGCGTGCGTCGCCCGGCGGACCCCCCGGGCCGCCCCCGCGAAGGGCGCGCGCAGCACCCGGCCGACGCCCCGGACCGTACGGCGGAGCGGACCGCCTTCGGCTGACCGGATGGCTCCCACCACGCCATACTGCCCCAACTGGCACCGGGCAGGGCACTTTCGGGGTATCAGCGGGGCGTGCCCGGCACCTTGTCGGGGGCTCGCCGAAGCCCGGGTATCCCCCGGGCGGCCGCGCGGGGTAGCGTGCGTAGCGCGCCACCGGTCGCCGCTTTGGCCGCACCCCGAGTCCAGATCCCGCAGAATGGGTGATGACAGGTGCGCCCGAGGCCGTTCGGGCGCGGACGTCGACGCGGTCCCCCGGTCCGCTCCGTCCGCGGCCCCGACCGTTCGGCTGGCGCACTCGTGAGACGGCGTGGAAGAGAGAATCGATTCTTGTGAGTGCTGCGATGCGAAGCCGTACCCCGGACCGCCTGTGCGCCGAGGCGGTCGAACTCGCCCGGGCGGCGGCCGAGGAAGCCGCGCTGCCCGGAAAGGTCGGCGACCACATCGAGGTCGTCGCCGACGGGGACCGTGTCGTCACCCACTACTTCGCCTGCGACGACCCCGGCTACCGCGGCTGGCGCTGGGCCGTCACCGTCGCCCGCGCCTCCCGCGCCAAGCACGTCACCCTCGACGAGACCGTCCTGCTGCCCGGCTCCGACGCCCTCCTCGCCCCCGAATGGGTGCCCTGGAGCGAACGCCTGCGCCCCGGCGACATGGGCCCCGGCGACCTCCTGCCCACCCAGGCCGACGACCCCCGCCTGGAACCCGGCTGGACCGGCGACGAGACCCCGCCGCCGAACTCCGCCGTCTCCGACGAGATGGCCGCGCTCGCCGACTCCGAGGACGCCGAGGTCTCCGCCGGCCCGCCCTCCGCCCAGCCGACCGCCCCCGCGCGCGGCTCCATCACCGCCCTCGCCGAGGAACTGGGCCTGCGCCGCGCCCGGGTCCTCTCCCGCTACGGACTGCACACGGCCGCCGACCGCTGGGACGAGACCCACGGCACCAAGACCGCCATGGCCCAGGCCGCCCCGGCCCCCTGCGTCAGCTGCGGCTTCCTCGTGCCGATCGGGGGCTCCCTCGGCCAGGCGTTCGGCATCTGCGGCAACGAGTTCGGTCCGGCGGACGGGCACGTGGTGTCCCTGGCGTACGGGTGCGGTGGGCACTCGGAGGCGGCCGTGATGCCGAAGGCGCCGCGGCCGGCGCCGCCGGTTGTGGACGAGACGCTGGTGGACGAGTTTCCGCTGCGGGAATCCGCGCCGTCGGAGGCGGAGGACGAGGACGACCTCGGGCACGCCTGAGTCGTCTGATCGCCGTCGTGCGTGGTGCGGGGGCCGGGGGCTCCGGAGGGTGTTCCGGAATCGGATATTTACGGGCCCGGCACCGTCTCACGTGATGCGTGCCCTCACATTGGGCCCACAAATATCCGGCAGCATTCCGGAACACCCTCCTGCGCCCCCGGCCCCCTCCCGTCACGTCGCCGACCCGGTGCGGGCCGGCCACCAGGGTGGGGTGGGCCGGTCCCCAGGGCGGGCGGGAGGTCCGGTCCCCAGGGTGGGCGGGCCGGTCACCGACCAGGGGCCTCCGGGTACGCACTGGAGCGGTGACCTGGACTTGGGCCCCTTCCCCTCCCCCCGCGTGGTGCGTGAGGGGCCGGGGCGGGGTGGGACGGGCCCTGGTAGGGGCGTAAGGGTTATTTGCGGCCCAAGTGCGGGGTGATCGATGCGTCAGGGGCTCCGGGCCGTAAATAATCCAGCCCCGGAAGGGCCCGGCCCACACCGACCCGGCCCCGCCCCACCACGCACCCCCACCCGCGCTGTACGTTCAGCCGCAAGGCAAACGGCACCCCACTCCACAGGGAGACGACAAGACGTGACCGGCACCGGAGTGGATCCGTTCGGGACCGCGCGGCTGCGGCGCGGCGTGCTGGACGCGTGGGTGACCTCGCCCGCGCGGTTCCGGGAGGACGCCAACGCCGAGGAGGATCTCGCCCTCGGCGGGTACCGCGACCGCCTCGTGGTGGAGCTCGCGCAGAACGCCGCGGACGCGGCGGCCCGTGCCGGCGTGCCCGGTCGCCTGCGCCTCACGCTGCACGCGGCGGGCGCCGGAGCGCCCGCCACCCTGGCCGCCGCCAACACCGGCGTGCCCCTGGACGCCACGGGCGTCGAGTCGCTGTCCACGCTGCGCGCGTCGGCCAAGCGCGACGACGAGAGCCGGGCTGTGGGCCGTTTCGGCGTCGGCTTCGCCGCCGTGCTGGCGGTCAGTGACGAACCCGCGATCGTCGGCCGCACCGGCGGCGTCCGCTGGTCCTTGACCGAGGCCCGCGCCCTCGCCGAGGACGCGGCGTTCGGCAGCCCGGGACTCGGGGGCGAGCTGCGTCGCCGCGAGGGCCATGTGCCGCTGCTGCGCATGCCCTTCCCGGCCGAGGGCACGGCGCCGGACGGCTATGACACCGTCGTCGTCCTTCCGCTGCGCGACGGCGCGGCCGAGGATCTGACCGCGCGCCTGCTCGCGGGCGTCGACGACGCGCTGCTGCTGACCCTGCCGGGGCTGGCCGAGGTCGTCGTCGAGACGCCGGACGGCGTCGTCCGTACGCTGACGCGCCGCCAGGAGGGCCCGTACGTCGTCATCGACGACTCCGCCCGCCCGGCTCCTACGCGCTGGCGCGTGGAGCAGGCCGGCGGCCCGCTGGACGCCGCGCTGCTGGCCGACCGCCCCGTCGAGGAGCGGCTGCGCCCCCACTGGTCGGTGACCTGGGCGGTCCCGGCCGGTCCGGACGGCGCGCCGGAGCGGCCGCGTACCGCCCCGGTGCTGCACGCCCCGACCCCCACGGACGAACCGCTGGGCCTGCCGGGCCTGCTCATCGCCACCTTCCCTCTCGAGCCGACCCGCCGGCACACGGCGCCCGGCCCGCTGACCGCCTTCCTCACCGAGCGCGCCGCCGAGGCCTACGCGGATCTGCTCCGCGACTGGCACCCGGTCTCCACCGGAACTCTCGACCTGGTCCCGGCCCCGCTGGCCACCGGCGTGCTGGACGCCGAGCTGCGCCGCCTGGTGCTGGAGCGGCTGCCGCGTGTGCCGTTCCTGCCGAGCGCGGCCTCGGTCACGGACGTCGGCGGCGAGCCGACGCCGGCCCCGGGCGGCGGCATCGAGGGCATCCCCTGGACGGAGGGCCCGGACGCCGCCACGCAGAGCTGGGACGATGCCCTGGCCCCGGGCGGGCCGGGCGGTGGTGAGCGGGTCGCCCTGCGTCCGGTGTACGCCGAGGTCGTGGAGGGTGCCGGGGCGGAGACCGTCGCGGTGCTGGGCGAGCTGTTCCCCAACCTGCTGCCCGCCGGGCTCGAGCGCCGTCAGGAGCTCCGGGCGCTGGGCGTGGCCCGGGTGCCGCTCGGTGAGGCGATCGACCGTCTCGCCGGGGCCGAGCGGCCGGCGACCTGGTGGTGGAGGCTGTACGACAGCCTCGCCGGCGTCGACCCGGACCGGCTGACCGGTCTGCCGGTGCCGCTCGCCGACGGCCGTACGGCCATCGGGCCCCGGCAGGTGCTGCTTCCGCCGGCCGACACGACGGGTTCGGAGCGGCTGTCGCGGCTGGGGCTGAAGGTCGCCCATCCAGACGCGGCCCATCCGCTGCTGGAGAAGCTCGGCGCGACGCCGAGTTCCCCGCGCGCCGTCCTGACGACGCCTCAGGTGCGGGCGGCGGTCGCGGGGTCGCTGGACGCGGAGGACGTCTGGGACGAGGAGGGGCTGGACGCCGACGCGCTGGTCGAGGTGGTCCTCACGCTGGTGCGCGACGCCGATCTCGCGCCGGGCGACGAGCCGTGGCTCGGCGCCCTCGCGCTTCCGGACGAGGACGGCGAGCTCGCGCCGGCCGGTGAACTCGTGTTGCCCGGCAGTGCGTTCGAGTCGGTCATCCGTCCGGGTGAGCTCGCCGCGTGCGACGCCGAGCTCGTCGAGCGCTGGGGCGAGCAGCCGCTGACGGCGGTCGGCGTGCTGGCGGACTTCGCGCTCGTGCGGGCCACGGACGTCGTCCTGGACCCGGACGAACTCGAGCCGCGCGACGGCGACTTCGCCGAGCCGGACGACGTCGGGCTGCTGGACGCGGTGGACGTGTGGTGCGAGGACGTGCTGGACCGGCTGCCGGACACCCCGGTGCCGCCGGTCGCCACGGAGGTCGTGGCCGTACGGGACCTCGACCTGGTGGACGACGACGCCTGGCCGCGGGCGCTGGCCATGCTGTCCCGGCCGCCGCTGCGGGACGCGCTGACCGCGCCGGTGCGGGTGCTGCTGCCGGACGGCACGACCGAGTCCGTACGCCCGTACACCGCCTGGTGGCTGCGCGGGCACCCGGTCCTGGACGGGCGCCGGCCCGCCGGGCTGCGGGTGGAGGGCGGCGACCCGCTGCTGGCGGGGCTGTACGAGGCGGCGGACGCGGGCGGTCTCGCGGACGAGCAGGTGCTGCGGGCGCTGGGGGTGCGGACCTCGGTGGCCGCCCTGCTGGACGAGCCCGGGGGCGCCGCGGAGCTGCTGGCCCGCCTGGCCGATGAGGACACCCGGGTGAGCCCCGCCCAGCTGCACGGTCTCTACAGCGTGCTGGCGGAGCTGGATCCGCGGGACGTGACGGTGCCGGACGACGTGCGGGCCGTGGTGGACGGCGACGTCCAGCTCGGGGACGCGACGGACGCGCTGGTCGCGGACGCCCCCGATCTGATGCCCCTCGCGGCGGGCCACCCGCTGCTGCCCGTACGACCGGACCGGGCCGCCGCCCTTGCCGAGCTGCTGCAGGTGCGGCGGCTGAGCGAGGTGTTCCCGGTGACCGTCCCGGCGGGCGAGGGAGAGCCGCGCGAGGTCCCGGAGGGTGTGCGGGTGCTGCTGCCGGGGGCGCCGGCGACGTATGTCGAGCACGAGGAGCTCGTGGTCGACGGCGTCGAGCTGGACTGGCGTCTGGGCCCGGACGGGGTGCTGCACGCGGCGACGCTGGAGGGCGTGGCGGCGGGCCTGGCCTGGGCGGCCGGGGCGTGGGCGCGGCGGTTCGAGGCGGCGGCGCTGCTGGAGGACGCCTCCCGGACCGAGGAGCTGGCGCGGGACCGCTGGTTCGACTGACGGATCTATCCTGGCAGTGCACCCGATTCCGGGAGGCCGTGATGACCAGGAAAGTCGCCGACTGCCGCAGGTTCCCCAGCGAGTCGCACTGCACGCTGCGCATCGCGGGCGAGGAGGACGAGGTCCTGCGGGCCGCCGCCGAGCACGCGGTGTCCGTCCATCAGCACGAGGACTCTCCCGAGCTGCGCAAGCAGATCAAGGAGTTCCTGGAGGACGAGAAGCCCGGCGTCTGACTCACGCCGGGAAGCGGCGGCTCACCCAGCGCCAGGTGAACTCCAGGGCGATCGCGGCCACGGCGGCGATCGCCACGGCGGTCCACGGCATCGTCGTGCCGATCAGCTTGAGCGCGAAGAAGCGCTGGAGCCATGGCGTGAGCAGGACGATCACGAACGCCGCCGCCATGGCCAGCACCAGCGCCACCCGCCACCAGGTGTAGGGCCGCGCGATGATCGCGAGCACCCACAGGGAGATCAGGAACAGCGTGAGCGTCGCCGCGCTCGTCTCCGCGCCGAGCGCGTCCACGCCCGCGTAGTAGTGGCGGGCCAGCAGATAGGCGGCGAAGGTGGCCGTGGCCGCGATCAGTCCCGCCGGGACGGCGTAGCGCATGACGCGGCGTACGAAGTGGGGCTGGGCGCGTTCCCGGTTCGGTGCGAGGGCGAGGAAGAAGGCGGGGACGCCGATGGTCAGCGTGGAGAGCAGCGTGAGGTGGCGGGGGAGGAACGGGTAGGGCACGCGGGTGCAGACGACCAGGACGGCCAGCAGGACGGAGTAGACCGTCTTGGTGAGGAACAGCGTCGCCACGCGCGTGATGTTGCCGATCACGCGCCTGCCCTCGGCCACGACGGAGGGCAGCGCGGCGAAGCTGTTGTCGAGCAGCACGATCTGGGCGACGGCGCGGGTGGCCTCGGAGCCGGAGCCCATGGCCACGCCGATGTCGGCGTCCTTGAGCGCGAGCACGTCGTTGACGCCGTCGCCGGTCATGGCCACCGTGTGGCCGCGTGACTGCAGGGCGCCGACCATGTCCCGCTTCTGCCGGGGGGTGACGCGGCCGAAGACCGCGCCCCGGTCCAGGGCCCGTGCCATCGCGTCGCGCTCGCCGGGCAGCCGGCGGGCGTCGACGGGGGTCTCGGCGCCGGGCAGGGCCAGCTGGGCGGCGACGGCTCCGACGGAGACGGCGTTGTCGCCGGAGATCACCTTGGCGGAGACGTCCTGTTCGGCGAAGTAGCGCAGGGTGTCCGCCGCGTCGGAGCGCAGCCGCTGTTCGAGGACGACGAGGGCGGTGGGGTGGACGTCCTCGGTGACGCGCGGGTCGTCCAGTTCGCGGGAGGCGCGGGCCAGGAGCAGGACGCGCAGGCCGCGGGCGTTGAGGTCATCGGCTTCGGCGAGGGCGTCGGCGCCGGAGGGCAGCAGGACGTCGGGGGCGCCCAGCAGCCAGTTGCCGCTCTGTGTGCCGGGGCCGTCGAGGGAGGCGCCGCTGTATTTGCGGGCCGAGGAGAACGGCAGGGACGCGGTGCAGCGCGAGCCGGTGCCGTCGGGGTAGGCGTCGATGATGGCCTGGAGGCTGGCGTTGGGGCGGGGGTCGGACTCGCCGAGCGCGCCGAGCACGCGGCGTACGCAGGGCTCGTCGGCGGGGGCGTCGGGCAGGAGGCGCAGTTCGCTGACGTCCATGCCGCCCTCGGTGAGGGTGCCGGTCTTGTCCAGGCAGACGACGTCGACGCGGGCCAGGCCCTCGATGGCGGGCAGCTCCTGCACCAGGCACTGCCGGCGGCCGAGGCGGACGACGCCGATGGCGAAGGCGACCGAGGTGAGCAGCACCAGGCCCTCGGGGACCATCGGCACGATGCCGGCGACCATCCGCCGGACGGCCTCGCGCCAGTCGTGGTCCTCGATGACGAGCTGGCTGACGATGAGGCCCAGGGCGGTGGGGATCATCATCCAGGTGACGTACTTGAGGATCACGCTGATGCCGGTGCGCAGCTCGGAGTGGACGAGGGTGAAGCGGGAGGCCTCCTCGGCCAGCTGGGCGGCGTAGGCCTCGCGGCCGACCCTGGCGGCGGTGAAGGCGCCGCCGCCGGCGACCACGAAGGAGCCGGACATGACCGGGTCGCCGGGCCGTTTGAGGACGGGGTCGGCCTCGCCGGTGAGCAGGGATTCGTCGATCTCGAGGCCGTCGGCCTCGAGGACGTCGCCGTCGACGACGCACTTGTCGCCGGGGCCGAGCTCGATGACGTCGCCGAGGACGATCTCGCCGGTGGCGACGGGGGCGGGGGTGCCGTCGCGGCGGACGGTGGGTTTCGCCTCGCCGATGACGGCCAGGGAGTCGAGGGTCTTCTTGGCGCGGAGCTCCTGGACGATGCCGATCGCGGTGTTGGCGATGATCACGAAGCCGAAGAGGCCGTCCTGGAGGGGGCCGACGACCAGGATGATCAGGAAGAGGACGCCGATGATGGCGTTGAAGCGGGTGAGGACGTTGGCCCGGACGATGTCCCGGGTGGAGCGGGAGGAGCGGACCGGGACGTCGTTGACCTCGCCTCGGGCCACTCGCTCGGCGACTTCGCGGGCGGTGAGGCCGGGGTGGCTCATACGTCCGACGGTACGGGGGCGATGGGCGCTCGGCCTTTCGAAGGTGGCGCCCCGGCCCCTCCCGCCCGGTCGTGCCCCCGGTGCCCCGCCCCGTCAGGCGGTGTTTCCGGCGTTTCCGGCGTTCCTCGCCGCGTGGCGGCGAAGGGCGGCGTCGCGCTTGCGGACGTACCAGACGCCGATGAGGCCCAGTCCGCCGCCGGCGAGGCAGGTCCATACCCACCAGGCGTGCCCGTGGTCCTCGAACCAGCCGTAGAACGGCAGCTGGGCGAGGAAGAGGACGAACCACAGGATCGTGCCGCCGGTGATGGTGGCGACGACCGGGCCCTCCAGGGGCTCGGGGGCCTCGTGCGTGGGTGTCCACTTCGTCATGGCGTCAGCCTAGTGCGTACGAGTCGTCACTCCGGTGAAGTCGGGCGGGGTCCGGAGACGGAGGCCTTGTGCCGCAGGGGTCTACGCGCGGAGATAGCCATTCGGCGTTTGTTTATTCATACTGAATCGAACTGGATTTGACTGAACGGTTTTGTTCAATCATCCAAAAACGGTTCGGATCTTGATCCTTTTTGTTTGTCCTCTTGCCCTCCCGGGCCCGTACGACTGAGGTTCCCCCCATGCCCACCTCGGCCACCTCCACGGTCGACGACGACCGGTCGTCGCCCGTGCCGCCCGTCGGAAAGAACGCCCTCGACCGGTACTTCCGGATCACCGAGCGGGGTTCGTCCGTCGCCCGTGAGCTGCGCGGCGGCCTGGCGACCTTCTTCGCGATGGCGTACATCATCGTGCTGAACCCGATCATCCTCGGGGCGGGCCAGGACAAGTTCGGCCACCAGCTGGACAACGGCCAGCTGGTCACGGCCACCGCCCTGATGGCCGGGCTCAGCACCGTCCTCATGGGCGCGATCGGCAACGTGCCCATCGCCTGCGCCGCCGGCCTCGGCATCAACGCCGTCGTCTCGCTGCAGCTGGCGCCCAAGATGAGCTGGCCGGACGCGATGGGCATGGTCGTCCTGGCCGGCCTGGTGCTGATGGTGCTGGTCGCCTCCGGTCTGCGGCAGCGCGTCATGGACGCCATCCCCGGCGGGCTGCGGCGCGCCATCGCGATCGGCATCGGCCTGTTCATCTCGCTGATCGGCCTGGTCGACTCCGGCTTCGTCAGCCGCAACCCCGACGCCGCCCACACCACCGTCCCGATGGGGCTGGGCCAGGGCGGTCAGCTGACCGGCTGGCCGGTGCTGGTCTTCGCGGCCGGGCTCGCGCTGACGTTCATCCTGCTGGTGCGCAAGGCGCCGGGCGCGATCCTCATCGGGATCGTCGTGATGACGGTCGTGGCGATCGTCATCAACTCGCTGGTCGAGATCCCGGACATCAGCTGGGGCCTGTCCGTGCCCACCGTGCCGGACAAGATCGTGGACACCCCGGACTTCGGGCTCATCGGCGACGTCAGCCTCTTCGGCGGATTCCACGAGGTCGGCCTGCTCACCGGCTGCCTGTTCGTCTTCACCGTGCTGCTGTCCGGCTTCTTCGACGCCATGGGCACGATCATCGGCGTCGGCGAGGAGGCCGGCCTGACGGACGAGAAGGGCCAGCTGCCCAACATGGGCAGGATCCTCATGATGGACGGTGTGGCCGTGGCGGCCGGCGGCGCCGGTTCCGCCTCCGCCAACACCTGCTTCGTGGAGTCCACGGCGGGCGTCGGCGAGGGCGCCCGTACGGGCCTGGCCAACCTGATGACCGGCGGGCTCTTCCTGCTCGCCCTCGTCTTCACCCCGCTGGCCACCGTGGTGCCCGCCCAGGCCGCGACCCCCGCCCTGGTCGTCGTCGGCTTCCTGATCATGGCCTCGAACGTCAAGGAGATCGACTGGAGTGACTTCACGATCGCGATCCCCGCGTTCCTGACGATCATCTCCATGCCGTTCACCTACTCGATCACCAACGGCATCGGCATCGGCGTCCTCGCCTTCATCCTGCTGCGGATCGCCGACAAGCGGGCCCGCGAGATCCCCTGGCTGCTGAACGTCGTCGGGGCCTGCTTCCTCGTCTACTTCATGCTCGACCCGATCGAGAAGCTGCTGGGCGTGAAGTAACCGGACACGACCGCCACCGCCGGGTGCCGGCCGGGCCGGCCCAGGGGGTGTCCGATGGGTCGGCACGGGCCCTGCGGCGCCTGGCACGGCACCTCGCCGCGTTGTCGCATCACCCAAGGACGCCCAGTCCGAGGGAGATGCTCCGCCTTGCGATCCACCGCACCAGACGCCGCAGGACCCGCACCGACCCACCGGACACCCCCTAGCGCTTGAGGTAGGCCAGCACGGCCAGCACCCGGCGGTTGTCGTCCGCCGACGGGGCGATGCCGAGCCTGGCGAAGATGCTCGCCGTGTGCTTGGCGACCGCGCTCTCGCTGATGTGCAGGCCGCTCGCGATCGCGGCGTTCGAGCGGCCCTCGGCCATCAGCTCCAGCACGTCGCGCTCGCGCGCCGTCAGGTCGCCGACCGTCCCTCGGGCCTCGCCCCGCGCGAGCAGCTTGGCGATGACCTGAGGGTCCATCACCGTCCCGCCGGCGGCGACCCGGCGGACCGCGTCGACGAACTGCTCGGTGTTGGTCACCCGGTCCTTGAGCAGGTAGCCGACGGCGCCCTCGCCGCCGGCCAGCAGCTCGTTGGCGTAGAGCTGCTCGACGTACTGCGAGAGCACCAGCACGGGCAGGCCGGGACGCCGGCGGCGGGCCTCGAGCGCGGCCTGCAGGCCCTCGTCGGTGAAGCTCGGCGGGAGGCGGACGTCGACCACCGCCACGTCCGGCTCCTCCTCCAGCAGCGCGCGCAGCAGGGACGGGCCGTTGTCGACGGCCGCCACGACCTCGCAGCCGTGCTCGCGCAGCGTGCGTATGAGGCCGTCTCTCAGCAAAAAGAGGTCTTCGGCGAGGACAACGCGCACGGGATCTCCATCGTCACGGTGGTCGGGCCGCCCGGCGGGCTGTGCAGGGCGAGGACGCCGTCGAAGGTATCCAACCGGCGCCGTACCCCCAGCAGTCCGGTGCCGCCCGCGATGTCGGCGCCGCCGCGGCCGTCGTCGGCGACGACGGCCCGCAGCGTGCCGTCCTCGTGGGTCAGTGTGATCCGTACCTCCCGGGCCCGCGCGTGCTTGGCGGCGTTGGTCAGCGCCTCGCTCACCGCGAAGTACGCGGCGGACTCGACCGGCGCCGGGAGCCGGCCCGGCAGGCGGGCCTCGACGTGCACGTCGAGGAAGGTGTCGAGCGCCAGCGACCGGACCGCGTCGCCGAGCCCCCGGTCGGCGAGGACCGGCGGGTGGATGCCGTGGACCAGGTCGCGCAGGTCCCGCAGCGCCGCCTCGGAGGTCCGGCGGACGTCCAGCAGCAGCTCGCGGGCGGCCGCCGGGTCGGTGTCCAGCAGGCGGGTGGCGCTGTCCAGCGTCATGCCGAGGGCGACGAGGCGGGCCTGGGCGCCGTCGTGCAGGTCCCGTTCGATGCGGCGCAGTTCGGCCGCCTGGGTGTCCAGGGCCCGGTCGCGGGTGTCGGTGAGCCGTTCCACGCGGCGGGCGAGTTCGGCGCTGCGGGGCGCGGACAGCAGCAGCCGGCTCCAGCGGGCGTGCAGCCGGAGGACGGCGGGTGCGGCGGCCAGGCCGCCGGCGGCGAGGGCCAGGCCCAGGGCGAGGGCGGCGAGCATCGTCGCGGTGCTGTGCACGGGGACGAAGGCGTACCAGTTGCCGTCGTCGATGATCCGCCAGATGAACGGCTGGACGAGCGCGCCGAACGCCCCGTACTCGATGAGGGCCAGCGGCACGGCGACGAGCAGTCCGCCGACCGCCGGCTCCAGCCAGGCCCATGTCAGGTCGCGCCAGAACCCCTCGTCGGCCAGGATCGCGGCCGCCCGGCGACGCGGGCCCGGGGCGACGGCGGTCAGGTCCCGCGGCGGGCTGATGCGCGTGTCCGTCCAGCGCCCGGCCCGTGCGCGGGCCCGGTCGGTCAGCGAGCGCAGCGCCCGCGCGGCGGGCGGCAGCAGGGCGAAGCCGGCGCCGACGGGCAACAGCAGCAGGGCGCACACCACGAGCGAGCCCACGAACGGCACCGCCAGGGCGAGCAGGCTCGCCCACTGGCAGCGCACGGCGGCGACGCAGGCGCGGGAGACAACCGAGGCCATGGGGGTGCGTCGCCCTATCGAACGTGTTCCGGAATCGTGCGGATCCTAGCCGCCGGTGCCGTACGGGCGTTCCGCCAGGTCCACAGCACCGCCGCCGCCAGGCAGGCCGCCCCGAACAGCGTCATCGGGAGCACGGCGCCGGACTCCTCGTCCATCAGCAGCAGCATGCCGAGGTTGATCAGGGCGTGGAAGCCGCCGGCGAGCGGCAGCCCGCCGGCCCGGGTGCCCTCGAGCGCCCACCCCATGACGACGGACATGGCGATGGCCCCCACCAGGAACGCCGCCGCGTACACCGGGTCCTCGGCGAAGACGCCCACGTGCCAGACGCCCCAGATCGCGCCCACCGTGACCGAGGTCGTGAGCGGGCCGCAGCGGGTGCGCAGCAGTGGCTGCAGGAAGCAGCGCCAGCCGATCTCCTCGCCGCAGGCGCCGATCACCTGGGCCACGACGATCAGCGCGAAGGGGTGCTCGAGCGCGTCCGGCCGGGTGAACCGCGCGTCCCCGGTCAGGAGGGCGTACGCGCCGGCGCTCAGGGCGATGATCAGGGGTGCCGTCAGCAGCAGGGCGCCCCCGCCCGCCCGGCGGCCGCGCAGGGCCCCGGCGAGCAGGGCCCGTACCCGGCCCGGCCACAGCAGCGCCGCCAGCCCCACTCCCAGGGCCGGCCCGAACTGGGTCAGCTGGACGACCTCGGGGGGAATCCCCGTCGCGGGCTGCGCCGCGCCGAGCGCCCCCGCGGCCAGGAAGGCGACGGTCAGGAACACCCCCACCGGTGCTCCGATGCCGCCGTTCCACATGGTGCCGGCTGTCCTCATGCCGTCGTGCCCCCCTCGGGTCGTTGGTTCGCCATCGACGATGCCGGGTGGCGGGGCGGCGGCCACTGCGTCTGGCTGCCGGGCCGGGGTGTACGTACGTACACCCCCCGTGCCCGTGCGGGAGCGCTCCCCTCGTGTGCTTCCGTCCGCCCCAGTGCCCACTTTCTTTAGGGCAAGTAATGAGGTAATCTAATTTTCATGCCGGAGCCTTCCCGCACCCTCGAACCAGACGACAGCGCCGCCGTGAACGACCTTCGGTCGGCGGTGATGCGACTGTCCCGCAGGCTCAAGCACCAGCGGGTGGACGAGTCGCTCAGCCCGGCCGAGATGTCGGTCCTGGGCACCCTCGCCCGCTGCGGCTCCGCCACCCCGGGCGAGCTCGCCCGCAAGGAGCATGTGCAGCCGCCGTCGATGACCCGCATCGTCGCGCTGCTGGAGGGCAAGGGGCTCGTCGCTCTCGAGCCGCATCCCGAGGACCGCCGCCAGAAGGTGGTCCGCCAGACGGAGCAGGCCGAGGCGATGCTCGAGCAGAGCCGTCGCAAGCGCAATGCCTGGCTCGCCGAACTGGTGGGCCAGTTGGACGAGGACGAGCGGGCGACGCTGCGCGCCGCCGCGCCCGTCCTGGAGAAACTCGCGCACCTGTAGGCGCCCGGCACCGCTCCCCACGAGCGTGTCGAGCGCGCGCCCGCCGGAGCGCCGCGCAAGGAGACAGCGCACAGAGAAGGAGGCGACCCCACTTGAGTTCGGGACCCGGAGCAGACTCCGCACCCGCACCGAACCACCACCACGACGCACGCACCACCTCCCTGCACACCAAGGGAGGCACGTTCAGCTCGCTCCGCATCCGCAACTACCGGCTCTTCGCCGCCGGTCAGGTGGTGTCCAACACCGGCACCTGGATGCAGCGGATCGCCCAGGACTGGCTGGTCCTCAGCATCACCGGCTCCTCGGCCGCCGTGGGCATCACCACGGCACTGCAGTTCCTGCCCATGCTGTTGTTCGGGCTCTACGGCGGCGTCATAGCCGACCGTTCCCCCAAACGCCGGCTGCTGCTGGCGACCCAGGCGGCGATGGGCGTCACCGGCGTCGCGCTCGCCGTGCTCACCCTGACCGGACGGGTCGAGGTCTGGCACGTCTACCTCACCGCCTTCGTCCTCGGTCTCGTCACCGTCGTCGACAACCCCGCCCGTCAGGCGTTCGTCGCCGAGATGGTCGGACCCGCCGACCTGCGCAACGCCGTCAGCCTGAACTCCGCCAACTTCCAGTCCGCCCGGCTGGTCGGCCCGGCCGTCGCCGGTGTGCTGATCACCGCCGTGGGCAGCGGCTGGGCGTTCCTGGCCAACGGACTGTCGTTCGCCGCGCCCATCGCCGGACTGCTGATGATGCGCACCGGTGAACTGCACAGGGCCGAGCGCGCCCCGCGCGGCAAGGGTCAGCTGAGGGAGGGCCTGCGCTACGTCGCCGGGAACCCGGAGCTGATCTGGCCCATCGTGCTGGTCGGCTTCATCGGCACCTTCGGCTTCAACTTCCCCATCTGGCTCACGGCGTTCGTCAATGACGTCTTCCACGCCGACGCCAGCACCTACGGCCTGCTCAACACCCTGATGGCGGCCGGCTCGCTGGTCGGCGCGCTGCTCGCGGCCCGCCGGGGCAGCTCGCGGCTGCGGCTGCTGGTGGGGGCCGCGGCGCTGTTCGGCGTGCTGGAGATCACGGCGGCGCTCGCGCCCTCGTTCTGGGTCTTCGCGCTGCTGCTCGTGCCGATCGGCATGTGCGGCCTGACGATCAACGTCACCGCCAACTCCGGCCTTCAGATGGCCGCCGACCCCGCACTGCGGGGACGGGTGATGAGCCTGTTCATGATGGTCTTCATGGGCGGTACGCCGCTGGGCGCGCCCCTGGTCGGCTGGATCACCGACGCGTACGGGCCCCGCACCGGCTTCCTCGCCGGCGGCGTCGTCTCGGCGCTCGCGGCGGCCGCCGTCGGCCTGGCGCTGGCCCGCGCGGGCGACCTGCGCCTGAAGGTCGACTTCCGGCGGGGCCACCGGCATGTGGCCTTCGTCCCCCGCGAGCCCGTGGCACGGCCGGAGCGGGCGACGGCGGCCGTCTGAGGGGTTGGGGCGGGGCGGCGCGGCGCCGTCCACGACGCCGGCCGGCCCGCCCCGCCCGATGTGCGGCCGATCGGTCTCCCCCGAGGGAGACTGGCCCCATGCGACTGTTCGCCGCGGTGGTTCCTCCCCAGCCCGCGATCGACGAACTGGCGGCCGAGGTGACGCAATTGCGCGCCGCCCTGCCCGACCGGCGCGGCCGCCTGCGCTGGACCGAGCCCGCCCTGTGGCACTTCACGCTCGCCTTCCTCGGCGAGGTCGACGAGGCCCTGCTCCCGGAGCTGGACGAGCGCCTCGGGCGCGCCGCCCACCGGCATCCCGTGCACGAGCTGCGGTTCGCCGGAGGCGGCCGGTTCGGCGACCGGATCCTGTGGGTCGGGGCGACCGGCTCCGTGGAGACCCTGGGCGGCCTCGCCCGCTCCACCGCCGCCGGCGCCCGGCGGGCCGGGGTGCGCATGACCGATGCCAAGCCCTTCCGCCCCCACCTCACCCTCGCCCGGACCGCCGGCCATGTGAATCTCCGGCCGTACGCGGAGGAGCTGGCGGAGTTCCGGGGACGCCGCTGGTGGGCCGAGCGCGTGGAGCTCATGCAAAGCCGTCTGCCCGTCTCCGGAGTCCCCGGTGAGCGCCCCCGCTACGAGACCGTGGCGTCCTGGCCCCTGGGCACCCGGCGGGCCGACTGACCGCTCCGGTTACGCTCGAGGGGTGGACCCCAAGACCAGAAACCGGATCATGACCGGTGCGCTCGCCGTGATGCTCGTCGTCGTCGCCGTGGTGGCCGCGGTGAGGTGACGCCGTAGGGCGCGACACGCCGACCGCCCGGCCGCCGGCCGCCGGGCGCGGGCGGCGATGCTGGTGGGGTGATCCACGCCATGCTGCGCGCGCTGTCCATCGCCGGGGCCATGACCTGGGAGATCACCTGGGCACTGATCCTCGGCTTCGCACTGTCCGCCGTGGTCCAGGCCGTGGTGCGCCGGTCCTCCGTCGTCTCGCTGCTGGGCGACGACCGTCCCCGTACCCTCGCCGTCGCGGCCGGGCTGGGCGCGGCCTCGTCCTCCTGCTCGTACGCCGCCGTGGCGCTCGCCCGCTCGCTGTTCGTGAAGGGGGCGCACTTCACCGCCGCGATGGGCTTCGAGATCGCCTCGACGAACCTGGTGGTCGAGCTGGGCGTGATCCTGGCGCTGCTGCTGGGCTGGCAGTTCACGGCGGCGGAGTTCGCCGGCGGCCTGATCATGATCGCGGTGCTGGCGGTGCTGTTCCGCCTGACGCTGCGGGAGGGCCTGCTGCGCCGGGCGAGGGAGCAGGCCGAGCGGGGCGTGGCCGGGGCGATGGAGGGCCACGCGGCGATGGACATGTCGGTGGGCGGGAGCCGCTCGTTCGCCCGGCGGCTGCTGTCGGGCGAGGGCTTCACGGCCGTCTCCCGCGTCTTCGTCATGGAGTGGGCGGCGATCCTGCGCGACCTGGTGCTGGGCCTGCTGATCGCGGGCGCGATCGCCGCCTGGGTTCCGGAGGCCTTCTGGCAGGCGCTGTTCTTCGAGGGGCACCCGCTCGCGGCGAAGCTCTGGGGCCCGCTGGTGGGGCCGCTGGTGGCGATCGCCTCGTTCGTGTGCTCGATCGGCAACGTGCCGCTGGCGGTGGTGCTGTGGCAGGGCGGGATCAGCTTCGGCGGCGTGGTGGCGTTCATCTTCGCCGACCTGCTGATCCTGCCCATCCTCGCCATCTACCGGAAGTACTACGGCACCCGAACGGCCCTGTACCTGCTGGGCACCTTCTACGCCGCCATGGTCCTCGCCGGGTACGCCGTGGAGTTCGTCTTCGGCGCGCTCGGACTGATCCCCGACCAGACCCGTGCGCATGTGCCCATGGCGGGGGTGACGTGGAACTACACGACGTTCCTCAACATCGCCTTCCTGCTGCTGGGCGCGGTGCTGGTGGCCCGCTTCCTCACCACGGGCGGAAGGGCGATGCTCCGCGCGATGGGCGGGGCGCCCTTGCCTTGAGCCCGCTCGAAGGCGTTGGCTTGGTCGCCATGGAGTACACGCAGCTCGGACGCACAGGCCTCAAGGTCAGCCGACTCGTCCTCGGCACCATGAACTTCGGCCCGCAGACCGGCGAGGCCGACAGCCACGCCATCATGGACGCCGCGCTGGACGCGGGCCTGAACTTCTTCGACACCGCCAACGTCTACGGCTGGGGCGACGACAAGGGCCGCACCGAGGAGATCATCGGCAGCTGGCTCGCCAAGGGAGACGGGCGGCGGGAGAAGGTCGTGATCGCCACCAAGGTGTTCGGCAACATGGGCCCGGACGGCGCGAACTGGCCCAACCACGACCGCCTGTCCGCCGTGAACGTCCGGCGGGCCGTCGAGGGCAGCCTGCGGCGCCTGGGCACCGACCACATCGACCTCTACCAGTTCCACCACGTCGACCGGGCCACTCCGTGGGACGAGATCTGGCAGGCCATCGACGTCCTCGTCCAGCAGGGCAAGATCGTCTACGCGGGGTCGTCCAACCACGCCGGCTGGCACATCGCCCAGGCCAACGAGAGCGCCCGCCGCCGCGGCACGCTCGGCCTCGTCAGCGAGCAGTGCCTGTACAACCTCGCCGAGCGCCGCGCCGAGATGGAGGTCATCCCGGCGGCCGAGGCGTACGGGCTCGGCGTGATCCCCTGGTCCCCGCTGCACGGCGGCCTCCTCGGCGGCGTCCTGCGCAAGGAGAGGGAGGGCGGCAGCGCCCGCGCCGCGTCCGGCCGGTCGGCCGACGCGCTGGCGAACACCAAGGTCCGCGAGCAGGTGCAGGCGTACGAGGACCTGCTGGACAAGCACGGCCTGGCACCCGGCGAGGTCGCCCTGGCCTGGCTGCTCACCCGCCCCGGCGTCACCGGCCCGATCGTCGGGCCGCGCACCCTCGGACAGCTCGAGAGCGCGCTGCGCGCCGTGGAGCTGAAGCTGGACGAGGACCTGCTGACCGAGATCGACGGCGTCTTCCCGGGCCCGGGCCCTTCACCGGAGGCCTTCGCCTGGTAATCCGGCGCTAGCGGCCGTAGGGGCCGCCCACGTCCCACGCCTGGTGCATCGCGTCCGCGAACGCGGCGGCGATGCGGTGCTCGCCCGCGGCGCTGGGATGCGTGCCGTCGTAGGTGTCCCGCTGGGTGTCCCAGCCCTCGGGCGGCGAGGCCAGCAGCAGGGGCGAGGCGGGCTCGGCGAGATCGGCGACGATCTTGCCGAGCAGCTCGTTGAAGCGCTCGACCTCGGCGGCGAAGTGCGGCTCCGCCAGCGCGCGGACGTTGTGGAGCACCGGCATCAGCACGGCCCGTACGCGCGGATTGGCCGCGCGGGCCTCGGCGAGGAAGCCGCGGACGTTGTCCGCGGTCTGCTCGGCGTTGGTGTAGAAGCCCAGGTCGATGAGGCCGAGGGAGACCAGCAGGGTGTCGGCCTTGCCCTTGCGCACGGCCTCGGCGATCAGCGGCGCCATGTGCAGCCATCCCTCGCCCCAGCCGGCGAGGTGCGCCCTGGCCCGCTCGGGGAAGTCCGGGTCGCCGTAGTCGAGCGACCCGGCGGCGTCGGCGGCGGGGTCGTACAGCTCCCGGCGCGGCCCGACGATCCGGTACGGCCCGCCGTAGGAGGCGTTGAGGTGCTGCCACATGCGGTAGCGCCATGTGTAGTCCCCGGCGCTACCGACCGTCATCGAGTCGCCGACGAACATGATCCGCACCCCTCCATTCTGCCTGACGGCGGTGGTGTCACGGGCCGCGCGGGTCACCCGCGCAGGAGAGCGGCGAAGCGAGCGTTGCTGTGGCGGGCGGCGGCGCGGCCGACGCGCGATTCCCACTGTCGGCGGTTCGCGGTCACGAAGGCCCGCAGAGCCGTGGGGTCCGCTGCCCTCCAGCTGGGGAACCGGGCGGCCCAGGAGAGCGCCTCGTCGGCGGCGCAGTCGGCCTCCATGAGCCGTACAGCCGTGCAGGCGACATCCACCCAGGCCGGGCCCAGGGCGGGCATCGCCCAGTCGACGAGGTGTGCGCGGTCGTGGGCGACGAGGAGGTTGTGGGGGTTGGTGTCGGTGTGCAGGAGGGTTTCGCCGCCGAGAAGGGCGAGTTCCGTGGCGTCCAGATACGGGGCCCACCGGTCGGCGAACCACGGCACGCCGAGCACGTACGGGACCCCCAGGTCCTGGGCGGCGTGCAGCGCCTCGGCGACGAGGGGCAGGTCCGGCGACCCGCGCGACAAGTCCGCGTGCCGCCCGTCGATGTACTCGAACCCGAGCAGATCCCACCCTTCGGCGGTGACCTGCCACAGGAGCCGTGGGCCGACGGTCCGTACGTGCGGGTTGACCGCCACTTCCCACCGCTGCGCCGCGTGAGCCTTGGTGCACTGGGTGCGGACGCCCTTCACGAACGTCCTGCCCTCGGCGCTCGTCAGGCAGGCGGCGATGGCGCAGTTCAGCCCGTCGGGGATCGCCCGGACCGCGAGGACGGGGCCGGTGTGTTCTTCCACGGCTGCTCTGACGGCGCCGGGTAGTCGATGCCAATCGGTACGTGGTGTCACTGTTCTCCCCCTGGCGGGTGGGGCCTGAGCATGGCCCCAACCCGGGCCGGGAAACGCTACTGCTGCGTCTCCCCGCATTTACGGCAGCGCGTCGCGCCGCTCCACTGGACCCAGTCGTGCTCGCATTCATCGTTCCGGACCGTGCTGCTGCGGATCAGCTCGAACATAGTGATCCTTTCGGCGGTGTCACCTGTGAAGCGCCGGTGGGCGGCCTCGACGCTTGACCACTTCGAGGGCCATTTCGCCGACTGTACAGAGAGCGTCATGGTGCGGGGCTACGCTCGGGAAGGGGAGCACGCGCGACAAGTCGCCTGTAGTGAAGCGGAGTTACTTTGTGACCAAGGATTCCGGGCGGGCGGGGCGCTACGGGCAGGGCAAGGTCGGCTGGGAGTTCTTCGGCTCCGAACTGAAGCGGAGGCGGGAGGCGGCGGGGCTTTCGCAGCAGGAACTGGGCAGGAAGGTGTTCTGCTCGGGGTCCTACATCGGGCAGTTCGAGACGGGAGCCCGTAAGCCGCAGTCCGAGGTCGCACAGCGGATCGACGCGGAGCTGGGGACCGACGGGTTCTTCGGGCGGATGTGCGAGGAACTGATCAATGCTTCGCCCTACGCCGAGTGTCGCGGAGGTGGCATACCTCTATGGGCTGGCCACCACGATCAGGGAGTACTCGCCGATGTTCGTGCCGGGCGTGCTGCAGACGGCCGCCTATGCGCGGGCGGTCTTCGTGGGCGGTCTTCCCTTCATCGCGGAAGACGAGATCGAAGCCCGAGTGGCTGCACGGCTGGAACGAGCTCGCATCTTCGACCGCCCAACAGGGCCGTTGTGGTGGACCGTCCTCGATGAGAGCGTCATTCGACGCCGGCTCGGCGGTGCGGCTGTGATGTGTGAGCAATTGATGCACATGGTGTCACTGGCGGACAGACGCCGGATCGGCGTGCAGGTCCTGCCCTTCAAGGCCGGCCATCCCGAGGTGGAAGGAGCGCTCACTCTCATGACCTTCGAGGATGCGCCGCCGGTCGCGTACGCCGAGGGCCACCAAACCGGGAGCTTGCTGGACGATCCGGCCGAGGTGGCGGAGTGTGTGCGTTCGTATGACCTTGCGCGGAGCGTCGCGCTGTCACCGGCCGAGTCCCTGTCCTTGATCCGATCAGTTGCAGAGGAGTGCGCGCATGAGGCCAGCAATTAACCCGAGTGCTAAGACCTGGCGTAAGAGCAGCTACAGCGGGGCCGGTGACCAGAGCGGACAGAA
The DNA here is from genome assembly GCF_040932295.1 of Streptomyces sp. C36. Taxonomy (NCBI): domain Bacteria; kingdom Bacillati; phylum Actinomycetota; class Actinomycetes; order Kitasatosporales; family Streptomycetaceae; genus Streptomyces; species Streptomyces sp. C36. The sequence goes on along the minus strand of NZ_JBFQGI010000007.1, from coordinate 264,809 downwards.
CAACTGCCTCGAAATCGCCGACAACATACCCGGTGTAGTCCCCGTCCGGGACAGCAAGGCCCCCCTCGGTCCCGCCCTGGTGTTCCCCGCCCGGTCCTGGGTGGCGTTCGTCGGCCACGTGGCGGCCGTGGGCTAGGCGCGGTTCGCCGTGGCGTGCACGGAGCCGAGCAGGCCGAGCGCCTCGGCGCTGGGGCTGCCTACGCGATCTCGTAGCCGCCGCAGCGCGACGTCAACGAGATCGTCGTACGACCCGCGGCGAGCGCCCAGTGACGGAAGGATCCGACGCCTACCGCCCCAGCACCCCCTCCAGAATCTCCACCCACTGCTCCACCACGCGCTCGCGCCGGGCGCTGTCGTCCGTCAGCAGCCCCGCCAGACCCAGCCCGCGCGCCATGTCCAGGAACCCCTGGACGGTCTCCCGGGCGCCGGGCCTGCCCTCGTCGGCCCGCAGCAGCGTCACCGCCATGCGGTGGGTCTCGCGGCCGACGCGGGCCTCCAGGGCCGTCACCCGCTCCCGCAGCCGGCCGTCGTCGTGCGACGCGGCCACCCACAGCTGCAGCGCGGCCCGGAACAGGGGCCCCGTGTAGAGCCCGACCATCGTCTCGACCACGGCGTACCGGCGCGCCGGGCCCATGGTCATCGAGGTCGCGTCGGCGATCGCCCGCAGCTTCCTCAGGCGCTCCTCCGCCACGTGCTCCACCGCGGCGGTGAACAGGTCCTCACGGGTGGGGAAGTGGTGCTGGGCGGCCCCCCGCGACACTCCGGCCCGCTCGGCGACCACGGCCACGGTCGAGCCGGCCCAGCCGTGCTCGGCCAGGCACTCGATGGCCGCCTCCATCAGGCGCCGGCGCGTCGCCCGGCTGCGGTCCTGCTTGGGAGAGGTCACCGTCCCCATGCCGGATCCCTCTTCTCCAGAAAGGCCGTCATGCCCTCGCGGGCCTCGTCCGAGGCGAACAGTCGCGCCGAGAGCTCCGCCAGCGCCCCGGTGTCGCGGTCGAAGGCCCGCAGCACCTCCGCGGTGACCAGGCGCTTGGACTCGGCGAGCCCCTGCGGCGAGGCCCGCCGCAGTCCGGCCAGGACCGGCTCCAGGTCCTCGCCCACGGCCGTCACCAGGCCGATCCTCGCCGCCTCGGCGGCCCCGAAGCGCTCACCGGTCAGGTAGTAGCGGCCCGCGGCGCGTGCGTCGAGGCGCGGCAGCAGCGGCATGGAGATCACGGCGGGCGCCAGCCCCAGCAGCGCCTCGGTGAAGGCGAACGTCGAGGCCTGCCCGGCCATCGCGATGTCGCACGCCCCCACCAGCCCCAGCCCGCCGGCCCGTACATGGCCGCGTACGGCCGCCACGACGGGCTTGGGCAGTTCGACGATCGCCCGCAGGAGCCCGGCGAGTTCCAGCGGCCCGGTCGGCGTGGGCTCCGTGAGGTCGGCGCCCGCGCAGAAGGTGTTGCCGGTGTGCGCGAGGACCACGGCCCGCGTGTCCGGGTCGTCGCCGGCCCGTCCGAGCGCCTCCCGCAGCTCGCCGACCAGTCGGGCGGAGAGGGCGTTGCGGTTGTGCGGCGAGTCCAGGGTCAGGGTCGTGATGCCGCGCTCGTGGGAGTGGCGGACCAGCATCGGGCAATCCTCCTTCTCTCAGTAGGACTTGGGGAGTCCCAGAGTCTGGTGCGAGACGTAGTTGAGAATCATCTCCCGGCTCACGGGAGCCACCCGCGCCACCCGTGCCGCCGTGATCAGCGAGGCCAGCCCGTACTCCGCGGTGAGGCCGTTCCCGCCGAGGGTGTGCACGGCCTGGTCGACGGCGCGCACGGCCGCCTCGGCGGCCGCGTACTTCGCCATGTTGGCGGCCTCGCCCGCCCCGGCGTCGTCCCCGGCGTCGTAGAGGTGCGCGGCCTTGTACATCATCAGCCGGGCCAGCTCGAGCTCGATGTGCGACCGCGCCAGGGGGTGGGCGACGGCCTGGTGGGCGCCGATCGGCGCGTCCCACACCTGCCGGGTCCGCGCGTAGTCCACGGCCCGGGCGACCGCGTACCGCCCCATGCCGATCGCGAACGCCGCGGTCATGATCCGCTCGGGGTTGAGCCCGGCGAAGAGCTGCAACAGCCCGGCGTCCTCATCACCGACCAACGCATCGGCCGGCAGACGCACATCATCCAACAAGAGCTCGAACTGCTTCTCCGGCGAGGCCAGTTCCATGTCGATCGGCCGCCGCTGGAACCCAGGAGTGTCACGACCGACGATGAACAGACAGGGCTTGAGCCGGCCCGTCCCGGCGTCCTCCGTCCGCCCCACGATCAGCGTCGCGTCGGCCGCGTCGACGCCGGAGATGAAGACCTTGCGGCCGTTGAGGATCCAGTCCGTCCCGTCCCGCCGGGCCGTCGTGGTCAGCCGGTGGGAGTTGGACCCGGCGTCGGGCTCGGTGATCCCGAAGGCCATCCTGAGCGTGCCGGAGGCGAGCCCGGGCAGCCAGGCGCGCTTCTGCTCGTCGGTGCCGAAGCGGGCGATCACCGTGCCGCAGATGGCGGGCGAGACGACCATCAGCAGCAGCGGACACCCCGCGGCCCCCAGCTCCTCCAGCACCAGGGCGAGCTCGGCGATCCCGCCGCCCCCGCCGCCGTACTCCTCGGGGAGGTTGACCCCGAGATAGCCGTGCTTGCCGGCCTCCTCCCACAGCTCGTCGGCGTGCCGGCCCTCGCGCACGGCGGTGGCGAAGTACTCACGGCCGTAGCGGCCGGCGAGGCGGGCCACGGCGGCGCGAAGGTCGCGGTGCTCGGCGGACTCGATCATGTTCATGAGGGCTCCTCGGACTCGGTGACCACGGCGAGCAGTTCCCCCACCTCGACCTGCCGCCCGGCCACCGCGTGCAGGGCGGTGAGCGTGCCGTCGGCGGGCGCGACGACGCGGTGCTCCATCTTCATCGCCTCCAGCCACAGCAGGGCCTGCCCGGCCGCCACGGCCTTCCCCACGGCGACGCCGTCCGCGACCCGCACGACGGTGCCGGGCATGGGGGCGAGCAGGGAGCCGGGTGCGACGTGCGAGACGGGAGCGGGGAAGCGGGGGAGGGGAATCAGGGCGTACGAACCGGCGTGCGGGGTGTCCACATGGACCTCCGAGCCGTAGTCGGCCACGTCGAAGGCGCGCCGGACGCCGCCGGTCTCCAGCACGACGCGGTCGGGGGCGGCCTCGAGCAGCCGCACACCGGGGAACCCTTCGGCGGTGAGCCCGTCCCGGCCGAGCCGGTAACGGACCTCGTGCTCCAGGCCGTCGGGCGAGGAGCGATAGCGCTTGACCTGAGGCTGAGAGGGAACGTTGCGCCACCCGCCGAAAGGCGACCGCCCCTGAGCATCGGCGACGGCGGCGGCAAGGGCGGCAAGGGCGACAACACCCCCTCCTCCGCCCACCAGTTCACCGAGATACCGCCGATAAAACCCGGTATCCATACGCCCCTGACGAAACTCCGGATGCCGCAACGACCGAACGAGCACGTCCCGATTGGTGACGGGCCCATGAACACGGCCACGGGACAAGGCACGGCCCAGCACCCGCACGGCCTCGTCCCGACTGCGCCCCCAGGCGACGACCTTGGCGACCAACGAGTCGTAGTGAACCGGAATCCGATCACCGTCCTCGTATCCGGAGTCGACACGCACCCACGGCGCGTCGGGGACGAACGGACGGGAGGCGTCGGGGTCGCAGGGGCGGGGGTCCGGGATGCTGCCGTGTATTTGCGGGCCCAATGAGGGGGTGCCCTGAGGATGCGGGGCAACGGGCCCGTAAATAGACGATCCCGGACCCCCGCCCCGGAGGCCCCGGCGCCGCACCCACGACGCACCGTCCCCCAAGTCCAGCCGGTGCACGAAACCGGCCCACGGCAACCACTCCCGCCCAGGATCCTCGGCGTACAACCGAGCCTCGACGGCATGCCCCACGGGCTCCGGCGGAGCCCCCAGCGCCATCCCCTCGGCAACCCGCACCTGCAGCGCGACGAGATCCACCCCGTACACCGCCTCGGTCACCGGATGCTCCACCTGCAGCCGGGTGTTCATCTCCAGGAAGTGCGTCCGGCCGTCCGCCGTCACCAGGAACTCGACCGTCCCGGCCCCCACGTACCCGATGGCCCGTGCGGCCGACGCGGCGGCGTCGCACAGGGCCCGCTCCACCGCGCCCGGCGGCCCCGGCAGGCCCGGCGCCGGGCACTCCTCGATGACCTTCTGGTGCCGGCGCTGCAGCGAGCAGTCCCGCGTGCCCAACGTCCACACCGTGCCGTGCGCGTCCGCGAGGACCTGGACCTCCACGTGCCGTCCGTCCTCGAGGTACGGCTCCACGAACACCTCGCCGTCACCGAAGGCGGCCGCCGCCTCGGAGCGGGCGGCGGCCAGCTCCCCGGGCAGGTCCGTGAGCGAGCGGACGACGCGCATGCCGCGCCCGCCGCCCCCCTCGGCAGCCTTGACCAGCACCGGAAGGTCCGCCTCCGTGACGGCCGCGGGGTCCAGCGGGGCGCCGCCCATCAGCCGCTTCGCCCGCGTCTTGGAGGCCATGGCCTCGATCGCCCCGGCCGGCGGCCCGATCCACACCAGCCCGGCGTCCGTCACGGCGCGGGCGAAGCCGGGGTTCTCGGACAGGAACCCGTACCCCGGATGCACGGCGTCGGCGCCCGCCGCCCGTGCGGCGGCGATCAGCAGATCGCCCCGCAGATACGTATCCGCGGGCGCGACCCCCGGCAGCCGCACCGCCGCGTCGGCCTCCCGGACGTGCCGGGCGCCGGCGTCGGCGTCCGAGTACACGGCGACGGTGGCGATGCCCAGCTCGCGGCACGTACGAAAGATCCGGCAAGCGATCTCGCCCCGATTGGCGACGAGCACAGAAGAAACCAAGAAACCCGACCCCACACCCGACCCCGACCCAGAACCCACCGACCGCACCCCCTCACGCCCGAAAGGCGCCTCGCACCCGAATGACGCCTCACATCCGAAAGACGCCGAACCCACCCCGAGCCCCCTCCACAGGCGCGCCGTGCACGACGGACAGGCACATGCCGAGCACCGTCCGCGTGTCGCGCGGGTCGATGACCCCGTCGTCGTAGAGCCGGCCGGACAGGAACATCGGCAGGGACTCCGCCTCGATCTGCTGTTCCACCATGGCCCGCAGCCCGGCGTCGGTCTCCTCGTCGTACGGCTGCCCCTTCGCGGCGGCCGCGGCCCGCGCGACGATGGACAGCACGCCGGCCAGCTGCTGCGGCCCCATCACGGCGGACTTGGCGCCGGGCCAGGCGAAGAGGAACCTCGGGTCGTACGCCCGCCCGCACATGCCGTAGTGCCCGGCGCCGTACGAGGCCCCGAGCAGCACGGACAGGTGCGGCACCCGGGAGTTGGAGACGGCGTTGATCATCATGGCGCCGTGCTTGATGATGCCGCCCTGCTCGTATTCGCGGCCGACCATGTAGCCGGTGGTGTTGTGGAGGAAGACCAGGGGGATGTCCCGCTGGTTCGCGAGCTGGATGAACTGCGCGGCCTTCTGCGACTCCTCGCTGAAGAGCACGCCGCGCGCGTTGGCGAGTACGCCCACGGGGTAGCCGTGCAGGCGTGCCCACCCGGTCGCGAGGCTCGCCCCGTACAGCGGCTTGAACTCGTCGAAGTCCGACCCGTCGACCACGCGCGCGATGACCTCGCGCGGATCGAAGGGCACCTTGAGGTCCCCCGGCACGATGCCGAGCAGCTCGTCCTGGTCGTACAGCGGCGGCTCGACGCGGCCGGAACGATTCCCGACGGTCCGCCAGTTGAGGCGGGAAACGACCCGCCGGGCCTGCCGCAGCGCATCCAGCTCATCGACGGCGAAGTAGTCGGCGAGACCGGACACGCGCGCGTGCATCTCGGCGCCGCCCAGGGACTCGTCGTCGCTCTCCTCGCCGGTGGCCATCTTCACCAGCGGCGGACCGCCCAGGAAGACCTTGGCGCGGTCCTTGACCATGATGACGTGGTCGGACATGCCGGGGACGTACGCGCCGCCGGCCGTGGAGTTGCCGAAGACGACCGCCACGGTGGGGATCCCGGCGGCGGACAGCCGGGTCAGGTCGCGGAAGAGGCCGCCGCCGGGGATGAAGATCTCCTTCTGGCTCGGCAGGTCGGCGCCGCCGGACTCGACGAGCGAGACGACGGGCAGCCGGTTGGCGTGGGCGATCTCGTTGGCCCGCAGGGCCTTCTTCAGCGTCCACGGGTTGCTGGCGCCGCCGCGTACGGTCGGATCGTTGGCGGTGATCAGGCACTCGACGCCCTCGATCACGCCGATGCCGGTCACGATGGACGCGCCGACGGCGTAGTCGCTGCCCCACGCGGCGAGCGGCGAGAGCTCGAGGAACGGCGTGTCGGGGTCGACGAGGAGCTCGACCCGTTCCCGGGCGAGCAGCTTGCCGCGTGCCCGGTGCCGGGCGGTGTACTTCTCGCCTCCGCCGGCGACGGCCTTGGCGTGCTCGGTCTCGAGGACGGCGAGCTTGTCGAGCATGGCGGAGCGGTGGGCGGCGTACTCGGGGCCGGTCACGTCGAGCGCGGACGCCAGCACGGTCACAGCAGCACCTCCGGTATCTCCAGGTGGCGGGCCCGCAGCCATTCGCCGACGGCCTTGGCCTGCGGGTCGAAGCGGGCCTGGGAGGCGACGCCTTCGCCGAGGAGGCCGTCGACCACGAAGTTCAGGGCGCGCAGGTTGGGCAGGACGTGCCGCTCGACGGCGAAGCCGGCTGTCTCCGGGAGCAGTTGCCGGAAGCGCTCCACGGTCAGCTCGTGGGCGAGCCACCGCCACGCGTCGTCGTCGCGCACCCAGACGCCCACGTTGGCGCTGCCGCCCTTGTCGCCGCTGCGGGCGCCCGCGACGAGCCCGAGCGGGGCACGCCGGGTGGGCCCGGCCGGCAGCGGCTCCGGCAGTGGCTCCGGCAGTGGCTCCGGAAGCGCGGCGTCGGGCACGCACGCGTGGCCGTAGGCCGGAGCCGCCTCCACGACGCTCCCGGACGCCGGAGCCGCCTCCACGACGCTCCCGGACGTCGGCGCCGCCTCCACGACGCTCCCGGACGCCGGAGGGATCACCACCCGCCGCCCGTCCGCCAGCACGGCCGCATGGGGGACGGCCCCGGCGTCCACGTAAGCGGCCTCGAAGACCCCGTACTGCGTGCCCTTGCCCGGTGGCGTGGCGACGTGGAACCCGGGATAGCTGGCCAGCGCCAGCTCCACGCAGGCGGCTTCGACGGCCCGCCCCACCTCCGGATCGCGGTCGCGCACGACGAGCCGCAGCAGCGCGCTCGCCTCCTCCTGTACGGGCGCGTCGGCCCGGTCCGTACGGGCGAGGGTCCAGCGGACCGCCGCCGGCCGGCGCTCGGCCAGCACGCCGTCGAGCTGGGCGCGGACGAGCCGGGCCTTGGCCTCGATGTCGAGGCCGGTCAGGACGAAGGCCACCTCGTGCCGCCAGCCCCCGGGACGGGTCAGCCCGACCTTGAGCGAGGCCGGCGGCGCCTCGCCGCGCACCCCGCTGACGCGCACGCGGTCGGGCCCGTCGGATGTGAGTCGTACGGTGTCGAGCCGGGCGGTCACGTCCGGGCCGAGGTAGCGGGCGCCGGCCGTCTCGTACAGCAGCTGCGCGGTGACGGTGGAGACGTCGACGACGCCGCCCGTGCCGGGGTGCTTGGTGATGACGGCCGAGCCGTCGGCGTGGATCTCGGCGAGGGGGAAGCCGGGGTGGCGGACGTCGTGTTCGCCGAAGAAGGCGTAGTTGCCGCCCGTCGCCTGGGTGCCGCACTCCAGGATGTGCCCGGCGACGACGGCGCCGGCCAGCGCGTCGAGGTCGCCGGGGCCCCAGCCGAAGTGCGCGGCCGCCGGGCCGGTGACGAGGGCGGCGTCGGTGACCCGGCCGGTGACCACGACGTCCGCGCCGGCCCGCAGGCACGCGGCGATGCCGCCCCCGCCGAGGTAGGCGTTGGCGGTGAGGACGTCGGTGCCCCACCGCTGGTCGTCGAGGAGGTCGTCGCCGGTGACGTACGCGACGCGGGCGGGGACGCCGAGGCGGTCGGCGAGTTCGCCGATGCGCCCGGCGAGGCCGGCGGGGTTGAGCCCGCCGGCGTTGGTGACGAGGGTGACGCCGCGCTCGACGGCGAGGCCGAGGGTCTTCTCCAGCTGGGCGAGGAAGGTGCGCGCGTAGCCCCGGTAGGGGTTCTTCAGACGGTCGCGGCCGAGGATCAGCATGGTCAGCTCGGCGAGGTAGTCGCCGGTGAGGACGTCCAGCGGGCCGTCGGTGAGCATCTCGTGCAGGGCGTCGAAGCGGTCGCCGTAGAAGCCGGAGGCGTTGCCGATTCGGAGGACAGGCGCAGGCATGGCACGGGAGGCTGGCAGCGCCGGGGAAAACAAGCAAGCGTGCTTGCATGCTTTTCGGCCGGACCACGGGGACCGCCCGTCACGCCCCCCTTTGTCACCCCTCAGCCCCCCGGACGACCACCCGAAGAACCACCCGAAGAGCCGTCCGAAGCCGCCCCCGAGGCCTCCGCGAGAACCTCCGCCAGATGCCGGGCCCGGACGCCCGCGAGCTGCTGGATCTGCGTGCGGCAGGAGAATCCGTCGGCCAGGACGAGCGCCCCGTCCGGGGCCTGCCGCAGGGACGGCAGCAGCGTCTCCTCGGCGCAGGCCGCGGACACGTCGAAGTGGCCGCGCTCGTAGCCGAAGTTGCCGGCCAGCCCGCAGCATCCGCCGCTGAGCCCGCCGGTCAGTCCGGCGCGCCGGCGAAGCCGCCGTTCGGCCTCGTCGCCCAGGACGGCGTGCTGGTGGCAGTGGGTCTGCCCGACGACGGGCAGGCCGATGTGCGGGGGCCGCCAGTGCGGGGCGAACTCCTCCAGGGCCTGGGCGAGGGTGCGTACGGAGGCGGCGAGCCGGCGGGCGCGAGGATCGTCCGAAAGCAGCTCCGGCAGGTCCGTGCGCAGCGTGGCCGTGCAGCTCGGTTCGAGGCCGACGACGGGGCGGCCGGCGGCCAGGGCGGGGGCGAGGGTGTCGAGGGTGCGGCGCATCACGGCCCGGGCGCGGCCGAGCTGGCCGGTGGAGACCCAGGTGAGCCCGCAGCACACGGGCCGGCCGGGCGGCACGCCGACGCGCAAGCCGGCGTCCTCGAGCACGGCCACGGCGGCGCGTCCGGCCTCGGGGGAGAGGTAGGTGGTGAACGTGTCGGGCCACAGGACGACCTCGTCTCCGCCGCCCGGCGTCCTGGGTCGCCGCTGCCACCACCACGTGAACGGCTCGCGCGCGAGCTCCACGAGCGCACGCTCCGGCGCGATCCCTCCGGCGCGCTTCGCGAGCGCCGCCAACGGCCCGACTCCCGCCAGGGCGTTGAGCGCCGGCGCCGCGCGCAGGGCCGCCGCGCCGCGCAGCCACACCGGCAGCCAGCCCATCGTGTAGTGCGCGGCGGGGCGAACGCGCCGCGCGTAGTGGTGGTGCAGGAACTCGGCCTTGTACGTGGCCATGTCCACGCCCACCGGGCAGTCGTGGCGGCACCCCTTGCAGGCCAGGCACAGGTCCAGCGCGTCGCGCACCTCCGGCGCCCGCCAGCCGCCGGTCACCACCTCGCCCGCCAGCATCTCGTGCAGCAGCCGGGCCCGCCCCCGGGTGGAGTGCCGCTCCTCGCGCGTGACCCGGTACGAGGGGCACATCACGCCCGTACCGGCGGCGCTCGTGTCGCGGCACTTGGCGACGCCCACGCAGCGCCGGACGGCCGTCGCGAAGTCGCCGCCGTCCTCCGGGTAGCCGAACTCCACGTCCACCGCCCCCGGCCGCTCGGGCAGGACGTCGAAGCGGAGGTTCTCGTCGAGGCGGTAGGGGCGGACGAGCATGCCGGGGTTGAGGCCGCCCGCCGGATCCCAGAGGTCCTTGAAGCGTTCGAAGAGTCGTACGACGTCCGTCCCGTACATGCGCGGCAACAGCTCGGCCCGGGCCTGGCCGTCGCCGTGCTCGCCGGACAGCGAGCCGCCGTGCGCGACCACCAGAGAGGCCATGTCGGAGGAGAAGTCGCGATAGCGCCGCACTCCGTCCACGCTCATCAGGTCGACGTCGATCCGCACGTGCACGCAGCCCTCGCCGAAGTGGCCGAACGGCGCGCCGCGCAGCCCGTAGCGCCCCAACAGCGCCCGGAAGTCCCGCAGATACGCGCCGAGCCGGTCCGGCGGAACCGCGCAGTCCTCCCATCCCGGCCAGGCCTCGCCGCCGCCGGGCAGCCGGGTGGCGGCGCCGGCCGCGTCGTCCCGTACGCGCCACAGGGCCCGCTGTTCCGCGTCGCCGGTGACGACGGCGTGCCCGGCGGCGCCGTCGGCGACCGCCGCCCGGCAGATCTCCGCCGCCCGCGCCGCCGCCTCGGCCGGCGTCGCCCCGCCGATCTCGGCGAACAGCCAGGCCGCGCCCCTGGGCAGCGCTGCGGCGACGTCGCCCACCAGGTCGGCGGCCATGCCCTCGACGGTGAGGGGCCCGTACGGCAGGAGCCGGGGCGCCGCGTCCGCCGCCGCGCTCTCGTCCGGGTAGCCGAGCACTGCCAGCGCGCGGGCGCCCGGGCTCCCGACGAGGCGGACCGTGGCCTCGGTCAGCACCCCGAGCGTGCCCTCGCTGCCCGTGAAGGCCCGGGCCACGTCCCAGCCCCGCTCGGGCGGCAGCGCGTCCAGCGCGTAGCCGGAGATCCGGCGCGGCAGGTCCGGGAAGCCGGTGCGCAGCAGCGCCAACTCCTCGCGTACGAGCGCCCGTACGCCGTCGGCCAGCCGCCGGGGGAGTCCGGCGAGCGCTTCCGGCCCCCGGCCGAGCCGGGCGTGCTCGCCGCCGTACGTCAGCACGTGCAGGGCGGCCACGTTGTCGGCCGTCGTGCCCCAGGCCACGGAGTGCGCGCCGCAGGCGTTGTTGCCGATCATCCCGCCGAGCGTGCACCGCCCGTGCGTGGACGGGTCGGGCCCGAACGTCAGCCCGTACGCGCCCGCCGCCGCCCGCAGCGTGTCGAGGACGACGCCCGGCTGGACCACGGCCGTGCGCTCCCCGGGATCGAGGCGGACGATCGCGTTCATGTGCCGGGTGAAGTCCAGCACCACCCCTTCGCCCGTCGCCTGCCCGGCGACCGACGTGCCGCCGCCGCGCGGGACGACGGGCACGCCGTGCTCGCGGCACACGGCGAGCGCGGCCGCCACGTCGTCGGCGTCACGCGGCGCGACCACGCCGAGCGGCACGCGGCGGTAGTTCGACGCGTCCATGGTCGTCAGCGCGCGGGCGGTGGTCGTGAAGTCCACGCCGCCGCCCACGGCCGCCCGCAACGCCCGCTCCAGCGCGGCGCTCCCGCCGTCCCCGCCACTCCCGCCGCGTGTGCCCATGGGCGTCATCCTGCAGGCCGCCGGCCCTCGCCGGGGCAGGGCCCGGCGAGCATGAGCCACATCTCATCCGATGGAACGGCACCCCCGCGCGGCTCCCTTTCGCACTAGGCTGCGGCCGTGGCTGATATCCAGATCCCCGCTGACATCAAGCCCGCCGACGGTCGTTTCGGCGCGGGCCCGTCCAAGGTGCGGACCGAGGCGCTCAGCGCCCTGGCTGCCACCGGAACGTCTCTGCTCGGTACGTCCCACCGCCAGGCCCCGGTCAAGGAACTGGTCGGCAGGGTACGCGCGGGCATCGGCGAGCTCTTCTCCCTGCCCGAGGGCTACGAGGTGATCCTCGGCAACGGCGGCTCGACCGCGTTCTGGGACATCGCCACGCACGGCCTCATCGAGTCGAAGTCGCAGCACCTGGCCTTCGGCGAGTTCTCCTCGAAGTTCGCCACGGCCGCCCGGCTGGCCCCGTGGCTGGAGGACCCGACCGTCATCTCCTCCGAGCCCGGCACCCACCCCGAGCCGAAGGCGGAGGCGGGCGTCGACGCCTACGCCCTCACCCACAACGAGACCTCCACCGGCGTGGCGGCCCCCGTCCGGCGCGTCGAGGGCGCGGACACCGGATCGCTGGTGCTGGTGGACGCCACCTCCGGCGCGGGCGGACTGCCGGTCGACATCACCGAGACCGATGTCTACTACTTCGCGCCGCAGAAGTCCTTCGCCGCCGACGGCGGCCTGTGGCTCGCGGTGTTCTCCCCGGCCGCCCTGGAGCGCGCCGCCCGCGTCCACGCCTCCGGGCGCCACATCCCCGAGTTCTTCTCGCTGCCGACCGCGATCGACAACTCGCTGAAGAACCAGACGTACAACACCCCGGCCCTGTCCACCCTCTTCCTGCTCAACGAGCAGCTCGAATGGCTCAACGGCCAGGGCGGCCTGGACTGGGCGGTCCGCCGCACGGCGACCTCCGCCCGCACCCTCTACGGCTGGGCCGAGGCCTCCAAGCACGCGACCCCGTTCGTCACGGACCCGGCGCGCCGCTCGGCCGTCATCGGCACCATCGACTTCTCCGAGGACGTGGACGCCGCCGCGATCGCCAAGGTGCTGCGCGCCAACGGCATCGTCGACACCGAGCCCTACCGCAAGCTGGGCCGCAACCAGCTGCGTGTGGCGATGTTCCCGGCGATCGACCCGGCGGACGTCGAGGCCCTGACGGCCTGCGTGGACTACGTCATCGAGCGCCTCTAGCCACTGCTTACTGCTTACTGCTTAGGGCCGTGAGCGGGGGCGCGGCCGTCCGCGCCCCCGCTCACGTACGCCGCCGCAGCAGCCGGCGCAGTGCGACGACCAGTACGGTCACGACCGCCAACGTGCCCGCCCCTATGGCGATGTTGCGGTTGCTCTCGTCGCCGCCCGGGCCCGAGGCCTTGCCGTCGGACGGGTCGCCTCCCTTGCCGGAGTCGTCGTCGCCCGAGCGCTCGGGCACGCTGTCGGGCAGCAGCTCGCCCTTGAGCTCGACGGGGGTGACGCGGCTGGTGGCGCCCTCCGTGCCGTACATCAGGGTCCGGCCGTCGGGCGTGAACGTGACGGACTCGCCCTGCCGCTGCAGCGGGACGGTGGGCCGGCCGGCCTCCTCCTGCAGACGGCCGTCCTTCCAGCGGTACGCACGGGCCTCGAAGTAGCCGCGGACCACCAGCCGTGTGCCGTCCGGGGAGAACGCGCCGTCCGTGGCCCAGACGTTGACGTCGGCCACCCGCCGGAAGGTGTTCACCCCGGACTCCGACAGCCGCTCCGGCCCCTCGTAGAGGGCGCCCTTGCCCGAACGCTTCTTGCTGGCGATGTAGACGCGGCCCGTCTTCGGATGCACCATCAGCGACTCGGCGTCGCGCGGCCCCTCGTCGTAGCGGACGGTGAAGCGGACGGGTGTCACGGTCGCGTCGCGCAGCGTCTTCGGCTCCGGGAAGCGGTAGATCCACACCTCGGGCCAGGTGCCGCCGAGGTTGTCGCCGATGTCGCCGAGGTAGATGTTCCCGTCGGGCCCGATCGAGATGGCCTCCACGTCCCGGGGATCGATGCCGGCCAGCGTCACCGTCGCGACCGTGCGCCCCGTGCGGCTGTCCACGGCGAAGACGTTCGCGCCGTCGCCGCTGTCGTTGTGGGTCCAGTACACGCCCGGGTGCGCGCGGCTCGCGGCGAGGCCGCTGGACTCCTTGATCCTCGGGTCCTGGATGGTGAAGGCGGAGGGGACATCGCCGTCCGCCGCCGGTACGGCCCTCGCGGGCGGGGCGGCGGACAGCGCGACCAGCGCGGCGATCCCCAGGGCTGGGAGGAATGGACGCATGGACCAAGCCTGCCATCCGCCCGTGGCGGAGCGGCGGCAGCCGCCCCTCCGCCACGCATCGGTCATAGGGTCGTTCGATCCTTCCGGGGGCGCCGTACGGCGCGGGAGGGGGCGTCAGCGCGCGATGTCGCCGTAGCCCTCCACCTCGCGCGGGTCGCGCGGGCCGGGACCCACGTAGCGTGCCGAGGGGCGGACGAGGCGGCCGGTGCGCTTCTGCTCCAGGATGTGGGCGCTCCAGCCCGCCGTACGGGCGCAGGTGAACATCGACGTGAACATGTGCGCGGGGACCTCGGCGAAGTCCAGGACGATGGCCGCCCAGAACTCGACGTTGGTGGCCAGCACCCGGTCCGGGCGGCGGTTGTGCAGCTCCTCCAGGGCGGCCTTCTCCAGGGCCTCGGCGACCTCGAAGCGCGGCGCGGCCAGCTCCTTGGCCGTACGGCGCAGGACGCGGGCGCGCGGGTCCTCGGCGCGGTAGACGCGGTGGCCGAAGCCCATGAGGCGTTCGCCGCGGTCGAGGGCGCCCTTGACGTAGGCGACGGCGTCGCCGGTGCGCTCGATCTCCTCGATCATGCCCAGGACGCGGGAGGGCGCGCCGCCGTGCAGCGGGCCGGACATGGCGCCGACCGCTCCGGACAGGGCGGCGGCCACGTCGGCGCCGGTCGAGGCGATGACGCGGGCGGTGAAGGTGGAGGCGTTCATGCCGTGCTCGGCGGCCGAGGTCCAGTAGGCGTCGACGGCCTTGACGTGCTTGGGGTCGGGCTCGCCGCGCCAGCGCTTCATGAAGCGCTCGACGACGGTCCCCGCCTTGTCGATCTCCTTCTGCGGCACCATCGGCAGGCCCTGGCCGCGGGCCGACTGGGCGACGTACGACAGGGCCATCACGGCGGCCCGGGCGAGGTTGTCGCGCGCGGTGGCCTCGTCGATGTCGAGGAGGGGTTTGAGCCCCCACACCGGCGCGAGCATCGCGAGCGCGGACTGGACGTCGACGCGGATGTCACCCGAGTGGACGGGGATGGGGAAGGGTTCGGCCGGCGGCAGGCCGGGGTTGAAGGATCCGTCGACCAGCAGGCCCCAGACGTTCCCGAAGGACACGTCGCCCACCAGGTCCTCGATGTCGACGCCTCGGTAGCGGAGCGAGCCGCCTTCCTTGTCGGGTTCGGCGATCTCCGTTTCGAACGCGACGACTCCTTCGAGTCCGGGTACGAAGTCGGACATCAGGCGGCTCCTCATGATGTGTTCGACACGTGACTGCCGACCGGGGCCGTCTGCGCGGCTCGCGGTCCGTCCCGGTCAAAAGCGGTCATGCCCCGTGCGGTGGTGGTTCACCCGGTGGTTCACCCGGCCTCCGCAGAAAGCCGTCGCGGAAAGCCGTCGCCGTGCCGGGGCCGGAAACGATAGCCCCTTGGTCAACCGGCCCACAGCTGTACACCTCGGTGATGTCCGGCACACCGCGCGTTCGGCGGGGCTCTTGACGGGGACGCGACTTCTCCCGCCCCCGCCCGCTCCTGCAAGATGTGGCCCGTGTCCCACACCGACGAGCACACCACCGACGAGTACGCACACGAGCACGACCTCGCCGCCATGCGCCGCCACTACGAGTTCGAGGGCATCGCCGAGGACGAACTGGCGCCCGGCCCGCACCGGCAGTTCGCGCGCTGGTTCGCCGAGGCCGCCGCGGGAGAGCTGCACGAGCCCAACGCCATGGTCGTCTCCACGGCGGACGCGGCCGGCCGGCCCAGTTCCCGGACCGTGCTGCTGAAGGGCTACGACGAGCGCGGCTTCGTGTTCTACACCAACTACGGCTCGCGCAAGGCCCGGGAGATCGCGGCCAATCCGCACGTCTCCCTGCTCTTCCCCTGGTATCCGCTGGCCCGTCAGGTGGTGGTGACGGGCACGGCCGATCGGGTGGATCCCCTGGAGACGGCCGTGTACTTCCGCTCCCGGCCCTACGGCTCGCAGATCGGCGCCTGGGCGAGCGAGCAGTCCGCGGTGGCGGCCTCGCGTGCCGACCTCGACGCGGCGTACGCGCGGATGGCGGCCCGCTTCCCGGAGGGCGAGCCGGTGCCGGTGCCGCCGCACTGGGGCGGCTTCCGGGTCACGGCGCGGACCGTGGAGTTCTGGCAGGGGCGGGCGAACCGGCTGCACGACCGGCTGCGGTACGTCCGCACCGGCGATGTGGGCGAGGGCGACAGCGGGTGGCGCGTGGAGCGCCTGTGCCCGTGAAGGGCTGGGAATCAGCCCGTCCGGCGTCTGAGGACCGGGGTCCGGGGCGGAGCCCCGATCGCACTCGGCGGCAGACGCAGACGATCCGTGGGCCGCTACCACCGCACTCGCACAGCGCGAGCGTGGCGGTGCCGAGCGGACGACTCGGCGGCCCACGGATCGGGTGACTGCCTGGGATTGGCCGGCGGAGCCGGCGCTGCGTAGATACGCGACGACGGGCGCTAGCCCGCAGTCACCTCACGCGTCCGGAAAGAAATCATGTCCCGAACCACCTCCCTTCTCGTGTACGGGACAGCCTAGGAAGGGCCTCCGGCGGCGACAAGCGAATTTCCGGGGCGTGATTTCGGCGCATGGATTTCACCGAACGCGGTGTGGTCCGCGCCCGTCTCGAGTTGAATGCCGCTCGTGCAGGACATGCAGGGCACGCTCCACCCGCAGACGCGTTCAGCAGGGGGTACCCCGTGACCGCTCCACACCAGTCCGGCCCCGCCCGCCACGACCCGACGGCGGACGGCGACGACCACGACCTCCTCGCGGCTCTCCTGGACGGCATGGACGCCGCCCTGTGCGCCTTCGACGCGGACGGCACGGTGACCCACTGGAATCGCGAGGCCGAACGGATACTCGGCTGGACCGCGCGGGAGGCCGTCGGCCGGCGGGGCCTGGCGGGCTGGGCGGCGCGCGAGGCGGACGCCGAGGAGGTCACCGGGCGACTGCTGGGCGCGATGAACGCCCCGGGGCGGCAGGTGGACGAGTTCGCGCTGCTGACCAAGGACGGCGGGCGGGTGCTGGTGCGCATCCAGTCCTCCGCCGTGCCGGGCGCGGACGGCACCCCGGCCGGGGTGTACTGCGCGTTCAGCGAGGTGCACACGCAGATCGACCTCGAGCGGTCGGTCGCGCTGAGCGAGGCGCTGTTCGGCGAGGCCTCCTCGTGGGGCGTGGTGCTGGTCGACGCGGACCTGCGCCCGGCCCTGGCCAACGCGCACGCCGCCCGGTTGCTGCGGACGAGCCGCACGGCGCTGCTGGGCCGGCCGCTGGGCGAGCTCCTCGACCAGGGTGTGGAGGAACTCGAGGGCGCGTTGCAGCACGTCCTGGCGGCCGGAGCGCCGCCCGCGCCCACCGAGCTGTGGGTGACCGTGCGCTCAGCCGACGCGGTGGCGGGGGCCCCGGCGGCCGAGCGCCGCTGCTGGCGCAGCGGCTTCCTGCGGCTGGCGACGCCGCTGGTGGAGGAGCCCGTGCCGCTGGGGGTGGCCTGGCTGTTCCTGGACGTGACGAAGACGCGGCTGGCCGAGCAGGAGAGCGCGCGGCTGCGGTTCCGGGGCAGCCAGCTGCACCGGGCGGGCCGGGCCGTGGCCGAGTGCGAGGACCCGATGGAGGCCGCGGCGCTCTACCTGGACTTCGCCCTCGCGGGCTTCGCCGACCACGCCCTGATCGACCTGCTGCCGGATCCGGAGGCCGATCCGGAGGGGCCGGTGCGGCTGGTCCGTGCCGCGACGACGCCCGCCGGGGCGCCGGGGCAGGGCCCCGTCGCGGCCGGCGGCGGCCTGCCCGTGCCGTACCGGGAAGGCCATCCGGCGCTGCAGGCGGTCGAGCGATGCGGTTCGGTACGGGCGGCCGCGGACCGCGGCGCCGGGTGGGCGGCGGCCCGCAGATGGCCCGACGGCACGCGGCACGCCCTGGCCACGGCGCTGCGCAGCCGGGGGCGGACGGTGGGTGTGGTGACGTTCCTGCGCGGCGGGTCGCGCAGGGCGTTCGACCGGGCGGACGCGGTGTACGCCGAGGACATCGCCTCGCGCGTCGCCGCGGCGATCGATCTGGCGGTGGCGGTGACGGGCCCGGCCTGATGCGTGCGCCCGGCGCCGGCACCTGACGCGCACGCCAGGTACGCCAGGTGCGCCCGGTACGCCTAGTGCCGGAAGAAGATGCGGTCCCCGTACTCGCTGAGCACGCGCCCGTTCCATTCGTGGCCGCCGTCGACGTTCCCGGACCGCAGCATCGGCGGGTCGATGCCGCGCGCGGCCAGTTCGCCCGCGGCGGATGCCACGACGGCCTGGACCACCGCCGCGCCGACGACCGTGGAGGCCGGCCCGAAGGGTGCTGCGATGCCGTCGGCGGACAGCTCCGCGTCGCCCGTGCCGATCTTCGTGTCGACGACGATGTCGCAGTGGTCCTTGAGGAACGTTCCGGACGCGTGCCGCGACCGGGTCTCCTCGGCGTACGCCAGGGACGTGATGCCGATGACCTTCAGGCCGAGGGCGCGGGCGTTCATGGCCATCTCGACGGGCAGGGAGTTGCGCCCGGACAGCGAGACGACGATCAGGGCGTCGCCGGGCCGGGCGGGGCTGGTGTCCAGGACGGCCCCGGCGAGTCCGTCCACCCGCTCCAGCGCGCTGCCGAGCGTGGCGGGCATGACGTCGACGCCGACGACGCCCGGCACGGCCAGCAGGTTCATCAGGGCGAGCCCGCCCGCGCGGTAGACGACGTCCTGCGCGGGGAGAGAGGAGTGCCCGGCGCCGAAGACGAAGAGCCTGCCGCCGTGGGCCACGGTGTCGGCGAGTACGCTCCCGGCGGCGGCCATGGCGCCGGCCTCCTCGTCGCGGACCCGTCCCAGCAGGGCGATCGCGGCGTCGAAGAACTGCCCGGCAAGCTTGTTCTCGCTCATCGCTGCGGGGCTCCTTGGCTCGGTTCGGCTCGACGTCACGTTGCGGTCTCGACGTGGGCCCTGTCAATACGACGGGGGCGGGCGGTGGCGTACGCGGCCCCGTTGACGGCGGCATGCGTCAGAATTGGGTTCAGGGCCAGCGCACGACTTATCGAGGGGCACGGCATGTCCGGACTGATCGACACCACGGAGATGTATCTCCGCACCATCCTTGAGCTGGAAGAGGAAGGTGTGGTCCCCATGCGCGCCCGCATCGCCGAGCGGCTCGACCAGAGCGGCCCGACGGTGAGCCAGACGGTGGCCCGCATGGAGCGCGACGGCCTGGTCTCCGTCGCCGGCGACCGGCACCTGGAGCTGACCGAGGAGGGCCGCCGGCTGGCCACGCGCGTGATGCGCAAGCACCGCCTCGCGGAGTGCCTGCTGGTCGACGTGATCGGCCTGGAGTGGGAGCAGGTGCACGCCGAGGCCTGCCGCTGGGAGCACGTGATGAGCGAGGCCGTGGAGCGGCGGGTGCTGGAGCTGCTGCGCCACCCCACCGAGTCGCCGTACGGCAACCCCATCCCGGGCCTGGAGGAGCTGGGCGAGAAGTCCGAGTCGGACCCCTTCCTCAACGACGGCATGGTCAGCCTGATGGACCTCGAGCCGGGCTCCGAGGGCAAGACCGTGGTCGTCCGCCGCATCGGCGAGCCCATCCAGACGGACCCCCAGCTGATGTACACCCTGCGCCGCGCGGGCGTTCAGCCCGGAGCCGTGGTCAGTGTGACCGAGTCGCCCGGTGGAGTGATGGTGGGCAGCAGTGGCGAGGCCGCCGAGCTGGCCTCCGACATCGCCTCCCATGTGTTCGTAGCCAAGCGCTGACCGGCCTCGACGGCCGGGAACGGGCTGCCGCGCGGGGTACGTACGCCCGGTTACGTCAACCTGCCGAGCCGCGGCGGAATCGGCGCGCTCGGGCCGAAGGCGTGCCACGCTGGCGCTGAGTGCCGACGCGCATATGCGCGCCGACGGCCGTGGGGAGGGGATCGGATGAGGCCGACGCACCGCGCGGGCCGCGCCACCGGCCACGGGCACGGGAGCCGCGCCACCGCCTACGGGCACGGGAGCCGCGCCACCGCCTACGGGCACGGGAACGGAAAAGGGCCCCGGCGCCCTCACAGGCAGCCGGGGCCCCACCTCCCCGTTGTCCCCCGTGGCGACCCGGAGCCCCGAGCTCCCAGGGTGCGCCTCGCGGACCTTCTTCCCCGAGCGGTCCGCGCCCGAGTCGATTTCTCCCCTGACCGCAGACGGTCAATCCTGCCGCCCGGTCACTCGAACGAGGGGTGTTACGCGCGACAACGGTTCATTCGAATGGAAGTTCCATAGGGTTGGGCTGCTCGGGGGAGACGAGGGGGTGCCAGGGCTCATGGTGCGGCGCATCGAAGTGACCGGAAGCGGCGGAGTGCGGCTTGCCGCCTGGGAGTTCGCCGAACCGCCGAAGGCGGACCATGCGGCGGACCGTTGTGCGGTACGCCGCGCGGTCCGCCGCGCCGGGCGGGACGGCGGCGGGCGGTGCTCCGGCGAGGGCGGCGTCCTGCTCCTGCACGGCCTGCTGGGCCGTGCCGCGCACTGGGCGGACACCGCCCGCTGGCTCTCCGGGCGCTATCGCACGGTCGCCCTCGACCAGCGCGGCCACGGCCGCAGCGACAAGCCGGTCAGCGGCCCGTACGCCCGCGAGGCATATGTCGCCGACGCCGAGGCGGCCGTCGAGCAGCTCGGCCTCGCCCCCGTCACCCTCATCGGCCACGCCATGGGCGCCCTCACGGCCTGGCAGCTGGCCGCCCGCCGCCCCGACCTCGTGCGGGCCCTGGTCATCACCGACATGCGGGCCTCCGCCCTGGGCGCGGCCACGCAGCGCGAGTGGAGCGAGTGGCTGGGCTCCTGGCCGGTGCCGTTCGCCACGCTCGCCGACGTCCGCAAGTGGTTCGGCGAGGACGACCCGACCCTGGAGCGCCCCGTGCCCGCCCGCGGCGACTTCTACGCCGAGGTGATGGCCGAGCGCGCCGACGGCTGGCGGCCGCTGTTCTTCCGTCGCCAGATGCTCCAGGCCCGCGAGGGCTACGCCCACGACGCGCACTGGGAGGAGCTGGCGATGGTGGAGTGTCCCACCCTGGTGGTGCGCGGGCTGGACGGCGCGCTGGGCCGGGCCGAGGCCCAGGAGATGGTCCGGGTCCTGCCGCGCGGCCGCTATGCCGAGGTGCCCGACGCCGGCCACCTGATCCACTACGACCGGCCCGACGGCTGGCGCCGGGTCACCGAGCCCTTTCTGGAGGCGGCCGTGCCGGCCTGAGGCCGGATGCGTCCGAAAGCCGGATGCGTCCGACCTGAAGCCGGATGCGTCCGGATGGGGCCGGAGCTGTCCCGATTTAATTCAACGACCGTTGACATCACCCCGGCGGCGGGTGTGCACTGGGCATAGGCGCCCTACGCCACCCGTCGCGTACGAGGCCGCGCCGAAGCCACCCATCGGGAGCCGTCATGTCACTGCGCACCGAACCCACCGCCGACGTCCTGGTCGTCGGGGCCGGCCCCACCGGACTCCTGCTGGCCGGCGATCTCGCCGCCGCCGGGGTGCGCGTCGTCGTGCTGGAACGGCGCGCGGAGGAGTCCAACCTGACCCGCGCCTTCGCCGTGCACGCCCGCACCCTCGAGGTGCTCGACGCCCGCGCGCTCGCCGAGCCGCTCATCGCCACCGGCACCTTCCTGCAGGCCCTGCGCCTCTTCGGCCGCGCGGGCATCGACCTCGGCACGCTCGACACCCGCTTCGCGGGCCTCCTCATCACCCCGCAGTACGAGCTCGAGCGGCTCCTGGAGGAGCGGGCGCTGGCCCGCGGCGCCGAGATCCGGCGCGGCGCCCGGGTGACCGGGCTGCGCCAGGACGCGGAGGGCGTCGACGTGGACGTCCAGCCGGTGGAGGAGGGCGCCGCCCCCGTGACGCTGCGCGGCCGCTACGTCGTCGGCGCGGACGGCGTGCACAGCGCCGTTCGTTCGGCCATCGGCATGCCGTTCCCCGGCAAGGCCGTGCTGCGCTCCGTGATGCTCGCCGACGTGCGCCTGGACGTCGCGCCCGGCCAGGTGCCCGCGTTCAACGGCGTCGCCGACGGCTTCGCCTTCATCGCCCCCTTCGGCGACGGCTGGTACCGGGTCATCGCCTGGGAGCGGGGCAGCGACCTGTCCTCCGACGTGCCCGTGGACTTCGACAACCTCAAGGCCGTCACCCGGGCCGCCTTCGGGACGGACTTCGGCATGCGCGACCCCCGCTGGACCTCGCGCTTCCACAGCGACGAGCGCCAGGTGCCCCGCTACCGCGACGGCCGGGTCTTCCTCGCCGGCGACGCCGCCCACGTCCACTCGCCCGCCGGCGGACTGGGCATGAACGCCAGCATCCAGGACGCCGCCAACCTCGGCTGGAAGCTGGCCGCCGCCCTGGACGGACGCGGCGACGACGCCCTCCTCGACAGCTACCACGCCGAGCGCCACCCCGTCGGCACCCAGGTGCTGCGCGCCAGCGGGGCGCTCGTACGCACCGTGCTGGCCTCCTCGCCCACCACCCGCCGGCTGCGCAACACGGTGGCGGCGGCCGCCTTCCTGGTGCCCCCGGCCACCCACCGGATCGCGCGCTTCGTCTCCGGCATCGGCATCCACTACCCCGCCCCGCCCGGCTCCCACCCCCTCACCGGCCGCCGCGCCCCCGACCTGCCGCTGGCCGAGACCGACGGCGGCCCGACCCGGCTGTACGAGGCACTGCGCGCCGGAACGCACGTCCGGGTCCTGCCGCGTGGCGCCGAGCCGCGGAAGGAGGCCGGCGTCGTCACGGTCACCCGCGCCGACGCCGGCTCCACGACCCTGCTCGTCCGCCCCGACGGCTATGTGGAGCACGCCTCGGACGGGTGAGACGCCGCGCCGTCCGGGGCCGCGACCGGCCGCCGGACGGCACGTCCGCCGCTGTCCCTTGCCGGCCGCTATCCCTTGCTGACCGCCGCCAGGATCTCCGGCAGCCGATCGACCACGCGGGGCGCGGCGAGCCGCAGTCCCAGCCACGCCGTCAGCAGGCCGTAGCCCGCGCCCAGCGGCAGCACGATCCACAGCAGGGAGTGCGCTCCGGCCATGTGCAGCCAGATGGTCAGGGCCGCCAGCGGGGCGCAGAGCACCGCGCCCACCAGGGCGCCCAGCATGCCGAACCAGGCGAGGGCGCCCTGGCCCGGCGCGACGTTCTTGAAGCCGCTGTCCTGCGGGATCGAGTACGGCGCCAGCACCGAGGCCATCGCGCCCGTGGCGAAGAGCGCGCCCAGCAGGGCCAGGGACAGGCCCAGGACCTCCGCCCAGTCCCACCACTTGCCGGTGAACGCGGCCGTGCCGGTGACCACCAGCGTCACATAGGGCACGGCGATCAGGGAGAACGCCAGCGCCCTGGCGCGCAGTTCGACGTAGGCGTCGCGCGCCGAGCCGAGCGTCTGCAGCACCATCCAGAACGCCGGGCCGTCCTGTCCGAACTGGTTGTACATCTGCAGGCCGAGCATCGTCGGTGCGAACATGGAGAACCAGACGCTCTCCGCGCCCTGCGCCGCGTTGACGATCGGCACCAGCGCGCCCACCGCGAGCCCGGAGACCCATGACGCCTTGGTCTTCGGGTCACGCCATATGTAGCGCAGCGAGCGGTGCATGGCGGCGCCCGTGCGCCCGGCGGGCAGCAGGCCGGCCAGGCCCGGGCCGGAGGCGCGCGCCTTGTCCGGCTTGGCCGAGGCCGCCCCGATGGTGGAGCCGTCGGGGGACGTCATCACCTTGGTGAGGCTGCGCTGCCACCACCACAGCAGGGCGGCGAGCGCGGCGGCCGTCAGGGCCAGTCCGGCGGCGGCCCGGCCGTACGACCCCTCGCTCGCGGCGCGCACGGCGTCCAGTGCGGAGCCGGGCGGTATCCACCGCAGGACGTCGGCGACCGGCTCCAGCCGGGCCATGCCGAGGCCGTTGAGCTGCTGCATGCCGAGGTTGACGAGCTGTCCGCCCACGCCGATGATCAGGCCGCTCAGCAGGGCGAGGTCACGGCCCTTGCGGCTGGTCAGCAGGCGGACGTTGGCGGTGGCGACGGCCCGCGCCAGGGACAGGCAGACCAGCAGGGCCAGCGGCGCGGCCAGCACGCCGACGGCGAAGGCCGCGGCGCCGTGCGCACTGGCGACGACCGCGCCGGTCAGCACCGCGAGCGTGAAGCCGGGGCCTATGCCGACCAGGGACGCGGCGAGCAGTCCCGTCATCATCGGGGTGGGCCGCAGCGGCAGCATCACGAGCCGGGTGGGGTCCATGGTCTCGTCGCCGCCGGGGAAGAACAGCGGCATCACCGCCCAGCCGAACGCCAGCAGTGCCGCCATGCAGACGGCCAGGGCGCCGATGTGGGCGTGCCCGCGCAGCACGATCAGGCCGAGCACCTGCAGCGCGGCGTAGAGCGAGACCAGGACGACGGAGGTGATCCACACGGCCTTGCGGCCGGCGGACTGGCGCAGGCCGTTGCGCAGCAGCGACAGCTTGAGCCGGACGAAGACGGCCGTGGTGGAGGGTACGGCCGCGGCGGAGGGGGCCGCCGGGGCGGACGGGGCGGAGGGTGCGGCTGCGGTGGTCATCGGGCGCCGCCGCCCAGCCAGTCGAGGCTGTCGCCGGCGGCCGCCCCGCGCACGCCGACCAGTTCGAGGAAGGCGTCCTGCAGGGTGGCGGCGTCGCCCCGGACGTCCGCGAGCGGGCCGTGGGCGCGGATCCGGCCTCCGGCCATCACCGCGACCCAGGAGCACAGGGACTCGACCAGCTCCATCACATGGCTGGAGAAGACGACCGTGGCGCCCGAGGCGGTGTAGCGCTCGAGCACCCCGCGGATCGTCTGGGCGGAGACCGGGTCGACGCCCTCGAACGGCTCGTCGAGGAAGAGGACTTCGGGGTTGTGCAGCAGCGCGGCGGCCAGGCCGATCTTCTTGCGCATGCCGGTGGAGTAGTCGATGACGAGCTTGTGCTGGGAGCCGGCGAGGTCGAGGACGTCCAGCAGCTGCGTGGCGCGCTTGTCGACCTCCTCGCCCGGCAGCCCGCGCAGCCGGCCGGTGTACGCCAGGAGTTCGCGCCCCGACAGCCGCTCGAACATTCGCAGCCCCTCGGGCAGCACGCCGATGCGGGCCTTGACGGCGGCGGGGTCCTGCCAGACGTCGTGGCCGCCGATCAGGACCCGGCCCGTGTCGGGGCGCAGCAGGCCGGTGATCATGGACAGGGTGGTCGTCTTGCCCGCGCCGTTGGGGCCGACGAGGCCGATGAACCGGCCCGCCGGAATCTCCAGATCGACCCCGGCGACGGCCACCTGCTCACCGAACCGCTTCCACAGCCCCTCGACGCGGACCGCGGTCCTCGCGCCCTGCCCCACTGCTTCCATCGCGCACTTCCTTCGTCCCCGTGATGTGGTGCTCCGGGGACGCCGAACAGCACTCCGCCCCCCGAATCCACCATAGGGGCGACGCGAGGGGCGGACCGATGACGTTTGTCAGCAGTTCTCAGCGGCCGCGGGCCAGCGCCGCCTCGCGGCCGCAGGCGTAGGCGAGGGCGCTGACGAGCTCCTCCGCGTCCGGCAGCCAGCGGTTGGCGGCGGTGGGCTGACGCGCCCACTGCACGGGGCCGCGGCTGCCGATGCGGGTGGGGGGAGCGACCACGTAGTCGCCCTCGCCGCGGGCGACCAGGTCGAGGGTGGAGGGCGCCCAGCCGAGCTTGCGGATGTGGTCGGCGACCTTCAGGGCGCCGCCGGGCAGCACGAAGAACAGCATCCGGCGGAACGGCGTGCACGTGATCGGCCCGAGCTGGATCTCCATGCGCTCCATGCGGGCCAGCGCCAGGAAACCGGCCGACTCCGAGACGTCCAGGGCGTCGAAGGTGCGACCGGTGGGCAGCAGGATCGAGGCGCGGGGCTGTTTCGTCCACATGCGCCGCGCGGTGGACGCGCTGCCCGTGGCCTGCGTGGCCCAGTCGGGCCGGGCGGGATGGGCGCCGGGCGCGGGGCAGGCGGGCTCGCCGCACGAGCAGTGCTCGCGCCCGTCCCTGGCCTCCAGCCAGGTGCCGGGGAAAACGTCCCAGTGCCGGTCCTCCGCGTATCTCGCCGCCGCGTCCAGCACGCGCTCACCGCGCTGTTGGGGGATATGCGGGGCCGCTACTCCGATGGTCTCTTCCACGCCCAGCTCAACTGCCGCCGTCACCGGGGGTTACGGCTCTGGCACAGGCTCCTCGCACCTGCCGGCCACAGCACATGGGGCGCACGGATGCATGTGCGGGGGCGCAGGCGAAAGTTCGCCGCCGCGAAGGGGTAGCCACCTGGGCGGCGTGTTACTGACCCAGGTCATTGCCGCTATTGATGCCAATACCGGTAAGTCCTGCATTCTCCGCATATCAGGGGGGCAAAGATCACAGGAGAAGGCGTTCACAGCCGGATCGGTCACTCCGCACCACGCGGAGCACATCGCGAACGCATAGCAGTCTCAGGGGGTTGAGCATGGCCGCACGGCCACTCGTGGCGCGGCAGCCGAACGAACGGCTGCAAGCGCTCATTCAGGAAGCCGGCTGTTCCAACGCCGGCCTGGCGCGCAGGGTCAACATGTGCGGCGCCGAGCACGGCCTGGACCTGCGGTACGACAAGACGTCCGTGGCCCGGTGGCTGCGCGGCCAGCAGCCGCGGGGCCGGGCGCCCGCCGTCATCGCCGAGGCCCTCGGCCGCAAGCTGGGCCGCACGGTCACGATCGACGAGATCGGCATGGCCAACGGCAAGAACCTCGCGTCCGGGGTGGGGCTGCAGTTCTCCCCGACCGTCCTCGGCGCGATCGAGCAGGTCTGCGAGCTGTGGCGCAGCGACGTCGGCCGCCGCGACTTCCTCAGCGGAACGTCGGTGGCGTCCTCGGCGCTCGTCGAGCCCAGCCGCGACTGGCTGATCACCGCCGCCGACCCGCAGGTCGCGCGGAGCGCGGGCGCGCGCGTGGGCCCGTCCGACGTCGAGGCCGTGCGGGCCACCACGGACGCGCTCGTGGAGCTCGACCACCGCTACGGCAGCGGGCACGTACGCCCCGTGGTGGTCCACTACCTCAACAGCGTCGTCTCCGGTCTGCTGGCCGGCTCGTACCGCGAGGCGGTAGGCCGCGACCTCTTCGCGGCCGTGTCGCGGCTGACGGAGCTGGCGGGCTACATGGCCGTCGACACCGGCCAGCCCGGGCTCGCCCAGCGCTACTACATCCAGGCGCTGCGCCTGGCCCAGGCCGCGGGCGACCGCGGTTACGGCGGCTACGTCCTGGCCGCCAGCATGAGCCACCTCGCCGCGTCCCTGGGCAACCCCAGGGAGATCGCGCAGCTCGCCAAGGCGGCCCAGGAGGGCGCGCGGGGGCATGTCACGCCCCGCGCCGAGGCGATGTTCTACGCGGCCGAGGCGCGCGGCCACGCGCTGCTCGGCGACGCGCGCGCCTGTCAGGTCGTCGCGAGCCGGGCCGTCTCCCGGCTCGAGGCCGCCGACAACGGCACCGACTCCGGCGACGACCCGCCGTGGATCCGTCACTTCGACCGGGCCTACCTCTCCGACGAGCTGGCCCACTGCCACCGCGACCTCGGCCAGGCCGAGCCCGCGCGGCGGCACGCGGAGGACGCGCTGGCCACCCACCCGACGGGCCGCGTGCGCCGCCGGGCCATCGACCTGCTGCTGCTCGCCACGGCCCATGTGCAGCAGCGCGAGGTGGAGGAGGCCTGCGCCACGGGCACCCGTGCCCTGGAGCTGCTGGGCACGCTGCGTTCCAACCGGGGTGCCGAGTATCTGGACGACTTCCGGCAGCGATTGGAGCCGTACCGGGACGAACCGGTCGTAAGGGAATTCGGGACGCGGATGGAGATGCAGGCGGCGTAGGGACGTGCCCCAGGCCCGGAGGCCCGGTCGGCGAAGACCGGACGGCTGCTCCGAGGCCTGGGGTGACCTGGGACGATCGTGCCGCGGACCGGGGTGAACGGGCGGTGCATGGCCGAGCGCCGGGGCGACCCGGTAGCGTGAGCGGCCGATTGCGTAAGTCCCGTTACAGCCTGAGGAGTCCCGGTGACGCAGAGCGGACAGGGGAACGAGCCGCAGCGCCCCGCGGCCCCGCCCGAGCCGCCCGCACGGCCCGCCGATCCGTGGTCCGGCACGCCCGCACCCGCCGCCCCCTGGGGCCCGGGCGCCCCGCTGCCTCCGGAGGCCCCTCCACTGTCGGCGGCCTCGCTGACCCCCGTGCATCCGGTTCCGCCCGTGCCCGCGATGCCGCCGGCGCCGCCGGTTCCGCCCAGCGGTGGGGGGATACCGGGTATACCCGGCATACGTGACATAGGGCCCGAATCCGCTTCCGAGGCCACGCAGTTGCTGCAGCCGCCGACGCCGAACGGGAATCCGGCCACCGGGGCGGGCCGGCCGGCCGCGCCCTCGGCGGACGCCGCGGCGACGGCGTTCCTCCCGCCCGTCGGCGACGCGCCCACCGGTCCCCCGACGTACGGCATCGCGACGTACGACTACGCGGCCTACGACAACCCCGCCTACGGCGACGCGTCGTACGGCGACGGCGGTACGGCCGCCCCCTACGGCAACGCCCCGTTCGGCGCCACGCCGCCGGCGGACGCCGCGGCCACGGCCCTCATTCCGCCGGTCGCCGGCACCGGCCCCGTCGGCCTCGGCGGCGACGCCGACGCGACCGCCTTCCTCCCGCCCGCCGGCGGCACCGTGACGCCGCGCCCCTTCGTCGTTCCGGAAGGCCGGGACGGACGGGCCGAGGAGAACGCCCCGGCGACGCAGTACCTGCCGCCCGTGGTCAACGAGGACGAGGTCCCGGCGCCCGCCCCCCGGGCCGCGGACGCCGAGGCGACGACGCTCCTGCCGTCGCTGAACACCCCGCCCGCCGGCCTCGGCGGCGACGCGGCCGCCACCACCGTCCTCCCGCCCGTGGGCGGCCCCGGCCCCGGCGACGCGGCCGCGACCACGCTCCTCCCGCCCGTGGGCGGCGCCGGGCGCGGCGACGCGGCGGCGACCACCGTCCTCCCGCCCGTCGGCGGCACCGACCTGCCCGCGCCTCCCGGGGGTGGGGCGCCCGGCATCGGGTCGCCCTTCGGAGTGATCTCCCAGTCGGGCGAGCGCCCACCGCCCGCCGAGTTCGACACGCTCTTCCGCGCCGCCGCTCCCACCCAGCAGCTGCCGCCCGTCCCGGCGTCCACGCCGGGCCCGGCGACGAGCCGCCGGCTGCCGAAGCCGCCGCGCTCCTCGGCCGCCGCCGCGCCCTCGCCGCACGGCGCCCAGGGCCCGCAGGGTCCACAGGGTCCGCACGGGCCCCACGCGCCTCGTTCCGGTCATGGCGGCCGGCCGCCCCAGCGGAAGAAGTCGCCCGCCATGCTGATCGTGGCCGTCGTCGCGGGCTGTGCGGTCGCCGGCCTCGGCGCGGGGGCGCTGCTCAGCGGCGGGGGAGGCGACGAGCCGCAGAAGGCCGCCGTCGCCAGCCCCGCCCCGTCCGCCCCCGCCACGGAGGCCACCACGCCGGCCCCGACGCCGAGCAAGCCCGCCAAGACCGCGGACCCGGCGATCGAGTCGCAGGCCAAGGCGCTGGACGCGCTGCTGAAGGACAGCAACAAGAGCCGTGACGCCGTGGTCAAGGCGGTCGACTCGATCAAGGTGTGCAAGGACCTCGACAAGTCCGAGTCCGCCCTGAAGGCGGCGGCGAAGGAGCGCAACGAGCTGCTCAAGCGCCTCGACAAGACCCCGACGGACAAGCTGCCGAACCATGACGACCTGACGAGCCAGCTGAAGAAGGCGTGGAAGTCGTCCGCCACCGCCGACAGCCGCTACGCGGACTGGTCGGACCAGGTGGAGGGCAAGAAGGGCTGCGTGAAGGGCCACGCCCGCCCCACCCGCGACAGCGCCGCCGGCGACAAGGCGAGCAGCGACGCCACCACCGCGAAGAAGAAGGCGGCGGACCTGTGGAACCCGATCGCGGGGGCGTACGGGCTGACCACGCACGAGTGGTCCCAGCTGTGACCGGACGGCGGTCGCGGGCGTCGTCGTGAAGTGCGTGAAGCGAGTCGTGAAGCGGGCCGTGAAGCGATCGGCCCCCGGGAGTCCCCCCACGGGCCCCCGGGAACCGGGCCCGAGCCTGTCTCCCGGCGGGGAACGGCCGGATGATCATCGCTGAACGGCCGGTGACGGCACGGTGAACAGCGCGGCCCGGATCCCGCCGCGTCACGGAACCCGGCGGGAACGTACGATCGATGGCTGTGCAGGGTTCAGAGAAGTCTTCCCGTCGCGGCCGCCGCTCGACCACCATGGACGGTATGCCGCTCAATGACATGCCGTGGTGGCGCTGGCGTACGAACGTGCGCTCGGCGCTGCACATGCTCTCGGACCCGGTCTTCCAGCAGGAGTGCTGGCTCGCGGGACGCGCGGGGTACGGAGATGTGACCGACGCCGTCTACCGGCTCGTCGAGGACTCCTGGCTGGACAACTGGTCGGCCGAGAAGTACGTCGGAACGGTGTTCCGGGACTCCGGCGAGGCCGCGCTGGTCGACGTCGCCGTGCTGCGGGTGCTGCGGATCATGCATCAGGTGGGCGCGGACGCGCCGGTCTCGGCGTACCTGGAGCACCACGGCTGGGCGGAGGCGGTACGGGCGGCCCGCGAGGCGCACGTCCGGCTGGCGGCGAACGACGGCGACGACGCGGACGCGGCACCGCGCTCGCTGGACGACCTGTCGCGGCTGACCCGGATCTGACCCGGCTGGGGTCATCCGGGGGCCGCGGATATGCGACGCTATTGGGCTATGGCCACCGAACAGCAAGCCCAGTACGTCCTCACCCTCTCCTGCCCGGACAAGCAGGGCATCGTGCACGCGGTGTCCAGCTATCTCTTCATGACCGGCTGCAACATCGAGGACAGTCGGCAGTTCGGCGACCGTGACACCGGCCTGTTCTTCATGCGCGTGCACTTCAGCGCCGAGGACCCGGTGACGCTGGAGAAGCTGCGCGCGAGCTTCGCGGCGATCGGCGACTCCTTCGGCATGGACTGGCAGATCCACCGGGCCGAGGAGAAGATGCGGATCGTGCTGATGGTGTCCAAGTTCGGGCACTGCCTCAACGACCTGCTCTTCCGTTCCCGGATCGGGGCGCTGCCGGTGGAGATCGCGGCGGTCGTCTCCAACCACACCGACTTCGCCGAGCTCGTCGGCTCGTACGGCGTCCCCTTCCACCACATTCCGGTGACGAAGGAGAACAAGGCGGAGTCCGAGGCGAGGCTTCTGGAGCTGGTGCAGGCCGAGAACGTCGAGCTCGTGGTGCTGGCCCGCTACATGCAGGTCCTCTCCGACGACCTCTGCAAGGCGCTCTCCGGCCGGATCATCAACATCCACCACTCCTTCCTGCCCAGCTTCAAGGGCGCCAAGCCGTACCACCAGGCGCACGCGCGTGGTGTGAAGCTGATCGGTGCGACCGCGCACTACGTCACCGCCGACCTCGACGAGGGCCCGATCATCGAGCAGGAGGTCGAGCGCGTCGGTCACGAGGTGACGCCCGAGCAGCTCGTGGCCATCGGCCGTGACGTGGAGTGCCAGGCGCTGGCGCGCGCGGTGAAGTGGCACAGCGAGCACCGCGTCCTGCTGAACGGCTCGCGGACGGTCGTCTTCGCGTAGTCGTCTTGGCGTGGCCGTCTTCGCGTAGTCGTCTTCGCGTGGCCGTCTTCGCGTAGTCGTCCTCGCGTGGCGAACGCGCGCCCCAGGCCCACGCGTCGCGCCCGGACCGCTACGGCCCGGGCGCCGCGCCCGGCGGGGGTGTCGTACCGCCGCGCGGCGACACGGACGCCCGCCGCCTCAGCGGGACGTCACATCCGCGACAGCGACGCCATCGCGTACAGGACGTCGCACACGGCCTGCGCGTCGCCGAGGGCGCCCGCTGCCGCCTCTTCCGGCGAAACGCGGCCCGAGGCCAGCCGGCAGAACTCGACGCCGTCCAAGGCCACATGGGCCACCTCTCCCTCGCGTGTGCCGACCGCCCCGGGGGAGTCGAGCGGGATGTACCAATGGCCGCCGCCGCGGCCCTCGACCTCGAGGTGCAGCGCGCGGCCGGGCGCGCCGGCCGCGACGAGCGTGCGGGCCGGCGGGGCCAGGCCCGCGCGGCGGCGGCCGGCGATGGCGAGGGGCAGCATCCGGGCCGCGAGGTCGATCATGTGGTGCAGGTCCGGCGAGGCGGGCGGCTGGTACGGATAGTCGACCGCCTCCGCGACGTCCTCGGCGTGCACCCAGCACTCGAAGGCCCGCTCCAGGAACGCGTCCCGCAGCGGCAGGCGGAAGGGCCCGTACTCCACGGGCGTGCCGGCCACCCGGTCGCCGGCGAAGGACGCGGTGCGTATCAGCGCACGGCCCTGGTGGCGCCAGGCGGAGTGGACCTCGCCGGACGTCGTCCGGCCGGACGCGTCCGCGGCCCAGCGGGCCGCCGTGCGCTCGTCGGGCGTGCCGGGGCCCTGCGGGTCGGCCAGGCCCAGCGCGCCCGCCACGATGCCGTCCACCGCCGCCAGATGGCTGATGACGGCGGCCACCGTGACCTCGCGCCCGACGGACCGCCGGCCCTTGAACCACGCGAGCCGCACCGGCGCCCGCCATTCCGCCTCGCCGATGTCGTGCAGCAGCGCGTCGAGCCGGGCGGTCTCCGCCTCGTAGGGACCGGCCCAGCCGGGGATCGGGATCCGGGCGGGGCGACGGCCGAGCGCGCCGGCCAGCACCCGGGAGCGCAGCGTGGGGTCGAGGTCGAGGCCGTCCTCGGGATGCAGCAGGGCGACCGCGTCGCGCAGCCGGACGGCCTCCTCCGCGCAGGGGGCGCAGTCGGTGAGGTGCTCCTCGACGGCCGCGGTCTCCTC
This sequence comes from Streptomyces sp. C36, assembly GCF_040932295.1. Lineage (NCBI taxonomy): Bacteria > Bacillati > Actinomycetota > Actinomycetes > Kitasatosporales > Streptomycetaceae > Streptomyces > Streptomyces sp. C36. The sequence continues at coordinate 232,320 of NZ_JBFQGI010000007.1, read as the reverse complement.
GGGGGAGCAGGCGGCCAGCGCCCAGGCGCCGAGCAGGGACTTGAGCACGGGATGGGACCGCTCGGGCGCCCGCCGCGCCGGTGCTCCCGGCGCGGCCGGGGGCAGGCGCGCCGCGTCGTCGGCGGCAGCCCGCGGTGGCGGTATGCGCGCGGGACGTGCGGCGTCGTCGTCGGAGCCCGAGCCGGGTGAGGTGCTCATCGCACCGCCGCCCGGCCGCCCGGCGGCGAGACCGCGCGGGGCCCGTCGTGGGCGGTGGACAGCAGCTGTAAGCCCAGCCGGAGTCTGCGCCTGGCCTCGTCGTCCGTGACGCCGAGCCGGGCGGCGGCCTGGCGGTAGTCCAGGCGCCGGAAGTAGGCGAGGTCCAGGGCCGCCCGCAGGGGCGCGGGCATGGAGGTGACGATGTAGTCGGCGCGGGCCGCGGCGGACGCGGCACGGACCTTCTCCTCGACCTCCGTCGCCGGCCGCTCCCCGTCGTCCTGCGCCCGCCGCAGCCGGCTGACGGCGTGCCGGTGCGCGAGCCCGGCGATCCAGGAGCGGAGGGAGCCCTGGCGGGGGTCGTACTCGTCGGCGTGCTCCCAGGCGTGGGCGAAGACGTCGCGGGTGACGCGGTCGGCGCCGCCCTCGTCGCCCAGGACGCGGTGGGCGACGCCGTGCACGAGGGAGGCGAAACGGTCGTAGAGCTCGCCGAGCGCCGCGGCCTCACCGTGGGCGAGTCGCTGCTGCATTCTGCGGTCCCACCGCGGCGGTGCGTCGTTCGTCATGCCCGGCCCCCTCCGTACGTACTGCTGTACGCCCCTACCGCCGAATGTATCGGCCGGGTCCGACAGCGCACGAGCGTTTGGGGCGAAACCCGGTGAGCCTGTCGACGGCCTTCGCGGCGCATGGTATGGGAACCGTCACGCTGGGTCGATGCCGACGATCGGAGCCGATCGTACGTGCCCGAATGTGCCGATGTGTTATGCGGGTGTGACCGGATCTAGGAGGATTCGGCGTTCGAGCTGGGCATAGGCTCACCATGGGTCGGCTTGTACCGCGTCTGGGACCACGGTGTTTCATACGGCGCCCCACGGGGGAAGCGCCAGGCAGCCACACCGCGGAAGGGTCCATTCCATAGGAACGACAGACCGAGTGAAGGGGCTCGAGCGCGTGACGTTGAAGGTGTTGGAGCGCGAGCGGGGGGACTGGGCCGTGCTCCAGGTATCCGGTGAGATGGATCTGGTGACCTCACCCGCCGTCCGGCAGCATGTGCACGATGCCGTCGCGGACGGCCGGCGGAGTCTGGTGCTCGACCTCGGGGAAGTGCGGTTCTGCGACTCCAGCGGGGTGGGGGTGCTGATCGCCGCCCGCCGTCTGATGCGCTCGTGCCAGGGCCGGCTGCGGCTCATCCTGCCCGCCCAGGGCGCGGTCGAGGGCTCGCACGTCAACAGGGTGCTCGCGGCGCTGGGAGTGCGCAGGCTCTTCGAGGTCTACCCGGACATCGCCAGCGCGACCACGGATTCGGCGGACCCGCTCTCGGCCTGACCCGCGCCCGGCCCGGCGCCCCGGGCCGCTACTCGCGGGGCAGGCGCGCCCGTACGACGAACCCGCCCTCCGGCGTGGCATGCGCCTCCAGCGTGCCGCCCAGGCTCTGCGCCCGCTCGCGCAGCCCCACCAGACCGTGGCCGCCGCCCGGCAGTTCCGGCGCCGGAACGGCCGCGTCCGGCGGGCCGTTGCGGATCTCCACCACCAGCCCGGCGCCGGCCTCCTCGACGACCCGTACCGTCACCTTCGCTCCCGGCGCGTGCTTGCGCACATTGGTCAGCGCCTCCTGCACCGTACGGAAGGCCGCGCGCTCCACCGCCTCCGACCGCTCCGTCCCCGGGTCGGTGGCGTCCTCGAAGGCGACGTCCAGCGCGCTCAGCTCGATCAGCCGGGGCAGGTCGGCCAGGCGTGGCTGCGGGGTGAGTTCCTCGGTGTCGGCGCCGGCCGCGCGCAGGATGCCGACCATGTGGCGCAGTTCGTCCAGGGTGCGCACCGACAGTTCGCGGATGGTCCGGGCCCCGGCGCGGGCCTGGGTGTCCTCGGTGCTGATCTGCACCGCCCCTGCCTGCAGGCTGATCAGGCTGACCTGGTGGGCGACGACGTCGTGCATCTCGCGGGCCAGCCGGGCGCGTTCGGTGGCGAGGACGCGGTCGGCGAGCAGCCGGTCCTCGCGGGCGCGGCTGCGGGTCAGCTCCTCGAGGCGGTCGGCGAGCTCGCGCCGGGTGCGGGTGAGCAGGCCGAGGGCGATGGGGGTGGCCGCCACGACGAAGGCGTCGACGAGGTTGACGGCCATCTGGCGCCGGTCGTTGTGTGCCAGGTCCGAGACGGGGTACGGCACGAACTGCGCGGCCGCCATGAGCAGTCCCGTCGCCCCCAGCAGCCACCGGGCGGGCCGCCGGACGGCCACCGTGTACAGGGCGATCATGGGTGCGAGCCAGATGTAGGTCAGGTACATCCCCGGCAGGGTGGCCAGGAAGACGGTGGCGGGGAATCTTCGCCGCCACAGCAGCGCCACCGCCGCCAGCAGCGACAGCCACAGGTCCTTCCCGGGGGTGACGCCGTTGACCAGCAGCGCGTCCGTGGCCGCGAACAGCGCGGGCAGCGCGACGGCCGCCCAGGAGGGCAGCCAGGAGGGCAGGGTGGCGTGCCGGACGTTCACCGGCCGCTCCTCTCGCCCCGCGGCGCCCGCTGCGAGGCGACCAGGCCCGCGCGGTCGGCGACGATCGCCGCCTGCACGCGGTTGATGCCGCCCAGCTTGCCGAGCACGGCCCGGACGTGGTCCTTGACGGTGCTGGGCGCGAGCCCCATGCGTTCGGCGATCTGCGGGTTGGCCAGGCCCGCGCCCACCAGCGACAGCACCTCGCGCTCGCGCGGGGTCAGCGCCTGGATCGCCGAGGCGGCCGTGGTCTCGGCCTCGGCGGCCAGATAGCCGCCGATGACCGCGCGGGTCACGCCGGGGTCGAGGACGCTGCCGCCGGCGGCGAGGGTGCGCACGGCCCGTACGAGCTGCTCCGGGTCGGTGTCCTTGAGCAGGAAGCCGGCAGCGCCCCCGCGCAGCGCGGCGGCGAGGTACTCGTCGGCGTCGAACGTGGTGAGCATGGCCACGGCGGGCGGCCGCGCCAGGGCGCGCAGGCCCCGCAGGACGGTCAGGCCGTCGACGTCGGGCATCCGGATGTCGAGGAGCACGACGTCGGGAGCGCACCGCCGGACGGTGTCCACGGCCTCGCCGCCGCCGCAGTCCGCGACCACGTCGATGTCCGGGGCCGTGCCCAGGATCATCCGCAGCCCGGACCGGACGAGCTGTTCGTCGTCCACCACCGCAACACGGATCACCGATCGCTACCTCTTCTTCCCTGTTCCGCCCGGGGCCGCGACCGGCCCCTGGCCCCTCCAGCCTGCCGCACCGGCGGAGAAAAGCGGAGCTGAGTACTCCACCCATGGGCAGGGCGACCCCCGCCGACCGGCGGGGGTCGGCCTGGACTCACGGTGGATTCCATTCGGGTGATCCGACCGGCAGAGTGCTGTCCATGCTGCACCATGCGGGGGCCGGCCCCCGGATTCCGGCCCGAGCGCGGCGCGCCCGCGCGCTCGTGGCGGCCGGCGTCTGCACCGCCGCCCTCGCGACCGGATGCGGCACCCCGTCGCAGGCCGCCGCGCCCCCCACACGCGGCGGCCTGTCCGTCTCCTACCAGGCCCCCCGCGGCGGCGACGCCGACGAGCGGTCCTTCCTGCGCACGCGCGGGCTGGCCGAGAAGGTCGTGGAGGACCTGGGCAAGGCCGTGCGGCTGCCCGCCCGGGTGGAGATCGTCGGACGCTCCTGCGCGAAGGACGAGACGCCCGAGTACGACCCGGAGAGCGGGCGGATCGCGCTCTGCTACGGCTTCATCCACGAGGTCCGCTCGATGTTCGAGGCCGACGGCGACGCCGACCCGCAGGGGCGGACGGCCGGCGTCGTCACCGAGACGCTCTACCACGAGGCGGCCCACGCCCTCATCGACAAACTGAACCTGCCGTTCACCGGCCGCGAGGAGGACGTGGCCGACCAGTTCGCCGCGTACCGCCTGCTGCGGCAGGGCACCGGCGGGCGCGCCGCGCTGCTGGCCGCCGCCGACAACTACGACCAGTACGCGCGCGAGAGCGACCCGGCGGACTCGGACCCCTCCGACGAGCACGCCCCCGACGCCGTCCGCAGCGCCAACTACCGCTGCTACCTCTACGGCTCCACGCCCCGGCAGGACCGGGCGAAGGAGCGCCGTCGGCTCGTCGACGGCAAGCGGCTCACCAAGGAGCGGGCCGAGCTGTGCGAGGAGGAGCACCGGAGCCTGCGGCGCGGCTGGGAACAGCTCCTCGCGCCCTACAAAGCCGACCGCTGACCGGCCCCCGTGAGGGGAGGGCCGGTCAGCGGTCCCATCCGCCGCGTGCCTCGGACGCGCCTTACGGCCGCGGCCAGGGCGGCGGCGCCGTCGGCGCCGGGCCCAGTGTCGTGGTGCCGGGCGCGGCCCGGTGGCCCAGTCCCGTGCGGTAGGCGTCCAGGGCCGCCTCCGTGCGCCCCGTGCGCCGCAGCAGGTCGCCCAGCAGCCGGCACAGGTCCGCGAGGTCGCCGGCGGCTCCCGTGCGCTCCAGCAGGGACAGGGCGGCGCAGTAGTGCTCCTCGGCGGCCTCGGTGTCCGCGCGCTCCTCGGCGATGAGCCCCAGCAGGCGGTGCGCGCCGCCCGCGTGGACCGCGCCGCGCTCGGCGCCCAGCGCGGTGGGGGACAGCAGCGGGCGCAGCAGCTCCTCCGCCTCGGCGGCCTTGCCCCGGCGCCGCAGCACGTCCGCCAGCTCCACCTCGACCTGCACGGTGAACAGGGCGGCGCGCTTGGACGCCAGCATGTCGCGGGCGGTGCGCAGTTCGTTCTCGGCCTTGCGCAGGTTGCCGTCCTGGGCGTGGACGTAACCGCGCATCCAGTGGCAGTGGGCCAGTTCGGTCCGTATGTGCAGCTGCTGGTAGAGCTCCTGGGCCTTGGCCAGGGAGGCGTCGGCGTCGGCGATGCGGCCCTCGGCGATCAGCGTGCGGGCGACACCCCGGTGCATCCCGGCGACGAGGGCGGGGTTGTCCACCTGGGGTGCCAGGGCGAGCGCCAGCTCCGCGGCGTGCGCGGCACGCGCGTGTGCTCCCATGTCCATGTAGGGGGCGATGGAGGCGGTGTAGAGCAGGAGCAGGGCGTCGGGGTCGTGCATGCCGGAGGCGTTCAGCTCGTCGACGGCCGTCTCCAGCAGATAGCAGGCGTAGCGCAGTTCGCCGGCCAGGAGGTGGGCGGTGGCCCGTCCGCGCAGGGCCGGGACGCGGCGCGGCAGCGGCTGGCCGGCGAGCAGGCCCTCGGCCTCGGCGAAGAGGTCGCGGGCGTCGGTGAGGTCACCGGTCTCCAGGGCGCAGTCGCCGAGCCCGAGGAGGGCGGTGAACCGCTCGCCCACGAGCTCCAGGGCCGCCGCCTCGTCGCGCAGGGCGCGGAAGAGCGCGGCGGCGTCCTCGGCGTCGCCGGTGGCCAGGGTGCGCCGGGCGTCGGTCAGCCGCAGCCGCAGCTCGGTGGCCAGGTGCGGGGGGCGGCCGGTGGCGAGCTCCTCCACGGTGATGCCCAGGCGCCCCGCGAGATGCCGCAGGGCGGTCTCGGAGGGCCGGACCCGGCCGGCCTCCAGGGTGGAGACGTAGGCGGCCGTGTAGGCGGGCTCCGCCAGTTGTTTCTGGGTCAGTCCCTTTTCGGTACGCAGCCGCAGGACGCGGCGGCCGATGTCGGAGGGCTCGTCCGCCCGTATGCCGTGGGTGCTGTTCTCGGCCACTTCCGCCCCTCGGTACATTGCGCCGTGATTCAAGCCGTTGGGTAAATCTGCTTACGTGAGGATGTAACCGTGTCATCCGTGCCGAAGTTGCCCGGGGTCACCCGGGTGGGGGACGAGACCGTCACCTTCCGACAGCCTGGCCTCGTCCTGACCGACCGCTTCTTCGACGTCCCGCTCGACCACGCCGACCCCGGGGGCGAGCGCATCCGCCTCTACGGCCGCGAGGTCGTCGCCGCCGGCCGCGCGCACGAGGACCTGCCCTGGCTGGTCTATCTGCAGGGCGGCCCCGGCTTCCCCGCCGGGCGGCCCGTGGGCCGCGAGAACTGGCTCGACCGCGCGCTGGAGGAGTACCGCGTGCTGCTCCTCGACCAGCGCGGCACCGGCCGCTCCACGCCCGCCACCCGGCAGACGCTGCCGCTGCGCGGCACCCCGGAGCGCCAGGCCGACTACCTCACCCGCTTCCGCGCCGACTCCATCGTCCGCGACTGCGAGTACATCCGCCCCCGCCTCACCGGCGGCCGGCCCTGGACCGTTCTCGGGCAGAGCTTCGGCGGCTTCTGCGCGGTCACCTACCTCTCGCTCGCGCCGGAGGGGCTGGAGCGGGTGCTGATCACCGGCGGCCTGCCCTCCCTGGACGCCGACGCGGACGCCGTCTACCGCGCCGCCTATCCGCGCATGGAGCGCAAGTGCCTCGCGCACTACGCCCGTTACCCCGGCGACGAGGAGGCGGCCCGGCGCATCGCCGAGCACCTCGCCGAACGGGAGGAGACCCTGCCGGACGGCTCCCTGCTGACCGTCGAGGCCTTCCAGCAGCTGGGCATCCTGCTGGGCACGGGGGACGGCTCGCACCGGCTGCACTACCTCCTGGAGGACGCGTTCGTTCCCACGCCCGGCGGGCCGCGTCTGTCCGACGCGTTCGGCGAACAGGCCGCGGCGGTGCTCTCGCGCGCCGCCAGCCCTCTGTACACCATCCTCCATGAGGCCATCTATGCCCAGGACGGCCGGGCGACGCACTGGTCGGCGGAGCGGATACGGTCGGAATTCCCGCAGTTCGAACGTCACTTCGAGCCCGGTGGCCGCTTCCTCTTCACCGGCGAGACCGTCCACCCCTGGATGCTGCGCACCCAGCCGGCCCTGCGCCCGCTGCGCCGCACCGCCGAGGTCCTCGCCGAACGCACCGACTGGGCGCCGCTGTACGACGCCGGGCGCCTGGCCGGCACCACCGTGCCCGTCGCGGCCGCCGTCTACCACGACGACCTGTACGTCGACACCGCGCACTCGCTGCGCACGGCGGGCTCCGTCGCGGGCCTGCGGACGTGGGTCACGGACGAGTACGAGCACGACGGCCTGCGCGCGGGCGGCCGCATGGTGCTGGACCGGCTGCTGCGGCTCGTGAACGACGAGGCGTAAGACGCCGCTTCGGCAACACCACACACCTCAGCCATTGTCATGAACCTCCCGAGCCTCTACGTTGAGCGGCACCTTAACGCGACTTAACTCGCCACTTGAGTGGCGGGTTTCGGTTTCGGGAGGAACCCCCCATGCACAGACGAATATCCGTCGCGGCAGGCGTGGCCGCCCTGGTCATGCTCGCCGCCGCCAACGGCGCCTCGGCGGCCGGTCCGACAGTCGGCCGGCCGCCGCAGCCCAAACCCACCCAACGGGTGGAGTACTTCCCCGAGCCCGACGGCCATCCACGGCACACCACCGTCCCCGCCCCCAGCGGCCCGCCCCGCTCCCTGCGTCCCTGGACCAAGGGCGACGGCGAGGTGACGTCCATCGTCGACAACGGCCCGGTGGGCACCAAGCTCGACGTCGTCTTCATCGGCGACGGCTACACCGCCACCCAGCAGGACGCCTTCCACGCGGCCGTCCGCACCAAGTGGGCGAAGATGTCGGCGGTCGAGCCCTACGCCTCCTACCGCGGCCTCTTCAATAACAGCCTGCCTTTGTATATGACGCTCTGACCTGCGGAAACGCGTATGACTCGGCCGCGGCAGCTCCCCGGAAGGGGTAGCCAGCCGCGGCCGAGGCATGTCTCAGGTCTGCGTGGGTCACTGTGCCGAGCGGTGGGCGGCCCAGAGTTGCGCGGCGTCGAGCATGCGCTGCGTCCACGGGTCGGGGGTGTCGCCGGCGATCTCCTCCCACATGTTCGCGTTGGCGGCGGCGAACGCGTTGATCCCTGTCTGCGAGGCGGTGTGCCAGGCAGGGACTCGCGCCGCCCATGCCTCGGCGGACTCCGGGGAGTGTCCACCGGCGGCCATGAGCCAGATCACCCAGTACCCGGCGTCGAGCCATGGCGCCCCGCGGGTAGCCCATCCCCAGTCGACGAGCAGGGCCCGCTCGTCGTCGACGATGACGTTCTCGTTGTTCAGGTCGGTGTGGAGCAGGGCGGGGCCGGCGAAGAGCTCGGCGTGCGACGGGCGGGCGACGTAGGCGTGCAGCCGCTGCTCGGCGCGGCGGAGCTCGATGTCAGGGCAGGGTGTTTCGCTGAGGCGGCGCAGGAGGTCGGCGACCTTGGGTAGGTCGGGGGAGTCGGGGGAGTAGTCGGCGTGGTGGCCGTCGAGGGCCTCGAAGGCGATCAGGTCCCACCCTGTGGTTTCGAGGCGCCAGAGGAGCGCGGGCGCGATCCCGCGGAGGTACGGGGCGATCTCGGCCTCGCGCTGCTGTGTCCATGCCCAGCGGTGATCGCCTCGGAGTCCCTTGACGTGGCAGGTGCCGTTCGTGGAGTGGATGCGGGCGGAGATGGCGCTGTTGAAGCCGGCTGCGATGGTCTCGATCTTGAGTAGGGGGCCGGTGTGCTGCTCGACTGCTGTCTGCACGGCGGCGGGTAGGTCTTCGAAGGTGATTCGGGTGGTGGGCAAGGTGTCTCCTGACGACGAGCGGGCCCCACAGCGTATGAACGCTGTGGGGCCCGTTCAGGGTGTTGTCGGTTACCGGTACGGGTTGTCGTCGTTGCAGCCGGGGGTTGAGCCGGCGGCGATGGTCTCGATGTCGGCGACCATGACGACGCCGGCCGGCTCGGGGGCAGGCTGTCGGTTGGGGGCCGGCGCGAGGGTGAGCGTGGGCGGCCCGGTCGTGATCTCCACTGGTACAGCGGTCATGCTGTCTCCTTAGTCGCCGTGTTGGCAGTAGGTGTTCAGTGGTGCCTCCGCCTCCTGGTAGGCACGGGCGAGCGGTCGGCAGACTCGGCATGTGGCCGAAAGCTTGCACCCGTTACAGCCACCGGTGCGGAGCATCTGGGCGTCTGCGATAGCGGGCAAACGCGTGAGTCCGTCGAGCCCCTCGACCATGAGGGGAATCGGGTGTTCGCGACCGACTTTGCACATGGTCGCGTAGCCCTTGGGATCGACGTGAAAGAACGTGTGGCCGGCTGGGCATCCGCTGAAAATGGCGGTCTTGTCGAGGTACTCCGGGGCCTGCGTGGCGAGGGGGTCGGGGCCGCCGGTATAGGTCGGGGAGATGTTGGAGAACTCGTTGTGCGCGACGGCGTACTGCTCGGCTAGGGCGCGCATTTGGGGGACCTCGTCGGCGCTGTACTTCGTGATGATCAGGGTCATCTCGATGGGGATGCCGGCGGCGCGTGCTGCGTCGAGTCCGCGGATGGTGTTCTTGAACGAGCCTTTGGTGCGGGTGAGCCCGTCGAAGGATTCGGGCGTGGCGCCGTAGAGAGAGACGGTCACCTTGTGCGGGGGCATGTCCGCGAGGAGCTCGACGTGCCGGTGCAGCCTCGATCCGTTGGTAAGGATCTCGATCAACATGCCGGCGCGGTAGGCGTGGCGGTAGGCGTCGGGGAACCCTGGGTCGATGAGGGGCTCGCCCCCGGTGATCTGGAGCCAGAGCACGCCGGCGTCGCGCAGCATGTCGAGTAGGCGGATCTTATCGGCGGGTGTGAGCCCGTCGAAGGGGCGTGATTCGAGGAAGCAGTGTTCGCAGTTGAAGTTACAGCCCTTGTTGATCTCCCAGGTGGCGCGGCTGTACCCGAGGGTCGTCTCGGGGCGAACGACGAGGACGCGGTCGCTGCGCTCGCCGGCGAGGTTGAGTCCCCATGCCCCTCGGGCGGCGTCGACGAGCCATGGGGGGACGTCGAGGGCGGCGTCGACGGCCGCGGCGAGCTCGCGGTAGTAGCGGCTGGGGATCTGGAGTCCGGCCCGTGCGCCGGGGTGGGCTACGAGGTACTTCTCTTCCTGGGGACTCGCGATGACTGAGTGCATGGGTCCTCCGGGGTCGGGGAGGGGTCAGTCTCGTACCGGGCGTCTGTGGGGCGGTAGGGCGGTTTTCGGCGGGCGGCGTCGGCGGGCCGAGAGTGCTAGGCGGGTACGGCGTTGATGCGGAGCCCGTTACGGAGGTAGGGGGAGCCGGTGCCGGCGGCGCAGGCGGTTACGGCGGCGTTGAGGCATCGCCGGTGATAGGCGGTGATGCCCACTTCGTAGTACTGGAGGTTGACGAAGCGCCATGCGGTGACGTCATCGGGGAGCCCGGGGGCACCGAGGGCCTCGCATTCCGCGGGGGTGAGTTTCCCGCAGTAGAAAATGAAGTCGAGCCGGTCGTTGTCATCGCTGAGGCGGATCGGCTCCATGTGGTCGACGAGCAGGATCGGGCCGGGCCGCCTGTCGAGTCCGAGGCGGCGGAGGTGGTAGGCAGCGGGGTCCACGGCGGGCTCGTCAAGGGCGGTGACACCGCCGGGGAGTTCGAGTTTCCCGTTCGGGCGAGTCACCATGAGGGGGTGGCCCTTTTCGTTGGTGACGAACGCGTGCCCGAAGATTTGCCGACCGCCGTTTGTTGCCATCTGCCCTGTGCACTCCCTTGCGCGGTGGGGGGAGGCTCTCTCCCCCCTGCGAGGAGGGTGAGGGGGGAGAGAGCTTCGGGGGTACTCCCGCTCAACTCTCAGTCACTGCACGGGAGTTGCACCGGAGCGCCGGACGCGGTCTCGCCTGTCGTCCGCCCGACGCGGCGGTGCAGAGGGAGAACGTAGCGCCGCTCAAGCCTCGGTGCAATAGTGCACCGGAAAACAAGTGCACCGGCATATGCCAAAAGCCCCCCACCTGCGGAGATGGGGGGCTCTCGGGTGTGGAAGATCGCTAGATCAGGTGGTCGAACTCTCCGGCCTTGACTCCGAGAATGAAAGCTCGCCACTTGGCGGGAGTGGTGGACACGATCACTTCGGGGTCGTCGCTTTCCCGGATCACGACCTTACCGTCGAGCTTCCCCGCTTCCACGCATTCATCTCTATCGCCAGAGAAAGACGACTTCTTCCACGTTACTTCCGACATCTCCATGCCTTCACAGTTGATTTGCGATGCTGCGGATAAAATCCCTTGACTCCTTGGGAGTAAGGGCAGTCTTTTTGGCGTATCTCAGAATGCTCCGGTAGTTCTCCAAGTGCGCTTCGGCATCGAGAAATAGCGAGCCGTGGGCAGTGTCGATCTGAACCGTATCGAGCTTAGAGACGGCGCCCTCGGCAAAAGTCGCAGAGGTGTTCGCGCCCGGGAACGATCCGGCGGCGAAGGGGATCACGCGAACGGTGACTCCCTCATGGCTGCTGACATCGATCAGCCTGTCGAGCTGTCGACGCTGCCCGTCTACGCCAGCATGAAGCATCCGTAGGGCGCACTCATGGATCACGAAGGTGCAGGGAGTTGCCGGAGTTCTCTGCATGACGCACTTCCGTTGCATCCGGAACGATACGCGACGCTCAACATCTATTGAGGAGAGTGGTGGAACCGTGTTCAGGAATAGACTCCGCGCATATTCTTCGGTCTGGAGAAGTCCCGGGATGTACGCGAGCTGAAGAACCGTCAAGCTGGAAGCGTTGTATTCCAGCTCTGCAAGATCGAGCGTGCTCGGGGAGAGTGTTCCCCGGTACTCCTCCCACCATCCCTTACCCCGTTCGTCCGCCATGGCAACAAGAGCGTCAACGTACTTGCTGTCGGGGCATGAGTAGATGCGCGCAAAGGTCCGGATCCTTTCCGGGCTCAACCCGAGGCGGCCCGCCTCCGTGTTGCTGATGCGTGTACGGTCGGCGCCCAGCTCGCGGCCAGCGTCCAGGGGCGAGAGGCCGGCCTGCTCGCGCATCCTCCGCAGCTCGGCGCCGAGCCTTTGCTGCCTTCCTGTCGGTGCCGTCCTTGGTGGCATGCCGCTCCTCCCCTGGTCTGGTGCGGACAGTCTCGCGCGTGACCTTCCGCAGGGTCTAGCCGGTGCACATTTTCACCGAGGAGGTTGCATCGATTCCCGATGCCGCCCTATGGTCCTGACAGCACCGCGCAGCACGCCGGGAAGACCCGAAGTGCAGCTGCCGCGCGCCCAGTTGAGGGCGCCCCGGGGGCGGCCGAGCCACGGACGGCGTGAGGTGCGCGGCTACGACGGATGGGAGACGCCCCATGAGTACAGCCACGCTCAGCAGTCCCCGCACCACCAATAGCAATGACCAGGGTGAGCTCTACTGCATCGCCGTACCGGCCACCCGATCGGCGGTCCGGGTCGCACGTGAGTCCGTGCAAGCGATCCTGCGCCCCTACCCCGAGCTGATCGACGACGCGTGTGTCTGCATCTCTGATGCGATTGCGTTCACCCTCGCCGAGATGCCCGAACACCCGACTGTCACCGTGACCGTTTGGTTTCGTCGTGCGTACGTGGCCTTCGTGATCGAGGACGGCGACGGCCCTTCGCACGCCCTGTACCACCTGACGCCGAAGAACATTGCCGACGCGCCCATGCTGGCGATCACCCGACAGACGGCGATCTACCTCGGCGTTTGCCGAGTGTGGGACGGTCACCGACGAGCCACGCGCGTCTACCTCGAACTACCCATCGAGGGGCAGGTGCCCGCGTGATCAAGCCCCAGCGATTCAGCCTGAGTCATATCGGCTGGCGTACCAACCGCGTGCTGTGGCTCTACTTCGACACGCGCCTGATGGTCGAGCTGAAACCGCAGCTCGCCCGTGAACTGACCTACGAGCTCGCCGAGTACGTCGGCCTTGATGTCGCCCCCGCCGAGCCGCGCCTCGCGCGCGCAGCACGGCGCTTACGGTCGCTCCTGCGCCGGCGCCCCCTCCCCATCAGCAGCGGGAGGGCGAACCGTGCATGTCGTTGACCCTGGACGCGTGGTCGTCGGCGCCGTCGTACTGGCGGTGTCCGTCCTCGGCCTGCTGCTGTTCCTGCTCTGGTGGCTCTTACCGAACCCCCGCCGCGGCTTCACCCCGCCCCCGATCGGTAGCCCCGGAAAGCGGTACCGCTGCTACTGCTACGAGGACCCGATCACGGTCACTGTCCTCGCCTCGATCGAGGACGAACGGAAGTTCACTGCCCGAGGCCGTCGACAACGTCGACACGCCCGACGAGTGCGCCGCCCATGGCGCCGCATCCGTTCTGCACCGCCCGGCCACAAGGGGGGCGGTATAGGACCGGGGAGACTCCCGCGCCGGTTGCCGCAGAGGCACCCCGCCCGGTGAATCCCCGACGCAGGGCCCGGTCGACAGCCGCCGACCGGGCCCTGCCTCGTGCCCACCAACGACAAAAGCGCGCCCCTGGTGCCGGCACAAGGCCGGCACCAGGGGCGCATCTGCGTGTCAGTGGGAGATCGTCTGCCAGAGGGACAGGAGGAGCGCTGCGAGCGCGACCAGGGCGGCCACGCTGGGCAGGGGCCAGCGGGCCCGTTCGAGCTCGTCAACGCGCGCATCGAGGTCGCCGAGCCGGCCGTCGGTCTGGTCGCTGCGCTGGACGAGGAGCGCGAGCTGCCCGTCGAGGCGAGCGAAACCGACCTCGACGGACCGGTGCAGCCGCTCCAGTTCGAGGGCGACCGGGGTCGGGTCGGGCGGGGGAGTGGTCATCGGCCCTCGTCCCGCGGGCGGTTGAGCGCGCGCAGCTCGGCGTCGCGGTCGGGGGCGGTGCGCAGCCATCCGGGCATGAGCGCCTGGACGCCGGGCAGGGCCATCACGCGGGCGAGGCCACCGGCCACGGCCAGGGCGCCGGCGACCCAGGGCAGGGCGCGGGGGATGCCAGCGGCGTCGACGATGGCAGGCAGCAGCACGGCCAGGGCGACGGCCGTCTGCACCACGGTGCGGATGGTCCGGCGGGATGCATCAGTCATGAGTCGAGTCCCTTTCGGAGCAAGATCAAAAAACTCGAGGTTTTTTCGGGGAGAGGTTTTAGACCTTGGGGACGCGGAGCGCATCCCAGGTGACGCGGCCGGGCCACCCGTCGGCGTCGCTGCCGGAGAACCCCTGCGCACGCTGCCACCGGGCGTAGCTGCGGAGGTCAGCGACGGTCCACTGCGGGCCGGGGCCCGCGGAGTAAACGCTGCACCCCTCGTCGACGAGCCGGCGACCCATCGCGGTCACGATCGGCGAGTCGGGGTACGACCGGAAGAAGTCGCGGCCGGGGAACGGCTCGAACTCCGGGGCCGGCACGGGCTTGCCGGGCGCGTGGCCGAGGCGGCGGTCGATCCGCTCGCGCATCGTCTGCATGCTGAAGCCACGCGGGTCGATCTTCTGATCGGTCCATTCCTTGTGACCGATCACGGACGCGGCCGACCACCCGTAGACGCGGCAGATCGCGGCGCCGACGCGCTCGATGGCGTCGAGCTGCTCGGACGGCCAGGGGTCGGAGCCGTTGCCGAGGTTGACGCACTCGAAGCCGTAGAAGTGGGCGTTGCCGTCGGTGTCGGAGCCGGAGGGGTCCGGGGTGGCGCGCTCGTCGATGACGGCGTCGAGTACATCGCCGTCGCCGCTCCCGGCGTGGTTGGCGCGGCCGGCCGAGATCAGGTAGACCGTGCCGTTCTTCGCAATCACGCCGTGGCACAGCGGGCCGGGCAGCTCGGCGTACCCGTCGACGCACAGCTCGACCGAGCTATCGGTGCCGCTCGATGCCGTGTGGTGGATGACCACGCCGTTGATCGGGCCCCAGCCGGCGCCGCGGTTGCCGCGGTCGTGGGTGCGCCATGAGCCGTAGGGGATGACGTTGACGCCCTCGTCGCGCAGGGCGTCGAGCAGGGCGTCGGGGGAAAGGGGTGCAGCCATGCGAATGTCTCCAGACATGAGGAACGCCCCGGCGTGGCGCGCGGGGCGGATGGTTGTTGCGGGTAGTGAGGGTCAGCCGATGGCGGCCCAATAGCAGGTGCTCGCCTCGGTCATGTCGGCGAGCGTGAGCGCGGCGGGCAGGTTGGTAAGGGCGGTGGATGAGGTCTGAAGCCACCGGTAGACGCCGGTGGTGTCCGCTACCCGGGCGCCCGACGTCGTCGCCGTCGCGTTCCAATTCGTTGCGGCGAGGAACGGCACGGCGTTGGTGCCTGTTCCCTTGATCAGCAGGGCCACGTAGTAACTACCCGCAGCGAGGCTGACGGACGCCGTCAGGCTGAAGGATGCCGGTTGTCCGCCGATGTTGTGTGTCTCGGGGAGCGACGCAGCAGCGTTGGCCGTGGTCGCTACCCGCTTCAAATCCTTGTCGTAGATGCCCAGGTACGCGGCCGTGACCGTCGAGTTCGGTTTGTCGTAGCCCATGACGTGTACCGAGACGCGATTGATCGTCGCAGCCGTGCGGAGCGGGACGCCCACCAGGTACAGGCGGCCGGCCTCGGAGGGAGGGTCACCGGGGGTACGGGACGAGGTGGCGAGATCGTACGCCCACGCGCGGTGTCCGTAGTCCTCCGGCATCCACGTGCCGGGCAGCGTCGCGGACACGGCCGGTAGCTGCGCCGCGGGCACCTTCCCGTCGGCGCCGAGGGCCGCGACACCTCCCGCCGCGCCGCGGGCCGTGGTGGCGAGGGCACCGACCTGCGCCGCGGTGTGCGTGTGCGTAGCCGGTGCTGCTCCGACCGCGGCGGCGTCGAGCTGCACCCGGCCGACGAAGCCGTTGACCGACTCGACCGCGCCCCCGCCGGACGCGGCGGGGAGCTGCGCGGCAGGTACGCGGCCGTCGGTCCCGAGGGTGGCCACGCCGCCGGCGGCGCCGGCTGCGGTGGTGGGGATGGCGCCGACGTGGGTCGCGGTGAGGGTGACCACCGGGGTGGAGATGCCGTTGACGGACTGGACGACGCCGGGCTGACCCTGCGGGCCGGCGGGCCCGCGGTCGCCTTGCGGGCCGGTCGCGCCGCGGGGGCCGACCAGGGACGCGAGCCAGTCCGCGGGGGCGCCGGAGAATCCGGCGGCGACGGCGACCTCGTACGCGGACTGTCCGCGCTCGCCCTGGTCCCCCTTCGGGCCGATCACCGGGACGTAGTTCGGTTTGGTGGGGTCGGTGGGTGCGGCGTCGGCCAAGTCGACGTGTGGCTCCCGTGCTGGCAGCAGCAGTTGATACGTGCGGCCGGCCGGGATGCCGGACAGTGCCTCGGTGACGGTCCAGCTCCACCCCGACGGATCCATGCCGGGCGCGTCGGTCGCGGGGAGGACGACGGCGATCTGTCCCTGCGCGTCGAGCTGCGCGACGACGGGGCCGCCGAGGATCACGTCGGCCGCGGGGAACGTGAGCTGAGCGGGCGGGCGAAAGGTGACGCTCCCGGAGAGGGGGCGGCCGTCGGGGGCGAGGAAACGTCCGCTTACGGTGACTGTGGGTATGGAGTCGGGCAGCAGGGGGGTTGCCTCCTGTCTGAAAGGCTTGGTGGGTTTGGGTTAGGTCTCTTGTCCGTGCATCATCAGCGGCTGTGCGTAGACGCGCCCGTTTCCGCTCGTACGCCGGGCCTGCACTTCGACGTCGATTTGTCCCCCGGGATCAACTCCGGTGAAGCCCGTGTAATCGAAAGAGGCGCCGGCGCGGATGGTTGGTCCCCACGTCTGCTCGTTAACGAGGACCCGTATTTCGCCGGAGGTTCCCCCGTCGAAAGCCGTGTGCATGTAGAGCCGGAATTTGGGCTGCCACACCGAGTTGAAGGAGTGGGCGATCCTGGTGAACTCGGTCGAGTCCGTGCGTGGCCAGTTGCTTGCGTCGGAGTCCTGTGGAGGTAGCAGGCCGAGGTAGGGGTAGGCGATGCCGCCGGTCCGTACGTCGTCAGCCCAGATGACGTGTCCTTTGGCATCCCATAGGCGTACGGGCTGCGGGATGCTTTCGTCGGTTCCGAGGCGGATTGTGAGAGCCGATGTGCCGTTCTGTCGGCCCAGATGGAGGCCGTATTCGCCGTTGGGCCAACGGCCCACGCCGAGGATCTGTGAACCGTTAGGGGCGTAGACGCCGAGGGTGCCGCCCTCGCCAATGCGTACGTCTCCTTTGCTGACTTGGTTCATGGCCGGTCGGATTTGAGAGCGGCCGGCGAGTTGCCGCACCTGCCTTTCCAGCTCGCGAATGCGGTCGAGTAGGTCGAGGGGCACAGCAGCCATCAGGCAGCCTCCAAATGCAACTGGGCAGTCTCGGCGCGCCCGCGCTCGGCGGGCGTGACGGACATGCCGATCACGCGGTACCGGGCGTCGAGGCCGGCAGGCCACCACAGGTCACGAATGCGGAGCCTGATCGTGGCGCCGAGCGCGGCCGGCGACAGGCCGCCGTCGAGCCGCACCGTGATCTCGGGGATGGTGAGGGGGGCGCGGGCGCGTGCGTGGTCGGCGCGTGCGTGGGCGTCGAGTACATCCTGCGTGATGACCGTCTGATAGTCCGAGCTGCCGTCGAGGCGGGGCCAGCCGGCGGCGAGGTCCTGGTCGGCGACGAGCAGCGCGGACGTGAGCGGGACTGATTCGGCCGCCTGATTCGAGTTCGTGCTCGCACCGCGGGACTGCCACGCATTCGCGGTCACGGTGGCATCGACCGGCCACCCGTAGGCCAGGACGGGCCCGGGGTGGTCGAGGACGATCTCGCTCGCCCCCGTGCGGATGGGGGAGCCGAGCTGCAACCGTTTGATGCGGCGCCCGGACTCCGGGTCACGCATAGATGCGATGCGCCACTCGAAACCCCCCTCGACTGCTCCGAGTTGGGATATCAGGTCGCGAATGTGCGGCAGGTCGTATCGGGAGTACACGCGGTCGCGACGCACGCCCGAGGGGGTTGTGTCGTAGGTGATTCCGATGTCGCCGCCGACGGTGTTCTGCGTGTAGTCGATGAGCGTGCGGACGATGTCGTATTGGTCGACGCCGGTTGCGGTCAGCGTGTCGTAGAGCATGCGGTGGTCGAGATAGGAATCCCACCCGGCCGCCTGTATCTGCACGGCAATCTCGCCGCGGCTGCTGCTGTTGACCCGCGCCGTCCAGAGAATCCCGCCCCACCAGATTTCACGCCCGCGCTCGACCCATACCGCGGTACGGCCGGGCTCGATGACCTGTCGTACGCGGGCGGCGAGTTGGGCATTCGGCACGGGGATGGTGCCGGACATGCTCGGGGTCTTGCCGATCCAGTCGTCGAATGCCAGCCCCTGCACCGGCAGGACGTCGAGCAACTGGTCGGTGCGCAGGTCACAGAACAGGACCCGGTAGGGGGTCATCGTGCACCCCCTTCGGGTCAGTCCGCTGTGTAGGTCACTCCGTCAAGGCTGATCCACTGGGGGAGCTCCCAGAATTCGTAGGTGCGCACTGCGCCGCCGGGCTGGATTTCGACGCGGCAGAGGGAGGGGCCGCGGTTGATCTGGTCACGCGGCGATGCCCATGCGAATTCCCTGCCGCCGGCCGGCCGCGCTTCGACCGGCAGGGTAAGAATCGTCGCGCCGTTGGGGATGGTGCCCCCGGACTTCGTCGGGCCGATGCGTCCGCGCAACATGATCACGGGGCCGATGCGGCGCCATGCCGCGGGAGTGCCGTGGTTGGGCCAGCCGTAGCCCGAGGACAAGGTGAGCGGCTGCCACCCCGAGTCAGTCGGGTACGGCTGCCACGCTGCCCCCTTCGCGGACCAGCGTTCCAGCCCGGTGCCGGTGTCGCGGTACTGCCCGTCGTAGGCGCCCGGGAAGGCGAGCCCGTACCCGCGGGGGATGATCCCGCCGGCAGCGCTGGTGAAGCGGCGCCGGTCGGCGAGGGCCGAGCCCCAGGTGATCCCGCCGGTACCGGCCGAGGTGCCGGCCGGGACGGTGACGTCCCACAGACGCAGCACTGCGCCGGTGAGGGTGGGGGCGCTGGGGGTGGCGGTCGCCTCGCCCTGGACGACCTCGACGCGGGCGGCGGGGGCCGGCGAGGTGTCGTACCCCGGGTCGGCAATCCGGAGCACGATGGAGTCGATCCGCCCGTACTGGGGGGAGCCGTCGGCAATGGTCACCACCTCGGGGGCCGTGATCGCCACCGGGTAGGCGCCTTGTGCGACGGTGCCCTGCACGATCGCGCGGCCGACGCCGATCTGCACCTGCATCGCCGACACCCCGACCGCAGCGAATGGCTGCCCGCCGGCGATCACGCCGTCGCGGCTGGTCATCTCCCCCGCGGGCGCCATCACCCCGAGCGGGGTCACGCGGGTGTCTTCACGGGTCTGCCCGGTGCCGAGCAGCCACGCGGAACGGACGGTCATACGGAGCAGTCCTCCTTACCAGTAGGCCGAGCGGAAGCTCACGGCCACGGACGAGCGGGGGTCGGATGAGCCAGGGGCGGCGCGGTAGGCCAGCGTCGACGTGCCCGGCAGCAGCGTGAACACCGCCTCGGGAACGCTGCGGCCGGTGACGGTACCCAGGCGGGACGTCGAGCCGTTGAGTAGGACAGTGCCGGCCCCGGTGTCGACGGTGAGCACGTCGGAGGAGTCGAGGACGATGTCGTACTCGACGACGTCCCCCGTGCTCACGTTCGTCAGGCTCGGCCGGTCGACGGGCCCGCGGAACTCGATCACGGGGCTGACGGGGGCGTCGCCCTCATTGGTCACGGTCATGCCGCCCGTACTGCCCGGCGGCCCGAAATCCAACGGCCACACCAGCCCCTCGGGGCCGGGGGCGAGGTGCCAGTCGAGGCCGGGCTCGGGCCGCGGCAGACGCGCCTCGACGCGCTGCTCGACCAGCGAATAGCGCCTCGGGTCGGTCGCCTCGAACTGCAACGCGCCGCCCTCGGCCACACCGACCCGGTAGCCGGAGGCCACGGGGACGCTGCGCCGCAGGCACCGGGCCCAGCACATCAGCGCCGGCCCGTCGTCCAACTTGATCGCGAGCGGCAGCTCGTCATCGCGCAACGCAGTCGCCGCGGCCAGGGCCCGCACCGCGGCACTCATCGCACCGGGCTCGGTACGCAGCACGAGGTCGTTCACCGTGATGGTGCGAGGCTGCGCGAGCAGCACGCCAGGGAAGGCGCCGTGTTGGGACGAGCGGGGCACCGTGCCGGAGTCGAGGCCCGGTGTTTCCTCCCAGCCGGCAACGGACTTCCAGCGCACGGGGGTTCCGGGGCCTATGAGGAAGTCGCCGAACTGGATGTGCCCGGGGAGCCTCGCCAGATCACCGGGGGCCACGTTCACCCCCTGCCTTTCATGTGCCAGGTGAGCGCCGCCGCGGTCTGATCAGCGCTCGCACTGCCTGCGTGCCAGTTCTCGATGTGCACCGCTGGCCCCCAACCCCCTCCGGCCGCGGCGCCATTGGACGGGCCGCCAGGGGTGGAGAACTGCGCGGATGGGACGGGTACGAGATTGCGCATGGTGCGGTCGATGGCGGGAGCGCCGGCCTTGATGCCCTCGACGACACCGGCCGGAATGAACTTGCCGATCTTGTCGCGCATAAGGCGGCTCGGCGAGTGAATGCCGAGCGCCTTAGCGATGGGTCCGGGGATTGCGCTGCTTGCCCAGGACATGAGCTTTGAGCGCAGCCACCCGCCCATGCCGAGAATGCCGTTCCACAGCCCGCGGATGAGGTCTTGTCCCTTGCCGTACAGCATGGAACCGAAATCGCCGAAATAGCCGACGATGCGCCCCGGGAGTCCGCGGACGTAGTCGAGCATTTCACCAGCCTTGCGGGACGTGCCATCCTTCACGGCACTCCAGTGTCGGAGGATGGTCCCGACGAGGGGCCAGTCGAAGAAGAAGCCCACTATCCGACCGGGGATGCCGGATATCCAATTCGTAATGGCATCCCAGACGCGGACGGTGCCGGATTTGATGGAGTCCCAGTGGCTAATGATGAGCCCGGCGATTGTCCAGTTGAGGAAGAAATCAAGGAGGGCTTGGCCAATTCCCTTGATCTTGCCCCATACCCAATCCCACGCCGCGGACGTCGCAGAAACGATTCTGTCCCAGTTGGCAACGACGAGGACGACCAGGGCGACAATCGCGGCGGTTATCCAGCCGACGGGCCCCATGCCCATGACCCACGCAGCCGCCATTTTGGCGCCCTGAATCGTCGACTGCGTCCCCATCAGGACCCACGCGCCGACGACCCGTAGGGCCGCCATGCCGGCCGCGGCTCCCTGCGCCACCCATCCGCCGATGATCAGCGCATTTGTGGCGAGGAAGCGGACCCCGGCGGCGACGCCGGCGGCGCCCTGCGTCACCCACCCCGTGACTACGGCGGCCGTCGTCACTCCCATCTGAGTGGCCAGGGTGACGAGGGTCGGCAGCATCAGGACGGTGATCACCGTTGCGGCGGCGGTGAGCTCTGTCGAGTGCTCCTTTATGAATTGAGTCGAGGCGGACCATGCTTTACCGAGTCCGCCCGCTCCGATCCAGTCGGCGAGCTTCTCGACCACGGGTATTACCTTGCCGCCGATAAGGTTGACGAATTTCGTTTCAAGCGCCCGCTTGAATACCTCGATCTTCGTTGCGGCGTTGTCTCGCATTGCGTCGCCGGCCTTGTCCGTCGCCCCCTTGACGTCGCCGAGGGCGTCGACTGCGTGAGCGGGGTCAAGGGCATAGATGGCCTGCTGCATGTCTTCGAATTTGGTGCCGAAGAGGCCGAGGGCGATCTCGCTTTTCTTGGCGGGGTCCTTGACGGCTCGCAGCTTGGTGATGATCTCCTCGAACGCTTTTCCTGCTGCGGGTCCACCCTTCCGGAATACCTCCTGCATTTTCTCGCCGGAAAGGCCGAGGTCCTCGTAAGCCGTCTTGGTGGTGTCGCTCATCCCCTGCGCTTGCAGCGTGAACTCTTTGAGCGCGTCGGCGACGACGTCGGCATCGCGCGCGCCGCCTTTGAGTCCCTGGGACATCAGGCCCATGGACGTCTTTGCGTCGAGGCCCAACTGTCGGAACTCGGTGGGGTATTCGCTGTAGGTGTCGAGCAGGTCCTCGGCGGCGTTGACGCCGTTCTGTGAGCCCTTGACGAGGACGTCCATAGCCTCATCCGCGGATTTGGCTACGCCGGTCTTCAGCATGACGCCGACTGCGCGGCTTACCTTGCTGACGTCCTCGCCCATGACGGAGGCCGTATCGGCGACGCGCCGGCCCATCGTCTGAATCTGGGACTGCGTCGCCTCGGGCGGTAGGAGACCGTTCTGTGCGATCCCCTTCATGATCTCGGCGCCGTCCTCGACCGAGTCGACGATCGCGCCGGAGTAGAGTTGCCCGGCTGCCTTGCCGTACTCGGCGGCGATCGGGCCGGAACTGCCCATCTGGGCCCGTAGCTTGCCCTGCACCTTCCCTTGTTCGAGGGCCTGACTGATGCCGCCCATAAGGGCCGCGCCAATGCCGATGCCGAGGGCCGCCGCGCCGAGCTTGGACAGACCGGATTTCAAGGCGTTCGATGCCCGTTCGCCGCCGGCGCTCGCGCCCTCGGCGACGCCGTCGCCGAGATCCCGTCCGGCCTGCTGGCCGGCGCGGTCTGCGTCTGCGGCCATCTGCGCGCCGCTCGCGCGCACCGTCGCCTCGGCCCGCTGAGTGCCGGGGCCAACCGCGCTGTCGTCCACGCTGAGTGTGGCGGCGAGCTCGCCAACCCGGAGGGGCATGTGCTCATCACCTCCGGGGAGTTGCACCCCCTGAGGTGGGGGAAGGGTCGGGTGGGGGTGTGAGCACGCGGGCGAGGCGTGATTCAGCGCTTAGGAGCGCGAGAATGCGTACGCGTAGCCATCGCCATGTACGGGCGCGCAGCAGGGAGGGGTCGCCGAGATCGATGCCGTAGACCTCGTGCAGGTCAGCCTCGATGAGGGGCCATTCGCTGAGGATTTGGGGCCACGTCAGGGACGGGCCGGCCGCGCCTTTGCGCGGGTGGTGGCCTTCCGGCCACTCGTACCATTCGTAGAGCCCCGATTCGACGTCGAGTTCGCCCCGGCCGATCGGTTGCGGCGTGCCTGCCGATTCGGGGCCGCTCGATTTGGGTCGCCGCCCGAATTCCAATAGCGCTCGCTCGCGGCCTTGTCCTGCGAGATCCACACCATGGCCGTGACTGCGCTGTGCTTGAGGGCGGGCCACGTCACACCGTCGGCGAGCATGCGGTCGTACGCCTCGCCGAGGACGTCGCGGTACAGGTCGCGCTCGGCCGCGTCGCCGAGTACTTCCTCGTCGACCCGACCGCCGTCGGCCGCGACTGCGGCGGCGTGAATGATCGCCTGCACCCGCAGCCCGACCTCGGCAGACGGAGCCGGCACCACGTACAGGGTGTCGCCGATCGGCAGGGCGAGCGTCTCGTCGAGCAGCTCGCCGAGTGCCTCGAAAGCCATCAGGCAGCCACCACCTTCGGCGGTGTACCGGCCACCGGATTGACGATCTGCACCAGAGGGCCCGACCCGGTCAACGTGACCTTGATCGAGTCGATCTCATCCGGGCCGCCGCCGTCGGGCTCCCACGTGACGAGCGCGGTGCCTTCCTGAGCGTCGTCCTGCCCGGTGCGGTCGTAATACCGGACCTTGACGTAAGAGGCGGCGCCGAAAGACATGCTCGCCTTTCTGAGCGCTTCCTGCGCCGCATTGAACTTCCCCGTCACGGGGTGCGCTCGATGCGCCATCGTCGTCTCAACGGACCACGCGAGCATGGTCACGGCCTGCTCGCTCCACCCGTCGGCGTCGTAGCTCGTGACATCCTGCTGGGTGGGTTCCACTTTCGGTGTGAATTCGGTGATCCCCGGTATCAGGGTCCAATTCGGGGTGCCGCTCGCGCCCATGTCGAGTTCGAGGCGGTAGCGCCTCGCAAGCGCGGTCACGGTCTCGGCCGGCGGCGTAGGCGTAGCCATAGGGCCTCCTATTCGAGATGGGGGTGCGCGCGGTGCGCGCGGAGGTAGTAGTTAGAGCTGCGCTCCATGCGGCCGGAGGAATCGGCGCCGATCGGGGCCCCCGAGGCACGGGTGATGAGCTGCACCCGGACCGCTCCGAAGAGGAACGGCCCGGCGCCCTGCAGGACGGAAAACAGCAGATCATCGAGGGCGTCGACCTCGCGCGGGTCTGCCCCTGCGCGGGTGCGCACCTGCACGCCCGTCGTCGTGTCCGTGAGCACGGAAGAGTCGGCGACGACGTAAGCCGAGAGGCAGATCGCGCGGTCGGGGGCCGGCGGCATGGCGGCGACCGTGATCGCGGTCTCGCCCGGGGCGTACACGCCCTCGGGCCGGTAGGTGCCGACACCCTGCTCGTGCAGGAGTCGGGCGAGACCGTCCAAGAGATCGGTGGTGTACGACATCAGCCGCCCAACGCGCGCCGGACCTGCGCGGCGATCAGCGCCTGCACCTCGCCGGACACTTCCGGCAGCACGGATTCGAGGTACTTCGCCGATCGGCCGGGACTGTGCCGCGCGTTCATGTCCTCATGGACCCTCACCGCGTATGTCGTGTCGTAGGACACGGCGGCGGTCATCGACTGCTCGTCGACTGAGGCAGCGCCACTCCGTTCGAGGGTGCCCTCGTTGATCGGTACGCGCTGCCTGCTCGCGGCGAGCACATGCTCGGCGCCGAGCAGCAGGCCCCGAGCCGCGGCGCGGCGCATGAGCTCGGTTGCGGCGGCGCCGTTCCACTGGAGTCGTACGGATTGGCTCACTCGCAGCTCACCTCCGTACAGGCCGGCACCGGCAGACCCGGGGCGGTGTGGTGGTTGACGGTGATCGCCTTAGTGGTGCGGCCGTTGGGCAGGGTGATCTTTGATCCGGGCGGGCAGTCCAGCGTCGGCCCCGCGATCACAGTTGCGGTGGCGGTGACCTGCCGGCCGTCCGCGGCGCGGACGAGCCGAGGGGAGGAGTCGACGAGCGCCGGCACGTCCGGGATGGCGTGCCGGTACTGCTCGCCGTACGCCCCTTCTCCCGCGTACGGCTCGACGGTGATCCGGTGGCGCAGCAGGGCCAGCGGGACGCGGGTCACCATGCGTAGATCCGTCCGGGCGACAGGCCAGCGCGGCGCAGGGCCCGGTCGGCGCGCGGGGCGAGCTCGACGCCGGACGAGCCGGCGCTGCGCCCGGTGCGGCCGGACAGGCTCACGGGGCCGATCGAGACCGAGTCCCATGTGCCGCTCGCGCCCGTCCCGTCGTCGCCTGTGGCGAGCTGCCACTCGACTTGTGCGCACGTGGCGGCGGACAGAGCAGCGGCGATGTCCGGGTCGGTGGGGTCGCCGTCGTCGTCGACGGGATAGACCGAGGTGAGCAGGGCCGAGTCGATGTCCTCGGCCGCCCTGGCGAGCAGCCGCTCGGCGTCGGGCGGCGCCGGGTGTCCCGTCCACGCGGCGAGCTGCTCAGGGGTCGCGTAGGGAAGTCGAGCCACGGCGCTACGCGGCCCCCTGCGTCTTCAGGACGACGATCCCCTCGTCGTCGAGTCGGTGCGTGGCGTAGTGCACGGTCGTGGTGAGCACGGTCGAGCGGGCAAGCACGTCCCGGTCGGTCTCGACCAGCGGCTGCCGCTTGTAGAGCAGGCCGAGCGACCCGCGCCTGATCATCAGGGCGTTGTAGGTGGTCGGGGCCTTACCGTCGGGGCTCGGAGTGGTGGTGACGCGGTCCGAGACGAGGACGTTGACGCCGCCCACCTGGCCGATCACGCCGCGGGGGATCACCGCGCCGCCGGCGCCGAGCTTGTCGGCCGAGATGAAGTTCGGATCCTTGAGCAGGCTCGCGCGCTGCGAGCTGTGGATCACGATTCCGGCCATGTTCTCGGGATCCCACTCGTCCCGGAAGCGCGCGATGCCGTCGACCATGACATCCCAGGACAGGGCCTTAGCCGCGGCGTCGACGGTGATCGCGCCGGGAGCCTCGGCCGCGGCCGTCAGGTCCCGGTCGATACGCCGGGCAATCAGGATGCCGAGCTGCCGCTGCGCCTCGGCGTAGGGGTCGCCGAACGCCACAAGCCGGGACTTGTCTGTGAAGCGAACGGCCTTGCCGATTTCCCGGATCGTGGCTCGGGCGCCCTTGTCGGTGCCGAGCTGCTCGGGGGTCATCGGGGTGGCCTCGTCGAGCTCGTCTGCCTCGCCCAGCGGCTTCCACTTGGGGAAGTCGATCGACGCACCGGGGATGCCTTCGAGGGTGTTGTCGTTGATCGCGAGCGTGCCCAGGACCATGGAGCCCCGGAACTTCGCCGCGACCATGTCGGCCCACACTTCGGGGATGAGCATCTGTGCGGATGTGGTCGTGCCGGTCGCCATGCGGCGCCTCCTTAGTTCTCGGACGCGGCAGACAACTGCCGGTACAGGTCGGGGTCAGACTGGTGCAGCTCGACGCGCTGCGCGTAGGTGAGCCGCGCGAACTGGGCCGGGGTGATCTGCTGTGCGGGACCGCTGGAGAAGTCGGCGCCCCCGCGGGTCGGGCCGGCCGGAGCTGCGCGCAGGTGGGGGTGTGCCTCGACCGCGGCGGCGATCATTTGGCCGAGCTGCTCGCCGAACTTGCCGTCGGTGGGGTCGAGGTCGGCGAGCTGCCGCTCGACCGCGCGGGAGTCCAGCAGCCGGCCGGGGTCGGCGCCCGCGGCGTGCGCGGCCTGGTGGGCGGCGAGCTCGACGCGCAGCCGGCGCGCCTCGGCGAGGGCCTGGTCGCGCTCGCTGGCAGCCTGCTCGGCGAGCCTGGCCGGGTCTGCCTCGCCCTGCGCGCCCTCGGGATCGAGCAGCCGGCGCAGTGCGGCGTGAAGCTGATCGCGGTCTGCGGTGGCCTGCTCGCGCTCGCGCTGCGCCTCGACGAGGGCCTGCTCGGTCGCCGGATCGGGCGCCGTCGGAGCTGCGGGGGCCGGCGCTGGCGGCGGGGCGGCCGGGCCCATGTCGGGGGTGGGCTCGGTGCCTGTTGCCGGGGCGGCCGGGGTGGGATCGGACATGGGGAAAGGACCCTCCGGGCTGGTGCGGGCATGAAAAAAGGCCCGCCGAGGGCGGGCCGTGAAAGGGAAGGAAGGGGGGCCGTGCGGGCTTCCAACCCCGTTCGGCTCACCCCCGCGTGCGGGGCGGGGGTCGGTTACTAATGGGCGGCGCGGCCCCCCGGTGGTCCCGGCCGGTGTCGAGCCGGCGGTGCTCCTGGTGAGCTGCGGGACCTGCGGGCCGTGGGGGACTCGTCCCGCCTGCCGCTACTGGGGGTTGGTCTCGCCAGGGAGGGGGCGGGCGGCGGCGTACCCGCGCAGCCACGCGGAGCGCAGCAGGTTCCCGGCCGGGTAGGGGCACGCAGTCGGCCGGTCGCCGGCGGCGCCCGCGCGGCGTCCGTCCTGCATGGCCTGGACGATGTCGGCCCGTGAACCCATCCGGTAAACGTCCCCTCGGTTAGAGCTTGTTGTCGTGTTCGGTGCGGCGTGCGCGGGCGGTGTCCGCAGCGCTGCTCCGTATGCCGGTGACCTGCTCGGTGTACTCCGCCAGCGTAGTGCGCGGGTGGATCTGCCACCATCGCTTGAGCTCTTCCGACGCACGGGCGTAGGCGACGTGAGCGGGGCCCGTGAACAGGCTGATCGGGTCCACGCCCGCGAGGTCGGCCTCGCGGGAGAGCAGCACGCCGCGCAGCTCATCCTCGGCGGCCATGTACTGCGCGTACACGTGCTCGCGGTACATCTCCTGTACCTGCGACCGGCTGTACGCGGTGCGCTGCGCCTGCTGCGCGGCCTCGCGCTCGGCGATCCAGCGCTCGGCCGCGGACATGCCCACATACGGATCGTCGGGCAGGTCGTCGGCCAGGTGCGCCCAGTCGTCGGGGTCGCCGGCCGGGCCGAGGACCTCGTCGAGGGCGGCGCGGTCGGCGAGCTGCCCCTCGACGGTGTGCGCTCCGGCCGCCTTCGGCATCGGGGCCGGCGGGTACCGGCGGTCGAGCTCGGCGGCGATCCGCAGCGCGTCGTCGTCCCTGGCGTACCGGATCGCCCACCCGAGGGCGTCGTCGCCGACGCCGGAGAGATCAGCGGCCAGCCGGCCGCCGGGGAACACGTCGCCGAGCAGCTGCCGGCGGTGCGCCTCGGCATCCAGGGCAGCGCGCTCGGTGTCGCCGGCGCGGCGGGCCCGGTCGGCGAGCTCGCGCTCGGATAGGCCAATCAGGTCCCGGCGGGCGCCGGGCAGGGCGGCGTCGATGTCACGTCGGTCCATCTCGGCCATGACGCGCAGCATGTCGTCGTCGCCCAGGTGGCCGGAGACGCGCGCGAGCTCGTCGTCGGAGAAGACGGCGAGGTTGTCGGCCAGGCGGCCGGCGGGGCGCACGCGGTCGAGCAGCACCTGCTCGTCGCGCCGGTCGGCCTCGGCGCCGATCCGGTCCCGGTCGCGCCGGTCGAGGACGTTCGAGCGGATGGCGGCGCCGAGCTGCTCGTCGCTCATCTCGGGCAGAGTGCGAGCGTCGCCGGAGCGCACGCGCGCGGCCTCGAACGCGTCCGTCCCCGGACCGCTCGGCGAGCCGGGCCAGCCGGCCGTTCCGTCACTCGAGGTTTTGTTGCCGGCGCCGATCTGCTCGCGCTCGCGGCGCCGGATGAGCTCGGGATGCGCGGCCAGGTGCTCGCGCTGGCGCTTCTGCCACTGCCGCACACGGGCCTCGGCCGCCTTTTTCGCGTCCGGGTCGGTCGCGGCAGCGGCGCGGTTCTTCCACTTGCGGATGCCGCGCTCGATCGCCCGTTGCTGCTGGGTCGCTTCGTATCCGTCTGGGTCGGTGGCGTGCTCGGTGGGCTCGCGGGTGACGCCGGGCAGGTACGCGGCGACCGAGTGCCGGCAATTGGGGTGCTGGAACCCGCGGGTGCGCGCTTCGTCGAGTGATCCGGCGATGGTCACACGCACGGTACGGCCGTCCTCGACGGCGTGCTCGACGTCCACCTCGCGCGCCCCCGACGGGCCGTCGATCGACAGCACCTTGCCCTCGAAGGGCCGGCACAGGGGGCACTCGTGCGGAGCGTTGGAGACGATCACGAGGTCGAGGCCAGCGGCGCGCAGACGGTCAGTGTGTCCCTCGACTGCAGCGCGCCCGACGCTGGTGCGGGTGGCCATCTCGGCGTAGCTCGTCATCTGCCACGACCGGCCGGCCCGGTCCACGAACGCCCTCAAACCGCGGTCGGCGAAACGCTCCATCGCGCGCTGTGTGGCCTGGCGCCGGGTGTCGATGCCGAGCAGGGGCGTTGCGGACACCTCGGCGATCACCTGCCGGTATCCGTCTTCCACGCCGCGCAGAATGCCGCGGTGGGTGGCCTCGACGAGATCGATCGTCTCCTGCGCGAGGCGGTCAACGGCACGGCCGTTGGGCGTGCTCTCGGCGATCCGGCGGGCGTCGACGTCGTCCAGGGCGCCGAGCTCAGCGAGACCAGAACGGGCCCCGACGGTGTACGCCTCGGCGACCGCGTCGAAGACCTCAACCTGCATGGCCGTGCCGAGCGCGTCGACGACCCCCTGCGCACCGCGGCGCAGCGCCTGCACGTCCCGAAGTTTGGCCGTGGCCCAACCGGGCGCCTCGAAACCGTCGGCGAGCTGCCGCGCGACGACGCCGAGCAGCCGCTGCTCGGCGTCTGCGTACAGGGCCAGGACGCTGGCCGACAGGTCCTCGACCATACCCGGATGGATCGGCACAGCACCCCCTTGTATTGCTACATGGAGTTCAGCGCCTTGTTCGCTTCGCTGATGAAGCCCAACAACGCTGTGTGGATCTCTAGGTTCAGGTGCTCTAGTGCCTGAAGCGAGTGGGACCGCGCCTCCGCGAGGGATTGCACTTCTCGCCGGGCAAGGGCCAGGGGCGCCCGCATGGACTCGGCGCACTCGGCTACTTGGGAGGGGCCTTCGAGCGAGACCACCTGCATGAGCCTAACGAACGTGTCGTATGCCTCCCGTGCAGCAGCTAGTTGTTCATGAAGAACGGTGGCGCGCTCTTCGGGGACGGGAGATTTATGGGCGTCCCGAATGGCCCAAAGGATCTTGCGTTGATCCTGAGTGTGCGTGATGAGGTCGAGG
The DNA here is from genome assembly GCF_040932295.1 of Streptomyces sp. C36. Lineage (NCBI taxonomy): Bacteria > Bacillati > Actinomycetota > Actinomycetes > Kitasatosporales > Streptomycetaceae > Streptomyces > Streptomyces sp. C36. The sequence continues at coordinate 202,421 of NZ_JBFQGI010000007.1, read as the reverse complement.
TACGCGACTCGTCGAATCTCTCGCCGTCGCTCGTCGCGCTGGGCAGCAGCCTCAAGCCTGACCCGGTCGCGCGCGGCACGAGTGTGCCCCCTGCTGGTAACCCAGCTCGCAATGATCGCCGTGCCACTGGTTAAGCCGGCAATCCACAGCTCAATATCGGCCATATTGGCCAGTGTTCCGCAGGTCGCTGCCCCTCGGGGGCTGTCTTCAGGATTACGCGAGCGCGCCGAGCTGCATCGGGTCGGGCACTGCCGCGCCGGTCTCGACGAGGATGCGCTCGACCTCGATCTGTACGGCGTCGTCGTCCCACTCCGGATGCAGCAGCCGCACGCGCGTGTCGACGCTCACGGCTTGCGCCTGAGTGAGCAGGGAGAGCGTCTGCGCGACCGACTGCGGATCCTCCGAGACAGCGTCTCCGAACGCGATCTTCGGCCGCTCGGGGACGATCCCGGGGGTGAAGAGTTGCTGATCCAGGGCGAGCATCGTGTGCAGTGCATCGGCGACCGCAGGTGCCCAGTACCTGGCTTTGGTGTCTCGTGTGATCATGCTCTTGCGCTCGCGCGCGGTGACCTCGGTCGCGGTCGCGGCGGCGACCTGATCGCCGAGCCCGAAGCTTTGGAGACTGTAGCCGGCCGACCGTACGGCCTGCTGCGTCAGCGCATCCGCACTCGCCTGGTGCTCCTCGACCCGGATCGCGAACTGCGCCAGGGTGATTCCCGCGTTCTCCGTCGGCGGCACGCTCACCGTCTGCCAGATCTCGCGATCGGCATCGAAACTCGCGCCACGTCCCGGGCCGTGATCACGAAGGTAGGCGTCCGGCACGATCAGCCGGGCCCGCGCCAACCGGATGTCCCGCATCCAGCTCGACCAGACCTCGTCAAGCTCGTCGAACATGTCGTGCGCGCCCTGAAAGTCGGATCTGCCGTGCGGGGATTCGCGGTCGAGTCGGTGGGGCCTCATGTTGGGCACGTAGACCGCAGTGAGCATCGGCACCCCGGTCTCGATCGCGTCGCCAGCCGGCCCGAGCGAGGCGGCGAGCGGCGCGGTACTGGGATGCTCGGTGAGCGGCACGCGCCGGCCGAGCTGATCGGCCGTCCCCTGGTAGAGGCCATGTGTGATCAGGCCAGGCTCGTGGCGCTCCAGATGCCGCCACACGGTTGCGCCGCCGTCCGAGGACAGGACGCGCCAGAAGGTCACGCCGCGCAGGATGCCGAACACAAACTCGGGAACGGCGCGGTCGGCGTGCATGACGGTCAGCAGCGGACGGGCGACGAGCGACGCATCCCACGTGACGCGCAGGTACACGCCGCCGAGCGCGGCACACACCTCGGCCGCCTCCAACAGCGTGTTGGCCACGCCGTCGGCCTCGGCGAGCTCGGCGAGCCGGCCCTGTGTGGCGCTGTCGCTCACGGTGAACGTGGGCGGCTCGGAGAACAGCAACGAGGCGGATGTGCTGGCGATGTCCGCGGCGAGGGGGATGTGCATCCGGCGGTCGCGGTGACCGGGCTCGGGTCCACGGTGCCGTGACCACAGACGCCGATGCCCATCCCGCCGATGCCCGGCGTCCCGGTAGACGTGCGCGAGTCTCGTCCGGTCCCCGGAGTACCACGCATCATCCGTGCGCATCTCCCGGTACGCGGCCGTCATGTGCGCCGGCGGCCACGCCGAGCCACTCTCAGGCAGGGACACAGGTCACCCCCTGACGTCGTGCGCGGTTCTGAGCTGCGGCACGGCACCGCCGGCATTTGCGGGTTCCGTTGGGCGCTACGTAGGTGTTGGCGGCGTCGAAGGCGTGCCCGCGGCAGCAGTGGGTCTGACGGGCGCGGTGGGCCGCGGCACTGATGCCTCGCCGCACGTTGATCCGCTGCGTAACGGCTTCAAGGTGGTCGATCCGGACGCAATTGCGCCGGCGGCATAGGTGGTCGATCACGAGCCCGTCGGGTATCTCCCCATGCGCAAGCTCGTACGCGACGCGGTGCGCGGAGCGCACGCGATCCCCGACCCGTACCTGCCCGTACCCGCTCGGCTTGATCGAGCCCGTCCACTCCCAGCAGCCGTCATCGGTCCGGGTGACCTTGTCGAGGAAGCGGTTGGCCCACGTCGTATGCATCGCGTGTCCCCCTTGATGTGCGGAACCGCGGCGCGCCCCGGCGGGCGGCCGGGGCATGTTGGTGGTGGGTGGCTACTGGGCGCGCGCGAGGTGGTGGCGCCACTCGTGGGCGGTGGAGTGCACGGCGTAGCGCAGCGCGTCGCACGAGTGGTCGTTCGCCTTGATCGGCTGGTCCTCGCCGCGGGCGGCGGCCTGCTCCGACCATGCGTAGCCGGGTAGTTCGGCCAGCAGGCCGGCGCACGAGCGGTGGATGCGCAGCAGACCAGCGTCGAGCACGTTCGAGACGCTGCGGATCCCGTCCAGCACGGTGTTGTCGGCACGGGCGACCCCGGGGTGCCCGTCTGTCCACAACTGTGTGGAGAAGGAGGCGGCGCTCGGGTCCACGAACGTCCACTCGGGCGTAACGCCGAGCTCGTCGAGCCAGCCGCGTACGGCCGCGCTGTACTGGGCGTCGGTCATCTGCCGGTGGTGGGCGCGGGAGTCGTATCGCCACTCGGCGACCGCGTACAGCCGTTCATCGGCGCCGAGTCCGAGCAGGACCGCGGAGAACGGGTTGACGGTGCCGTAGTCGATGCCGAGCCAGTACCGACGCATCTCCGGCAGCTCGTCGACGACATGCTGCTGCTCGTCGTAGCAGTCGTAGACCGAGCCCTCGGCGACGACCCATGCGCCATCGATCATCCGGCGGCGCCATAGTCCGCTGTACTCGGCGGACAGTGCGGCAACGTAGGCCGGCGCTAGCGAGGGGTTGTCGGCGAGGCGGAAGTGAAAGGCGGCGAGGTCGAGCTCGGTCTCGCGGTCAAGGTACGACGCCTTGAGCCAGTGTCGCGGCCCGTCGGGGTTCGTGGTGGCCAGCAGCCGCGCCCCAGGCACGGACAGACGCGCGAGTAGCTGCGTCCAAAAGCCCTCGGGGACCAACGTCCCTTCGTCGACGTAGGCGAGGCAGGCCGTCGCGCCGCGCAGCCGGCCCTCGGCCCGCGCGTCCGACGCGCCGATCAGGTGGACCGTACGGCCGAGGATGCTTGCCGTGGTCGCGCCGCGGGTGTGTCGTACCTCCGCCGTGACGTCCGAGCCGAACAGTTCGGGATCTTGCAGCGGTTCGAGGATGTTGCGTTCGATCGTTTGCAGCGATCGGCCGCACAGCAGGATCAAGCCGGTTGCCGGCGCGCGCCGTATGGAGATCAGGAACGCGAGCAGCGACGCAATGGTCTTGCCCGACCGAACGCTGCCGTGCCAGATCGAAATGCGGGCGTTGAACGAGCGCCGGATCGAGTCGAGTTGCTTGTCTGACAGGGGGAGCGGCAAGGGCCGTTACACCCCCTGTTCGTCACCTCCAGCCGGCCCGAGCAGAGCGTCGGCGAGGCGGTCGAGCATCGATCCGCCGGTGCTTCCGGTGCCGCTGTGGCGAGCAAGCTCGGAGACGCGGACGTGTACCTCAGTCAGGGCGCGAGCGGCGGTGGCGCGGTCGCGCGCGTCGCGAGCGGAGTCCGCGCCGACGGTCTGCTCGACCTGGCACAGGGCGGCGTCGAGGGAGTCCTCGGCGAGCTGCTCGCGGCGTGCTGCAGAATCAGCGCGCCGCGCCTCGGTCGCTGCTGCGACCCGGGCACCGCCGGAGAAGGCGAGCCCCTCCTGTGCAGCGATCTTCGAGACGGTCGCAGCGCTGCGGCCGGTCTCCCGGGCGATGGCGTTGCGGGTCTTGCCCTCCGCGTGGAGCCGGCGCACCTCTGCGCGGTCCCGGTCGGTGATCGGCTCGGCCACGCGCTCACCTCCCGGGGGAACGGCGAACGCCCCGTCGCCAGGGGGGAGGGCGACGGGGCGTTCGGGTGAGAGGGCCAGAGTTTCCGGGCACGCCGGAGGCACGGCCAACATTAGGTCACGAATCGATAACGGCGCAAGTCTGTTCGGTGAGCTCTTCGAGATACGCTGTGCGCAGCCTCGGGCGGGGGTTGCTCCCGTCCGCGGTTAGGGCCCGTCCGGCGGTGGAGACGCAGGACGGGCTCGCCCTTATCCCTGGCTCCCCTCGGGGTTCTCCTGACGGCCGTTCTCTCGCAGGAAGCGGGCGACGTACGAGCCTGATACGTCAAGCTCACGCGCGATCTCGGTCGCGTTCAAGCCGTTGGAATTGGCGTCGAGGATCAAGCGCGGCGTTGCAGTCTGGGCGACCTTGTACGCGCGGCGGATGCGCCCGGCCTCGGCGAGCGTCAGATGCTCGGCCGCCTCGGCGTCCGCAGCCTCTGCGCCTGCCACCTGTCGGGCCCCCTCCAGGCGGGCAGCGACCTCGGTCGCGTGCTTGCGCTCGGCTGCCCGGTGCTTCTTGACGACGGCGATGATGTCCCGCGCGAGCCAAGTCACCTCCGGGTCGTCTTTCAGGTCCGCCTCGATCTCCTCGCGCGCCTGCTCGGCCTTGCCGTCTCGCTTGGTCATGGGAACTCCCTTGGGTGAAGAAGGCCCGCCCCGGTCGGCTCCGAGGCGGGCGGTTGGCGATCAGGCGAAGAGGGCGCCCTGCTCGTCGGCGAGGCCGGCGAGCGTCTGCTGCCCCTCAATGATCCACTCATCGCGCCACGTGCCCGCGGTGTCCTCGACGACCGGCTGCTCGTCGGCGGCGAGCAGGGTGTCGAGCAGGTTGCCGAGCGCGCCGAGCTGCTCGGCCATGGCGGCGGGCTCGGCCGTACCGAACATGTTGGGGACGTCCGGCGCCTCGGCGTCGAGCTGCTCGCCGAGCGCCGCGAGGCGCTTCGCGATCAGGCCGGGAACCGCGGCCGAAAAGGCGTCGAGGCCCTCGGCGGCGCGAGTGCAGTTCTTGCACACCCGCTTGCCGGTCGCGACCTGCTCGCCGAGCCCCTTGCCGCAGTAGCCGCGGGACTCGCCCGGAATTAGCAGGTGCCCCAGGCCGCCCTTGGCGCCCGCGGCGAGGCGCAGCTCGCGCTCGACCGGACCGGCCACGAGCACGGCGTGCGCGCGCTCGCACTGCTGGCACATGCGGGCCTCGCTCGCGGTGCGCCAGAGGTTCGCCGCGCCGGTGCCGCACAGCATGACCGGTGCGCCGTCGATGCCGCGGGCGCCGAAGTGGGGGGTACCGGCGCTCATGACGGCGTACTTGGTGATCTGCATGGGGGTTGCTCCCGTGCTCGGTGGGTGCCGGGTGGAGACCGGCGAGAACGAGATCAGCATACGCCGACATGAACTAGGTTCACAAGGGAGCGCGTGAACCTAGTTCATGCTCGTCGGGTGCTACTGGAAGAGCAGCCCCTGCTCGACCCCGTCGCCGAGATCGAACAATGCCTCCTCCATCACCTGCTGCTCGGCCGCCATCCAGCCGCTACGCCACGTACCACCCGCCTCCGGAGTCTCCTCGACCTCGCCCTCGGGCTCCTCGGCGGTGCACTCCTCGCACGTGTCGACGTGCTGCTCGCGGTGATCGGGGCACATCAGGTCCCACCCATACAGCGGGTCGTCGCTGTCGTCCTCGGCGTTCAGTTCGGCGGCGCGGTTGGCGGCCTGCACGGCGCAGTCGTACGCCTCGACGCATCCCTCGTCGCTGAACACGCCGGCCTCTTGGGTGGGCTGCTTGCGGGCGCACGTGGTGATCGGGTCGCCGGACACTTCCGGGCGAACGGCGATGTGGTGCAGGCACGCGGGCGCGGTCGGCTCGACTGCGGTCGGCGCCGTGCGTCGCGTGTCGTAGCTGCTGGCCGGGCGCCGAATCCACGTCCACGGGTCGACCAGTGCGCCGGGGACTGGCCCGGCCGGGGCCGACTCGACGGCGGCGGCCGTCTCCTGCGGGGCAGGTGTTGCGCCCTCGGCCGGCACGTGAGCGAACACGCACTGCGAGGAGCGCGTCAACTTCTCGACGACCCACCCGCGACGGCCCAAGCGGTCGGCGAGACAGTCAAGGCTCGGCCCGCGCCACGGGTCCTCGCGACGCACGATGCGGCCCTGTTCGAGCCAGTACACAGCGACGCGGCCGTGCTTGCGGGGGTCGACCAGGTACCCGCGCACGCTCTGCTCGTCCTCGGTCGGGTCGGTGACGTCGTGGTGCTCGGTCACGGTCGCTACGGCGAGGCCGTCGAGGGCGGCGCGGGCGGCGATGACGTCGGGGTGCGTGGCGTGGCGGGGCCAGCTTCCTTCGGTGGTCCCGGCGTGCTCAACGACGACGCCCTCGACGACGCGCCGCTCGACCTCGGCGACCGGCTGCTGCTCGGCCCCGGCCGCGGTCGGGGCCTGTTCGACGTCCGCGGGCGTCAGCTCGGACACCCACAGACGGCGACGGGTGAACCCACCCTCGCGCCGGATCATGGCGCGCACCTTCGGCAGGGCCTCGGCCGCTCGGGTCATGTCCTCGGCCGTAGCTCCCTCGACCCGCGCAATCTCGACACCGGCGCGGTTCGTGATCGTCCACGTGTCGGAGGGCTCGTCCCGCGCGGGCTGCTCCTGGTGCTCGGCGGCGGGGGCCTCGGCCTCGACGGCGGGTGCCTGCTCGCGGATGGGGGTGGACTTCGTGCAGTGCCGGAAGCGCTCGGGGGTCGCACCGGCCGCGAGCGCCTCAGCCTCGGCGAGGTTGTCGAACGCGCCGACGAGGGTCGAGGCGAGGCTGCATCCACAGTTGGTGTGGACGTAGGCCAGGAGGCGCATTCGACCGCCGCCCGGTGCGCGGTGGGCGCGGATGGAGACTCGTATGACATTGGCCTGCTCGGCGCGCTCGGCGTCGGTGGCCTCGACGGTGTCGGCGAGTTCTACAGCCGCGGCGGCGAGGGGCGACTCGGCGGCGAGGCGGCGGGCCTCGGCGCGCTGCTCGGCGGCTCGGTGGCAGGGGGTGCAGAGCTCGTGCCCCGTGTCGAGCAGGGCGACGACTTCCTCGGCGTCACGGTATGTGGTGAGCGCGCGGCCGCACAGGGTGTCGTCGGTGCGCGGCGAGTAGTGGATTCGCTTGCCGCGACCGACAGTGGCGTACGCGACGCCAGCGCGTTCGGTAAAGGTCGTCTGCTCCATGGGGGTTGCTCCCGTTGCTAGTTGGGTGCCGGGTGGAGACCGGCGGTGCGTGATCACCATAGGCGGAGATGAACTAGGTTCACAAGTGATTGCGTGAACCTAGTTCATGTCGGCGGGTGTGACTCCGGCCACCAACTGCCCCGCAGGACATGGGGGTTGGGCCTAGGCGGCGATCGGCGCCTCGGCTACCGGCCCCCCAGTGCCGAGCGCGGCGACGAGGTCGAGCAGGTCGCCCCACTCCCACACACGCCGCCCCCGACCGTCCAGCGCCACGGGCGCGGAGCAGGCCGGCCCGGTCGAGCAGGTCACAGCCGGCCCCCGCTCGGGCCTGGTGTGCAGGACGAGCAGGCCGGCGCACCAGGGGCACGGCCGGTCGGGCACCGGGGTCTCGCGCTGGTCGAGGCCGAGCTCGGCCAGCAGCCGGCCCTCGCACCGACGGGCGGCGAGGTGCGCCTCATACAGCAGGGCCTCGGGCAGGGGAGTGAACGGCGCCTCGGCGAGGGTGCCGTCGAGGTCGCGCTCGGAGGTGGTGTCCTCGTCGAGCACGCGCCCCTCGATCCACGTGCACGCCCAGTGCAGCCCGTAGGCCCTGCTGCCTGGCGAGGTGTCGCTGCGGTACATCCACCGGCGGGGGTCGCCGAGGGGGGCGTGCTGCTGCGCCTGGGCGGCGAGCAGGTCGGCGAGATCGAACAGTCGGCCCTCGATGCCGCGGCCGGTGTCGAGGGCGCGCAGGTTGAGCGGGGCGGGGTGCTCGCGCAGCACCAGGGGCGCCCGGGTCTCGACGAGCAGGGCGTCGTCGTCGCGCATGGTGTGCGCGAGCTGTCGCGGGGGCCAGACGTCCGCCGGCGGCGTCTCGATCGCGAGCAGCAGCTCGCCCCACAGTTCACGGATGGTGCGCAGCGCCTCGACGGTCTCGCGGCGCGCGATGGTGGCGCTGGTCATGAGTGGTCCCCCTCGGGTGGTTCAGTGTGCGGTCGCGGCGAGTGCCTGCCGCGGGGTGATCTCGCCGGTGCACACGCAGCGGATCGTTTCTGCGAGGTGCCAGTCGTCGCCGGCAAGTGAGTCCCTGAGCGCGTCGGCGAGCACGGCCGCGGTGGCGAGGTGCTCGACGTACGCCGCCTCCATGCCCTGGTGCCGCTCGTGCAACGCGTCGAGCTCCTGCTGCGCCCGGTCGCGGTCGGCCTCGGTCTCGACGATCGCAGCGTCGGCCGCCGCGACCCTGGCGCGCAGCCGGTCGGCGGCGGCTGTCTGTCCGCCGGCGGTGCGCCGTGCCCGGTCGGCGGCGGCGAGCTCGGTCTCGACCAGGACGCGCAGCAGGTCGGCCTCGGCGGGCAGCAGCCGGTCGGCGCGGGCGAGCAGGACGGCGAGGGACTCACGGCGGCGGATGCGGCCGAGCTCGCGGTCGGCTGCTCGGGTGCGGCGGCTCATGAGGGGTCTCCGTTCGTGCGGGTACGGCGGGGGAGCAGGCGACGGGCGAGACCCCCATGGGTCCGGCCCTCCTCCCGCGCGCGAGGCGCGACCGGTCGCGCGGGCGGGGTGCTGTTGATGTGCCATCCCTCGGCGGCGAGGCGGTCGGCGAGGCTGGCGACGATGAGGGTTGCGAGGTGCGGGTGCACATCGAGTTCGTCCGTGAGGTGGGCGGCGATGGCTGCGCGGGCGGCGGGCGGGATCATCGGCGGCCTCCGGAGGTGTGGCGGGCGCGTGTGGTGCGTGGGGCGGGCGGTTGACACATCACGTGGGAGACGTGCTCTGTGTAGGCGCGCTGCCGTAGGTCGTGGGTGTGCTCGCGCAGCTCGCGCCCGCTCGGGGCCTTGCAGCGCGAGCCCTTGCGGGCGCGGCAGGTGTGGAGCGGGCACGCGACGTCGAGCTCGGGGAAGGCACGGCGTCGGGCGCCGAACCCCTGCTCGGCGAGCTGCTCGACGATGGCGGCCGGCATGTACGGGCGCTCGGGTTCGTCGACGGCATGGCCGATGCTGGCGGCCAGGGCGAGGACGTCGCGGCGGGGGCCGGCGCCTATGGCGTGGGTGATGGTGCGGGTGGGCAGGGTGCCGTCGGCGGCGGCGGTGATCTGTGCGCGTCGGCGTTCGACGAACTCGGCTCCGGTCTCTTCGGGGTTGCCGTCGTAGACCGGGTGGGTTGCGCCGATCCGGGTCTCGCGGATGCGTGCACGTACCTCTCGGACGCGTGCCGGGGTGATCCACTGATCGGTTCGGGCGTAGTGCTCGGCGACGGCGGTGCGGGTGTCGTGGTCGAGGGGGATGTCGCGCAGGGCGCGGGCCCATGCGTGGGCGTCGGCCTCGCCGATGGTGCGGCGATCGTAGGCGGCGCACAGGGCGAGGAGCTCGGCGGCGTCGGCGGGTGTCATGTGGCTGTCTCCTGTTCGCGGAGTCGGGCGGCGAGGTCGAGGCCGTCGCGCACGCGCTGATCGGTGGTGGAGGGCCGAGCGGTGCGAAGGGCGACGACGGTCGCCCCGGGGCCGGTCGAGGTGGGCATGTGGGTGGGCATGGAGGGGAGGGAGCGCCAGCCGGCGAGGAAGTACCTGGCGGAGCGGGGGCGGGTGCGTGCGGCCTGCCATGCGCCGCCGGCGTGGTCGACGAGGATCTGCACGCCGCAGCGCTCGATTAGCGCTTGCAGCAGGACCCATTCGGCGGGGGCGAGCTCCCATGAGACGGCCATACCGGCGGCGGTCATGGCCTCGACGAGGGGGCGTACGGGCTCCGCGATCCGCGGCCCGTCATCGGGGCTCGCTTGTTCCCTTCTACTTCCGTAGGAAGTAGAAGGGCTTGGCTTGGTGCTGGCTTGGGGGCCTGTGACGCCCTCGACGGTGTCACGCTGTGACACCCCCTCTTGACCTGCGATTTCTTCCTGAAACTGGGGTGCGTTTCGAGGCGGGTTCGTGGACGATCCGCGCTCGTTTCGCTCGCGATCCGCGGCCGATTCGTCGCCGATTCGACCCTGATTCGCGCGCGTTCGGCTCTTGGCCTTGCGCTCCGCGGCGGCGGCCCGGTTGGCCTCGACCTGCGCACGGGTGGAGTTCCGGCCGCCCTCGAAGAAGTCGTGCACGATGAAGTCGCCGGCGGTCGGCTGCGGGCACCGCGGGCAGTCGTGGCCCTGCTCGTGCCACAGACCGACGGCAACGAGCTTGCGGGCCTGCGGAGCGGTGCCGTACTGCCGGGCGACGATGCCCGGCACGTGTCCCTCGGTGAGGTGCTGCGCCGAGTAGGCCCCGCAGCGCAGCCACAACCCCAACGCGGCGTTCCCGGCAGCGATCACCTTCGGGTGCATGTGGCTGCCGTCGTCGATCTTGAACCACGCCACGGGGTGGACGCTCCTTACGTACGGGTGCGGGATGGGGCCTCGGGGCGGCCGGCGAGGGCCGCGGGGGTGTGGAGGGGGCACCGGTAGCCGGGCAAGTAGCGGCGGGCGCCGGGGGCACCGCAGTAGCGGCGCCCCTGCCCGTCCCAGTGCCGGCATCGGTAGTCGACGGCCGGCCGGTCGATCACTACGCGGCAGCCGGCTCGGCAGCCTCGGGCCAGCCGGTGAACTGCTCGGGCACGTCCTCGACCGTGGCCTGCTCGCCACCCTGGGCGGCCTGCTGCTCGACGATCTCGCCCTCGATGTACTCGCCGGGCACGTCGAGACCCTCGGGCGAGGCGTCACGCCGCACGGTCTCGTCGTGCGCCACGGCACGCGCGAGCTCGGCCGACTTCGGAAGCAGCTTGAACAACCGCCGGATGGCGGTCTTACACGCCATCGCGTCGTAGTCGGACTGCCAGGGCCCGAAGTCGCGGGCCTTGCTGCGCTTCCGGATCGCCTCGACGTCCTCGACGCTGAGCACGACGAACGCCGAGCCGCCGTTCGTCAGCCGCGCGACGGCGTAGTAATGGGCGGCCTGCCCTCGGGAGCCGCGGCCGGGCCGGTGCCGCAGCTTCGGTTCGAGGCCGTACTCGTACTCGAACTCGTCACCCTCGTGCACGACATGCGCATCGAGGCCGGCGGCGAGCGGGTGCTGCCAAAAGAGCTTGATCATGCCCTGATAGCCGATGACGAGCTGTACCTCGTACGCCCGGACCTTCTTGTTCCAGAACGGCAGCAGGTACGCCTCGCCCGACACTCCGCCGGGTTCGAGCCCGAGAGCCGAGCAGGTCATCAGGGCGCCGGCGAACGACTCCTGCGTGCACTCGGCGAGGTGCTCGACGCGCCGCAGCTCGGTAAGAGCGATCCGGGCTATCCGATCGGCGCCGCCCATGTGGGCAGGCAGGGCGCGCTCGATCTGCGGGCGCATCGTCTCGACGAACTGAACGAGGCTGGCCGGGCGGTGGGCGGGCTGGACGGCGGGCGTACGGGTGGTGGCGCGCTGGGCGACACGCTCGGCAAGGTTGGTGCTCATGCGGCGCTCTCCTGGTGGTTCGGGACGACAAGGCGTCGGGCGCGGTGGGCCCGGAACTCGTCGGGGTGTTCGGCGGCGAGGCGCTTCGTGTCGAGCGCGTCGACGCGGCGCGTGTACTGCTGCGCGAGGGTGGGGTGCGCGGCGGCGAATCGCTTCTGCGAGAGCGGGCCGTTTTGCCGGTACGTGTAGGCGACCGAGCCCTGCACCGTGACGACCTCGGCCTCGCCGGCCGCGGCCTTCAGCCGGTTGTCGACCTCGCGCAGCTCGTCGGCGGTCCGGGCCTCGCGCGTTTTCAGCTCGCGTCGCCGCTCCAGCAGCGGCAGGACCTCGGCCGGGTCGGCAACGGTCACGGCGTCGGCCTGGACGTCGTAGAGGTGGCCGAGCAGGCGCTCGGTTGCCTCGGACCCGTCGACCGCCGGCGGGGTGCCGTCGCGTACCCCCTGCCAGAAGCGGCCGACGATCTCGACGAGGTGCTCGACGAGCTGCTCGTCGCGCTCGACACGATGCACGATCAGCCGGTTCCCGCCGAGCAGGGCGGCGACGTGCGCGTTCCGGTAGCCGGTGACGGCGAGGTACCAGTGCGTTTGGAGCGCCGGGCCGTCAGGCACGCCATGCAGCCACTCGTCGAGCTGGTAGGCGGAGCGGGTCTTGATCTCCAGCAGGCTGGACGGGGTCGACTCCCCGGGTTCGAGCACGTGTCGGTCGAGGTTGGCGAGCATCCACCGGCGCTCGACATGGGCGAGCGTTCCCGGGCCGTCGACGACACCGAGGCCGGTTCGTTCCGCGAAGACTGCGGCGATGGTCGGCTCGTGCTGGTGTCCCCAGAACGCGGCCTCGGCGAGCTCTGCCGGCTGCGGGCGGTCGAGCGGGAGCTCGCCCCGCTTGTCGAGGTAGACCTCGTACGGTGACGCGTACTTGCTCATGCCCAGTACCGCGGCGATCTCGGAGCCGCCAATTCCCGTGCGGCGGACGGCGAGCCACTGCTCGCGGTCGAGGCCGGCGGGGGCGACGACCGCGCCCGTGGGGGTAGCCATGCGGGGCGCCTGTGCGGCAGTCACAACGGCTCCAATCGGTTGGATGGTTCGGAAGCGTTCAGGCAGCTAGGCGCCGCTCGCCGTGGCGGGCGCGTCGCGCCCTGATGCGTTGTTCGAGCTCGTCCACGGACGGGCCGATCCAGGGGCGATATGCCGCCTCGGCCTGTTCGCGGGGCGTCATGCGGGCGCACACTGCGGCGTCGCGGACAAGTGCGGCAGCAGCCGCGGAAACGGCCGCTCGACGGCGCGTTGCGCGCTCGATGTCGTTCATGCCGCCGCCGTAGTCAGCAGCTGCTCATGGGTCAGGTTGTAGCGGTCGCCGAGCGCGAAGAGCGTCGCGGCGGCCGGCGCTCGGTGGCCGGAAAGCAGCGCCGAGAGGGTGCTCTGCGGTACGCCGGTAGTGCGTGAGATGTCAACAGGGCGCAGGTCACCCGCGGCACGGGCAACCGCCAGCAGCACCGGAGCGTTTAGTCGGATCAAGGACATACCCACCTCCTTCTTCCTTTCTCGAACGAGCGATCGATCGAGGTAGGAAGAACCTAACCGGGAACGATCTTTCGCGCAAGGAAGTTGTGAGCGGTGCGTGACGCTGCGGTGTAGGGTCCGTATCGGTCTAACGTTCGACTCGGGGGGTCTATCGAGCCAAAACGAGGGTGGTGTGTCCGCGATGGGCGGGTTGTCTATCTTCCTCGGTCGGAAGCATTAGTAACTTCCGTTCCCGGAAGGTAGGGTCGCAGCCATGCCTACCGACGAGAACGCCGATCTCGCGAGCGCCTTCGGGTCATACGTCAAAGCCGAAGCTAGACGGGCCGGCTATGCCGTGGATGACCAGCGCAGCGGAGCAAAGGCCAAGCTAGCGGTTGACTCGGGGATGAGCCCCGCAGCGATCAGCCGAGTTCTGAGCGGAACCTCGCTACCGCACCCGACACAACTTGAGGGACTCGCAAGAGCCCTCGGAGTCCCAGTAACCGAGCTATTGGTGAGGTCAGGAGTCGTGACCGCAGAAGGGCTGACCGGGGCCCCAACAAAGCCCCGACCGCCCGTCACGGTCGACGACATCGCCGAAAAGCTAGGGATCCGCTCCGAGGCAAACGTCGAGGTCCTGCGGGGCGTCGTGCGCACGCTACAAGAGGTCGAGTCGCACACCGCCCATACCGCAGAAGGGAGAAATGCAGAAGCTCAATAGTCAGGGGGAAATCATGTGCTTCGCAGGGTGGAAGGATCACCACAAGCTCGCCGCCGTCTCAAGCGTTACAGGTGCCATCGTCGGTGCCACGCTCGTCGTTCGTGGAGACAGCTACACGAACGACGCGGAAATCGCGTTCGGCGTGATCCTCGTGCTCCTGTCCGTCGGCCTGATCTGCCTGTTCGCCCTCCGGGGCTGGATGGAAGAGCGCATCAGGGATGCTGTCGGCCGCACTGAGCACACGCTCGAACGGGCCCGCACCGACCACCAAGCCAGCACCAGCAAGCTTGAGCGGGAGCGCAACACCCTGCACGAGTCCCGGCTCGAATACATGGCAGCGCTGCGGCAAATGCAGTGGCGCGAGGAAGAGTTGACCAAGGCAAAGGCCGCATGGGAGCTTGACCGCGAGGCCGAGCTGATCAAGGCATACGCCCTTGGGCTGGAGCACGCCAACGCCAAACACGTCCCGGAAGAGGACGCGCAACCTGCCGTCGTGCTCGACCTTCAGCAGTGGAAGAGTCAGCGCGCCGCCGACCAAGAGCCGCAGCGCATCAAACCGCACCCGAGGGTCGTCAAGACCGACGACCCCGGATGTGCCTAACCAACAAATCCTTCGTCTACCAGTGAGGTAAGCGAGTTGGTCAGCACAGCCATGCCCATACGCGGCATACAGAAGCCAATCCCGAGCGGGCTCAAGCCCGCTCTCGGGTACATACGCGTCAGCCTGGCGCGCGAAGAAATGATCAGCCCAGACCTGCAGCGCAAGGCCATCCTTCAATGGGCAGCGCGCACCGGGCACTACATAGTCGACTGGGTCGAGGACCTCGACAAGACCGGCAGGAACTTCAAACGGCGCATCATGGATGCGGTTGCCTGCATTGAATCGGGCGAAGTCGGCGTCATCGCCGTATGGAAGTTCTCCCGCTTCGGACGATCCAGATACGGCCAGGCCATCAACCTGCAGCGCATCGAGCACGCCGGCGGACAACTCCTGTCAGCAACCGAAGACATCGATGCCAGCACGGCCACCGGCCGACTCCAGCGCAGCATCATCATGGAGTTCAACGCCTACGAAAGCGATCGAGCCGCCGAGCAGTGGGTCGAAACCCACGACCACCGCCGCGCAAGCGGACTGCCAGCAGTAGGCAGGGCGCGCTTCGGCTACGACTGGTACCCCCGGAAGATCCCCAACGGGCGAGGTGGATGGACAGTCCAGGAGGAGCGATACGAGCCCACCGGGCAAGAACCCACCGACGCGGTGAACTGGGCTTACGACGGCTACACCGCCGGCGAGGTGTCGTACGCCCAGATTATGCGCACGTGGAACCTCGCCGGCTACACCACCGGCATTGGAACCCCGTGGACGCGCACAGCCGTCACCGGGTACATGGACTCGGGCTTCGCCGCCGGCCTGCTCTACGTCCACCGTCGCGAGGTCCACTGCCCGGACCGCGGCGAGTGCAAAGACAGATCACACATGGAGCACATCCCCGGCGCCCACGAAGCGCTGATCGCCCCTGAGAAGTGGGAGGCGTATCAGGAGCTCCGCGCACGGCAGTTGGAGAACACGGTGCCGAAGCGCGCCGACTCGGGTTACCTCTTCACGGGCTTCACCTGGTGCGTGCACTGCCATGGGCGGACCCAAGCGCAGAACACGGGCAGGAGGAGGAAGGACGGAACCAAGAAGGATCGATTCATCTACTGGTGTCAGACCAGGCTCGACGACATCACGGCATGCATCGGGGGGCGCATTCATCTGGAAGACCTGGAGAAGCAGGGGCATAAGT
Source organism: Streptomyces sp. C36 (assembly GCF_040932295.1). NCBI lineage: Bacteria > Bacillati > Actinomycetota > Actinomycetes > Kitasatosporales > Streptomycetaceae > Streptomyces > Streptomyces sp. C36. The sequence goes on along the minus strand of NZ_JBFQGI010000007.1, from coordinate 186,925 downwards.
GGGTCTTGAAGGTTGGCGACGAGATCCAGAAGCTTGCCCTACGCATGCCGATTCCGGAGCTGCCCGAGGAGGTCGACGACACCGCGCAGCGACGGAAGCAGCTGGAAGCTGACGTCTCGAAGTACACCGCTGCCATGGAGAGGGCCCACATGAAACAGGCACTCGCCGACGAGCCGGCCCCGGACGACGTCCACAAGGCCACCATGCAGCGGCTCAAGAAGCTGCGTGACGAAGCGCAGCACGCGCTCGACCAGTTGCCGGAGCCTGCGATTATCGGCGACCCCGTCGACTTCCTGCCCATCGTGTTGGACCTCGCCGACGGATGGGAGGAGATGACCAACGCCGGACGTCGGACCGTCATCGCGCAACTGCTGCGACGCGTGACCATGGATCGCGACGGGAACCTTCAGTGGGCCCCGATGTGGGAGCCGGACCCGTTCCCGGAGAAGCCCGAGACTCAGCTGAGGAAGGGCTCTGTAGTTCAGCGCAAGCTCGCGAAGCGATGACGTATACAAAGGCGGGTTGTTAAACGTCTGGGCCGTCGACGCCGTCTCGCACGACTCCGGCGTCTCGGGCGACCCGGCCCAGGGCGTCACCAAGGACACCGCGCTCCGCTCCGGCTTCTTCTGCGACGGCGTCGAGCGCCTGCTGTGCGTCGACACCGCCAGAGTCGAGTCGTACGCCGCCAAGGCGCCGGCCGCCGACCTGGTCGTGGTGCTGTCCAACTCCACCAAGTACGGCGGCGCCGGCTACAACGACGTCGTCTCCCAGGTGGGCTACGACGGCGTGGCCACCGCCTCCTCCGACCACGAGAAGTCCGACCAGGTCGCCGTCCACGAGACCGGCCACTCCCTGGGCAAGCTCGCCGACGAGTACCAGTACGACGAGTACGGCACCTACACCGGACCCGAGCCCGCCGACGTCAACACCAGCACGTTCGACTCCGGCCGCATGACCGGCGAACGCGCGAAGTGGTACCGCTGGATCGGCCGGACCTCCCCCGACGGCGGCACCGTCGGCACGTACGAGGGCGGCGGCTACTACCCCCGGGGCCTCTACCGGCCCACCGAGGACTCGATCATGAGATCGCTGGGCCGCGAGTTCAACCTCCCGGGCCGCGAGGCGATGATCGCGGGCTTCTACCGGCACGCGAGCGTGCTCACCAAGGCGGCCGGCTCGGACGGCCCCACGGCCGGCCGCGGGCAGCGCGTCGCCGTCCGGCTCCCGGTGGCCACCACCGAGGTCCGCTGGTACGTCGACGGCCGCGAGGCCCGCGCGGTCCGGGGCCGCACCTCGGTCGTCCCCCGCACGCTCGGCGTCCTCGCCGACGGCCGCCCGCACACCCTGACCGCGGGAGGGGTCGACCGTACGGACGCCGTCCTCGACCCGCAGCTGTCCAAGCGGCTGCAGGGCCAGGTGTCGTGGCAGGTCACGCGCTGACGGGGCGGAGCGCCCAGGCGGTCCCGGGGCGCGGTTCGCGGCCGGCCTAACGGACCAGCTCGCGCTCCAGCGGGGTGCGGAATCGCGGTGTGACGCGCGTTTCGCCGATCCACGAGGACAGCCGTTCGGCTTCCGCCGCGATCGCCGCCCCCGCCTCCCGTCCGGCGTCCTCCAGGAGCCGCCAGACGATCTCGCCGTTCGCCCGCTGGGCCCACCCGCCGACGACTCGGCCGTTCCACCACACCGTGGGCCCGACGTTGCCCGCACGGTCGAAGAGGAACGGGACGTGCCCCGGGTCCAGGTACCAGTCCCGCTCCCGCCACCCCATGGCCGTGGGGTCGAGCCCCGGAAGCAGCGCGGCCCAGTCCCCGGCGGGGGCGTCGTCCTCGAGGTCGCCGGGCAGCGCGAGGCCCGCGCCCGACCCGAGCCGCACGTCCACCGCGCCCACGTCCGCCAGGGCCGTCCGCGTGTCCCGCAGCGTCCAGCCCGTCCACCACTTCAGGTCGGCCTCCGTGGCGGGCCCGTAGGCCGCCAGCCAGCGCCGGACGAGCTCCGCCCGCGCCTCGCGCACCGGCATCTCCGGCAGCGCCGGCGACGGCGCCCACGCGTAGAGGCTGCTGGTCCACGAGCCGCGCGGCCGGCTGCGCCGCACATGCCCGTCCGAGGCCAGCATGCGCAGCACCCGGCTGCCGACGCTCTGCCGGGACTCGTACGGCTTGCCGGGCGACATCAGGAGCGTCTCCTTGAGCGCGGGGACGTCCCGGCCCAGCTCGGCCGTCGTCGCCTCGCCGCGCGCGGCCAGCGCCTCGAGCGCCGCGCGTTCGGTGGCGGCCAGCCGGTGCTCGTCCCAGGGCGCGCCGCCCTCGGCGTTCTCGCGCAGGGACTTCAGCAGCGCCGCCCTTTCCCGCCGGGCGATCTCGCGGGCGGTGGAGGAGCCGACGCAGGGGGCGACCTCGGTGGTCACCGCGAAGAGCGTGCGCCGCATGGACAGCAGCTTCACCAGCGTGACGTGCTCGTACAGCGCCCGGTCCACCGCGCCGGGCGACGGCTCGGCCAGGCGGGCGCAGGCGGACAGGTAGACGGTCGCCGCGTCGGTGGCGTGCAGGGCGACCAGGGCGTCGGCCACGGCCTCGACGGAGGCGGCACGGCGGTCGGGAGCCAGGAGGTGGCGGGTGCCGAGGCGGGCGCGGCGCTGTTCGTCGCCGATGCGGGGGGCGGTGCTCATGGGGCGACCGTAGAGGGCGATCAGGTCGGATGGTGTCCTACATGTGGTGTCCCGCATCAGGACACGAAGAAGGGGAGCCGGATCGATCCGGCTCCCCTTCTCAGGACGTGCGCTCGGCAGGATTCGAACCTGCAACCTCTTGATCCGTAGTCAAGTGCTCTATCCGTTAAGCTACGAGCGCTCGGCCCCCGGTGGTTTTCGGCCATCCGGTCGGCGTTGCGGGAACAACTGTACATGAAATGTTCCGGTGCTCTTGCGCGTGCAGGGTGAAGCCGTCGGCACGACCACGGCTCGGCCCGGCGCCGTGGGGCAATATGTGCTCATGGGCACCTTCGCTGCACACGGCGGTCTCATCGCCGGGCGGTATCGGCTCGTCCGGAAGATCGGGCGCGGCGGGATGGGCACCGTATGGCGTGCCACCGACGAGCTGCTGGCCCGCGAGGTGGCGGTCAAAGAGCTGCATGTGGACGATCAGCAGTCCGCCGAGGCCGTCAGAGTCCAGTACGACCGCATGCTGCGCGAGGCCCGCGCCGTGGCGTTGATCAAGCATCCGAACGTGATCGTCATGCACGACATCGTCGAGCAGGACGGGCGGCCCTGGATCGTCATGGAGCTGATCGAGGGCCGGTCGCTGTCGGGCCTGCTCTCGGCCGAGGGCCCGGTCACCCCGCGCGAGGCCGCCCGGATCGGCGTGGCGATGCTGGGCGCGCTGGGCGCGGCGCACGCGCGCGGGGTGCTGCACCGGGACATCAAGCCGCCGAACGTCCTGATGGAGGCCGCGACGGGCCGGGTCGTGCTCACCGACTTCGGCATCGCCCAGGTGTCGGGGGCGACGACGATCACGGAGGCGGGCGCGTTCGTCGGCTCGCCGGAGTACACCGCGCCGGAACGGATGTCGGGCGGGCCCGCGGGGCCGCAGTCCGACCTGTGGTCACTGGGGGTGCTGCTGTGCACGGCCCTCAGCGGGGAGTCGCCCTTCCACCGCGACTCGCTGGGCGGCATCCTGCACGCCGTCGTCTACGACGAGATCCGCCCGCCCGAGGCGGCCGGGCCGCTGCTGCCGGTCGTCCAGGGGCTCCTGGAACGCGACCCGGCCCACCGGATGAGCGCCGACGAGGCGGAGCGGCTGCTGCGGGCGTACCTGGACACCGGCCGCCTCCCCGCCGTCCTGGAGCGCCGCACCCCCACGCGTACGGACCTGCCGGCCGCCCCCGGCCCCCCGGGGCCCGCCGGCGTCGCCCCGGCCGGCCTGCGGGCGCGTACGGCCCTGCTGGCGGCGGTCACGCTGGTGGCGCTGGCCGGTATGGGCGCGGGTCTCGCCGCGCTGCTGATCGACCGCGGCGCCGGTCCCGGCGCCGGGACCGACACCAAACCCGGCCGGTCCGTCGTCGCCGGGCCGCCGGAGCCGCCGAACGTGCCCGACGCGCCGGTCAGCGCGTCCGTCACCGCACCCTCCGGCTATCACGCCGTCCAGGACCCGGCGGGCTTCGCACTCGCCGTCCCCGACGGCTTCACCCGCTCCTTCGAGCCGCCACGCGTCTTCTACTACTCGCCCGGAAAGGAGTTCCGCATCGGCGTGCTGATCCAGGACGTGCAGGAGGGCGGCCCGATCGGCGTGATGCGCAGCTCCGCGGCCCTCGCCCCGGACCGCTATCCCGGCTACCGCGACGGCAAGGTGGAGCGCACGGTGCACAAGGGACACCGGGCCGCCTCCTGGGAGTTCAGCTGGGACGGCTTCGACGAGGGCGCGACCAAGGCCCCGGCCGGAGCGCGGCACACCTACGACCTCGCGTGGGACGAGGGCGAGAAGATGTACGACCTGTGGGTGTCCTCCCCGGCGGACAGCGCGGCGGAGGGGCGCCGCCATTTCGACACCGCGCTGTCCACCTTTGTCAGGACGAGGCCGGTCTCGTCCCCCTGACCACCGGCTTTCGATGTGCGGCCGCGGTGGGGCGCTTGGTAATGATGGGGCCATGACGAACGACGGGGGATGGGCGAGCGGGCCCACCAGTTACGAACTCCAGCCGCCGGCACCCGCGGGCACCCCTCATGCCCCCACCCAGGCGAACACCGCCGCCCCCGAACCCGGCACCGGCCGGGTCGTGGGCGGCCGTTACCGCCTCATATCCCGCCTCGGCCACGGCGGCATGGGCACGGTCTGGAAGGCCCGCGACGAGGTCGTCGACCGTGACGTCGCCGTCAAGGAGTCGCGCGTCCCGGACGGCGTGCCCGAGAGCATGCGCCAGAACGTCCACCTGCGCATGCAGCGCGAGGCGCGCGCCGCCGCCCGGATCGACCACCCTTCCGTCGTCACCGTCCACGACGTGGTCGTGGAGGACGGCCGTCCGTGGATCGTCATGGAACTGGTGCGGGGGAACTCGCTCGCCGACCGGCTCGCCGAGGGCACCCTGGACCCGCGTGAGGCGGCCCGCGTCGGGCTGGCCGTACTGGGCGCGCTGTCCGCCGCCCACCAGGCGGGGGTGCTGCACCGCGACGTGAAGCCCGACAACGTCCTGCTCGGGCGCGACGAGCGCGTCGTCCTCACCGACTTCGGCATCGCGCAGATCGAGGGCGAGCAGGGGCTGACGGAGACGGGCGCGTTCGTCGGCTCGCCCGAATACGTCGCTCCGGAGCGGGTGCTGGGCCAGCGGCCCGGCCCGGCGTCCGACCTGTGGTCGCTGGGCGTGGTGCTCTACGCGGCCGCCGAGGGCATGTCGCCCTTCCGCCGCTCCAACACACAGGCCACGATGCAGGCCATCCTCTCGTCGGATCCCCAGGTTCCGGCGCGCGGCACGGGGGCGTTCTCCGAGATCGTCATGCAGCTGCTGCGCAAGGACCCCGCCGCCCGCCCGACGGCCGCCGAGGTGCGGCAGGCGCTGGAGGACGTGGCCCACCCGCAGGCCCCGCGGCCGTCGTCGTTCACGGCCGGGGGCGCGCGGCCCGCCGGCAGCAAGTGGGCGCCGCCCGTGCTGCACGGCAACCGCAAGGCCCAGTGGGGGCTCGGGGGCGGCGTGGTGGCCGTGGCCGTCGCGGCGGCGCTGCTCGTCGTGAACCCCTTCGCGGTCGGGCCGGCCGTTCCGCTGCACTGGAAGGTCCGGGACGAGCCCGAGATCGTCAAGGCGTCGCTCGCGGTCCCCGAGGACTTCACCAAGGAGGTGAACGCGGACGAGGGCTGGGTCGCGTTCCGCGACCCCAGCGGGGTATTCAACATCGCCCTCACCCGTAGGACCGAGGAGCCCAGGAACAAGTACTCCTCCGAGCGCGTGGAGATCGGCTCGGCGGAGGAGGAGGCCGGGAAGCTGGCCAAGTCCTACAAGGACGGCAAGGTGTCCGGGATCAACGACCCCTCGTCGAAGACGTCCGAGGTCCCCTCCTTCCAGGGCATGGAGGCGGCCGAGACCGTCACCGTCTACCGCAGGTCGGGAGACGACGAGAAGGACCCCAAGCGGGCCTACCGCGAGCGTGTCATCGTCAACAAGGCCGGTACCGCGGCCTGGATTCTGAGCCTTCGGATGCCCGCCGCCGGCCAGGGCCGCAAGGACGGCGACAAGCTCTTCGACAACGTCCTGAAATACCTCAAAATCCAGGAGCAGTGACCCATTTGAGGTTACCGGCGGGTACCCAAAGCGTCCCACCCGTCATACGCTCACCCGCATGACGGACACGCAGGACACTGGAACAGTCGCCGATGGCAAGCCCCGTAATCCAGCAGCCCCGACGGGTACCCGCACCGCCGCCGATGTCGTCACCCCTGAGCTCGTCGCTCGCCTCACGCGCGCGGTGGTGAGCTCCGGCGGCAGCACGGCCAACCACACGCCCTTCACCGGGCGCAAGCTGGCTGATCTGCCGGAGTCGGGCCCCGAGGACGTCGCCACGGCCTTCGAGCGGGCACGGCGGGCGCAGCGGGCCTGGGCCGCGGAACCCGTACGGCGGCGGGCGGCCGTCCTGCTGCGCTTCCACGACCTCGTACTCGCCCGCCAGCCGGAGATCCTGGACCTGATCCAGCTGGAGACCGGCAAGGCCCGGCTGCACGCCCACGAGGAGGTCCAGGCGGTCGCCGTCGTCGCCCGGCACTACGGTCTCGCGGCGGCGTCGTACCTGCGCCCGAAGGCCCATACGGGCGTCCTTCCGGTCCTCACCAAGGCCACCGAACTGCGCCTGCCCAAGGGCGTGGTCGGCCACATCTCGCCCTGGAACTACCCCTTCGAGCTGTCGGTCGGCGACGCCCTGCCCGCCTTCGTCGCGGGCAACGCCATCGTCATGAAGCCCGACACCAAGACGGCCCTGACCGCCCTGTGGGCCCGTGAACTCCTCATCGAGGCCGGACTCCCCGAGGCCGTCTGGCAAGTCGTGCTCGGCGAGGGCCCCGTCGTCGGCCCGGCGGTCGTCGCGCACGCCGACTACGTCTCCTTCACCGGCTCCACGCGCACCGGCCGCGAGGTCGCCCAGGCCGCGGCGGCCCGGCTCGTCGGCGCCACGCTCGAACTCGGCGGCAAGAACGCCATGCTGGTGCTGCGCGACGCCGACCTCGACAAGGCGGCGGCCGGCGCCGTCCGCGGCTGCTTCTCGTCCGCCGGCCAGCTGTGCATGGCCATAGAGCGGCTGTACGTGCACTCCTCCATAGCCGACGAGTTCCTGCGGCGCTTCGCCGACCGCACCAGGGCGCTGCGCCTGGGCACGGGCCTCGCCTACGGCGCCGACATGGGATCGCTGGTGTCCCAGCAGCAGCTGGACACCGTGACCCGGCACGTGGAGGAGGCCGTCGCCAAGGGCGCCACGGTCGTCGCCGGCGGCAGGCCGCGGCCGGACGTCGGCCCGCTCTTCTACGAGCCGACCATCCTGGACGGCGTCCAGCCGCCGATGGCGGTGTGCACGGAGGAGACCTTCGGCCCGGTCGTCTCCGTCTACCGCTTCGAGGACGAGGACGAGGCGGTACGCCTGGCCAACTCCTCGCCGTACGGCCTCAACGCGAGCGTATGGACGCGGGACGGCCGGCGCGGCCGCGCGGTCGCCGCACGCGTGCGTGCCGGCACGGTCAACGTCAACGAGGCGTACGCGGCCGCCTACGGCAGCGTCGGAGCGCCGATGGGCGGCATGGGCGCCTCGGGGCTGGGGCGCCGGCACGGCGCCGAGGGCATCCTGAAGTACACCGAGGCCCAGACGGTCGCCCAGCAGCGGATCATGCCGATGGGCCCGGCCTTCGGGCTGGACGACGAGCAGTACGCGCGCGTGATCACCGGCGGGATGCGGGTACTGAAGGCCCTGCGGCTGCGCTGACCCACGGAGGGCGTGACACAGGTTGTGGCGCAGGGTGTGACGGAGGTTGTGATGGCACCGTACGGAGGTTGTCGTGGCACCGTTTGACTACGACGTCATCGTCGTCGGCTCCGGCTTCGGCGGTTCGGTCTCCGCCCTGCGGCTGACCGAGAAGGGCTACCACGTGGGGGTGCTGGAGGCGGGCCGGCGCTTCACCCGCGAGACCCTGCCCAGGAACTCCTGGGACCTGCGCAACTACCTCTGGGCGCCCGCCCTCGGCCTCTACGGCATCCAGCGCATCCATCTGCTGGGCAACGTCATGGTCCTGGCCGGGGCGGGGGTGGGCGGCGGTTCGCTCAACTACGCCAACACCCTCTACGTGCCGCCGAAGGCGTTCTTCGACGACCCCCAGTGGGCCGGGATCACCGACTGGGAGCGGGAGCTGCGGCCGTACTACGACCAGGCGCGGCGCATGCTCGGCGTACGCCTCAACCCGACCATGACGCCGTCCGACGAGCACATGAAGGCGGCGGCCGGGCGGATGGGCGTGGGGGAGACCTTCCACCAGGCGCCGGTGGGCGTCTTCTTCGGCGACGGCCGGGACGCGGACGGCACGTCCCGCGCACGGCCGGGCCAGGAGGTGCCCGACCCGTACTTCGGCGGCGCGGGCCCGGACCGCACGGCCTGCCGCGAGTGCGGCGAGTGCATGACGGGCTGCCGGCACGGAGCGAAGAACACCCTCACCGAGAACTACCTCCACCTCGCCGAACGGGCCGGCGCCGCCGTGCACCCGATGACGACCGTCGTGGCCGTCACCGAGGACCCCGGCGGCGGCTATCGCGTGCTGACCGTGCCCACCGACCGGCGCGGCAGGGCCCGCAAGGCGCCGCCCCGGGTGCTCCGCGCCGAACGCGTGGTGCTCGCGGCCGGCACGTACGGCACACAGACGCTGCTGCACACCATGCGGGACCGGGGCCTGCTGCCCCGGATCTCCGGCCGGCTCGGGGTGCTGACCCGTACGAACTCCGAGGCCCTGGTCGGCGCGGCGACCACGGACCGCCGCTACCGCACCGCGCACGGGCGCGACCCGGACTTCACCCGGGGCGTCGCGATCACCTCGTCGTTCCACCCGGACGCCAACACGCATGTGGAGCCGGTGCGTTACGGCAAGGGCTCCAACGCCATGGGGTTGCTGTCGATCCTCCAGGTGCCGGCCGGCACGCGCGCGCCGCGCGCGGTGGCCTTCGCCGTGCACTGCGCGCGGCATCCGGTGCAGCTGCTGCGGTCGCTCTCCAACCGCCGCTGGTCGGAACGCACGATCATCGGGCTCGTCATGCAGTCCCTGGACAACTCGCTGACCACGTACCGGCGGCCCAGGGGGCCGGGCAAGGGCCTGCTCACCGCCCGGCAAGGGCACGGCGCGCCCAACCCGCGGCAGATCCCGCAGGCCGCCGAGGCGGCCTCGCACGTGGCGAGCGAGATCAACGGCTTCCCGGGCAGCAACGTCGGCGAGCTGATCGGCACCCCGCTCACCGCCCACTTCATCGGCGGCTGCCCCATCGGCCCCGACGCCACGCGGGGCGTCATCGATCCGTACCACCGGCTCTACGGGCATCCGGGCATCTCGGTCGTGGACGGTGCGGCGGTCTCCGCGAACCTGGGCGTGAACCCGTCCCTGACGATCACGGCCCAGGCCGAGCGGGCGATGTCGTTCTGGCCGAACAAGGGCGAGGCCGACCCGCGCCCCGCGCCGGGGAGCCCGTACCGCCGCCTGGCGGCGGTCGAGCCCCGCGAGCCCGCGGTGCCCAAGGACGCCTTCGCGGCGCTGCGGCTGCCGTTGCTGCCGGTGCCGGAGGTGCCGCGGAGGGGGCAGCGACCCGAAGAGGCGTAGGAGGCGGCGTAGGAGGCGGCGTAGGAGACGCCGCGGTCACGGCGAAGGGCCCCGGGCCGGCTCCGCGGGGGCATGCGGGCGGCCTCGGGGCCCTTGACTGCCGGCACCGAGGTCAGGGCAGGGTCGGTGCCGCGGAGCGGCGCCGGGGGGAGCGCCGCGGGCTGGAGGGGTGAAACCTGGTGGTTGAACTCTTGGTTGAACCGGGTGGTTGAACCAATGGCAATGCGGGACAAGGGATTTGGCGTGCCCTTGTGTTCCCTTTGCATCGTGCGGGATACCACGCTCCGGGCGCAACCGTTTCGACCGGATACGGTCGGTTCCAGGCGTCCCTGGAACCGACCGCCCCTTGGGGTGGCGGCCGGGCTGCTGTCCCCTGCTGACCGGTCGCCTCGCCGCCCGAGTGAGGTCCCACGACGCGCGTGCTCGCGCGTCTCACACTCCGGCGGATCCGCCCTGTCGTGCCGGGCGCCCAGATGAACAGGGACGGAAGCCACGCGTGGATTTCGGTGGGCCGCTCCTGGCTGGTGCGGACACCGGAATCAACGAAGATGATCAGTTCGCGGTCACGCTCCGTACGAGTGACGACCGCCGAACTCGGGTGCGGCTGTTGATCAGACGCACCCGCTGGTCGGACGCACCCGCTGATCGGACGCGCCCGCGTGATCAGACGCGCCCGCGGCACAGCTCCAGGAGGGTCATGGCGAGGGCGGTGCCGGGCTTGCCGAGCTGGTCCCGGTAGTGGCCGAGGATCTCCATCTCGCGCGAGAGGTTCACCCGGCGGCCGCCGGAGCCGATGCGCTCGCGCTGGATCACCGCCGAGACGGCCATCCGCTCCTGCACGAGCCCGATGATGCGGCCGTCGAGATCGTCGATCCGTTCCCGGGCGTCGGTGATCACGTCGGCGGCCTCGGCCGTACGGGCGCCGGTGTCGGGGCTGACGGCGGCGGGCCGGACGGAGGCGGGACGGGCGGTGGCGGTCTTGGCGCTCATGTGTGTTTCTCCAAAAAGGGGACGCGGCCCCCGGAGCGGCAGGACCCGGGAAACGACAGGCGCCCCGGGCCTTGTCGGCCCGGGGCGCCTGGGAAGTCGCTCGTCAGTTGCTAAGCAGCACAACCGCCTACGACACCCCAGCCGGCGGGCCGGGTGCCATAGGTAAAGACGAAGGTCAGCTGCTTGCGCATGGCGCACAGTATGGCCCCGGAGCGAGCCCGGGGCAAAGACGCATTCGGATGGTGAGACAAAAGCAAGCGCCCGCGCCCCGGTAGAATCGACAAATACAGACCCCCACCTCCGATCGCCGGAAGGCCGCTCCCGTGTCAGCAGCACCCCCCGCCGCCGCCCACGACAACACCGCGGAACCGGTGCTCGTTGTCGACTTCGGCGCGCAGTACGCCCAGCTCATCGCCCGTCGCGTCCGTGAGGCCCGGGTCTACAGCGAGGTCGTGCCCAGCACGATGCCCGTCGCCGAGATGCTCGCCAAGAAGCCGAAGGCGATCATCCTCTCCGGTGGCCCCTCCTCGGTCTACGAGGACGGCGCCCCGCGCCTGGACGACGCCCTCGGCCTCTTCGAGTCCGGTGTCCCCGTCTTCGGCATGTGCTACGGCTTCCAGCTGATGGCCACCACGCTCGGCGGCACGGTCGACAACAGCGGAGCGCGCGAGTACGGCCGTACGCCCCTGCACGTCACCAAGTCCGCCTCGACGCTCTTCGAGGGCACCCCGGTCGAGCAGTCGGTGTGGATGTCGCACGGCGACGCCTGCTCGGCCGCTCCCGAGGGCTTCACCGTCACCGCGTCCACGGACGTCGTGCCGGTCGCCGCCTTCGAGAACGACGAGAAGCGCCTCTACGGCGTCCAGTACCACCCCGAGGTCATGCACTCCACGCACGGCCAGCTGGTCCTGGAGCACTTCCTCTACCGCGGCGCGGGCATCGAGCCGACCTGGACCACGGGCAACGTGATCGAGGAGCAGGTCGAGGCCATCCGCGAGCAGGTCGGCACCAAGCGCGCCATCTGCGGCCTGTCCGGCGGCGTGGACTCCGCCGTCGCCGCCGCGCTCGTGCAGAAGGCCATCGGCTCCCAGCTGACCTGCGTCTACGTCGACCACGGCCTGATGCGCAAGGGCGAGACCGAGCAGGTCGAGAAGGACTTCGTGGCCGCCACCGGCGTCCAGCTGAAGGTCGTCGACGCGCAGGAGCGCTTCCTCGCCGCGCTCGCCGGGGTCTCCGACCCCGAGGAGAAGCGGAAGATCATCGGTCGGGAGTTCATCCGGGTCTTCGAGCAGGCGCAGGCCGAGATCGTCGCCGAGGGCGCGGCCGACGGCGAGGACGTCGCGTTCCTCGTCCAGGGCACGCTCTACCCCGACATCGTCGAGTCCGGCGGCGGCACCGGCACGGCCAACATCAAGTCCCACCACAACGTGGGCGGCCTCCCCGAGGACCTGGAGTTCAAGCTCGTCGAGCCGCTCCGCCAGCTCTTCAAGGACGAGGTCCGCATGGTCGGCCAGGAGCTCGGCCTGCCGGACGAGATCGTCCAGCGCCAGCCCTTCCCCGGCCCCGGCCTCGGCATCCGCATCGTCGGCGAGGTCACCAAGGAGCGCCTGGACCTGCTCCGCGAGGCCGACGCCATCGCCCGCGAGGAGCTCACCGCGGCCGGCCTGGACCGCGAGATCTGGCAGTGCCCGGTCGTGCTCCTGGCCGACGTCCGCAGCGTCGGCGTCCAGGGCGACGGCCGCACCTACGGCCACCCGATCGTGCTGCGCCCGGTCTCGTCCGAGGACGCCATGACCGCCGACTGGACGCGCATGCCGTACGACGTCCTGGCCCGCATCTCGACCCGCATCACGAACGAGGTCGCCGACGTGAACCGCGTGGTGCTGGACGTGACCAGCAAGCCGCCGGGGACGATCGAGTGGGAGTAGTCCCACCGGTCCTGTCGTAGGGCCTCAGATCAACGCCACCGCCGTCGCTCATTCGTTTGAGCGGCGGCGGTGGTGCTTGCGGTGGCGTTTGCGGTGGTCTCGGTGGTGTCTTCGGAGGTGGGACCTGACCGCCGCTGTACACCTCTGGCCTCCGCCGGTACCCGGCGGTAGCTTCCGACCCGTAGCCACGGATCACGGAGGAGGCCCGTCATGCCCGAGGCCCGCGCCGGCGCCAGCGCCCCCGAGCCCATACCCACCGACCAGCTGCACTTCGCCATGCCGCCGAAGCACGACTCCGTCGAGGACGAGCGGCGGTACCGCAAGGAGCGGCTCGCGGCCGCGCTCCGGCTCTTCGGGCGGTTCGGGTTCGAGGAGGGCGTCGCGGGGCACATCACCGCGCGCGACCCGGAGTTCACCGATCACTTCTGGGTCAATCCCTTCGGGATGTCCTTCAAGCACGTCATCGTCTCCGACCTGATCCTCGTCAATCACCGGGGGCAGGTCGTCGAGGGCCGGTACCACGTCAACCAGGCGGCGTTCGCGATCCATTCGCAGATCCACAAGGCGCGGCCCGACGTCGTGGCCGCCGCGCACAGTCATTCCACCTACGGGCGGGCGCTGTCCGCGCTGGGGGAGCTGCTCGAGCCGATCACGCAGGACGTGTGCGCGTTCTACCAGGACCACACGCTCTTCGACGACTACACGGGCGTCGTCGTGGACGAGGAGGAGGGGCGGCGCATCGCGACCGCCCTCGGGCCGCACAAGGCCGTCATCCTGCGGAATCACGGTCTGCTGACCGTCGGCGACTCGGTGGACGCGGCGGCGTGGTGGTTCATCACGATGGAACGTTCCTGCCAGGTGCAGCTGGCCGCGAAGGCGGCCGGCAAACCGGTGCCGATCGACCCGGCGCACGCGGCGCACACCCACGAGCAGCTCGGCAACGACCTGGTGGCGTGGATCAACTACCAGCCGTTGTACCAGCAGATCACCCGGAGCGAGCCGGACCTGCTGGGCTGAGCGGTCGCCGCGTCGCGCAAGCCCTGTGGACAACCCCCGGCGGGCGCCGAGAGGGTTGTCCACAGGGCTGAACGCGTTTTTCCCTCCGCACGTATCGTCGAGGAACGGCGAGAGGAAGGCGGTGGGCGGCATGTCACTCAGGACGGGGCTCAGGACGGGGCTTGGAACCGGGCTTGGAACGGGGCTCGGGGCCGGGCCCGGGAGTGCCGGGGACGCGGAGAGCCGGCGGATTCGGTATGCGCTGATTCCGCTGCGGCTCTTCCTGGGGATCACGTTCGTCTACGCGGGCCTCGACAAGCTCACCGACCCCGCCTTCCTCGCGGCCGACGGTCCGGGCTCGATCGGCGAGCTGATGCGGGCGGCGCGCGACACCGCCGGGCTCCCGGGCCTGGTCGACCTGGCGCTGAAGAGCCCGGTGGGCTTCGGCTGGGCGATGGCGCTGGGCGAGCTCGCGGTCGGCATCGGCACGCTGCTCGGGATAGGGGCGCGGGTCGCCGCGGCCGGGGGCGCGCTGATCTCGCTCAGCCTGTGGCTGACCGTCAGCTGGGCCGCGACGCCCTACTACTACGGCAACGACCTGCCCTATCTCATGGCCTGGCTGCCGCTGATCGTCGCGGGCGCGCCCCTGCTCTCGGTGGACGGGCTGTGGGCCCGCCGCCGACGGGAGCGTGCCCGGCGCGACGCGTCGTTCAGCTGAGGCCGTCCGGCTGCCGGTCCGACTGCCGGTCCGTGCCGCGGGCGCGGTGACGGCGGACGGCGTAGGTGAGGGAGGAGACCGTCCCGGCCACGCAGAAGCCGGCCACCATGACGGGCAGCAGCAGGTAGGAGGGGAAGTGCCACGAGCCGTCCGCCGCCGCCAGATACGCCAGGCAGCCGCCGATGAGGACGAGTCCGACGACGACCTTTCCCGGCTCGAAGTCATGACGCCACACGGGTCACCTCCACCTGGCCGACACCGGCCTTGAGCTCGAGTTTCAGGGTGCCGTGCGAGGGCTGCCCGGAGGCCGGGGGCAGGGTCGTCCGCTGGTGCCGGCGGGGCTGGACGTCGACGTCGTCGCGGGCCTCGCCCGGGAGGCGGATGTCGCCGACGCCGACCTCGATGTCCAGCTCCGCGGTGACGTCCTCGGGCAGGACGACCCGGAGCTGTCCGGCGCTGACCTCCGCGTGGACGGTGACCGGCGCCGCGCCGGGGTCGGGCGCCGTGCGGGACCAGGGCACGCCGGTCAGGTCCAGCGTTCCCACGCCGGTGCCCAGGGCGTAGTGGTCGCGCAGGGCGGCGCGGTCCGAGGGGCGCCAGGTGGAGCGGGTCCAGTCGGCGGTGACGGACTTGGGCAGCGCGGCGGCGCCCGTGAGCAGCGCGCCGGTCAGCACGGCGGCGACGATCGTGCCGCCGCCCGTGCGGCCGTAGCGCGAACTGACCGTGATGCCCAGGCCGAAGACGCCCAGCGCACAGGCCAGACCGATCTCGAGGGAGGTGCCCAGCGGCCGGTGATGCCAGGTCAGGCCCGTGCCGAGGCCGAGGGCGGCCAGGGCCAGCAGGAAGGTCCAGCCGCCCAGGTGCCGGGTGGTGGGGGACGCCGGGCGGGCGGCCGGTGTGCGGGCCGCGACGCCCGTCGCGTACGGCGCGCGGGCCGGGGAGTCGTCGGGTCCCCACAGGTATCCGGTGCCGTGGGCGATCGCGGTGGCGGCGGCGGTGTCCTTGGCCGGGTCGCGCCACCATGACGGGGAGCCGAAGGCGGGAGGGGCCTGCGTCTCCGGCGGCGCCTCCATGGTCTTGTGAGCGCGGTGCGCCTTCGGGGGCTTGTGCATGCCGTGGGCGCCCGGTTCGGCGGCGCCGTCCGGACGCTCGTCCTCGGCGGCCCCGTCCGGCCGGCGGTGCCGTGACCAGTACGTGGAGCCGGTGACGGCGAGCAACAGCAGCAGCGCGAAGGACATCACGCCGCTGTTGTTGAGCATGGACAGGAACAGTCCGCAGCCGACGAGCGCACAGAGCACCGCCGTGAGCGCCGGCCCCTCGACGCGGCCCGACAGCATGCGCCGGGCCTCGTTCTCGTCCTCGCCCTCGAGGGGGATCAGCAGCCAGGCCAGGCCGTAGGCGATCAGCCCCAGGCCGCCGGTGACGCCCAGCACGCCCAGCACCACGCGGAAGATGACCGGGTCCATGTCGAAGCAGCGGCCCAGGCCGCCGCAGACACCGGAGATCACCTTGTGCTCGCGGCTGCGGCGCAGCGGCGGGGTGGCCGCGTGCTCAACGGGGGGTGCGTCGGTCATGAGGACATCGTGTCAACCGGAACGCCTGTGCGGCATCCGTGGCGACCCTGGACGTTCCCTGAGATCGTCCCTGAGACCCGGCCGGTTAGGGTGGCGCATCGAACACCAGCGGGGGAACCGGAGGAACGTGCGGTGCACGGGGCAGTGCCTGAGACAGGTCGGCTCATCGCCGGGCGGTACCGGCTCGCCGAGCAGATAGGCCGCGGTGGCATGGGCACCGTCTGGCGTGCCGAGGACGAGTTGCTGGGCCGTCAGGTGGCGGTCAAGCGGCTGCACGTCTCCCCGGGGCTGGAGGAGGACGAGCTCGCCACCCTCTACGAGCGCACCCGCCGCGAGGCGCGCAGCGCGGCCCGTATCACCCATCCCAACGTCGTGGTCGTCCACGACGTGGTCGAGGACGGCGGCCTGCCCTGCATCGTGATGGAGTACGTGCCTTCCAGAACGCTCGGCGACGTCCTCAAGCGCGGCACGGTCACCCCCGAGGAGGCCGCCAGGGTCGGCCGCGGCATGATCGCGGCGTTGCGCGCGGCGCACGCCGCCGGGGTGCTGCACCGTGACGTCAAGCCCGGCAACGTCCTGCTCGGCCACGACGGCCGGGTCGTGCTCACCGACTTCGGCATCGCCCACTCCACCGGCACCTCGACCCTGACCAAGACGGGCGAGATGGTCGGGTCCATCGACTACATCGCCCCCGAGCGGGTCAAGGGCGCCAAGCCCGGACCCGCCTCCGACCTGTGGGCGCTGGGCGCGACCCTCTATCAGGCGCTGGAAGGACACCCCCCGTTCCGCCGGGACACGGCGGTCGAGACGGCGTACGCCATCGCCATGGACCCCCTCGAGCCGCCGCGTCACGCGGGACCGCTGGCCAAGCTCATCGAGACCCTGCTGGCCAAGGAGCCGGACCTGCGGCCCCCGGCCGAGCTGGCGGAGCAGATCCTGCGCGAGCCGGCCGCCGAGCCCGAGACGGCGCATCTGGTGATCCCGCCGCTGGAGCCCCGCCCCGAGCCGCCGACCGTGCCCGCCTCCGTCGCCCCGCGGCCCGCGGCCGCCGGCACCGCCCGCCGGGGTCGTGCGGTGTGGTGGGTCACCGCCGCCGCGGTCGTCGCAGTGGGGCTCGCGGCCGGCGCGTACGTCCTGTTCCCGGGCGACGGCCAGGAGGACGAACGGGCCGTGCCGGCACCCGCCCGCGACGCCTCGGCGCCGCCGGCGTCCACCGCGCCGAGCGAACCGCCGCCCGTGCCGGAGGGCTATCACCTCGTCAAGGAGCCCCGGCTCGGCGTCTCCTTCCCCGTGCCGGACGGCTGGAAGCGCAAGGACGAGACGGACAAGGCGGATACCGAGGTCAACTACGTCGATCCGTCGGGACTGCTCGGCATCAAGGTCAACGTCCTGGACTTCGCGAGCCCGAGCCACCTCCAGCACTGGAAGGACGTCGAGGAGCAGCTGCGCAAGAGCGTCAGCGGCTACGAACGGCGCCGGATGCAGGAGACGCGGTTCCGGGGCGAGCCGGCGGCCGTGTGGGAGTTCACCTTCAAGGGCAGGGCGCGCGACTGGCAGGCCATCGATCTGGGGTTCGGGCGCGAGGGCGGCAACGAGTACGCCATCTACCTCTCGGCGCCCAAGGCCGACTGGGACCGTCACAAGCACGTCTTCGACGTGGTCCGCGACGGCTTCCGCCCGGCCGCCACGTCCTGAGGCCCATGGCCCGGTCCTGACGCCATGGTGCGGTTCTCAGGCCCATGGCCCGGGGGTTTCCCCGGGTCGGTTCAGGGACGACCCTGATGCCGGGAAGGACGCGCTCATGTGACGATCAGTGGCATGACCGCCCCGACCCCGCCGCAGCTCTCCGACGGCCCGCCCCTGCGCAAGCTCTACCGCAGCGCCGACGGGCGGATGCTCGGCGGTGTGGCGCGCGGCCTCGCCGGGCACTTGGGCGTGCCGGTGTCCTGGGTGCGGCTGGCGTTCGTGGCGCTGATGATGACTCAGGGCATGGGAGCCCTGCTCTACGCCGTGTTCTGGTTCGTCGTCCCCCTCGGCATAGGCGGCGTGGAGGCCCCCAAGGCCGTGGCCGTGGAGACGTCCGCCGACGGGCGGCGCCCGCTCTTCGCCCGCAAGCCCGACCGCGGCCAGGTCTTCGCGCTGCTCGCGGTCGTCATCAGCGCGGCGATCTTCCTCGACCGGCTCCACCTCGGCCGCGCCAACGCCTACATCTGGCCGCTGGTGCTCATAGGGGCCGGCGTCGCCCTGGTGTGGCGGCAGGCCGACAACGCCCGCCGGGCCCACTGGATGGAGGTCGGACGCCGTAAGCGCGTCCTGCCGGTCGCGCGCGGTGCGGCCGGTGTGCTGCTGGTGGGCGTCGGAGCGACCGGCATCGTCGTCCTCCAGGGTTCCGCGGAGCACCTGGGCACGGTCCTGCAGGCCTCGCTGGCCGTGCTGGTGGGCATAGCGCTGCTGGCGGGCCCCTCGGTCGTCCGGATGACCCAGGACCTGTCCGCCGAGCGGACCATGCGCATCCGCGCCCAGGAGCGTGCCGAGGTCGCCGCCCACGTCCACGACTCCGTCCTGCACACCCTCACCCTCATCCAGCGCAACGCCGACGACCCCCGCGAGGTCGCCCGCCTCGCCCGGGCCCAGGAGCGGGAGCTGCGCAACTGGCTCTACAACCCCGAGGGCCGGGGCAAGGACGAGGCCGAGGAGCCGCGGACGCTGGCGGAGGCCGTCAAGGCCACCGCCGCCGAGGTGGAGGACCACCACGGCGTCCCCATAGAGGTCGTCGTGGTCGGCGACTGCCCCCTGGACGAACGCCTGGACGCCCAGCTCCAGGCCGCCCGTGAGGCCATGGTGAACGCGGCCAAGTACGGTGGCCAGGGCGGTGCCGTGCAGGTGTACGCCGAGGTCGAGGGGCGTACGGTCTTCATCTCCGTACGCGACCGCGGCCCCGGCTTCGACCTGGACGCGGTGCCGGACGACCGCATGGGCGTCCGGGAGTCGATCATCGGCCGGATGCAGCGCAACGGCGGCACGGCGCGCCTGCGCTCGGCGCCCGACGGGGGGACGGAAGTGGAGCTGGAGATGGAGAGGGCGGAGAAGGCGTCATGACGACCGAAGAGGTTACGGAGCGCCACGTCAGGGTCGTGCTGGTGGATGACCACCGGATGTTCCGCACGGGCGTGCAGGCCGAGATCGGCACCACCGCCCGCACGGGCGTCGAGGTCGTCGGCGAGGCCGCCGACGTCGACCAGGCGGTGACCGTCATCACCGCGACCCGCCCCGAGGTCGTCCTGCTGGACGTCCACCTCCCCGGCGGCGGCGGTGTGGAGGTGCTGCGCCGCAGCGCCGCGATGATGGCCGATCAGGAGGCGCCGGTCCGCTTCCTGGCCCTGTCGGTCTCCGACGCCGCCGAGGACGTCATCGGCGTCATCCGGGGCGGGGCGCGCGGCTATGTCACCAAGACCATCACCGGCACCGACCTGATCGACGCGATCTTCCGGGTCCGGGAGGGCGACGCGGTCTTCTCGCCCCGCCTGGCCGGCTTCGTCCTCGACGCGTTCGCCTCCACGGACGCGCCGCCGGTCGACGAGGACCTCGACCGGCTGACGCAGCGCGAGCGCGAGGTGCTGCGGCTGATCGCGCGCGGCTACGCCTACAAGGAGATCGCCAAGCAGCTCTTCATCTCGGTGAAGACGGTCGAGTCCCACGTCTCCGCCGTGCTGCGCAAGCTGCAGCTGTCCAACCGGCACGAGCTCACCCGCTGGGCGACGGCGCGGCGCCTGGTCTGACGCGGACGGCCGGCCGGGGTTCGGTGCGAAACCGGGCCGAACCCCCAGGGATCTCGCCGAACCCCTAGGGGATCTCGCCGAACCTCCCGGGATCTCGCCGAACCTCCCGGGACCTCACGGAACGAACCTCTCGGGCCCTCACGGAACCTCTCGGCGAGCCTCGCCATCTAGCTCAGGCGAGAAGCACAGCACCCGAAACGAGAGCCGCCGCCCGATGAGCCTGACGGGAACACCGTTCTTCCTGACCACGATCGTCCTGGTCGTGGTGGCCCTGGCCCTGCCGCTCACGCTGTGGGGCAAGGTCGGCGGCCCGAAGCTCGTACGCCATGTCACGCGCTTCTTCATGCTGCTGTTCGCGCAGGTCACGGCCGTGGTGATGGTCTTCGTCGTCGTCAACAACGCCAACGGCCTCTTCGACACCTGGGCCGACCTGCTGGGCACCGGCAACCACGTCAGCGCGGCCGCCGACCTCGGCCCGGACGGCACCGGCGGCACGTCGCCGGACCAGCAGCCCAAGGTCGCGCAGAAGTTCAAGCCCGCCTCCGACAAGCGCATGGGGCCCGGGGTCCAGGAGACCCAGCTCAAGGGCCGCATATCCGGCGTCGAGGGCGAGGTCTACGTCTGGCTGCCGCCGCAGTACGACGACCCGGCGTACAAGAACAAGACGTTCCCCGTGGTGGAGGTGCTGCCCGGCTTCCCCGGGTCGGCCAAGGCCTGGTTCGGCACCCTCAACGTCAACACGCAGCTCAAGCCCATGATGGAGAAGGGCGAGGTGGCCCCGTTCATCATCGTGGCGCCGCGCACCACCCTCCTCGGCGACGTCGACTCCGGCTGCGCCAACACCACCGGCAAGGTCAACGCGGACACCTGGCTCAGCGTGGACGTCCGCAAGATGGTCGTCGACACCTTCCGCGCCACCGACAAGCCCGACGGCTGGGCCGTCGCCGGCTACTCCGCGGGCGCCCACTGCGCGACCAAGCTGGCCATCGCCCACCCCGACCGCTACCGGGCCGGAGTGAGCCTGTCCGGCTACAACGACCCCATCGGCGAGCCCGCCTCCCTCACCGCGAAGACGCCGGAGCTCCGGGACGCGAACAACCCGCTGAAGATGCTGCAGCGCGCCGCGACCCCGCCGCACGTGGCGCTGTTCCTCTCGGGTGCGGAGGGCGACGGCTACCAGGGCGGCGTGGCGATCAAGGAGGCCGCGAAGGCGCCGACGACCGTGCAGGTCAGCATGGTCCCGGCGGGCGCGGGCGGCCACGGCACGGCCGTATGGAAGCGGCAGGTCCCCGACGTCTTCAGGTGGCTGACCAAGCACGTCGCCCACTGACACACCCGCGGCGGGACGCTCAGGCGGGCCGGGACGCTCCCACGAAGGGCATCTCGTCGATCGGCGCGATCCTCACCGGAGCCCCGGGATGCGGGGCGTGGATCATGCGGCCGCCGCCGATGTAGAGGCCGACGTGGCTGACGCCGGGGTAGAAGAACACCAGGTCGCCGGGGGCCAGCCGGCCGCGGGCGATGCGTCGCCCGGCGGCGATCTGCGTATAGGTGGTGCGCGGCAGGGAGACCCCGGCCGCCTGCCACGCCGCCTGCGTCAGCCCCGAGCAGTCGAAGCCCGACGGGCCGGTCGCGCCCCACACGTAGGGCTTGCCGATCGCGGAGTAGGCGAAGGCCACCGCCCGCGCGGCGCGCCCCGAGACGGCGGCCGCCGGGGCCTGCCGCGCCGCGGAGCGCACGGAGGCGAGGGTGGAGTCCGCCGCCTCGGCGACGGTGCCCGTGGCCCGCTCGCCGGCCGCGACGGCCGTGCGCTCCTCCTTGGGCAGCTCGCGCAGCAGCCGTTCGGCCCGGCCGAGCTTGGCCTCGACCGCGCGCTTGTGCCGGGCGAGGGCGGCCTCCTCGTGCCGGAGCTCGGCGAGGCGGGTGTCGGCGGCGCTACGGACTTGCTGGACGCCCCGCAGCTCGTGCCGTACCCGGGCCACCGCGCCGGCCTGCCGCTCGCCCGCCCGGCCGGCCAGCGAGGCGCCCTGCAGATAGCGGTCGGGGCTGGCGGAGAGCAGCAGACGGACGCTGGTGGGCATGCCGCCGTCGCGGTACTGGGCGGCGGCGAACGAGCCGAGGGCGTCGCGGGCGCTGTTGAGGCGCTCGGCCTTGCGGGCGGCCTCGTCCTGGAGCCGGTCGAGGGCGGAGCGCGCGCGGTCGGCCTTCTCCTTGGCGCCGTTGTACTTCTCGGTGGCCACCTCGGCCTGCTGGTAGTACCGGGCGACCTCGGCCCTGGCCTGCTCGGGGGTGAGGGCCGGGGCGGCGTGGCCGGTGCCCTCGAGAGCCGTGGCCGCGGCGGCGCCCGCGAGGGCGAGGGCCGCCGCCGCGCGGGCGGTGCCGCCGGCGAGGGGGCTCTGTTTGGGCTTGCGGTGGGACGCCACGATCGCCGTCACTTCCTTCCGGTCCGGCAGGGGGAGCCGGGCGGTGGCCCGCACGAGGGGGGAGGGGCGGGCCACCGCCGTTCTGGAGGAGGACGCTAGGCCTCGGGGAGATCCCGAAACGGCCATGACCGCTATTGCCCCTATTCGGCGGTTTGGTGACTGCTCGTGGCCGGGCGATCCCTCCCCGTGGAGAGGGATGCGGACGGCGACTGACCGAAGCCGTGTTCCTTCCCCACCTCCCGGCCGGGGGCTGGTATGGCCCCGGCTAGGGTCGGTCCCCATGGACGTACTGATTCACGCCCTCGTGGGCCTGCACATCATCGGCATCGCCTGCCTGCTGGGCGGCTTCCTGACCCAGATGAAGGCCATGGGCAGGGGCGAGGCCCGCATGGTCCCGGCGATGCTGCACGGCGCGCTGACCATGCTGGTCACCGGCGTCGCGCTGGTGGGCCTGCACCAGGCGCAGGGCCACACCGTCAACACCGTCAAGATCGGCGTGAAGCTGGCGCTGCTGGTCGTCATCCTGGGCCTGGTGTACGTCAAGCGGGACGAGGAGAAGGTCGAGGCCGCGGCCTTCGGCACGGTCGGGGCGCTGACCACCGCGAACGTCTTCATCGCCGTGCTCTGGGTGTGACCGTTCGGTGGGGGTGGCCACTGTCGGGTCTGTGGGGGTGGCCACTGTTGGCGGGATCGGGGGCCGCCTGTCAGTGCGGCCGCCTAGACTCGGGAGGCGATGAGCAGCCTCTTTGACGACAGCTTCCTGGCGGACCTGGCCCCCTCCGACGAGGAGCACCCGCCTCCTCCGGAGGACGTGGCCCCCGAGCCGCTGCCGGACGACCTGTTCGGCGGCGCCTTCGACGTACCCGTCCCCCGTGAGGCGTACTACCGCGACGGTGCCGCCCGCCCCGTCGTGGACCCCGCGGCCCTGCTCGAGGGGATGAACGACCAGCAGCGCGCCGCCGTGGTGCACACGGGCTCGCCGCTGCTGATCGTCGCGGGCGCCGGCTCCGGCAAGACGCGCGTGCTCACGCACCGCATCGCACATCTGCTGGGCTCGCGTCACGTCCACCCGGGGCAGATCCTGGCGATCACGTTCACCAACAAGGCCGCCGGCGAGATGAAGGAGCGCGTCGAGCAGCTCGTCGGCCCGCGCGCCCACGCCATGTGGGTGATGACCTTCCACAGCGCGTGCGTGCGGATCCTGCGCCGGGAGAGCAAGAAGCTGGGCTTCACGTCCTCCTTCTCGATCTACGACGCGGCCGACTCCAAGCGGCTGATGGCCCTGGTCTGCCGCGACCTGGACCTGGACCCGAAGAAGTTCCCGCCGAAGTCCTTCAGCGCGAAGATCTCCAACCTCAAGAACGAGCTCATCGACGAGGAGGCCTTCGCGGCGCAGGCCGCCGACGGCTTCGAGAAGACCCTCGCCGAGGCCTACGTGATGTACCAGTCGCGGCTGCGCGAGGCCAACGCCCTCGACTTCGACGACATCATCATGACCACGGTCCACCTGTTGCAGGCCTTCCCCGACGTGGCCGAGCACTACCGGCGCCGCTTCCGGCACGTCCTGGTCGACGAGTACCAGGACACCAACCACGCGCAGTACACGCTGGTGCGCGAGCTGGTGGGCACGCCCGAGAACGCGGGCGAGGAGGGCGTCGCCGAGCTGTGCGTCGTCGGTGACGCCGACCAGTCGATCTACGCCTTCCGCGGTGCCACCATCCGCAACATCCTCCAGTTCGAGGAGGACTATCCGGACGCCACCACGATCCTGCTCGAGCAGAACTACCGCTCCACGCAGACGATCCTCAACGCCGCCAACGCCGTCATCGAGCGCAACGAGAACCGCCGCCCCAAGAACCTGTGGACCCAGGCCGGGGCCGGCGCCTCCATCACCGGCTACGTCGCCGACACCGAGCACGACGAGGCGCAGTTCGTCGCCGACGAGATCGACCGGCTGACCGACGCCAAGGACGCCAAGGCCGGCGACGTCGCCGTCTTCTACCGCACCAACGCCCAGTCCCGCGTCTTCGAAGAGATCTTCATCCGCGTCGGCCTGCCCTACAAGGTCGTCGGCGGCGTGCGCTTCTACGAGCGCAAGGAGGTCCGCGACGTCCTCGCCTACCTGCGGGTGCTGGCGAACCCCGAGGACACCGTCCCGCTGCGGCGCATCCTCAACGTGCCCAAGCGCGGTATCGGCGAGCGCGCCGAGGCCATGATCGACGCCCTGTCGCTGCGCGAGAAGATCAGCTTCGCGCAGGCGCTGCGCCGCGTCGACGAGGCCTACGGCATGGCGGCCCGCTCGTCCAACGCCGTCAAGCGCTTCAACACGCTCATGGAGGAGCTGCGCACCGTCGTCGAGTCGGGGGCCGGGCCCGCGACCGTCCTCGAGGCCGTCCTGGAGCGCACGGGCTACCTGGCCGAGCTGCAGGCGTCCACGGACCCCCAGGACGAGACCCGTGTGGAGAACCTCCAGGAGCTCGCCGCCGTCGCCCTGGAGTTCGAGCAGGAGCGCGACGAGGACGAGCCGGGCACCCTGGCGGACTTCCTGGAGAAGGTCGCGCTCGTCGCCGACTCCGACCAGATCCCCGACGAGGACACCGAGGGATCGGGCGTCATCACGCTGATGACCCTGCACACGGCGAAGGGCCTCGAGTTCCCGGTCGTCTTCCTCACCGGCATGGAGGACGGCGTCTTCCCGCACATGCGCGCCCTGGGGCAGGCGAAGGAGCTGGAGGAGGAGCGGCGGCTGGCCTACGTGGGCATCACGCGCGCCCGCGAGCGGCTGTACCTGACCCGTGCGAGCATGCGCAGCGCGTGGGGACAGCCGTCGTACAACCCGCCGTCGCGCTTCCTGGAGGAGATCCCCGGGCAGTACCTGGACTGGCGCCGTACGGGCCCCGCGACGCCGTCGGCGTCCTCGCTGGGCGCCGGGTCGGGCGTCACCTCGGGATTCTCCTCGGGCTTCGCGTCCTCGCGCGGCGGCGCCAAGGCGGGTCCGAGCGGTTTCGCGACGCGCCGCGCCAAGGACCGTCCGGTGGTGGCGCTCGCCATCGGCGACCGCGTCACGCACGACTCGTTCGGGCTCGGCACGGTCGTCGCCGTCAAGGGCAGCGGTGACAACGCCGAGGCCACGGTCGACTTCGGCGAGGAGAAGCCGAAGCGGCTGCTGCTGCGCTACGCGCCGGTCGAGAAGCTGTAGCGCGGCACCCGGCTCGACGCCCTCGCGACCGCGCCCCCGATGGGGGCGCGGGTCGCGTCAGGTCACGTCGGGTCGAGGTCGTGGCCGCGCAGCCACGGCAGGGGGTCGACGGCCGAGCCGCCGGGCCGGACCTCGAAGTGCAGGTGCGGGCCGGTGGAGTTGCCGGAGTTGCCGGAGTAGGCGATGACGTCGCCGGCCTTGACCGACCCGGAGCGGACCTTGGTGCTGCTGAGGTGGCAGTACCACGTCTCGGTTCCGTCGGGTGACGTCACTATGGCCATGTTGCCGTAGGCCACGTTGTACTGCGTACGGACCGTGCCGTCCGTGGCGGCCATGACGGGTGTGCCGTAGGCGACGGGGAAGTCGATGCCGGTGTGCACCGACATCCAGTTGACGCCCGCCTGTCCGTACATCGCACTCAGTCCGTGCTGGCTGACCGGCAGCGCGAACTTGGGGCGCTCGCGCTCCTTCTTGGCGGCCTCCTCGGCCTTGCGCTTGCGCTCGTCCTCCTGCCGCGCCTTGAGGTCGATCCGCTCCTGGGTGCGGTTGGCGCGGCTGGCGAAGTCGTCGGCGCCGCGGCTGAGGCCGGCGAGCTGGGTGTCGAGCTTGCTGTTGGCCGCCGAGAGCTTGACGGTGGTGTCAGGGGCGGAGGCGGCCGTGGGCTTCGGGGCCTCCTTCTCGCCGCCCGTCATCACGGAGGCGGCGGCGATGCCGGCGACGCCCATGACGGCGACCGAGGGGACGGCGACGGTGAGCAGGGCCTTGCGGCGCGGCCGGTAGCCGGTGCGAGCGGGGGCGCCCTTGCGGCGGCTGGCGCGGGCGCGGCCGGGGACGTCGTCGTCACCGTGCGGCCGTGTCTGCGCCGGTACGGACGCGGACGCCTCGGAGGCTTCGTCGTCGAGGGTGCCGAGGGGCTCGAAGTCCGGCTCGTCGGCCGGCTCCGGCTCCTCGATGATCATCATGGCCCGGGTCTCGGCGTTCGCGACCGACTGGGCCCGGTTCTCCTCGGGGACGGGCGCGGGCGCGGCGGCGGTCAGGTCGACGCCGGACAGGTCGACCATGAGGGTGGGAGCGTGGCCGCCCTCGGGCGTCTGCATCGCCGCGTAGGCACCGGCGTCCCAGGTCTGCGTCTGCTGGGCGCTCATGTCCCACTGGCCGGAGGCGTCCTGGCCGGGGGTGTTCCACTGCTGGGCGGGGTACTGCCCGCTGGTGTCCCACGCCTGCTGGTGCGCGCCGGTGTCCCACTGGCCCGAGGCGTGCTGTCCGGTGTCGTACGAACCCGCCGGAGAGCCGGCCGCGCTCCACGCGCCGGTGTCCCACTGGCCGGACGCCGTGGCGCCGGGAACATTCCACTGGCCGGAGGCGTCGGGACCGGCCCACTGGCCGGAGTCGTGCTGACCGGAGTCGTGCTGGCCGGTGTAGTGCTGACCGGTGGCGTTCTGGCCGCCGAGGTCGTAGCCGCTGAAGTCCCAGGTCTGGGTCTGTCCGGTGACGCCCCATTGGCTGGTGGTGTCCCAATGGCCGGAAGTGCCGGAGGTGTCCCACTGGCCGGTGCTGTAGCCGTCGTATCCGGCGAAGCTCTGCGGGGAGGCCTGCTGCTCGTACGACGTGTAGTGCCCGTGCCCATAGGAGGCACCGGGAGCGGGAACGGACTGATCCGGGCCCGCCTGCGGGTGACGGTCGTTCACCACCACTTCCATTTCGCCTTGGCAGCAGGAGAATTAGCGGCGACTGTACCCGGCGGTATGCGGCAACGACAATCTTCCTCACGTTTCATGGGGTGAGGGCTCGGGCATTTAGCCGCCTTTCGGCTGACTGGGGCCCGGCTGGTCGGCCCGGCGTTCGATATCCGTTCGATCCGCTATCGGATGCGGGGGCGTCAAAGGGTCGTCAAAGGGGCGCCCGGACAGTGACTCCCGCATCGCGAAACGGGGGCCCGGTTCATGCGACCGAGGCGGCCCCTCGCGCGCCGGCCATGGCTTCTTCCGTGGTCAGCGCCTGCCGGATGCCCGCCGCCACGGCCCCGTGCACCGGCAGCGCCAGATGGCCGACGCCGCTGACGCGGACGTTCCGCGCCATCAGGTCGGGATGATCGATACGGGCCGTCTCCACCGGCACCATGATCTGATCCAGGTCGCTCCAGAAACCGATGAATTGCGTCGCGCAATGCGGTGCGGGCTCGGCCAGTTCCGCGATGACATCCGAATCCGGGCGCATCTGGCGCACCAGGGGATGGGCCGACATAAGGGGCGCCACGCGCGTGCCGCCGTGCGGCGTGCCGAGGGTGACGAGGGTGCGCACGCGGGCGTCGCCGCCCAGCCGCTGGATGTAGTAGCGGGCGACCAGTCCGCCGAGGCTGTGCCCGACCATGTCCACCCGTTCGTGTCCCGTGGCCGCGCAGACCTCCTCGACGTGCCGGGCGAGGAGGGTGGCCGCCGTGCGGAGGTCGCATGTGAGGGGGGAGTAGTTCAGCGACCACACGTGCCGCCAGCCGTTCCGCAGCAGCGAACGGCGCAGCAGGAGGAACACCGAGCGGTTGTCGATGAAGCCGTGGAGAAGAAGAACCGGCAGATGGGTGACATGTCCGGCCCCGGGCGTGTCGTCCGCCCCGGCCGCGTCCGGTCCCTCCTGCCCCTCTCGTCCCTCCAGAACCTCCCGTGCCTCTCGTGTTTCCCGTTCCCTCGTATCCCGGGCCTCGGTCGGGGCCGGCGGCAGGGGCGGGGGCGGCGGACGGCGTTCCTGCGTCATGCCGGTGGGGTACATCAGCACATGCGCGGTAAGGATCGCCAGCTCCAGGACCGTGGACCGCAGCAGCGCGGCCGACGGGCGCACAAGAGCACAAGGGCGTAAGAGGGTGCAGAGAAAGGGCAAGGCCCTCATGGCCGACCGACCTCCCGAACGGCACACAGTCAAGGCGGCCCTTGTCCCCCGTGTGCCCTCGCGGGCAGCTGTGCGCGGCAGCCGCACCGCTGTGCCGGGCGGCTGCCGACAGCAGGGTGCGGGCCTCGTAGCGGCTCCCCTCGCGACCGCTTCGTGGTCCGGCGACTCGGAACGGATCGGGCGCATGTGGCCCGTGAGACGCGGGTTACGGAAGCAGTGCGTAGCGAACGTGGTGTCCCACGTGTGATTTCCCCCTCGCTCTCCACCGCGAAACGGCCGCTTGCGGGATGCTGGAGATAACGTTCGTTCACGTCCCCGGGCCCCTTGGGTACGGGGCCTCGCGGCCGGTTGACGGCTCGTACCTGGAGGCAGTGATGGGAGTGACCGGTCCGATCCGCGTGGTGGTGGCCAAGCCGGGGCTCGACGGCCATGATCGCGGAGCCAAGGTCATCGCGCGTGCGCTGCGCGACGCCGGCATGGAGGTCATCTACACGGGGCTCCACCAGACGCCCGAGCAGATCGTCGACACCGCCATCCAGGAGGACGCCGACGCCATCGGTCTGTCGATCCTCTCCGGCGCCCACAACACGCTCTTCGCCAAGGTGATCGAGCTCCTGCGCGAGCGCGACGCGGCCGACATCAAGGTCTTCGGCGGCGGCATCATCCCCGAGGCCGACATCGCCCCGCTCAAGGAGCAGGGCGTCGCCGAGATCTTCACCCCGGGCGCCACGACGACGGCGATCGTGGAGTGGGTGAACGCCAACGTCCGGCAGACGGCGGGGGCGTAGCCGAGGCCGTACCCTCCGGTTCCTCTTCCGGCGCGCGCTGCCCGGCGGGGGCGTCTCCTACGGTCCCGCCCGGCAGCGGGACCGTACGGGGCCGCGGTCCCGCGACCGTACGGCCCGCGCCCGCTCGGGGCTACGGCCCCGTGGCCACGGCGTCCGCTTCCTGCTCGGCGAGCTCCGCGCTCATCGCGGCGCGCAGGCGCAGCGTGCCTATGAGGCGCTGGAACGCCTCGACCCAATAGCCCGCGGCGCCGGCGGCGGCGCCGTCCGCCGGCCCCTCGGGGACGGTGGTGAGCGCCTCCAGCCGGTCGGCCTGGGCCGGGTCCAGGCAGCGCTCGGCCAGGCCCATCACCCCGCTGAAGCTCCACGGATAGCCGCCCGCGCGCCGTGCGGCGTCCAGCGCGTCCACCACCGCCGCGCCCAGCGGCTCCGCCCAGGGCACGGAGCACACTCCCAGCAGCCGGAACGCCTCGGACAGGCCGTGGGCCGCTACGAACTCCGCCACCCACCCGGCCCGTTCCGTCGGGGGCAGCGCGGACAGCAGCCTGGCCGGGTCCAGCCACGAGGAGCTCGCCGGGGCGGGCGGTGACGTCGCGGGGCCGAGCAGGGCCCGGGACCACTCCGCGTCCCCCTGCCGGGCGGCCGCCCGGCACCAGGCGGCGTGCAGGTCCGGCTGCCAGCCGTCGGCGACCGGCAGGGCCACGGCCTCCGCCGCGCCGCCCACTCCCAGCCGCTCGCACCAGATCGCCAGCGGGGCCGCCTCCACCAGCTGGCTCAGCCACCACGACCGTTCGCCGCGGCCCGCCGGCGGCTTGGCCACCACGCCGTCCCGCTGCATCCCGCTGTCGCACTCGTGCGGCGCCTCGACCACGACGCGCGCGCCGCCGTCGGCCGTACGGTCCAGCGCCACGCACGCCCGGGCGCGCTCGGCCATCCGGGCCGTCAGGGCCGAACCGGGCAGGGCCGTCAGCAGCTCCGCCGCCGTGGCACGGACGTTGCGGCTCCGGTCGGACAGGGCCTGTTCCAGGAACGTCTCGTCGGCGGCCGAGAGCTCCGCGCGCAGTGAGTCGAGGAGCATCAGCCGGTCCTCCGCCGGCTCCTTCGCCCAGGTCGAGGCCAGCAGCTCCCGCCCGGCGCCGGGATCGCGGCGCCGTACGGCCGCCAGCACGGCGACCCGCTCCGCGAACAGCCCCTCCTGCCAGACGCGCCCCTCGTCCTCGGGGCTTCTCGTGGGCGCGGCGGCTCCTGGGAAGCCTGCCGTCGTACCGCCGCGCAGGGCGTACTTCCACTGCGGGTTGAGCCGGGCCAGCCACAGCGCCCTGGGCCCGCCGAGGGCCAGCGCCGCCGGCCGCAGGTCGCTGCGGGCCCGCGCCGCCTCGAGCAGCGCGGGCAGCAGCGCCTCGGGGGCGCGGTAGCCGTGGCCGTTGGCCGTCGCCAGCCACTGGGGGAGCAGTTCGGTGAGGTCCGGCGCGCCGCCCCGGCGTCCTCCGCCGCCGGGCGCGGCCCGGTCGGCGAGCAGCAGCGCGAGCCGTCGCCGGGCCGCCTCGGGCAGGGCGGGCCGGTCGTCCCGGGGGGCCGCCCCGGGCCGAGCCCGGGCGGGGGCCGGCAGCAGAGCGGCCCGTCGTCGCACGGTCCGCAGCGCGGCGGCGTCCAGCAGCGCCCCGGCGGCGTCCTGCCCCGGCCGAGGCCGCGCGGGCACCGCCCGCCGCTCGGTGCCGAGCAGGGCCGTGGTGAGCAGATCGTCCCAGCCGGGCCCGTCCCAGGCGGGAACGCTCGTGCTGGGACCGCTCGCGCCCGGCCCGCTCGAGTCGATGCCGTCGGCTGCGGCGGAGCCGGCGCGGGGGATGGGGCTGCTGTGAGTCGCGGGAGTGGTGATGGAGCTGGTCACGGGCGTGCCCTCCTGTGCGGTGACCGCCCGGTCCGGATGAGGCCGGGTGGATGAGGCGGATGAGACGGCTGAGGTGGGATGAGACGACTGAGGCGACGTCTGCGACGACCGAGGTGGTGGACGACCGAGGTGGTGCGAGAGGCCGCGCGGGCCCGCTCGTACGGGCGCGCGTCAGAGCGCCACCGGCTCCGGCGCCCATGTGGTCAGCGGGGTGAAGCCCCGGTGTCCGCACTCGCCGAAGACCGGCACCGGGCCGCCGCCGGATATCGCCGTCAGCCGCCACAGGCCCATGTCGTCCCCGCCGCCCCCGGGCGGGACGGGAAGCGCCGACTCGCCCGGAGCGTCGGCCACTTGCCAGCCCTTGCCGTCCGCGTCCGGCACCGGAGTCACCGCCGAGAGGACCACCGGCCAGGACTCCAGCCAGGGGTCGTCCCGCAGGGCCTCGCCGTAGGCGCGCAGCGCCGCCTCCGTGTCGCCGCCGGGCGGCGGTGCCGGGCTGGGCTCGGGCGGGCCGTAGCGCCTGCCCAGCGCCGCGCGCAGCGGACGCGCGGAGGGATGGAAGGCCAGGTCGGCGTCCAGGGCGAGGCCCACCGGAAGGGAGAGCTCGGGCGCGCGGCCGGCGGCGCCATAAGAGAGGAGGAGGGCCATCCGGCCCGTGCTCCTGCCGTACAGCCAGATGCGGCGCGTGGTCAGGCGGCCGTCGTCGGCGTCCCGCTGGGCCAGGACCAGCCAGCGGTCCCGCACGGGCGGGACGGAGGCCAGCAGGGCCGCCGCGTCCGACGTGATGCCGACGCGCGTGCGGACCGTCGCCGCCAGGGACTCCGGCAGCTCCTCCACCCGCAGATACCCCTGACCCAGCGTGTGCAGCAGCGCGCACTCCTCCAGCAGCCGTGAGGCCCGGTCCGTCCCCTCCACGGACCCGGCCCCCACCACCGACGCCAACTCCCGTACGCGCGCGGCCAGTCCCGGCGCCTGCGCGTCGACCATGCGGGCCGCCGTCTCGTCCCACTGCCCGTACGCCGCCCCTTCGACGGCCGCGAGCCCGCCCCGCAGCAGATCGGCCAGCCGCCGCTCCAGCTCGGCCGCCCCCTCGGCGATCCGCCGCGCACGCCGCTCGGAGCGGCGCCGGGCCGCCTCGGCGTCCACGGGAGCGGGAGCCGTCCCCCCGTCCGGCCCACCCCCCGCCGCCCGCTCGGCGCGCTGCCGCCGCCGCTCCAGCCACTGCCCCGCCCACTCGGGCGGCGTCGCGGCCGAGGACGGCACGGCCGCCTCCCCCTCCGACCACAACAGCAGGAGCCCCAGGGCGTGTTTGCACGGGAACTTCCGGCTCGGGCAGCTGCAGTGGAAGGCCGGACCCCCGTCCCCCGCGAGGTCCACGACCGTGCGGTACGGCGTGCTGCCGCTGCCCTTGCACTCCCCCCAGAGCGCGCCCGCGCCCCCGCCCGTCCCCCCGTCCGTGTGCGCGCTCGCGCCCGACCACGGACCGGGCGCCGCGAGCTTCGCGCCCGCCTTGCGTGACGCAGCGTCAGGAGCCAGCGCGAGCACCTGTTCCGCCGTCCATCGTTCCCCCTGCGGATTCATGCCGACGACGTTACGACCCCCCACTGACAATCGCCCTGACCTGCGGTTTCCACACCTCCGGGCCGATTGTCAGTGGTGTGGTGCAGGGTTTTGGACGTAACCCGGAACCGCACGACGAGGGGGACTTGAACCGTGCCCGGAATCTCCACAGAAGCCCTGCGCCCGCATGCCGAGGACGCCTTCGCCGACGAGCTGAAGGCCCTCGCGGCGGCCGACGACCGCCCCAGGCCCGCCCGTTGGCGCCTGTCGCCGTGGGCCGTCGCCACCTACCTGCTCGGCGGCACCCTGCCCGACGGCACGATCATCACACCGAAGTACATCGGCCCGCGCCGGGTCGTCGAGGTCGCCGTCACCACGCTCGCCACCGACCGCGCCCTGCTCCTGCTCGGCGTGCCCGGCACCGCCAAGACCTGGGTGTCCGAGCATCTGGCCGCCGCCGTCAGCGGCGACTCCACCCTGCTCGTTCAGGGCACCGCCGGAACGGCCGAGGAGGCCATCCGCTACGGCTGGGACTACGCCCGCCTCCTCGCCCACGGCCCCAGCCGCGAGGCGGTCGTGCCCAGTCCCGTCATGCGGGCCATGGCCGAGGGCATGACCGCGCGGGTCGAGGAGCTCACCCGCATCCCCGCCGACGTCCAGGACACCCTGATCACCGTCCTGTCCGAGAAGACCCTGCCCATCCCCGAGCTGGGGGAGGAGGTGCAGGCCGTGCGCGGGTTCAACCTGATCGCCACGGCCAACGACCGCGACCGGGGCGTCAACGAACTCTCCAGCGCCCTGCGCCGCCGCTTCAACACCGTCGTACTGCCGCTGCCGGCCAGCCCCGAGGCCGAGGTCGACATCGTCGCCCGCCGCGTCGACCAGCTCGGCCGCTCCCTCGACCTGCCCGCCACGCCCGACGGCATCGACGAGATCCGCCGCGTCGTCACCGTCTTCCGCGAGCTGCGCGACGGCGTCACCACCGACGGCCGTACGAAGCTCAAGTCGCCCTCGGGAACGCTCTCGACGGCCGAGGCCATCTCCGTCGTCACCGGCGGTCTCGCGCTCGCCGCGCACTTCGGCGACGGCGTCCTGCGGGCGGGGGACGTGGCCGCCGGCATCCTCGGCGCGGTCGTCCGCGACCCGGCGGCGGACCGCGTCGTATGGCAGGAGTACCTGGAGACGGTCGTCCGTGAGCGCGACGGCTGGAAGGACTTCTACCGCGCCTGCCGCGAGGTGTCCGTATGAGCGGGCCCGCCCCGGCGCTGCTGGGAGTGCGCCACCACGGGCCGGGCTCCGCGCGGTCGGTGCGGGCGGCGCTCGAGCAGTGCCGGCCGGCCGCCGTGCTGATCGAGGGGCCGCCCGAGGCGGACGCCCTCATCCACCTCGCGGCCGACGAGGGCATGCGCCCTCCGGTGGCGCTGCTGGCCCACGCCGCCGCCGACCCGGGCCGGGCCGTGTTCTGGCCGTTCGCCGACTTCTCCCCGGAGTGGGCCGCCATCCGCTGGGCGCTCGCCCACGACGTGCCGGTCCGCTTCATCGACCTGCCCGCCGCGCACACGCTCGCGTTGAACGAGGAGAACGAGGAGAACGAGGAGACGGACGAGGGCGCGGAATCCGGAACACCGGCTGACGAGGACGGCGAGGCCGGCGAGGACGACAAGGCCGGCCGCGCGCCGCGGCTGGACCCGCTCGCCGCGCTCGCCGGGGCCGCCGGCTACGACGACCCCGAGGTGTGGTGGGAGGACGCCGTCGAGCACCGCCGCGGCGCCGGACGCGTCGCACCGGACGGCGACGCGCTCGCGCCGTTCGCGGCCATCGCCGAGGCGATGGCCGAGCTGCGGGCCTCCTTCGGCGACGCCGCCGACGACGGCCCCCGGGCCGGCCGCGACGCCGTCCGCGAGGCCCACATGCGGCTGCGACTGCGCGACGCCCGGCGCGAGTTCGGCGACGGCATCGCGGTCGTCTGCGGTGCCTGGCACGTCCCCGCCCTCACCGAGAAGCGGACCGTGGCCGCCGACCGGCAGGCGCTCAAGGGCCTCCCCAAGGTCAAGGCGGAGATCGGCTGGGTGCCCTGGACCCACCGCAGGCTCGCCCGGCGCAGCGGCTACGGCGCCGGCATCACCTCACCCGGCTGGTACGGGCACCTCTTCCGCGCCCCCGACCGGCCCGTCGAGCGCTGGATGACCGATGTCGCGCGCCTGCTGCGCGACGAGGACCATCCGGTCTCCTCCGCGCACGTCATCGAGGCCGTGCGGCTCGCGGACACGCTGGCCGCCATGCGCGGCCGGCCGCTCGCCGGCCTCGGCGAGACCACCGACGCGGTGCGCGCGGTGATGTGCGACGGCTCGGACGTGCCGCTCGCCCTCGTCCAGGACCGGCTCGTCATCGGCGACGTCCTCGGCGAGGTCCCCGAGTCCGCACCGGCCCCGCCCCTGCAGCGCGACCTCGCCCGCCTCCAGCGCAGCCTGCGGCTCAAGCCCGAAGCGGCGTTCCGCGACATCGAGTTCGACCTGCGCAAGGACACCGACGCGGGCCGCAGCAGGCTGCTGCACCGGCTGCGCCTGCTGGGCGTCGGCTGGGGCGAGCCGCAGCGCTCGCGCGCCGGTCTCGGCACGTTCCGGGAGACCTGGCGGCTGTGCTGGGAGCCGGAGCTGTCCGTACGGCTCGCCGAGGCGGGGGTGTGGGGCACGACGGTGGAGGGCGCGGCCACCGCGAAGGCCGAGTCGCTGGCGCGGGGCGCCACCGCCCTCGCCGAGGTCACGGCCCTCGCCGAGCAGTGCCTGCTCGCGGGGCTGCCCGACGCCCTGCCCGTCGTCATGCGCGCCCTCGCCGACCGCGCCGCGCTCGACTCGGACGTCGGGCACCTGGCCCAGGCGCTGCCGGCCCTGGTCCGTTCCGTGCGCTACGGCGACGTGCGCCGCACGGACACCGCGGCCCTCGGCGAGGTGGCGGAGGGCCTCGCCGAACGCGTCTTCGTCGGCCTCCCGGCCGCCTGCTCGGGACTCGACGCGGACGCGGCGGCGGAGATGCGCGGCCACGTGGACGCCGTCCACCGGGCGGTGGCCCTGCTGGCGGAGGCCGACGCGGGGACGGACGCCGGGACCGCCGAGGCCGACGCGGGG
Organism: Streptomyces sp. C36; assembly: GCF_040932295.1. NCBI lineage: Bacteria > Bacillati > Actinomycetota > Actinomycetes > Kitasatosporales > Streptomycetaceae > Streptomyces > Streptomyces sp. C36. Next base: position 151,268 of record NZ_JBFQGI010000007.1, on the reverse strand, counting down.
ACGCATGCCGGGACCGCCGAGGCCGACGCGGAGAAGACCGGCGAGGGCAACGGCCAGAAGACCGGCGAGACCGGCCCCCTGCGCGAGGACCCCCTCCGTGACCGCTGGGCCGCCGTCCTGGCGACGCTGGCCGAACGGGACGGGCTGCCGGGCGGGATACGGGGTCGGGCCGCGCGACTGCTGCTCGACGACGGGCGGCTGACGCACGAGCGGGCCGCCCGGCTGATGGGGCTCGTGCTCTCGGTCGGCACGGCGCCCGCCGAGGCGGCCGCCTGGATCGAGGGGTTCGTCGGCAGCGGCGGTTCCGGCGGGATGCTGCTCGTCCACGACGAGCGGCTGCTCGCCCTCGTCGACGCCTGGCTGACCGGCGTGGCGCCGGACGCCTTCACGGACGTACTGCCCCTTCTGCGCCGCACCTTCTCCGCGTTCGAGCAGGGGGCGCGCCGCACGCTCGGCGAGCGGATACGCCGGGGCGGGACGGGGGACGCGGGGGCGGCGGGACCGGGCGAGAAGGCGGTACGCGGCTTCGGGGCGGGCCTCGACGAGGAGCGGGCGGCGGCGGTGCTGCCGACGATGCGCCTGCTGCTGGGCATGGCACACACAGGGGGATGAGAAGCGGATGACGACGACCACGCACACCACGGCGGCGGACAACACCGACACGCACACCACCGACACGCGCACCACCGCAACGGACATCACTGTCCCGGCCGTCGACGCCGAAGCCGCCGCCGAGCGGCTTCGCCGCTGGCGGCTCGTGCTCGGCGGGGACGGCGGCGACGGCACGGGCTGCGCCCTCGCCGGTACGGACGCCGCCATGGACCGCACCCTGGAGGCGCTCTACGGCTCGGGACCGGGCGACGGCAGCGGGCGCGGCGGCCCGCGCGGGGCCGGCCTCGGCGGCTCGGCGCCGCGCGTCGCCCGCTGGCTGGGGGACATCCGGACGTACTTCCCGACGTCCGTCGTTCAGGTGATGCAGCGCGACGCCATCGACCGGCTGGGGCTGTCCGCCCTGCTGCTCGAGCCGGAGATGCTGGAGGCGGTCGAGGCGGACGTGCACCTCGTCGGCACGCTGCTCTCGCTCAACAAGGCGATGCCGGAGACCACCAAGGAGACCGCGCGGGCCGTCGTCCGCAAGGTGGTCGAGGACCTCGAGAAGCGTCTGACGACGCGCACCCGCGCCACGCTCTCCGGCGCCCTGGACCGTTCGGCGCGCGTGAGCCGCCCCCGGCACCACGACATCGACTGGAACCGCACCATCCGCGCCAATCTCAAGAACTACCTCCCCGAGTACCGCACGGTCGTCCCCGAGCGCCTCATCGGCTACGGGCGGGCCTCGCAGGCGGTGAAGAAGGAGGTGATCCTGTGCATCGACCAGTCCGGTTCGATGGCCGCCTCCGTCGTCTACGCCTCCGTCTTCGGCGCGGTCCTCGCCTCCATGCGGGCCCTCACCACCCGTCTGGTCGTCTTCGACACGTCCGTCGTGGACCTCACCGACCAGCTGACCGATCCGGTCGACGTGCTGTTCGGCACCCAGCTCGGCGGCGGTACGGACATCAACCGCGCGCTCGCCTACTGCCAGTCCCGCATCACCCGCCCGGCCGAGACCGTTGTGGTCCTCATCAGTGATCTCTACGAGGGCGGAATCCGCGACGAGATGCTCAAGAGGGTCGCCGCCATGAAGGCGTCAGGGGTGCAGTTCGTGACCCTGCTGGCCCTGTCGGACGAGGGCGCCCCCGCCTACGACCGTGAGCACGCGGCGGCCCTCGCGGCCCTCGGCGCACCCGCCTTCGCCTGCACCCCCGACCTCTTCCCGGACGTGATGGCGGCCGCCCTGGAGAAGCGCCCCCTGCCCATACCGGAGGCCGCCGTCTGACACGCCGCGGCGCGCCGGAAGCGTACGGGCGCCGTCGCGATCTGTGAGCGTAATCACGGCCTGAGTGTGACCTGCGATTTAAGGTCACACCCCCCTCGGGGATAACCTGCGAGACGGACATGCCGCGTCAACGGTGACCGTGTGCCGCCCTCGTAAAAGATCGCGTCGTCACGCTGCCTGCGGCACGCCCGCGCAGACAACGAACCGCGATATCCATGGAAAAGGGACGGACGCGCGTGGACCTGTTCGAGTACCAGGCGAGGGACCTCTTCGCCAAGCACGGTGTACCGGTGCTGGCCGGTGAAGTCATCGACACGCCTGAGGGGGCGCGCGCCGCGACCGAGCGTCTCGGTGGCAAGTCGGTCGTCAAGGCCCAGGTCAAGGTCGGTGGCCGTGGCAAGGCCGGTGGCGTGAAGCTGGCCGCCACCCCGGACGAGGCCGTCGCTCGTGCGACGGACATCCTCGGCATGGACATCAAGGGCCACACGGTCCACAAGGTGATGATCGCCGAGACCGCTCCCGAGATCCTCGAGGAGTACTACGTCTCGTACCTCCTCGACCGCACCAACCGCACCTTCCTGGCCATGGCCTCGGTCGCCGGTGGCATGGACATCGAGGAGGTCGCCGCGACGACCCCCGAGAAGCTCGCCAAGGTGCCGGTCGACGCCAACGAGGGCGTCTCCATCGAGAAGGCCCGCGAGATCGTCGCCCAGGCGAAGTTCCCGGCCGAGGTGGCCGAGAAGGTCGCCGAGGTCATGGTGACCCTGTGGAAGACCTTCGTCGCCGAGGACGCGCTCCTCGTCGAGGTCAACCCGCTCGCGAAGGTCGCCAGCGGCGACGTCATCGCCCTCGACGGCAAGGTCTCGCTCGACGAGAACGCCGACTTCCGCCAGCCGGAGCACGAGGCGCTCGAGGACAAGGCCTCGGCCAACCCCCTCGAGGCGGCCGCCAAGGCCAAGGGCCTGAACTACGTCAAGCTCGAGGGCCAGGTCGGCATCATCGGCAACGGCGCGGGTCTGGTCATGTCGACCCTCGACGTCGTCGCCTACGCCGGTGAGAACCACGGCGGCGTCAAGCCCGCCAACTTCCTCGACATCGGTGGCGGCGCCTCCGCCGAGGTCATGGCCAACGGTCTCGAGATCATCCTCGGCGACCCGGACGTCAAGTCCGTCTTCGTCAACGTCTTCGGTGGCATCACCGCGTGCGACGAGGTCGCCAAGGGCATCGTCCAGGCCCTCGAGCTGCTGAAGAACAAGGGCGAGGACGTCACCAAGCCGCTGGTCGTGCGCCTCGACGGCAACAACGCGGAGCTGGGTCGCAAGATCCTGTCCGACGCCAACCACCCGCTGGTGCAGCGCGTGGACACCATGGACGGCGCGGCCGACAAGGCCGCCGAGCTGGCTGCGGCTAAGTAAGGGACGAGGACTCCACAACCATGGCTATCTTCCTCACCAAGGACAGCAAGGTCATCGTCCAGGGGATGACCGGTGCCACGGGCATGAAGCACACCAAGCTCATGCTGGGTGACGGCACCAACATCGTCGGCGGCGTGAACCCGCGCAAGGCCGGCACCGAGGTCGACTTCGACGGCACGGCCGTCCCGGTCTTCGGCTCCGTCGCCGAGGCGATGGAGAAGACCGGCGCCGACGTCACTGTCGTCTTCGTCCCGCCGGCCTTCGCCAAGGCCGCCGTGGTCGAGGCGATCGACGCCGAGATCGGCCTGGCCGTCGTCATCACCGAGGGCATCGCCGTCCACGACTCGGCCGCCTTCTGGGCGTACGCCTCGTCGAAGGGCAACAAGACCCGCATCATCGGCCCGAACTGCCCCGGTCTGATCACCCCGGGCCAGTCGAACGCCGGCATCATCCCGGGCGACATCACCAAGCCCGGCCGCATCGGTCTGGTGTCCAAGTCGGGCACGCTGACCTACCAGATGATGTACGAGCTCCGTGACATCGGCTTCTCCTCCGCCGTCGGCATCGGTGGCGACCCGGTCATCGGCACCACGCACATCGACGCGCTCGCCGCGTTCGAGGCCGACCCCGACACCGACCTGATCGTCATGATCGGCGAGATCGGTGGCGACGCCGAGGAGCGGGCCGCGGACTTCATCAAGGCCAACGTCACCAAGCCGGTCGTCGGCTACGTGGCCGGCTTCACCGCGCCCGAGGGCAAGACGATGGGCCACGCCGGCGCCATCGTGTCCGGCTCCTCCGGCACGGCGCAGGCGAAGAAGGAGGCCCTCGAGGCCGCGGGCGTGAAGGTCGGCAAGACCCCGTCCGAGACCGCCCTCCTCGCGCGCGCCGCGCTGGCCGGCTGACCCTTCTCCGGGTTTCCCGGCGGCTCCTCCGGTTCTCCGGCGGACGCCAAGGCTCCACGACGTGGGCCCGCACCCCTCAGGGGGTGCGGGCCCACGCCCGTCTATGGGCCCGTCCGTCTATGGGCCCGCTCCGCATACCCGCATACGCCCCCGTACAGCCGCATAGGCGCATTCATCCGGCGCAAGCGACACGACGGGCATGTGACGGCTACCCGCACCAAAGCCGCGTTCTTGGCAGCATGGCCCCGTGAGTGAGTACGCCGATCATGGCCCGTCGTCGCCGCCGCGCCCGCGGCCCGCCGTGAGCGGGCCGTCCGCGACGACCTCGGTGTTCTTCGGCGGGGTGCTCGCCGCGGGCCTGGGGCTCGGCGCCTTCGCCATGGTCGTGCTGGCGCTGTGGATCATCTCCCCGTACCCCGACGGCGGCCCGGCGAGCGCCCTGCGCGTGGCCGCCGACCTCTGGCTGCTGGCCCACGGCGCCGACCTCGTGCGCATCGACTCCCTCTCCGGTGACCCCGTCCCCATCGGGCTCACCCCCCTGCTCTTCGCGGTCGTGCCCTGCACCCTGCTCTACCGTGCCGCCCGGCACGCGCTCGAGCCCGCCGAGGGGGCACTGCCGGACGAGCCGGGCCCGGCACCGTGCACCGCCTTCACCGCGATGCTCGGCGGCTATCTGCTGGTGGCCCTGGCCGCGTCGGCCTACGCGTGGGACGCGCCGGTGCGCCCCTCGCCCCTGAGCGTGCTGCTGTGCCTGCCCCTGGTCGCGGGAGGGTTCGTCGCGGCCGGGATCTGGACGGCGGCGGGGCGCCCCGGGCTGCCCGCGCCGTCGCCGGTGCGGCGGACGGTGCCCGAGGGCGTGCGGTGCTGGTTCACCGGTGCGCATCTGGCCGAGGTGGTCCGGGCCGCCGCGGCGGCCACGGCCGTGCTGCTGGGTGGCGGCGCGCTGCTGGTGGCCGTGTCGCTGGCCCTGCACGCGGGGGTGGCCGAGGAGGCGTTCGCCCAGCTGTCGCCGCGTTGGTCGGGCCGGGTGGCGATCGGGTTGCTGAGCGCGGCCCTGCTGCCCAACGCGATGATCTGGGCCGTGGCGTACGGGCTCGGGTCCGGCTTCACGGTCGGCGCGGACAGTGTGGTCGCCCCACTGACGGCGGTCCCCGGGCCGTCCGCGCTGCCGCGCTTCCCGCTGCTCGCCGCGCTGCCGTCGCCCGGCGAGGCCGGGCCGCTGGTGCTGGTGGGCGCGGCGGTGCTGGTGGGCGCGGCCGGGATCGCGGTGGCGTTCGCCGCCGTTCCCCGGCCGGGGAACGCGGACTCCGCCTCCGCTTCCGCTCCCTCGCCGTCCCTGCCGGGCTGGCTGGACACGGCCGTGACGGCCGCCCTGGGGGCGCTGCTGTGCGGGGTGGTGATGACGGTGCTGGGGTACGCGGCGTCCGGCCCGCTCGGCAACGGCGCGCTGGCGGACTTCGGGCCGCGGTGGTGGCGTACGGGCGCGTCGGCGGCCGCCTGCACGGTGGCCGTGGGGCTGCCGGGAGCGATGCTGGTGCGGTGGCGGCTGGGGGTTGCGGTGCGTGGCGCCCGTGAGGAGCGAACGAGGCTGACGGGATGGCGGAGGGTGGGGGAGCTGCTGGGGCTGGCGGTGGAACCCCCGCCGTCGCCGACTCCCGCCTCACCGGCCCCGCCCGAGGCCACGACCGACGGCACGACCGACGCCACTCCCGACCCGGCCACCCTCACCGACCCTTCCGACACCCCCACCCCAGCCGGATCCCCAGCGCCGGCCGATGCCCCGGCCGACGCTGCGGCCACCCCCGCCGAGGAGCCCGGACCGGCTCCCTCCCGGTCCTGGTGGCGGGCGGTCGCGGCGTGGTTCGGGTTCGCCGCGGGCGGGACGGCCGCACCGGCGACGGAGAGCGTGGCCTACGAACCGGAGACGCTGCCGGTGATGCCGACGCCGCCGCACAGCGAGGCGCTGTCGGAGGCGGAGGCGACCCCGCGCAGGGCCGAGCGGCGGCGCTGGTGGAAGCCCCGGCGGCGCAAGGGGACGCGCCGCAAGCCGCGCTCGACGAGTCGCCCGGGCCCGGCGTTCGCCCAGCCGCCGGTGCCGGCGTGGCACGACGCGGCGTCCCGCCGGGGCCGCTGGGCCGCGCTCAAGGACTCGAGCGGCGGGCTCATGGCGGACTTCGCGCCCCGCGACCTGACGCTGCCCGCCCGCGAGGAGCGGCCCGACTTCCCGCCGCCCCACCCCTCCCCGTGAACCGTGACCGTGAACCGTGAACGTGACGGGGGCGGGGGCGGGGCCCGGCGGCGGCCTCAGTCCTGGTTGCCCAGCAGCGGCCGCAGCTGCTTCGGCAGGTGGTTCTCGCACGCCTGCAGGGACGTCTGGGTCAGGGCGTCGTCCACGCACGTGTAGTACTCGCGGTAGACGAGGTGGAACGAGAACGTCGCCGCGACGATGGCCAGCGCCAGGCCGCCCGTGACCAGGCCGCTGACCGCGGCCGTGGTCTGGGGGCGGAAGCCACCGGGGCCCGGGGTGGTGGTCGGGGCGGGCGTGTCCGGGTCGCGGGGCCTGGCCTTGGCGCGCAGCGAGCTCACGCCCCAGTACAGGGAGAGCGCGCCCAGCAGCAGGGCCACCTGCGGAATGCTGAAGAGGGCGAAGAAGAAGCCCCACATGCCCGCGAGCAGGGCGTAGCGGGCGCGCCGCTGCGCCGGGTCCGTCGGATCCCAGCGCAGGCCGCCACCGGGGCCACCCGGCCCGCCGCCCGACGGGCCCTGGCCGCCGCCGAAGCCGCCGTCCTGGCGGCCGGGCTGCCGGCTGCTCCACTGGCTGCCCCACACCGGCCGCTGGTCGTCCCCGGAGCCTCCGTCGCCGTCCCCCTCGCCGCCGCCCGTGGGCGTCCGCGGCTGCCAGGGCCGGTCCGGCTGGCCCTTCGGCGGCGCCGCGAAGGGGTTGTCCCGCTCCTCCGGGCCGGCGGGCGGCGGCGACTGGCGCTCGCGCAGCACGGCGGCGGTGGGCAGCGGGGGGCGGTGAGCCGAGTGGCGGCGTCGGTCCGGCATGTGGAGTGTGTCTTCCCCTTGTGTCGTCGGCCTGCACCTCGAGCGTACGGCGCCGCGTCCGTTTTCCCGTTTTCCCGCGTCGCCGTCCGGTCCGGTCCCGACGCTACCTCCCGTGCGCGCCCCCGTCCCGTGGGGGCGGTTCGGTGTGCCGGTATCGTTGCTGGCGGTCGACGGCTTCGTAGGGATCCCCGTATCCGGCGCCCCTTCGGTTTCGTACGACCATACAAACCGCACCACCCGCGAGAAAGGGCCCCGCCGTGGAGCCGCCGCCGAACCGTCCCGCCCGCGTCGTCGCGCTCGTCTCCGGTTCCGGCACGAACCTGCAGGCCCTGCTGGACGCCGTCGCCGCCGACCCGGACGGCTACGGCGCCCGGATCGTGGCCGTCGGCGCCGACCGCGAGGACATCGTGGGGCTCGAGCGCGCCGAGCGCGCCGGGCTGCCGACGTTCGTGTGCCGGGTGAAGGACCACCCCACCCGTGACGCCTGGGACCGGGCGCTGACCGAGGCCACGGCGGCGTATGAGCCGGACCTGGTGGTCTCGGCGGGCTTCATGAAGATCCTGGGCAAGGAGTTCCTCGCCCGGTTCGGCGGGCGGATCGTCAACACGCACCCCGCCCTGCTCCCCAGCTTTCCCGGCGCCCACGGCGTGCGCGACGCGCTCGCGTACGGCGTGAAGGCGACCGGGTGCACCGTCCACTTCGTCGACGAGGGCGTCGACACCGGCCCGATCATCGCCCAGGGCGTGGTCGAGGTCCGGGACGAGGACGACGAATCCGCGCTGCACGAGCGGATCAAGGAAGTCGAGCGAGCGCTGCTCGTCGAGGTCGTGGGACGTCTGGCCCGCGACGGCTACCGCATAGAGGGACGAAAGGTGAAATTCCTGTGACCGCCGAAGGCATGAAGCGGCCCATCCGACGGGCGCTGGTCAGCGTCTACGACAAGACCGGGCTGGAGGAGCTGGCCCGTGGTCTGCACGATGCGGGCGTCGAGCTGGTCTCGACCGGTTCCACGGCCGCCCGGATCGCCGCCGCCGGCGTCCCGGTCACCAAGGTGGAGGAGGTGACCGGCTTCCCCGAGTGCCTGGACGGCCGGGTGAAGACCCTGCACCCGCGCGTGCACGCCGGCATCCTCGCCGACCAGCGTCTCGAGGCGCACCGTGAGCAGCTCGAGCAGCTGGACGTCCGCCCCTTCGAGCTGGTGATCGTCAACCTCTACCCGTTCCGTGAGACCGTCGCGTCGGGCGCCTCGCCCGACGAGTGCGTCGAGCAGATCGACATCGGCGGCCCCTCGATGGTCCGCGCCGCCGCCAAGAACCACCCCTCCGTCGCGGTGATCGTCAACCCCGGCCGCTACGACGACGTGCTCAAGGCGGTCGCCGACGGCGGCTTCGACCTCGCCGCCCGCAAGCGCCTGGCCGCCGAGGCGTTCCAGCACACGGCCGCCTACGACGTGGCCGTGGCGAACTGGTTCGCCGAGGGCTACGGCGCGGACGAGGGCCCGTGGCCCGACTTCATCGGGATCTCCTACGCCCGCAAGCAGGTGCTGCGCTACGGCGAGAACCCGCACCAGCCCGCCGCGCTCTACCTCGACCCCACCGGCACGGGGCTCGCGAACGCGGAGCAGCTGCACGGCAAGGAGATGTCGTACAACAACTTCGTCGACACCGACGCCGCCCGCCGCGCCGCCTACGACCACACGGACCCCTGCGTCGCGATCATCAAGCACGCCAACCCGTGCGGCATCGCGACCGGCCAGGACGTCGCCGAGGCCCACCGCAAGGCCCACGCCTGCGACCCGCTGTCCGCGTTCGGCGGCGTCATCGCCGTGAACCGGCCGGTGTCGGTGGCCATGGCCGAGCAGGTCGCGGAGATCTTCACCGAGGTCATCGTCGCGCCGGGCTACGAGGACGGCGCCGTCGAGGTCCTGGCCCGCAAGAAGAACGTCCGGGTGCTGCGCTGCGCCGACGCGCCCGCGGCGCACGGCGAGTCCCGGCCCATCGAGGGCGGTCTGCTGGTCCAGGCCAAGGACCGCCTCCAGGCCGAGGGCGACGACCCCGCCAACTGGACGCTCGCCACGGGCGAGCCGCTGAGCGCCGAGGAGCTCGCCGAGCTGGCCTTCGCCTGGAAGGCCTGCCGCGCGGTGAAGTCCAACGCCATCCTGCTGGCCAAGGGCGGCGCGACCGTCGGCGTCGGCATGGGCCAGGTCAACCGCGTGGACTCCGCCAAGCTCGCCGTCCAGCGCGCGGGCGAGGAGCGCGCCCGCGGCGCGTACGCGGCCTCGGACGCCTTCTTCCCCTTCCCCGACGGGCTCGAGGTGCTCACCGCGGCCGGCATCAAGGCCGTGGTCCAGCCGGGCGGTTCGGTCCGCGACGAGCAGGTCGTGGAGGCCGCGAAGGCGGCGGGCGTGACGATGTACTTCACCGGCACGCGCCACTTCTTCCACTGACCGGGACGGCCGTACGGACGCGCGCCCGCCCGCGTCCGTACGGCCGTACGCCCATGGGTGCGGCGACCGTGCCGCACCGTGGGCGGTTCACACCCCACGCCATTGGCACACCGCGGACCCGACCTGAGTGGAAGGCGGGCCGCACGATCCGGGAGGATGGCCCCCATGACCGCCAAGATTCTCGATGGCAAGGCCACCGCGGCCGCGATCAAGTCCGAGCTGACCGTCCGTGTGGAGACCCTGAAGGCCAAGGGCGTCACGCCCGGCCTGGGCACGCTCCTGGTGGGCGACGACCCCGGCAGCAAGTGGTACGTCGCCGGCAAGCACCGCGACTGCGCCGAGGTCGGCATCGGCTCGATCCAGCGCGAGCTCCCCGGGACCGCCACCCAGGAGGAGATCGAGGCGGTCGTCCGGGAGCTCAACGACAACCCCGAGTGCACCGGCTACATCGTCCAGCTCCCGCTCCCCAAGGGCATCGACACCAACCGTGTGCTCGAGCTGATGGACCCGGCCAAGGACGCCGACGGCCTCCACCCGATGAGCCTGGGCCGCCTGGTGCTCAACGAGCCCGGCCCGCTGCCCTGCACCCCCAACGGCATCATCGAGCTGCTGCGCCGCCACGACGTCGAGCTCAACGGCGCGCACGTCGTGGTCGTCGGCCGCGGCATCACCGTCGGCCGCTCGATCGGCCTGCTGCTCACCCGCAGGACCGAGAACGCCACGGTCACCCTCTGCCACACCGGCACCCGAGACCTGTCCGAGCAGCTGCGCAAGGCCGACATCATCGTCGCCGCCGCCGGCGTCGGTCACCTGATCAAGCCGGAGGACGTCAAGCCCGGCGCGGCCGTCCTGGACGTCGGCGTCAGCCGTGACGGCGAGGGCAAGATCATGGGCGATGTGGCCCCCGAGGTCGCCAAGGTCGCCGGCTGGGTCTCCCCGAACCCGGGTGGCGTGGGCCCCATGACGCGCGCGCTGCTGCTGGTGAACGTGGTGGAGGCCGCCGAGCGCGCCGCCGCCGGAGTCGCCGATGCCGGCTGAGGCCGAGTCCGGCGAGCCGGGCACGCCGGAAATGCCGAGCACGCCGGGCACGCCGGGCGACGGAAGCAGCGACTCCGGCGCCGGTCGGAGTGCCGGTCAGAACGCCGACCAGGGCGCCGGCCAGGGCGCTGACAAGGGCGCCGGTCAGGACGCCGGCCGTTCCTCGCGCCGTCCGCCGCAGGTCACCCGCGACACCGCCCGCCCCGAGGGCGGTGGGCGCGCCGCGCCCGGCGCCGCGCCCGCGCCGGCTCGTCAGTGGCCGCTGCTGGCGGTGCTGGGCGCCACCGGCCTGGGCCTGCTGATCGTCGCGTTCGACGCCTTCCGGGTGGGCACGATCCTGATCGGCCTGGCCGTGATCGGCGGCGCGGTGCTGCGCTGGGCGCTGCCGGACGTGGGCATGCTGGCCGTACGGTCCCGGTTCACGGACATGTTCACGTACGGCGGTCTGGGCGCGGCGATCGTCCTGCTCGCCCTGATGGCCCAGCCGCACGCCTGGCTGAAGCTTCCGTTCCTGGACGACGTGCTGCACTTCACCGTGCAGTGACCGTCCCGCGGACATGACGGCGGCCCGTCCTCTCCCCCGTGGGAGGACGGGCCGCCGTCGGCTTTTCGGCGGTGTACGGGAATGACGGTGTACGGGAATGACTCTGATGCGCCACATCCGCATCCACCAGACGATTCCGGGGAGTTGGGTCATCGTGGGACGTCCCACGCCCTGACCTGTGGAGAAGCCGGGTCCCACGACGTCGTGGTGGGACGGTGGGGGCATCGCGCGCGTGGCCGGAAGTCGCACTCGCCTCTTGATGTGGGCGGAACCGGTGCGCGGGCGTCGCCATCATGTGCGGCAGGAGGCTTGTTGCCTCGGGGGCGACCGTGACGCGTATGGGGTGGAGCATGCCGCGTTGGAAGGAATTACCCGCATCGCTGGACGAGCGCGTCCGGCAGCTGGTCGTACAGCTCAGGAGACTCAAGGACCGCAGCGGGCTCAGCCTCGCCTCGCTCGCGGTCAAGACGTCCTACAGCCGTTCGTCCTGGGAACGGTACTTCAACGGCAAGCAACTGCCGCCGCGTGACGCCGTCGAGGAGCTGGCGCGGGTGTGCGGTACGGACCCGACCCGCCTGCTGGTGCTCCACGAGGTCGCGGCGGACGCGTGGACGGAGGAGGCCGCGGCCGGCGACCCGGCGGACGACGGCGGGACCGCCCCCGTGGCGGACCGGCGGCGGTGGACGACGTGGGTGCTCTCGGGCGCGGTGGTCGTCCTGGCGGCCGCCCTGGCCGCCACCCTGCTGACCACCCACCCCTGGCGGCACGACGACGACAGGCGGCCCGCCGGCACCGGCAACACCGAGGCCACGTTCGTCTTCGTCCAGGGCCGGGGCCGCCCGTGCGACGTACGGCGCCAGGAGGGCGAGCTGCGCGCCGGGTACAGCGCGACGCACAGCACGCTGATGGACCTCAAGACGTCGGGCTGGGAGGTCGTGGAGGCCCAGTGCCTGCTCAAGCACCACGGCTTCGACCCCGGCATCACCGACGGCTCCTACGGCGAGCGGTCGAAGAAGGCGGCCAAGGACTTCCAGAAGGACCGAGGGCTGGTCGTCGACGGCATCGTCGGCCCGGACACCTGGGGGGAGCTGCGCCGGTGAGCGGTGAACGACGCCTTCCGGGGGAGTGCGCCCGGCTGGCCTCCGAGCTGCGCGAGCTGAGGGAGCGTACGGGGCTGAGCCTGGCCGCGCTGGGCGGGTGCACGCCCTTCAGCAAGTCGTCCTGGGAGCGCTATCTCAACGGCAAGAAGTTGCCGCCGAGGCAGGCGGTCGAGGCGCTGTGCGGGCTGGCGGAGGAGCCCGCCGGGCGGCTGGTGGCGCTGTGGGAGCTGGCCGAGCAGGCATGGAGCGGACGATCCGGTTCCGCGACCGCCGCGACTGCCGGGGCCGCTGCGACCACCGGGGCAGCTGCGACCGCCAGGACCGCTGCGACGGATGGGCCGGCCGAGACCCGGTCCGCGCCCGAGGACGCGTCCCCCGGAGAGCCCTCCGGGAGGAAGGCGGGCGGCGGCCTACGCGGACTGTCCGGCCGCTCCACCAGGACTCTGGTCCTGTCCGGCGCCGCCGCGCTCACTGCCGCCGTCTCCCTGGTCCTCTTCCTCACCGCGGGCCGGAACGCCTCCGGCGAGCGGCGGCCCGACAGCCTCGCCGCCACCACTCCCGCGTACCAGCAGAAGCAGGAGCCGGCCTGCCGGGACACGGAGTGCGACGGCGTCGACGCCCTCTCCATGGCGTGCGGTCTGCCGCATCCGATGACGCTCCTCAGCCGCAGGGCGGCCGGAGGGCAGCGGCTGGAGATCCGCTACGGCAAGGACTGCGGGACCGTGTGGGCGCGCGGCACGAATCTGCGCCTCGGCGACCGGATCGAGCTGGCCGTGCCGGGTGCCGACGACAAGGGGGCCACGGCCGCGACTCAGCGGGACACGGAGCAGTACCTGGCCACCGCCATGACGGTGGTCAAGGACCTTCACACACCCCGCGTCTGTCTGCGCCCGGCCGGCGGCGGCGCCCCCGAGTGCTTCACGGTGCCACGGACTCTGGTGCTGCCGTCGGATGGCGGTTGACGCGGTACGGCGGTTGACGCGCGGTACGTGGCGTGTTGGCGTCACCTGGCGCGTGCCGGGCCGCGCCGGGCGGCGCCGGGCCTGCGTCGCGTCCGCGTAGGAAGCGTGCAAATGGGTAGTAACGGGGTGGAGGAGAGCCGGCGACCCGTCCTCCACCCCCGTGGGAGGACGGGCTGCCTGCTCACCATCGAGGATCATGGCGGGAAACGGCATGATCAAGATCCGCCGCGGCCCTGTGGCGCGGAGGTGACCGTTCCGGTACGAGTTCGCCTTTCCGTATCAAGTTGACAGGTCGCGTCACCACGGAGTGACGCAACGTCAACCTGCGGAGGCGCCGGGCATGCCCCAGGGGCGTGCGCCCCATGGGCTTGATCAACCCCAAATGCCACCGTGCGCCGCCCCTTTGGGAACTGACATGCTGGTATCGGGCATCCCCGTGGGTAGCCGCAAGCGAGGCTGTGGAGGGGAAGCGCAGCGATACGGGGACACCACACCGTTCGTACCGGGGGACAGGGGAGAGCAATGCCTCGTTGGAGGGCGCTACCGGAAGAACTCGACCCGCAGGTGCGCGAGTTCGCCGAACAACTGCGCAGACTCGTCGAACGCAGCGGTCTGAGCATCGCCGCCGTCGCGGACCGCACCGGCTACAGCAAGACGTCCTGGGAGCGCTATCTCAACGGCCGGCTGCTGCCGCCGCGCGGCGCGGCGGAGGCGCTGGCCGAGGTCACGGGCACCGACGTCGGCCATCTGGGCATCCTGTGGGAGCTGGCCGAACGGTCCTGGAGCCGGTCGGAGCTGCGGCACGACGTGACGATGGAGGCCATCCGGGTCGCCGAGGCCCGTGCGGCGCTGGGCGAGTTCGGCCCGTCGCCCGCCGCCGAGGGGGGCAAGGGCGAGCGGCGCGCCGCGCCGGGCCGGATGCGTACCGCCCTGCGCAGCGAGGGCGTCCCGCCGAAGGAGCCGGCGGACGAGCCGCCGGGCCGTTCGGCGAACGAGCCGGCGGCGGCGCCCCGCGAGCCCGCCGCGTCCGTCACCGGCCTGCCCAAGGGGCCGGAGTCACGCGACGTACGGGCCAAGGCGATCCCCCTCCAGGCCCCCAAGGGCCCCAAGACTCCCAAGGGCCCCAAGGCTTCCAAGGATCCCCGCCGCCCCCGCCGTAACGCCGTGCTGTTCGCCGTCGGCGCGGTCGGCGCCCTCTTCGTCATCGCCGCCGCCGTCCTGCTGCTCGGCGCCGACGACGAGAGCCGGACGGCGCAGGGGGCGGTCCCCACGCCGAGCGCGACCAGCCCCGCACTGCAGGCGCCCGACGGGGTGAAGTGCGCCGGAAACGACTGCGCGGGCAAGGACCCGGAGACCATGGGCTGCGGCGGCAAGCACGCCACCACCGCCGGCTCCGCGACCGTCGGCGCCTCCTACCTGGAGGTGCGCTACAGCAAGGTCTGCGGCGCCGCCTGGGCCCGCATCACCCAGGCGGCCCCTGGCGACACCCTGCGCATAAGCGCCACGGGCGCCCAGGCCCGCGCCGAGAGCGGCACCGTCGACCGGGGCGCCGACGGGCACACCCGCATGATCGCCGTCGCCGACTCGAGCCAGGCATCGGCGTGCGCGCAGCTGATGTCCGGCCGCAAGGGCTGCACCCTGCCGCGCGCCGCCCGCCCGGTCCAACCGGGGCCCACCGGCTGAGCGCGGAGGCCGGGCCCGGGCGGGGTCCGGCGGCCGGTGGCGGCGCGCGGACGGCCGGCGGCTGGGGCGGCGCGGGTGGACGGTGAGGCGTCCCACACCGGGTCGGGGGACCGGGGCGTGCCCGGTCGGATAGCCTGAGCCCCGATCTCTTGACACCAAGAGAGATCGACCACATGGGCAGGGACACCCACCTCAGTTCGCAGCAGGAGATCGCCATGACCCGCACTCCCGTCAATGTCACCGTCACCGGCGCGGCCGGTCAGATCGGCTACGCGCTGCTCTTCCGCATCGCCTCCGGTCACCTTCTCGGCGCGGACGTGCCGGTCAAGCTGCGCCTGCTGGAGATCCCGCAGGGCCTGAAGGCCGCCGAGGGCACCGCCATGGAGCTCGACGACTGCGCCTTCCCGCTGCTGCGCGGCATCGAGATCACCGACGACCCGAACGTGGCCTTCGACGGTTCCAACGTCGCGCTGCTCGTCGGCGCCCGCCCCCGCACCAAGGGCATGGAGCGCGGCGACCTGCTCGAGGCCAACGGCGGCATCTTCAAGCCGCAGGGCAAGGCCATCAACGACCACGCCGCGGACGACATCAAGGTCCTCGTCGTCGGCAACCCGGCCAACACCAACGCCCTGATCGCCCAGGCCGCCGCCCCGGACGTCCCGGCCGAGCGCTTCACCGCGATGACCCGCCTCGACCACAACCGCGCCATCTCGCAGCTGGCCAAGAAGACCGGCGTCGCGGTCTCCGAGATCCGCCGCCTGACGATCTGGGGCAACCACTCGGCCACCCAGTACCCGGACATCTTCCACGCCGAGGTCGCCGGCAAGAACGCCGCCGAGGTCGTCAACGACGAGCAGTGGCTGGCCGACACCTTCATCCCGACCGTCGCCAAGCGCGGCGCCGCGATCATCGAGGCCCGTGGCGCGTCCTCGGCCGCCTCCGCCGCCAACGCCGCCATCGACCACGTCCACACCTGGGTCAACGGCACCGCCGAGGGCGACTGGACCTCCATGGGCATCCCCTCGGACGGCTCCTACGGCGTCCCCGAGGGCCTCATCTCCTCCTTCCCCGTCACCTGCAAGGACGGCAAGTACGAGATCGTCCAGGGCCTGGAGATCAACGACTTCTCCCGCTCCCGCATCGACGCCTCGGTCCAGGAGCTGGTGGAGGAGCGCGACGCCGTCCGCGGTCTCGGCCTCCTCTGACCCGACCCGATCCGGCCCGATCGCCCGACCGACCCCGATCCGGGCCGATCGCCTGATCGCACACGCGCGACGCCCCCGGCGGCCCATGGCCACCGGGGGCGTTCGCGTGCGTCAGGCCGTTTCCGCCGTTCGCGCACACGTTCTGTGACGCTTTCAGGCCCGTAAAAGCGGTTCCGGGCGGGGTCGGGTGCGGCCCTTGTGGCTTATTCTGAGTACTTCCGAAATTACGTCAACTCATGTAATTCGCAGGTGAGTTCGACGGATCGGGGGATGTTCATGAGCAAGTCCGTCCACGAGTCCCCTACAGAGGCCACACGGTTACTCTGCGCGGGGACCTACCTCGACATCGAGTTCCGCCGCCGGGTCATCGAAGAGCTGGTGGAACATGAAGAACGACCGGTCGCGCCCTCGCTGGGCGTGGACGTGGTGCCGGTGCTCACCCACGCGCTGCGCGCCCGTGGTCAGGACACGCTGACCGCACTGCTTCTGCTCGCCCTCTGGACGGGGTTCATCGCCGTCGACGTGGCGTCCACCCCGGAGGGGATGGAGCTGCCGGTGCCGTTGTGGTCGACGGCGTATGCCGTGGTCTGCATGGCGCACTGGGCCGCGCACACCGCCGCCGGGCGCGGGTCGGCGCCGTACGTCGTCGACAGGCGGACCCTGCGCCAGGCGCTGAAGGGGAACGCCGCGCTGCGCGTGCTGCTGCCGGTGGGCATTCCGGTGCTGACGCTGGCGTACTGGGTCTTCGCGTTCTGGGCGCTGTACCAGGGGGCCGAGAACTGGGTCGGCATCATCTTCCCGCTGTTGCTGGTGCTGCCCGTGTGGATGCACCGTCAGCGGGTGGCGGCCGTGATGCGCGACGAGCTGAACCGGGAGGCGTTCCTGGCGCTGCCGCGGGCGGTGCCCACGTCCACGTACCACCACCGCATCGCGCGCTCCATCGACCGCGAGCAGTACGCCGGTCTGACGATCTACGACGCCTACCGGCCGTTCATCGGCATGGGCGTGCCCTACGAGCCGTGGTCGTTCGCCCTGGAGCTCAAGAGGCGCAAGGGCGCCGCGCCCGACGGTCCGGCGCCGTTCACCGGCCGTACGGTCGTGGAGCTGATCCGGCCGCGGCTGGAGGCGCTGCGCGAGGCCGCGGCGGCGACCAGCCGGGACCGGCTGAAGGACCTGGAGATCGAGGAGTTCGTCTATCTGCCGGTCGGCCCGCAGCGCACCGGCGTGGCCTACGACGAGCAGATCGTCCGGCGTCACCTCGCCGAGTCGGTGAACGAGGGCGGCGAGGCGCGCCGCTACTTCCTGCGGGTGCGGGTCGGCGCGTGGGACGAGCAGGTCGTGGTGTCCGTGCTGGTCAGGGTGCACACCCAGGGCGGGATGCTAGTCCTGGAGGTCGCCCCGCACGTGCTGCCGCCGGTGCGGCCGGAGTTCCGGGCGGTCGACGTGATCGCCTCGCGGGGCGAGGACGACCTCGTGCGCGACGGCGTGCGGGCGCTGCTGACGGCGCCGGCCGCCGGGTTCGCGGCCGCGGTGTCCACGGTGCGTTCGGCCGTCTCCGGCTTCCGCACCTGGCTCGCCGACCCGCGGCGGGCGGTGCCGGACGGCCCGGCCGGCTCGGTGCGGGAGATGGGCGCGGTGCCGCAGGTATCGCTGTTCCAGGAGATGGACATCAGCCGCTATGTGAAGACGGTCCAGGACCGGATCGCCAGCGGTGTGCGGGACGCGCTGCGCGCGCAGGGCTATGAGACGGACCAGTTCGAGCAGCAGATCGTGCAGATCAACGAGGGCGGCGTCTTCATCGGCTCGATGAGCGGCGGCGCGGTCGCCAGCGGTGCGGGCGCGGAGGCGAAGAACGTCACGGGGAGCGGGAAACGATGACGAACGGACAGCGTGATCACGGCGGCGGTGGCATCTCCATCGGCCGCATGACCGGGGGCGCGGCGGCCAGCGGGCCGGGCGCGAAGGCGGAGGACCGCTCCGAGCGGACCGACCGGCCCGCCGGCGGAGGCGACGTGCCCGCCCCCGTGCCGGTGCCGTCCGACGGCGGCATCGCCATCGGCGAGATGGCCGGCGGCGCGGCCGCGGCGGGCCGGGAGGCACGGGCGGTGGACGCTTCGCGCAGGCTGCTGACGGTGTCGCCCGAGCTGCTCGCGGCGGTACGGGACCTGCGGCTGGACCTGCCCCGCTTCGCGCGGACCGAGCCGCTGGCCGAGCTCGAGGAGGAGCTCGAGGGCCTCGAGGAGGACGCCCGGCAGGACGGCCGGACCCGTGGCGGCCGGCTGACGCGCCTGCGCGAGCTGCTGACCGGCGGCGCGACGGCCGTCGGGGCGCTGGCGTCGGCCGCCGCCGTCGTCCAGGCGATCAGCCAGTTACTGGCGTAGGGCGGCGAGGCACATGAGCTACTGGGACGCCGAACTGCAGAAGTGGGTGGACGACCCCGACGCGTCCCCCGGGCCCCAGGACGAACCCCTGCCCACCAGGCCCACACACGCGTCGATCCTCGCCGGAGTGCTGGCCGGCGTCATACTCCTCACCGCCATCGGCATCGGCACCCGGGCCGCCATGCGCGACGACGACCAGGGCAGCAGCGGCGGCGGCCTCGGCGGTACGCCCAGCGCGACCGCCACCCCGAGCCCGGGGACGTCCTACGGTTCGTCGTACGGCTCCACGTACGGGTCCACGTACGGCTCGACCTACGGATCGACGTACGGGTCCACCTACGGCACCACGTCCGGTTCGACCTCCGGGTCGTCGACCTACGGGTCCACCTCCGGGTCGTCCGGGGCATCCACGTACGGGTCCACGTATGGCTCCACCTACGGCTCCACGTACGGGTCCACCTATGGCACGACGTCCGGTTCCACTGCCGGTTCCACTGCCGGTTCCACTGCCGGCCGTTTCCGGTTCAGCTACCCGCCGGTCCCGGCCCCCAGCCCCGGCCGCTGACAGGCGCCCAGGGGCGCGGCCGACAGGCGCAACGCTGAGTGACTCGCGTCACTCTTTGTGAAAAAGGAGGCATAGGTTTCTCCCCTCTGGTTAGGGGCGTCCCGTTGTCGGTCCCGGGCCCGCCCGTGGCGGCCCGGTCCGGCGACGTGACCGTTCACCACCGGAAGGCAAGGAAAGAAGTCATGTCGTCACTCGAGACCATCCACGTCGACGGGGTGTGGCGCGCCGCCGCGTCCGGGGCGCAGCGGGAGGTCCTCGACCCCGCGGACGCCACGGTCCTCGCGACCGTCTCCGAGGGCGGCGTGGCGGACACCGACGCCGCCGTGGCCGCCGCCCGCCGCGCGTTCGACAACGGGGCGGGCCCCTGGCCGCGCACTCCGGTCGCCGAGCGGGCCGCGCTGCTGCGCCGGGTGGCCGGCCTGCTCGAGCGGGACCGCGAGGAGATCGCGCTGATCGAGAGCCGGGACACCGGCAAGACCCTCGAGGAGGGCCGGATCGACGTCGACTGCGTGCGCGACGCGTTCCGCTACTTCGCCGACCTGGTGGTGGCCGAGGGCCCCGGGCGCGTCGTGGACGCGGGCTCGGACACCGTCCACAGCGTGGTCGTGCACGAGCCGGTGGGTGTCTGCGCGCTGATCACTCCCTGGAACTATCCGCTGCTGCAGGCCAGCTGGAAGATCGCCCCGGCGCTGGCGGCCGGCAACACCTTCGTCGTCAAGCCCAGCGAGGTCACCCCGCTGTCCACCGTGCACCTGGTGCGGCTGCTGGCCGAGGCAGGGCTGCCGGACGGCGTCGCCAACCTCGTCACGGGCGGCGGCGACCCCGTCGGCGCCCGGCTCGCCGAGCATCCGCACGTCGACCTCGTCTCCTTCACGGGCGGGCTCGCCAGCGGCACCAAGGTGATGACGGCGGCCGCGCCGACCGTCAAGAAGGTCGCCCTGGAGCTCGGCGGCAAGAACCCCAACGTCGTCTTCGCCGACGCCTGCGAGAGCGACGAGGACTTCGACACCGCCGTCGACCAGGCCCTCAACGCCGCCTTCATCCACAGCGGCCAGGTCTGCTCGGCCGGCTCCCGCCTGATCATCGAGGAGTCGGTGCGCGACCGCTTCGTCTCCGAGCTGGCCCGCCGCGCCGAGCGGATCAGGCTGGGCCGGGGCACCGAGAAGGGCGTCGAGTGCGGCCCGCTGGTCTCCGCGCAGCAGCTCGCCAAGACCGAGGCGTATGTGACCCACGCGCTCGCCGAGGGCGCCGCGCTGCGCTGCGGCGGCAGGCGTCCGGAGCCCAGCGACGTCCGCCCGGACACCGGCTACTTCTACGCGCCGACCGTCCTGGACCTGTGCCACGGCGAGATGAAGGTCGTACGCGAGGAGACCTTCGGCCCCATCCTCACCGTGGAGACCTTCCACACCGAGGACGAGGCCGTGGCGCTGGCCAACGACACCGAGTACGGGCTCGCCGGCGCGGTCTGGACGAAGGACGCGGGCCGGGCGCGCCGCGTCGCCGGCCGGCTGCGTCACGGCACGGTGTGGATCAACGACTTCCACCCCTATCTGCCCCAGGCGGAGTGGGGCGGCTTCGGCAAGTCGGGCATCGGGCGCGAGCTCGGCCCGTCCGGACTGGCCGAGTACCGCGAGGCCAAGCACGTCTACCAGAACCTCGAGCCGAAGCCGGTGCGCTGGTTCGCGGGCTGACGCCCGCAGCACCCCCGCTCGTACGCACCGACGTACAGAAACGTTTCGTACGCGCAGCAGCCCGCCCCCGTGGGCGTCGCGGAACCGCAGCGATGCGGAGCCGCGGCAACGCGAGCGTTTCCTGCCGCAGAAGGAGTTCACCCCCACCATGCCCGTCTACGACTACGTCGTCATCGGCGGCGGCACCGCCGGCTCCGTCATCGCCTCCCGCCTCACCGAGGACCCCGGCATCAGAGTCGCCGTCATCGAGGGCGGCCCCTCCGACGTCGACCGCGAGGACGTCCTGACCCTGCGCCGCTGGCTCGGCCTGCTCGGCGGCGACCTCGACTACGACTACCCGACCACCGAGCAGCCGCGCGGCAACTCCCACATCCGGCACAGCCGCGCCCGTGTCCTGGGCGGCTGCTCCTCGCACAACACGCTCATCTCGTTCAAGCCGCTGCCCGGCGACTGGGACGAGTGGGAGCAGGCGGGCGCCGAGGGCTGGGGCGCGGAGTCGATGGACCCGTACTTCTCCCGGCTGCGCAACAACATCGTTCCGGTGGACGAGAAGGACCGCAACGCCATCGCCCGCGACTTCGTCGAGTCGGCGCGCGAGGCGGCCGGCGTGCCGCGCGTGGAGGGCTTCAACGCCAAGCCCTTCCACGAGGGCGTGGGCTTCTTCGACCTCGCCTACCACCCCGAGAACAACAAGCGCTCCTCCGCCTCCGTCGCCTACCTCCACCCCTTCCTCGACCGCCCCAACCTCCACTTGATGCTGGAGACCTGGGCGCACCGGCTGGAGCTGGACGGCACCCGGGCGAAGGGCGTGCACGTCCGCACCAAGGAGGGCGAGGAGGTCTACGTGGAGGCCGCGCGCGAGGTCCTGGTGTGCGCGGGCGCCGTGGACACCCCGCGGCTGCTGATGCACTCCGGCATCGGCCCCAAGGCCGACCTGGAGGCGCTGGGCATCCCCGTCGTCCACGACCTGCCGGGCGTCGGCGAGAACCTCCTCGACCACCCCGAGTCGGTCATCGTCTGGGAGACGGACGGGCCGATCCCGGAGAACTCCGCGATGGACTCGGACGCGGGCCTGTTCGTACGCCGCGACCCGGCCGCGAACGGCCCCGACCTGATGTTCCACTTCTACCAGATCCCCTTCACCGACAACCCCGAGCGGCTCGGCTACGAGAAGCCCGAGCACGGCGTGTCGATGACCCCCAACATCCCCAAGCCGCGCAGCCGCGGCCGGCTCTACCTCACCAGCGCCGACCCGGCCGTCAAGCCCGCCCTCGACTTCCGCTACTTCACGGACGAGGAGGACTACGACGCCCGCACGCTCGTGGACGGCATCCGCCTCGCCCGCGAGATCGCCAGGACCCAGCCGCTCGCCGGCTGGCTCAAGCGCGAGGTCTGTCCGGGCCCGGAGGTCACCTCGGACGAGGACCTCAGCGAGTACGCCCGCAAGGTCGCGCACACCGTCTACCACCCGGCCGGAACCTGCCGTATGGGCGCCACGGGCGACGAACTCGCCGTTGTGGACCCGCAGTTGCGCATTCGCGGCCTTGACGGTATCCGTATCGCCGACGCGTCGGTCTTCCCGACGATGACGGCCGTGAACCCGATGATCGGTGTGCTGATGGTGGGGGAGAAGTGCGCCGAACTGCTGGCCGAGGCCGCTACCCAAGGGGGTGAGGCATAAAGATGCCTACCGTCGATACGAACGCCGAGAGCCTGAACGCCCACGTGGAGAATCGGCAGAACGCGACGGACGGGGCGGCTCCCGTCTTCTCCGTCCGCAACCTGTGGAAGGTCTTCGGCCCCAAGGCCGAGCGCGTGCCCGGCAGCGACCTGGCGGACCTCTCGCCGGAGGAGCTGCGCGAGAAGACCGGCTGCACGGTCGCCGTCCGCGACGTCTCCTTCGACGTCCGCCCCGGTGAGTGCTTCGTGGTCATGGGCCTGTCGGGCTCCGGCAAGTCCACCCTCGTACGCTGCCTGACCCGGCTCATCGAGCCGACGTCCGGCACCATCGCCATCGACGGCGAGGACGTGCGCGGCATGGACAAGGGCGCCCTGCGCGACCTGCGCCGGCACCGCGCCGCCATGGTCTTCCAGCACTTCGGCCTGCTGCCGCACCGCACGGTCCTCGACAACGTCGCCTACGGCCTGGAGATCCAGGGCGTCGGCAAGGCCGAGCGCCGGGCCAAGGCCGCCGAGATGGTGGAGAAGGTCGGCCTCGCGGGCATGGAGGCCCGCCGCCCCGGCCAGCTCTCCGGCGGCCAGCAGCAGCGCGTGGGCCTGGCCAGAGCACTGGCGGCCGACCCCGAAGTACTGCTGTTCGACGAGCCGTTCAGCGCCCTCGACCCGCTGATCCGTCGCGACATGCAGGAAGAGGTCGTACGCCTCAACCGCGACGAGGGCCGCACGATGGTCTTCATCACCCATGACCTCAGCGAGGCGCTGCGCGTCGGCGACCGCATCGCGTTGATGCGCGGCGGCCGCGTCGTGCAGTGCGGCACCCCCGAGGAGATCGTCGGCTCCCCGGCCGACGACTACGTCCGCGACTTCGTCCGGGACGTGCCGCGCGAGCAGGTCCTCACCGTCCGCCGCGCCATGCGCCCCGTCCGCGGCGCCGGCGAGGCCGAGGCCGGCCCCGCGCTGAACCCCGCAACCACCGTCGCCGACGCCATCGAGGCCGTCGCCCGCACGGGCGCCCCGGCACGCGTGATGGACGCCGGCCGGTGCCTGGGCATCGTGGACTTCAAGTCCCTGCTGAGCATCGTCGCGGGGCTGGACCGGATACCGGGCCGGGTGCACTCCCTGAAGAAGGCGGCCGCATGAGTTCCGCCACCACCACCGTCCCGCCCCGGGCCGTGGCTCCGCCGGGCCGGCTGCGTGCCGCCCTGCGCCGCCCGGCCGCCCGCAAGCTGCTGCTGCTTGGCGCCGTCACCGCCGTCCTGGCGCCGCTCGCGGCGGCCCGCTGGGGCAGCGGCGCCTGGCCCGACGCGCTGACCGTCGATCTGGCCGGCCCCCTGGGCCGCGCCAACGACTGGATCATCGACAACCGCGACGGCCACTGGCTCTTCCTCTACTTCTTCGGGCACATCAGCAACGCCATCATCACGGCGGTGCGCGGCGTGTATCTCGTGCTGCTCGCCCTCGGCTGGGCCGGGGTCACGGCGGGCGCGTCGCTGCTGGCCTGGCGCCTGGCGGGCGTACGGGCGGCCGTGACCGCCCTCGCCTCGTTCGCCGTGTGCGGGCTGCTGGGCATGTGGGTGCCGACGATGCGCACCCTCGCGCTGATGATCGTCGCCGTAGCGGCGTCGGTCGCCGTCGGCGCGCTCCTGGGCCTCGCGGCCGGGCTCTCGGACCGTACGTTCCGGGCGCTGCGGCCCGTACTGGACACCATGCAGGCGCTCCCCGCCTTCGCCTACCTGCTGCCCGTGGTCCTCGTCTTCGGCATCGGCGTGGCGCCGGCCGTCCTGGCCACGGTCGTCTACGCGGCCCCGCCGATGGCACGGCTCACCGCGATGGGCCTGCGCGGTACGGACCAGGGCGTGCTGGAGGCCGTCGACTCCCTCGGCGCCACCGGCCGCCAGCGCCTCCTGACCGCTCGGCTGCCCCTGGCCCGCCGGGAACTGCTGCTGGGCGTCAACCAGAGCATCATGATGGCCCTCTCCATGGCCGTCATAGCCTCCGTCATCGGCGCCGACGGCCTCGGCGACCGCGTCTACCAGGCCCTGTCGACCGTAGACGTAGGCAGCGCCCTGGCAGCAGGAATCCCGATCGTCCTCCTGGCGATCGTCCTGGACCGCACGACTTCCGGCTCCGCCCGCCCACGGTTGTGGGCAGGCGTTCCGCAAGGCGGAACGGGTGGGCACAACCAGACACGGGCCCGCACCCGAACGGCAACCACGTGGGCGGTGAGCATCGCCGCGGTCGCCGCGCTGGGCCGCCTGGTCGGCGCCAGCCCCTGGCCCGACCACTGGACCGTAGCGATAGCGCCCCCGGTGAACCGCGCCAAGGACTGGATGGTCGACCACCTCTACAGCGGCATCCCCGGCATCGGGGGCACGGCCGACTGGGCCGCCCACTACACCGGCTGGGTCCTCGACCCGCTGCGCGACGGCCTGCAGGGCCTCCCCTGGTGGGGCGCGCTGATGATCGTGGCCGCCCTGGCCTGGCTGATCGGCACCTGGCGCACGACGGTGACGGCGGTCCTCTCACTCGCCGCGATCGGCGTGCTGGGCCGCTGGAACCTGGCCATGGACACCCTCTCCCAGGTGCTGGCGGCGGTCGTCGTCACGCTCGTCCTGGGCTTCGCGGTCGCGGTCGTCGCGGCCCGCAGCCCGCGCGTGGACCGGCTGCTGCGCCCGGTTCTGGACGTCTTCCAGACCATGCCGCAGTTCGTCTACCTGATCCCGGTCGTCGCGCTGTTCGGCATCGGCCGGGCGCCGGCCGCCGCGGCCGCGATCGTCTACGCGCTGCCGGCCGTGGTCCGCATCGTCAGCCAGGGTCTGCGCCAGGCCGATCCGGCGGCGCTCGAGTCGGCCCGCTCGCTGGGCGCGACGGGCGGGCAGCAGCTGCGTCAGGTGCAGTTCCCGCTCGCCCGGGCGGAGCTGCTGCTGGCGGTCAACCAGGCCGTGGTGCTGGTGCTGTCGGTCGTCATCATCGGCGGCCTGGTCGGCGGCGGCGCGCTCGGCTACGAGGTCGTGTTCGGCCTGGCCCAGGGCGACCTGGCGACCGGCCTGATGGCCGGTACGGCGATCGCCTGCCTGGGCCTGATGCTCGACCGGGTCACCCAGCCGACCAAGCCGAAGGAGGGCTGAGACGGACATGAGAAAAGCACTGATCACCGCCGCGGCCATCGGCCTGACGACCGTCACGGCCGTCACGGCCACGGGTTGCGGCGCGGCGGACATGACCAAGCAGTCCTCGCCCTACGCGAACGCGGCGGGCACGAAGACGGTCACCCTCTCCGTCCAGTCATGGGTCGGCGCCCGCGCCAACGCGGCGGTCGCGACGTACCTGCTGGAGCACGAGCTGGGCTACCGCGTGGACACCGTCCAGGTCGACGAGGTCCCGGCCTGGGACGCCCTCAGCCAGGGCCGTGTCGACGCCATCATGGAGGACTGGGGCCACCCGGACCAGGAGAAGCGTTACGTCACGCAGAAGAAGACCGTGACGGACGGTGGCGACCTGGGCGTCACCGGCCACATCGGCTGGTGGGTGCCCAAGTACTTCGCCGACGCCCACCCGGACGTCCTGGACTGGAAGAACCTGAACAAGTACGCCGGGCAGATGCGCGGCCCGGAGAGCGGTGGCAAGGGCCAGCTCCTGGACGGCTCCCCGTCCTACGTCACCAACGACAAGGCGCTGGTGAAGAACCTGAAGCTCGACTACCAGGTCGTCTTCGCCGGTTCCGAGGCCGCCCAGATCACCCAGATCCAGCAGTACGCGAAGGACAAGAAGCCCTTCCTGACCTACTGGTACGAGCCGCAGTGGCTCTTCAACGAGGTGCCGATGGTCGAGGTGAAGCTCCCGAAGTACACCGACACCTGCGCCGAGAAGGGCACCGCCGACCCGTCCACGGTCGACTGCGCCTACCCGACGACGCCCCTGAAGAAGTTCCTGAACACCGAGTTCACGAAGAAGGGCGGCAAGGCCGCCCGCTTCCTGAAGAACTTCAACTGGACCAAGGCGGACCAGAACGAGGTGGCGCAGATGATCGCCGAGGACAAGCTGCCGGCCGACAAGGCGGCCGAGCGGTGGGTGCACAAGCACCCGGAGGTGTGGAAGAAGTGGCTGTCTTAGACGCGCGCCGGGCCGGAGGCACCCCTGTCACCTCCGGCCCGTGCCGTGTGCGT
The DNA here is from genome assembly GCF_040932295.1 of Streptomyces sp. C36. Lineage (NCBI taxonomy): Bacteria > Bacillati > Actinomycetota > Actinomycetes > Kitasatosporales > Streptomycetaceae > Streptomyces > Streptomyces sp. C36. The sequence continues at coordinate 124,563 of NZ_JBFQGI010000007.1, read as the reverse complement.
CAGTTCTTCAGCGAGCCCGGCTTGTAGTGGCCCGGGACGCCGCGGGTCGTCACGGCGATGCGGTTCCAGGCGTTGATCACGATGATCGCGGAGATGAGCTGCGCGAGCTCCGTCTCCTCGAAGTGGGCGGCGGCCCGCTCGTAGACCTCGTCCGGTACGAAGCCGTCCGTCAGGACGGTGACGGCCTCGGTCAGCTCGATCGCCGCGATCTCCTTCGCGGTGTAGAAGTGCTTGGACTCCTCCCACGCGCTCAGCTGGATGATGCGCTCGACGCTCTCGCCCGCCGCCAGGGCGTCCTTGGTGTGCATGTCCAGGCAGAAGGCGCAGTGGTTGATCTGCGAGGCGCGGATCTTCACCAGCTCCAGCAGCACCGGGTCCAGGCCCTTGCTCGACGCCTGGTCAAGCTTGACCATCGCCTTGTAGAAGTCGGGGACCAGCTTCGGCAGCTGCAGGCGGGGGGTGTGCTCGGGGACGTACTGACCGGTGGCGTTCGTGTTCTCGTTCGTCGTCATGGGTATGACACTACGGTTGTGGTAGCCCACGGATATGGTCCATTTCCATGGCGGAAAATTGGGCCACTTACGGCACTGACCTGCACCTCGACCTCACCGGTCCCGGCGGCGTACGGGCCTGTCTGACCCGCGCCCTGCGCGAGTCCGTACGGACGGGCCGGCTGGCCCCGGGCACCCGGCTGCCCTCCTCGCGCACCCTCGCCGCCGACCTCGGCATCGCCCGCAACACCGTGGCCGAGGCCTACGGCGACCTCGTCGCGGAGGGCTGGCTCACCGCCCGCCAGGGCTCCGGCACCCGCGTGGCGACGCGCGCCGTCCCGCCCCGCGCGGACACCCCCGCGCGCGGCGCGCGCCCCACCGGTACCTCCCGTCCGGCCTACGACCTGATGCCCGGCACCGCCGACGTCTCCGCGTTCCCGCGCGCCGCCTGGCTCTCGGCCGCCCGCCGCGCACTGACCGCCGCCCCCAACTCCGCCCTCGGCTACACCGACCCGGCCGGCACACCCGAGCTACGGGCCGTACTCGCCGGCTACCTGGCCCGAGCCCGGGGCGTACGCGCCACCCCGGAACGGATCGTGGTCTGCTCGGGCTTCATGCAGGGCCTGGCCGTCCTGAGCCGGGTGCTGAAGGCACGAGGCGTGCGCGAGATGGGCGTCGAGTCCTACGGGCTGTGGTTCCACCGCTCCGTCATCGACCGCGCCGGGCTGCGTTCCACGCCGCTGCCCCTCGACGAACACGGCACGCGCGTCGAGGAACTGGCGGCCCACCGCTCCGCACGCGCCGTGCTGCTCACCCCCGCCCACCAGTTCCCTCTGGGCATGGCCCTGCACCCGGACCGGCGCGCCGCTGTCGTCGACTGGGCGGCGCGCACCGGCGGGCTGATCCTCGAGGACGACTACGACGGCGAGTTCCGCTACGACCGGCAGCAGGTCGGCGCGCTGCAGGGACTGGACCCCGAGCGCGTCGTCTACTTCGGCACCGCGAGCAAGAGCCTGGCCCCCGCGCTGCGGCTGGCGTGGATGGTGCTGCCCGAGCACCTCGTCGACGAGGCGCTCGCCGTCAAGGGCCAGGGCGAGTACGGGACGGGCGCCCTCGACCAGCTCACGCTCGCGGAGTTCATCGACTCCGGCGCGTACGACCGCCACCTGCGCGCCATGCGGCTGCGCTACCGCCGCCGCCGCGACCAGCTCGTCTCCGTCCTCGCCGAGCACGCCCCGCACGTCCGCGTCACCGGCATCGCCGCCGGCCTCCACGCGGTCCTGGAACTCCCGCCCGGCACCGAACGCGACACCCTCAAGGCAGCCGCCTGGCAGGGCCTGGCCCTGTCGGGCCTCAGCCGCTTCCGCCACCCCGAGGCCCCAGGGCCTGCGGCTTTGGACGGCCTGATCGCGGGCTACGGCACCCCACCGGACCACGCCTTCGCGGGCGTGCTCGACGCGCTGGTGAGAGCGCTGCGGGCGGTGGGGTGAGAGGGCGGGGGGCTGTCCCCGCTCGCGGGGTGAGCGGGGCGGTTCTACGGTCGAGATATGCCCCCACTGACGGTGGAAGCGCAGCTCCGGGCACGCGTGGCAGGCGGGAGGAAGCTCGACCTGGAGCCCCGGGGCCACGTGACGTGGGCTGACATGCGTGCTTGGGGCTTTGAGCGCACGATCGCCGCGTCGGCCCTTCGGAAGATCATCCTCGACGGAGAAACGGTGCACCCCGGGGGTGTGCGCCTGCGAGGGGCACGGATTCTCGGGCCCCTCGACCTGGAATCCGCAGAGTTGAAACGACACGTGGCGCTGGAGGACTGCGCGTTCGACGCCCCCGTTGCTCTCGACCATGCCACCGCCCTGCGGATCCGTTTCGAGCACTGCGACATGGCCGGGTTCACCGCCGAGAAGCTCCGGGCGACGTCCCTGGAGCTGACCGGCTCGAGGTTTCTGCCGCCCCCGCCGGGCGGGGCGCGGAGAGGGGTGCGGCTGAGCGGTGCGCGGTTCGCCGACCAGCTGAGCGTGTCCGCGGTGGAGCTCAGGGACGTGGACGAGGATGGCGTCGCGCTGGTCGCGGACGGGGTGCGGGTGGACGGACACCTGTCGCTGGAGCGCGTCAGGGCTTCCGGAGCGGTGTGGCTGAGCGGCGCCGATATCAAGGGGGACCTCGAGTGCGCCGAGGCCGGGTTCCTGGGGTGCGACAAGTACCGCAGTGCGCTGATGGCCGACGACGTCGGAGTCGGGGGACGGCTCGTCCTCAGGGAGGCCAGGAGTGCGATCGGGTCGGTCCGGTTGATGCAGGCGAGCATCGCGGGTGAGCTGGATGGAGTCGCGGCCCGGTTTCTGGGAGCGGACGCCGACAGGGATGCTCTGGTGGCCCCCGGTATCAGGGTCGATGGTTACGTGTCGTTGAGGGGCATGAAGGCCGGTGGCGCCCTGATCCTTTCGGGGGCGGAGATCAAGGGGCAGGTGAATCTCTCGTTCGTTGACTCCATGCGCGCCAATACCGACGGGTGCGCGGTGGAAGCGGACGGTCTCACTGTTCGTGGCGGAATGTTTCTGAGGGAATTCACGGCCAGGGGCGCGGTGCGGATGCTCGGCTCCGATATTGCGCTCCAGCTCGATTTCTCACGTGCCCGGTTCACCGGTACGAACGGTGACGAGGAGGTGGTGATCGCCGACGGGATGAAGGTGGGCGGAAAGGCCCTGTTCCGGTACCTGCGGGCGGGGGGTGCCGTGCGGCTGGGTGGCACCGACATCAAGGGGAACGTGTCCTTCGACAGGGCGGTGATCGCCCCTGATACACGTCATGGCGAGGCCTTGAACGCCGACCGGTCCGTGATGCGGGGGGATCTGAGCCTGCACAGCTTCACCGCCAAGGGGCCGGTATCCCTGCGTTCGGCCACGGTCGCGGGTCGGCTGGACTGCTCCTACGCCGAGCTCACAGGCGTCGACAGGCACCACAATGCGCTGATCGCCGACGGGATTCAGGTGGGTGGGCACCTGTGCCTGGGCGACAGGAACGAGACCACTGGACACATCAAACCGTTGCGGGTGCGGGGAACGGTACGGCTCGTCGGTGCCCGGATCAACGGCGCGCTTCGCATCGTGACGCTCGAGATGGCCGCCCGGCACACCGCTCTGGACGCGACCGGGGCGCGTATTTCGGACGAACTGCATTGGCTTCCGGTCTCACAGGTGCGCGGAAAGGTGATCCTCGAGAGAGCGTCGGCGCATCGTGTGGAGGACAACTGGGACGACGTGTGCCGCCCGCGCGCCTGGTGGCCCGGTGAGGGCGGGCTGCAGATGGCCGGCTTCACTTACGACGGCTTCGGCGGCAGGAACCGGGCCGAATACGAACAGCGGCTGAGCTGGATTCGTTGCGGCCATATAGAGAGAACCAAGTCGTCGCCTGGAGTGTTCGCCGCTCAGCCCTATGAACAACTGGCGCGTGTCTACAAGCAGACGGGGCAGGACAAGGAGGCTCGACAGATTTCCATCGCCCGCCGCCGAGACAAGCGAAAGCACAGCAAACTCCTCCGCCCTCGTCGGCTGTGGAGCTGGATCCTGGACAGAACCATTGCCTACGGATTCAAGACCTGGCGTATGGGCTACCTGCTTGTCGCCATCTGGGCTGTGGCGTTCGGCGCCTCTTATTGGGCCCAGCAGCAGGACGACCTGGTGATGCCGATCAGAAGCGTTGCGTCGGGGAACCCGGCCCCCACTGCGGACCACCCCCAGAAGGGCTACCCGGCCTTCGAGCCGGCCGCATACGCCGTCGATGTCGCCATCCCCGTGCTCAACCTGCACCAGGCCGAGTACTGGGGCCCCAACGGTGCCAAACCTGGGGGTGAGCGTTTCGCCTACGTCACCTATGGCTGCACAGTCGCCGGTTGGTTCACGGCGACCATGGCCGTCGTAGGCCTCACAGGGCTGGCGCGAAGGGACTGAGCGCCTCGCGGACGGCGGCCATGCCGCGTCTGGTCGCGGCGGCGGCACCAGAGGCGTCGTCGTGCGGTACGGCTGTGGCGAGCTCGTAGCGGCAGTCGCGGCATTGGGACTCTCCTGCAGCAGGCCGGATCATGCGGCCGCAGCCGCCTGCGCAGGCGCGGAGCGGGGACGGCGGGGGCGTGGGCTCGGGGGCCGGGTCGGGCATCTTGCGCAGGAGGCGGTTGCGGAGGAGCCCTCGCGCGGAGCGGACCTGGTCGGGGAGGCCGGAGGTCAGCTCGTCGCGGATCTCGCGCAGGCTCGCACCGCGCTGGAGCCACTCGGCGACGAGCGGGGCGAGAGCACGCACGTCGCGGGACGACAGGCGGAGGCGGCGCTCGCCCCGGGTGACGAGGGCCAGGGCCTGCGCGCCTCGCTCGGCGAGCGGGTGGTGGGGAGGTGGGGAAGTGTTCCCCTCAGTGTTTTCTTGGGGACGGCCGACGTCCCGAGGTGTCGGTTCACCGACGGCCGGTTTCGGAGCAGCCGGTGGGCGACCGGCCGCCGCTGCGGCTTCCTCCGCCGTAAGGGGGGTGTTCGAGATCAGTTGCTGGGTGGCCCAGCGGCCTGCGATGCCCTGACGTTTCCATTCGTGGACGTAGCCCTCGGCGAGCAACTCGCCCTTGGCGCGCGTGAAGGCGGTCTTCTTGATCCCCGCGCGCTTGGCGGTCTCCGAGAGCGACACGTCGACGCCGGGCGGGAGCGCGAGCTGCCACAGGAGCAGGCGGACGGCCTCGGCGGAGAGGCGGGGGTGACGGATGATCTCGTTCGGAACCTGGGTGAAGGAATGCGCCGGAGCGCTAACATGCTTCAGCATCTGACGGGAGCTCTTATCTCCTCGTGGGTGTAGACCCCCTTCGCCGGTTGCCGCCAGCGTGGGGGGTCGCTTGTGCGCAAACGTACTGCGCGAGCGTGCCTGAAGGGCCCCTTCCGCCACGCCAACACCCGTACGGCTAACGCCCGATCAAGTGTGCGCCCGTCGCTGATGCAGCCCCATGCTCCACGCCAAAGCCGCCGCACCCTCGCGATCGCCCCCACGCTGGGCCGTGGCCCACTCCTGCTTGATCGACCGGCACTCCCCGCAGGGCTGCCCGGACTCCCGCGCCCCCGAATACGCCGCGAGCGCGGCGGTGATCAGTCGCGCCTCGTCTTCCCGCAGCGGACTGAGGAACGTCACGTACGGCTGCCCGTACGACGGCGGCTCGGGCACGACCTGGACCGAGTGTCCGTGCGCGCGCAGCGCATCGTGCAACTCCACCGCCACGCGGGCAGCGGTCTGGCGGATCGCCTCGGGGTCGGCGGGCTGGGGCATGGGCATGGGCGGGTACCTCGGTCGTGGTGTGTGCACTCCGGTTTCGGTTCCCAGCATCGGGGTGTGGAGCTACGCTCACCAGGGGTAACGGTTTTCGGCGCGTCAATCCGTAAACAGGTGGCAACAGTGCCCGCACCCAAGGAACTCGACCCTTCGACATCGCTGGCCGCCCTGTACGGCGCCAAGTTGCGCAAGTTGCGCGTACGAGCCGGTTGGACACAAAAGGAGTTGGGCGACAGGATCCCTATCGCCCACAGCCGGATCGCTCAGTACGAGCTGGGTAACGAGACGCCGAAGAAGGACGTCTCCGACCAGCTGGACAAGCTCCTGGGGGCGGATGGCGACCTGTCCGACCTGTGGGTTCACCTCGATCGGTTTCCGCCCACGGACGCGTTCCGCAAGTACAGGGAGTACGAGGACAGGGCCACTGCGTTGCATCAATACCAGGCTCACTGCATGCCCGGATTGTTGCAGACCGAGGCATACGCTCGTGAGCTGATGCACTGTGCGCTGCCATGGTGTGCTGCAGACGAGATCGAGGAAAAGGTGGCCGCACGGCTTGCCCGACGGAGAGTCCTCGTGAAGGAGGTGCCTCCGCTGCTGTGGGTCGTACTGGACGAGGCGGCGATCCGGCGTCCAGTCGGTGGCCCGACAGTCATGCGCGAGCAGCTGAGCTACCTGGTGGAGGCGTCCAGGAGTCCGAACATCGAGCTGCAGGTTCTGCCGTTCGCGGCTGGCGGGCACGCGGTCATGGGGGGATCGGTGACCATGCTGTCCTTCGAGAACGCACCGGATGTGGTGTACCTCGAGGGCGGCCCCTCGCTTACCGACCTAGTGAGGGATCGCAAGGCGGTAGCGCAGCATTCCCATCGGTACGATCTTGTGCACGCCTTGGCGCTCGCACCAGCCTTGTCTACCAAGTGGATTGAAAGGGCAATGGAGGATCTCGAATCATGCGAATTGACCTGAGCGACGCCAGCTGGCGTAAGTCGACGTATAGCGCTGGGCAGGAAGAATGCCTCGAGGTCGCCGACAACATACCCGGCGGCCTCGTCCCCGTCCGCGACAGCAAGAACCCCTCAGGCCCCGCCCTGGCCTTCCCGGCCGGGGCCTGGGCCCGGTTCGTCGACCACCTGGCCCAGCGGCAGCGACTCAGCAGCACTGCCAGGTGAACATCGCCCGGTCGAAGCGGCGTTCGGCGAGGTCTTCGGGGCGTATGAGCCAGTAGAGGCAGCCGGTGTCGCCCCACATCATCTGGGCGCGGTGGTCGGAGTCGAACTGGGCCAGCAGCGTCCAGCGACGGGCCTCGGCCTCCATGGCGGGTTCGCCCCAGGCGACCTTGCCGCCGAGGACGGCGTGAGCGATCTCGTGGTCCACCGGGTTCTGGACGGCGGTGGCGTGGCCGCCCACGCGGTGGCAGGCGTTGCCCGCGAGGTCCCAGAGCGCGTTCCGGAACTCCTCCGGGAACGCCGTGTCGTCGTAGGAGTCGGAGACGGTCGCCTCGATCACGGCGGTCAGCGGGACCTCGCGGTAGGTCTCCACGTCCTCGAGGTCCTCGACCAGGCCCTCGAGCAGGTCCTCCGGCATTGCTCGTTCGGCGGTCGGGGTGCCGGCGGGGACGTAGATGATGCGCGCGCCTGCCAGGGTCTCCGGTTCACCCGGGTTGACCAGGGCGTCGCCGTCGTCGATCTGGCCGTCGAAGTAGAAGAAGTTCAGCGTGCCGTCGGCAGGCAGCTCGATGTCGAGGGCGCCGGACGGCAGCGCGGCGCAGTCGAGGGAGGCGACGAAGGCGAGGGGGCCGTGGCCGTCCCATACCGGCCACTCCACGTCGTCCGGCAGCAGGGGCAGGCTTCCGAGGCGGCCGACGACCGGGTCGGAGCCGGAGGCGGCCTTCAGGCGGGCCGCGGGGCGCAGCCCGGCGATCCAGCGCTCGGCGGCGTCGGCGGGGAGGTGGGCACGGGCCAGGTCGTGCAGGGTGGCGGCGTCGGCGAAAGACTCGGTCATGGCTCGATGATGCAGGGCGCCACTGACAATTCCGTCCGCCTGGTCACCCTTTGACCGTGCTCCTGACAAACCTGTGACCGAGCCGGGACCGGCCGGAAACCGACCCTCACCGGCCGGCGGCTTAGGGTGTGTGGACTTATCCGCGACGGGGGCGTCCCACACATGGCACACACGCCACACAAGACACGAAGGCGACTTCGTTCCAGCACGGTGATACTCGGCGGCATGGGCGCGCTCGCCGCCACGCTCACCGCCTGCGGTTCGGAACCGGACAAGCGCTGCGTCGACCCGAACAGCTACGACGTGAGCCGGGGATACAAGGTCCTCGACTCCAAGGCCTGCAAGAAGAGCGGAGGCTCCACGTCCTCGAGCTCGAGCTCCGGCTCCAGCAGTGGCGGCTCGTCCTCCGCGCGCTGGTACTACGACTCCTCCAAGTCGAACAACGGCGGATTCGCCGACCGGGGCACGTTCAGCAAGAGCCAGGCCGTCGACCGGGGCGGCTTCGGCTGTTCGTCGTCGTCCTCGCACGGCGGCTCGAGCGGCGGCTGAGCGCAGAGCGATGCAGCGTCACCGCATATCCCCCCGGCCCGGCTGGCAGGAGATCGTCGAGGAGCAGGGGCTGATCTACCCCCTTGCTCGTCAGCCCGACGGTTCGCTGCGTCCCTACTGGGACGAGAGCGCGTACTACTCCTTCACCCTGCCCGAGGTCGAGGCGCTCGAGGAGGTCGTGGAGGAGCTGCACGGCATGTGCCTGGAGGCCGCCGCGCACATCGTCGACCAGGACCGCTTCGCCGACCTCGGCATCACCGATCCCGGTCTGAAGTACCTGGTCGCCGAGTCCTGGCAGCGCCGTGCGGAGCTGCCCACCCTCTACGGGCGGTTCGACCTGCGCTACGACGGCCGCCCGGGCGGCGGCCCGGCGAAGATGCTGGAGTACAACGCCGACACGCCCACCTCCCTGGTGGAGGCCGCCGGACCGCAGTGGTTCTGGATGGAGGAACGTTTCGCCGACGTTCCGCACGCCGACCAGTGGAACTCCCTCCACGAGCGGCTCGTCGATGCCTGGAAGCGCCAGGCCGCCCTCCTGCCGCCCGGCGCGCCCGTGCACTTCGCGCACTCGGCCGGGGACGAGCTGGGCGAGGACCTGATGACGGTCGCCTATCTCCAGGAGACCGCCGAACAGGCCGGCATCACCACCGAGGCCATCTCCATGGAGGACATCGGCTGGGACCGGCTCTCGGGACGCTTCGTCGACAAGAAGCTCCGCTTCATCCGGTCCTGCTTCAAGCTCTACCCCTGGGAGTGGCTGGCCACCGACGACTTCGGCCCCCAGGCCCTGGACACCCTTGACAACGGCGGCGGCACGGGCTCGACCCTGTGGATCGAGCCCGCGTGGAAGATGCTGCTCTCCAACAAGGCCCTGCTGGCCATCCTCTGGGAGCTCTTCCCCGACCACCCCAACCTTCTCCCCGCCTACCTCGACGGCCCGCGCGAGCTGGCCCGTACGAACGGCTACGTCGCCAAGCCGCTGCTCGGCCGCGAGGGTGCCGGCGTCACCCTCCACGCACCCGGCGCCGAACCGGTCGTCCGGGACGAGCCCTGCTGCTACCAGGAGCTTGCCGCGCTGCCCGAATTCGACGGCAACCACGTCGTCCTGGGCGCGTGGGTGGTCGGCGACGAGTCCGCCGGCCTCGGTATCCGCGAGAGCTCGGGCCTGATCACGGACGAGTACGCGCGCTTCATCCCCCACGTGATCCTCTGAGAGCACGTGATCCTCTAACGGAGGGCGTGCACCAGCCACCCCGACATCCCGGGGCCGCCCTCCACGTGCCGCCCCAGTGCCTCTCCGACGCCGGCGAACGACCGGACCTCGGCCTTCCAGCCGCGCTCCGAGAGCAGCGCTCCGGGATCGTCCGCCCCGTAGTGCCATGCCGAGCCCCACTCCTCCATCCGCTCCAGCATCGGCCGGGCCTCCGGGGCGGCGAGAAGCCGCGCGGACACGAAGTCGGTCAGCAGGTGGCTGCCGGGCGCGGAGAGCGCCGAGATCCTCTCGAACAGGGTGTGGACGTCCGGCTCCCGCAGATACTGCGTGAGCCCTTCCACCAGCCAGCACGTGGGCAGGTCCGCCCTGAACCCCGCACCGGCCAGGGCCTCCTCCCAGCCGGCCGCCGCGAGGTCGACGCCCACCGCCACCCGGCGGCAGGCCGGCGCGACCCCGGCCGCCAGCTGTTCCTTGCGGTCCAGCAGCTCCGGCCGGTCCAGTTCGTAGACCGTCACATCGTCCGGCAGACCCAGCCGGTACGCGCGCGTGTCCATTCCCGCCGCGACGATCACGAGCTGGCGAGGACCCCCGTGCCCCACCGCGCCCCCGATCGCCTCGTCGAAGAACCGCGTCCGTACCGGGATCGCCGCCACGTCGCCGACCGTCTCGAGCAGGGCCATGGCGGAGGGCCCCGCGAGCTTCGCGGCCAGCGGATCGTGGAAGAGGGCGTCCGCCCGCGCCGACTCCCGTGCCCGCATGGCGGCGGTGAGAAGAGCCGTCTTCGCGACGGGGTCGAGCGTGTTCGCATGCGTATCGAGTGTGTTCGCATTCGTCATGCCGAGGACTCTCACCGGACCGGCCGTCCCGCGTCCTCAACCGGGCCCACCCTGACGGAATGCGACATCGGATAGCGTTTTCCGGTGGATTCCGTCATACGCGATCTCGACCTCCTCGACCGGCAGTTGGTGCACGCCCTCCAGATCGACGGGCGCGCCCCGTTCAGCCGGATCGCCGCCGTCCTCGGCGTCTCGGACCGTACGGTCGCCCGCCGTTACCATCGCCTCCGCGCCGGCGGGGTCCTCCGCGTCACCGGGATGCCGGACGCCGGCAGCCTCGGCCTCGTCGACTGGGCCGTGCGCCTCCAGTGTGTCCCCGGCGCCTCGGCCGAGATCGCCGCCGCGCTCGTCGAGCGGGCGGACACGTCATGGGTGGGGCTCGCCTCCGGTGGCACCGAGATCACCTGCATCACCCGGGCCCGCGGCGGGTCCGCCCAGGGCAGCATGCTGCTGTCCAGACTGCCCAGGACGTCCCGGATCACCGGTGTGACCGCCCACTGCATCCTGCGCATGGTCGCCGGCGCGGGCGGCTGGCCGGGCCGTACCGCCGCGCTCGACGCACGGCAGACCGAGGAGCTGTCCCGTCTCGCCGCGCCCGGCGCGCCTTCTCGCGACGTGCGGCCGGGCACCGCCGACGACCGCCTCTTCGCCGCCCTCGCCAAGGACGGCCGCGCCGCCGTCGGCGAGCTGGCCGCCGCGACGGGGTGGTCGGAGTCCACCGTCCGCCGCCGGATCGACGAACTCCGCGCCGCCGGGACGCTGTACTTCGAGATCGACATCGACCCGGCGCTCTACGGCTTCACCCAGGAGGCCGTGCTGTGGCTGACCGTCGCGCCCGGCGAGCTCACCGCCGTCGCCGAGGCCCTCGCCGGTCACCCCGAGGTCGCGTACGCCGCGGCCGTAACCGGGCCGGCCAACATGATGGCGGTCGTCGCCGTCCGGGACGCCGACGCGCTGTACGACTACCTCGCCACGCGCGTCGGCGCACTGCCGGGCATACGGGGCGCCGAGACCACACCGGTCACCCGACACGTCAAGAGATCCGGCACCCTGCTCACCCCAGCGCGGGCCCGCTGAGCGAAGCCCAGGCGGGCTTCCCATCCGAGGGGGCCCGGGCGGGAAGCCCGGACCCCGCGGGCGGCCTCCGGAAGCCCGGAAGCCCGGCGGCCCGTCAGCCCCCCAGCACCTCGCGGAGCTGCTCCAGCCCCCAGTTGAGGTCCTCCTTGGTGATGACCAGCGGCGGGGCGATGCGGATCGTCGAGCCGTGGGTGTCCTTCACGAGCACGCCGCGTGCCATCAGGCGCTCCGAGATCTCGCGGCCCGTGCCGACCTCCGGCGCGATGTCGACGCCCGCCCACAGGCCGCGGCCGCGGACGGCGGTCACGGCGCCGGCGCCGGTCATGAGGCCGAGTTCGCGGTGGAGGTGCTCGCCCAGTTCGGTGGCGCGCTCCTGGTACTCGCCGGAGCGCAGGATGGCGATGACCTCGAGGGCCACCGCGCACGCCAGCGGGTTCCCGCCGAAGGTGGAGCCGTGCTCGCCGGGGCGGTGGAGGCCGAGGACGGCGCGGGAGGAGACGACCGCGGACACCGGGACCACGCCGCCGCCCAGGGCCTTGCCCAGGACGTACATGTCCGGGACCACGCCCTCGTGCTCGCAGGCGAACGTCCGGCCGGTCCGGCCCAGCCCGGACTGGATCTCGTCGGCGATGAAGAGGACGTTCCGCTCGCTCGTCAGCCGCCGTACGCCCGCCAGATAGCCGGGCGGGGGCACCAGCACGCCCGCCTCGCCCTGGATGGGCTCGAGCAGCACCGCCACCGTGTCCTCGTCGACCGCCGCCTCCAGCGCCGCGAGGTCGCCGTAGGGGACGATCTCGAAGCCGGGGGTGTACGGGCCGTAGTCCGCCCGCGCCTCGGGGTCCGTGGAGAAGCTGACGATGGTCGTCGTCCGGCCGTGGAAGTTGTTCTCGGCGACGACGATCTTCGCGCGCCCGTCCGGCACGCCCTTGACGCGGTAGCCCCACTTGCGGGCGGTCTTCACGGCCGTCTCGACCGCCTCCGCGCCGGTGTTCATCGGCAGCACCATCTCCATGCCGCACAGCTGCGCGAGCTCCGCGCAGAACTCCGCGAACCGGTCGTGGTGGAAGGCCCGCGACGTCAGCGTCACCCGGTCGAGCTGCTGTTTGGCCGCGTTGATCAGCCGGCGGTTGCCGTGGCCGAAGTTCAGCGCCGAATAGCCGGCGAGCATGTCGAGGTAGCGGCGCCCCTCGACGTCGGTCATCCACGCGCCCTCCGCGGTCGCGACCACGACCGGGAGCGGGTGGTAGTTGTGCGCGCTGTACTCCTCGGCGGCGGCGATGCTGCGTTCCGTGGCTGTCAACGTGTGCTCCGTTCCTGCTGTAGGGGGTTCGGGGCATGCTGCTGACGCCTTTCTACACCCGCCTACGCACCGCTGAGCCGAGTCCGGTTCAGCACCTGAGAGAATGTGTGCATGGCCCTTGATCGTCCGCGCGCTCTCTCCGGTATCCAGCCCACCGCAGGCTCGTTCCACCTCGGGAACTACCTCGGTGCCGTCCGTCAGTACGTGGCCCTGCAGGAGACCCACGACGCCTTCTACATGGTGGTCGACCTGCACGCGATCACGGTCCCGCAGGACCCGAAGGAGCTGCGGGCGAACACCCGCATCGCCGCCGCGCAGCTGCTCGCCGCCGGCCTGGACCCGGACCGTTGCACCCTGTTCATCCAGAGCCACGTGCCCGAGCACGCGCAGCTCGCCTGGGTGATGAACTGCCTCACCGGCTTCGGCGAGGCCTCCCGCATGACGCAGTTCAAGGACAAGTCCGCCAAGCAGGGCGCCGAGGGCACCACCGTCGGTCTGTTCACCTACCCGGTCCTGCAGGTGGCCGACATCCTCCTCTACCAGGCCGACTCCGTGCCGGTGGGTGAGGACCAGCGCCAGCACATCGAGCTGACCCGCGACCTCGCCGAGCGCTTCAACGGCCGCTTCGGCCAGACCTTCCGCATGCCGGCCGCGCACATCGTCCGCGAGACGGCGAAGATCTACGACCTGCAGGACCCGTCCGCCAAGATGAGCAAGTCGGCGGCCACGGCCAAGGGTCTGATCAACCTGCTGGACGAGCCCAAGGTCTCCGCGAAGAAGATCAAGAGCGCGGTCACCGACACCGACACGGTCATCCGCTTCGACGCCGAGAACAAGCCGGGCGTCAGCAACCTCCTCACCATCTACTCCACGCTCACCGGCACCACGATCGCCGAGCTCGAGCAGAAGTACGAGGGCAAGGGCTACGGCGCGCTCAAGACCGACCTCGCCGAGGTCATGGTGGAGTGGGTGACCCCCTTCCGCGCCCGTACGCAGGAGTACCTCGACGACCCGGAGACGCTGGACGCCGTCCTGGCCAAGGGCGCGGAGAAGGCCCGTGCCGTCGCCGCCGAGACGCTGGCCCAGGCCTACGACAGGATGGGTTTCCTGCCCGCGAAGCACTGAGCCATCCGGATACGGTTCGGCGGCTTCCGTGCACGTCGGGACCGTGATCCGGGCGGCGCAGGACCAGGTGATCTGGCAGTGGACGCGGCCCAGCCGTCACACTGACCACGGGGACGTACAGGCGCACAGGAGGGAGAACGCAGTGGGGACCGTAACGCTCGGCGTTTCGATCGCGGTCCCGGAGCCGTACGGAAGCTTCCTCCAGAAGCGCCGCGAGAGCTTCGGCGACCCGCACGCCCACGGCATTCCCACGCATGTCACCCTCCTGCCGCCCACCGAGGTGGACGCCTCGTCGCTGCCCGCGATCGAGGACCACCTCGCCGAGGTCGCGGCCGAGGGCCGGCCGTTCCGGATGCGCCTGTCCGGGACGGGTACGTTCCGACCGCTGTCGCCGGTCGTCTTCGTCAACGTGGTCGAGGGCTCCTCGTCCTGCGCCTGGCTGCAGAAGCGGGTGCGGGACGCCTCCGGGCCGGTGGCCCGCGAGCTGCAGTTCCCCTACCACCCGCACGTCACGATCGCCCACGGCATCCCCGAGGAGGCCATGGACCGGGCCTTCGAGGAGCTCGCGGACTACGAGGCGGCCTGGACCGTCAACGACTTCGCGCTGTACGAGCAGGGCGCGGACGGCGTGTGGCGGCTGGAGCGTGATTTCCCTTTCGGACGGACTGACGGGGAACACCCACCCCCGGGCGTGCCGCGGCAGACCGACCAGGCGGGCCGGGCACGCCCACAGGCGCCCTCCCACTGAGCGCGCCCGCAGGCGCCCTCACCTGAGCGCGCCCGTACGCCGCGACATCACTCCGTTTCACCCGTCCGGGTGAGGCGTACGCCCGTCCGGGGAATGGTAGAAGTCGATCATGGACTGGCTGACCCGGCTGCCCCTGATCGGCACCCTCCTCACGAAGGTCATGCGCACGCACGCGTGGCGCTCGTACGAGACCCTCGACCGGGTGAAGTGGACCCGGCTCGCCGCCGCGATCACCTTCACCAGCTTCGTCGCCCTCTTCCCGCTGCTGACCCTGGGCACGGCGGTCGCGGCCGCCACGCTGAGCGACGCCCGCACACGTGACCTCGAGCGGCGGATCGCCGAGCAGGTGCCCGGCCTCGCCGGCGGCCTCGACCTCAGGGGCCTCACCGAGAACGCCGGCACCATCGGCCTCGTCGCGGGCGCCCTGCTGCTGTTCACCGGCATCAGCTGGGTGGGCTCGCTGCGCGAGTGCCTGCGGGCGGTGTGGGAGCTGGAGGAGGACCCCGGCAACCCCATACTGCTCAAGATCAAGGACGCGGTCCTGCTGGTGGGCCTGGGCGGGGTCTTCCTGCTGTCGGCCGCCTGCTCGGCGTTCGCGTCGGCGGCGGCGGGCTGGGTGGTCGACCAGGCCGGCCTCGGCGGGGTCGGCGCTCTGCTGACGGCGGCGGGCTTCTGCGCCGCCGTCCTCGCCGACTTCCTGATGATGGTGTTCGTGCTGTCCCGGCTGCCCGGAGTGCATCCCGGCCGGCGCCGGCTCGTGGCGGGCGCGCTGATCGGAGCGGTCGGCTTCGAGGTGCTCAAGCTGGTGCTGAGCGGCTATCTGCAGGGCGTGGCGGCCAAGAGCATGTACGGGGCCTTCGGCACGCCGATCGCCCTGCTGCTGTGGATCAACTTCACGGCGAAGCTCACGCTCTACTGCGCCGCGTGGACGGCGACGAACGGACCCGCCGAGACATCCGACGGGTCCGCCCGTACGTCCGCCACGTCCGCCGAGGCGGCACAGGGCGAGGCGTAGCTCAGCTGTCGCCCGGCTTGTCGCCGGGCTGGGCACCCGGCTGGGCACCCGGCTTGTGGTCCGGCTTCGGGGGAGCCCCCGGTGTCTCGGGCGTCACCGGCGTCACCGACATCTCGGGCGTCACCGGCGTCCCAGGCTTCCGGTCCTGCCCCGGCTCGGCCGGGGACCGGTGCCGGGCCCGGGCCGGCAGCGGGTGGCGGCGGTTGACCACGAAGCCCGCGATCGCCAGCAGGGCCAGCGCCGCGCCCGTGAGGCCGACCGCCGTCCACATGCCGTCGCCGCCGCTTCCGACGACCGACGCCTGGGCGCTCTCCCCGCCCTGCCCGGCCGTCCTCCCGCCCGGCTTGTCGGTCCCGCCCTTGGGGGTCACGAGCATGCCGACCGGCTTGACGTGGCCCGCCGCCTCGAAGCCCCAGTCCAGCAGCTTCGCGGTCTCCTTGTAGACCTGGTTGGGCTCCTTGATGTCGGGGTTCATGACCGTCACCAGGAGCTTGCGGCCGTCGTGCTGGGCGACGCCGGTGAAGGTGTTGCCGGCGTTGGTGGTGGAACCGTTCTTCACACCCGCCATGCCCTTGTAGGCGGGCACGCCCTGGCCGGTGAGCAGCCGGTTGGTGTTGGTGATGGGGAACGTCTCGCGCTTCTTGCCCGGCTTCTCCTCGCCCGGGAACTGCGCGGTGGCCGTCGAGCAGTACTCGCGGAAGTCCGCCTTCTGCAGGCCCGAGCGCGCGAAGAGCGTCAGGTCGTAGGCGCTGGAGACCTGGCCGTCGGCGTCGTAGCCGTCGGGCGTGACGACGTGGGTGTCGAAGGCCTGGAGGTCGTCGGCGTGGGCCTGCATGTCCTTGACGGTCCGGGCGATGCCGCCGTTCATCGAGGACAGCACGTGCACCGCGTCGTTGCCCGAACGGAGGAACACCCCCAGCCACATGTCGTGGACGGAGTACGACGAGTCCTCCTTGATCCCCACGGCGCTGCTGCCCTCGCCCATGCCCTCCAGCTCCGCCGGCCGCACCCGGTGCTGCTCGTTCTTGGGCAGCTTCGGCAGCACGGTGTCGGCGAAGAGCATCTTCAGGGTGGACGCCGGGGGCAGCCGCCAGTGGGCGTTGCGGGCGGCCAGGATCTCGCCGGACTCGGCGTCGGCGACGAGCCAGGAGTCGCCGCTGAGCTCCTCCGGCAGCGCGGGCGCCCCCGGTTCGGGCTGGACCTGGGTGCCGGGCTTGCCGAGCAGCTCGCCGCCCACCGTGGACATCCTGGCCGGCGGCTGCTTGGGGGGCAGCTTGGGGGGCTTGCCCTTGCCGTCGGCGCCCGGGCTCGCGCTGGAGCTCGGGTTCGGCGTCGGGGCGGCCAGGGCCGGGGCCGCGACCGCCAGGGGGAGCAGCAGCGAGGCACCGGCCGCCAGCGCGGCGGCGGTGGTGACGGCGGTGCGGGAGCGTCGGCGGCCCGTCGCGGAGTACCGCGCGGCGGAACGCGGCGGAGGTGATGTCTTCGTCGGCACGCTGGTGAACGTACCTCCACGCCCCGTGAGGGAAGACGGCGCCTCACGGCGGGCCCGCGTCGAGGACCCGATAGGACCAGTGCGGGCGGCTAAACGCATACTGAAACCCATGGTGAAGTCTTCCGGGGATGCCGCCCCCCGAACCCCCGCGACCCTCTCGCGTCCCGTGTCCTGGTTCCTGCTCGCCTTCGGGGTGTGGAGCTGGTTCATCTGGATCACTTTCGTCAAGAACCTCTGGAAGGACGGCAGCGGGCTCGCCTTCGACGACTCCGGTGATCCGACCGCGTACTTCTGGGTGCATCTGCTGCTCGCGATCACCTCGTTTCTTCTGGGGACGGCTGTCGGGATCATCGGGTTGCGTGGCGTACGGGCGTTGCGGCGCAGCTCATAACGGACGCTCCGGGCCCCTTCCACCCCCCGGTCGGCGATCACTTGGCCGATTCCCAGGACGTACGCACGTTCGTGTGTTTACCGTGATGCGCATCACTGG
This sequence comes from Streptomyces sp. C36, assembly GCF_040932295.1. Taxonomy (NCBI): domain Bacteria; kingdom Bacillati; phylum Actinomycetota; class Actinomycetes; order Kitasatosporales; family Streptomycetaceae; genus Streptomyces; species Streptomyces sp. C36. Next base: position 106,934 of record NZ_JBFQGI010000007.1, on the reverse strand, counting down.
GCGGGAGGGGCGCAGGCGATGCGTGGTGTACGGAAACGGGTGGGTGCGGTAGGTCTGGCGGCGCTGCTGACGGCAGCCGTCGGCGGCTGTGGGATCACGGAGGGGGGTGGATCCGGCCAAAGACCGATCAGCGTGGGCACGACCGACACGGTCAGCACGCTCGACCCGGCGGGCGCCTACGACGCGGGCTCCTGGGCGCTCTACAGCAACATCTACCAGTCGCTGCTGACCTACGCCCCCGGCTCCAGCACCCCGGTGCCGGACGCGGCACGGCGGTGCGGCTTCTCGGGCGACGACTTACGCACCTACGTCTGCGAGCTGCGGCCCGGCCTGACGTTCTCCAACGGGCACCCGCTGACGGCGGCCGATGTGAAGTTCTCCTTCGACCGCATGACGCGCATCAAGTCCCCGCAGGGGCCGGAGTCGCTGGTGGAGACCCTGCGATCGGTCGACGCCTCGGCGGCCGGAGACACGGTGACCTTCCGGCTGAAGGTGCCGGACGCCACCTTCCCGTTCAAGATCGCCACCGGCGGCGGTGCGATCGTCGACCACCGGACCTACCCGGCGAACCGGCTGCGCAACGGCACCACCGTGGACGGCTCCGGCCCGTACCTCCTCGACGCCTACACGGCGGGCGCGAGCGCGGAGCTGAAGCCCAACAAGCGCTACCAGGGCGCGATGAAGCGGCAAGGGAACGACGTGACGGTGCGGTACTTCGCCGACCCGGCCCGGCTGGCGCAGGCCTGGCAGCGCCGGGACCTCGACGTCGTCGGCCGCCAGCTGCCGCCCGCCGACCTGGCGGGGCTCTCGCCCTCGGAGACGGCCTTCCGGGTCAGCGAGACGACCGCCGCCACCATGCGCGCGCTCGTCTTCAACCTGCGCGACGGCTCGCCGATGAAGGACCAGGCGGTGCGCCAGGCGATCGCGGCGGTCCTCGACCGCAGCGCACTGGCCAGGGACGTCCATCTGCGCACGGTGGAACCCCTGTACTCGCTCATCCCCCAGGGCATCACGGGCCACACGACGTCCTTCTACGACGCCTACCCCCAGCCCGACACGGACCTCGCCGCCCGGCTCCTGGCCCGGGCGGGACTGACGGCGCCGGTGCGCTTCGGCCTCGCCTACTCGCAGGGCGTCGCCACGGACGAGGAGGCGGCGCTGCTGAAGAAGCAGCTCGAGGCCACGGGACTGTTCCGCGTGGACACCCGCCGGGTGGGCTGGCAGGAGTTCCAGGAGGGCTACGCCCGGGGCGCGTACGACGCGTACACCATCAGCTGGGTGGCCGACTTCCCCGACCCCGACACCTTCACCACCCCGCTGCTGGGGGCGGGCAACGCCCTGCACACCGGCTACTCCAGCCCCCGCATCGACAAGCTCATCCGCGCCACCCAGAAGAACGACGACCGGGGGCGCGTCTCCGAGGACTTCCGCGCCATCCAGCGCATCGTCGCCGAGGACGTCCCCCTGGTGCCGTTGTGGCAGAAGAAGGACTACGCGGTGAGCACGAAGTCCATCTCCGGCGCCCAGTACCTGTCGGACGGCACGGGCATTTGGCGGCTGTGGCAGCTGAGGCGGATGTGAGAGGGCGGTAGGGGCGGTACGGTGCGCGCCGGCGGCCTCCTGTCCGGCTCGGCGCGCTCCCTGTCGGAGATCAAGCAAACGTGTCAGTTAAGGAATCGGGTCAGAAGCGGTTGCGCTCGTCGCTGGCGAAGAAGAAGCCGAAGGCCGCGCTGGCCAGGGCGACGATCGGGGTGATGACCAGGCTGATCTCGCGGTAGTCGTCACTCTTGAAGTGGGTCCAGTGGCCGAGGACCAGCGCCAGCGTGGGAACGCCGGTGAGGAGGCCGACGAGCCACAGCAGCCCCACCGCCAGGGTGCGGCGGGTCTCGCTCATATGGCGCTCCTTCAGGCCCACGACCTGGTCGTCGCGCACCCTCGGGTCCGGCTGCTCGTCCTCCTCGAACACGCCGCGCACCGGTGCGGCGGGCGAGCTCAACCCGACTTCCCGGAGGAAGGCGAGGTCCAGGCCGTTGCCGGCGGGCGCCTCGTCCTCGATCAGGTCTTCCGGTCGGCCTGACGTCATGGGCATCAACTCTCTTCCGGAACGTGCGGAGATGGGTCTTCCGGTGGGGGTGGCGGCCAGGGGGCCGCCGGGCCCAGCGTCCAGACGTTCGCGCCGGGCAGGGGCTGTTCGTCCTCCCACAACTCCTCGTCGTTCAGGGGCGGTCGAGGCGGTTCCGTCACTCGTGGGGACACCCCCGTTGGCCGGGGACGCAGGTGCAGACCATGATCGGCGGACCGATCCGCCAGGTCTCGACGTCGGGCAGCGGCATCTCCTCCTCCCGGAGCACCACTTCGCCGTTCAGGAAGGGGTCCGGATCGTCGGGGCGGATGAACTCTCTGGGGAGTTGGGGCACTGGAAGCAGCTGACAGGCGTTGTGCCACTCGTAGAAGGGGGTGAGGAAGCCCCCCGCCTTGGCGTTCTCGCAGATCCTCACGCGTGGTGCCCCCTCTGAGGTTCGCCCGAGGGCGAAGGGATGACGGTGCCGCAGGTGCCCCCAAGTGTTGCCTGGGGCGATCCTATCACATGTGGTGTGACTCTCATCAACATTCGATCCACATTTCATGCACATCAGATGTGGATCGCCGTCACATCTGAAGCTCACGTCATGCGGATTTGCTTGACATTGGTTGCTTCGGAGCGCAGGATGAGGGAGCGCGTTGGATCCAGTACGGCTGAAGGGAATGGTCTGATGGGTTGTTTAGCTGTCCTGTGAAGTCCGACCGGCCGGCTGGTGTGACCGCCGGTGCCGTATGCGGCTGTGGTTGCGTATAGGGGGAACCACGCCCAGGCGGAGCAATGGGGTTGCTTCGTACTTGCGTGCGGCATGGATGCCGACTCGTGTGCACGTGTCTGTCGGGATGGCCCGGGCCTGGAAGCCCGGTGGCCGGAGCCCGATCGTTGCCGTGCCCGGGTCATCGTGAACCTTCGAATGGGAGCCCTGGCATGCCCGAGAACTCGACCGACACGCCGACCACAGCGCCTGCAACCGACACTCAAGTCACTCGGCTAAGCGTGAACATCAACGCGGAAACAGCTGCCAAGCTCCGCTGGTACAAGGAACACAAGGGCATCTCGATCACCGAGACGGTGCGCCGCGCCGTCGCCCTGCTGGATCTTGTGGAACGAGAGACCGCGAACGGCAGCGAAGTTCTGCTCAAGTCGCGCGACGGCAAGTCGGTCCGTCAGCTGTGGATGGTCTGACCCGGATGTCCCGAATGTAGATCTGCTTTCCAACTCCCCTCCTCCGTCGCACACTTCGGAAGAAGAGTGCGCACCGACGGGGGATCGGACCGGCATGAGTGGTTACGCACAGGACTTCACCTGGCTGTGGACAGGTCTCGGCCTCGGCGTGCTCGGCGCCTGGGCGTGGGGGTTGCTGCTGCTCCACGCCGACCGCAGGCAGCGAGCGGTCCGCGGGCCGGGACCGGCCGCCGGCTGGGGTGACTACGCACTGGCCCGGGCGTCGCGCGAGGACCCGGACCGGCTCGCGCCCACGGTCGCCGTGGCGCTGCTGCACCGGGGGGCCCTGGTCTGCCGGGACGGCATCCTGCACGCCATGCCCGGCGTCCCCGCTGCGGAGGACCCGCTCGAGCGGGCCATGGTCGCGGCCGCGACCCCTCCGGCGGACCTTCCCGCCCTCGTGCGGCGCGAGCCGTACGCGACCGCCGCGGCGGAGTACGACCGCCTGCTGACCGCCCGGGGCCTGCTGCCGCTGCCCGTCCGCCCGCTCCCGCTCCGGCCGTTCGGCCTGCTCGCGGCGCCCGCCCTCATGGTGCTCGGGGTGCGGCTCGGCCTGCTCACGGCGGACGGCCCGCCCCCGGGAGCGGAGTACGCCTGGGACTGGGGCGTCTTCGCGGGGCTCCTGCTTCTGGCGGTGGCCGCGATGGCGGCCCTGCACCGGAGCCGGGCCGCCAGGGGGCTCACGCCCTACGCCCGGATCCCCGAGGTCGCCGCGGAGAGCACCCGCCTGCGCGGCAAGCTGATCACGCACGAGAGGCGGGCGAACGAACGCCGCGTCCACCGACCCCGGCTGGGCGTCGACGCGCCCGGCCTGGCCCACGCCCTGGCCGTACTCGGCCCCGTCGCGCTCGCCGACCGCGAGGTCGCCCGCTGCCTGGGCTGCGAGTGGACCCCGCCCCACCGCGTCAACCAGTGGGAGGTCGTGAGGGCCGCGCTCGAGAAGTCCGGCGGCAGCGGCGAGGGAGTCGGGCTCGGCGGGGCGTGCGGCGGGGGTTCGGGCTGCGGCGCGGGCTGCGGAGGCGGCTGCGGCGGCCTCTGACCGGCACCCCGCCGACGCGTTCGCCATGGCAGTCTGAAGAGATGGACCAGTACCCCTGGCGCGCCCCCGCCTCGCCCGCGTCCCCCGGCGAGCCGCCGTACTACACGACCGACACGTGCGCCGGCTGCGGCGCCGTCGTCCACGGCATCCACGCCCGCTGGACGTGCGCGGCCTGCGGCGCCTGCAGCCCGTACCAGGAACCCCCCGAGGGCTGGGCCACCGAGATCACCCCGGAGGAGCAGGCCACCAACACCGTCGGCTACGACACGCCCTAGCGGCAGGCCGTCCGCAGCCGTGTCCGCCGCCGCTCACAGACCCTTCCGGTCCAGGAAGTCCGTGATCAGCTTCTGCCACTCCTCCGGCCGCTCGGCCATCGGGACGTGGCCCGTGGCGATCTCGGCGTACTCGGCGCCGGAGATGCGGTCCGCCAGGTAGCGCGAGTTGGCGGGGGAGACGAGGGTGTCCTGGGTGGTGGCGATGACCAGGGTGGGCACGGAGATGCCCGCGAGGTCGGCGGTGGTGTCGGCGGTCCGTACGGCACCGGCCTGGTCGCCGGCGCCGGGCGGGACGGTCGCGGCGATCTGGTCGAGGAAGGGGCCCACCTGGTCCTGGGGCACGGCGTTGTAGAAGTCCTCGCCGAAGCCCGACAGGGCGACGAAGCGGGCGAAGGACTGCGTGTCACCGTCGGCCAGCAGCTTCTGCCAGAGGTCGATCGAGGCCAGCAGCCGGTTGTCGGGGCGTGCCAGGCCCGCGGTCAGCACGAGGCCGCGTACGCGCTCGGGGTGGCGGGCGGCCACGCGTACGGACACCAGGGTGCCCAGCGAGTAGCCGATCAGCGTGAAGGTCTCCAGGCCCGCCCGGTCCGCCTCGGCGACGAGCGCGTCGGCCAGGAGGTCGACGGTGAGCCCGTCCGGCAGGCGCGGCGTGGCGCCGGAGCCGGGGTAGTCGGGGGCGACGACCGTGTGGGCGGCGGCCAGGGCCGGGAGGATCGGGGCGTAGTTGCCCTCGATGCCGCCGCCCGCGCCGTGCGCGAGGAGGAGGCCGGGGCCGGAACCGGTGACGGACGTGGAGAGCGCGGGAATGCGTGTCATGGGCAGGAGGTTGCCGTATGACATCAGTGTCAAGGTCAAGTCCGGCGGGGGAACGTCGCGCATGCGCATCGGTGAGCTGTCACGTCGTACGGGAGTGAGCCCTCGGCTCCTGCGCTACTACGAGCAGCAGGACCTGCTCAGCTCCGAGCGCGACGCCAACGGCTACCGCCGCTACCACCCCGACACCGCCGAACGCGTCACCCGGATCCGCGAACTGCTCGACGCCGGACTGACGACGGAGATCATCCGGACCCTGATGCCCTGCGCCCAGGGCGGCCCCGGGCTGCGGTCCTGCTCCCACTCCGTGCAGGTGCTGGACGATCAGATGGCCCGCATGGAGGCGGAGATGGAGGAGCTGCGCCGCAAGAGGGAAGCGCTGCTGGAGGTCAGCTCCGGCCTGCGCTGACAGGTGCCCGGGGGCGTTGTCAGTGGTCGCCCCTACTCTCTGTCACATGGCAAAGGTGAGGCTCGTCGACGAGACGACATCGGGGGAGCGACGCGACGCCTGGGCGCTCGAGTGGCCGGAGGCGCGGCTGACGCTGCGTGAAGTGATCCGCCGTCGGGTGTTCGAGGAGGTGGCCGCGCTCGACGCGGCCCGCGCGGAGGGCGGCCAGGGGCTGGTCGAGCCGACCGAGACCGAGCGCCTGCTCAACGGCACCGGCACCGGCACTGACAACGGCACCGGTACCGACAAGCGCGAGGCTTGGCACACGCTCCCGCAGAAGCACTACGAGCGCGCGCTCGCCGACTTCGGCCGCAACGGCTTCCTGGTGCTCGTCGGCGACCGGCAGATATGGGACCTCGACGAGGAGGTCGACCTGACGGCCGGCGCCGAGATCACGTTCCTCAAGCTCGTTCCGCTGGTGGGTGGCTGATGACGACGACGACCGACGACCAGGCCCGCATGGAAGAGCTCGGGCGGCTCCACGTCTGCTACAACACCCACAAGCTGTGGCCCCTGCTGAGGACCGCGCTCGCCGCCGGGCAGCCGCTCCCCGGCTCGTTCGTCGGCGTGCTCCGGCGCACGGCCATGGTCGCCGCCTGGCAGGTCGAGAAGGACTGGGCGAAGACCGTCGCCGGCCTGACCGAGCCCGTCGTCAACCCGGGGGAGGCCTGGACCGACCGCGCCCTGGCCGAGCTGCCCGCGCTCGGCGACACATGGCGACGGCTGCTCGCCCACGCCGCCACCGCCCGCACCGCGCGGCCCGCCGCCAAGTGGGACAAGACCGCCCGGGCCCTGTTCGACGAGCTCGACGAGGCCCCCGACGCCGTACGCCGGCGCCTGCTGTCCTGGATCGGGCTCGCCGGCCGCCCCCGGACCGGGCCGCCGCTGCACGTCCCGGAGTACGGCTCGGACCCCAACGACGAGTTCGACCCGTACAACGTCGACGCCCTGCGCGGCATCACCTGGCTGCTGGCCCTGCTCCCGCCGCACTCCGACACCGTCCGCGCCCTGGGCACGCTGGTGACGTACTCGCTGCGCAAGGTCCCCGGCCTCGGCCCGCGCAGCCCCAAGCTCGCCAACGCGGCCGTGCTCGCCCTCTCCCGCATCGACGGCGACCCGGCCCTCGCCGAGCTGGCCCGGCTCTCCGCCCGCATCACCTACAAGGGCACGCTCAAGCAGCTCGACACCGCGCTCACGGCCCGGGCCGAGGCGATGGGACTCGGCCGCGACGAGATCGAGGAACTGGCGGTCCCCTCGTACGGCCTGACGGAGGTCGGCCGTAGCGTCCACATCCTCGGCGACTGCACGGCCGAGCTGGTCGTCCGGGGCGGTAAGGCGGTCCTCGCCTGGCGCAACGCCACCGGAAAGGCCGTCAAGAGCCCGCCCGCCGGCGTGCGGCGCGACCATGGCGACGAGCTCAAGGAGCTCAAGGCGGCGGTCAAGGACATCGACGGCATGCTCGGCGCCCAGAGCGAGCGACTGGACCGGCTCTTCCTCTCCCGCCGCCGCTGGACGTACGCCGCCTGGCGCGAGCGCTACGCCGACCACCCGCTCGTCGGCACCCTCGCCCGCCGGCTGCTGTGGATCGTCGACGGCCGGGCCTGCGGCTTCGCCGACGGCGCCTGGCGCACGCCGGCCGGCGACGCGGTGACGGCCGGCCCGGACGCCCCGGTCGAGCTGTGGCACCCGGCCGTCCGGGAGCCCGCCGAGGTCCTCGCCTGGCGCGAGTGGCTCGAACAGCACGGCGTCACCCAGCCGTTCAAGCAGGCCCACCGCGAGGTGTACCTGCTCACCGACGCCGAGCGCGCCACCCGCGTCTACTCCAACCGCTTCGCGGCCCATGTGCTGCGCCAGCACCAGTTCCACTCCCTCGCCGCCGTCCGCGGCTGGAACAACAAGCTGCGCCTGTGCGTCGACGACTCCTACCCGCCCGCGACGCGCGAGCTGCCCGAGTGGGGGCTGCGCGCGGAGTTCCGGGTGGACGGCGTCGAGGACAGGACGGGGGCGGACATCACCGCGTCCGGCAGCTATCTGTGGCTGTCCACCGACCAGGTCCGCTTCTACCCCGTCGGCGCGCCGCTGCACACGGCCCACGCCGGCTCCGGCGACTACCGCCCGGGCTGGAACGAGACGCCCGTCGAGCCGATACCGCTGGCGGAGATACCGCCCCTGGTGCTGAGCGAGGTGCTGCGCGACGTCGACCTGTTCGTCGGCGTGGCGAGCGTGGGCAACGACCCCACCTGGCAGGACGGCGGCCCCGAGGGCCGCTTCCGGGACTACTGGACCTCGTACGGCTTCGGCGAGCTGTCGCAGAGCGCGCGGACCCGCGCCGAGCTGCTGGAGCGGATCGTGCCGCGGCTGGCGATCGCCGACCGCTGCCGGGTCGAGGGCCGGTTCCTGCTGGTGCGGGGCGAACTCCACGCGTACAAGATCCACATGGGCTCGGGCAACATCCTCATCAGCCCGCACGACCGGTACCTGTGCATCGTGCCCAAGGCGGCCGGGGCGGCGGCGGACGCCGGCTATCTGCCCTTCGAGGGCGACCGGACGCTCTCCACGATCCTCAGCAAGGCCATGATGCTCGCCCGGGACGAGGAGATCACCGACCGGACCATCACCAGCCAGCTCTGAACCGAACCGGACTGGACCGGACTGGACCGAACGAAACGAAAGGTCCCGCTCCCTCGCGGGAACGGGACCTTTCGGAAGACGCGGCGGACCGCAGGTCAGAAGCGGCGCGTGATCAGCGCACGCTTCACTTCCTGGATCGCCTTCGTGACCTCGATGCCACGCGGGCACGCGTCGGTGCAGTTGAAGGTCGTCCGGCAGCGCCAGACGCCGTCCTTGTCGTTGAGGATCTCCAGGCGCTGCTCTCCGGCCTCGTCACGCGAGTCGAAGATGAAGCGGTGCGCGTTGACGATCGCCGCCGGGCCGAAGTACTGGCCGTCGTTCCAGAACACCGGGCACGAGGAGGTGCACGCGGCGCACAGGATGCACTTGGTGGTGTCGTCGAAGCGCTCGCGGTCCTCGGCGGACTGCAGGCGCTCGCGCGTCGGCTCGTTGCCCTTGGTGATGAGGAAGGGCATGACGTCGCGGTACGCCTGGAAGAACGGCTCCATGTCGACCACGAGGTCCTTGAGCACCGTCAGGCCCTTGATGGGCTCGACCGTGATCGGCTTCTCGGGGTTGATGTCCTTGATCAGCGTCTTGCACGCGAGGCGGTTCTTGCCGTTGATCCGCATCGCGTCGGAGCCGCAGATGCCGTGCGCGCAGGAGCGACGGAACGTCAGCGAGCCGTCCAGGTCCCACTTGATCTTGTGGAGACCGTCGAGGACGCGCTCCTTGGGGTCGATCTCGACCTGGAAGTCCTGCCAGGTGGCCTCGGCCGAGACCTCCGGGTTGAACCGGCGGACGCGGAAGGTGACCGTGATGTACGGCGAGACCTCGGCCGGGGACTCGGCCTTCTCGAGAGTCGGGGTAGCCATCAGTACTTACGCTCCATCGGCTGGTAGCGGGTCTGGACGACCGGCTTGTAGTCGAGGCGGATCGAGTCCTTGCCGTCCGCGTCGACCTCGCGGTACGCCATGGTGTGGCGCATGAAGTTGACGTCGTCGCGGTTGGGGTAGTCCTCGCGGTAGTGACCGCCGCGGGACTCCTTGCGCGCGAGCGCGGAGACGGCCATCACCTCGGCCAGGTCGAGCAGGTTGCCCAGCTCGATGGCCTCCAGCAGGTCCGTGTTGAAGCGCTTGCCCTTGTCCTGAACGGACACGTTCTTGTAGCGCTCACGCAGCTCGGCGATCTTCTCGACGGCCGTCTTGATGGTCTGCTCGGTGCGGAAGACCATGACGTTGGCGTCCATGGTCTCCTGCAGCTCCTTGCGGAGCTCGGCGACCCGCTCGCTGCCGGTGGAGTTGCGCAGCCGCTCGACCTGGTCGACGACGAGCGCGGCCGGGTCCTCCGGCAGCTCGACGAAGTCGGCCTTCGCGGAGTACTCGGCGGCGGCGATGCCGGCGCGCTTGCCGAAGACGTTGATGTCGAGCAGCGAGTTCGTGCCCAGGCGGTTGGCGCCGTGCACGGACACGCAGGCGACCTCGCCGGCGGCGTACAGGCCGGGGACGACGGTGTCGTTGTCGGACAGCACCTCGCCCTCGACGTTGGTCGGGATGCCGCCCATGGCGTAGTGCGCGGTGGGCTGGATCGGGATCGGGTCCGTGTAGGGCTCGATGCCGAGGTACGTCCGGGCGAACTCGGTGATGTCCGGGAGCTTGGCGTCCAGCTGCTCCGGCGGCAGGTGGGTGAGGTCGAGGAAGACGTGGTCGCCCTCGGGACCGCAGCCACGGCCCTCGCGGATCTCCGTGTAGATGGAGCGCGAGACGACGTCGCGCGAGGCGAGGTCCTTCATGACCGGCGCGTACTTCTCCATGAAGCGCTCGCCGTCCTTGTTGCGGAGGATGCCGCCCTCACCGCGGGCGCCCTCCGTCAGCAGGATGCCCATGCGCCAGATGCCGGTCGGGTGGAACTGGAAGAACTCCATGTCCTCCAGCGGCAGGCCACGGCGGTAGCAGGCGGCCTGGCCGTCACCGGTCAGGGTGTGGGCGTTGGAGGTCACCTTGAAGAACTTGCCGGTGCCGCCGGAGGCGTAGATGACCGACTTCGCCTGGAAGACGTGGATCTCGCCGGTGGCCAGCTCGTAGGCGACCACACCGGCGGACTTCTTGACGCCGTCGACCTCGGTGATCAGCTGGTCCAGGACGTAGAACTCGTTGAAGAACTCCACGCCCTCCTTGACGCAGTTCTGGTACAGCGTCTGGAGGATCATGTGGCCGGTGCGGTCCGCGGCGTAGCAGGACCGGCGGACCGGGGCCTCGCCGTGGTTACGGCTGTGACCGCCGAAGCGGCGCTGGTCGATGGTGCCGTCCGGGGTGCGGTTGAACGGCAGGCCCATCTTCTCGAGGTCGAGGACCGCGTCGATGGCCTCCTTCGCCAGGATCTCGGCGGCGTCCTGGTCGACCAGGTAGTCGCCACCCTTGATCGTGTCGAAGGTGTGCCACTCCCAGTTGTCCTCCTCGACGTTCGCGAGGGCGGCGGCCATGCCGCCCTGGGCGGCGCCGGTGTGGGAGCGGGTGGGGTAGAGCTTGGTGAGCACCGCGGTGCGGCTGCGCTTGGTCGACTCGATGGCCGCGCGCATGCCGGCGCCACCGGCGCCGACGATGACGGTGTCGTACTTGTGAATCTTCATGAGTGGGTTACCTCAGTCCCTCAGCCCGTGGCCTAGCGGATGTTCGGGTCGAAGGTGAAGATCACCAGCGTGCCCAGCAGGACGGTGAACACCGTGGCGGTGTACAGCAGCATCTTCAGCCAGAAACGGGTGTTGTCACGTTCGGCGTAGTCGTTGATGACCGTGCGCAGGCCGTTGGCACCGTGCAGCATCGCCAGCCACAGCATGATCAGGTCCCATGCCTGCCAGAACGGCGAGGCCCAGCGGCCGGCCACGAAGGCGAAACCGATCTTGCTGACGCCGCCGTCGAGGACGAGCTGGATCAGCAGGTGGCCGAGGACCAGGACGACCAGCAGGATGCCGGACAGGCGCATGAAGAGCCAGCCGTACATCTCGAAGTTGGTGCGCGTGGCCTTCGGGGTCTTCTTGGTGCGCTTGCGCGGCGCCTCGATGACCGGAGCCGGGTTGTCGACGTCGTAGAGCGTGACGTCGTCGACGCCGCTCACGGCGGGGGTGGTTTCAGCGGACATCTTGCGACTCAGCTCCCGAACAGCGTGCGCAGCGTGTGCTGGAGCACGGGGTAGAAGGCGCCTGCCATCAGCACGGCCCAGACCGCGACCACGGACCAGAGCATCTGCTTCTGGTAGCGCGGTCCCTTGGACCAGAAGTCCACGGCGATGACCCGCAGGCCGTTGAGAGCGTGGAAGAGGATGGCGGCCACGAGGCCGTACTCCATCACGTTGACGATGGGCGTCTTGTACGTCGCGACCACGTCGTCGTACGCCTCGGGGGAGACGCGGACGAGAGCGGTGTCGAGGACGTGTACGAACAGGAAGAAGAAAATGAGGACGCCAGTGACTCGATGAGCCACCCAGGACCACATGCCTTCCCGGCCGCGGTACAGCGTTCCAGCCGGCACGGAAAACCCTCCGGGAGCGGGGATTGGGGCCTGCCGGCTTCACTGTCGGTCGGGCCCGGCCGGGTACGGTCCACCGGCCCTGGCCATCGTAGCGACGCCTTGTCGCTTCGGTCCCCCGGGGTGGGCAGGTGTGATCAAACAGGCACGTACGGCCTAGGACCTCCGGCTACCTGCGGGAACCTTGTCCGATACCTCCCGGCGTGTCTGAATGCCTATTGGGGTAGATACGGAGAAAAGCCATATCTTCGCCATATAGATCCCTTTTAGGATCTATAAGGAGGTTTACTCCATGGGACGGACGGAACGGCCGGCAAGGACTCCTCGCGCTTCCGCCATCCGGGGCGTTGTGGCCACTTGTGCCATGGTGGTCACTTTGTCCCTGATGGGCTGTCCACGGGACGGGTCCGCCGATCGCCCGAGCGACGACGACTCGCGCTCGGCCCGGGCCTCGGACTCCTCGCCGGCCGCCCCCTCCTCCGCCCCCGCCGTCTTCGCGCCCCCGCCCGTGCGGCCGGTCAAGCCCGCCACCGTCCCCTCGGTGCGCACCTACAACCAGCGCACCGGCCCCGGCTGGCGGCCCGCCCCCGGCGCCCGCGTCGTCGCCGACCCCGGCGGGCCGCTGGCCGACGAGGCCCGCCGGCTCGCCGAGGACCTCAGGCTGCCCACCGGCCCCGGGCCCGCCCGGCCCGGCGACGTGGAGCTGGGCCTGCGCGCCGGGCAGAGCGGCGGCCCCGAGTCCTACGAGCTGACCGTCCAGGGCCGCAAGGCGACGATCACCGCGCCCGACGAGGCGGGCCTGTTCTACGGCACCCGCACCGTCGTCCAGGCCGTCCGCACCGCCGGCGGCCTGCCCGAGGGCGTCCTGCGCGACGGGCCCGACCGGCCCCAGCGCGGCCTCAACCTCGACGTCGCCCGCAAGCACTTCACCGCCGGCTGGATCGAGGCCCGGCTGCGCGAGATGGCCGACCTCAAGCTCAACCAGCTGGCCCTGCACTTCTCCGACGACCAGGGCTTCCGCATCGAGTCCGCCTCGCATCCCGAGGTCGTCTCGCCCCAGCACCTCACCAAGGCCGAGCTCCGCCGGATCGTCGCCCTCGCCAGCGCCCTGCACATCACCGTCGTCCCCGAGATCGACTCGCCCGGCCACCTCGGTGCCGTCATGACCGCACACCCCGCGCTCCAGCTGCGCGACGCCGCCGGAACCGTGGCCCGGGGCGCGGTCGACGTCGCCAACCCCGAGGCCGCCCGCGTCGTCGACGACCTGCTGCGCGAGTTCGCTCCCCTCTTCCCCGGCCCGTACTTCCACCTGGGCTCCGACGAGTACCGCGCGCTGATGGCGAAGAACCCGCAGGTCGCCTACCCGCGGCTGGCGGAGCTGGCCCGGCAGAAGTACGGCCCCCGGGCGCTGGTGCAGGACCTGGCCACGGGCTGGCTCAACGAACGGGCCGCCGTCGTGCGCGCCCTGGGCAAGACGCCCAAGGCCTGGAACGACGGCTTCTTCCGGGGCGGGGTCGTCACACCCGACAAAACCATCGAAGTCGAATACTGGACGGGCAAGGAACTCGGGGCGCGTCCCCCTCAGGAGTACCTGAACGAGGGACGCACGGTGGTCAACCTCAACGACGAGTACCTCTACTACGTGCTCGGCGAGCCCAACCAGTTCCGCTACCCCACCGGAGAGCGCATCTACCGCCAGTGGTCGCCCGCCGTCCTGCGCGGCACCGTGCCCGTCCCGGCCGGACCCACCGGCGCGGACCGGATCCCCGGCGGCCGGCTCGCCGTGTGGTGCGACCGGGCCGAGGCCCAGACGCCCGAGCAGGTCGCCGCCGGCATCCGGCTTCCGCTGGCCGCCGTCGCCCAGAAGCTGTGGGATCCGGCGCCGCCGCAGCTCACATGGTCCGATTTCTCCGCTTTGGCCACTCGCGTGCGACGCTGAGCCGAAGGGCCTAACCTCCGGGGATGAAGCCTGCGGCGCGCGCGGCGCACCCGTACGGCCCACCCCGGCGGTGTGCGCGCCCGCGCGCCGCGCCTTGAACGCGCACTTGAACGAGGGCCCGATGAAGATCGAATTCCTGCTGCACAACGCGTATGGCATCGGCGGCACCATCCGCTCGACCGTCAACCTGGCCGCCGCCCTCGCCGACCGGCACGAAGTGAGCATCATCAGCGTCAACCGGCCCGCCGACGAGCCGGAGCTCACCATCGACCCCCGGGTGCGCCTGGTGCCGCTGGTCGACCTGCGCGAGGGCACCGAGGGCGACGAGTACACGGACCCCCTCAACCAGCGCCCCAGCGAGATCTTCCGCGACGAGCGCATCGACAACGGCCGCATGGCCGCCACCGCCCTCACCGACCGGCGGGTCGCCGACCACCTCGCCGCCACCGACGCCGACGTCGTCATCGCCACCCGCCCCAAGCTCATCGGCTACCTCGCGAAGTACGCCGCCGACCGTCCCTACCTGCGCCTGGGCCAGGAGCACCTCACCCACGAGGCGCACGTCGCCGAGCTGCACGCCGTGATGGACCCGGCGATCGCCGCCCTCGACGCCTTCGCCACCGTCTCCGAGGCCGACGCCGGGCACTACCGCGAGGCCCTGCCCGACGCCCACGCGCGCATCCTCTCCATCCCCAACGCCGTCCCCGCCCCGGTCGCCGCCCCCTCCGACGGCACCTCGAAGACGATCGTCTCCGCCGGCCGCCTCGTCGGCGTCAAGCGCTACGACCGCCTCATCGCCGCCTTCGCCAAGGTCGCCGCCGACCGCCCCGACTGGAACCTGCGCATCTACGGACGCGGCCCCGCCAAGGCCAAGCTGCGCAAGCAGATCGAGGAGCTGGGCCTGTACGAGCGCGTCACGCTGATGGGTGCCCGCTCGCCCATCGAGACCGAATGGTCCAAGGGAGCCGTCGCCGCCGTCGCCTCCGACGCCGAGTCCTTCGGCATGACCATCGTCGAGGCCATGCACGCGGGCCTGCCGGTGATCGCCACCGACTGCCCCTACGGCCCGCGCGAGATCCTCACCGACGGCACCGACGGCGTGCTCGTCCCGCTCGACGACTCCGACGCCGTCGACGCCTACGCCGACGCCCTGCTGAAGCTGACCGGCGACGCCGAACTGCGGGCCCGCCTGGGCACGGCCGCCCGCACCGCCGCGCACCGCTACGAACCGTCCGCCATCGCCCAGCGCTACGAGCAGCTCTTCGAGGAGCTGCGCCCCGGCAGCACCGCGCCGGGCAAGGCGAAGAAGGGCGGGCTGCTGCGCGGCCTGTTCGGCGGCGGCCGCAAGGAGCGCGGACCCGTCGCCCCGGCGCCGGCCGCCCAGGGCGACACCGCCCACCCCGACGCGCGCTGCGCGGTCGACGCCGACGGCTCCCTGCTCGTCCGCCTGCGCGCCGAGCAGCTGACCGCGGCCGACACCCACGTCCTGCTCCGGCACCGGGGCAGCAAGGGCAAGGAGGCGGTCCGGGCCGCGCTGCCCAAGCAGCGCCCCGAGCCGGGCCAGTGGGTCGAGGCCCGCGTCGAGCGCGACGCCCACACCCTGCCCGAGGGGCGCTGGGACAGCTATGTGGAGCGCTCCGGCGACAAGTCGCGCCGCCGGCTGGCCGCCGCGCTCGTCGAGCAGAAGGCACTGCTGACCCTGCCCCCGCGGCAGACCGCCGAGGGCGCCTCGGCCTGGGTGCCGTACGAGACGAGCGACGGCTTCCTGGCGGTGCGCACCTGGCTGCGCACCCAGCACGTCGAGGCCGCCGAGGTACGGGTGGGCGAGGACGGGATCATGGTCACGCTCGAGGCGATGGGCGACGCGCGCCTCGGCGAGGGCGCCGAGCTCGTCGCCCGGCTGCGCGGCGCCGACGGCTCGGTGGACGACGTCCGCGCGGCCGTCGAGAACGGCACCGGCCTCCTGCCCTACGAGCCGATGACCCGGCGCATCGGCGCGGAGCAGGACCTGTGGGACCTGTACGTGCGCCCGTCGGCCGGCGCCGCGCTGGTGCGCCTCGGCCGCATCTCCGGCGACTTCGCCGACCGCAAGGGCATCGACACCTTCCCGGCCGCGACGCGTGGCGCGGTGCGGCTGCGCCCGTACTTCACGGTCACCAACGACCTGACGGTCACGGTGAAGGACCTGGAGAGCGAGGACGCCTGAGCCCGCCCGGGGCTGATGTGACGCGAGAAGAGCCCGCCGCGCTGTACGTCCCAGAGCCGTTTGTTTCGCGGACGGAAACGTTCGTGGAGACGAACAGACCGAAGGGGAACGCTCATGGGCTTCTGGGGCTACTTACTCCTCGGCCGTGGCGGCGACCGGGCACTCGCCGAGTGCCCGGTCCTCGCCGCGAGCCGTGAACACCTGATACCGGCCGGGACCTTCGCCGGCGGCTGGCAGCTGTGGCGGCACCCCGGCCCGCCCGAACCGGCCGGCGTGGACGCGCTCGTGCGGGCGCTCGCCGACGAGACCGGCGCCCCGGCGCTGGCCGCCTACGTCATGGAGAGCGACTGCGCGGTCGTCGGCGGCGCCCACCCCGGCGGCGCGAGTTGGTCCGCCTGCCTGGGCCGGACCCCGCTGGCCCGCTACATGGCCGACACCGAACTCGGCCTCGACGAACTCTTCCCCACCCCCGAGGCGGCCGCGGCCGACTGCGCCGCCTGGGCGGCGGAGGCCGGGCACGCGGCGGACGCGGCGGAGCTGGCGGGAGTGCTGGCCGCCGACCCCGAGCCGCTGGTCGAGAACCTCTTCCACGAACTCCTGGCGCGCCTCGGCATGGTGGAGCCGCTCGCCGGCCGCTGAGCGGCGACGTACGAACGCGGAGATGAACGTAGGGATGTATGTAGAGATGTACGGACGGAGGGCGGCCGGGGCCGCCACCCCCCACAGGAGAGGCCCCGGCCGCCCGTCCGTTGCGAACCCTGGTGAGGTACGCACTCCTTACAGCGCCGCTAATCGAAAATTCGTCACACCCGGGGTACTGGCGGGTAGGCGCAAACGTGGCCGGTAGCGCTCAGGGGCGCATGCCGGGGCGCGTAGTATCACCCGCTCGTAGACGTTTTCCCTGTGGCCGGGAGCCGGGCCACCACTCTGGGGGTCAGTAGAGATGTATCCGTGCGGTCATTGCCGCGCCACCGCCGTGGGCCCCGACGGACGCTGCGCCGCGTGCGGGGCGTACCAGCAGCCGGTGGCGGCGCCGGTGACGGCCGCCCCGGCGGGCTACGGCTATCCGCCGCCCCCGCCCGCGCCGATGGGCCTGCCCGTCGGCGGGATCGACCTGCGTCGCGGCGTGCGCGTCGCGGTGATGGTGCTGCTGGGCGTGTGCGTCCTGGCGGCGCTGCTGCACGTGGCCGCGACCGGCCAGCAGCGCAGCGCCGTCGAGGACGTCATCAGCGGCGGCGTCATGGCCATGGACCGCGAGAAGATCAACGACGCGGACGACTTCGCGAGCTCGATGACCATCCTCCAGATGCTGTCGATGCTGGCGACGGGCGTGCTGTGGGTCATCTGGTTCCGCCGGATGCGGCTCAACGCCGAGGTCTTCGCGCCCGGTACGCACCGCTTCAGCAGCGGCTGGGCGGTGGGCGCGTGGATCACGCCGGTCGTCAACCTCTGGTTCCCCAAGCAGATGGCCAACGACATCTACCGCGCCAGCTCCCCGGCGGGCCCGCAGAGCGCACCCAAGGGGCTGCTCAACGCCTGGTGGACGGTGTGGCTGGCGAGCATGGTGGTCGGCGGGATCGGAACGTCCCTGTACCAGTCGGCCAACAGCGAGATCCGCACGAACCTCGGCTCGGACCCCGGCGACGCCCTCGAGAGGCTCAGCACCTCGCTCGCGGTCAGCGGCCTGTCGGAGCTGCTCTCCGCCGCGGCCGCCGTGCTCGCGCTGCTCGTCGTCCGGCAGTTGTCCGGGATGCAGGAGCAGCGGGCCATGGGCGGCATGCCGCCCGGCATGCCTTACGGTGCGCCCGCTCCGGCCCAGGGCTGGGCTCCCGCGATGCCGCCCGCCATGCCTCCCATGCAGCCCGGCGGCCCGGTCCCGCCGCCGTACGGTGCGCCGTACGGTCCTCCGCCCAGCGCCCCGCCGCCGCAGAATCCTTTCGGCAGCGGTCCGGCTGGCTACTGAACCACGGGCACGGTACGTGGTGCAGGATGAGAGCGTGCAGGGGGACGACGCTGAGCTGACCGTCGCGGTGCGCGCGGCACAGGGTGGGGACGAGACGGCATTCCGTACGGTCTACCGGGCCGTGCATCCCCGACTCCTCGGATACGTACGCACGCTGGTCGGCGAGGCGGACGCGGAGGACGTGGCCTCGGAGGCGTGGCTGCAGATAGCCCGCGACCTCGAGCGGTTCACCGGCGACGCCGACCGGTTCCGCGGCTGGGCGGCCCGCATCGCCCGCAACCGCGCGCTCGACCACATACGGATGCGCGGCCGGCGGCCGGCCATCGGCGGCGACGAGAGCGAACTCGCCGGCCGGGCCGCCGACGCGGACACCGCCGGGGAGGCCCTCGAGGCCCTCGGCACCGGGCGGACCTTCGCCCTCATCGCCCAGCTCCCGCAGGACCAGGCCGAGGCCGTCGTCCTGCGCGTGGTCGTCGGACTCGACGCCAAGAGCGCCGCCGGTGTGCTGGGCAAACGCCCCGGCGCGGTGCGCACCGCCGCCCACCGCGGCCTGCGCCGACTGGCCGAACTGGTCGGCGGCGACACCACCCCCGGACAGCGGCAGTCACCGGCAGGCGCGAGCGGACCCAACGCTTCTGCCGGTGTGACGCAATTGCGCGCGCGGACGCAGAAGGACATGTGATGGCGGACGACCACCGGTACGACTGGCTGGATGACGACGCCGTGGAGCGGCTGCTGCGCGGCGATTTCGTCGCGGGTCGCGACGAGAAGAACGCGAAGAACGCGAAGAATCCGACGACGGACACGACGAACGCTGCGGACACGACGAACGCTGCGGACACGACGAACGCTGCGGACACGACGAACGCTGCGGACACGACGAACGCCGCGGGCACGATGGGCACCGCGGACACGCCGGGCGTGACGAGCACGGCCGGGATGAACGTCGGCGAAACCGATGTGACGGACGCCGCCACCGCCGGCACGGCTGCCGACGCCAGGATCGTGGCCGAGCGGCTCGACGCGGTGCTGCGTTCCCTCGCCGTGCCCTCCGTGCCCGCCGACGCCCCGCTCCCCGGCGAGGAGGCGGCGGTCGCGGCGTTCCGCGCGGCCCGCGCCTCCGCCGCCATGCCCGTCGCACCCGCCGCGGTCCGACGCGCCAGACCGTTCTCCGCCCTCCGTTCCTTCCTCGACCGCCCCCTGAAGACCGTCCTCGCGCTGACGCTGGCCGGCTGCGCGGTGGGCGGCGTCGCGGTGGCCGCCGGTACGGGCGTCCTGCCCAGCCCCTTCGGCCGCGCCGCCAAGTCGCCCGGCGCCGACCGCAGCGTGGCGGCCGCCGAGGGTTCCGGCACCACGACCGCCGGCCCCGGCACCACCGCCCCGGGCACCACCCCCTCGCCCGGCCGGACCGGCGGCAAGCACCCGGGCGCGAGCTCCGAGCCGCACGCCTCCGGCAAGCCCGGTAAGGGCACCCCCTCCGAGCCCGGTGGCAAGGCGACCGGGCCGGGCCGCTCCCCCTCGGCCACCCCGCCCGGCGACGCAGGCAAGGACGACGGGAACAAGGACGACGGGCAGAGCGGTCAGACCGGACAGACCTGGGCCGCCCGCCTGTGCCGCGAGTTCCTGACGAACGGAAAGCAGAAAGGCAGCGGCTCGGGCCTCGACGAGGAGGGCGTACGCACCCTCGAGCGCAGCGCCGGCGGCGCCGCGGCGATCCGCGCGTACTGCGAGCGGCTGCTGAGCGTCATCGACGGCGACGAGGCGGACGACGGCTCCTCGGGCGGCCTCGGCGACCAGGTCGTCCCGCGTCCTCCGCGCACCCGCAACCAGTCCCACACCGGCCTCCTGGAGCCCCTGCCCGCACCGGGTGTGACGTTTTCCGGGGGCACGGCGCTGTAAGAAGTGAGCCGACTGGTCATCGGCTGCGCAGGAGCCGGAGTTCCCCCCATACCGTCGGCTCCGCGCATCGGCGCGGGCGGGGCTCTTTCCCCCGGCTCTGCCCGCGCCCCCCACTCCTCGCCCCCGCGCACCGCTACAGTCCCAAGCGGAGTTTCCGCAACGGAGCGCGCGGGAGGCATCCCATGACCAAGCCCCGGCCGACCGAGTCCGGACCGCCCATCGAGCCCGTCTACGGCCCCGACGCCCTGGCCGGGTGGGATCCCGCCGACAGGCTCGGCGAGCCGGGCGCCTACCCCTACACCCGCGGTGTGTACCCCACGATGTACACCGGGCGGCCCTGGACCATGCGCCAGTACGCCGGCTTCGGCACGGCCGCCGAGTCCAACGCCCGCTACCGCCGCCTCATCGAACACGGCACCCACGGCCTGTCCGTGGCCTTCGACCTGCCCACCCAGATGGGCCACGACTCCGACGCACCGATCGCGAGCGGCGAGGTCGGCAAGGTCGGCGTCGCGATCGACTCGATCGAGGACATGCGGGTGCTCTTCGACGGCATCCCGCTCGGCGAGGTCTCCACCTCCATGACCATCAACGCCCCGGCGGCGCTGCTGCTGTTGCTCTACCAGCTGGTGGCCGAGGAACAGGGGGTGCCGGCCGAGCGGCTCACGGGCACCATCCAGAACGACGTGCTGAAGGAGTACATCGCACGCGGCACGTACATCTTCCCGCCCCAGCCCTCGCTCCGGCTGACCGCCGACATCTTCCGCTACTGCCGGGCCGAGATCCCCCGCTGGAACACCATCTCCATCTCCGGCTACCACATGGCCGAGGCCGGCGCCTCGCCCGCGCAGGAGATCGCCTTCACCCTCGCCGACGGCATCGAGTACGTCCGTACGGCCGTCGCGGCCGGCATGGAGGTCGACGACTTCGCGCCCAGGCTCTCCTTCTTCTTCGTCGCGCGGACGACGCTGCTGGAGGAGGTCGCCAAGTTCCGCGCGGCCCGGCGGATCTGGGCGCGGGTGATGCGCGAGGAGTTCGGGGCACGCGACCCGAAGTCGATGATGCTGCGCTTCCACACCCAGACCGCGGGCGTCCAGCTCACCGCGCAGCAGCCCGAGGTGAACCTGGTGCGCGTCGCCGTGCAGGGCCTGGCGGCCGTGCTGGGCGGCACCCAGTCGCTGCACACCAACTCCTTCGACGAGGCCATCGCCCTGCCCACGGACAAGGCGGCCCGGCTCGCGCTGCGCACCCAGCAGGTGCTCGCCTACGAGACGGACGTACCGGCGACCGTCGACCCCTTCGCCGGTTCCTACGCCGTCGAGTCGCTGACGGACCTCGTCGAGGAGGCCGCCGTCGACCTGATGCGCCGGGTCGAGGACCTGGGCGGCGCGGTGGCGGCGATCGAACACGGCTTTCAGAAGGCCGAGATCGAGCGCAACGCCTACCGGATCGCCCAGGAGACGGACGCCGGCGAACGGGTCGTCGTGGGCGTCAACCGCTTCCAGCTGGCGGAGGAAGAGCCCTACGAACCGCTGCGCGTGGACCCGGAGATCGAGACCCGGCAGCGGGAACGGCTCACCCGGCTGCGCTCGGAGCGGGACGCGCGGGCGGTCGGGACGGCGCTCACCGAGCTGAGGAAGGCCGCCGAGGGAACCTCGGCCAACGTCCTGTACCCGATGAAGGACGCGCTGCGGGCACGGGCCACGGTGGGGGAGGTGTGCGGGGCGCTGCGGGAGGTGTGGGGTTCGTACGTACCGACGGAGGCGTTCTGACCCGCCCCCGGGCTGGGGGACACTGGAAGGTATGTCCTCACCCCGCCGCACCTGCCCCGTATGCACCCGAGAGATCGCCGTCGTCGGCGGACGTTTCGCACGCCACGACCCCCCGGGCCGCCGCCCCGCGTTCTCGTACGAGCTGGTCTCCTGCCCCGGCTCACGCCGCTCGGCGCCGCTGCTGGCCACGGAACCCCGGCTGTTCGACCCGGAAGAGCCGCCGATGGACGGACAGCAGCAGCTCTTCTGACGCACGCCCTTCTGGAATGCCCCCTTCTGCTCCTTCGGGCGCCTACGCGCCGAAGAAGGTCTTCGCGGCGGTGAGCGTCGCGGTGTCCGCGTCGATGTCGTCCGGGCGGTTGCCGTGACCGACCAGCCCGCCGGCCCACTCCATGCCCATGTAGTCGGCGGTGAGGCGCAGCGTGCCGAGCAGCGGGTCGGCGTTGGCGGGGTCCTCGTCGCTGATCACCGTGATGCCCCAGAGCTTCTTGCCGGCCATCCGCTCCTTGAACCGCACCTGCTCGCGCAGGTGCAGCCAGCCCGCCCAGTAGTCCAGGTAGACCTTGGTGTCGGCGGACACGGTGTACCAGTAGAGCGGCGACGCGATGACGAGGTCGGTGGCCTCGAGGGTGGCGTCGAGCAGCAGCTTCTCGTCGCCGGTGGGAAGCGGGCGGGTGCGGTCGCCGGTGTGCCGCAGGTCGTCGAAGTCGGGCAGGGGGATGTCGCGCAGCCGCAGCCACTGCTGCTCCACCCCGGCGGGGAGCTGGGCGGCGGCCTTGCGGGCGAGCTTCTCGGTGTTGCCTCCGGTGCGGGAGCTACCGAGGAGGAAGAGGAACTTCCGCTCTGTGGGGTGCTGTTCGGGATTGATCGTGTCCGTCATGACCGGCCATAACCGTGATCACTTCGCTTTCATTCCGGCTGCGGTGCACAGGCCGTCCGATGCGGGTCGGCGGCCGGTGGTGAGGAAGGTGGTCACGGCGCGGTCGGCGCAGGCGTTGGCGCGCTTGTCGCCGCCGTCGACGAGATCTCCGCTGCCGAGGTAGACGCCGTGCCCACCGGCATCGACGCTCACCATGCGGGCCCGGTCGCCGAAGGCCTCGCGCATCTTCAGCGCCCCACGGTGCGGGGTCGCGGGGTCGCGCAGGTACTGCACCATGAGGACGTTCGACGGCCCGTCGGAGGTGATGCGCGTCGGCTTGTCGGCCGGCCCGTCCGGCCAGAACGCGCACGGCATGACACCCACCGGCATGCCGGCGGTCAGCGGATGCCTGGCCCGGTCGGCCTTCACGGCGCGGGCGTAGTCCGGTATCGAACCCGGCCAGCGCACGTCGTTGCAGATGACGCCGACGCTCACGGCGGCGTCGGCCGACGATATGAGCCCCGGCTCGTAGGGCACGGGCTTGTCGCCGGCGTCCCGGGCCTTGACGATCAGCGCGGCCAACCGGTCGAAGCTCCTGTCGCTGTAGAGCGACTGCTGCATCTCCGCGCGCAGCCGGTTGCCGGTGAGCTGCGGCTTGCCGTCCGCCGACCGCGCGGGCACGCGGTCGAGCTTCTCCGCGAGCGAGAGGAACAGCGGCCGTACGTCCCCGGCCCGCTCGGCGACCCTGTGCTCCTTGGCGAGCTCGGGGTCGGCCGCCCACTTGGCGAAGTCCGGGAACCGGTCGTCCGCCGCCCCCGACATGTTCGCCAGCCACCCGCGCTCGGCCCGGCTCGGATCCGGGTCGCCACTGCTGTCGAGCACCCAGCGGTCGGTGTGCTTCGGGTACTTCTGCGCGTACACCGCGCCCACGTACGTCCCGTACGACGTCCCCCACGCCGACAGCTTCTCCTCGCCGAGCGCCTGCCGGAAACGGTCGATGTCCCGCACCTCATTGGCCGTGGAGAACGACCGGATCACCTCCCCGCCGTTGCGCACACACGACTCGGCGATGCGCCGGGACCGGATGACGCTCTCGCTGATGTCACCGCCCGGCCCCGGCCAGGGCCGCAGGCCGGCGGATTCGAGGTCGTCCTCGCCCAGCTTGCAGTCGGCCCGCGTACTGTCGCCCACACCGCGCGGGTCGAGCGAGACGATGTCGTACGCCCCGCGCGTCTCCTTCCGCAGCTCCTGCCCCACGGCCGCCAGCTTGGCGTTCCCCGAGCCGCCGGGCCCGCCGGGAATGACCAGCAGCGTGCCGCGCCGGGCGGTGGGCCGGTCGCTGCGCAGGCGGGAGACGGCGACGTTGATCTGCGGGCCGGTCGGCTTGCGGTAGTCCAGCGGGACGGGCAGCTTGGCGCACTCCACCGCCGGGCCGGTCGAGTCGGCTGAGTCGGCCGAGCAGGGCTTCCAGGTGAGCGAGGGTGCGGCGGCCGGCCCCTGCGCCGCCTGGGCCGGGGCGGCCAGAGTGGCGGCGACGGCGGCGGAGGAGAGGGTCAGTAAGAGTGCTGAACGCTTCGTAAGTGCCATGCGTTCCATGGTGGTTGAGCGCGACGCCCGTGACCATCCGGTGATCCACCTAGGGGCGGCGGGGGGTAGCCCCCGGGGGATCTCGGGGGCGCACGCATAATTCCCCAGGTCAGAGGACGATCGTCGCTAGCGCATGGCGCGTCGCTAGCGGAGGGCGCCGAGGAGGGCAGCCCAACTTGACGAGGGGACCGTCAAGACGGGGCCGTCGTGTCGTAGCCGCTTGGAGTCGCGGACGCGGATGTGGGTGGGGGCGGCGTCGTTGACCTCGAGGCAGTTGTCGCTGCCCTGTTCGTCGCCGACGTCGCTGTAGCTGGACTTGCGCCAGGTGGCCAGAACTTCGAGGCAGTTGCTGCCTCCGTTTTCATCCCCAGCGCCGCTGTAGCTGGACTTGCGCCACGGTATGTGCTCCTCAGAGCGCACGTTCGTACTCCTCCGCAACTGAAGTGATCGCGGCCAGCGATGCCTCAGACGACAGCGCGTCGCCAAGTGCGAGATCGAACGAGACCTGGCATTTGGCTACCGTTGAGGGGTCGTCGTGGACGCGCCCTGTCCTTAGCCCCTCAACGTACGCCACGGGTGGGGCGTCGTCGAACTTCATCAAGGTCACCATGCTCTCGAGGAGCGCGTGCGCGCCAACGCTGAGGGGGAGCACGTGGACGCGTACGCGGCCGCTGTGCCCCAGGTCGGCGATGTGACGCAGTTGCTCGACCATGGCGGCCGGGCCGCCGATCGGCCTGCGCAACGCACACTCGTCGAGGAGCACCCACATGACGGGCCCGTCGGGCCCTACGAGGATCTCGCCGCGCTTCAACCGGTTGACGACGTGCCTGTCAATATCGGCGGCGGCGGTGTTCGGCCAAGCGGCGCGGAAGATCGCACGGGCGTAGCCCTCGGTCTGCAAGAGCCCGGGGACGAGGGCATTCCCGTACTCCTGGATGGACGTGGCCTGTCGTTGCAGTTCCGCTGCCTGCGCGAAGTGAGCGGCCACCCGCAGTGTGTCGAGCGTCGGCAGGAACCGTTCGAAGAAGCCGTCCGTACCCAGCTCCTTGTCCAACCGCCTCGCGTCCTCGGCACGCGGCTTGCGCCGCCCGGCCTCGATGTGGGCGATCAGCGACGGCGAGCAGACGACGGCGTCGGCGAGGGACTGCTGGGTGTGGTTCGCGGCCTCGCGCCGCAGTCGTAGCTCCTCGCCGTAGGCCTGCCTGGCGATGGACGGGCCTTGTGCGCCCAGGTCTTTGGCCATGGCTAACTCCACTTCTTGACGGTGGCGTTGGAGAGCTGGACCCCCTTCCGGAGCGTAGCCGCGCACGGCGAGCATTCGGACGCAGTCTGTGAAGAACGAACCCCGAAGGGACCTGCTGTGTACGACGACACCACCCCGTCGGAGGCGATGACGTATCGCGAGGGGACGTATGTGATCGACACGCGCAGCGGAGCGCTCGCGCAAGTCATGGGAACCATGGGGCCGCGGGTGCAGGTGCGGCGGCCGGATGGTGGGCGGGAGTGGGAGGTGCCGCCGGCGGCGTTGCGGCTGGCGACGCGGGAGGAGCGGGTGGCGGCCGCGTTGGGGTGCGAGGAGTGCGTATCGCTGCGGGCCGCGCAGCGGCGGGCCGTCGACGGCGGGGGCAGGCAGGCGGCGGTGGCGGCGACGGTCGCGGTGCGGCGTCACGCACGAGAGGCGCATGCGCGATGAGGACCGGTATCGACTGCCCGCACACCGCCGGGTGGACGCAAGGCCAGGACGGTGTGTGGACCTGCCGGCGATGCAGCACGCGCCGCTTCACCGATTACGGGGCCCTTCGGCCCCCGGGGCTGCCCGAGCCGCGGAAGCCGAGCCGTGCCGCCCGCCGCGCGGCGGACCGTAGCGCGGCGAGCTACATCGCGCACCGCCTGCCACGCGGCATCCGGTGGGGGCTCAAGGAGGCGGAGTTGGCGAGGTAGCGCCCGAGACCCTAGGCGATCCGCTCGGCCAGGAAGTCCTCCCAGGTGCGGTGACCCGTGACGGCCGTCTCCAGGGAGAGGTTCTCGCCGGCCCGGTACGCGCGGCCGGCCTTTCCCGGCATCCGGACCGGCAGCATCGGGCGGCTCTTGCCGCGTGCCCGCAGGTAGCCGCGGCTCAGGTCGGCCAGGCCGTACACCGTGGGGCCGGCCAGGTCGGGCACGAGCCCGGCGGGCTCGCCGAGGGTCAGTTCCACCAGCCGGGCGGCGACCTCGCGTGCGTCGACCGGCTGGAAGCGGAGGCCGCCGGGGACGGGTACGACGGGCATCTTCGTCATCGTGCCCACGACCTTCAGGACCAGGTCGTGGAACTGCGCGGCCCGCAGCGTCGTCCACGGCAGCCCGGAGCCGGCCACGGCCTGTTCCGCGCCCAGCTTGGCCTTGAAGTAGCCCAGCGGCACCTTGTCCGCCCCGATGACCGAGATGTAGACGAGATGCTTCACGTCGGCGCGCTGTGCGGCCCGGACCAGGTTGCGGGTGGCCTCGTCGTCGCCCTTGGGGCCGCCGGCGAGGTGCAGGACGGTCTCGACTCCGTCGAGCGCGGGCGCGATGCCCTCGTCCTTGAGCAGATCGGCGGTGACGTACGTGATGCCGTCGCCGGAGGGCGTGCCGCCGTGCCGGCTGAGGACGCGTACGTCGCGGCCGGCTTCCCGCAGGAGCGGCACGACGAGGCGCCCGAGCGTGCCCGTACCACCGGTGACCAGGATCGTTGACGAGGTCATGACTTCGCACTTCCGTTCGCGTCGGTTAGTTTTCGAGCTTCTGCTGTCATGACCCGGCGTACGAAAGGAATGTGACAGGTGGGGGAGAAAACTTTTTCGGCGGAGCGATTCGAGGAGCACCGGCCGCGTCTGCGGGCGGTTGCCTACCGGATGCTCGGCTCGGTGACCGAGGCCGACGACGCCGTCCAGGAGACGTGGCTGCGCCTCAGCCGCACGGATGCCGCCAGCATCGAGAACCTCGCCGCCTGGCTGACCACGGTGGCCGGACGCGTCTGCCTGAACATGCTGCGCTCGCGCGCGCAGCGGCGCGAGGACCCGCTCGAGGTGTACGTACCCGACCCCTTGATCAGTCACGAGTCCAGGATCGATCCCGAGCAGGAGATCCTGATGGCCGACTCGGTCGGGCTGGCCATGATGGTGGTGCTCGAGATGCTGACGCCGGCCGAGCGCCTCGCGTTCGTCCTGCACGACATGTTCGCCGTGCCCTTCGACGACATCGCCCCGCTGCTCGAGCGGACCCCGGCCGCGACGCGGCAGCTCGCGAGCCGCGCCCGCCGCCGGGTGCAGGGGCAGGCCCCGGCTCCCGACCCCGACCTCGGTCGCCAGCGCGAAGCCGTGAACGCCTTCTTCGCCGCCGCCCACGACGGCGACTTCGAGGCGCTCGTGGCCGTACTCGACCCCGACGTCGTGCTGCGCGCCGACGGCGGCGTCGCGCGGTCCGGGCTGTCCGTGGTGCTGCAGGGCGCACGGACCGTGGCGGGCCAGGCGGTCACCTTCGGACAGCTCACCCCGTACATACGACCGGCGCTCATCAACGGGGCGGCCGGAGTCGTCGTCGTCGACGGCGCGTGGCGGTGGTCCGTCATGGCCTTCACCGTGGTGGACGGCAAGGTCGTCGCCATCGACGTACTCGTCGACCCCGACCGGCTGGCTCTGCTCGACCTGACGCCTCTCGACCGGGTGCAAGGGGAGGTGCGGGGCGATGAGTGATCTTTCCGTTCCGTACGCCGAGGTGGACGGCCGGGCCGTCGACGCCGGGCCGCTGCTGTCCGCGCTGATGGGCGGCTACGGCCACATGACGGCCATGCAGGTCAGGGACGGCCGGGTGCGCGGCCTGGACTTCCACCTCGAGCGGCTCGACGCGGCGACGCGCGAGATGTTCGGGGAGGGAATGGACGGCGGGGGCGTACGCGACCGCGTCCGGCGGGCGCTGGGCGGGGCGGGGGTCGTCGACGCGGACGTACGCGTCTACGTCCACGCCATGGGCGGCCTCGACGCCGGCCCGACCACGACGGTGGTCGTACGGCCCCCTCTCGCGGGCCCCGGGGCGCCGCAGCGGCTGCGCAGCGTGCCGTACGTACGGCCGCTGGCGCGCCTGAAGCACGTGGGGTCGTTCGGCCAGGTGTACTACCTGCGGCGGGTGCGGGCCGAGGGGTTCGACGAGGCGTTGCTGGTGGGGTCGGACGGCGAGGTGGCCGAGGGGGCGATCACCAACGTGGGCTTCATCGAGGGGGACACGGTGGTCTGGCCCGACGCGCCCGCGCTGGACGGCATCGCCATGCTGGTGCTGCGGCGGGAGCTGGATCGGGCGGGTGTGGCGTGGCGGCGGCAGCCGGTACGGCTGGACGAGGTCGGGCGCTTCGAGAGGGCGTTCGTCTGCAACTCGATGGGTGTCGCGGCGGTTTCGCAGATCGATGAGGTGCGGTTTCCGGTGGACGGAGGCCTTGTCGACGAGGTGATGCGGCTGCACGCGGCGGCGGGGTGGGACGCGATCTGACCGGTCTGGTGAGGGTTCTTCGCGTTGTGGGACAGTCGGCGCATGGACGACGTCGTCGTGTATCGCGACAGGCTGGATGCTCTTGAACGGACGTGGCGGGTCTGGGCCGAACTCGGCACGGATCTGACCGAGGATCAGTGGACGGCGGCGACCCGCTGT
The DNA here is from genome assembly GCF_040932295.1 of Streptomyces sp. C36. NCBI lineage: Bacteria > Bacillati > Actinomycetota > Actinomycetes > Kitasatosporales > Streptomycetaceae > Streptomyces > Streptomyces sp. C36. The sequence continues at coordinate 78,040 of NZ_JBFQGI010000007.1, read as the reverse complement.
CCGGGGTGGGACGTGGCCGCCGTGTACGCGCACCACTCGACGTTCCCGAGGGACATGGACGGTCCGCTGCCGCCGTCCATGTCCTCTTCTCTTGAAGAGGCGGTGAAGGCCGTGGAGGCGCTCCGGCGGTTCAACGCCCCCGGCGGGTTGGCGCACACGGTGGCCGGGGCGGTCGCGGACCGGGCGGTCTCGGGGGCGGCGGAGGCCGGGCGGGGGGAGCTGGTCGAACGTTTCGCCGTGCGCGGGCCCGGCGCGCTGCGGCGCCTGCGCGTGGCGGAGGCGACTCGGGTCGTGCCCTGGGGCGGTACGGGGGTGGTGGTCGAGCTGGTGGAGGCGGTGCGGTTGGTGCTGCTGGAGGCCACGGTGCACCTGCTGGACGTACAGCGGGCGCTGGGCCGGCCCCCGCTCGTACCGCCGCAGGCGCTCGGCGACACGGCCCGACTGCTGGCGGAGGTGGCCCCTCCGGTCGACTTCATCGAGGCGGCGACCGGACGCTCGACGCGGTCGCCGCTGCCGGTGCTGCGCTAGGCGGGGTGCCGGGCGAGGGATCGGCTGCCCCAAAGGTATGAATATGTCGATATAGAGGCCTATCCACCCTCTTCTCCGGCAAGTCCTCTTGACAACTGTTGTCCGGGGGGTAATCACGGAGGAGCCGCCATACGACGAGAGCTGATGTAGCCCCGCATCACGGTGACTGTCGCGGTAACCGGTGATGCGTACGCGGTGGGGCGGCCGGGGCGCCTGGGCCCGGGTCACCCCACCGTTTCGAACTGGCCGGTGCCCACGACCTTGAGCAGCGCGAGGCGTTCGGCCGTGTCGCTGCCGACGGGCGGGGTGTAGAGGATCACCCGCTGGTCTCCCTCCGGCGCGAGCAGCGCCTGGCAGTCGAGGTCGACCGGACCGATCAGCGGGTGCAGCACCCGCATGCGCGTAGCCCGGCGTACGGCGACCTCGTGCAGCTCCCACAGGGCGCCGAACTCCTCGCTGGCCCCCTTCAGCCGCTCCACCAGACGCGTCGCCGCGGGGTCGCCCGCCCGCCGGCCGAAGGACGCCCGTAGGTCGGCGACGTGCAGGCGGCTGTAGTAGTCGTGCTCGTCGGCAGGGTAGGCGGCGCGCTGGTCGGGGTCGGTGAACCAGCGCCAGATGATGTTGCGGCCGTGCTCCGACACCGTGCACACCCCGCCGAGCAGCGCCTCGGCCATGGCGTTCTGGGCCAGGACGTCACCCAGGTCGCCGACGACCTGGGCCGGGGTGGCGGGCAGCTGGTCCAGGAGGTGCAGCAGCCCCGGGCCGACGTGATCGCCGGACGTACGGCCGGCGGGCGGGCGCCGGCCGGCGAGGAGGTGGAGGTGGTCGCGCTCGTCGTCGGACAGGCGCAGGGCGCGGGCCAGCGCGGCGAGCATCTCCGGCGACGGCTGCGGGCCGCGGCCCTGCTCGAGACGGATGTAGTAGTCGGCCGACATCCCGGCGAGCTGGGCGACCTCCTCGCGGCGAAGCCCCGGCGTGCGCCGCCGCGGACCGAGGGGAAGGCCCACGTCCTGCGGGCGCACACGGTCACGGGAACGGCGCAGGAAGTCGGAGAGCGCGGCACGGTCGATCGTCATGGCGATCATCCTGCAGCACGCGCCGACGGCTCAACCAGGGACTCCCGATCCCAGGCTGAAGAGGTCTCTCCCGGCTTCTTCGCCACGACGGCAGAGTGAGTCGGGCCGGAGCAGAGGGCCCCGGCGACTCAAGGCAGGGAGCGTTCCATGGCCACCATCAACGTCGACGGCGCACAGGTCCACTACGAGAAGACCGGCACCGGCACGGGCCCCGCGCTCGTCCTGGTCCACGGCACCGGATCGTCGGGCGCCGCTCTGAACTGGGGACAGACCGCGCCCCGGTTCGCCGGACACCGCATCGTGATCACCCCCGACCTGTCGGGCACGGACGCCACCGTCGACGACGGCCGCCCGCTGACCTCCGAAGGGATCGCCGCCCAGGTCATCGCGGTCATCGAGGAAGCGGCCGACGGACCGGTCGACCTGCTCGGTTTCTCCATGGGCGCCACCGTCACCGCCACCGTGGCCGCCCTGCGCCCCGACCTCGTACGCCGCCTCATCCTCACGGCCGGCTGGGCCCACACCGACAGCGACGAGTACCTGCGCAGCCTCTTCACCCTCTGGCAGGACCTCGGCACCACCGACCCCGCCTCCTTCGGCCGCGCCGTGGCGATGACCGGCTTCAGCCGCGGCTTCCTCAACGCCATCGGCCACGACGCGTTCGAGGCCCTGATCCCCAACATGCCGCCCACGACCGGCACCCTGCGCCACGTCGCCTACGACCTGCGGGTCGACATCCGCCACCTGCTGCCCCGCATCGAAGCCCCCACCCTCGTCCTCGGCGGCACCCAGGACATCACCGTCCCCGTGGAGCACAGCCGCGCCCTGCACGCCGCGATCCCGCACAGCACGTACGCGGAGATCGACGCGGGGCACGTGATGCTCTTCGAGCAGGAGGACACGTTCGTGAAGCTGGTGACGGACTTCATCGACGGCGACGACTCGCCCGTGAAGTGACCGGAACCTCATGGGGTGGTGGGTTCCGGTTCCGGGTCCGGGTCCGTGGCCAGCCGGGCGTGCGACTCGACGTCGTAGCGCACGCCGTCGTAGAGGAGCTTCTGCCGCTGAATGCCCTCGGTGGCGAAGCCGGCGGCGGTCGCGACGCGGCACGAGGCCGGATTGTTGACCCGGTGCCCGAGTTCGAGCCGGAACAGCCCCAGATCGTCGAACGCCCAGCGGGCGGCGGCCCGGCAGGCACGGGTGGCGACGCCGCGCCCGCGCGCGGTGCGGGTGATCCAGTACGACACCCAGCCAGTGGAATGCCGCCGGTCGACCGCGCTGACGGCGACGTTGCCGAGCACGGCCCCGTCGCCGCCGTGTCCATCGACGACGGCGAAGGAGAAGGCGCTTCCGGCCTCCCATTGCGCGCCCCGCGCCCGGACCCACTGCTGTGCGTCTTCGACGGAGTCCACGGGCTGAGGCGCCTGCCACCGCATCAACGGCTCGGCAAACGCCTCGAGGACGGCATCCACATCCCCCTCGGCTCCCCAGGGCCGCAGCACCAGTCCCGACACTTCAACTGACTCACGCACGTGCGGAGTTTGCCGGGGCGGGTGCGGTGGTGCCACCGGATTTCCGCCGCCGCTTCACACCGGCCACGCCGGCGAAGACGACGGCTCCGAGGAGGCAGACCACGATGGCCGGATTGACGAAGCCCGGCACCATTTCGACGGTGGCGTGGACGTCGGACACACACCGTGTGGAAAGCGGAAACGCACTCTGCTCGATCCGCGCGTGATCCGGCGCTTCGGGGTCGCCGTAGAACCTCACGGCGGGACACCAGTCGGGCGCATCGCCCAGCAGCACGCCCCACACCCCGACGCTGTACGCCAGCACGGCCCCACCCACCACCAGGCCCCCTCGCCCCAGGCCGAAGCCCCGACGCGCCGCGTAAACCGCCGCGCAACGAGTACGCGCACGGCTTTGACCAGCACGGCGATCCCGAGCACGGGAGCGGCGAGCAGGAGCGTCAGAGCCAGGATGAGCATGCGGTCATCCTGCCAAAGCCGACGCCTGCACTCTCAGTCGCTGGGCGGGGAAATGCGGCTTGACTCAGCGGCGCTCGAGAAGGTCTAGGTCGGTCAAGGCATGTCTGACAACCTCTTTCAACTGGCCGTCGGTCAGGTCTCCCTCTTCATGAAATCTCGGGTCGATAGAATAGTTGTCTAGGGCGTAAAAGACTTCGCCCAAGATCCTGGAAAACTGCTCACGCAGGCGCTCATGGCCCTGCAGAGAGCGCCGCCGGGCAGCCAACCAGGATTTTGCGAAATGTGGCGCGCTGATTTCATCTTCCGTAAAAGCTGTCATCAGTGACAACTGATCCGACGTGGCTGACCCTTCAGCTGTTTCGCTGCGCCTGGCCCAGGCTGTCTGGCGCGGTTGGAATTTCGCGGCAATGTGCGCCACGGCGGGGTGGTTCTGGCCGACACGTTGTGCATAGCGTTTGAAATTAACGATAGCCTGATCGGCCCCTTCGGGTACGCTGCGCCCGAAGTATTCTTCACCCCCTGCTATCAAGGCGTAGCGCTGATCTGTCATGAGCAGCGCGCCTGAGAGGTCGGGAAGCGCGGCAACGAAATTTTCGTCGCGCCAGGTAAGGAGCTTCAAGGTGTCCGCTGCGGCCGAGGGGATGCGCATTGCCTGCTTGTCGGCTTGTGCGGGGCTCAGGCGTCCGACAATCAGGTGGTCTTGCCCCGATTTCCGGGCCGCTTGGCTCAGGCGATCTGCAAGGCGACTGTCCAGGGATGAATGAGCGGCAAATGGTGCGACCCTCTTGTTGCCGTCCTTGAGCCACTCGCGATTGAAGGAACAAGGCCCCGATGTGAGGAGGTCACAGAGTCGGCGATTGCTCGCCCGTTCCCAGTCGGAAGTGTCTACCACGAATACCGCCTGATTGGGGATGGGACTCCTCTTCCCGTCCCATCGGGATAGGGAGCAAGTCCGTAGTGGTCGGTCCAGTCATTCTGGCGGGCGGAGGTCCTGGTGCCACCGGTTTCCACCGTCGTGTGCAGTCGCTCAGCCGGCGTCGATGAACTCAAGCGGCGTTTGAACCATCCGCTCACCGCAGACAGGGCAGTGTGTCTTGTACCGGTGGGAGCGAAAACGTCGAACCTGATCGTCGAATATCGGTACGACTGCATTGGGCATGACTGCCCGAAACAGGGATCCGCATTTGAAGCAGGATACTCTCTGTGCCTCGCCTGCGTGGGCACCACTGAAATCGCTCTCTGTGGCAGAATTATTGGAAACTCTGGTATCGAGCTGAACCAGGTCTGTTCCGTCGCTCCAGTGCAAATAAAGGAGTACCGGTGGCCAGTTGGGTGCCAACCGTACGATGATTCGCCGAAGTTTAGGATGATCGGCCAGCGCTCGATCGTCCTGCTCGTTGAAGTTCTTGATGCTCTGCACTTCTGGTGGGGCTTCTCCTGTCGGAATGTAAGTTACTGGTATCTTAATTCCGAGGATGGGGTCTATTCTTTCCATGGCTTCACCTTGATCCCGTGCGGTATCAGAACTTCACTCTCTGTCGAAGTCTCGAGCGTCTGCCATATTCCTTCGTTCGGGTGGATTCTTGCCATGTATGCAGGCCCACCGTTGGCGAAGAACTTTGCGCGTTCCAGGTCAGTGGCGAACGACATGAGGGATCGGTCCCCGTAAACGCCCATCTCGGTTCCAAATTCTGCATGGGTGCGTATCAGGTTATCCGTTCCGCCCCATTCAGAAAGTGCTGATGCGTGGGCTTCGCGTGATGCTCTATGGAAGTCAAAGACTTGGGGGTTTTCCTCCTACTGGAGTTCACCGCTCAGATAGTCCAAGTGCTCGACTTCCGAGATTCCGAGCTCTTCCCTGTCGACCTGCCAGAGCGGTGCCGTATGCACAGATAGCACGAACCCGGTGTCTACCAGCTCGACGAGCGCGTGCAGCTGGCTCTCCCTGCAGGCTGGGATTCTTTCCTGAGCGGCAGCCGAGGCCAAGAGTGTAGCCACGAGGCCGACTTCGCGAACGTCGAATGAGGCAACCCAGTCGGTTACCGTCCCACAGGATGCCTCCCGTTCTTCAGGTCGAATAGAGGTAAGCCCCCTGACCAAATCAATGAGCCGCTTGTCGCCTACAGACATGTCGCTCCTTTTCAGGTGAATATGTTTCAGGGGTTGGTGAGATCGAAAGGCAACGGAATGTGTGTGGCGTTTGCGGCATCGGGATTATAGTGAGGGCTATTTTCGTTGTGCACGTTTCGCGGATACAGGTTCCCCGACTCGTCCTGATACTTGCCGCCGAACTGAATTCGGTACGAGTCGCCGACTGCGGCATTTGAGCCTTCGGGAGCATTCCCGTCCGGCCCGTGCATTCTCAAGCGTACCGTTCTGCCCTCGGAGTCGACCCATTTGTACTCCAAGCCGTACTGAGCGCCTCCATTAGGGTCAGGTGTGAGTTGGCGCACGCCAGCATTTTCGGGAACGACACTTGTAGGGTCTTTGCCTGTCAGGTCCCAGGGCCCTGGTCTCGCAGGAGAATCGACGCCCTTCAGCCGACTGTTCTCACCGCACCCTGACAGCCCCAGTGGATCGAACCACGTGTGTGGGTTGTGGACGTACGCCGCTGGGTTCGGCGCCGGGGCCAGGCCCAGCGGGTCCGGGCTGGTGTATCTCGCCGTCTCCGGGTCGTAGTGGCGGTGGAAGTTGTAGTGGAGGGCCGTTTCGGGGTCGAAGTATTGGCCTGGGAAGCGGAGGGGGGTGTAGGCCTTGCTGTCCTTGGGCCAGGTGGTGGTGCCCCAGAGGGTGGTGCGGGTGCGCCAGGCGATCTCGCCCGTCTCGTCCACCAGCTCCGTTGGGGTGCCGACCAGGTCCGTGACGATGGCGAAGAAGCGGCTGTCTATCTCGCGTTGTGAGGCGTCTGCGGCCGATATTCGTTCCGTCTGGGCGACCGGGCGGAGGCCGTCGTGGTCCCAGGTGAGGGTGACGGGGTGGGGGAGGTCGGCCGAGACCGTGGTCTGTTCGGTGAGGGTCGGGCCGTCCCACGTGAAGTCGGTCTGTTCCGCGACCTCGCCGCCCGGTGTCAGGCGTTGTTTGGCTATGCGGCGGCCCAGCGGGTCGTACAGGTACCGCCAGCGCGTCCCGTCCGGCGTCACCACCGAGCGGAGGCGGTCCTCCGCGTCCCATTCGTACCGCCAGGTGTCCGGCTTGCGCGACAGGCGGGTCTTCTGGCGCAGGATGACGCGGCCCTGTGCGTCGTGTTCGTAGCGGATGGTGCCGGCGCGGGTGATGCGGGTGCCCGTGTACTCGCGGGGGCCCTGGGCTTCCTGGCCCGGGTGGGTGGTGGGCCAGGTGGCGTGGGTCTGGTTGCCCGCCTCGTCGTAGGCGTAGCGTTCCTGCCAGCCGGGGGCGTTCACCGCCGTGACCCTGCCGGCCGGGTCGAGATCGAAGGTGCGGCCGTCGACGGACGTCAGGTAGCCGTCGCGGCGGTAGGTGAAGGACCGGTTCTGGAGCGGGGTGGCATCCGTGACCAGAGATTGGCTCGTCAGACGGCCCGCGTCGTCCCACGCGTGCCGCAGCGTGATGTTGTCGCCGAAGTGGCGTGCGACCTCACGGCCGACCGCGTCGCGTTCCAGGTCGAACGTGTGGCCTGAGGCCGTGTGCGTCGTGAGCCGGCTCGCCGCGTCGTACGTCCAGGTGCTCGTGGCGCCCATCGGCGTGATGCGGCGCGTTCTGCGGCCCAAGTCGTCGTAGGTGAACGTCAGCGTCCTGCCGTTCGTCGTCTCCGACTTCACCCGCCCCAGCCGGTCGCGGCCGTAGACCAGTGTCGCGTCCGGACCCGCTGCCTCCAGCAGGCGGCCGGCCGCGTCGTGCGCGTACGTCGTCACGTCGCCGTCCGCGTCCTTGGCCACCACCCGCCCGAGCACGTCGTGCTCGTAGGTGGTGGTCTGGCCCAGGGCGTTCGTACGGGCGACCAGCCGGCCGGCCGCGTCGTGGGCGTACGTCAGCCGTCGGCCGTCGAAGTCGGTCTCCTCGAGCAGGCGGCCGAGTGCGTCGTACGTGTAGTCCCACGTCAGGCCTTGCGGGTTCGTGACCTGGGTGAGCCGCAACTCCGTGTCGTGGGTGAACTCGTGACGCACGCCGTCGGGGCCGGTCTGCGCGGTGAGCAGGTCGAAGTGGGTGTACTCGTACGTCGTGACGCCGCCCACCGCGTCGGTGTGGGTGAGGCAGTTGCCCTCGCCGTCGTACGTCCAGGACTGCTCGGCGCCGTCCGGGCCGACGCGGCGGAGGAGGTGCCCTTCCACCGACCACCACATGCGGGTCGTGGCGCCGAGCGGATCGACGACGGCCTTCACGCGGCCGAACACGTCGCGCCGGTAGCTGGTGACGCCGCCGAGGGGGTCGGTCACCTCGACCACGAGCCCGGCCGCGTCGCAGCGGAGGCGGGTGGTGTTGCCGACGGCGTCGGTGACGGTGGCCGGGTGGCCGAGTGCGTCGTACGTGAAGCGGGTCACCGCGCCCGTCGGGTCGGTGACGGACGTGCGATTGCCCGCCGCGTCGTACGTCTGGCGCCACACGGATCCGTCCGGATCCGTCACCGTGTCCGGCAGGCCCACCGCGGCGTCGTAGGACGCCCGTGCCTCCCGGCCGTCGGGGCGGACCACCGCGACCAGGCGGCCGTCGTCGTTGTGTCGGAAGGTGGTGGTGCGGCCGAGGGCGTCGGTGTGGGAGAGCGGCCGGTTGTGCGTGCCCCATGTGGAGCGGGTCGTCGCGCCGTTCGGCGCGATCACGGCCACCACGTGCAGCGCGTCGTCGATCACGAAGCGCTTGGTGTGCCCGTGCGAGTCGGTGATGGCGGTGACGCGGAGGCCGGTCTCCCGGTCCGTCTCGTCGTAGTCGAAGGTCGACCGCAGGTGGCCCGCCGCGCCCGACTGTGCGACGCAGCGGTCGCGTTCGTCGTAGACGTAGTCGAAGTGGCTGCCGTTGCGGTCGGTCCACGAGGTGATCCGGCCCTGGTCGTCGTAGCCGAAGCGGAGTGGATCGCCCGAGGAATTCGTGATCTCCGACAGGTGGCCGTCCGTGTAGCCGTAACGCACCAGCTCGAGGTCCGCGCCGTCCGGTCCCGCGCCGGCCAGGTGCAGGGCCGTGACGCGGCCGATGTCCGTGGAGACGCGCAGGTGGTAGCCCGCGTCGTGGACGATGTCGGTGGGGGTGCCGTCCGCCGCGTACAGGAAGCTGATGCGGTGGCCGTTGCGGTCGGTGAGCTCCTCGAGCAGCGCGAGTCCGGCATCGTACGGGCGGAAGTGCCAGCTCCGGCCGCCGGCGGAGTCGCTGACCGAGTACGTGCCGTCGGCATCGACCGACAGCGGCCAGCGCCTGCCCACGGCCGGCATGGTCGGCACGCCCGGGGCCGGGTGCGGGTACGACAGCAGGACGCCGTCCTCGCCGACGAAGATGACGCCTTCGGAGTCGATCTCCAGGCGCTGGTCCGCGGTACTCGCCCAGGTGGGGCCGAACCGGACGCCCGAGCGGTAGGACGATTCGAAGTGACGGGAGAAGACGAGGGGGAGTGATCCTGGAAGTGTGACGTCCGTTTGTGGCAGCAGCATGCGGCCGGTCGCCACATCGACAGGGTCCTGTTCGCAGACCTTGTTCTCTTTGCTGCGTGTGAGGTCGTTCGGGTCCTCGGTGACCTTCTCCCGCGCCGGCGTCGGCGGTTTCTCCTTCGGCGCCGACTTCGCCGCCGCGCCCTCGGCTCCCTCCATGGCTCCGCGGCGGGCGCCCGCTATGGCCGTGCGTTCGCCGGCCGCCGCGCCCGCACTGGCGCCGCCGGTCACGACGGTCGCGGCGACGTTGCCGAAGAGGCGGCCACTGGCCTCGGAGGGGTCCTTGCCCCAGCCGGTGCCGAGGAGGGTGGTGGGGACGCGCTCGGGGTGGGAGGCGAGGGAGAGCGTGCCCGCGGCCATGTTGTTGACGCCGGTCAGGTACTCCGCGGGGTGGGAGAGGTTGTAGGGGTCGAAGGGGCTGACGCTGCGGGCCGTCCGCGCCATGTCCGTCACCGAGCGGACCACGCCGCCGCCCGCGTGGAGGAGCTCGACCTTGCCGCCGTCGCGGACGTCGGCGCCGGTGGCCATCATGCGGTGACTGAAGGAAGGTTTCTGTGGGGCGTTGGCGACGGCCGCGTCGACCCTTGTCTTCGCCTCGCCCGCCGCCGTGTCGCGCTGCTTGCGGGCCTCGGAGAGGAGGCGTTCGGCTTCCTTGAAGTCCGCCTTGCCGGGGTTGTCCGGCTTGGTGGGCTCCGGGCCGGGGACCTGGCAATTGCGGGCGGCCTCGGCGAGTGTGGCGTTGTAGGCCTCGACCTGGCGGTCGTACGCCCCGGCCGCCTTCTTGTTCGTCTCCTTGCCGCGCTTCCAGAGGCGGATCGCCTCCTTCGCCTGGCCCTGGGCCCAGGTGACGGTGTGGGCGTACGTCTCCAGCGCGCCCGCCGCCGCCTCGCACGCGTCGGCCGCCTCGGCCCACTTCTTCGGCTGCTCCACGAACTTCGCCGTGAACGCGTCGGCCCCCTCGCCCTTCCAGCCGTCCGTGGCGCGCACCTTCAGAAGAGCCGTGTGGGTCGTGTCGAAGGCGGTGTGGAAGTTGCGCAGGTGCTTGGCGGCGGCGTTGATCTGCTTCGCGTCGCCGTGAACGAGCTCCTTGGGGTCCTCGGTCTCGCCCAGCCGGTGCTCGCCGACATGGGCGCCGAGGCTGGAGGCCGCCTTGTCGCCCCAATGCTCGACCGAGTCCGCCGCGTCGTCCGCGCCGACCATGTGCAGGCCGTCGGCGGCGATGTCCGTGCCCTTGTCGACGACCTTGCCGACGGCCCTCTTGCCCTTGTCGACGGCTCCCTCGACCGCCTCGCCGGCCTTGTCGACGATGTTGAAGGGGTTCAATGCCGAGCCGCTCATCAGCTGTAGTCCTCGATCTTGCTGCCCAGGCGGACCGCCAGCCCAGCCGCGTTCGGGGCCTTGCTGATGTCCTTCGCCGTCCGCGACCACGTCTCCTCGGCGTCCTCGGCCGCCTTCGCGAACGACTTCTTGCTGTAGTCGGCGTCACTGACCTGCGTGAACGGGTTGTCGGCCAGTACGTCCTTCATGCGCATCCCCTCCACCTGCTCCTCCGTCAGGTGCGGGTTGCCGAAGGCCGCGTTGGCGACCACCTTGACCGTGTCCTTCACGTACTGGTCGCCCTCGTGGTAGTAACCCGCCGCCAGGCCCACACGCTCCGCGAACTGGCTGCCGTCGTGCACCAGCGCCCGCACGCCCCACTCCCACCGCTCGCAGAACGTCTTGAACGCGGCCGTCAGGCCGTCATGGCCCGTCTCCATGCCGGACAGGGCGAGGTCCTCGAAGCCGCGGCCGACGGCGGCGGAGCCGGCGGTGCCGAGTTCTTTGAGTTCGCCGATCGCGGCGTTGATGCCCTTGGTGACGCCGTCCAGGGCGTCCTTGCCGGCGTTTATGCCCCCGTGGTTGCTCACCGGTCCTGGTCCTCCTCGGTGCTGAAACGATTCGTCGGGGTGTCCGGCGCGTCCAGCGCCACCTCGTCCGGGACGATGCCGCGTACGGGCGGGAACAGCGCCGGGCGCTCGCCGCCGATGTTCAGCGCCACGCCGGCGGGCCCGGCGACCGCCGGAACCACCACGTCCAGCAGGCGCGCGCCCAGCACCGAGCGGTACTCCCACGACGCGTCGGCGGTCAGGCCGTGCGCCAGCGCGAACCGTGCGAGCTCCGTTTCGTCCGTGAACGCGCACACCCAGCGGATGCCGTCCATCTCGACGGACCACAGCCCACCGGCCTCGTCCAGGGGGACCAGCACCGCGGTGCGGCGGAACTCGCCCACCAGCGCGGCCGGGTTGGGGCGTTGCGCGGCGTACATCGCGTCGATTTGGCTCAAGAGGGCATGCGGCATCGGGTTGGCCTTCGGAAGGGGTGGGGTAGGGGGCGGGTCAGCCCTGGCCGGGCAGGGGCTTGCGGCGGCGGCGACGGGTGATGAGCGTGGGGACCGCGACCGCCAGTGCGACGGCGGTGACGGCGGCCGCGATCACGGTGGTGCGGGTCGAGAGCAGGCCGGTGCCGTTGCCGTTGTCGTCGGCGGCCGTCGCGTTCGTGCCGGCGCTCGGCTTCGCCGCGGGGGCTGCGGCCAGTTCGGGGAGGGGGCTGACGTCCGGGGGGCCGGGGTCGCCGGGGTTCTGCAGGGCGATGCGGGGGCGGACGACGCCGTAGCCGAGGCTGTCGCTGCGCTTCTCGCCGCTCTTGGGGCCGCCGGCGGTGTTGATGAGGACGCGCAGGACCTGGTTCGCCGTCCAGTCGGGGTGCGCGGACCAGACCAGGGCGGCGGAGGCGGAGGCCAGGGCGGTGGCGTCGCTGGTGCCTTCGCCGATGCAGAGGCCGCTGCTGCCGTCTGTGCACGGGGCCACCATGTTCGTCCCGGGCGCGGCCAGGTCGACCTGGGGGCCGTACTGGGACCAGGAGGCGGCCTTGATGTCCTGGTCCACTGCGGATACGCCGATGACGCCGGGGGTGGCTGCGGGGTACTGAGGCTGGTTGGATGTGTCGCCGTCGTTGCCCACTCCGGCGAAGATCAGCTTCCCCTTGGACAGCGCATAGGCGACTGCGTCCGCCTCCTCGCGGCTCGCCGCCGTTCTCGCGAGGGAGATGTTGATGACCTTTGCATCCGAGTCGGCCGCAAAACGAACGGCTGATCCGATGGCTGCTCCGCTTGTAGCGGCGTCCCGGGTTCCAGAGGCTCGTAGGGGGAGGATCTTCGCCCCCGGAGCAAGGCCCCATGTTCCGTCGCCTTTTCCGGTCGCGGCGATGAACATGGCCATCCGGCTCCCGTGCCCCTTCGCGTCGGTACGGCCGTCATCGCCTCGTCCGGTGAAGTCACGACCTTCGAGGACTTGCCCCCGGAGGTCCGGAAGGGTTGCGTCGACGCCCGAGTCGATGACGGCAACGGTCACACCGGTACCGGTGCTTGTCTTCCAGATCTCCTCAGCACGCATGGCGTCCAGGTACCACTGCTGGGAACGGATGGAGTCCGCATGCGCCGGCGCGCTCATGAAGCTGGCACAGAGCAGCATGGCTACGGCAGCCAGCACTCTGTTGCTGCGGGTTCTGGCCTTTTTCGGCATGCGCCTTCCCTTGTGGGCCGTGATTCCGGCCATCAGTCGATGACGGGTGGAACCACGCGTCGGTGGCCCTCGGTCCAGGCGGATTCTTCCTCGACGACATAGTCGGGTCGTCGGCGCTGCCTTTCGCGCTGTGAACCGTCGGCCGTTGACGGGGCCCGGACCAGCCCAGCTCCGCCCGGTGTGAACGTTCGGTCGGAAGTGCTTCCGCGTGGTTGGGGGCGGCCGCCAACGACTCCGCCGGTTTCGGTCGCCAACCGCCTGCCGGGACCGCCCGCCCGACCGGTTCCTGTGGTGCCGCTCGTTGCTCCGGCGCCGGGACCGTAGGGCAACGGGGAGCCGCTCCGCCGTTGATCCTGCCCTTCGGCACCGATGACAGCGCCCCTGGGAGGCTGCGCGCTCGGCTGCCCGCCGGTCCGGGGTGAGGGGCGGCCCCCGACGATGCCATCCCCGACGTTGCGGGGAAAGGGTGTGGCAGAGGGTGGTCCGGTCGCTCCGCTTCTGCCGACGCCCTGAGGGAGCCGACCTGCCTGACCCGGTGACACACGACCGCGAGGACCTGCCGACTCCACCGGCCTGCGCTCCGAGCCAATGGCCGGAGGGGTAGGCACATGCGGCAGCGGAAGCGGGCTGGTAGGCGTGCTGCTGTCCGGCCTCGGATGGGCGGGAGCGGCAGGGGAGTTCGGTACGACGGGAGGGCTGTCTCGCCATCCGTCGATTCTGCTGGAATCCGGGGAGCCGGGATGGTTGATCGTCGGAGCGACGGAACCCGCACGGTCGCCGACGGGCGGCGAGGCAAATGTGCCTGCTCCCGAGGAATGTGGTGCTGCTGCCGCAGCTCCCCCGGAGGGCATTGCCGAGGACGCGCCACCCGGAGCGTGCCGATACCTCTCGACATCCTTCTCCGGCATCCAGTTATCCGGCATCGGCCGGAACGTAGGCCGCGGCGCCACCGACAGCTGGTGCGCCGACCACGCGTACGACTCCGCGAGCTGGCGCATCAGGCGTGCCGCCTCCGCAGGGGCCTGCTGGGCCTCGTACGCCTGACGCTGCGTGGGCCCCGGCGTCCGCAGGCCCCCCGACTGGTCCGTGACGAGCGGCGAGGGCACCTGCCCCACCCGCTCCGGATTCGCCTGCCGGTACGCATCCAGCGTCGCCCGCGACGCCGACGGCTTCGGCATCGCCGACTTCACCTTCGACAGCGTCGACGCCGCATGCGTCATCCACTCACCCGCACTGCCGCTCAGCTCACCCAGCCGCAACGTCGCGTTGGCCATGTCCGCCCCCCACGTACGGAAGGCCTCGCCCGCCTCGCCCTCCCACCGCACCTGCGACACATGACCCTTGAGCTCATCACCCAACTCCGCGATCAACACCGCCGCCGAAGCCAGCCGAGCCGCCACCAGCGTCGTACGCTCCACATCCGCGTGCTCGACCATCGCATACAACTCGTCATGCGACTTCGACTCGAAATCCGACGCGATGATCAGACCACTGGCCGGCTTCGGCAGGATAGGGCTCACCCCCACCCCTGCACCCGGTGACCATGGTGTCGACGGTGTCGATGCCATCGGAACTCCCCCTCCCCGCCCACGCCCGTCACAGACTACTGACACCCTGTGACAGTCCCCCATCACGCGAGGCGGCAAGGCGCAGGCCCACAGGAGTCCCGGCCTGCTGTCGGTACAACTCTCGCCCCGTTACCGTGTGTTCGATCGGGAGGAAGGGGCTCGGGTGACCGGTTTCATAGGCGGGGGTATAGGCGGGGACGTAGGCCGGGACTGCGAAGGGCTTGCCGCGCAGGCGCAGGCGCTGGCCGAGCGTCAGGTTTCCTCCCGGGAGCTCGTCGAACGGTCCTTGCGGCGTATCGCCGCCACGCAGGGCACTCTGAACGCGTTCCGGATCGTGCGTGCCGAGGCGGCGCTGCGGGAGGCCGATGAGGCCGATCGGAGGCTGGCGGCGGGGGAGCGGGGGGTTCTGCTGGGGGTGCCGCTGGCCGTCAAGGACGACATGGACGTGGCCGGTGAGCCCACGGCGTTCGGGTGTTCCGGGGACTTTCCGCGCAAGAAGGACGACAGTGAGGCCGTGCGCCGATTACGGGCCGCCGGCGCTGTGATCGTCGGCAAGACGAACACTCCCGAACTGGGACAGTGGCCCGTGACCGACGGGCCCGCGTTCGGGGTGACGCGTAATCCGTGGAGCCTGGAGCACAGTCCCGGCGGCTCGTCCGGCGGCTCCGCCGCGGCCGTCGCCGCCGGGCTGGTGCCGGCCGCGCTGGGGTCGGACGGGGCGGGGTCGATCCGGATACCGGCCGCGTGGACGCACCTGGTGGGGATCAAGCCGCAGCGCGGGCGCGTGTCGACCTGGCCGCAGGGGGAGTCGTTCCGGGGGATCACCTCGGACGGGCCGCTGGCCCGTACCGTCGGGGACGCCGCGCTGTTGCTGCAGGCGGTGAGCGGGTCGCACTCCGGTGATCTGCACCGGCCGCCCGCCGTGGACGTTCTGGCCGCCGCCGGGCGCGAGCCCCGGCGGCGGCTGCGGATCGCCCTGTCGCTGCGGCCCGCCTTCGCCGCCGTACGGCACTGGCTCGATCCTGTCGTCCGCGACGCCACCCTTCGCGTCGCCACCCGGCTGGAGATCCTCGGGCACGACGTCGTGGAGGAGGACCCGCGCTACGGGCCGATCGGGTTCGCCTTCGTGCCGCGGTCGATGGCCGGGGTCCGGGACTGGGCGGCGCGGGTGCCCGACCGGGCGCTGCTGGATGCCCGTACGCGCGTCAACGCGCGCGGCGGCTCCCTTCTCGGCGGCGGCGCGTTGCGTGCCGCACGCGCTGCGGAGGCGCCGCTGCGCCGCCGGATCGGCGAGATGTTCTGGCGTTTCGACGCCGTACTGACACCCACCACGGCCGTACCGCCGCTGCGCACCGGGCATCTGGCGGGCATCGGCACCCGCGACACCAACTCCCGGATGATCGCCGCCTGTCCGTACGCCTGGCCGTGGAACGTCCTGGGCTGGCCCGCCGTCAGCGTGCCCTCCGGTCTCACCGCCGCCGGTCTGCCGCTCGGCGCCCAGCTGCTCGGGCCCGCCAACAGCGAGCCGCTGCTGATCTCGCTCGCCGCGCAGCTGGAGGAGGACCAGCGGTGGTACGAGCAGTGGCCCGACGGCCACCCGGGCTGAGGGGCCATCCACACCTGAGGCGGCGGCTACGGGGCCAGTACGTCCAGCTCCGCCATCGCTCCCGTCGCGATCTCCCGCGTCAGGGCCTCGGCCCGTTCCGCGTCCCGTTCCCGTACCGCCTCCGCGACCCGTACGTGCAGGGTCACCGCGGCCGGGTCGGGGTCGGTGAACATCACCTGGTGGTGGGTGCGGCCCGTGAGGACCTCGGCGACGACGTCGCCGAGGCGGGCGAACATCTCGTTGCCGGAGGCGCGCAGGATCACGCGGTGGAAGGCGATGTCGTGGACGAGGTAGCGCTCGAGCTGCTGGCCGCGCGAGGTGGCGACCATGCCCAGGGCGTGCTCGGTCAGTTCGGCGCACTGCGCGGGGGTGGCCAGGCGGGCGGCGAGGCCCGCGGCCACCGGTTCGATCGCCGAGCGCAGCACGGTCAGCGAGCGCAGCTGGCGGGGGCGGTCGGGGCCGGCCAGGCGCCAGCGGATGACGCGCGGGTCGTAGACGTTCCACTCCTCGGCCGGGAGGACGGTCACGCCGACGCGGCGCCGGGAGGCGACCAGGTGCATGGACTCCAGGACGCGGATCACCTCGCGGACGACGCTGCGCGAGACCTCGAACCGCTCCTCCATCTCGTCCGTGCGCAGCACGCTGCCCGGGGGGTAGTCGCCCGCCGTGATGGCCGGGCCCAGGGCTTCCAGCACGCGCGCGTGCAGGCCGCTGCCTCCCTGACCGCCCTGAGCACCCTGAACGGTCTGACCGCCCTGGCCTCCCGGTTCCCCCGGTCCCTCCTGTGCCCGCTTGTCCATGGGGTCAGCCTACGGGCCGGTAGGCGGCGGCAAATAAGTATGACGTTTTAGTTACGAGCTCTTGAATACGTCATACCCAATGAGCTTCAGTGAGCCCGGACGCCGATGTCGACGGAGACAGCGAGGAACGCATGACCGCCACCACCCCCCACCTCGTCGTGGTCATGGGTACCGCCGGTACGGGCAAGACCACGGTCGGGCCGCTGGTGGCGGCGGCGCTCGGCGTCCCGTACGCCGAGGGCGACGACTTCCACCCGGCCGCCAACATCGCCAAGATGTCGGCCAGCGTCCCGCTGGACGACGACGACCGCGCCCCCTGGCTCGACGCCGTCGGCGCGTGGGCCCGGGGCCGGGCCGGGTCGGGCGGCGTGGTCAGCTGCTCGGCGCTCAAGCGCGCGTACCGCGACCGGCTACGGGCCGCCGCGCCCGGAATCGTCTTCCTCCACCTCACCGGCGACCGGGAACTGATCGCCGCCCGGATGGCCGCCCGCCAGGGCCACTTCATGAGCGCCCGGCTGCTCGCTTCGCAGTTCGCCACCCTCGAGCCGCTCGAGGACGACGAGGCGGGCGTCGCCGTCGACGTCACGCCCGAGGCCGCCGTCATCGCCGAACGGGCCGTCGCCGCGCTGCGGCGGCTCTGACCACAGACACCGGACAACACACCGGAATCCCCCCTCTCCCAAGGAAGCCCGTGAGCACTCTCAGCGTCGAGATGCTGGCCGCGGCAGCACCCACCGCACCGATCACTTCGGCGGGTCACGCACAGCTCGGCATCGCCGTCCTCGTCGGCATCGCCGTCATCGTCCTCCTCATCACCCGCCTCAAACTGCACGCCTTCCTCTCCCTGACCATCGGCACGCTCGTCCTGGGAGCCGTCGCGGGCGCGCCCATCGACAAGGTCATCGCCAGCTTCACGGCCGGGCTCGGCTCCACCGTCGCGGGCGTGGGCGTGCTCATCGCCCTCGGCTCCATACTCGGCAAGCTCCTGGCCGACTCCGGGGGCGCCGACCAGATCGTCGACACGATCCTGGCCCGGGCGGGCACGCGCTCGATGCCGTGGGCGATCGTGCTGATCGCGGGCGTCATCGGCCTGCCGCTGTTCTTCGAGGTCGGGATCGTGCTGCTGATCCCCGTGGTGCTGCTCGTCGCCAAGCGGGGCGGGCACTCGCTCATGCGCATCGGCGTCCCGGCGCTGGCCGGACTGTCCGTGATGCACGGTCTGGTGCCGCCGCACCCCGGCCCGCTGGCCGCCATCGACGCCATCGGCGCGAACCTCGGCGTCACCCTGGCCCTGGGTGTGCTCGTCGCCGTGCCGACCGCCGTCATCGCCGGGCCGGTGTTCTCGCGCCTCGCGGCCCGCTGGGTGGACATCGCACCGCCGGAGAAGATGATTCCGCAGCGGCCCTCCGAAGAGCTCGAGCGACGGCCCGGCTTCGCGGTCACCGTGGGCACGGTGCTGCTCCCGGTGGTGCTGATGCTGGTCAAGGCGCTCGTCGACATCGTGGTCGACGATCCGAAGCACCCCGTGCAGCGCGTCGCGGACGTCGTCGGCTCGCCGCTGATCGCCCTGCTCGCGGCCGTGCTCGTCGGGCTCTTCACGCTCGGCCGCGCCGCCGGCTTCGGGCGGGACCGGCTGGCCGGGACGGTGGAGAAGTCGCTCGTACCGATCGCGGGCATCCTGCTGATCGTCGGCGCGGGCGGCGGCTTCAAGCAGACGCTCATCGACGTCGGCGTGGGACGGATGATCCTCGACGTCTCCAAGGACTGGTCCGTCTCCGCGCTGCTGCTCGCCTGGCTGATCGCGGTCGGCATCCGGCTGGCCACCGGGTCGGCGACGGTCGCCACGATCTCGGCCGCGGGACTCGTCGCCCCGCTCGCCGCCGACATGAGCACGACCCACTCGGCGCTGCTGGTGCTGGCGGTCGGAGCGGGCTCGCTGTTCTTCTCGCACGTCAACGACGCGGGCTTCTGGATGGTGAAGGAGTACTTCGGGATGAGCGTCGGGCAGACGCTCAAGACGTGGTCGCTGATGGAGACGGTGATCTCGGTGGTGGGGATCGTGTTCGTGCTCCTGCTGTCCGTGGTGTTGTAGCGACGGCCATGTAGGCACAGCAACGACCGCGGACAGGCAGGCAGGCCGGGCGGGAGCGTCACAGCAACGACCCCCGACGGACAGGCCGGGCGGGAGCGTCACCACGCTTCCGCCCGGCCTCCGGCGTCACCCCGTCCCTGCCGTCAGCCCGCCACCAACCCCACGTACGCCTCCACATCCCGCACGTCGTCCGTCGCCAGCCCCACGTAGCCGTCCGGCCTCACCAGGAACAGCCCCGACCCGTACGCCGCCTTGGCGTGCCCCTCCGGGTCCTGCGGGCGGAACGTACGCACCCAGTCGGGCAGTTCCGGCGCCGACGGCTCGCCGTCGGCCCCGCCGGTCAGGTCCAGCAGCGTGAAGTGCGGCCCCCGGAACACGTCGAACAGCCGCACCGACGCCCCCGAAGCGTCCTGGCAGGGCGCGTCCGGGGCGCGGTCCCCGGCGCGCAGGGCGTCCTCGGGGACGTCCCGCCGCAGCTCGCGGGTCAGGGGGCCCTCGCGGTAGCCGAGGGTGAGCTGGTGGGTCTCCTTGCCGCGCCGCCAGCGGCCGCCGCCGTTCCCCACGTCGGCCCGGTGGACGCGGGTGCTCAGGCCCAGCACGTCGGCGGCGATGCGGGTGCGTTCGGTGTCGTAGGAGTCGATCAGCGCTTCGGGGGCGCCCCGCCGCAGTACGGCCTCCAGCTTCCAGCCCAGGTTGTACGCGTCCTGGACGCTGGTGTTGAGGCCCTGGCCGCCGGCCGGGGAGTGGACGTGCGCGGCGTCCCCGGCGAGGAACACCCGGCCGGAGCGGAAGCGCTCGGCCATCGCCATGCGGGCCCGGTAGGCGGAGGCCCAGCGCACCTCGCTGATCGTCAGGTCGAGGCGGGTGCGTTCGGCGACGAGGCGGCCGAGGGCCTCGGGCGTGGCTTCGGTGTCCAGGTCGATGTCCTTGCCGTCGTCCGCGAAGCCGGCGATGACCTGGACGGTCTCCACCTGCTCGAGCGGGCGCAGGGCGACGAAGCCCCGCTCCTCCTTCTGCCACATGTGCCAGTGGCCGCCGTCGATCCGCTCGCGGTCCGGTCCCTCGAGGAGGACGTCGGCGATCAGGACCGGGCGGGAGTCGACCTGCTCGCCGGTGAAGGGGATGCCGAGCGCCTGGCGGACCTCGCTGCGGCCGCCGTCGGCGGCGACGAGCCACTTCGCCCGTACGGTCTCCTCCGTGCCGTCGGCGTGGCGCAGGGTGCCGGTGACGCCGTCCGGGTCCTGGGTGAAGCCGGTGAGTTCGGTGCTGAAGTCCACTCGGCCGCCCAGCTCCTCGAGGCGGGCGTAGAGGATCTCCACCGTGCGCCACTGGGGCAGCATCCGGGCCGCGGGGTAGGGGATGGCGGGCGAGACGTCGGCCGATTCGGTGAGGTTCCACTTCTCGGAGCGCTCGGCGCCCTCCCACGTCTGCACGGTCGGCACGGGCCCGCTGCCGGCCATGATCGCGTCGATGACGCCCAGGTCGTCGAAGAGCTCCAGCGTGCGCGGCTGGATGCCGGTGCCGCGCGAGCCGGGGAAGCCCCGCTCGGAGCGCTCGACGACGCGGTGGGGTATGCCGCGCCGGGCGAGGTCGATGGCGAGGACGAGGCCGGTCGGTCCGGCGCCCGCGATCAGGATGTCGGTGTCCATGGACATGGACGGTCCCCCCTTAACGTTGTTAAGTCCGTTGCAGTGCCCAGCCTGAACTGAACGTTGTTAAGCTGTCAAGGTGGCACCTCGAATCGATCGCGCCCAAGTGGCCGACACCGCGCTCCGCCTGCTGAACGAGGTGGGCCTCGAAGGCCTGACCCTGCGCAGGATCGCCAAGGAGCTCAACGTCCAGGCTCCGGCCCTTTACTGGCACTTCGAGAACAAACAGGCGCTGCTCGACGAGATGGCGACGGAGATGTTCCGCCGCATGGAGGGCCCCATCGCCGCGATCGACCGCGGCTCGTGGCAGGCCTTCCTGGCCGGGACCATGCGCGGGCTGCGCCGCTTCCTGCTCGGCTACCGCGACGGCGGGAAGGTCTTCGGGGGCACGCGCTTCACCGACAGCGGCCACGCGGGCTCGGTCGAGGGCATGATGCGCGTGCTGGTGGACGCCGGGTTCGCGCCGCGTGCCGCCGCCCGGGCCATGTTCACCGCCAACACCTACACGATGGGCTACGTGATCGAGGAGCAGTCCGTCTATCCCGTGCCCGGCGGCGAGCGCGACCCCGCCTACGACCTGGAGGACCGCACCCTGACGATGGAGGGGTACCCGCTCGCCACCGAGGCGGGGTACGAGTTCTTCGCGAACCTTGACCGCGGCTTCGAGGACGGCCTGCGGGCCGTCATCGCCGGGATCGAGGCCACGCTGCTCAAGCCCGCGGCCGGCGGCTGACGCCCGTGCCGCGCGGGTCGATCGCCCCGCGCAGCACAGGCGTCAGCCGGCGCTCCACCCACCGGTGCAGCACCCACGCCAGCACCAGCATCACCAGCAGCGTCAGCCCGAACGTCACGTACGACGGCAGCCCCAGGCCCCGGTGCAGCCCGCCGATCACCACCCAGCCCAGGTGCTCGTGCACCAGGTAGAAGGGGTACGTCAGCGCCCCCGCGAACGGCAGCCACCGCCACCGCGCCCACCGCGTGCCGCCCAGGGCCACCGCCGCCACGGCCGCGTAGCCCAGGGCGAGGACGGCGATGATGACGTAGGGCGAGCGGTACGAGAAGTAGTGCGGGTTCGGCGGGTGCCACAGCCCCGCCACCGCGTAGTGCTGGCCCAGCAGGAAGCTCACGGCCACGATGCCCCAGGCCACGGCGTCATGGCCGAAGCGGTGGACCAGGTACAGGCCGATGCCGCCGATGAAGAACATGGAGTGCTCCGGCATGAACACCACGCGCAGGAACTCCACATGGGACGCCGTCGTGACGACCGTCATCAGCGTCCACACCGCGCAGAACAGCACTACCCGCCGACGCGTCGCCCCCGGCAGCACCACGAACAGCGCGAACAGCGCGTAGAAACGCACCTCCGCCCACAGCGTCCAGCACACCCCGAGCACCCGGTCGGCCCCGGCCGGCTGCTGCAGCATGGTGAGGTTGACCAGCACGTCGCTCGCCGGCACCGGCGTGTACGGCACCCACGGCAGCGCGAAGACCAGGGTGACCAGGACGATCGCGGCCCAGTAGGCGGGGTAGAGACGGGCGGCCCGGGAGGCGAAGAACGAGCGCAGCGGGCGGCCCCAGCCGCTCATGCAGATCACGAAGCCGCTGATGACGAAGAAGATCTGCACCCCGAGACAGCCGTAGGCGAAGGCCGTCGACAGGTGCGGGAACTCATGACGCGGCGAGGCCCCCCACGCCCGGCTGACGTCGCCGTCCCGGCCGCCGTAGTGGTAGAGCGCCACCATCAGCGCGGCGACCAGCCGCAGGCCGTCCAGGGCGTACAGCCGCCCACCGGAGTCCTTCCGCCCGGCCGCCGCCTTGCCGGCGCTTCGTTGTTCCGGGGGCCGTACGGTGCTCGGGGCCTGGACCGTCGTCATGCGGAAGTCGCCATTTCTATAAGGCCCATGAGGGCTGTAGGCCCATGAGGGCTGCAGGGCTATAAGGGCTGTAGGGCTGTAAGGGGCCGCACCACGCGCCGGGCCTGGACGGTCCTCATGCGGAACCCGCCGTCTTCTTCCGCTTCAGCAGCCGCCTGCGCACCGCCCGCGCCCGGCGGGCCACCGTGCGGACGGCGGGGTGGCGCGGCAGGAAGGCGAGCTGGGAGGGGACCGCGCCGGGCAGCGCGAGCGAGGTCAGGCGGCGGCGCTTGAAGTAGCGCCGGGTACGGGCGTCCAGGTGCGCGGAGAGGTAGCGCTCGGCGGCGGGGCGCAGGCCCGGGTGGATGCGGGGCTGCATCGCGTAGCCGACGGCGGCCAGCAGGGCCTGGAGCCGCTCGGGGCCGTCGGGCTCCCGGCCGCCGCTGTCGCCCCGGCCGTCGTCGTCCTCCCGGCCGCCGTCGTCCTCGAGGCCGGGCAGCAGCGCGTCCACGATGGTCACGGGGACGCGGTTGCTGTTCTCGTACGGGGCGAGGCGCTCGAGCAGCAGGTCCGTGCCCGCGCGGGCGACGGGCAGGCCGTAGAAGGCGCGAGCGGTGAACAGCGCGGTGGAGAAGCAGGCGACGACCAGGGCGGGCCGCAGCCGGTGGCAGACCACCTCGGCCAGGACGGGCGTCTCCAGGAGGGTCAGGTCCGCGCCGAGCCGGTCCGCCTCCTCCTCCAGCAGCCGTGACCAGCGGGCGGGGGCCGAGGGGTGCGGCTTGAAGAGCAGCGTCCGGTGGCCTCGGGCGACGGCCCCGCGCAGCATGCTCATGTACAGCCGTTCCTCCTCCTCGGGGGTGAGGATGTCCAGCGCCGAGAGGTACTGGCCCAGGAGCAGGGCGGCGCCCTCGGGGGCGTCGGGCAGGCCGGCGGCGGTCGCGTCCGAGAGTTCGGCGAGGACCTTGGTGAAGACCTCGTTCGGCACGATCTCCGGTTCGACCCCGAACTCCGTGAGCAGCAGGGGCTTCAGGCCCGGCACCAGGTCCACGTGGAGCAGGCGGCGCACGCGGGTGCCGATGAGCGGGTCGAGCCTGCTGCGTGTGGGGCCGTAGCTCATCAGGCCGTCGGCGTAGACGTCCAGGGGCGCGTCGGGGAACAGCTGGGCGAGGGCGAGGGCGGGGTTGACCTGGAGGGATTCCAGGACGATCTCCACGTCGTCGGTGCCGAGCCCCCACAGCAGCCGCAGGTGCCGCTCCCACAGGGGCGCGTCGTCCGGGCGCGGGGACCAGCCGGCGGGGTGGAAGGGGCTGATGGTCTCGTTCCAGGACAGCACCCCGTCGAAGCGGGTGCGCAGCCGTTCGAAGCCGGGGGCCTCGTCGAAGGCGGGGGTGGTCTCGGGAACGGCGGCGGTGTTGGCCACGATCAGCAGCCGGCGGTCGGCGGCGGGGAGGAGCCCGGCGTCGAGGGCCGCGGCGAGGGTGGCGGCGCCGTAGAGCGTCGAGGCCATGAGGAGCTGGGTGCGGGCGGGCGCGGGCATCAGGCGGCCACCTCCGGGCCGGCGGCCGCGGGCCGCGGCGCCGGGATCACGGCCGCCCGGCGGCGCAGCCGGCGCAGGCGGGCGGCACGGTCCTCGTCCATGGAATCGAGGGCGTCCCGGAGGAGTTCGGGAGGCATGCGTTTCATGGCGGCCACGCTCATCGAACGCAGTTTTCCGGCGACGGCCGGTTCGAATCGTTCGATCGATCCGAGATGGTGCGAAATAATCGCACAGTACGTACGAACGGCCTTCGGGAGGAGCTTTTCCGCCTCCGGGTCGCGAGCCGTTTCCGCCAATACGGTGTCGAACGCGCGAATGAAATCCAGCTGCCGTACGTCACCGATCTGGGTGAGTGATGTGGCGACCCCGCGCCGGTAGAACACCCCGAGCAGTCCGCTGACCGCGAAGGACCGTGCCTCGCGGTGCAGCCGCCAGATCCAGGGCCGGTCCTCGGCGGTGCGCAGGCCGGGCACGAAGTGCAGCAGGCCCGCGTCGAGCAGCCGCCGGTGGTAGAGGCCCGCCCAGGCATAGGGGTAGTCGACGGAGGTGGAGCGGCCGGCGGGCAGTATCCACTCGCGCGGGTGGAGGGCGACCCCGCGGCGGCCGACGGGCACCCGGTGGACGGTCCGGTTCCGGCCGGTGCACTGCACGTGGTCGGTCCGGACGAAGTCGACCTCCAGGTCCTCGGCGACCCGCAGCAGCCGCTCGTAGTGGCCGGGCGCCAGCCAGTCGTCGCCGTCGAGGAAGGTGACGTAGCGCCCGCGCGCCGCGTCGAGCCCGGTGTTGCGGGCGGTGGCCAGCCCTCCGTTCGTCTCGTGGCGCAGGAGCACGGCTCCCGGCAGGTCCCGCGCGGCGCGCTCCAGCACCCCCGGCGTGCCGTCCGTCGAACAATCGTCGACGAGAAGGAATTCGAAGTCCTCACGCGCGTTCGCACGCAGACTTCTCAGGGTGTCGGGGGCATATGTCTGCACGTTGTAGAACGGCACGACGACGGAGAGCTTGACCACGCGCGTGACGCTATGTGCCGCCCCGGCATTCGTGTCGACGCCGAGCGCAAGCGCAGGTGAACGAAGCGCGGCGGATTTGTGAACCACCCCGTTCCGTCAACCGATTCGCCGATCGTCGGTGTGCTGTTTACCGGCTGTTGAAGCCCCGTTGGGCAACGAAACGGAATGGATTTCTATCGTCGGCGACGTGCACTCACGTACCGATTCCCCGCCCCGGATCGCGGTGCTCGCGGACTCCGACACCCGGTGGAAATGGGGGGCGCTCACCGCGCACCGGATCGCCCCCGGCGGCCGGCTCGACGGCTTCCTGCTGCGCGGCCGCGCGACGCCCACCGTCCGCCAGCTCGCCGAGGTCGGCGTCCGCGCGGACGCGCTGCGCGAGGTCACCGGAGCGGAGTTCACGGCCGCCGCCGGCCGGGACCGGTACGACGTTCTCGTGCTCTCCTGCGTCGGGGGCGCCGTCCACGCCCTGCTGCACGGCCTCGCCCACGCCTGGGGCCCGGCCCCCGCCCGCCCGGTCGTCGTCACCGGCTACGTCGGCGTCGTCTACGAGAAGCTCGCCGACGGCCTGCTGCTGCGGCACGGCGCGGACGTCGTCCTCGCCAACTCCCGCCACGACGCGGAGCGCTTCCGCGCCGTGTACGCCGGAGCGGGCGCCCCCGCGCACAGCGTCATCGAGTGCGCGCTGCCGTTCCTCGGCGGCGAGCCGTACGCCGGGCCGTCCCAAGGCCGCCCGTACACCGTGGTCTTCGCCGCCCAGCCGTCCGTTCCCGACGGCCGCGCCGACCGGACCTACCTGCTCGAACGCGCCGCCCGCCACGCCCGCCTGCACCCCGAGAGGCAGGTGCTGATCAAGCTGCGCAGCAAGCCCGGCGAGCACACCACCCACATCGAGGAACACCCCTACCAGAAGCTCGCCGCCCGCCTCCCCGGCGGACTGCCCGCCAACTGCCGCCTGGTCTACGGGCACATGGGCGAGGTCCTCGACGCCACCGACCTGCTGGTGACGGTCAGCTCCACGGCCGCCCTGGAATCCCTCCACCGCGCGATCCCCACCGCCGTCCTCACCGACCTCGGCGTCCGCGAACCGCTCGGCAACCACCACTTCCTCGGCTCCGGCTGCCTCGTCTCCTGGGACGAGCTCGACGCCGGCCGCCTGCCCGAGCCCGACACCGGCTGGACGGCCCGGCAGGGCGTCGCGCCCGACGGCTCGTACGCGCACGCCTTCGACGCCGCCCGCGAGCGCGTCGCCGACCTCGCCGCCCGCCCCGCCCTGCCCCCGCTCGCCCCCTACTACACCCCCCGCACCGCCCCCGGCTACCTCCCCGCCGTCCTCGCCCGCTACGGCTTCGACCCCCAGGGGCGCCCCCTGCCGGGGCGCGCCGCGCCCGGACGGCAGGAGAGCGCGCTGCGCCGCGCCACGCGCGAAGCCCTGCGCGACGCGGCGCGCGGCGCCTACCGCCACGGGGTGCAGCGCGTGGCGCCCGTCATCCGCCGACTGGGGGAGCTGTGACGCCCCCGCCGGCCACCCGACACCCCAAGGAGCACACGATGTCCGCCCCACCGGCCGTCCTGGCCGTCATCCCCGCACGCGGCGGATCCAAGGGCGTGCCCTCCAAGAACCTCGCCGCCGTCGGGGGAGTGCCGCTCGTCGCCCGCGCGGTCCGCGAGTGCCGGGCCTCCCGCCTGGTCACCGACGTCGTCGTCTCCACGGACGACGCCGCCATCGCGGACGCCGCCCGCACCGCGGGCGCGGCCGTCGTCCGGCGCCCGGCCGCCATCGCGGGGGACACCGCCACCAGCGAGGCGGCGGTGCTGCACGCCATGGACGCCTACGAGGCCATGACCGGCCGCCCGGTCGGCACGGTCCTGCTGGTGCAGTGCACCAGCCCCTTCCTCACCCGCGAGGACGTCGACGGCGTGGCGGCGGCCGTCGTCGAAGGGGGCGCGGACAGCGCCCTGACGGCGGCGCCCTTCCATGGCTTCGTCTGGCGGGAGGAGACGGACGAGGGGCGCACGGACCGGCCCGCCGCCGTCCCCGACCGGGCCGCCGCGCCCGCGTCGGACCGCCCCGCCACGGGGGCCCGCGGCGTCAACCACGACAAGGCCCACCGCCCCCGCCGCCAGGACCGCCCCCAGGACCTGCTGGAGACCGGCGCCGCCTACGCCATGCGCGCCGAGGGCTTCCGGGCCGCCGGCCACCGCTTCTTCGGCCGGACCGAGCTCGTACGCACCGACGCCGCCCGCGTCCTGGAGATCGACGACCCGCACGACCTCGACCGCGCCCGCGCGCTCGCCCCGCTGCTCGACGCCGGAGGCCCCGCCGCCCTGCCCACGCTGGAGGACGTCGACGCGGTCGTCCTCGACTTCGACGGCACCCAGACCGACGACCGCGTCCTCATCGACGCCGACGGACGCGAAATCGTCGCCGTCCACCGCGGCGACGGGCTCGGCGTCGCCGCGCTGCGCCGGGCCGGGCTGGAACTGCTGATCCTGTCCACCGAGACCAACCCCGTCGTCGCCGCCCGCGGCCGCAAGCTCGGCATCCCCGTCGTCCACGGCAGCGAGCGCAAGGACGCGGCGCTCAAGCAGTGGTGCGGCGAGCGCGGCATCGACCCGCAGCGGGTGCTCTACGCCGGCAACGACGTCAACGACCTGCCCTGCTTCGGCCTCGTCGGCTGGCCCGTGGCCGTCGCCGGCGCGCACGGCCCCGTACGCGCCGCCGCGCGCGCCGTGACCGCAGCGCCCGGAGGCTCCGGCGCCGTCCGCGAGATCGCCTCCTGGCTGCTGGGCCCCGCCCTCGACGGGGGCCTCGACAAAAGCGGCGAGGCCTGCACCAGGGCCGCCCCGTAAACCGCGGGCCCCCGCCTCACACCCCTTCCCCTTCCCCTTCCCCGTCTTCTTCCCCTTCCCCCGCACCCTCCCTCCCTCCCGTGAAGGAACAGCCACCTCATGACCTCCGCCCCGCGCAGCGGCACCCGCACCCGAGTCCTCGGCGACCGGCCCGTCGGCCCCGGCCACCCCGTCTACGTCACCGGTGAGATCGGCATCAACCACAACGGCGACCTCGACAACGCCTTCGCCCTCATCGACGCCGCCGCCGACGCCGGCTGCGACGCCGTGAAGTTCCAGAAGCGCACCCCCGAGGTCTGCACCCCGCGCGACCAGTGGGACCTCGAGCGCGACACGCCGTGGGGCCGTATGACGTACATCGACTACCGCCACCGGGTGGAGTTCGGCGAGGAGGAGTACCGCCGCATCGACGCCTACTGCCGCCAGATCGGCATCGCGTGGTTCGCCTCCCCGTGGGACACCGAGTCCGTCGCCTTCCTGGAGAAGTTCGACGTGCCCGCGCACAAGGTCGCCTCGGCCTCCCTCACCGACGACGATCTGCTGCACGCCCTGCGGGCCACCGGCCGCACGGTGATCCTCTCCACCGGCATGTCCACCCCGCAGCAGATCCGGCACGCCGTCGAGGTGCTCGGCAGCGAGAACATCGTGCTCTGCCACGCCACCTCCACCTACCCGGCCAAGGCCGCCGAGCTCAACCTGCGGGTGATCAACACCCTGCAGGCCGAGTACCCCAACGTCCCCATCGGCTACTCCGGCCACGAGACGGGCCTGCAGACCACCCTCGCCGCCGTCGCCCTCGGCGCCTCCTTCGTCGAGCGGCACATCACCCTCGACCGGGCGATGTGGGGCTCCGACCAGGCCGCCTCCGTCGAACCCGGCGGGCTGCAGCGGCTCGTCCGCGACATCCGCGTGGTCGAGGAGTCGCTGGGCGACGGCGTCAAGCGGGTCTACGAAAGCGAGCTGGGCCCGATGCGCAAGCTGCGCCGGGTGCCCGGCGTCGTCGCCGAGGCGGGCGACCGCGAACCCGTAGCGGTCTGACGGGCGCCCGGTGACCACGCCCGAGGGGCCGGCGTCCGGCCCGGCCCCCGAGGCGGCGGCCGCATCCCGCGGCCCCGCCCGCCGCCTCAGGGGCCCCCGGCGCGCCGGGGGCGACGACGCCCCCACGCTCGCCTTCGTCGAAAGCCCCGTACAGCTGCTGAACGTCCTCGAGTGGGCGTACCGCGCGGGCCGCTACGCCCCGCAGTCCGGCGGCCCTCCCGGCGAGGCGCCCCCGCTGCGCGACGGCGTGCCGCGCCAGCCCGGGCGGCGGGACATCACCCCCCTGGCCGGCGATCTCCTCGTCGTCGTCCTCGCCCCGCACGACCCCACGACCCGCGGCCAGCTGCGCCGGATGGCCGAGCTGGCACGGGACCAGGGCCACCGGGTGCGCTGGGAGGAGGCCCGGGGCGGGCCGGGGGCGCCGTTCGCCACGGTCGGCGCGCTCGCCGGACCGCTGCGCCGGGCCCGCCGGGTGGTCATCGGGGATCCGTTCTCGCGGTACGTCCAGCTGCTGCTGACCCTCGCCCGGGCCCGGGAGCTGGTCGTGGTGGACGACGGCACCGCCACGATGGAGTTCGTCTCCCAACTGGCGCGGGGCGAACGCCTCGTGCGCTGGCACCGGCGCCGGGGGGCCGGCGGATGGGGGGCGCGCGAGCTGCTTCTCGCGCCGGTGTCTGCTTCGGCGCGCCGGAAGCTGACTCCGAACAACCGCCGTTCGGTGGAGGTCTTCACCTCCATGCCGGTGGAACCGCCACCCGGAGTGACCGTCACGGCCAACGACTTCGCCTGGACCAGGGCCACCTACGGCCCGCCCCGGCTCACCCGCGGCACCGACCTCGTGGGCACCTCCCTCGTCGAGACCGGCGTCGTGGACCCCGAGCGCTACCTGGAGGCCGTGGCCGCCCTGGCCCGCGCCCACGGCGCCACCCGCTACTTCGCGCACCGCCGCGAGTCCCCCGACAAGCTGCGCCGGATAGCCTCCGGCCTGGGCCTTCAGGTCGTACGCCCCGAACTGCCGCTGGAGCTGATCGCGCGCCGCGGCCCCATCGGCCGCACCGTCGTGAGCTTCCCGTCCACCGTCGTGCACACCCTCCCGCTGGCCCTGGCGGGCACGGGCGTGAGCGTCGCGGTGTGCGACATCGACCCCGCCTGGCTCACCGAACACGCCTCGCCCCGTGCTGAGGACTTCCTGTCCGGAGTGACCGGCAGCGCGCGCGATGTGCGTCGGTTGCCCTACGCATCCGCGTCTACGACGTAGGCCGTAAATACGGGTCATACCCCTCGGTGGACCCATCCATGCGGCTGAACTTTTCTTGATTGAGGGACAGTTGCCCCATTCGGGGCTCTACCCTTCGCAGGGTGAACCATCTGATGCCCTGCGAAAGCGACTCCGAAACCGCCCGTGGCGAACTGCCCGGTGTGCTTCCCTCCGGGCTGCGCGAGGAACTCATCGCGTTCCGCCGGGACTTGCACATGCATCCCGAGCTGGGAAAGCGCGAGTTCCGTACCACCGCGGCGCTCCGGGCGAGGCTCGAGAAGGCAGGGCTCAGACCGCGCACCCTCACCGGTGGCACGGGGCTCGTCTGCGACATCGGGCGCGACGGCGCCTCGTACGCCACCGCCGGCCGCCCCGTGCTCGCCCTGCGCGCGGACATCGACGCGCTGCCGATCCCGGACACCAAGACCGTCTCCTACCGCTCGACGGTCCCCAAGATGGCTCACGCCTGCGGTCACGACGTCCACACCACCGTCGTCCTGGGCGCGGGCCTGGTCCTCGCGGACCTGGCCGAAAAAGGCCTGTTGCCCCACCCGGTGCGGCTGATCTTCCAGCCCGCCGAGGAGGTACTGCCCGGCGGCGCCCTCGACGCCATCGAGTGCGGCGTGCTGGACGGTGTGGACCGGATCCTGGCCGTGCACTGCGACCCCAAGGTGGAGGTCGGCCGGATCGGGCTGCGCACCGGAGCGATCACCTCCGCCTGCGACCGCCTCGAGGTCACCCTGGCCGGCGCCGGCGGCCACACCGCCCGCCCCCACCTGACCACCGACCTGGTGACCGCCGCCGCCCGGGTGGCCACCGACGTGCCCGCCGTGCTCGCCCGAAGGGCCGACGCCCGTTCGGGTCTCTCCGTCACCTGGGGGCGGCTGGTGACCGGGCACGCCTGCAACGTCATCCCGCAGCACGCCGAGCTCGCAGGCACCGTCCGCTGCCTTGACCTGCGCACCTGGCGGGAGGCGCCCGACCTGGTGCACGCCGCCGTCGACGAGGTCGCCGGCCTGCACCGTGCCAAGTCGGAGATCAACTACACCCGTGGCGTCCCGCCCGTGGTGAACGACGCCGAGGCCGCCGGACTGCTGCGGAACGCCATGACCGCCCGCCGGGGCCGGTACGCCGTGGAGGACACCGAGCAGAGCCTCGGCGGCGAGGACTTCTCCTGGTACCTCGAGCGGGTTCCCGGGGCCATGGCACGGCT
The DNA here is from genome assembly GCF_040932295.1 of Streptomyces sp. C36. Classification (NCBI taxonomy): domain Bacteria; kingdom Bacillati; phylum Actinomycetota; class Actinomycetes; order Kitasatosporales; family Streptomycetaceae; genus Streptomyces; species Streptomyces sp. C36. Next base: position 46,823 of record NZ_JBFQGI010000007.1, on the reverse strand, counting down.
CGGTGTGCGCCCTGTGGGCGATTCGACCCTGCGTGATCTGCATTGCGGAGATTTCGACGTGGATGAGAAGGCGATCGAGGTCGGAGTGGAGCTGTTCACGGCCGCCGCGATGCTGGATGGCAACCGTATGTAGGCAATCCGGTCAAGTCTGGTTAACGACGAATCGATAACGGCTTGCAGGCACCCCTTTTATCTGCATCTACGCGCGTTACGATTCCCGCGAACCAGCGCCAATGGAGGCGCTTCGAGTGAAGGGGCCCCTCGTGCGCCGGGTATCCACCATCGCTGTCGCGGGCATCAGCACCGCGGCTCTCGCATTCACTCTCACCGCCTGCGGTGAGTCCTCCACCGAGTCCAGCGACTCCAAGGCCAAGGGCGTCGGCCTGGCGTTCGACGTCGGTGGCCGTGACGACCACTCCTTCAACGAGTCCGCCGCCCGTGGCGTGGACAAGGCGGAGAAGGAGCTGGGCGTCAAGTCCAAGATGATGACCGCCAAGAACGGCGAGACCGAGGCGGACCGCGAGCAGCGTCTGTCCTCCCTCGCCGAGGCCGGTTACAACCCCGTCATCGGCGTGGGCTTCAACTACTCCAAGTCGATCGAGAAGGTCGCCAAGGACTTCCCGAAGACCAGCTTCGCGGTCGTGGACTCGGTTGCCCCGGGCAAGAACATCGACAGCATCACCTTCGGTGAGCACGAGGGCTCCTACCTCGCCGGTGTCGCCGCCGCGCTGAAGTCCAAGAACCACAAGGTCGGCTTCATCGGTGGCGTGAACAACGCGCTGATCCAGAAGTTCCAGGCCGGCTTCGAGCAGGGCGCGAAGGACACCGACTCCAAGGTCGAGATCACCTCGCAGTACCTGTACCCGAACAACGACAAGGGCTTCAACGACCCGGCGGCCGCCAAGGAGAAGGCCAAGGGCATGCTCGACTCGGGCGTCGACGTGATCTACACCGCGGCCGGCCTCTCCGGCAACGGCTCGATCGAGGCCATCGCCGGTCAGAAGGGCGCCTGGGCGATCGGCGTCGACTCCGACCAGTACCAGCAGCCGGGTCTGGACAAGTACAAGGCCTCGATCCTCACCTCCGTGGTGAAGAACGTGGACGTGGCGGTCTTCGACCTCATCAAGAGCGTCAAGGACGGTAAGCCGCTGACGGGCCCGCACCCGTACCTGCTCAAGGACGGCGGCGTGTCGCTGGCCACCTCCGGTGGCTTCATCGACGACATCAAGGACAAGGTCGAGGCCGCGAAGAAGAAGATCGCGGACGGCCAGGTCAAGGTCCGCACCACCCCGTGATCACAGGCCGGTGCTGACCGGCCCGTAAGGACTGCGGGCCCGGCGGCGAGGAGCGATCCTCGCCGCCGGGCCCGTACATACGCGCCAACGCTACGCGCGTAGCACTTCATTGACGCGTGTAGCGTCGCCTCCGCCCAGCCGGACCTCTCCGTTACCCCGCACGGCCCAATCCGGCTCCCGCTCCCTTTCTCCGAGGAGAGTGCGCCATCAAAGCGTCCACCAAAGAGCCCAGCAGTACCGCCCCAGCGGTGGAACTCGCGGGTATCACCAAGCGGTTCCCCGGTGTCGTGGCCAACCACGACATCCACCTCACGGTCCGCCGCGGCACCGTCCACGCCCTCTGTGGCGAGAACGGCGCCGGCAAGTCGACCCTGATGAAGATCCTCTACGGCATGCAGAAGCCGGACGAGGGCACGATCACCCTGGACGGCGAGCAGGTCACCCTGCACACGCCCGCGGACGCCATCTCGCGCGGCATCGGCATGGTGCACCAGCACTTCATGCTCGCCGACAACCTCACCGTCCTCGAGAACGTCGTCCTCGGCGCCGAGAAGCTGCACGGCATCGGCGGCAAGGCCCGCGCGAAGATCAAGGAGATCTCCGACGCCTACGGCCTGGGCGTGCGCCCCGACGTCCTCGTCGAGGACCTCGGCGTCGCCGACCGCCAGCGCGTGGAGATCCTCAAGGTCCTCTACCGGGGTGCCCGCACGCTGATCCTCGACGAGCCGACCGCCGTCCTGGTGCCGCAGGAGGTCGACGCGCTCTTCGACAACCTGCGCGAGCTCAAGTCCGAGGGCCTCACGGTCATCTTCATCTCGCACAAGCTCGGCGAGGTGCTCTCCGTCGCGGACGACATCACCGTCATCCGCCGGGGCACCACCGTCGGCACCGCGGTGCCCAGCGAGACCACGCCCAAGCAGCTCGCCGAGCTGATGGTCGGCGAGGAGCTGCCGTCGCCGGAGACCCGTGAGTCCACGGTCACCGACGTGCCGATGCTCACCGTCGACGGCCTGCACCTGTCGGCCACCGACTCCGACGGCGTCGTCCGCGCGGTGCTCGACGGCATCTCCTTCACCATCCACAAGGGCGAGGTCCTCGGCCTCGCGGGCGTGGAGGGCAACGGCCAGGCCGAGCTCGTCGAGGCCATCATGGGCATGCGCACGCCGGACGGCGGTGTCGTCACCCTCGACGGCGCCGACATCACCAAGGCGCCCACGCGCAAGCGCCGCGAGGACGGCATCGGGTACATCCCCGAGGACCGTCACCGCCACGGCCTGCTGCTCGAGGCCCCGCTGTGGGAGAACCGCATCCTCGGTCACGTCACCGAGAAGCCCAACAGCAAGCGCGGCCTCATCGACATCAAGGCCGCCCGCGCCGACACCGAGCGGATCGTGCGCGAGTACGACGTGCGCACCCCCGGCATCGAGGTCACCGCGGCCTCGCTCTCCGGCGGCAACCAGCAGAAGCTGATCGTCGGCCGTGAGATGAGCCACCTGCCCAAGCTGCTGATCGCCGCGCACCCCACCCGGGGCGTGGACGTCGGCGCGCAGGCGCAGATCTGGGACCAGATCCGCGAGGCGCGCCGCGAGGGCCTGGCCGTGCTGCTGATCTCCGCGGACCTGGACGAGCTGATCGGCCTCTCCGACACCCTGCGGGTGATGTTCCGCGGCCGTCTGGTCGCCGACGCCGACCCGGCCACGATCACTCCGGAGGAGCTGGGCTCGGCCATGACCGGCGCCGCGTCCGGCCACCTGGAGCACCAGGAGGACGGCGAGGACGGCAAGGACGCCGATCCGGCGGAGCCGGCGGAGAAGCCCGAGGCCGACAAGCCCGAGGCCGACAAGCCCGAGGCCGACAAGCCCGAGGCCGAGAAGCCGGAGACGGCGGAGAAGCCGGAGAAGGGCGACGAGCCCAAGGCCGACAAGGCCGAGGCCGAGCCCGAGGCCGACAAGGCCGACGAGAAGAAGTCCGACAAGAAGTCCGAGAAGAAGGAAGGCGGTGACGCGAAGTGAAGAAGTTCGACAAGGACAAGCTGATCCTGGGTCTGGCCGCCCCGGTTCTGGCGATCGTGGCCGCGCTGGCCATCACCTCGATCATCATCGCCGCCACCGGCCAGGATCCGTTCCACGCCTATGAGGTCATGATCGACTTCGGCTCCAAGGCCGACAGCCAGGTCTGGATCATCAACAAGGCGACGCCGTACTACCTGTCCGCGCTGGCCGTGGCCATCGGCTTCCGGATGAACCTGTTCAACATCGGCGTCGACGGCCAGTACCGCATCGCGGCCTTCTTCGCCGCCGTCGTCGGTGGCGCGCTGACGCTGCCGGGCATCATCCAGATCCCGGTGATCATCATCGTCGCGATGATCGTCGGCGCGATCTGGGCGGGCATCGCCGGTCTGCTGAAGACCACGCGCGGTGTCAACGAGGTCATCAGCACGATCATGCTGAACGCCATCGGCGCCTCGATCATCGGTTACTTCCTGCAGGACGGGCGGCTCGCGGAGAAGGAGGGCAACCTGATCCACACGCCCTACCTGCCCGACTCCGCGCAGTTCTTCGAGATCCCGACCCAGCCCAAGCCCATCTACGGCTTCGTCGTGATCGCGGCCCTCGCGGGCGTCGCCTACTGGTTCGTGCTCAACCGCACCCGCTTCGGCTTCGACCTGCGCACCGTGGGCCGCTCCGAGTCCGCGGCCCAGGCCAGCGGCGTCAGCGTCAAGCGCATGGTGATCACCGCCATGCTGCTCTCCGGCGCCATGGCCGGCCTCGTCGGCATGCCGACCCTGCTCGGCGTGTCGTACAACTACGGCACCGACTTCCCCGTCGGTATCGGCTTCACAGGCATCGCCATCGCGCTGCTCGGCCGCAACAACCCCATCGGCATGGCCCTCGCGGCCCTGCTCTGGGGCTTCCTGGAGCGCACCGGCACCCAGCTCGAGTTCGAGGGCTACGCCCAGGAGATCGTCGGCGTGATCCAGGGCGTCATCGTCCTGTGCGTCGTCATCGCCTACGAGATCGTGCGCCGGTACGGACTCAAGGTCCAGCAGCGCAAGGTCGGCGAGGAGCTCGCCGCCCAGGCCCGTAAGAGCGACAAGGCGGAGGTTTCCGCGTGAGCACCACCTTCACCGCCGCGCTCTCCGAGCGACTGAGCGGCAAGAACAAGTCGGCCGGTGGGAGGCGCAAGCTCTCCTACCCCGTCGTCCTGCTGATGATCGCGGGCGCGCTGCTGCTGCTGTCCGCCCTGCGGGTCATCACCAGCGCCGAGGACCTGACCTCCTCCGGCCAGTGGAGCGGCGCCCTCGGCGCCGCCGTGCCGATCGGCCTCGCCGGCCTCGGCGGCCTGTGGGCCGAGCGGGCGGGCATCGTCAACATCGGCCTCGAGGGCATGATGATGCTCGGCACGTTCTGTGCCGGCTGGATCGGCTGGCAGCACGGCCCGTGGGCGGCCGCCCTGGCCGGTGTGATCGGCGGCGCCATCGGCGGCGTCGTGCACGCCATCGCCACCGTCACCTTCAACGTCGACCACATCATCTCCGGTGTGGCGATCAACATCCTGGCGCTGGGCTTCACCCAGTACCTGGCCAAGATGTGGTTCGGCGCCGAGGGCAGCGCGGCGCAGCAGGCGGGCGGCAACGACAAGCAGTCGCCCGTCATGGAGAACATGGGCCACTTCTCGGTCCCCGGCCTGTCCGACTGGCTGCAATCGATCGAGAAGCACCACTGGTTCTTCGTCTCCGACATCGCCGGCATCCTCAACGGCCTCGTCTCCGACGTGTCCTGGCTGACCATCGTCGCGGCGCTGCTGTTCGTCGGCACGTTCTTCGTGCTGTGGCGCTCGGCCTTCGGCCTGCGCCTGCGGTCCTGCGGCGAGAGCCCGGTGGCGGCCGAGTCCCTCGGCGTCAACGTCTACACGTACAAGTACGCGGCCGTGGTCGTCTCCGGCGCCCTCGCGGGCCTCGGCGGCGCGTTCCTGGCCATCGGCACGCACATGTACTCCGACGGTCAGACGGGTGGCCGCGGCTACATCGGTCTCGCCACGATGATCTTCGGTAACTGGCGTCCGGGCGGCGTCGCGATGGGCGCCGGCCTGTTCGGCTTCATGGACAGCCTCCAGCTGCGCTCGGGCGGCCCGACCGTCCACGCGCTGCTGCTGCTCGTCGCCGTGCTGCTGATCGGCCTCGTGGTGTGGCAGCTGAAGAAGGGCAAGAGCAAGCAGGCGATCGTCAGCGCGATCGTCGTCGCGGCGCTCGCCGCCTGGTACCTGCTCACCACCACCGTGCCGCTGGAGTTCGTCGACGCCACCCCGTACGTCGCGACCCTGCTGGTGCTGTCGCTCTCGGCGCAGCGCCTGCGGCCGCCGAAGGCCGACGGTCAGCCCTACCGGAAGGGTCAGGGCAAGTAGTGAGCTCTTCCGTGAACTGGGAAGACCTCCGTGCGCAGGCCCGGGACGCCATGTCCCGGGCCTACGCCCCGTACTCGGGCTTCCCCGTGGGCTCCGCGGCCCTCGTGGACGACGGACGCACCGTGAGCGGCTGCAACGTGGAGAACGCCGCCTACGGCGTCGCCCTGTGCGCCGAGTGCGGCATGGTCTCCGAGCTGATCGCCACCGGCGGCGGCCGTCTGACGCACTTCACCTGCTGCGACCGCCACGGCAACATCCTGATGCCGTGCGGCCGCTGCCGGCAGCTGCTGTGGGAGCACGGCGGCCCGGAGCTGGAGGTGGACACGGTCTCGGGCATCCGCCCGCTGGCCGAGCTGCTGCCGGACGCGTTTGGGCCCGCCGACCTGAATCGTTGAAGATGTACCCAAGCGCCGGACGGGCTGATCTTTCAGCCCGTCCGGGTCACTTTCCGGCCCCGGAAAGACCTGAGGACTACGAACCCAAAGGAAAATGTGCTGATGGACGCCATTTCCGTTATCCGCACCAAGCGCGACCGCGGCCGTCTGACCGACGAGCAGATCGACTGGATGATCGACGCGTACACGCGCGGTGAGGTCGCCGACGAGCAGATGTCCTCGCTCGCCATGGCCATCCTGCTCAACGGCATGGACCGGGCCGAGATCGCCCGCTGGACCGCCGCGATGATCAAGTCCGGCGAGCGCATGGACTTCTCCTCCCTGCCCGTCCCCACCGCGGACAAGCACTCCACCGGCGGCGTCGGCGACAAGATCACCCTGCCGCTGGCCCCGCTCGTCGCCGCCTGCGGCGCGGCCGTGCCCCAGCTCTCCGGCCGCGGCCTCGGCCACACCGGTGGCACCCTGGACAAGCTGGAGTCCATCCCCGGCTGGCGCGCGCTGCTCTCCAACGACGAGATGATGGACGTCCTGCGCGACGTCGGCTCCGTCATCTGCGCCGCGGGCGACGGTCTGGCCCCGGCCGACAAGAAGCTCTACGCGCTGCGCGACGTCACCGGCACGGTCGAGGCCATCCCGCTGATCGCCTCCTCCATCATGTCGAAGAAGATCGCCGAGGGTACGGGCTCGCTCGTCCTCGACGTCAAGGTCGGCTCCGGCGCGTTCATGAAGAACATCGCCGACGCCCGCGAGCTCGCCTCCACCATGGTCGGCCTCGGCACGGACCACGGCGTCAAGACCGTCGCCCTGCTCACCGACATGTCCACCCCGCTCGGCCTCACCGCGGGCAACGCCCTCGAGGTCCGCGAGTCGGTCGAGGTGCTGGCGGGCGGCGGCCCGGCGGACGTCGTCGAGCTCACCATCGCCCTGGCCCGCGAGATGCTCGACGCGGCCGGCATCAAGGACGCCGACCCGGCCAAGGCCCTCGCCGACGGCTCGGCCATGGACCACTGGCGCCGCATGATCATCGCCCAGGGCGGCGACCCGGACGCCACCCTGCCGGTCGCCCGCGAGCAGCACGTGGTGACGGCCTCCACCTCCGGCGTCCTCACCGCGCTCGACGCGTACGCCGTCGGCGTCTCGGCCTGGCGCCTGGGCGCCGGCCGCGCCCGCAAGGAGGACCCGGTGCAGGCCGGCGCGGGCATCGAGATGCACGCCAAGCCGGGTGACACGGTCACGGCCGGCCAGCCGCTGATGACGCTGCACACCGACACCCCGGAGAAGTTCGACTACGCCCTCCAGGCCCTCGAGGGCGGCGTGGAGATCTCCCCGGCGGGCACGGCCTTCACGCCGAACCCGATCGTGCTGGACCGCATCGCCTGAGCGACGCGCGTCGATCGAACAGAGCCCCCGCCTCTTCAGGCGGGGGCTCTTCCCGTTCCCGGGGTCCGTCAGCGTTCCCGGGGTCCGTCAGCCGAAGATGTCCGCGATGACGTCGAAGTCGAACGGAGCCGGGGTCAGGCGGTAGCCCTCCGGCGGCTCGACGCCCAGGAGGTTGCGAACCAGGAAGTCCCACCGGCGCCGGGTGACGTAGTGCTCGTAGCCGGCGAAGATGTGCTCGGCGCCGGGCACGATCAGCAGCTCGAAGTCCTTGTCGGCGGCGATGAGGCGCTCGGCCAGGCGCAGCGTCAGATGGGGATGGACGTTGTCGTCCATGCCGCCGTGGACCAGCAGCAGCTTGCCCTCGAGGCGGTCGGCGGCCTCCACGTTGGACGAGCGGGCCCAGACCTCCGGGTCCTGGCCGTCGTAGGTCTCGGCCCAGAACATGAGGTAGTTGCGGTTCTCGTGGTTGCCCGCCTCGGAGACGCCGACCTTGAAGACCTCGGGGAAGTCGCACATGGCCCGTACGGTCGCGTAGCCGCCGCCCGAGATGCCGAAGACGCCCACCCGGTCGAGGTCCATCCAGGGCCGCTCGGCGGCGAGCTGCCGCAGCGCCGCCACGTGGTCGGCCATGCCGCCGGCGTCGGCCAGGTTCTGGGCCGAGACGTCGTGGAAGGCCTTGTCCCGGCCGGGCGTGCCGCGCCCGTCGAGCGCGACGACGACGAATCCGAGAGCGGCCACGGCCTCGGCGTCGGGCTGGAAGAACGCGTTGTCGAAGGACGCGGATCCGCGCCGCATGTGCGGGCCGGGGTAGGGGTGGTCGATGACCGGGTAGTGGCGGTCGGGGTCGAAGTCGTGCGGGCGGTGGATGACGCCGTGGATGTCGGTGACGCCGTCGGCGGCCTTGACGCGGAAGGGCTCCGGGGGCGTCCAGCCCGTGGCGAGCAGCCCGCCGATGTCGGCGCGCTCGAGCTCGACGAGGACCCGTCCGTCCCAGTCCCGCACGCTGATCACCGGGGGAGTGGTGCTGGTGGACGCGGAGTCGATGAAGTACCGCCCGCTCTCCGGGACGGTCACGACGTGGTCGAGGTCGTCGTCGGTCAGGCGGACGAAGCCGGTGCCGTCGAGCCCCACGCGGCACACGGAACGGCGGTAGGGGTCGGCCTCGATCATCCCGGAGGCGACGAAGTACACCACCCGCCGGTCGTCGTCGACGCGCAGGATCTCCTGCACCGCCCACCGGCCCGACGTCACCTGCCGGCGCACCTCGCCGGTGCGCGCGTCGTAGAGGTAGAGGTGTCCCCACCCGTCCCGCTGGGAGTACCAGAGCACTTCGGCCCCGCCCGCCAGCACCTTGACCATGGGTGCCTGGCGCTGCTGCTGGGCGGGTTCCACGCGCGTCTCACCCGTCTCGGTCACCACCGCGGTCACCTTGCCCGTGGCGGCGTCCAGCCGGTCCAGCCGCAGGCGGCGTCCGTCGCGGGAGCCGTTCAGGTGGTACACCGCCGAGCCGTCCTCGGCCCACCAGGCCCACTTGGTGGTGATCGGCGACATGAGCGGCAACGGCTGCGGCCCGGTCTCCGCGCGCACCGCCTCGCCCGTGGCGACGTCGAGCACGACGAACTCGCCGAGCGGAATCCGCTCGTCACCGGGGAACGCGTACCGCTGGGTGATCAGGCGCGGCGCGCCGCCGTCGGCCGGCGCCGCCTCGACCAGGTGCGTCGTACGCACCTCGCGCTGGTCGGTGCGGTGGGTCAGGACGCGCGTCGAGTCGGGCGACCAGGCCAGGGCGGGCGGCAGATGGGGCACGCCCATCTTCTCCAGCAGGACGGTGGGGGAGAAGGGGCTGGTCCCGTAGGCGTGGTCGGCCTCGCCGTCGGTGGTCAGGGGGCGTTCCCGGCCGTCCGCCGAGCGCACCCACAGGTCGTGGCCGCGCAGGAACACCGCCTGCTCGCCGTCGGGGGAGGGGATGTCCAGGAAGCCGCCGGGCAGGCCCGCGCGCTCGGCCTTCTCGCACCCGTAGGACTCGAGCGAGCACCGCCAGTGGGTGTCGAACGCGTCGAACTCCACGTGGCCCTCGGTGGGCTCGATCGCCGCGAACGGCAGCGCGGCCGCGTCCACGTCCTGCCCGGAGGCGGCGGCCAGGGCGGCGGCGAGACGCTCGTGGTCGAACGCCGGCTCGCGGGTGCCGTTCCGGGGGTCCACGAGGACGAAGCGCCGGCCGGCCTCGGTGTCGACGGTGTACCAGAAGCGGTCGCCGCCCTCGATCCAGCGCGGCCGGACACGGCCGCCGCGGACGAGCCGCGAGCGGTTGTGCCGCAGCAGCTGCTCGGCGGTTCGGTAGGCGGTCGCGTCGAGTCGTGCGGTGGTCATGGGATCCCCCCGGAAGTCATGCGTACGGTGTTCGCTCTATGCGCACACCGTACGCACTGCGAACGGTGTGCGCAAGTGTGTCCGGCGCGCGCTAGCCTGACCCGGTACGAGAGGAGGCCCCATGACGGCCGATGACCAGCAGATCTCTTCGGTGTGGACCCGCCCGCCCCGCACCCGGCGCGACCAGCCCGCGCTCAGCCGGGAGCAGATCGTCGCCGAGGCCGTCCGGCTGCTCGACGCCGAAGGTCTCCACGCGCTGAGCATGCGCAGGCTGGGCGCCCGCCTGGGCGCCGGAGCCACCTCGCTCTACCGGCACGTGGCCAACAAGGACGAGCTGATCGAGCTGGTCCTCGACGAGATCTACGGCGAGCTGCGCGTACCGCCCGTCACCGACCCGGCCGCCTGGCGCGAGGCCGTCATCGACACCGCGGGCGGCATCCGCGCGATGCTCCTCCGCCACCCCTGGGCCGGCTCGGTCATCGGCGGCGCCGGCCTGGCCTACCTGGGCCCCAACCTCATGCGCATCACCGACGACATGCTCGCGCTCCTCGAGTCGGCCGGCTTCGGCCTCGAGGCCGCCGACAGCGCCCTGAGCACCGTCGTCGCCTACGTGATGGGCATGACGAGCGCCGAGGCGGCGTGGCTCACCAAGCTCGCCGGCTCCGGCCTGACGCAGGACGAGTGGGCGGAGCGGGCCTGGCCCGCGGTCCGGCGAGCCGTCGAGCCCTACCCGCGGCTGCGCCGGCTGTACGCGCCCGACGGCGACAAGGACCCGCAGCGCACCCGCGAGGAGGACTTCACCCGCGGCCTGAACCACATCCTGGACGGCCTCGAGCCCCGGCGCTGACGGTCTCGAGCCCCAGTACTGACGGCATCGAGCCCCGGCGCCGACCCCGCGTGGCCGCGCTGACGCGCGCGGGGCCGCGGACGGGGGCCGCGGACGGCGGCCGCGTCGCCCGACGAGGGGCTTGATCACCTCTTCGGGTGATGCGGCGCATGCCCGCGCACACGGTGGGGAGTGTGGCCGTGCCGAGCACGACCGCTGCCACCCGGGGGACGGCCCGCATGCGCCAACTCGTCACACACACCGCCGCGTTCGCCACCGCGAGGCGCGAACCGGCCTGATCCCACGATGTGCCTTCTCGCACGGACCGCGGGGCCGCGGGCCGGCCTCCCGCTCCAGACGACCCGCTGTCTCCTGACGGCCCGCTGTCTCCTGACGACCTGCGGCCTTCTCATGGTCTGCCTCCTGGCCGGTTGCGCGGCTCCCGCGCCGCCTCCGCCCGCCCCGGACGAGGTGGTCAAGGCCGCCACCGGCCTCCTCACCGACGCCTGCCTGGCCCGCCGGGGCCTCACCCCGCCGCGCCCCGGTCAGAGCCCCCCGCCCGCCGCCGAACAACGGCGCGTCACCGCCGCCCTCTTCGGCGCGGGACCGGCCGAACTGTCCGTCGCCCTGCCCACCGGCTACGTCGTACGCGCCCACACCGACGGCTGCCTGGCCGCCGCCCAGCAGCGGCTCTACGGCGACCAGCGCCGCTGGTTCCGGGCCTCGGTGATCGTCAACAACCTCCGCCCCGAAGCCGACCGCACCCACCGCACCGTCGCCGAGGTCCGCGCCCTGCACCACGCCGAGCTCGACGACTGGCGGCGCCTGCGCGCCCACGCGCTCACCGAAGCCACCACCCTGCTCGCCGACCCACCACCGACGGGAGACCCACGACCATGAAGCGCCTCACCGCACTCCTCACGGCGGCCCTGATCTCCGCCGCCGCGGTCCTGACGACATCGGCCACCGCCCAGGCGGCGCAGTGCCGCAGCGGCTACTTCTGCGTCTGGACGAACGCCAACTTCGACGGCATGAAGATCGAGCACAGCGGCGACGACCGCTGGTGGGAGGGCGACATGTTCAAGCACGACTCCTCGTGGGCGAACCACGGCGTCTCCGGACCGGGAGTGAAGGATCACGTCAAGGTGTACGAGGGCCGCAAGCTGCTGGGCAAAGTGACGATCTGCCTGGCGCCCGGTCAGGAGGTCGGCTACAACGGCGGCGCGAACGACAGGGGCGGCTCCCACACCTGGACCTCCGGCTGCTGATCTCTCCGGCCGGTCCTACGGGTCGCTCCGCCACCCGGCGGGGCGGCCCGTGGTGCGCCCGGGTCAGCGCGGCGAGGGCGGGGCGGAGGCCAGCGCGGCCAGGTAGTCGTCGAGGAGCCCGGCCTGGCGGTCGGGCGGGAACGCCGTGGGGTTGAGCAGGGCCTGCACCACCAGGCCGAGTACGAAGGACTGGGCGCCCTCCGCGATGCGCGCCGGATCCCCGGCCGGCAGCTCGCCGAGCCGCTGGGCCGCGGCGACCAGGTCGCGCAGCCGGTCGCGGCTCTGCGCGTACATGCGGGCGTGGTTCGCGCTCACGGCGGGATCGGCGAGCGCGGTGTCCCAGGAGGACACCCAGATCCGGTTGCTCGCGGTGGCCTCGGCCGTCAGCGGAAGGATGCCGAGCAGCGCGGTCCGCACGGCGGACAGGCCGTCCCCGCCGGCGGGCCGGGGGCGGGAGGAGGTCCGCTGTTCGAGCAGGTCGAGGGCGTGCGCGAGGAGGTCGCGTTTGGCGGGGAAGTAGTGGGTGAGCAGGCCGGTGGTCGCGTCGAGTTCGGCGGCGACCGCGCGGAGCGTCAGTCCCCCGAAGCCGTGCGCGGCCAGCACCCGCCAGACCGCCTCGGACACGTCGCGGCGACGGGCTTCGTGGTCCCCCTTGGTGCGTGGCATGCTGCTACGGTACATACTCATAACGCTTGTTGTGTAAATGGGGGTCTCACCGTGTTCTCTCTCCCGCTACGGGACAACGCCCGCCTCGCCCCGCTCGAGGCATGGCATGCCGAGGAGTTCGCCGCCCACATGGACCGGGCCCGCGACCACATCCGCCCGTGGGTCGGCCCGGCGTTCGTCACCGACGACCTCGACGGGGCCCGTGGCACCCTGCGCCTCTACGCCGAACGCCAGGCGGCGGACGGCGGCCGCCTCTACGGCATATGGCTCGACGGCACGCTCGTCGGCGGCGTGATGTTCGTCGACTTCAACGCCGCCCTGGGTTCCTGCGAGATCGGCTGCTGGCTCGAGCCGGCCGGCGAGGGCCACGGCCTGATCACCGAGGCGTGCCGCATCCTGCTCGACTGGGCGTTCACCACCCGCGGGCTGCACCGCGCCGAGTGGCACTGCCGAGCGGACAACGAGCGGAGCTCGGCGGTGGCCAAGCGGCTCGGCATGACCCAGGAGGGCGTGCGCCGCGAGTTCTGGCCCTACGACGGCGTCCGTCACGACAAGCAGATGTGGGCGATCCTCGCCACCGAATGGCAGGCCCGGCCCTGACGCCTGCTCGCGTCGCCGGCCGAACGGCTCGACGTGCCGGGAGAGTTCCATCCGACGGGGGTGTTCCTCTTTACAGGCTGCGAGCGGTGATGTTGCCGTAGGACGTGGTCGCGCGGATGGTCAGGTCGGCGGCGCCGTCCGTGTTCTTGAGCGCGTTGTGGATCCGGCCGTAGGCGGTGCCGGCGTCCAGGGAGGCGGAGACGCCGGCGGCGGCGTCGACCGACAGGTCGCCGGCCTGGGTGCGCAGCGTGACCGTGCCGCGCATGGCCTCGGCGATCCGGATGTCGCCCTTCTCGGTGCTGATCTCCGCGTCGCCGCCCAGGCGGCCGACCGCTATGTCGCCGGCGAGAAGGGTGAGGCGGGCGCTCGCGGCCTCGTCGAGCCCGATCGTGCCGTGCGCGGCCTCGAAGGCGACGTCGCCGAGTCGTCCGACGCCCCGGAGTTCGGCGTCGGCCGCCTTGGCCTCGACGCGGGAGCCGGCCGGCAGCTGGACCGTGACCTCGACGGATCCGGAGGGGCCGAAGTACTGGTTCTTCGCGGCCGGGGCCTGGATCCGCAGCACGCCGTCGGCGTACGCGACCTCGATCTGCTCCGCCGCCTTCACGTCGCGGCCCTTCGAGGCGTCCGCGGGCCGGACCTCGACCGTGGCGTCGGCCCGGTCGGCGGCGATGAACTGGATGCGGCCCGCGGGGATGTCGAGGACGGCGGCGATCGGGGCGGCGGTGGCGAACTTCTGCATGATGCTTTCCTTCGGCTTGTCGTTTCTGACTCCGCAAAAGCTACGTTGCGTTCGAGGATCCCGCAACACTCTCGTTGCGAAGAATCGGCGTCAATGCAGGTCGAAGCCGCAATTTCATTGCAATGATGCTGAATCTAATGCAACATCAGCCGCCTGTTCGTTGCAATGAATAGAAAGTGAACGCTAGGGCCTCATCCGCCGGGAACGCGACGAAGGCCGCCGCGAGCGCGAGGTCGTCGACGACGTCCGGTACCCGTCGGTGATCGCTGCCGCCCGGCCGTGCCGCAGAATCGGCCATCGAGGCCGGAATCTACGGGGATTGAGAGTCGCCGAATGCGTGTGTTGTTGCTGTCGTACGGGTCGCGCGGGGACGTCGAGCCGATGGTGGGGCTCGCGACGCGGTTGCGGGCGCTCGGCGCGGAGGTGCGGGTGTGCGCGCCGCCGGACTTCGCGGAGCTGCTGGACGGTGCCGGCTTCCCGCTGGTGCCGCTGGGCCCGTCGATCCGTGAGATGGCGACCAAGGCGGTGACCGCGACGAAACCGGCGCCGCCGACGAGCATGCGGCAGCGCGCGGCCGAGATGTTCGCCGCGACGTACGAATCGGTCGCCGCGGTCGCCGCGGCGCCCGAGGGCTGTGACGCGGTCGTGGCGACCGGCCTGATCCCCGCCGCGGCCGCCGCACGGGCGGTGGCCGAGAAACTGGGCATCCCCTACGTGTTCGTGGCCTACTTCCCGACGTACCTGCCGTCGCCGCACCACCCGCCGCTCGTGTGGCCGGGCCGACCGGTCCCCCCGGACGTGACCGACAACCGGGTCCTGTGGGACCTGAACGCCGAGAACATCCACGAGCTGTTCGGCGAGGCGATCAACACCCACCGGGCGACGGTCGGCCTGCCCCCGGTGGACGACGTCCGCGACCACGTCCTCACCGACCACCCGTGGCTGGCGGCGGACCCGACCCTCAGCCCGTGGCCGGAGCCGGCGGACCTCGACGTCGTACAGACCGGCGCGTGGATCCGGCCCGACGAACGCCCCCTTCCCGCCGACCTGGAGGCCTTCCTGAACGCCGGCGCCCTGCCGGTGTACGTGGGCTTCGGCAGCATGCCCCTGCGCGACGCGCAGGACGTCACCCGGGCGGCCATCGAGGCCGTGCGCGCGCAGGGCCGCCGCGTACTCCTCTCCCGCGGCTGGGCCGACCTGGCCCTGACCGACGACCAGGCCGACTGCTTCGCCGTCGGCGAGGTCAACCAGCAGGCGCTGTTCGGCCGGGTCGCCGCCGTCGTCCACCACGGCGGCGCGGGCACCACGACCACGGCCGCCCGAGCCGGCGCGCCCCAGGTGGTCGTACCTCAGATGGCGGACCAGCCGTACTGGGCCGCCCGCGTCGCCGAACTGGGCATCGGCGCGGCGCACGACGGCCCGACCCCGACCACCGAGTCCCTGACGGCCGCGCTCAAGACGGTCCTGACCCCCGAGACCCGCACCCGAGCGGCCGCCGTGGCCGGCGCGATCCGCACCGACGGGACGACGGTGGCCGCGAAGAGGCTGCTCGACGCCGCCGTCAGCGGAGCGAAGCCGCCGGTGTCCGCGTAAACCGGGCGCGGGCGCGGATGCCGCGTGGCAGGCGGTACGCGATGTAGCTCGCCGCGCTACGGTCCGCCGCGCGGCGGGCGGCACGGGTCGGCTTCCGCGGCTCGGGCAGCCCTGGGGGCCGAAGGGCCCCGTAGTCCGCGAAGCGTCGCGTACCGCAGCGTTGGCAGGTCCACACGCCGTCCTGGCCTTGCGTCCACCCGGCGGAGTGCGGGCAGTCGATCCCCACGCTCATGACGCGTGCACCTCCTGCACGTGCTGCCGCACGGCGACCGTCGCCTGAACCGCCTGGTGCGTGCCGCCGTCATCGACGGCCCGCCGCTGCGCGGCCAGCAACTCCGCGCAGTCGGTGCACCCCGTCTCACCCTTTCGCTCGCTCGACCAGCAAGCCCGGGCGGTCCGGGCCGTCGGCACGCCGAGGACGAACCACGTCGCCTTGCCGGGCCCAGGCCCGTGCGCGCACACTCCCCACGCGTCCGCGCCGTGCTCGATCAGCATCAGGCCACGGCCCGACTCGTCCTCGTCCGTCGCCACGTGCCCCCGTACGGGCAGCCCCGCCGCGCCGTCGTGCACGAGCACCCGCAGGTGCCCCGGCCCGGTCCACTCCGCGACGAGGGTGACCGGCGTCGTGCAGCCTTTCGCCCGGCAGGCGTTGACCGCGTTGGTGACCGCCTCCGATGTGAGCGTCACGGCGGTATCGGCGAGATCGCTCCGCCGCGCCGCCGCCAGCAGCGTGCGCACCGCTTCGCGCGCTGCGCGCACCCATGCCGGGTGGGGTGGGAAGACGAATGAGCAGTCGGGGGAGGGGTGGGGTGTCATTGGGTCTCCTGGGTGGGGGAGAGGGATGCGCGCGGTGGCGTTGCCCGGGCCAACGGCCGTTGACACGAGTGCACTTCCGTGATCCCGACGTTCGGATGGCCGACTTCGACGGTAGTGAGATGTCTCACCAACAAGCAATGATTCACCCGCCAGTTGACCCTTGTGGGTGATGCGGGGTCGATTGGAGTGGATCCCTCCGATGCGTCCTCGGCAGACTGCCAGCAATGACGAGGAGGTTCTGGATGGCACCCAGGAAGCAGCCGAGTGAGCGGCAGCGTCGGCTCGGGTCCGAGCTACGCAAACTCCGTACGCGGTCCCGCATTTCGAGCGATCAGGCTGCTGGCCTGCTGGAGGCCGACCGGGCGCGCATCAGCAACATCGAAGTCGGACGTCTCGATGTGTCGAGGAACCGGCTTCACATGTTGCTGCGTGCATACGATTGTCAGCCGGGCCCGTACTTCGATGCGCTCATGGCGATGGCTCAGGAATCAGGCAAGGGCTGGTGGGACGAGTACGGGGATGTCCTGGGGCGCATGGCTCTTGACCTGGCGGAACTGGAATCGCGTTCCACCAGCATTCGGGCCCATGAGGCGTCGGTCATCCCGGGCATGCTCCAGACCGGTGACTATGCCCGCGCTGTGATCTCGGACATCGTGGGTGATCACCCGTACCTGGAACGATGGGTGCAGTTCAGGCTGGATCGGCAACGAGTCCTGGGGGGCTTGCGGAGCTATCACGCCATCATCCCGGAGTCGGGGCTCCGCATGCTGGTCGGGGACGCGAAGACCATGCGCATGCAGCTGCTGAGGCTTATCGAGATTGCGCGCCTACCGCATGTGACCTTGCAGATCTTCCCCTTTGAGATGGGGCCTTACTCCGCTCACAGCGGTTCGTTCATCCTCTATGGCGGTTCCACTCCGGAGCTGGACACCTTGTACCGGGAGGGCCCGACCGCCGCGGACTTCATCGGGGATGGAAAGGGCATCGCCGACTACGGCAAAATGTTCGAGCGACTTGCCTCCATGGCCCTCGCCCCCGTCGATCCGACGGCCACGCCCGAGGCCCACGAGGCACGGGACTCGCTGAGCCTGCTCCAGCACATCCTGCACGAATTGCGATAGGTGGCCACATGTCTCACCCCGCATGGCAGAAGTCTTCATTCAGCACCGGCCCGGAAGGCGCCTGCCTCGAAGCCGCCCTCACCCCCGGCGGGCTCATACGCCTCCGCGAGAGCGACCGCCCCGCCGACGTCATCACCACAACCCCCACCACCTGGGCCACACTCCTCCGCACCGTCAAGGCCGGTGGGCTGGGGTGATCGATGCCGCCCTGCCGGCGGCCTGACTGTCGATCTTTCCGGGACGGACTATTGGTTACACCGTACACACCGTGTACGGTGTAACCACATCGACGTTCGGAGGATCTGATGTCTCAGCAGACTGTTGCGCACGCGTTCGCCGCATTGATGAACGGCCACGACCCCGATGCCGTGGACGGCTTCGTGGCCGAGGACTACGTCAACCACAACCCGTACGTCGAGGACGGCCGGGAAGCCAACCGGGCCTTCTGGGGCCGCTGGTTCGCCGCCTTCCCCGACACCCGTGTGACCCTCGAGGACGTCCTGGTCGACGGAGACCGTGTGGTCGGCAGGTTCACCTACCGTGCCACCCACCTTGGGTCGCTGCTCGGCGAGGAGCCCACGGGCCGCCCGGTGGAGATGCGGTCGCTGGACATCTGGCGGGTACGGGACGGCATGGCGGTCGAGCACTGGGACGAGCTCAACACCGTCGAGTTCTTCACCCAGCTGGGCCTGCTGGCGCCGATGAACATGCCCGGTGCGCCCGCCGGCGCGGGGAGCCGGGAAGAGGGCGACGCGTCATGACGCCCCCCGGGCAGGAGCCCGAGCCCTCCAAGTCCCGGCAGCGCCGGGAGCGGGAACGTGCCGAAACGCGCACCGAGATCCTGCAAGCCGCCCGTGAGCTGGCCCGCGCCGAGGGCTGGGACGCGGTGAGCATGCGTCGCCTGGCCGACCGGATCGGCTACTCCGCCAACTACGCCTACCGCTACTTCAAGGGCCGGGACGACATCCTGCTGGCCTTCGTCAAGGACGGCTTCGTCCGGCTCGCCGACATCATGCGCTCGGGCGGCACGTCGGTCCAGGCCGCGGCGGCCGCCTACTTGGACTTCGCGCTCGACGAGCCGGACGTCTACCAGGTGATGTACGGCCTCGGCGGCGTCCACGTGCCCTCCGCCGACACCGTCACCGAAGGCGAAGCGGTCGGCGCCGTGATCGCGGACGCCCTGGGGATCACGGACCCCAACGACGACCGCATCGCCCGTATCTGGGCCACCGCGCACGGCCTCGCCGCTCTGCACGCCATCCGCAAACTCCCCGTCGACCGTGCCCACCTGCACCGGCTGCTGGCGGCAAGCGTCGACGACCTGCTCCGCGCCCCGCAGCAACCGGAAGGAGACGCCCGATGACCACCGCTCTCGCCGACCCCGCCCGCTGGACGGCGGACGACATCCCGGACCAGACCGGCCGCACGGTCATCGTGACCGGCGCCAACAGCGGCCTGGGCTACGTCACCGCGCGAGAACTCGCCCGCCACGGCGCCCACGTCATCCTCACCGCACGAAACGCGGACAAAGGCAGAGCCGCGCTGGACAGGCTCCGCGGCGAACTCACCGATCCCGCCCTGGAGCTGCGCGCCCTGGACCTGGCCGACCTGGACTCGGTCCACGCGTTCGCCGACGCCCTCGACGCACCCGTGGACGTACTCGTCAACAACGCGGGGATCATGATGCCGCCGCGCACCCTCACCAAGCAGGGGTTCGAGTCCCAGTTCGGCACCAACCACCTGGGGCACTTCGCCCTGACCGGCCTGCTGTTGGAGCGGCTGCGGGCCGGAAGCGACCCGCGCGTGGTGACGGTCACGTCGACCCTCCACAAGAACGGAGCCATTCACTACGACGACCTCGACGGCGACCGCTCCTACTCACCGCGCGGGTTCTACGCCCAGTCCAAGTACGCCAACGTACTGTTCGGCCTCGAACTGGACCGGCGACTGCGTACGAGCGCCGTCCCGGTCCGCAGCGTCCTGGCCCACCCCGGCTACTCGGCCACGAACCTCCAGTCCTCCGGACCGACCGGGCTGCTCAAGGCCATCCTCAAGGTCACCAACCGCCTCGTCGCCCAGGACGTCGAGATGGGCGCGCTCAACCAGCTCTACGCGGCGGCTTCCCCGCACGCCACAGGCGGGCAGTTCATCGGACCCGACGGACGCAACGAGGCGAAGGGCCACCCCACCCTCGTGCAGCCGGCCGAGTCCGCCACGGATCCCGAGGCCGCCCGCCGCCTGTGGGACCTGTCGGAGCAGCTCACAGGAGTCCGTTACGACTTCACGACCTGATCGGCCTGACCGTGGTGGCTCAAGTCCTCGTCCAGCGGCGGTGGAAACTCCCCCGTGCCCTCAAGGCCGGAGGGCTAAGGTGACGGCCATGCTGAAGGACTTCGCCGAGCTGTCCACGCCGTTGGTCGCGGATGCCTGCGTCCGCGAGGGTGTTCCACTGCGCGCGGCGCCACCCGGCATCCGGGCGGTCGTGCCGGGGCATCGCCTCGCCGCACGCGTCCTGCCCACCCGCCACTACGGAAGCGTCGACGTGTTCCTCGAGGCGTTCGGCCGTGCCGAACCCGGCGACGTACTCGTGATCGACAACGGCGGGCGCGTGGACGAGGCGTGCGTCGGCGACCTGGCCGTGCTCGAGGCGGAGTCGGCGGGGGTGGCCGGGATGGTGGTGTGGGGGTTGCACCGGGATACGCCGGAGCTGGTGGAGATCGGCGTTCCGGTGTTCAGCTACGGCAGCTACCCGCCGGGCCCGACGCGGGTGGACGACCGGGAGCCGGAGGCGCTGACCAGCGCCCGCTTCGGCCCGCACCTGGTGACGGCGGAGGACGTCGTGTTCGCCGACGACGACGGTGTGCTGTTCGTCCCGGCCGACCGCGTCGAGGGCGTTCTCGCGACCGCCCACCGGATCCGGGACACCGAGCGCGAACAGGCCCGCAAGATCAGGGCCGGCCAGACGCTGCGCCGCCAGACGTCCTTCGACGACTATCTGGCCCGCCGCGCCGACGACCCCTCGTACACCTTCCGCCGGCACCTCCGCCGCGTCGGCGGGGCGATCGAGGAGTAGACGAGTGGACGGGGCCGTGATGTCGATCACGGGCCCGTCGGCCGGGGAACCGCAAGGGCCGCTCTCCCGCTCCCGCCAAGTACTAGATCATTTGGTTCGGCGAGATGCGCTGGCTGAAGTCCCTCGGCATCGAGCCGGGTTTCTCCTCGTACCGCTGAGGCGTGTCCGACGGATCGCATGACCGAGCGAACCGTCGGACAGCCCTCAGTAGTGCTTCGCCGGGCCGGGTATGCGCCGGCGCGCCATGCCCGTCACCCCTGGGAAGCGGTCTCCCGGATCAGCGGTTCGAGCTCCCGCCGTACGTAGGCGTCGAACGGCGGCGTCAGCGCGCTGTCGATCACCCGCCGCACGCGGTGCTCTGCCGCGAACTCCTTGATCGCTGCGCGGGAGTCCGCGTCCACACCCCCACCGATGATCAGCACCCCGAACTCCTCGGTTTCCAGCAGCTTTCGGGCCTCCTCGTCGGTGCTCACTCCCTCGGCGTCGAAGCCGTCCGCGTGCAGCGTGGCCAGCACCTCCGTCACCCGGGCGGGCATCCTTCCCAGTACCAGCGTCCTCATGGCCGTTCCTTTCCGGTACATCCACATCGGCTCCCCCGAACCTAGAAGCTCAACCAGACTTGAGGTCAACCCCGACTCTCCCCGGGCAGGCCCTGGACCCGCCGTTTCCCGTCCGGTGAGATGATCAACAGACGGGACGGGCGGGATGCACGGGGGAGTCGGGATGCAGAGCACGCACGGCGGGGCCGCCCTCGCCATCACCGTGGTGGTCGTCGGACTGGTGGTGCGACGGCAGTTGCGCACCCGCCCGGTGCGGCGCGTCGGCTCGCTGATAACCCCGGCGGTCATCGGCGTCCTGGGCGTCGCGGCGACCGCCTTCGGTGTCGCCTCGGTCGTCAGGGACCGTCCGCTGACCGCGATGCCCGTCGTCCTCCTGGTGGCGAGCCTGGCCGTGGCGGCGGGCTTCGGCGTGGCCAGGGCTCGGACCGTACGCGTGTGGCGCGACCCTCAGGGCGGCGAGGTGCTGCGCAAGGGGACGACGGCCACGACCGGGCTGTGGGTGGCCGCGGGGGCCGTGCACCTGGGGCTGGGCCTGTGGATCGACCACGCGGCCGGGGCCGGGATCCTGGGGCCCGCCTCGCTGTACGCGTACCTGGCGGTCGGCCTTGGAGCACAGAACCTCCTGGTGCGCAGGCGCGCCGCCGCGCTCTGACCTCGGGCCGGCATGGCGCCCGGGCCCAGCGCCCTCGTATGGGTGAACGAGAGCGGTGGACCGCTCCGGCGGCCGTTCGGCATGCTGGGGTCGGTGACGTACCGATAGAGGAGACCGCCATGAGCGCACTCACCGTCGACCACGAGCCGGAGCAGGGCTGGGACGATCTCGTCCGGATCTGGCTCGAGACGGACGCACCCGAGGGCTGCAAGGTGGAGATCGTTGAAGGGATCGTCACCGTGTCGCCCGCCCCGGCCAACAAGCACAACGTCATCGCGGAGAAGCTGCAGCGTTCCTTGTACAAGGTGATCCCCGAGGACTGGGGGATCTACCAGACGCTTGCTGTCTCCGTGCCCTCGCGCAGTGGTCTCTTCATCCCCGACCTGGTCGTCGTGCCGGAGGCCGCGCTGGTCGAGCTGTCCGAGTCCGAGCACTTCATTCCGGCGGACGCCTCCTCGTTCATCGTGGAGATCACGTCGAAGTCCAGCCTTCGCCACGACAGGGTCAGCAAGCCCGCCGCGTACGCGCACGCAGGGGTGCCGTTGTACCTGCTGGTGGACCAGTGGGCTCAGGGCGGGCCGACGATCACCCTCTACGGCGAGCCGAAGGGCGACGTCTACCGCGTCCTGCAGGCCGGGAAGTTCGGGGACGAGATCCCTCTCCCCGCGCCGTTCGACCTCGTGATCGACACGGGAGCGTTCCCTGCCGCCTGACCGCACGCCGCATGCCGTACGCCGAAGGCCCCGCCCCCCACCAGGACAGGTGGAGGGCGGGGCCTTCGAGCCTCCGCGTCAGGCCGCGTCAGGCCGGGTCAGCGGCAGCGACCCGGCGTCACACGCGTCCCGCCACCGCCGAGGGGACACGGCGGGTGGCCACCGGGGCGGCGCGGCGGGCCGCCAGGGCCTGGCGGGTGCCGCAGAGGGTGACCGAGACGGCGCCGGCCATGGCCAGGAAGCCGAGGACGACGGTGCCGTCCCAGCCGGCCGCGTTGAAGGCGAGGGCGCCGAGGGTGCCGCCGACGGAGCTGCCGAGGTAGTACGCGGTCTGGTAGAGGGCCGAGGCCTGGGCGCGGCCGGTCTTCGCGGCGCGGCTGACGGCCGACGAGGCGACCGCGTGGCCGGCGAAGAAGCCCGCCGTGATGAGGACGAGGCCCGCGAGCACTGCGGTGAGCGACGAGGTCAGGGTCAGCAGCAGGCCGGCGGTGGTGGTGCTCACCGCCAGGTACAGGGCGCCGCGGCGGCCCATGCGGCCGACGAGCTTGCCGGCCGCGGCCGACGAGACCGTACCGACCAGGTAGATCAGGAAGATCGAGCCGACCACGCCCTGCGGGAGGGAGAAGGGCGCGTCCGCCAGCCGGTAGCCGATGACCGTGTAGACCGCGCCGAAGACGGTCATGAAGAGGCCGCCGATCAGGTACAGGCGGCGCAGCAGGGGGTCGGACAGGTGGGTGCCCACCGTGCGGGCCAGGGCGCGCGCCGACACCGGGGCCGGGCTGAAGTGGCGTGCCTTCGGGACCATCAGCCGGAACGTGAGGGCGCACAGCACCGCCAGGACGCCGACCGCCGCGAGCCCGGCGCGCCAGCCCCAGGCCTGGGCCACCCAGCCGGTCAGGATCCGGCCGACCATGCCGCCGATGCTGTTGCCCGCCACGAACAGGCCGATCGCGCCGACCAGGGCCTTGGCGCGGACCTCCTCCGCCAGGTACGCCATCGCCGACGCCGGCACGCCGGCCAGCGCGGCACCCTGCACCGCGCGCAGCGCCGTCAGCCAGCCCAGGTCGGGGGCGAACGGCACGAGGAGGGCCACCAGGGCGGCGACGCACAGCGCCGCGGTCATCGTCGCCCGCCGTCCGTAGCGCTCGGACAGGGCGCTGAGCGGGACGACCGCGACGGCGAGGCCACCGGTCGCGGCGGAGACGGTCCAGCTGGCCTGACCGGGGGTCACACCGAGGTCGTCGGAGATCGCGGGGAGCAGGGCCTGCGTGGAGTAGAGGAGGGCGAACGTGGCCACTCCGGCGGCGAAGAGCGCGAAGCTCATCCGGCGGTAGCCGGGGCCGCCCGGGACCAGCCGGGTGTCATCGGAGGGAAGGGACGACGCGGTGGAGGCACCCGAACGCATGACGACGACGGATGCCCCGGTATCGGCAGGAGGCATACGGAAACCGTATGGCGGCTGCATCTATGCGTCCAATGCACAGAATGGCGATAATCGATCCCGTGTTGCATGAACGCAGGTCACAGCGGCCCTTGTCATCGCCCGGCAACGAAAAAGACATTCCTGTTACAGCCGATGTCGAGGCCGACTCCTGGGCCGCCACCCTCACCCCGCGCCTCGCGCAGTTCGTCGCCGTGGCCCGCCACGAGCACGTCACCCGCGCCGCGCAGCAGCTCGGCATGCCGCAGTCCACGCTCAGCCGCTCGATGGCCCGGCTCGAACACGACCTGGGCGTCGCCCTCTTCGCCCGCCACGGCCGCACGGTCTCCCTCACCGCCGCCGGCCGCACCTTCCTCGCCACCGTCGACCGCGCGCTGTCCGAGGTGGACCGCGCCGCCGAGTCCGTACGGGCCGACGCCGACCCGGCCGCCGGAAAGGTCGCGTTCGGGTTCCTGCACACCATGGGTTCGGAGACCGTACCCGAGCTCATAAGGGCCTTCCGCACCGACCACCCGCGCGTGCGCTTCCAGCTCGTCCAGAACTACGGCGAGGCGATGATCGAGCGGCTGCGCGACGGCGACCTGGACCTGTGCCTGACCTCGCCGGTGCCGGACGAGCCCGACCTGGTCTCGCGACGCCTCGACGAACAGAAGCTGCGCCTGGTCGTGCCGGACGACCACCCGCTGGCCACCCGCAAGCGCATCCGCCTCGCCGAGGCCGCGGGCGAACTGTTCGTCACCCTCCAGCCGGGCTACGGGCTGCGCCGCATCACCGACGCGCTGTGCGCCGAGGCGGGTTTCACCCCGAAGGTGGCGTTCGAGGGCGAGGACCCGGAGACGCTGCGCGGGCTGGTGGCCGCGGGGCTGGGCGTGGGGCTCCTGCCGCCGCCCGCCGTGCCGCGCCCCGGCGTCGTGGAGCTCACGGTCACCGCCCCGCGCGCCGTCCGCGAGATCGGGGTCGCCTGGCTGGACGGGCACCCCGACACGCCGCCGGTGGCGGCCTTCAAGAAGTTCCTGCTCTCGCGCCGCGGCCAGCTCCTGCTCCACCGCTGATCCGTCGGACACCCCCTTAGGCAGACACCCCCTAGTACCGCAGCGACGCCCCGAACCCCGACGCCAGCGGCATCCGCAGCCCCAGCGGCGGCGGGGCCGCCAGCGCGTCCGCGAGCGGGCGGGCGTAGTGGTGGCCGAAGAGCGAGCCGCGGACGAAGTCGGCCGCCAGGGCGAGCACTTCGGGGCGGTGCTGGCGCAGGGCGTGGCCGTCGGAGTGGACCTCGAAGCGGCACACGTCGCGGTTGACCTTCTTGGCGCGCTCGGCGAGGCGGTAGGAGAGGTCCGGGTCGGTGCGCTCGTCGTTGGTGCCGTGCACGATCAGCACGCGTCTGCCCGCGAGCTGGCGCACCGGGTCGGGGTCGAGCACGGCCTCCGGCTCGGGCAGCCAGGGGGCGATCGCCAGCACCGTCGTGACGGCCGGGTGGCCGGCGGCCCGCAGCGCGGCGCGGGCGCCCATGCCCGTACCGATCAGGCAGACCGGTACGTCGCCGTAGCGCCGCACCACCTCGTCCGCCGCCCATCGCGCGTCCGCCACGGGGTGGGCGGCGGAACCGTTCCAGCCGCGGTGGCGGTAGCGGACCAGATGGACGACCAGGCCCTGCGTCTCACCCGCCCGGGTCAGTCGCTGGACCAGAGGTCGCTGGGCGGCCAGGGTGCGCAGCGCCGGGCGGCGCAGCCCGGCGGGGGAGCCGCCCGGGAGCAGCAGGGCCACGCCGTGCACATCGCTGCCGACGCCCGACGCGCCGAGCGGTTTTCCGAGGCGGGCCGTGTCCGGCGGGCCGGTCCGCCCGGCGGCGCGGGGCCGGGTCCATGGCGGGCTGGTCTGCACCTCCAGCCCCGCTTGCCCCTCAGGCCCCACTGGGCCCATCGATCCTTCCGGATCCCGCTGCGGCAACGCTTGCTGCACCATGGCAGACAACGATGGCAGAAGGACGGGTGGTGTCCACCCCGCCGATGGGTCACCGTTCCGTATCGTTCGCCACCATCTACGCGCGTAGGGGCTAGAGTGCCGAAATGACGAGCGAGACCACCTCCCAAGCGACTTCTCCGTCGGGCACCCGCCCGACCCCCGAGCAGATCCGCCGCGCGCCCAAGGTGCTGCTCCACGATCACCTCGACGGCGGACTGCGCCCGGGCACGATCGTCGACCTCGCGGCCGCCACCGGCTACGACAAGCTCCCCGAGACGGACCCGGACAAGCTCGGCATCTGGTTCCGCGAGGCCGCCGACTCCGGGTCGCTCGAGCGCTACCTGGAGACCTTCGCGCACACCTGCGCCGTGATGCAGACCCGCGAGGCGCTGGTCCGGGTCGCCGCCGAGTGCGCCGAGGACCTGGCCGAGGACGGCGTGGTCTACGCCGAGGTCCGCTACGCCCCCGAGCAGCACCTGGAGGCCGGGCTCACCCTCGAGCAGGTCGTCGAGGCCGTCAACGAGGGCTTCCGCGAGGGCGAGCGCCGGGCGCGCGCGAACGGTCACCGCATCCGCGTCGGCGCGCTGCTGACCGCGATGCGGCACGCCGCCCGCGCGCTGGAGATCGCCGAGCTGGCCAACCGCTACCGCGACACCGGCGTCGTCGGCTTCGACATCGCCGGCGCCGAGGCGGGCTTCCCGCCCACCCGTCACCTGGACGCGTTCGAGTACCTCAAGCGCGAGAACAACCACTTCACCATCCACGCCGGCGAGGCCTTCGGCCTGCCGTCGATCTGGCAGGCCCTGCAGTGGTGCGGCGCCGACCGGCTCGGCCACGGCGTGCGCATCATCGACGACATCGAGATCGCCGAGGACGGCACGGTCACGCTCGGCCGGCTGGCGTCCTACGTCCGCGACAAGCGCATTCCGCTGGAAATGTGCCCGACCTCGAATCTCCAGACCGCGGCTGCCACTTCATACGAAGAGCACCCCATCGGACTTCTTCGTAAGCTGCATTTCCGGGCGACGGTGAACACCGATAATCGTCTGATGAGCGGCACCAGCATGAGCCTGGAATTCGAGCACCTGGTCAAGGCCTTCGGGTACTCGCTGGACGACATGCAGTGGTTCACCGTCAACGCCATGAAGTCGGCGTTCATCCCATTCGACGAACGCCTCGCCATGATCAGCGATGTGATCAAGCCGGGCTACGCCGAGCTGAAGTCGGAGTGGCTGTTCCGCCAGACGGCGACCGGAACCGCCTGACCAGCAATTCCTCATGCCGCCCCGGCCGGGGGTCGGCGAGGCTCATACGGTGAATGCGGCCGGGACTTCACGTCCCGGCCGCATTCATTTCGTGTCATTCATTGCAAGGGTGGTGCGGTCGTCGCTACGTTGCTGTGCCGTTCGGCATTTCCCGCCAACCCTGTCATGAGGACTGATCTCCCGATGAAGCAGGCATCTCTCAAGGCTTTCGGTGCCGCCGTTCTCGGTGCCGCCTTCGCCGTCGCCGCGTCCGGCACCGCCTCCGCCGGCACCCTCGAGGCGGTCACCACGACCACCACCGGCGCGGCGAAGGGGCTCCCGGTGGCGCAGCTGGCCCCGTTGAGCCCCATGGGCGGGCCGCTGCTCGTCGCCGGGGACCAGCTCATCCGCTCCGGCACTCTGGAGCAGACCGCCAGGGCGAGCGACATCGCGCTGGCGCCCCACCTGCCCCTGGACAAGCTCACCGGCGCCCACACCGACAACAAGGGCAACGCCGGCCTGCTCGCCGCCCTGCCGACCAAGTCCATCGCCCCCAACGGCATCTCGCTGCCGGGCCTGGGCACGCCCAACTCCTGACGGCGCCGGGCCACGAGCACGCCTCCCCGCGGGGACGGGACGTACGGGACGAGACGTACGGGACGGGCAGCACCGCGGGCCGCGCACCCCGGTTGGGGGGTGCGCGGCCCGCGGTGTGCCGTCAGGGCGCGGCGCCCGGCGGGAACGGCCGCCGGGCGGGGATCACCAGGGAATCACCGGGGATCACCAGGCGGAGGACTTCGAGGCGGCGCGGGCGCTGCCCTCGGCGGGCATCAGGATCCACAGCGCGATGTAGAGCACGAACTGCGGGCCGGGCAGCAGACACGAGGCCAGGAAGATCACCCGCATCGTCGTCCGGGACATCCCGAAGCGCTCGGCCAGGCCCGCGCAGACTCCGGCGATCATCCTGTGGTTACGGGGGCGGACCAGCGGAGCGGACATGGCGGCGACTCCTTGTCGTCGGACGTCTGTGAGGCGTCGGTGGGAGTGGACGGGAACGATGTCCCGAGTCGGAAGGACGTTCTTCCGACGTTCTCCCGACGCTCTCAACGCTACGGCCGCGACCCGGGCAAAGCGTCACTCCACGGGGCGATCCCGACCCTGGGGATCGTCGGGGTCAGCCCCCGGTCCGTGTCCTCCCGGCGGAGGGGCCGGGTAGGACCCGCCTCGCCCCTGCGGCGTAGCCGGGCCCGGATCATCGGCACCACCGCCAGATGTGCCACGGTCACCCCCGTGACGTTCATCAGCAGGGCGTCCACGTCCAGCACCTGGCCCACCACGCCGCCGCGCACCACCTGCAGGGCCAGCGAGAACATCGCGCTGGTGAACACCGTCCGGGCCAGCGAGCCCGCCGTCGACACCGCGATCCGGCCGTGGGCCCACGGCAGCAGCAGCCCCAGCGGGGCGAACGGCAGCACCCCGGCCCCTATCGTCCGGGCGGCGTCCCAGGGACTCAGCGCCAGGTCGGCCCGGATCGTGGCCAGCGGCTCCAGACGCGCGGGCGTCACCCAGGGCGCGGTCAGCGGCCGCAGGGCGAGCCAGCCGAGCACCAGGAGATGCACTGCCAGGAGGACACAGCCCGCCACGCGGTAGCGGTATCGGAGGGCGGGCGTACCGCCGTAGCCATGACGCTGCACGCCCCCCAGGACGCCGCGCGCGGGGCGCGCGGTTCCGTGGCCGGGTACGGAGAGTCAGCGCCGGTCGGCGGGACGCACCGGCGGCCCGTCCGGCGGCCCTCAGGGGAGGGGGACGCCGCCGCTCCGCACGGCCTCCGGATGCGCCCGCGTCTCCTCGGTGCAGGCGTAGCCCTTGGGCCGCTCGTCGTCCGGCCCGCCGAGGGCCACCGTGCTCCTGCCGTCGGCCGCGGCCGTACCGGCGTACGTGCACACGACCTGCGCGAGCGCCGACGGAGGCAGCTGCTCCGGTGCCGTGTTCAGCCGCAGCGTCCCGGCCGGGTCGCCCGGGCGGGGGCCGCTGACGGTCAGCCGCTGCGGCACATCGGTGGAGAACCCGGCCTCGTTCTCGACCGGGGAGGGCTGGCGCTTGAGCTCCTCCAGCAGCGCCCGCGCCAGGCCGGCCGGGTCGTCCGGGCTCGGGGAGGCGACCAGCCGCGTCACGGGGAGTAGCTGGGAGGTGCACAGCAGCTGGACGGACATCCGCAGGCTGCCCTCGGGCGGCGGGCTCTGCGAGCCGGGACGCACCACGCACGTCGCCCGCGAGGGCGCGCTTCCGGCGTCCACGGGCACGGCCGTGCCCCGGATGCCGCACCCGGTGAGCACGGCCAGACCGGCCGCCAGGACGACGGCCCGCGCGGCGGGGGTGACTCTCACGACGTACCGCCTTCCCCGGCGGCACCAGAACCGGAAGACGGGGTTCCGTCACCCTCCTCGAGGCCGGCGACGTCGCGCGGCAGCGTCAGGGTGAACACCGCGCCGCCCTCCGGCGAGTTCGCGGCGGTGATCTCGCCGCCGTGGATGTGGGCGTTCTCCAGTGCGATCGACAGGCCCAGACCGCTGCCCTCCGAGCGCGGGCGCGAGGCGCTGGCCTTGTAGAAGCGGTCGAAGACATGCGGCAGCACGTCCTCGGGGATGCCGGGCCCGTGGTCGCGCACGGCGATGACCAGCGAGTCGTCCGTCTGCCGGACCGAGACCCGCACCGGCGAGCCGCCGTGCTTGAGGGCGTTGCCGATGAGGTTGGCCAGGATGACGTCCAGGCGACGCGGGTCGAGCTGGGCCATGATCCCGCGCTCGGCGTCGAGTTCGACCGCGTCCAGCCAGGCCCGGGCGTCGATGCACGCCGTGATCTGGTCGGCGATGTCCACGTCGTCCAGCACCAGCCGGGCCGTGCCCGCGTCGAAGCGGGTGACCTCCATCAGGTTCTCCACCAGGTCGTTCAGCCGGCGGGTCTCGCTCACCACGAGCTGCACCACGGGCGCGATCATCGGATCGAGGGAGTCCGCCTCGTCCTCCAGCACCTCGGTCACGGCGGTGATCGCCGTCAGCGGGGTCCGCAGCTCGTGCGACATGTCGGCCACGAAGCGACGGCTCGCCGCCTCGCGCGAGCTCAGGTCCTCCACCCGCTTCTGCAGCGACTCCGCGGTCCTGTTGAACGTCCGCGACAGGTCCGCCAGCTCGTCGGTGCCCGACACCTGCAGCCGGGTGTCCAGCTTGCCCTCGCCCAGCCTGCGCGCCGCGTCGCCGAGCCGCTGCACGGGCCGCAGCACCGTGGACGCCGCGGCCTGGGCGAGCAGCGCCGAGCCGATCAGCGCCAGCCCGGTGGCGATGCCCAGCGACCAGCCCAGGGAGTTGAGGTCCGCCCGCTCGTTCTCCAGCGACTTCAGCAGATAGCCCGTCGGGCCCCCGCCGATCACCTTCGCGCCGGCGACCAGGTACGGCTTGCCGTCCAGCGTGATCCGCTGCCAGTACAGGTGGTACGGGTAGGGGTTGGACTCGTCGACCTTCCGCTCCCGGTTGACCGCCGTCACCAGCGTCTTCGGCACCACCGAGAGCGTGAACAGCTCCCGGTCCGAGGGCGCGGCGCAGTCGCCGCCGCCCTTGACCTTGCCGATCAGCAGCACCTCGTACTTCTGCGAGGTCGCCGCCATCCGGTCCGCGGCCTCCTGCAGATCGGGACAGGTCGGCGGCAACGGCAGCGAACCGGTGCTGTCCTGCAGGGTCTTGCGGAAGTCGTCGAGGGCGGCGTTCTGGGTACGGGTGAGGACCGCGTCACGGTTGAGCCAGTACGCGATCGCCGACGCCGACACCGCGGCCGCCAGGGCCACCAGCGCAAACACCAGCATCAGCCGCAACCGCAGGCTGATCCGCCGCATGCTCAGCTTCATGCCGTTCCTGGCCGCCGCCCAGCCCCGCACCCGACCGGGCTCTTCAGTCACTATGGGCTCTCTGTCCTCAAGGTCGTTACTGCGGGGCGTCCAGCCGGTAGCCGACACCGCGGACGGTCCGGATCAGCGTCGGCGAGGACGGCACGTCCTCCACCTTCGCCCGCAGCCGCTGCACGCACGCGTCCACCAGCCGCGAGTCGCCCAGGTAGTCGTGCTCCCACACCAGCCGCAACAACTGCTGCCGCGACAACGCCTGACCCGGCCGCCGGCTCAGCTCCAGCAGCAGCCGCAGCTCCGTCGGCGTCAGCTGAAGATCCTGACCGTTCTTCGTCACCGTCATCGCCGACCGGTCGATCACCAGCGAACCGAAGGACGCCGAGTCGCTCGACTCCCGCTCCCCACGCCGCAGCACCGCCCGGATCCGGGCGTCCAGCACCCGCCCCTGCACCGGCTTGACCACATAGTCGTCCGCACCCGACTCCAGCCCCACGACCACGTCGATGTCGTCGTTGCGGGCCGTCAGCAGGATGATCGGCAGCTGGTCGGTCCGCCGGATGCGCCGGCACACCTCGAAGCCGTCGATGCCCGGCAGCATCACATCCAGCACGATCAGGTCCGGCCGCTGCTCACGCAGCATCTTCAGACCGTCCTCACCCGTCGCCGCGGTCACCACACGGTGACCCTGGCGGGACAGGGAGAACTCGAGAGCCGTACGGATGGCGTCGTCGTCCTCGATCAGCAACAGGAAAGGCACGGTGGTCATTCTGGCCTAAGAGTGGCCGGTAGTTCGACAGAAGGATGCCGCGACGGCGCCGCACGCGTACGTGACGGTCGTGCCGCGACCTGTTGCAGTGCTGTGACAGTCGGCGGACAGCGCCATGAAACTGGCCCGGCAGAGTTCTGTTCACCGGGCGGAACCACGGTCCGGGGCACTGACCGACCGAGCTGGCTCCACCGACGGGGGGCGTGAGATGAACGCACTGCACAGCACCACGAACAGCGCAGTTCGCACGCGCCTTCACGACGCCGGCCGGAGCGGAGAGAAGTCCGGTGCCGTGGGCGGGCGGGGGTGCGCTCGCGGTACCGGACGTACGGTACGGCCGCCGTACATGGTGGCCATCGACGCGATCGCGTACGGGGAGGCCGCAACGGGCGCGGGGGGCGCCCAGGCGGCCAAGGGGGGACGCGGCACCAGCGTGTCGCGGGCGGAGGCGGAGTTCACCGCCTACGTCCAGGAACGCCGGGCCTCCCTGTACGCGACCGCATACCACCTGACCGGCGACCGGCACGAGGCCGAGGACCTGCTGCAGAGCGCGCTGTTCTCCACCTACCGCGCCTGGGACCGGATCAGCGACAAGGCCGCGGTCGGCGGCTACCTGCGCCGCACCATGACCAACCTGCACATCAGCGCCTGGCGCCGCCGCAAGCTCAACGAGTACCCGACCGAGGAACTCCCCGAGACGGCCGGCGAGACCGACGCGATGCGCGGCACCGAACTGCGCGCCGTGCTCTGGCAGGCGCTCGCCCGGCTGCCCGAACTGCAGCGCACGATGCTCGTCCTGCGCTACTACGAGGGCCGCACCGACCCGGAGATCGCCGAGATCCTCGACATCAGCGTCGGCACCGTCAAGAGCAGCATCTGGCGCTCGCTGCGCCGCCTGCGCGACGACGAGGTCATCGGCTCCGACCGGGGCGTCAGGGAGTCCTTCGGCGAGCTGGTGGCCTAGAAGGAACGGGGGACGGGGGAACACGGGGGGCCAACGGGGGGAAACACGGGGGAACCACGGGGGGAACCACGGGGGAAAAGGAGAGCGGGCGAGGCGTCCGGGGGGACCGCCTCGCCCGCTCTCGCATGTTCACCGGGACATGGGTGCCGCTCAGGCGCGCACGCTCTCGCGCCGGCCCGCGGCCGCCGCGGCTATCCGGCCCATGGCCGTCTCCCCGCCGCAGGCGAACGCCCCGAGCGCCGTCTGCCGGGCCACGATCGCCCGCTCCGAACGCATCAGCCGCAGTCCGCGCCGCACCAGGGTCGGCACCGGCTTGCGCGCCTCGCGCAGATCGCGCAGCAGCCGCCGCCGGAACGTCGTCGACGGCCGGCCCCGCAGACACAGCGCGTCCGCGAGGTGACCGAGGTCACGGCACCGGTCGATGATGTCCGCCGCGAAGATGCCCTCCGCGATGAACAGCGGGGTGCGCCCGATGTCCAGCGGGCTCTCGCCGACGCGCGAGCTGGTGGAGATGTCGTACACCGGCACGGTCGTACGGGCCGTACGGCACAGGTCGTCGATCGCCGCGACGGCCGCTTCGGCGTCCCACGACAGCGGGGAGTCCCAGTCGGTGCCGCCGCCCTCCGCGAGCAGCGGCAGCGTGGGGTCGTTCCCCTCCTTGTAGAAGTCGTCCAGGTTGAGCACCGGCAGTCCGGTGCGGGCGGCCAGGGACGACTTTCCGGAGCCGGACGGACCGGTGAGCAGGATGACGCGCGCGGAGGGCGGGAGGGAGGTCACGGGACACCAGTGTGAGGCATTGCGCCGTATGGGGGATCCCCCTGGGTCGCGGCATGCGCGGAGCGTAGTGAATCCACTACGTTGCGTTGTCGGTCCCCACGCACTCACACGGCTCTCACGGCAGGTGGTCATGGCCTCCCAGGCACGTCACGCACGCTCTCCCCTCCCACCACCCCCGCGCCGCCGCGCGCTGACGCGGATCGGGATGACCCTCTCCGCGGGCGCGGCGCTCGTCGGAGCCGGCGCGGCGGACGCCCAGGCCGAACCGCAGGCGCCGCGCGTCCAGCTCGCCCACCAGGACGTCCGCGCGGCGCTCAAGGGCACCACCATCGGGCTGCAGAAGTCCGTGGAGGGCCTGTCGCCCGTAGTGAAGCAGTTCAAGTACCACCCGCTCGCGGGCACCGCGGTGGACCCGCTGAACAACGTCGCCAGCACCCAGATCCTCGACTTCAAGCCGGTCAGCACCGCGGCCGTGACGGGGCCCATCACCACCCGCGGCCAGCTCGGCGACCTGCCCGTCGCGGGCCAGGTGCTGCAGAGCCTGCTGCCGGGCTGAGCGGCCCCGGCGCGCACGACGACGGCGGGCTCCCCGTGAAGGGGAGCCCGCCGCCGTCGTGCGGTGCCTCGCGCGGCCTTAGGGCGTGTCCTAGTAGGACGAGCCGCCCGCGCCCAGCGACCCCGTGGGGTGCCAGACGGTCTTGGTCTCCAGGAAGGCGGTCAGCCGGCCCGTGCCCGGGTCGGCGGCCCAGTCCACAGCCTGTGGACGGACGACGCGCTTGAGGTTGTCGGCCGCGGCGACCTCGAGGGCCTTCGCGAGCTCCTCGTCGGCACCCGCCAGGTCGATCGCGTTGACGTCCTGGTGCGCGGCGAGGGACGGAGAGATCTCCGCGGCCTTGCCGGACAGGATGTTGACCACGCCGCCGGGCACGTCGGAGGTGGCGAGCACCTCGCCCAGCGACAGCGCGGGCAGCGGGGACTTCTCGGACGCGATGACGACGACCGTGTTACCGGCGGCGATCACCGGGGCGATCACCGACACCAGGCCCAGGAGCGAGGACTCCTGCGGGGCCACGACGGCGACGACGCCGGTCGGCGCGGGGGAGGAGACGTTGAAGAACGGCCCGGCGACGGGGTTGGTGCCCCCGACGACCTGGGCGATCTTGTCCGTCCAGCCCGCGTACCAGACCCAGCGGTCGATCGCCGCGTCCACCTGGGCCGCGGCCTTGGACTTCGACAGGCCCTCGGCGTCGGCGACCTCGGCGACGAACTGGTCCCGGCGGCCCTCGAGCATCTCGGCGACGCGGTAGAGGATCTGGCCGCGGTTGTACGCGGTCGCGCCCGACCAGCCGCCGAACGCCTTGCGCGCCGCCACGACGGCGTCACGGCCGTCCTTTCGGGACGACAGGGGGGCGTTGGCGAGCCACTTGCCCTTGGAGTCGGTCACCTCGTACACCCGCCCGCTCTCGGACCGGGGGAACTTGCCCCCGACGAACAGCTTGTAGGTCTTGAAGACGCTGAGACGATCAGACATCGAGGTAGGCCTCCAGACCGTGACGGCCACCTTCGCGACCGAAGCCCGACTCCTTGAACCCGCCGAACGGCGAAGTCGGATCGAACTTGTTGAACGTGTTGGCCCAGACGACGCCGGCCCGCAGCTTGTCGGCGACGGCGAGCATCCGCGAACCCTTCTCGGTCCAGATGCCGGCCGACAGCCCGTACTGGCTGTTGTTGGCCTTGGCGACGGCCTCGGCCGGCGTGCGGAAGGTCAGCACCGACAGCACCGGGCCGAAGATCTCCTCGCGGGCGATCCGGTGGGCCTGGGTGACGTTCGTGAACAGCGTCGGGGCGAACCAGTAACCGGCACCGGGCAGCTCGCAGGCCGGCGCCCAGCGCTCCGCGCCTTCGGCCTCGCCGCTGTCGGCCAGCGCCGTGATGCGGGCCAGCTGCTCGGCCGAGTTGATCGCGCCGACGTCGGTGTTCTTGTCGAGCGGGTCACCCACCCGGAGCGTGGACATCCGGCGCTTGAGCGCGTCGAGCAGCTCGTCCTGGATCGACTCCTGCACCAGCAGGCGCGAACCGGCGCAGCAGACCTGCCCCTGGTTGAAGAAGATGCCGTTGACGATGCCCTCGACGGCCTGGTCGATGG
Source organism: Streptomyces sp. C36 (assembly GCF_040932295.1). Taxonomy (NCBI): domain Bacteria; kingdom Bacillati; phylum Actinomycetota; class Actinomycetes; order Kitasatosporales; family Streptomycetaceae; genus Streptomyces; species Streptomyces sp. C36. The sequence continues at coordinate 11,157 of NZ_JBFQGI010000007.1, read as the reverse complement.
GCGCGTCGTCGAAGACGATGTTGGCGCCCTTGCCGCCCAGCTCCAGGGTGAGCTTCTTGTCCGTACCGGCGACGGTACGGGCGATCTGCTTGCCGACACCCGTCGAGCCGGTGAAGGCGACCTTGTCGATGCCGTCGTGGCCCACCAGCGCCGCGCCCGTGGACCCGTCGCCGGTCAGGATGTTCACGACACCCTTCGGCAGGCCCGCCTGGCGGCAGATGTCGGCGAAGAACAGCGCCGACAGCGGCGTGGTCTCGGCCGGCTTGAGGACGACGGTGTTGCCCGCCGCCAGCGCCGGAGCGATCTTCCACGCCAGCATCAGCAGAGGGAAGTTCCACGGGATGACCTGGCCCGCCACGCCCAGCGGGCGCGGGTTGTCGCCGAAGCCCGCGTGGTCGAGCTTGTCGGCCCAGCCGGCGTAGTAGAAGAAGTGCGCGGCGACCAGCGGGAGGTCCGCGTCGCGCGTCTCCTTGATCGGCTTGCCGTTGTCCAGGGTCTCCAGGACGGCCAGCTCGCGCGAGCGCTCCTGGATGATCCGGGCGATCCGGAACAGGTACTTCGCGCGCTCGGCGCCCGGCAGCGCCGACCACTTCTCGAACGCCTTGCGGGCGGCCTTCACGGCCGCGTCCACGTCCTCGGCCGACGCCTGGGCGACCTCGGACAGGACCTCCTCGGTCGACGGCGAGACGGTCTTGAAGACCTTGCCGTCGGACGCCTCGCGGAACTCGCCGTCGATGAACAGCCCGTACGACGGGGCGATGTCGACGACCGCGCGCGACTCCGGCGCCGGTGCGTATTCAAAAGCCATGATCAGTCCACCGTCACGTAGTCGGGACCGGAGTAGCGCCCGGTGCTCAGCTTCTGCCGCTGCATCAGCAGGTCGTTGAGGAGGCTGGAGGCACCGAAGCGGAACCACTCGTTGGACAGCCACTCCTCGCCCACGGTCTCGTTGACCAGCACCAGGAACTTCATCGCGTCCTTGGTCGTACGGATGCCGCCCGCGGGCTTCACCCCGACCTGCACCCCGGTCGTGGCGTGGAAGTCGCGCACGGCCTCCAGCATCAGCAGGGTGTTCGCCGGGGTGGCGTTCACCGCCACCTTGCCGGTCGACGTCTTGATGAAGTCGGCGCCCGCGAGCATGCCGAGCCAGGAGGCGCGGCGGATGTTGTCGTACGTCGACAGCTCGCCGGTCTCGAAGATGACCTTCAGCCGGGCGGCGGAGCCGTCCTCGCGGCGGCAGGCCTCCTTGACGGCCTTGATCTCCTCGAAGACGCTCAGGTAGCGGCCCGAGAGGAAGGCGCCGCGGTCGATCACCATGTCGATCTCGTCCGCGCCGGCGGCGACGGCGTCGGCCGTGTCCGCCAGCTTGACCGGCAGGGCCGCACGGCCCGCCGGGAACGCGGTCGCCACGGACGCGACCTTCACGTCCGAGCCGCGCAGGGCCTCGGCGGCGGTCGCCACCATGTCGGGGTAGACGCAGATCGCGGCGGTACGCGGGGTCCCGCGGTCCGTCGGGTCCGGGTTGAGGGCCTTGGCGCACAGTGCCCGGACCTTGCCCGGGGTGTCCGCGCCCTCCAGGGTCGTGAGGTCGATCATGGAGATCGACAGGTCGATGGCGTACGCCTTCGCCGTCGTCTTGATCGAGCGGGTGCCGAGCGCCGCGGCGCGGGCTTCCAGCCCGACCGGGTCGACGCCCGGGAGGCCGTGCAGGAAGCGGCGCAGCGCTCCGTCGGAGGCGGTCACGTCCGCCATCGACGCCAGTCGCTCCGCGGCCTCGTTGCCGAATGAGGGAACAGTGGGCATGGTCACCGGAAGAGCATATCTACGCGCGTAGCGCATGTCACCCCCTCCTGCGGAGGCGTTGCCTCCGCCGCGATTCGTGCCCTGGCTGTTACCAAGGCCGTTACCCGGGCCGTTACCGGCCGTGGGGCACAATCGGCGGCATGACGAGCAGCTCCTCGCAAGCGCCGGACCAGGGGCCTGGCCACGAGCCGGGCCACGGACCGGCCACCGACCCCGACCAGAAGCACGCCGACCGGTGCTACCGCTCCGCCGCCGGCATCGCCAGCGGCGTCCTGTTGCTGGCCCTGATCGGCTGGCTCGGCGGTGACGCGATCGTGCGCGGCGAGGGGGACGCCCCCTGGCTCGCCCTCGCCGGACTGCTCTTCGCGGTGCCGCTCATCATCGCCTTCACGGTACGCCCCGCCGTCTGGGCGAGCGAGGACAGGCTGCTGGTCCGCAACCCCTTCCGCACCGTCACCCTGCCGTGGGCCTCTGTCGAGGCCGTTCGGGCCGGGTACTCGAGCGAGGTCCTCGCCGGCGGGTCCAAGTACCAGCTCTGGGCCATTCCGGTGTCCCTGCGCCAGCGCAAGACCGCGGCGCGGCGGGCGGCACGCGACGTCTCCCAGGACATTCGGGTCGCTTCGCGCGCCGCCGCCCACGAGGGGCCCGTGCGGGCGCCGTCGGACCAGGCGATCGAGGACCTGCGGGAGCTTGCGGAGCGGTGCGCTGTGCGGGAGGGGGCGCAGGGGGTGCCGGTGGTTCGGTGGGCGTACGAGCTGATCGTGCCGGCGCTGGTGGGGTTGGTGCTGGTGGTGGCGCTGTCTGTCGTGGGCTGACGCCGCCCGTCCTGGGCTGGTCGCCGTTGTCGTGGTGCGGGGGCCGGGGGCTCCGGAGGGTGTTCCGGAATCGGATATTTACGGGCCCGGTGCCGTCTCGCGTGATGCGTGCCCTCACATTGGGCCCACAAATATCCGGCAGCATTCCGGAACACCCTCCTGCGCCCCCGGCCCCCTCCCGTCACATCGACCAGACGGTGCGGGTCAGCCACCAGGGTGCGGGCCGGCCACCAGGTCCCTAGGGCGGGTGGGCGGGCCGATCCCCAGGGTGGGCGGGAGGACCGGTCACTGGGGTGGGCGGGCCTCCGGGTGCCCACTGGCGCGGTGAGGTGAAGGTGGGCCCCCTCCGGCTCCCCGCGCGTGACGGTAGGTGAACGGGACCCCTCCCTCCCCCCTGTGACGGTGCGTGAACGTGGTCCCTCCCCCCTCCCCCCGCGTGGTGACGTGAGGGGCCGGGGCGGGGTGGGACGGGCCCTGGGAGGGGCGTAGGGGTTATTTGCGGCCCAAGTGCGGGGTGAGCATCGCGTCAGAGGGCTCCGGGCCGTAAATAATCCAGCCCCGGAAGGGCCCGGCCCACACCGACCCGGCCCCGCCCCGTCACCCCGCACCCCAGCCCCCAGCCTCAGATGCCGGCAGCCCGCGCCACATCCGTCTTGATCGCCGCCAGAACGGCCGCGCCCCGCTCACGCGCATCCCCCAGCCCCGCCGCGGAAGCGACCGGCACCACAACCTCCAGGTAGCACTTGAGCTTCGGCTCGGTGCCGCTCGGCCGCACGATGACGCGTGCCCCGGACACCTCGCCCGCCTCGTCGCCCGCGAGGGCGTAGCGGAGGCCGTCGGTGGGCGGCAGCGACTCGGTGCCCTTGGTGAGGTCCTCCGCCGAGACGACGTGGAGGCCGGCCAGGACGACGGGCGGCTGCTCGCGCAGGCGGCGCATGGCCGTGGCGATGAGGGAGAGGTCCTCGACGCGCACCGAGAGCTGGTCGGTGGCGTGCAGGCCGTACTCGACGGCCAGGTCGTCGAGGAGGTCGCTCAGGGTGCGGCCGGACGCCTTCAGTTCGGCGGCCAGCTCGGCGACCAGCAGCGCCGCGGTGATGCCGTCCTTGTCGCGTACGCCGTCGGGGTCGACGCAGTAGCCCAGCGCCTCCTCGTAGGCGTAGCGGAGGCCGTCCACGCGGGAGAGCCACTTGAAGCCGGTGAGGGTCTCCTCGTACGCGGCGCCGGGTGCGGCCGCGGCGATGCGGGAGAGCAGGGACGAGGAGACGATCGTCGTCGCGAACGTGCCGCGGGCGCTCTTGTGCACGAGGTGGGTGGCGAGGAGCGCGCCGACCTCGTCGCCGCGCAGCATGCGCCAGCCTTCGACGGTCTCGGGGGCCGGCACGGCCACGGCGCAGCGGTCGGCGTCGGGGTCGTTGGCGATGATGATGTCGGGGGCGTTCTCGCCGGCCGCGCGGGCGGTGGCGAAGGCCAGGTCCATCGCGCCCGGCTCCTCGGGGTTCGGGAACGCGACGGTCGGGAAGTCCGGGTCGGGGTCGGCCTGCTCGGCGACGACGACCGGGGCGGGGAAGCCGGCGCGGTCGAAGGCGGCGGTGAGGACGTCGCGGCCGACGCCGTGCATGGGCGTGTAGACGACGCGGACGTCGCGCGGGGAGCCGTCGGTGAGGACGGCGTCGGTGCGCTCGAGGTAGGCGCCGACGACGGCGTCCTCCTGGAGGGTCTCCCAGCCGGTGGAGGGGCGCGGCACGTCGTTCAGGCTCGTGATCGCGGCGATCTCGGCGGCGATCTCGGCGTCGGCGGGGGGCACGATCTGCGAGCCGTCGCCGAGGTAGACCTTGTAGCCGTTGTCGCGCGGCGGGTTGTGGCTGGCGGTGACCTCGATGCCGGCGACCGCGCCGAGGTGGCGGATCGCGAAGGCGAGGACCGGCGTGGGGAGCGGCTTGGGCAGCAGCGCGGCCTTCAGGCCGGCGCCGACCATGACGGCGGCGGTGTCCAGGGCGAAGTCCGCGGACTTGTAGCGGGCGTCGTAGCCGATGACGACGGTGCCGCCGGCGTGGCCGTTGTTCTTGAGGTACGCGGCGAGGCCGGCGGCGGCGCGGATGACGACGGAGCGGTTCATCCGCATGGGGCCGGCGCCGAGCTCGCCGCGGAGGCCGGCGGTGCCGAACTGCAGGGTGCCGGCGAAGCGGGCGCCGAGCTCGGTGACGTCACCGGCGTCGATGAGCCGGGAGAGCTCTTCGCGGGTGTCGGGGTCGGGGTCCTCGGCGAGCCACGTCTGGGCCTGGGCGATGAGGTCTCGCTCCACGGGTTCTCCTCCGGAGGGGTTCGGGGTGCGCGATGCGGTGCTGGGTGGGTCGGGGCCGGGGCGGGACGTGACGGGCCCTTCCGGGACCGCGTGATTCACGGCGGACGGGCTCCAGCGTTGAGGGTGCCCCCAATGCCGCCGCAAATCACGCGTTACGTCCCTGCCGGGGCCCGTCCCGCCCCGGCCCCTCCCGTTGTACGGCGTCTGCGGGCCGGGGCCCATACGCCGCCACCCGCCGGCGTCGGCTGCGTGCCGGGCGATCGGGCGGGTGGGTGGGGATACACCAGCGCCGGAGGCGCTGAAGCGCCCCCGGCACGGGTGGGAATCAAGCTCAGAGCTTGGGAAGGACCTGGGCCAGCAGCGAGCCCATCCGCGAAGCGGCGTCGCGGCCGGCCTCGAGGACCTCCTCGTGGTTCAGCGGCTCGCCCGTCATGCCCGCGGCGAGGTTCGTCACCAGGGAGATGCCCAGGACCTCGGCGCCGGCCTCGCGGGCCGCGATGGCCTCGAGGGTGGTGGACATGCCGACGAGGTCGCCGCCGAGGGTGCGGACCATCTTGATCTCGGCCGGGGTCTCGTAGTGCGGGCCGGGGAGCTGGACGTAGACGCCCTCCTCGAGGGTGGCGTCGACCTCCTTGCACAGGGCGCGCAGGCGGGGGGAGTAGAGGTCGGTGAGGTCGACGAAGTTGGCGCCCACGATCGGCGAGGTCGCCGTCATGTTGATGTGGTCGCTGATCAGCACCGGCTGGCCGGGGCGCATGCCGTCGCGGAGGCCGCCGCAGCCGTTGGTGAGGACGATGGTCTTGCAGCCGGCGGCGGCGGAGGTGCGCACGCCGTGGACGACGGAGGCGACGCCGCGGCCCTCGTAGAAGTGGGTGCGGCCGAGGAAGACCAGGACGCGCTTGTCGTTGATCTTGTAGGAGCGAACCGTGCCCGCGTGGCCCGCGACGGCGGCGGCGGAGAAGCCGGGGAGCTCGGTGACCGAGAACTCGACCTCGGGGGTGCCGAGGGCCTCGGTGGCGGGGACCCAGCCGGAGCCCATGACCAGGGCGACGTCGTGGGTCTCGGCGCCCGTGAGCTCGCGGAGGCGGGCGGCGGCGGCGTCGGCCGCGGCGTACGGGTCGGCCTGGATGTCGGGGGTTACAGAAGCGTTCACGCGGACGAGCGTAACCGCTGATGGCCTACGCGCGTAGATGTTGCTGGTTACGGTGTTCCGATTGTTGCTTTGTGCTTTGCGACGAGATGGAATCGTCACCTTCAGCACGGGCGCTTGCGGAGCTCCATGACGTAGTCGTGGGGCGCGCCGGCGGATTCCGCGGCGTCCGCGATCTCGCCGAGGTAGCGGGCGGAGGGCAGGCCGCCCTCGTATCCGTTGAGCACATAGACCCAGGCTGGCTCCTCGCCGTCGAGTGTGTGCACCCGGACACGCATGCGGCGGTAGATGTCCAGGCCCACGCCCTCCCAACGGTCCATCGAGTCCTCGTCCATCGGAGCGATGTCGTAGAGGGCCACGAAGACCTGTGAGCGGGGTGCTTCGACGATGGTGGCGAGCGCCCCCTCCCAGCCCATCTGCTCCCCGCCGAACGTCAGCCGCCAGCCGTTGAGCCAGCCGGTGCCGCGCAGCGGCGAGTGCGGTGCGCGGCGGGTCATCAGCCGCGCGTCGAGGTTGCCGGCGTACGCGGCGTAGAGCGACATGGTTCCGAGGGTACGGGAGTGAGGCGGGACGGCATTTGGGGTGGCAATCTCGAAGGGAGGTTCGTTCGGAACTTTCCGGCGGATTTCGTTCAGAGGTCGTGCGGATCGGTGGGGGGATCGCGTAGGGGAGGCCCCGGAAGGAGCCGCTTTGATGGGTGCGGGACAATGGAATACGTGACTCGGATCGTGATCATCGGTGGCGGACCCGGCGGCTATGAGGCGGCGCTCGTCGCCGCGCAGCTCGGCGCGGAGGTGACCGTCGTCGACTGCGACGGTCTGGGCGGGGCGTCGGTGCTGACCGACTGCGTGCCCTCGAAGACTCTTATCGCGACGGCAGAGGTGATGACGACCTTCGACTCCTCGTACGAGGAGCTGGGGATCATCGTCGCCGATGACACGCCGCCCCTGGAGCGGGCGGCCGGAGTGGTCGGCGTGGACCTGGGCAAGGTCAACCGGCGCGTCAAGCGCCTGGCGCTGGCGCAGTCCCACGACATCACGGCGTCGGTCACCCGGGCCGGCGGGCGCGTCCTGCGCGGGCGTGGGCGGCTGGAGCCGCAGCAGGCGGCGGACGGGTCGCGCCGGGTCGTGGTGCGGGCGGCGGACGGGTCGGAGGAGACGCTGGTCGCCGACGCGGTGCTGGTGGCCACCGGTGCGCATCCGCGGGAGATCCCCGACGCCCTGCCGGACGGCGAGCGGATCCTGAACTGGACGCAGGTCTACGACCTGGACGAGCTCCCCGAGGAGCTCATCGTGGTCGGCTCGGGTGTGACCGGTGCCGAGTTCGCCGGTGCCTACCAGGCGCTGGGCTCCAAGGTGACGCTGGTGTCGTCGCGCGACCGGGTGCTGCCCGGCGAGGACCCCGACGCCGCCGCCGTGCTGGAGGACGTCTTCCGGCGGCGCGGCATGAACGTGATGGCGCGCTCGCGCGCCCAGTCCGCCAAGCGGGTGGGGGACCGGGTCGAGGTGACGCTCGCCGACGGCCGGGTGATCACGGGCACGCACTGCCTGATGGCGGTGGGCTCCATCCCCAACACGGCGGGGATCGGGCTGGAGGAGTCCGGGGTCCGGCTCAAGGACTCCGGGCACATCTGGACGGACAAGGTCTCCCGGACCAGCGCCCCCGGCATCTACGCGGCCGGCGACTGCACCGGGGTCTTCGCACTGGCATCGGTCGCCGCCATGCAGGGCCGGATCGCGATGTACCACTTCCTGGGCGACGCGGTGACCCCGCTCAATCTCAAGACGGTATCCGCGAACGTATTTACGGATCCGGAGATTGCGACGGTCGGGTATACCCAGGCCGACGTCGACAACGGTCTGATTGACGCACGGGTCGTGAAGCTTCCCCTGCTGCGGAATCCGCGGGCGAAGATGCAAGGCATTCGAGACGGTTTCGTGAAGATGTTCTGCCGCCCCGGCACGGGCATCGTGGTCGGTGGTGTGGTGGTCGCCCCGCGGGCGAGTGAGCTCATTCATCCGGTCTCGATCGCCGTCGACAACAATCTGACGGTCGAACAGATTGCGAACGCGTTCACCGTGTACCCGTCGCTCTCCGGTTCCCTCGCCGAGGTGGCGCGTCAGTTGCACACGCGGAAGACGCAGCGCGAGGCGTAGCGGGCGTGGGGGGCCGGACACCGGCCCCCTATACCACTCCTCGGTACGGGCAGCGGACAACTTACGTTAATTGCTGCAACCTGCTGAAAAGAGATGGTCGTTGGCGTTACTGTCGGTTTCGTGTTCGCTGCAGAACGTCGTCAATTGATCCTCGAAATGGTGCGGGCCAACGGAGCGGTTTCGCTCCGGGAGCTCGCCCGCGTCGTCCAGACCTCAGAAGTGACCGTACGGCGAGACGTGCGTGCGCTCGAGGCCGAAGGACTTCTCGACCGCCGGCACGGCGGTGCGGTACTGCCGGGCGGTTTCACCAGGGAGTCCGGCTTCCCGCAGAAATCCCATCTAGCGACCGCCGAGAAGACGGCCATCGCCGATCTCGCGGCGAGCTTCGTCGACGAGGGCGAGGCCGTCGTCGTCGGCGCCGGTACCACCACGCAGGAGCTGGCCCGCCGGCTCGCGCGCGTGCCGGGTCTGACCGTGGTCACCAACTCCCTGCTCGTCGCCCAGGCGCTGGCCCATGCCAACCGCGTCGAGGTCGTCATGACCGGCGGCACGCTGAGAGGGTCGAACTACGCCCTGGTCGGCAGCGGCGCCGAGCAGTCCCTGCAGGGGCTGCGGGTCTCCCGGGCGTTCCTGTCCGGCAGTGGGCTGACGGCCGAGCGCGGGCTGTCCACGTCCAACATGCTCTCGGCCAGCGTGGACCGGGCGCTGGTGCAGGCGGCGGCCGAGGTCGTGGTCCTCGCCGACCACACCAAGCTGGGCACCGACACGATGTTCCAGACCGTGCCCACGGACGTCATCACCAGACTCGTGACCGACGAGCCGCCCGCGCACGACGACCGGGCGGCCACGGAGCTCCAGGCGCTGGCCGACCAGGGTGTGCACATCTCGGTCGCCGGACCCGGCGCGGGGTCGGGCTCGCCGGCGGGCGCGGTGCACGGCGACGCGGACCGGCAGGCCCGCCGCCGGGACGTACCGCCGCTGCCCGGCCAGCGCAGAAGCCTGCCGCTGGGCCACGGGCAGCCGCCCGGTACGGTCCAGGGCGGCCCACCGGGCGCCCAGCTGCGCAGCGCGGTGGCGCTGGGGGACCAGGCCACGGCACGGGTGGCCGATCTGGCTCCCAGGAGGCGGTGAGGCCCTCTAGCGCGCCGCTTTCAGGCCCGTCAGCGTCAGGGTGAGCAGGCGGTCGGCCAACTCCGGGTCGTCCGGAGACTGTTCGACCGCCAGCGAAATGGCGTTGGTCAACTGCATCAGGTCGGCGATGTCCACGTCCTCGCGGATGGCGCCGGCCGCCTTCGCGCGGGCGAGGAGCGTGTCGCCCGCGTCGCGCATCGGCAGGCTGCACCGCGACATCGCCGACGCCTCGTCGCTCTGTGCGGCCATCAGGGCCCGTGACAGGCCCCGGTAGGTGCTGGCATGGGTCACGATGGCCCGCAGCCACGCCAGCAGCGCCCGGCACGGCTCGGGGGACGCCAGCAGTTCGCGCGAGCGGGCCAGCAGCCCGTCGACCTCTCCCTGGAAGACCGCGCTCATCAGGGCCGTGCGATTGGGGAAGTGCCGGTAGAGCGTTCCGATGCCCACGCCGGCCCGCTTGGCGATGTCCTCCAGCGAGGCGTCCGTGCCGTGCTCGGTGAACGCCGTACGGGCCTCGGTGAGCAGCCGCTCGTAGTTGCGCCGTGCGTCCGCGCGCATGGGTCGTGGTGACGTCTGCGCCGTGTCGGTCGCCATTGCGTCCGTCCTCCCGGTCGGTGGCTTCGGGGGTGGCTCTGGGCCCACGGTCCCCGCCAGTCAAGGATGCCAGGCCGCCGCGGCGGCCGGACCACGAATGCCACGGGCCCCGGCCGATGCGGCCGGGGCCCGTGAGGCGGATGTGATCCGTCCGGTCAGTCCTTGATCTCGCAGATCACGGCGCCGGAGGAGATGGAGGCGCCGACCTCGGCCGTGATGCCCTTGATGGTGCCGCTGCGGTGGGCGTTGAGCGGCTGCTCCATCTTCATGGCCTCGAGGACGACGACCAGGTCGCCCTCGTTGACCTGCTGGCCCTCCTCGACCGCGACCTTGACGATGGTGCCCTGCATCGGCGAGGCCAGGGCGTCGCCGGAGGCGGCGGAGCCGGACTTCTTGGCGGCGCGGCGCTTGGGCTTGGCCCCGCCGGCCGCGGCGGTCCGGGCGATCGTCATGCCGAGCGACGAGGGCAGGGACACCTCGAGGCGTTTGCCGCCGACCTCGACGACGACGGTCTCGCGGCCGGGGGTTTCCTCGTCCTCGTCCGGGGTGACGCCGGTGAACGGGGTGATGGTGTTGTCGAACTCGGTCTCGATCCAGCGGGTGTGGATACGGAAGGGGCTCGAGGTGAAGGCGGGGTCGGTGACGACGGCCTGGTGGAAGGGGATGGCGGTGGCCATGCCCTCGACCTGGAACTCCGCCAGCGCCCGAGCCGCCCGCTGCAGCGCCTGCTCACGGCTGGCACCGGTCACGATCAGCTTGGCCAGCAGCGAGTCCCACGCCGGACCGATCACGCTGCCGGACTCGACGCCCGCGTCGAGGCGGACACCGGGGCCGGTGGGGGGCGTGAAGCGGGTGACGGTGCCCGGGGCGGGCAGGAAGTTACGGCCCGGGTCCTCACCGTTGATCCGGAACTCGAAGGAGTGCCCGCGCACCGGCGGGTCGGTGTAGCCGAGTTCCTCGCCGTCGGCGATACGGAACATCTCCCGCACCAGGTCGAGGCCGGTGACTTCCTCGGTGACGGGGTGTTCGACCTGCAGGCGGGTGTTGACCTCGAGGAAGGAGATCGTGCCGTCCGCGCCGACGAGGAACTCCACCGTGCCCGCGCCGACATAGCCGGCTTCCTTCAGGATCGCCTTGGAGGCGGCGTAGAGCTGGGCGTTCTGCTCGTCCGACAGGAACGGCGCCGGCGCCTCCTCGACCAGTTTC